>CAYSFD010000028.1:0-134570 GCA_964430565.1 uncultured Enterobacteriaceae bacterium
ACTCGACGCGAGCGGAGCGCCGAAGATGGTGAGCCTGCGCGAGATCGCCACCATCTCGCCGGGCAGCGGGCCGCCGCAGATCAACCGCAAGGAGCAACTGCGCGAGGTGCTGATTACCGCCAACGTGTACAACCGGGCCGCCGGCGACGCGGCGGCGGAATTGCGCGTCAAGCTCGATCGGATCGCGATGCCGCCGGGCTACCGCTACACCATGGGCGGCTCGGCCAAGGACATCCAGGAGTCGCTCTCCTTCGCCGTGCAGGCGCTGGCGCTGGGGGTGATCTTCATCTACCTGATCCTCGCCTCGCAGTTCGGCAGCTTCATCCAGCCGGTGGCGATCATGATGTCGCTGCCGCTGTCGCTGATCGGCGTGGTGCTGGCGCTGATCCTGTTCCGCTCGACGCTGAACATCTTTTCCATCATCGGCTTCATCATGCTGATGGGCCTGGTGACCAAGAACGCGATCCTGCTGGTGGACTTCGTTAACCACGAGCGGCGCGGCGGCAAGGCGCGCCTCGATGCGGTACTCGCCGCGGGCAGGATCCGGCTGCGGCCGATCCTGATGACCACGCTGGCGATGATCTTCGGCATGATCCCGCTCGCGCTGGGCCTGGGCGAGGGCGGCGAGCAGCGCTCCCCCATGGGCCAGGCGGTGATCGGCGGCGTCATTACCTCCGGCCTGCTCACCCTGGTGGTGGTGCCGGTGATTTACACCTACCTGGACGATCTTGCCGCCTGGGCAAAGCGCTTAGGTAAAATTGCCCCCTCTCCCAATACCTCCGCATAGCCCCGCATTATTTCGCGTCGGACAGATTTTGGTCCACCCATGCCCCGGCCAATGTATAGGCCACGGCGAGCACCACCGGTCCGACGAAGATGCCTACGAGACCGAACGCGAGCAGGCCGCCGATCACGCCGGCGAAAATGAGCAGCAGCGGCAGGTCGGCCCCCTTCTTGCCTCCAAGCTGCTCGCGCCGCTGAAAGCGGGCCCCGCGAGCGGCTCGCCGCCGGATGCTCAATGATAGTCACGGTAGGTGCCACACTCTGGTGCACTCTGGTGCAGGATGGTGTATCCTGCTTCCATGTCGATTGCCGAAAAGACCGTCCGTCAGAGCGTAAGTCTCCCCGCGCGCATCGCCCGCCGGGTGAATTACCTGGCGAAGACCGGCAGCACGAGCGCCAATCGCATCATTGTTGATCTCATCGAGTCCGGTATCGAAGCCCGGGAGCAGGAAAGGAAACGCTTCTTCGAGCTGGCTGACCGCCTGGCACATTCCCGCAACGCGGAAGATCAGAAACGTCTCAAGGAACAGCTGGCCCGCATGACCTTTGGTGAGTAAATCCGATCCCGATGCCCCCGACGGGCTCTGGTACAAGGACTTCGGTTCGTTCAAGATTTGTGGCGAAGGCAAATACCCGAAGACCTTCTTGCTCGCGGGCCAACCTGCCAAGGGGCAGAAGCTATGAGGGCTCTCTGGCGCGCTTGCTGTGTTTTTCAATTTGCACAGGTCTGCATCGCTCAATGATCGCAATCCCTTGACGAAGTCGCGTGCCGGGCACAAGCTTGCGCTCGACATGAAGACGCTGATTCTCGTTGTCTCGGTTGTGCTGCTCGGCAGTTGCGCCGCGGACCTGCGCAAGAAGCTGGACGAGAGCTACGGCCGTGCCGATCCGGCGCGCTACCAGAAGGCCGCGAGCACCGACCCGGCGTCGGTGGAATCCTGGCAGAAAGCGAAACACGTGCTCGACCGGCGTTGCGCAGTGTGTCACGCCTGCTCCGACGCTCCCTGCCAGCTGAGCCTCGCCTCGTTCGAAGGCATCGCGCGCGGCGCGAACAAGACGCCTGTATACGACGGCGGGCGCCTGCGCGCCGCCGATCCGAGCCGCCTGTTCCTCGATGCGCACGGGACGGCCGAGTGGCGCAAGCGCGGCTTTTCCCCGGTGCTGAACGAGCGCGCCTCGACGGCCGAGGCCGATCTCGACGCCAGCGTGCTTTTCCGCGCGCTGCGCCTGAAACAGGACGCGGGCGCAAGGCCGCTCCCGGCGAAGACCGCCGCGGATGCGCCGCAATCGTGTCCGGCGATAGAGGACTTCGATCGTTTCGCCGCAGCGTCGCCGATGGGAATGCCCTACGGCCTGCCGGCGCTGTCGGCGGTGGAGACGGGCGCGATCGCCAGCTGGCTGAAAGCCGGCGCGCCTTACGCGAACCCGCCCGGGCCGTCGCCGGCGGCGCTGGCGCAGGTGGCGCGCTGGGAGGCATTCTTCAACGCCGACGACCTCAAGGCGCGGTTGATGAGCCGCTATCTCTTCGAGCATTTGTTCTTCGCGCACATTTATTTCGGCGAGACCGGCGCGCAGTCGTTCTTCCAGATGGTGCGCTCGAAGACGCCGCCCGGAACGCCGGTCGAGCTCGTCGCCACGCGCCGGCCTTACGACGATCCCGGCGTAGCGCGCGTCTACTATCGCCTGCAGCCGGTGCAGGAGGCGTTCGTCATCAAGACGCACATCCCCTACCGGCTGGACGACGAGCGCATGGACAAATTCCGGCGCTGGTTCATCGACAACACAGTGACGGTCACGGCGCTGCCTTCGTACGACCCGGAGATCTCATCCAACCCGTTCGCGACTTTCCGCGAGATCCCGATCCGCTCGCGCTACCGTTTCATGCTCGAGGAGGCGCATTTCACCATTTCCGGATTCATCAAGGGAACGGTGTGCCGCGGCCAGATCGCGCTCAGCGTCATCAACGACCGCTTCTGGGTGTTCTTTCTCAATCCGAACCACTTCACAACCGATCTCGACGCCGAATTCATTGCCGGGCAGGCCGACTACTTGCGCCTGCCCGCCGAGAGCGGCAGCAACGCTTCGCTGCTCGATTGGGTCGGCTACGGCAGCAAGGAAATGAAATTCCTCCAGGCGAAGGCCAAGTACTACGCGAAGGTCATGAATAACCTGGTCACGCCTCCGACCCTGGACCTGCTGTGGGACGGAGACGGCGTCAACCCCAGCGCCGGGCTCACCGTGTTCCGTCATTTCGACCAGGGCTCGGTGGTGCAGGGGCTGGAGGGGGCGCCGCCGAAGACCGCGTGGATCATCGGCTACCCGCTGCTCGAGCGCATCCATTATCTGCTGGTGGCCGGTTTCGACATCTACGGCAACGTCGGGCACCAGCTCAACACGCGCATCTACATGGACTTCATGCGCATGGAAGGCGAGGCAAATTTTCTCTCGCTGCTGCCCCAGGCGAGCCGCAAGGCCGTGCGCGACCACTGGTATCGCGGCGCTGAATCCAGAGCGAAGGAGTACATCGACGGCGCCGCGACGCATTTTCCGCTGGAGACCGGGATCGCATTCAAGACCACCGCGCCGGCGCAGGAGCTGATGCTGATGGGGCGCGAGCGGCTGCAGCCGGCGCTCGGCCACAAGGCTGCGCTCGCGCGCGACAAGGCGGGCCCGGCGACGCAGGCCGCGATCGGGCGCCTCGGCAATCTGGAGGGGCGCCGCGTGTCGTTCATGCCGCAGCTCGCCTGGCTCATCGTCGATGAAGGCGGCCGCGAGCGCTACTTCACGGTGCTCCACGGCAGCGCCTACAGCAACATCTCGCAGCTCCTCCACGAGGACAAGCGGCGCCTGCCCGACGAGGACACGCTGACCGTTCTGGAGGGCCTGGTCGGCGCGTATCCGAATGCGTTTTATCGCGTGACGGAGGGCGAATTGCCGGCTTTCGTCGAGGGCGTCGAGCGCCTGGGCAGCGCGGCCGATTACGCGCGGCTCGCGGCGCGCTTCGGCGTGGCCGCGTCCGATCCGGATTTCTGGAAGGTGAGCGACCGGGTGATCGACGCTTTCGCGAGGCAATCGGCGGTCGATGCGGCGCTGCCCGACTATGGGCGCTTTGAATTGCGCTGACGGAGCCGCATCCGGCTCCGCAGTTTGAACCCGCTATAGGCGCCGGTTTCCTGGCGATTGCAATGTCAAATTTGATATTCCATCACGCACTGGCGCATGCAGCGGCCTGCGCAGGAAAAAAATGGAGAACCCTAGTGAAGCATGATATGAAAGTCGTTCTTGGCGCCTTGCTGGCGTCGCTGCTCCTCGCCGGCCCGGCCCTGGGCCAGGCCCTGGACGGGACGCTCAGGAAGATCAAGACCTCGGGTACTTTCACCATCGGCTACCGCGAGTCTTCGCCGCCGTTCGCCTTCATGGGGCCGGACAAGCGGCCGGTGGGCTACTCGATCGACCTCTGCATGCATGTCGCCGGCGCCATCCAGAAACAACTCGGGCTGGCGAATCTCAAGCTCGCCTGGGTGCCGGTGATCCCCGAGAACCGCATCGACATGGTGGCGCAAGGCAAAGTGGATATCGAATGCGGCACGACCACCGCCAGCCTGTCGCGCCAGGAACGCGTGGACTTCAGCCTGATGACCTTCGTCGACGGCGCAGGTCTGCTGACCACGTCGGCCCTCAATCTCCGCGGCCCGGCCGACCTGGCGGGCAAGCGCATCGCGGTCATCCCCGGCACCACCACCGAGAAGGCCCTGGCCGAGTACCTCAAGGGGGAGTTCATTACCGTCCAGATGGTCCGCGTCAAAGACCATTCGGAGGGGCTCGCGGCCCTTGAGAAGGGCGAGGCCGATGCCTATGCCTCGGATCGCGGCATCCTGATAGGCCTCGCGGTAACTTCGAAGGACCCGGCGCGCTTCGTGCTGCCGAACCTCACGTTCTCCTATGAGCCCTATGGGCTCATGCTGCGCCGTAACGACGCGGCGTTCCGGCTGGCCGTGAACCGGGCGCTGGCCGGGCTCTACCGCTCGGGCGGCGTCGGGCCCATCTACGAGCGCTGGTTCGGCGCCTTCGGCAAGCCGAGTCAACTGCTTCAGGCCATGTACCTCCTCAACGGGCCGCCCGAGTAGCGGCTTCCCCCTCCGCCCGGTTCGAAGGCACGCGATAGCTGATGTGGTGCATTGTCACTGACGCTCGCCTACCAAGGTTTGAATGCCAGCGGGAAACCGCCGTGGGCAAAGGCGCGGGATAGATCGCGGAAGTCAAAGCGCTGACGCCTCGACAGCGAGCGGTAAATCGCCTTTGCCGCCGCACGCCGCTCATCCGAGAAAGCTTCATTGTGAGCGCTGCGAATGGCGAGAAGAAAGGGCACGAGAAAGGTGCGCTTGACGCTCACTGACGGCCCGAGAACGCTTGAGGCATTTTCAATATCGGCCAGAGTGAACGCGGCACGCAGTGAGTTGTAGAAGTCTTGCGTGAATATCTCGGGCTGTACTGCCTTGCGATCATTGGCAAATGCGACTTGCCCCGCTGCCCGTTTGAGCCGACCAAAATCGGCGATGTAGATCCCGCCGCCGGGCTTGAGCACACGCCGGACTTCGCCCATCACTGCTTGCAACACTGCTACATCAGCCAAGTGATGCAGAGTCATGGTCGAGATCACTGCGTCGGCGGAGGCATCCTTATCCGCCAAGCTATCGATACTCGCTTTGCACAACTCAACGTTGCCGACCTGACAACGGGCAAGCGTCTCCCGCGCCAAGGCCAGCATGCTGTCCGAGGCATCCACACCGATGAAGTGCGCATCGGAGTTCAGCGTTGCAATCAGCGCCAGTTGATTGGCCGGGCCGCAACCCAGATCAATCACCCGCGCGCCCGGCGCAATTACCGCGCTGGCTTGAATGGCGTGATAGAGATAGGTGTGGGCGAGGATGCCGTCCTCCCGCCCCGCCAACATGAAGGCTTCTGCACTGGCGGAGTCGGACATCACCAACTCGGGCTCGGGAACGCGGATCTGCTCTTGACGCGACACGGCGTCCAGCAGGAGATTCATTAACATAGAGGGACTGGGCATCTGGGTTCTCAACTCATACAGGCGCAAAGCAAAACACACGGCGACCGGCCCGCAATTATGGACGTAACACTCATGCCGACAACGAAAGACGCATCCATCAGCGATAATGCTCGGCTGCATCCGCACCAGATAGACTCCACACCGGCGCCACACCTGTGCGCAATTCGGCGAAACCCTGATCGACTGCAATTGAAAGCAGACGACCATCGGCGCCGGCATCCTGCTGCTAGAATGGCTGTAGCGCCGGCGGCAGCAGCGAGCGGATTCGCAAGCATCAGTTCAACCGATATGCTCTTGCAGGCACACGTTTGGAAAGGTGTCCGGTTGAATAAGACCGCAGCATCCACGTTAGGAGAAATATCATGCGTGCCCGATCATTCTTCGTTCATCCGGCCATCATAAAGCGCAAAGACCCTTGGCGCGCTCTGTTCGCCGCCTCGCTGGTCACGGCGCTGGTGCTTGCCGGCGCCGTTCGAGCGGAGGCAGCAGAGGAGAAGCTTCCGGACAAGTTTAGCCTCCGGCTGGGCGGGTATAACGTCAGGAATGCCAACACGATCGCGCGTCTTGACGCAAACAACGCTCCCGTCGGCGCCTATGTCGATTTCAACGAAACACTGGGCGGTGAAAGCACCGCGACGGTCGTGAGGCTGGATGGCCTCTACCGCTTCAACGCTCATCACGGCCTCGACTTTTCCTGGTATGACTTGAAGTTCACGGGTTCGCGCGCGGTGGCCAGAGACATCGAATGGGGCGGCCAGACCTACCCGGTCGGTGCCCAGGTCGACAGCCTGCTCCAGTTCAACGTGTACAAGCTCAGCTATCAGTATTCGCTTTTCCATAACGAAGAGGTCGAGCTCGGAGCGTTGTTCGGTTTTCACGTCATGCGCGTATCCGCCGGCATCAGCGGCACCAGCACGACCGGCACCAATGAGTCCCAATCTCAAGCAGTAACGGCGCCCCTTCCCGTGTGGGGTCTCTTCGCCGAATACAAGTTCACGCCGCGTTTCTCGGCCTTCTACAACTATCAGTTCTTCTTCATGAATTACGAGGACAAGGTCAGTGGCGGGCTGCAGGATTTTCTCTTCGGGCTGGAATACCGGCTGTTCCGGAACTTTGCCCTGGGCGCCGCATACAACCGGTTCGCCCTGCACCTGAAGGCGAAAGGGGACACGACGACTCTCTATCTCGACAGCAGCTGGAACGGCGGGATGCTGTATGGATCGGTGTATTTCTAGAGAATCGAATCACTTTTACTTAACCGGAAGGACCCTGCTTCAATGGTGACGAGCTGGCGGCCAATATCCCGCTGAAGGCGCTGTCAGACCAAGGTCCAAACCGTGGAACCTCAAACGCCTCGCCGTCCCCGCGCGGAGAGCCCGCCAGTGAAATCCGGCATGCCGGAATCCAGCGATGGTTCGAACTTGCTCCGGAATCCGCCGGACTTCTCGCTCGTCCTGGGCGGGCCGCTGTTTCAGTTTCTGCGCCGGGCGCACCTGTCCGGCGATGCGATGGAGATGGTGCGCCAACGCATCATCGCCATCGCGCTGCTTGCCTGGCTGCCGCTTCTGGGGCTCTCCGCTCTGGAAGGACAGCTGTTGGGCGGGAGTGCGGCCGTACCCTTCCTGCTGGACGTGGATGTTCACATCCGCTTCCTAGTGGCATTGCCCCTGTTGATCATTGCCGAGCTGGTGGTGCACCAGCGCATGCGTCCCCTGCTCAAGCAATTCCTGGAACGCAATTTGATTCCCGAGGACGCGATGGCGCGATTCGAGGCCGCCGTCGCGTCGGCATTCCGGCTGCGCAACTCTGTGCTTGCCGAGGTGCTGTTGATCGCGATCGTGTATGGAGTAGGGGTCCTTATCGTCTGGCGCCAGTACGCGGCACTCGACGCGGCCACGTGGTACGCGACGCCCTCCGCCGGCGGCTCGAAGCTCTCGCTCGCCGGGATGTGGTACGGTTACGCGAGCCTGCCGATCTTCCAGTTCCTGTTGCTTCGCTGGTATTTTCGAATGTTCATCTGGACGCGCTTTCTCTGGCAGGTGTCGCGCATCGAGTTGAACCTGGTTCCCACGCATCCGGATCGCGTCGGCGGCCTCGGATTTCTTTCCCAAACCGTCTATGCCTTCGCCTTGCTCGCCGCAGCGCACGGTGTACTGCTTGCCGGAGCGCTCGCCAACCGCATTTTCTTCATCGGGGCTGAGCTCGCTCAGTTCAAGGCCGAGATCGGCGTCACGCTCGTCTTTCTGCTGTGCGCGATCCTCGGCCCGCTCCTGGTATTCGCGCCTCAGCTTGCCGAGGCGAAGCGCAAGGGACTTCGCGAATACGGAACGCTGGCCGCGCGTTACGTTCGCGAGTTCGATGCCAAATGGCTGCGCGGCGGTGCGCCCGCCGATGAGCCGCTCGTGGGCAGCAGCGACATCCAGTCCCTTGCCGATCTTGGCAATAGTCACGAGCTGGTGCGGACCATGCACCTCGCGCCCTTTGGGAAGGAGACGGTGCTGCAACTCACGGCCGCGACACTCGTTCCGATTGCGCCGCTGTTGCTCACCATGATGCCGCTGGAAGAACTGCTGAAAAAGCTGCTCGGCATATTGTTCTAGAGACTCGCCAAGGTTCCTTCGGGCCGATGCCATGACCAACATCCCGGGTTTCCGCGAATTGCCCCGTGTCATGCTGGGGGTGCTGTTCATCGCCGCGACGATCGTCGCGAGCTTGTGGATCCTGCAGCCGTTTCTGCCGGCGTTGATCTGGGCGACGCTGCTCGTGGTAGCGACATGGCCGCTGATGCGGGTGGCGCAGAAGCGATTGTGGGGCAGGCGCGGCCTTGCCGTGATCGTGATGACGATCGCGCTGCTGCTGGTCGTGATCGTCCCGCTCGCGCTCGCCGTG
Source organism: uncultured Enterobacteriaceae bacterium (assembly GCA_964430565.1). GTDB lineage: Bacteria > Pseudomonadota > Gammaproteobacteria > Burkholderiales > SG8-39 > VBDM01. Next base: position 8,744 of record CAYSFD010000028.1, read on the forward strand.
CTGACCCTCATCGAGCATGCCGGTGCCGTTGGCGACTGGCTGAAGACTCTCGTGCAGGCGAGGATGCCCGCCCCGCCTGGCTGGGTCGAGCAGGTGCCGCTGATCGGTCCGAAGCTCGCTGCCGAATGGCGGGCCATCGCGGCGCTCGGCACCGACGAGTTGCACTCGCTTGTAACGCCGTATGCGAAGGACGCCGCGCGCTGGACCCTGGGCAAGGCCGGAACTCTCGCGGCGTTTTTCCTGCATCTGCTGCTGACTGTGATCATTTCGACGATGCTCTACTATAAGGGTGACGCCGCCGCCGATGGTTTGCGCGCATTCGCGCGGCGACTCGCCGGGTCTCGCGGCGAGCAGGCGGTCACGCTCGCCGGCCAGGCGATCCGGGCCGTCGCGCTGGGGGTCGTCGTCACCGCGGTCGTGCAGGCCGTGCTCGGGGGCATCGGTCTCGCGGTGGCCGGCGTGCCGCTGGCGGGTTTCCTGACCGCGCTCATGTTCGTTCTCGCGGTCGCGCAGATCGGCGCCGCGCCGGTGCTGGCGCTGGCGGTGGTCTGGCTCTACTGGGGCGGCAGTCCCGTGTGGGGCACGGCGATGCTCGTGTGGACGCTCATCGTCAGCAGTCTCGACAACATCCTGCGCCCGCTCCTGATCAAGCGCGGCGCCGACCTGCCGCTGGCGCTGATTTTCGCCGGCGTCATCGGCGGGTTGCTTGCCTTCGGCCTGGTCGGGCTTTTCGTCGGGCCGGTGGTGCTGGCGGTCGCTTATACCCAACTCGCAGCGTGGGTGAGCGAGGATGCCGGGGAGCGCGAGGACTCGACGGCGGCAACGTAAGGTTCCCATCCTTTCCAGATTGGAAGGATTACCATGCAAGCGTTCTTCGTTCAGCTGGCCATCATGAAACGCAAACACTCCTGGCGCGCGCTCTTCGCAAAGTTCACGCCCCGTTTGTCCGCCTGTTACAACTATCAGCTCTTCAACATCAATTACCAGGGGACACGAAGACTCTCTATCTCGACAGCAGCTGGAACGGCGGAATGCTGTACGGGGCGGTGTATTTCTGAGAAAAGCGGATAGGGAGTCGAATCACGAGTCACAATTCACGAATCACTTTTTGCTTAACCAAGAGGAGAACCTGAAATGAAGCCAGCTTCAATCGTGCTGTTTGCCCTATCAACTTTGATCGCGCTGCCCGCAGCGGCGCAAACCGCGTCGGACATGCAAATCCTTGCCCAGAAAATCAAGGCCGACAAGAAGCTCGTCGTCGCGGCCAACATGCAGCTGACCGAGGCCGAGGGCAAGGGCTTCTGGCCGGTGTACGACGCCTACCAGAAGGACCTGCAAGGCATCAACCAGCGCCTCGCCGCGGTGATCAAGAACTACGCGGACGCCTACAACAAGGGACCGGTGTCGGACGAAACGGCGAAGAAGCTGATCAATGAAGCGATCGCCATCGAGGATGCGGAAGTGAAGCTCAAGCGCTCCTACGTGCCTCTGCTCGAGAAAGCGATTCCCGGCATGAAGGTCGGCCGTTACTTGCAGATCGAGAACAAGATCCGCGCGATCATCAAGTACGAGTTGGCGGCCAATATCCCGCTCGTTCAGTGACGATCCCAGAACTGGAACGTTCGGGAGACGAGCCCGACGCGCAGGTACTCCTCGATCAGCCCGAGCTCGGCGATGATCTCGAGGGTCGGCGGCTGGGTGGTGGAGGCGCGCGGATTGTCGTCGACGCTGTCGTGCGCCTCGAGCAGGGTCGCCGTGTGCCAGAAGCGCGCGCGGGCGAGCGCCGCGACGGTGCCGACCGGTCCCGCGCCGGCGACCAGGATGTTTCGACGAGGCATGAGTCGCGGCGATTATACTGACCCGATGAACGCATCGGCGACGATGCGCGCACCCTGGCCTGCGCTGAGTGGATATACTCGCATTTCAAAGGGGGGGATTGATGAGGCCTTTTCTTTTCTTTTCGGCAATCCTTGTTTCATTCGCAGTGAATGCGCAGCAGTGGCCGCAGAGAACGGTGAAGGTGATCGTCCCCTTCCCGCCCGGCGGAGTCACCGATGCGGTGGCGCGCATCACCGCGGACTGGCTCACGCAGCGCCTCGGCCAGAGCGTCGTCCCGGAGAACCGGCCCGGCGCGAGCGGCGCCATCGCGGCGGAGCTGGTCGCGCGCGCCCAGCCCGACGGCTACACACTGTTTTCCGCTGCCACGCCCCAGCTCGCGATCGTGCCTCACGTGCAGAAGATCAGCTACGACCCCGTCAGGGATTTCGCGCCGATCTCGATCGTCGGCACCAATCCCTTTGCGCTGGGCTGCAACGACAAGCTGCCGGTGAAGACACTGAAGGAGCTGGTGGACTATGCCGGGGCGCGGCCCGGACAGCTCAGCTATGCGGCGCCCGGCTCGGGTTCCGTCGGGAACCTCTCCATGGCGCTGTTCCTTGCGCGTGCGGGCCTCAAGATGGAGGCCGTGCTCTACAAGGGCGGCGGTCCGGCGGTGGCCGACATGGTGGCCGGCCACGTGCCCTGCTACTTCGGCAATCTCAACGAGCTGATTCCCCACGCCGGCACTGGCAAGGTGAATATCCTTGCCACCTCGGGGGACACGCGGGCCGCCCAGCTGCCCGGCGTGCCCACGGTGGCGGAGCAGGGCTATCCTGGATTCCGCACCATGACCTGGAACGGGTACGTGGCACCGGCGGGGACGCCGGGCGAGATCGTGGATCTCATCGCCCGAGAGATCGCGGCAGGTTGCCGTGACACCAACTTCACCGGCCGGCTCAACAAGATCGGCGTAGACGCGGTGTGCAGCACACCCGCGGAGTTCGTGCAGGCGGTGCGCGACGACCTGCAAACCTGGAAGGAAGCGGTGCAGGCCGCGGGAATCAAGTCGCAATGACGCTTCGCCTCGCGATTCCCGACCTGATCTCGCCCTCGTACTTTCCGGCCATCGCTGCGGTCGAGCTGGGATTCCTCGACGCAAAGCTGGAGCTGCTCTACCCGGTCACCAAGACCTACGAGGACCTGCGCGAGGGCAAGCTGGACTTCGTCGGCGGCGCGTCGCACGCCGTGCTCTACGCCTTCAAGGACTGGCAGGGAGGGAAACTCCTTTGCGCCCTCGCCCAGCATATGTATTGGTTTTTGATACTGAGAAAATCACTGGATGTGAAAAGGGGCGACCTGTCCTGCGTAAGAAATCTTCGAATCGGTGCCGCCCCCGGCCCGGTGGACGGCCTGAAGCAGATGCTGAAGGTCGCCGGCATCGATCCGGAGAAAGACCTGACGATCGGGCCCGTGCCCGGATTCAGCGTAGGGCAGACCGCTTCCTTCGGCCTGCTTGCCGCCAAGGCGCTGGAGGAAGGCAAGATCGACGGCTTCTGGGCCAACGGCATGGGCGCCGAAGTGGCGGTGAAAAGCGGCATCGGCACGCTGGTGCTCGACGCGCGGCGCGACGGCACCGAGCTGATGAAGGGCTATACGTTCCCGGCGCTGGTGACCAGCCAGAGATTGATCGATGAAAACCCCAAGGCGGCAAGAGCGGCAGTCAACGCCGTGATCGCGGCGCAGAAAGCGCTGAAAGAAGATCCGAACCGCGCCACCGCAATCGGTAGGAAGCTTTTCCCGCCGGCGGAGGCCGGCATGATCGCCGAGCTGATCCGGCGTGACCTGCCGTTCTATGACCCGGCGATCTCCGCCCGGAGCGTCGAGTCCATGAACCGCTTCGCGCGCGAGCTCGGCCTGCTCTCCAGGCCGGTGACCTACGAGGAAGTCGTCTGGACCGGCTGAAGGGCAAGGTGGCGATCGTCACGGGGGCGGGAACCCGGCTCCCTTATCAACAACAAGGCGAGTGCCGGCCAGCCGGTCGTGCAGAAACTGCCGATCGCGATCGAAAAACGCCCAAATAAATCCGGCGCCTAACGACACCAACGAGAGCCAAGCAAGGACGTAGCGCAGCACTGCTTGGCCGATCCCGATCGACAAGCCGTCACCGCGGACCACCCGCATCTTCCAGGTCTGCATCGGCAAGGTTCGACCACCGCGGCTCCAGCACGCGACAAAATAAATTCCCAAGACCAGGAATAAATACAATTGGAAGACGTGACGCATGCTGCCCGAGAGCGGTTCGTTTACCGCAGCAAAGAAAGCCAGGCTGGCGAAGAGCGCCACGGCAAGAACAACCAGGGCCTCATAGAGCATCGACATCAGGCGCCGCGCCACGCCGGGCGCTTGCGAACCGGGCAGGGCCCGCATGAAGGAACTCAAAGGCAGAAGGCCTATCGGCCAGGTCCCGGGGCAGGGGCGATTTCAGGCGGGGCGGTTTGCTCGGGGGAGGCGGTCGCCGGAGGCTTGGCCTTCGGCGCTGTCGCGGGAGGCTTGCGCGGCGTGCTTCCCAGCTTGCGCTTCTCCTGTTCTGGAAGTCGGTTGTACTCCTCCCACTGCTCCTTTAACCCCTCTTTTCTCTGCGGGGGCAATTTCTCCATTTTCTTGTAGCGCGCGCGCGCGGCATCGCGCTCCTTAGGGGTAAGCTTGGCCCACGCCTGCATGCGCCGCTGCGCCCGCGCCTGCTCGTCGGGTTTCATGTTCGGATAGCGTTTGGCGATGCCGATCCACCGGCGCTTGCGCTCGGGCTCGAAATTGTCCCAGTCGTCGGAAAGCGGCGCGAGGATCTGCTGCTGCTCAGACGCCAACTCGCCCCACGTTGGGGGTTTTTTCGGCGGTGTAGCGGCGAGGGTAGAGAGCGAAGTGCAGAGCCAAAGTGCTAGTACGAAGTGCGCTTTAGCCATGCATCGAATCCCTTGTCGAGATAGGCGTCCAGCGGCAGGTCGCCAGTTAGCACCGCAGCGTCGATTTCCTCGATCTCGGCGGCTAGCTGGGAGTCCCGCCAGTGGTTGATTGCGATCAGTCCGAAGATCAGAACTGCCATAGGCAGCAGCACGCGCGGAACAAGCGTGGAAGGCCCCCCCGATTTGCCAATGATGTTGCCCGCCCAGGCCAATGCGGGAATGCGGGATTCGACACGCTGGCGCGCCAAAGCCTGCTCGCGTGCCGCTTTCAAGCGGACGAGCTTGCCGGCGTCCAGCTCGAGTCCCTGGTTGAGGTATTGCTTGATTCGGTAGGCGATCTGCTGTTCGTTCATAGCTCAACCCCCTTTGCTCTCAAGGCCTCCGCCAATGCGTGTGCCGCCCGGGAGCAATGGGTTTTGACGCTGCCCGCAGAGCAACCCATGATAGTCGCGGTCTCGGCAACGTCTAACTCCTCCCAGTAACGCAGCAGGAACGCCTGCCGTTGACGTTGCGGCAGGCGTTCCAAAGCGTTTTCAATCAATTCAATGACTTGATATCGCTCCAAGCGATCGGCCGGTCCATCTTTGGTGTTTGACGCATCGGCGCTCTCCAAGGTTTCAAGCGGGTCGCTTTCTTCTTCCCGCCCCGGAGAAAGAGCGGAAAAGAGCGTGACCCACAAAGACCGGACCTTCTGCCTGCGATAAAAGTCGCGAATCGTGTTCTGCAGGATGCGTTGGAACAGCATCGGCAGTTCATTAACCGGCTTTGCCCCGTACTTTTCTGCGAGCTTGAACATCGAATCCTGGACGATGTCGAGGGCGTTCTCTGCGTGTCGGACCGCGAACATCGCCTGTTTGTATGCTCGGCGCTCGACGCCTGCGAGAAACTCGGAAAGTTCGTTTCGAGAGGCCAGAGGCGCATCCCTTTTTTGGCGGCCAGAGAAGCCGCGGTCCTATTAATCGATGGTATCAAAAGCCCGACTCCGATGCAGGGGAAAAACTTGACCATTCAGGCGTCAGCAATTAGGCTCTAAAGTCTTCGTCGAAGCGAGTTGACACGGGACTTGAAATGGAATTGTCCGGCGCAGAGATCGTGATCCGGTGCCTTCAAGCCGAGAAGGTCGAATACGTATTCGGCTATCCCGGCGGTGCGGTCCTGTACATCTACGATGAGTTGTTCAAGCAGGACAAGGTAAAGCACGTCCTCGTTCGCCACGAGCAGGGAGCGGCGCACGCGGCAGACGGTTACTCGCGTTCGAGCGACAAGATCGGCGTGGCGCTGGTGACCTCGGGACCCGGGGTGACCAATGCCGTCACCGGCATCGCGACGGCCTACATGGATTCGATCCCGATGGTGATCATCACCGGGCAGGTTCCGACCCACGCGATCGGACTGGATGCCTTTCAGGAGTGTGACACGGTGGGCATTACCCGGCCGTGCGTGAAGCACAATTTCCTGGTGAAGGACGTCAGGGATCTCGCCGTTACGATGAAGAAAGCTTTTTATCTCGCCAAGACTGGACGGCCGGGACCGGTGCTCGTCGACATTCCCAAGGACGTGACCAGCGCGAAGTGCGCGTTTGAGTACCCGGAAACAGTGACGATGCGCTCGTACAACCCGGTGGTTAAGGGGCACCCCGGGCAGATCAAGAAGGCTGCGCAGTTGCTCGCGGACGCAAAGCGCCCCATGGTCTACACCGGCGGCGGTGTCATCCTCTCGGACGCCTCGAAACAACTGACGAAGCTCGTCAAGATGCTCGGCTTCCCGTGCACCAATACGCTGATGGGTCTAGGGGGCTATCCCGCGACCGATCCACAGTTTCTCGGCATGCTGGGAATGCATGGTACGTACGAAGCCAACATGGCGATGCAGAATTGCGACGTGCTGCTTGCCGTCGGCGCGCGGTTCGATGACCGCGTGATCGGCGACCCGGCGCATTTTGCTCAGGTACAGCGGAAGATCATTCATATCGACATCGACCCGTCGTCGATATCCAAGCGCGTAAAGGTCGACGTCCCGATCGTCGGCAACGTTTCCGACGTTCTGGAAGACCTGACTACGCAGCTTGAGGCCGCCGGCTACAAGCCGGACCAGAAGGCACTGAGCGCCTGGTGGTCGCAGATCGGACTGTGGAAATCCAAGGACTGCCTGAAATACGACAAGAAGAGCACGATCATCAAGCCGCAGTTCGTGCTCGAGCGGCTCTACGAGATCACCCGGGGCGAGGCTTTTGTCACTTCGGATGTCGGACAGCATCAGATGTGGGCGGCCCAGTTCTACAAGTTCGACAAGCCGCGCCGTTGGATCAATTCCGGAGGTTTGGGCACGATGGGTTTCGGCCTTCCCGCGGCCATGGGCGTACGGCTCGCCAATCCGGGAGCGACCGTCGCGTGCGTTACCGGCGAGGCGAGCTTCCAGATGTGCATCCAGGAGTTGTCCACCTGCAAGCAATACCGCCTGCCGATCAAGATCGTCATCCTCAACAACAAGTACATGGGAATGGTGCGCCAGTGGCAGCAATTCAACCACGGCAACCGCTATTCGGAGTCCTACATGGACGCTCTACCCGATTTCGTCAAGCTCGCCGAGAGCTTCGGTCACGTCGGCATGCGTATCGAAAAGCCGGGCGACGTGGAAGCGGCCTTGCGCGAGGCGTTCAAGCGCAAGGATGAACTGGTGCTGATGGACTTCATCACCGACCAGACCGAAAACGTCTACCCGATGGTCCAGGCCGGCAAGGGCCTGACCGAGATGATCCTTGCCGAGGAGTTGTAAGCCCGGCACGCGACCGGGTTTGATTAACGTTGGCTGAAGGGAGCCTGGCTCGGCGGCGCCAAGAGCGCCGCGTCGAAGCGGCGTCAAGGACGCCTTGGGCCGGGCCTCAGCGAGGGAGCAATGCGACACATCATTTCCATCATGCTCGAAAACGAGCCGGGTGCGCTTTCCAGGGTGGCGGGGCTTTTCTCCGCGCGTGGCTACAACATCGAAACCCTCACGGTGGCGCCGACCGAGGACGCGTCTCTCTCGCGCATGACCATCATTACCAACGGCTCGGATGACGTGATCGAGCAGATCACCAAACAACTGAACAAGCTCGTCGAGGTGGTCAAGGTTGTGGATCTTTCCGAGGCGGCGCACATCGAGCGCGAGCTCATGCTGATCAAGGTTCGCGCGATCGGGAAGGAACGCGAGGAAATGAAGCGGATGTCCGACATTTTTCGCGGGCGCATCATCGACGTTACGGAAAACACATATACCATCGAGCTCACTGGGGATGGGACGAAACTCGACGCCTTCATTCACGCGATCGAATCGAGCGCGATTCTTGAAACGGTCCGATCTGGGGCGTCGGGCATCGCTCGCGGCGAGCGGATATTGAAGGTGTAAGACAAGGGCTGGGGAACTCAGGACCAGGGAATTTGCCATGCGTTCCCAGCCCTGGGGCCAAGCCTCTGATATTTGAGGGACTACCATGAAAGTTTATTACGATAAGGACGCGGATCTCTCGCTCGTCAAGGGCAAGAAGGTCACCATCGTGGGTTATGGCTCGCAAGGCCACGCTCACGCGCAAAATCTGAACGACTCGGGCGTAAAAGTCACGGTGGGCCTGCGCAAAGGTGGCGGTTCCTGGGACAAGGCGAAGAAGGCGGGCTTGAGTGTCAGCGAAATCCCCGAAGCTGTGAAAGGTGCGGACTTCGTAATGATGCTGATGCCGGACGAGCACATCTCAGCCGTTTACCGATCCGAGGTCGAGCCCAACATTCGCAAGGGGGCGACACTGGGCTTCGCCCACGGATTCAATATTCACTACGGACAGGTCGCGCCTCGCGAGGATCTCGACGTAGTCATGATCGCGCCCAAAGCCCCCGGGCACACGGTACGCTCGACCTACGCCCAAGGCGGCGGCACGCCCATGCTCATCGCCGTGCATCGAGATCAAAGCGGCCGGGCTCGCGACCTCGCGCTCTCCTACGCGGCTGCGATCGGGGGCGCCCGCGCCGGTGTGATCGAGACCACGTTCAAGGAAGAAACCGAAACCGACCTGTTTGGCGAGCAGGCCGTGCTCTGTGGCGGCTGTGTCGAGCTGGTAAAGGCGGGGTATGAAGTGCTCACCGAGGCCGGGTACGCGCCTGAGATGGCTTATTTCGAGTGCCTGCATGAACTGAAGCTGATCGTCGACCTGATGTACGAAGGCGGCATCGGGACCATGAACTACTCGATCTCGAATAACGCGGAGTTCGGCGAGTACCTGACCGGGCCGAAGATCATTACCGAGGAAACCCGGAACGCGATGCGCCTCGCGCTTGCCCGCATTCAGTCGGGCGAGTACGCAAGAGAATTCATACTCGAGAACCACGCCGGCGCGCCGATGCTGCTCTCGCGCCGCCGCATGACCGCCGAGCATCCTATAGAGGTGGTTGGAGAAAAGCTCAGGGCGATGATGCCCTGGATAAAGAAGAACAAGCTTGTCGACACAAGCAGGAACTGAACTTCTTGCTGTCGCAGCGGCGACTGAAGACATGAACGCGACATATCCGCACCCCATTGTTGCCCGCGAAGGTTGGCCCTTCCTCGCGATCGCGGTTTTGGCTGCTGCTGCAGCGAGCGGGCTGGGCGGCTGGTGGTCGCTTCCGTTCTGGCTTGTTGCAATCTTCATCCTGCAATTCTTTCGCGACCCGCCTCGCACGGTGCCCGGCGACGACTACAGCGTGGTTTCGCCTGCGGACGGTCGGGTGGTTGCGGTGGAGCCTGCGCGCGACCCATACCTCGAGCGAGACGCGATCAAGATCAGCGTGTTCATGAATGTATTCAACGTGCACTCCAACCGCTGCCCTGTGGACGGCGAGGTCAGGAGGCGCTGGTACAGTCCGGGGCGATTCTTCAACGCGGCGCTTGACAAGGCCTCTTTGGAGAACGAGCGCAACGCGCTATGGCTGCGGACCCCGGCGGGCGCGGACATTACGTGCGTGCAGATAGCGGGGCTCATTGCGAGGCGTATCCTTTGCTATGTCAAAGAGGGCGACAGAGTGATGCGAGGGCAGCGCTTCGGTTTCATTCGGTTCGGCTCGCGCGTGGACCTCTACGTTCCCAAGAGCGCGAAGATAACGGCGGCGCTGGGTGACAAGGTCTACGCGACGAGCACCGTGATAGCCACGCTTGCCGATCATGCTTAAGCACGATTTCCGCAAGCCGCTGCTGAATACCGAGATCCGCCGCCGCGGAATCTACCTGCTGCCGAATCTTTTCACGACCGCCGCGCTGTTCGCCGGGTTCTACGCCATTGTGATGGCGATGAACCAGCGTTTCGATAACGCTGCTGTGGCGATTTTTATCGCGATGATTCTCGACACGCTCGACGGGCGGGTGGCTCGATTGACGCGGACCCAAAGCGCGTTCGGCGCGGAATACGATTCGCTTTCCGACATGGTTTGCTTTGGCGCAGCACCCGCGCTGATCATATATGAATGGGCGTTGAAAGACCTGGGGCGCGCGGGCTGGATCGCGGCATTCGTCTATTGCGCCGGCGCGGCGCTGCGTTTGGCGCGTTTCAATACCAACATCGATGTAGTGGACAAACGCTTCTTTCAGGGGTTGCCGAGCCCCGCGGCGGCGGCCTTGATTGCAGGATTTCTGTGGCTCGCCATCGACAACAAGATCCCCGTCGGTGAATATGGCATGCCTTGGGTGGCTGCGTGCCTGACTCTTTACGCGGGGATCACCATGGTGATTAATGTTCCCTTCTATAGCTTTAAGGACATCAATCTGCGCCGGTCGGTACCGTTCGCAGTGGTCCTGCTGATCGTCCTTGGGTTTGTTCTCATCATCTCCGATCCGCCGATCGTGCTGTTTCTCCTGTTCGTGGCCTATGGACTGTCGGGATACGCGTATTGGCTGTGGAAGAAACGCCGGCCCAGGGAATCCGCCCGGTTGCAGTAGCCCCGGGAACCCGTTATATTGCGGCGCATGCAATTCCGCACCACCGCTCTCAGCCTCACCCTCGGCAGCCTGCTTCTGGCGGGCCTGCTGCTGCGCCTCGCGCGCACATAACCCTACTCCCAATTCGGCAACACCCGGTCGCGGCGCAAGCAGGCGCCGCGGATGCTTTCGCGATTTCATCCTGGAGCGGCACATGAAAGACAAATTGATCATTTTTGACACCACCATGCGCGACGGCGAGCAGAGCCCTGGTGCCTCCATGACCAAGGAAGAGAAGCTTCGCATCGCGCGCCAGCTCGAGCGCATGCGCGTGGACGTGATCGAAGCCGGATTCCCGGCCTCCAGCCCGGGCGACTTCGACGCCGTGCTCGCGGTGGCCGGCATCGTCAAGGACAGCACGGTGTGTGCGCTCGCGCGCGCCAATGACCGCGACATCAGCCGCGCGGCGGAGGCGATCAAGCCCGCAAAGCAGGGAAGGATCCACACCTTCATCGCGACCTCGCCGATCCACATGGAAAAGAAATTGCGCATGACTCCCGAGCAGGTGCTGACCGAGGCGGTCAACGCGGTGCGTTTCGCGCGCAAGTTCACGGACGATGTCGAGTTTTCTCCGGAGGACGCGGGCCGCTCGGAAGTCGTCTTCCTTTGCCGCGTGCTCGAAGCGGTCATCAAAGAGGGCGCGAGGACCGTCAATATTCCCGACACGGTAGGCTACACCGTGCCGGATCAATTCGGATCCCTGATCCGCCAATTGCGCGAGCGCGTCCCGAACTCCGACAAGGTGGTGTGGTCCGTACACTGCCACAACGACCTGGGGCTTGCCGTGGCCAATTCTCTCGCCGCGGTCATGAACGGCGCGCGCCAGGTCGAGTGCACGGTCAACGGGCTCGGGGAGCGGGCCGGCAATGCCTCCCTCGAGGAAATCGTCATGGCGGTGCGCACGCGCCAGGACGTTTTCTCCTGCGACACGCGCATCGACTCTACCCAGATCGTTCCGGCAAGCCGCCTGGTCTCGGGAATCACGGGCTTTCCGGTGCAGCCGAACAAAGCGATCGTCGGCGCGAATGCTTTTGCGCACGAGGCCGGAATTCATCAGGACGGGGTCCTCAAGAGCCGTGAAACCTACGAGATCATGCGCGCGCAGGATGTCGGCTGGTCTACGAACAAGCTGGTTCTGGGCAAGCATTCAGGGCGAAGCGCGTTCAAACAGCGCATGAAGGAACTCGGCATCGAGCTCGAGTCCGAGGATGCTTACAACAAGGCGTTCGAGCGCTTTAAGGAACTTGCCGACAAGAAACATGAAATCTTCGACGAAGACCTGCACTCCTTGGTTTCGGACGGTGCCGTCGCCACCGCGGCGGAACGCTGGCGGCTCGTGTCTATGCAGCAGGAGAGCGGAACCAGCAAGCGACCGCACGCGAACATCGTCCTGTCCGAGGAAGGATCGGAGCGTCCCGCCGCCTCAGAGGGCGACGGGCCTGTGGATGCCACATTCAAGGCGATCGAGACCTTGGCGAAAAGTGGCGCGGAGCTGTTGCTTTATTCGGTCAATGCGGTTACGCAGGGCACTGAATCTCAGGGCGAGGTGACGGTGCGTCTCGCCCGAGGCGGAAGGATCGTCAACGGCGTGGGCGCCGACACCGATATCGTCGTGGCTTCGGCCAAAGCCTACGTCAATGCCCTCAACAAACTGCAGAGCAAGTCGGAGCGGATCAACCCGCAGGTGTGAGGGGGCTTCGATGCCGGGCGGTGGCACCGTCGATTTCCTCGACGCCGCTTGCGATCCATTTGGGCCATCTCGTGCACCGAGCCGCGGTGGCTGTAGTAGAGAACGCGGATGTCGCTCATTGCGAGGCCGAGAGCGACTGATATTATAGGCACGTTCACCTCTCCAACCGGCGCACCTCATGCCACACGCGTTGCGACAACTGGGCCGCTTCCTCGCTCACGTGCTCAGGCGGTTCAGCCAGGACCGCTGTTTGCAGATCGCCTCGAGTCTCACCTTTACGACGCTGCTCGCGCTCGTGCCGCTTGTCACCATCGCGCTCACTTTGATGTCGGCGTTTCCGGTTTTTTCGGGGTTCGGTGAACAAATTCACGCGTTTCTGCTCGCCAACATGCTTCCGGAGAAGGCAGGAAAGATAGTTAGCGGCTACATCGAGCAGTTCTCCGGACGCGCCGGCCAATTGACCGCCCTCGGGACCGTTGTGCTCGCGGTCACCGCCGTCCTGATGATGTTTACGATAGAGGGCGCGTTCAATTCGATTTGGAGAATTTCACGTCCGCGCCCTGTCCTACAGCGCGTCCTGATCTATTGGGCAGCCCTTACGCTCGGACCCGTCCTGATCGGCGCGAGTTTGTCTATTACCTCGTATGTCGTAAGCACATCGCTCGGCTTCGCGGGGCAGATCCCGTTTGCGGAAACCGCAATTCTCGGGCTTGTGCCTTTTATCCTCACCTGTGCAGCCTTCACGCTGCTCTACTATGTCGTGCCGAATCGGGCGGTCAGGCCACGCCACGCCCTCCTCGGGGGTTTCATCGCGGGCATAGTGTTCGAGGTCATGAAGCGAGGTTTTGCGCTCTACATTGCGAAGTTTCCGACGTATACGCTGGTCTACGGGGCGTTCGCAGTGATCCCGATTTTTCTCCTGTGGATCTACTTTTCCTGGTTGGTGATCGTGCTCGGCGCACTGATCGCCGCGCTTGCGCCCGATTTTGCCGTGTTGCGTGACGCGACCAAGCGACCCACCGGAGCCGGCTTTGCCGAACCGCTGGCCTTGCTTCTCGTCTTGGCGCGTGCGCAGCGAGGTCCGGAGCTGCTTGGCTTGCGACAAATCGCCGAGCGGTCATCGCTCACCGGCGACCGGGCCGAGTTGCTCCTTGGGCGCATGGCCGCGCGCGGCTGGGTAGCGCGGTCCTCCGGCGACCGTTATGGCCTGGTCTGCGATACCGAACGGCTCCTGGTGTCGGACGTGTACCGAGAGTTTGTCCTGGATGGCGACAACCTCCTGGGCGCGGAGCGCGGCGAAGCTTTGAGGGCGTTCTTGGGACGATTCGCGGCGCGAGCCGATGACGCTTTGAATCTGTCCCTCAGGCGCTTGCTCGAGAGTGAGACCGCGTGAATCCGATTGAATCGCCCGGCCGAAAGCTGCCGACCCGACCCAAATGAAAATGATTCCGCGAGCCGAGCGCCTGATCTTGGCGTTGGATGTACCCAGCGCCGAAGAAGCCAAATCTCTGGTGCTGCGCCTCGGAGACAGCGTAAAGTTTTACAAGTTGGGTCTGGAGCTATTTATGACCGACGGAGTCTTCGGGCTTATCGATTGGCTAGCGCGCGAGGGGAAGAAGGTTTTCGTCGACCTGAAGTTCTTCGATATTCCCGAGACGGTCCGGGCTGCGGTGCGAGGGCTTCACAAGCGGGGAGTGACTTTCGCGACGGTGCACGGCAACCAGGCGATGCTCGAGGCAGCGGTAAGAGAGAAAGGGGACGTAAAAATTCTCGCGGTCACGGCGCTTACAAGTCTCGACCAGGGAGATCTCGACGATCTGGGCTTTCAATGCGATATCCAGACGCTCGTTCTCTCGCGTGCCCGGCGAGCGCTCGAAGCCGGCTGCGACGGCGTTATTTCCTCGGGGCTGGAGGCCCCGGCGCTGAAAAGAGAGCTCGGCGAACGTTTGCTCGTGGTAACTCCGGGAGTTCGTCCGGTGGTGAATCGTGCAGCAGACGATCAAAAGCGCACCGTCGACGTGGCGCAGGCGTTCGCCAACGGCGCCGACTATATCGTGGTTGGCAGGCCGATCCGCCAGGCGTCGGACCCGCGTGCCGCAGCGCAAGTCATACAGGCGACGATTGAGACGGTCTTTCCCTCCTGACATCCGACGGAGACGTGCCGGGCTGGGCTGCACGACCAAGGTGGCGCGAGGGCAAGCCAGCCCTGGTAGCGCCAAACGCTGCGCCAGGCGCCGATCACCAAATTCGGATACTCGGGCTTTCCCAGGGAACCGTTGTAACGAGCCAGCGCGCGAAACAGGTCGCCTTTCTCGAGGCTAAGGTAGTGCTTCAGAATCACGCATCCATAGCGCAGATTGGTGCGCAGGCTAAACAGGTTATCGCCTTTGCGGCCGATCAGGCCCACCCAGAAAGGCATGACCTGCATGTAACCTCGGGCACCCGATTTCGAAACGGCGTACTTGCGAAAGCTGCTCTCGATCTGGATCACCGCGAGCACGAGCTGGGGATCCAGCCCCGCGTGGATTGCTTCGAAGTGCAGTGTGCGCAGGAAATCTACCCGCGATTGAAAGTTCGGTATTCTCGTTTCCAGGCGTTGTGACATTTCGGTGAGCCAGTTGACCGCTGCCTCGGAATTCTTAAAGGCATGGGGCGCCGGCTTGTCCGCGATTGATGCCTGCAGGCCTGCCCGCACCTCGGCGGCCAGCGGCTCGTAGATTTGGTTCCCGGCCAGGGCGTTGCTGGCGAGTACGATCGTAAGGCCGGGGACAAGAAACAGGAGTCTCAGCACAATTTGGAACGAAGCAGTGGCGTGACCTCCGCCCGGGCGACTTTTGTCGGCTCCCTGTCTCGCCGACCCTGGTACTCGATCACGCCGTCCTTGAGGCCGCGCTCACCTACGACAATGCGATGGGGAATGCCTATCAGCTCCATGTCAGCGAACATCACTCCAGGCCGTTCGTCCCGATCATCGAGCAGGACCTCGACGCCGGAATCCGAGAGTTCCCGGTACAAGGCGTCGGCAGTCTCGCGGACCGCAGCGCTCTTTCCGTAGCCGATGGGTACCAGGGCGACCTGGAAGGGCGCGATCGGCTGCGGGAAGACGATGCCGCGTTCGTCGTGGTTCTGCTCAATCGCAGCACCCACGATTCGGGTAATACCAATCCCGTAGCACCCCATCTCAAATGGGCGCGTTGTTCCCGATTCGTCAAGGAACGAGGCTTTCATCGCTTCCGAATACTTGGTTCGAAGTTGAAATATATGCCCGACCTCGATGCCGCGCACGATATCGAGCGTTCCCTTTCCGTCGGGGCTCGGATCGCCCGGGATGACGTTCCGGATATCGGCGACGAGCGCCGGCTCGGGCAGGTCGCGGCCGAAGTTGACGCCCGTCAAATGGAATCCAGCCTCATTCGCGCCACAAATGAAATCGCTCATCCCTGCTACGGTCCGGTCCGCAACGATCACCACGTCGGAACGCCCCTTCACCGGCCCGATGTATCCGGCCCGACATCCCATGTGCTGTTCAATGTCCTGTTCCGAAGCGAACCGGAACTCGCCAATGGACTTCGAGGCTTTGATCTCATTCAGGGCGTGGTCGCCACGCAATAGCAATATATGGAATGCGTCCCCTGCTTTCCTTATGACTGCAAGTGCCTTTACAGAATGCTCCAACGGGACACTGAGAAAAGCTGTCACGTCTTCGCAAGTTGTTTTCCCCGGAGTAGAGACGCTTTTCATTTCTTCTTTTGGCATAGCACGCGGCGTTGGGGGCGCGACTGCCTCCGCCAGTTCGACGTTCGCAGCGTAATCGGACTGCGGACAGTAAGCGATGGCGTCCTCGCCGGATTCCGCGAGGACGTGAAACTCTTGCGAGCCCGTGCCGCCAATCGCACCTGGATCGGCGGCGACCGCGCGAAACTTCAACCCCAGGCGAGTGAAGATCCGCGTATAGCTGTCGTGCATGTTCCGGTATTCGCGCTGCAAATCGGTCAGATCGGCGTGGAAAGAGTAGCCGTCCTTCATGGTGAACTCGCGCCCGCGCATGACACCGAAGCGTGGCCGGATTTCGTCACGAAACTTGGTCTGGATCTGATAGAAATGCACGGGTAGCTGCCGGTAGCTTCGGATCTCGCGCCGCGCGATGTCGGTGATCACTTCCTCGTGCGTAGGGCCGATGCAGAAATCGCGTCCATGACGGTCCTTCAGTCTCAGCAGCTCCGGCCCGTATTTCTGCCAGCGCCCCGATTCCTGCCACAGCTCGGCGGGCTGTACCGCCGGCATGAATAGTTCAATCGCCCCGGCACGGTTCATTTCCTCGCGCACGATGGCCTCGACCTTGCGCATCACTCGAAGCCCGAGCGGCATCCAGGTGTAAATCCCGCCGGCGATTCTCCGGACCAGGCCTGCTCGGACCATCAGCTTGTGACTGATGAGCTCCGCGTCGGCAGGAGCTTCCTTAAGCGTTGCAAGAAAAAATCGAGACGCGTGCATGTGGGGAGCAGATAGACCGCGACATTCTACTTGAACTCGAATGCCGCGCAGCCGTCACACGGCCGCGCCTTCAAATCGCGCGTGATTTGTGAAAGAATGGGCGCGGATAGACTTTTTGCTGGATTGCGTATGCTCGATCGAGACGGCTATCGGCCGAACGTCGGCATCGTTCTGTGCAACTGGCGCAGCGAGGTTTTCTGGGGCAAGCGCGTCAAGGAACACTCATGGCAGTTCCCGCAGGGCGGAATCAAGCCCGGGGAGACGCCGGTGCAGGCGATGTACCGCGAACTGCAGGAGGAAGTGGGCCTGCTGCCCTGCCACGTCAAGATTCTGGGACGGACGCGCAACTGGCTGCGCTACGAGGTGCCCGAGCAGTGGCTCAAGCGGGATTGGCGCGGCAATTACCGGGGGCAGAAACAGATCTGGTACTTGCTGCGGCTGGTCGGTCGCGACTGCGATGTCCACCTGCGGGCCTCGCACAAGCCGGAGTTCGACGCTTGGCGCTGGAACGACTATTGGGTGCCCTTGGACTCGGTGATCGATTTCAAGCGGGAGGTCTATCAGCAGGCGCTGACCGAACTCGCTCGCTTCTTGTTTCGGGGCCAGAATCGAACCCTTCCGGCGGAAACCGCATAGCGAATTGTCGGGAAACACTCACTCAGAGACGGACAGCGATCCAGCAACGCCAGGGCGCCCGCGCTTGACAGTCAACCCCAGTTGAGATTACATTTAGTCTACTTGCTAGAGTAAGTCTAATTTTTGAATACCATTCGGAGGCATCATGCTCAAAGGCTCAAAAACCCATGGCAACCTTAAGGCCGCGTTCGCCGGTGAATCTCAAGCGAATCGCCGCTATCTCTACTTTGCAGCGAAGGCCGACGTTGAAGGACAAAACGACGTCGCTGCGGTTTTCCGGTCGACGGCCGAGGGCGAAACCGGCCATGCGCACGGCCATCTCGAATACCTGGAGCAATGCGGTGATCCGGCGACGGACCTTCCGTTTGGAGGTACGCGTTTGAACCTGAAGGCCGCCATAGCCGGTGAAACGCACGAGTACACCGATATGTATCCGGGCATGGCGAAGACGGCGCGCCAGGAGAAGTTCGACGAAATAGCCGACTGGTTCGAGACACTCGCGAAGGCGGAACGCTCGCACGCCAACCGCTTTCAAAAGGCGCTCGACGTACTCGCCGACTGACAACGTCAAATCCGGACGCCGCCGGCGCCGGATTGACTCCGCGAGTTGGATGGGCCGTTCGACCCCTCAATTCGCACTTACACCAATTGTTCCGAGATGACCGTTCGCGAAGGAAGCCTCGAAGCCCCGACCCGCCATCCGGTGGCTTGGCGCGAGCCGGAGTTTTTCGACGAAGCGAAGCTCCTGGGCGAAATGGAACGCGTGTTCGGCATCTGTCATGGGTGCCGGCGCTGCGTGAACCTCTGCACCGCGTTTCCGACGCTTTTCGATCTGGTGGATTCAAGCAAAACTCTGGAAGTCGATGGTGTGGAGAAGTCGCAGTACTGGAAAGTGGTGGACCAATGCTACTTGTGCGACATGTGTTACATGACCAAATGTCCCTACGTGCCGCCACATCCCTGGAATGTCGATTTTCCGCACGTCATGCTGCGCGCGAAGGCGGTGAAATTCAAAAAGGGCGAGGTGCGTCTGCGCGATAGACTGCTTTCCTCTACCGACGCAATCGGCAGGCTCGCCGCGATCCCGGTCGTGGCCTCCGTCGTGAATGCGGTGAACCGCAATCGCACTGCGCGCTCGCTGATGGAAAAAGCGATCGGCGTGCACCGAGAACGCAAGTTGCCGCCCTACAGTCCCGGCACGTTCAGAAAACGCGCGGCCGCGAGTCGGCCCCGAGAATCAAGGAGTGGCGAACGTACCCCCGGGAAAGTGGCGGTATTTTCGACTTGTTATGTCAACTACAACGAACCGGGCATCGGCTGCGATCTGCTCGCGGTTCTCGACCATAACGAGATCCCCTACGTGATTGTGAGCAGGGAGGTTTGCTGCGGCATGCCTAAGCTCGAGCTTGGCGATCTCGATGGGGTCGAGCGCCTCAAGGCAACGAACATTCCGCCGCTCGCCAAGCTTGCGCGCGAGGGCTATGCGATCCTTACCCCTGTGCCTTCGTGCACCTTGATGTTCAAGAACGAATTGCCGCTGCTGTTTCCCGAGGATGCGGAAGCCAAAGCTGTGAGCGAGGCGATGTTCGATCCGTTTGAGTACTTTATCCTGCGCAAGCGTGACGGGCTGCTCAAGACCGACTTCAAGACCGCGCTCGGCAAGGTGTCTTATCACATCCCGTGCCATTCGCGCG
Source organism: uncultured Enterobacteriaceae bacterium (assembly GCA_964430565.1). Taxonomy (GTDB): domain Bacteria; phylum Pseudomonadota; class Gammaproteobacteria; order Burkholderiales; family SG8-39; genus VBDM01. The sequence goes on from CAYSFD010000028.1 coordinate 28,012, forward strand.
TGCAGAACATCGGGCAGAAGACCCGCGAAACGCTCCAGCTGGTGCCCGGAACCACGCTCAATACCGTGGAGCGCTGCTCGGGCCACGATGGAACCTGGGGCGTTAAAACCGAGTACTACGAGAACTCCATGAAGATCGGCCGGCCGGTGTTTCGTCAGATGGCCGGAAACGAACCGGATTACATCAGCTCCGATTGCCCGATTGCCGCCAGCCATATAGAGCAGGGCATGGGCGGGACCCGGGCGAAAAAAGCGCATCCCCTGTCGCTGCTTCGAATCGCCTACGGGATTTGAACCGCTTTAGGTAACGAAGGCCGCCATGCCTCGAATCGACCGCGCGAGCCTCATGACGCTCGAGGCTTACGCCCGCGAACGCCAGGGGTTTCGCACGAGAGTGATGGCTCACAAAAGAAACCGCACGGTCCAGCTCGGCGACCATCTCACGCTCATCTTCGAGGATGAGCTCACCATCCGTTACCAGGTGCAGGAGATGCTGCGCATCGAACGGATATTCGAGGAAGAAGGCATTCAGGGGGAGCTCGACACCTACAACCCGCTCGTTCCGGACGGCCGCAATCTCAAGGCCACCTTGATGCTCGAATACCCCGACCCGGAAGAACGCGGCAAGCGGCTCCAGGAGCTGATCGGCGTGGAGGACAAGGTATGGGTTCAGGTTGAAGGGCACGAGCGCGTCTGGGCCATAGCCGACGAGGATCTCGAGCGGGAGAACGAGAACAAGACCTCATCAGTGCATTTTCTGCGCTTCGAGCTTTCGGAGGCCGCGGCCCGGACGCTTAAGAATGGTGCAGGCCTCGCGATCGGGATTGACCATCCCGGCTACACGGCGAAGTTGGAAGCGCCGTCGGCCGTGCGCGACGCCCTCATGAGGGACTTGGCGTGAAGCGACTTGCCGTGCGCTCAGAGCAGGACAAGATTGTCCCGGTGGACGAGTTCCGGCTCGTCGATGTAGCCAAGTATTGACTCTATTTCGCTCGAGGCTCGGCCGGCGATGCGCCGGGATTCCTGCGCGCTGTAGTTGACCAGGCCCCGCGCGATTTCAGCGCCCTCCGGTGAGATGCACGCGACTATCGCGCCGCGTTCGAATTCGCCCGCCACGCTCTTGACCCCGATCGGCAGAAGGCTCTTGCCTCCGGAACGCAAGGCCTTGGCTGCTCCTACGTCGATGTCGAGTTGTCCCGCGACCTGGAGGTGATCGGCGAGCCACTGCTTGCGCGCGGCAAGCGGTGTCGTCTGGACGAAAAGCAGAGTGCCTATGGCTTCTCCTGCGGCAAGCCTTACCAGGACGTCGTGTTCGTGCCCCGAAGCGATTACCGTTTGCGCCCCCGAACGAGCGGCTCGCTTGGCCGCGAGCACCTTGGTTAGCATTCCGCCCTTGGCGATTGCCGAACCCGTTCCTCCGGCGAGCGCTTCGAGCCGAGGCTCACCGGCCTGCGCGCTTTGGATCAAAGTCGCCTGGGGATTGCGCTGGGGATCGTCCGTGTAGAGCCCTTTCTGGTCGGTGAGGATGATGAGGCAATCCGCTTCGACCAGATTGGTCACCAAAGCGCCAAGCGTGTCGTTGTCGCCGAAGCGGATTTCGTCGGTGACGACGGTGTCGTTCTCGTTAATGACGGGAATAATTCCGAGCCCGAGCAGCGTCAACAAGGTCGAACGGGCATTGAGGTAACGCTGCCGGTCAGCAAGATCGGCGTGCGTCAAGAGCACCTGCGCCGTGTGCAGGCCATGCTGCCGGAAGCACGACTCGTAGACCTGCACCAGGCCCATCTGCCCAACCGCAGCGGCGGCTTGCAGCTCGTGCATCGCGTGAGGACGTCGCGTCCAGCCCAGACGCTGAATTCCCTCGGCAATGGCGCCGCTTGAAACAAGGATGACCTCCTTACCGGCCTTACGCAGTCTTGCGATCTGCTCTGCCCAGCGCGCGATCGCGCTCGAGTCGAGACCCGCCCCGCGATTGGTCACGAGCGCGCTTCCGACTTTGACGACGAAACGCGTTGCATTTTTCATGCCGTCGTTCCGGATTCCAGAAACTTCATTGCCGCGAAGCCGAGCTCCCGGCAACCCTCCCCGGTGAGCGCCGAGATGCAGAAGCTCGGGCCGCGCCAGCGCAGCCTGCGCACGATATCGGCGGCAGCGGCCTTGCGCTCTGTGGCGGGAAGCATATCCATTTTGTTCAATACCAGCCAGCGTGGCTTGCGGTACAGCGCAGCGTCGAATTTCTTCAGTTCCGCGGCAATGGAGCGTGCGTCGCGCACGGGGTCGGCACCTGCCTCGACAGGGGTCGCATCGACGATGTGCAGCAGCAACCGGGTGCGGGCCAGGTGCCTTAGAAATTGATGTCCCAGTCCTGCTCCCTCGGCGGAGCCCTCGATGAGTCCAGGAATATCGGCGATCACGAAGCTGCGATCGACTCCGATCCGAACCACGCCGAGATGCGGATGCAGGGTCGTGAATGGGTAGTCGGCCACCTTGGGACGGGCGGCGGACACGGCCCGGATGAACGTGGATTTCCCGGCATTGGGCATACCGAGCAGGCCGACATCGGCAAGCACCTTCAGCTCGAGACCGAGCGAGCGATGTTCTCCGGGTTCTCCGGGGGTGGCCTTGCGAGGAGCGCGGTTGGTGCTCGATTTGAAATTGACGTTGCCCAAGCCGCCCTTGCCACCGCGCGCGAGCAGCGCGGTCTGCTCATGCTCAGCCAGGTCGGCGACCGTTTCCCCCGAATCCAGATCCTTGATTACCGTGCCCGCGGGAACGCGCAGCACCACGTCATCCGCGCTCTTGCCGCTGCATTGGCGACCCCGGCCTTTTTCGCCGTCGCGGGCGCGATGGATGCGCGCAAAACGGTACTCGACGAGGGTGTTGATATTGCGGTCTGCAACCGCAAACACGCTGCCGCCCCTGCCGCCGTCCCCGCCGTCGGGTCCGCCGCGAGGCACGTACTTTTCGCGCCTGAAGCTGACGACGCCGCCGCCGCCGTCGCCAGAGTGGACCTCAATGCGCGCTTCGTCGATGAATTTCATGAATACTGATGGTGCAGAAACAAAAAAGCCCTACCGCGTGGATAGGGCTTTCGGGGGTGAGACTGCGTTTTAAGCCGGGACCACGCTCACCGTCTGCTTGTGGTTCGGTCCTTTGAAGCCAAACTGGATCTTGCCGTTCACCTTTGCAAACAGGGTATGGTCCTTACCGATCCCGACGTTGTCCCCGGGGTGGACGCGCGTGCCGCGCTGGCGAACTATGATGCTGCCAGCGGTTACAATTTGCGCACCGTAGCGCTTCACTCCGAGACGCTTTGCCTGCGAGTCCCTGCCGTTGCGCGAACTGCCGCCTGCTTTCTTGTGTGCCATGTCTATCGTTTCCTTCCCCGAAGCGGCTAGGCCCCGTTGATACCCGTGATCTCGATCTCAGTGTAGCCTTGGCGGTGGCCCCGGTGCCTCTTGGAGTTCTTGCGCCGGCGCAGCTTGAAAGTCATCACTTTTTCGGCGAGCCCGTGGGACACAATCTTCGCCTTGACTGAGGCGCCCTTCACGACCGGAGTTCCAACCTTGAGCGACTGGCCTTCACCGACAAGAAGCACTTCGCTGAGCACCAGTTCGCTACCCACGGTGACGGCAAGCTTCTCGATCTTCAGTTTCTCGCCACTGGAAACCCGGTATTGTTTGCCTCCCGTTCTGACGACCGCGTACATGCCTGATCCTCGATGCGTTCTGGAAAAAACGAGATTATACATACCTTTAGCGGGTATGGCCAAAGAAATTATGCTATGCTCGCCCGCCGTTGAGTTGATCCCGTAGTAGCGATATCCCTTGCAGCCAGAACTTCTGCGCAACCTCGTTGCCGCCGACATGATCGCGTTGGATGCCGCGATCCGGCGCCGGCTCCAGTCCGATGTCGTTCTGATCCGCCAGATTGCGGAGTACATCATCGCCGGAGGCGGCAAGCGGTTGCGCCCGGCACTCGTTTTTCTTGCGGCAGGCGCGTCCGGCTATCGCGGCGAGGACCACGTGGAACTCGCTGCCGTGGTGGAATTCATTCATACGGCCACGCTGCTGCATGATGATGTCGTTGACGAATCCGAGCTGCGGCGCGGCCGCAAGACAGCCAACGCGGAGTTCGGCAATGCGGCGAGCGTGCTCGTCGGGGACTTCCTCTACTCGCGAGCTTTCCAAATGATGGTGGGCGTGCGAAGCATGCGGGTCATGGAGGTGATGGCGGATGCCACCAACGCCATTGCCGAAGGCGAGGTGCTGCAACTCTTGAATGCCCGCAATCTTGCGATAACCGAGGCAGCCTACCTCGACGTCATTCGGCGCAAGACCGCAAAGCTCTTCGAAGCAGCAGCACAACTGGGCGCCATTCTCGGTGAGGCGACCGCCGAAATCGAGGGGGGTCTGGCGCGCTACGGCATGCACCTGGGGACGGCGTTCCAGTTGGTCGACGATGTGCTGGACTATTCCGGTGACGCCGCCCATACGGGCAAGAACCTGGGCGACGACCTGAAACAAGGCAAGCCGACGTTGCCGCTGATTCATGTGTTGCAGCGTGGATCGGCAGAACAGGCGGCGCTGGTGCGTTCGGCGATTGAGGGTGGAGGCCGGGAGAATTTCAGGGCGGTCCTCGAAGCCATTCGCGCAACCGGTGCGCTTGAATACGTGCGGAACAAGGCGAAAGACGAAGCTCGTTTGGCGCGCGAGGCCATTGCGGCGCTGTCGAATTCAAGTTACCGCGATTCTTTGCTAGAATTGTCGGTCTTCGCGGTCGAGCGTGATTACTAGTCCTTCCGAATCGCTCTTTCTTCCGCACCGGTTCCTGACCGATCCGGGGTGTAGCTCAGCCTGGTAGAGTACTGCGTTCGGGACGCAGGAGTCGCTGGTTCGAATCCAGTCACCCCGACCAATTTCCCGCGCGGACTGTCTGTCGTCCGCACGCCGGTGCAATCACGCGTGAGACGAGAAAAGATCCGCCTGTCTAAGGTGACGAGTTGGAGCGATAGAACCGATCGGCTCGCGAAAGCCGCGTGGGCGGACCGGCTGGAGAGTCCCGTTTGAGCAAGTTCCTCCTTCTGATTCTCGGCATCATCGTCATTTACTTTGTCGTGAAGAGTTTGGCGCGCAAGCGCCGCGAGCGCGCCGGACCGCCCCCCAGTGAGCCGATGGTTCCCTGCGCACATTGCGGCATCAACCTTCCGCGCAGTGAAGCGATCGAGGCTAACGGGCGTTTTTTCTGTAGCGAAGAACACCGGCGGCTCGGCACCGGTTGAGGGCGATCATGGCAGGTCGCGCAGCGCTTACCCTATCGTGGCCTCCGCATCAGGCGGTCGTGGTGGACTCGTTCTGGGTTTCGCTCAAGTACTTCAATTTCTACCGGATCGCGGTTGCCGCGGTGTTCCTTCTCGCGGTCCTTCTCTACGGAACTGACCTCAGTCTCGGCGACCACAATCCTGCGGCGTTCATCTATACGTGCGGCATATATCTGGCGCTTGCGGTTGTATTCCACGTCGTCCAGCGAAGGGTACCGGGATACTTCAATCTCCAGCTCACGCTGCACATGGTTACCGATATCGTCGCGGTGATCCTGCTGATGTACGCTTCGAGCGGCATACGGAGCGGTCTGGGCGTGATGCTGCTTATTTCCCTGGCAGGCGCGGCTCTGGTCAGCCGGGGCACGCTGATGTTTTTTTATGCCGCATTGGCGTCGATTGCCCTACTCCTTGAGCAGTCGTATTGGGTGCTCGTGCACGATTCAAGCACCGCGAACTTTCTCCAGCCGGGGCTGTTATCGATCGGCTTTTTCGTTACGGCCCTGATTACCAATCAGTTGGCGCGTCGCCTGATCTTGAATGAGCGTCTGGCGCGGCAGCGCGGCGCCGATCTCGCCGACCAGTTGCGCATCAACAGATTGATCACCCGCGACGTGCAAGACGGGGTCCTCGTTGTCGATGCCAACGGCCTGGTGCATCAGCACAATCCGCGCGTGGCAGATCTGCTAGGGCGTCCTGTGCCGGAGTTAAGTCAGATTGAGGACTATTCCGAGGAGCTCGCCCAGCGGCTTGCCGCCTGGCGCGCGGGCCAGGGCGCAAGCAGCGTGAATATGCGCTTTGCCGAAAGCGGCCGCTTGGTCCGCGGGCGCTTCCTGGCGGCTGGCGTCGCCGGCGGCAGCTTCAGCCTGGTGTTCCTGGAGGACCTGTCCAAGCTGCAGGAACAGGCTCAGCAACTCAAGCTCGCCGCGCTTGGGAGGCTCACGGCCAACATAGCTCACGAAATTCGCAACCCCCTCTCGGCCATTACCCACGCGGGAGACTTGCTGCACGAAGAGCAGCGTGGACCGCAAAAGGAGCGCATGGTCCAGATCATCCGGGACAACGCGCGGCGCCTCGAGCGCATGGTGCATGACGTGCTCGAACTCTCGCGGCGCGACCGCGTTCAACCGGAAGCGATTCGGATGCGGCCTTACCTGCTAACATTCATCGACGAATTCAGCCGAAACGACAGCGTTCCGGGCGAAAGTTTTTCCGTCGAAGCCGCCGAGGATGTCACACTGGAATTCGACCGCGGGCATCTCAACCAGGTGCTATGGAATCTGTTGCGAAATGCTTGGCGGCACTGCCGGAAGCGGGCGGGAAGCGTGCGCCTGGCGGCTCTGCGTCGGGCAAATCAAGTAGAATTGCATATCATCGATGACGGCGACGGCGTGGCGAAGGAACTGCAAGCGCAGTTGTTCGAGCCGTTTTTCACGACTCTCGCGAGTGGTACGGGGTTAGGCCTCTACATTGCGCGCGAGTTGTGCGTCGCCAACGGCGCGAGTCTCGACTATCTGGACCGTGGCCAGGGCGCGGACTTCAGGATCCTATGGCAAACACCTTAGCGAACCGGCGCGCGGAACGGCGTACGAGAATCGTCCAGGGTGCGGTGCTCGTCGTCGACGACGAGGCGGACATCCGCGAACTGCTCGAGCTGTCGCTGGTTCGTATGGGTCTGGGGGTTGAAAGCGCTGGATCCATAGCGGCGGCCAAGCAGTTGCTGCAGTCCAGGCGGTACGATCTTTGCCTCACCGACATGCGGTTACCTGACGGCAACGGGTTGGAGTTGGTGCGCCACATCGGAACGCAATTTGCAGATCTTCCCGTTGCCGTGATCACCGCGTTCGGCAGCACAGAGAATGCCGTAGCTGCTCTCAAGGCGGGAGCCTTCGACTATCTGACCAAACCCTTGTCTCTCGATCAGCTTCGAGCGCTGGTCAAATCCGCGCTGTCCCTTCCGCAGAAACCGTCACCGGCCAAGTCAGGGGAACACGAACTTCTAGGCTCCAGCCCAGGGATCGAACAGGTACGCCTGACAATCGAGAAACTTGCGCGCAGCCAGGCGCCGGTTTACCTCACCGGCGAGTCCGGAAGCGGTAAGGAACTTGCCGCGCGCCTGATCCACACTAAAGGGGCTAGGCGTGACAAGGCCTTTGTCCCTGTCAACTGCGGTGCAATTCCGGAAAACCTGATGGAAAGCGAATTTTTCGGCTACAAGAAGGGCGCTTTCACCGGGGCGGAGAGCGACCGCGACGGGTTCTTCCAGGCCGCAAACGCCGGCACCCTTTTCCTCGACGAAGTTGCTGACTTGCCGCTCGCAATGCAAGTGAAGCTGTTGCGGGCGATTCAGGAGAAACATGTGCGCAAGGTCGGCGCGACTTCCGAGGAGGCAGTCGACGTACGCATCATCTGCGCCACGCATCAGAATCTGGCTGCCCGCGTCGAATCGGGCAAATTTCGCCAGGACTTGTACTACCGTCTGGCAGTCATCGAGCTGAAGATGCCGCCGTTGCGGGAATGCCGCGAGGACATTCCGGTGCTTGCCGAAGCAATTCTGCGACGGCTTTCAGGGCCTGTCAGCAAGGGGTCTGCGCTGCTCTCCGAAGGGGCGAAAGAAGCTCTCGCGGAATACGATTTCCCCGGGAATGCTCGCGAACTGGAGAACATCCTGGAGCGGGCTATCGCGCTCGCCACGAGCGAGGAAATCAAACCCGAGGACCTGCAGCTCGCGCCGCCGGCACTGGTCACGGCGGAGCCCGCCACGAAGGACGCCAAATGGCCGTTGCTGGACTACCTGGACCGCGTCGAGAGGCAGGCCATCCTGGAGGCCCTTGAGAAGACTCGCTTCAACCGCACCGCGGCGGCGAAGCTCCTTGGAATTACTTTCCGGGCATTACGCTACCGCATGGAGCGGTTGGGAATTCGGTGAGTGGATCCCGGTCGCCTTGACGAGAACGGAGTGCTCGCTGGGGCTGTGCAGGTTCCTTCGCCGAATTGCGACGAGCGTCCGGAAAGTGCGGCGGTCACGCTATTGGTTGTGCACAGCATCAGCCTGCCGCCTGGCGAGATCGACGGCGAAGACGTTACCCGTCTATTCACCAATACCCTGGACGTTGCCAGCCATCCGTACTACGAGACCCTGCGCGATCTCAAGGTGTCGGCGCATTTCCTCATTCATCGGGGCGGCGAACTGGTCCAATTCGTGCCCTGCGCAAACCGCGCCTGGCACGCAGGCCTCTCGAACTGGCGTGGGCGCGAGTGTTGTAACGACTTCTCGCTAGGTGTAGAGCTCGTAGGCGATGACGACCAGCCCTTTACCGAGGAACAGTATCTGCGCCTCGCGGAACTCACCTTGATATTGCGTCGGCGCTATCCGGTCGTCGACGTCGTTGGACACGCCGACATCGCTCCAGGCCGCAAGACCGATCCGGGACCGGCATTCGATTGGGGGTACTACCGGGAGTTGTTGGCCCGGTTCCAATAGGCGCTCGGGCGGGTTCCAATAGGTACCCGAGAGTTGTTGGCCCTGTAGTCCAGTACGTACACGGGTGTTGTAAGCCCGGTTCAAACGACTCATTTCGCCACCCCCCTCAGTTCAAACAGCTGCGAAGGCGCTTGAGCTTCCCCCTTCTTCTTGACAACCCACTAGGATTAGTTGCAAACTCCCAACGCAACACTATATATTGTGGTCGAGAGGTGACATGCCTCGACCCTGTACCCCTCTGGCCTAGCCTGCCGGGCGGCGAACACAAGAGAAAAGGCTAGAGGAGACCGTATATGCAGATTGCCGCCGACGCGACCACTTCCCAGTCGGGTCCCGGCACGACGGGACTTCCGGGGGGTGCTCCTTCCATTGAGCAAGCTGTGTTTTCCCAATACAAGATCATTCGCCGAAATGGGGCAGTGGTGGGCTTTGAGCCCGGCAAGATCAGCGTTGCCATGACGAAGGCGTTTCTCGCGGTCGAAGGCGGACAGGGCGCGGCCTCGGCGCGGGTTCGTGAGATCGTCGCGGGTTTGACCGATGCCGTGGCGGGCGCCTTGGTGCGGCGCCAGCCTGCAGGCGGGACTTTCCACATCGAGGATATCCAGGACCAGGTTGAACTCGCCTTGATGCGCTCGGGCGAGCATGAGGTGGCGCGCACCTATGTGCTGTACCGGGAAAAACGCGCCGAAGCGCGCGCCAAAGACGCGGCGCAGAAAAAAAACGTGTCGCAGGTTCAACTGCACGTCGTCGAAGGCGAAGCGAGGCGCCCGCTAGATTTGGTTCGCCTCCAGGAACTGATTGCCTCGGCTTGCGAGGATCTGGGCGACGCGGTCGATCCGAAGCTGATCCTCGCCGAGACCCTCAAGAATCTGTATGACGGCGTTCCCGCCGAAGAAGTGCGAAGGTCCGCGGTGCTTTCCGCGCGCGCCCAGATCGAAAGGGATCCGGCCTACAGCTATGTCAGTGCGCGGCTCCTTCTTCACACCATTCGGCGCGAGGTCCTGGGAGATGAAGTTTCCCAAGGGGCGATGAAGAAGCGTTACGCCGAGTATTTCCCACAGTTCGTGAAACGCGGAATCCGGGCGGAATTGCTCGACGAGCGACTCGCCAACTTCGACCTCAAGAAGCTCGGCGCGGCTCTCGATGCGTCGCGCGATCTCAAATTCGGCTACCTCGGGCTGCAGACCTTGTACGACCGCTACTTCCTGCACGTGCAAGGAATGCGAATAGAGCTACCGCAGGCCTTCTTCATGCGAGTGGCGATGGGTTTGTCGCTCAACGAGATCGACCGCGAGGCGCGTGCCATCGAGTTCTACAACGCGTTGTCTTCGTTCGACTTCATGAGCTCGACGCCGACTCTTTTCAACTCCGGCACCACCCGCTCACAGCTCTCGTCTTGCTATCTCACCACAGTTTCGGATGACTTGGACGGCATTTACGAGGCGATCAAGGAAAACGCGCTGCTCGCCAAATACGCAGGAGGACTCGGTAACGACTGGACCCCGGTGAGAGCACTCGGTTCGCACATCAAGGGGACCAACGGCAAATCCCAGGGCGTCGTGCCTTTTCTGAAGGTGGTGAACGACACTGCGGTGGCCGTCAACCAGGGCGGCAAGCGCAAAGGAGCCGTGTGCTCTTATCTGGAGACCTGGCATCTCGACATAGAGGAATTCCTCGAGCTTCGCAAGAACACGGGCGACGACCGCCGCCGTACCCACGACATGAACACCGCCAACTGGATTCCGGACTTGTTCATGAAGCGGGTCATGGAAAACGGCGAATGGACCCTGTTCAGCCCGTCCGACGTGCCCGACTTGCACGACAAGGTCGGACGCGCGTTCGAGAAAGCCTATGCCGGGTATGAGGAAAAGATCGCCAAGGGGGAGTTGAAGCTCTTCAAGAAAATTCCCGCGACGCAGCTGTGGCGCAAGATGGTGAGCATGCTCTTCGAGACGGGACACCCGTGGATCACTTTCAAGGATCCGTGCAATCTGCGCTCGCCGCAGCAGCACGTGGGCGTGGTCCACAGTTCCAATTTGTGCACCGAGATCACGCTTAACACGAACGACAAGGAAATTGCGGTCTGCAATCTTGGCTCGGTCAATATGGTCGCGCACATGAAACGCGTCGGCGAAACCTTCAGCCTCGACCACGACAAGCTGAAGAACACGATTGCCACGGCGATGCGCATGCTCGACAACGTCATCGACATCAACTATTACGCGGTGCCGAAGGCGCGCAACTCCAACCTAAAGCACCGTCCCGTCGGTCTGGGAATCATGGGCTTCCAGGATTGCCTGCACATACTGCGGGTTCCCTATGGATCGCCCGAGGCGGTCGAGTTCGCAGACCGGGCCATGGAGACGATTGCCCACTTCGCCTATTGGGCTTCGACGGAGCTCGCCGAGGAGCGCGGCCGCTACGCCTCTTATCAGGGCTCCCTTTGGGACCGCGGCATCATGCCGCTGGACACGTTGGAGATGCTGCGCGAGGAGCGCGGCGGACATGTCGAGATCGACATGTCGGAATCCATCGATTGGACCGCGCTGCGCGAGCGCATCAAGCGCCACGGAATGCGCAACTCGAACTGCCTGGCGATCGCGCCAACGGCAACTATCGCCAACATCGTCGGGGTTTCGGCCTCGATCGAGCCCACATTTCAGAATCTGTTCGTCAAATCCAACCTGTCGGGCGAGTTTACCGTGGTGAACGAGTACCTCGTCACCGACCTGAAAGGGCTTGGACTGTGGGACGAAGTCATGGTGGCCGACCTCAAGTATTTCGACGGTAGTCTGGCCCGCATCGACCGTGTGCCCTCTGAGTTGCGGCGTCTTTACGCAACCGCATTCGAGATCGATCCTGCATGGATCGTCGAGGCGGGCGCGCGGCGTCAGAAGTGGATCGATCAGTCCCAGTCCCTCAACATTTATATCGGCCAGGCCTCGGGGAAGAAGCTCGACGAGACATACAGGCTTGCCTGGCTGCGAGGGCTGAAAACGACTTACTACCTGCGCGCCATCGGCGCCACCCATGCCGAGAAATCGACTGTTAAAGGCGGGCAGCTGAACGCCGTGCCGTCGGGGAGTACGTTGACTAACTCAACGAAATCCTCCGCGCATCCGACCAAAGTTGATTCGGACGAGGTCGTGTGCAAAATCGACAATCCCGAATGCGAAGCGTGTCAGTAAAAGCAATCCTGCTTAGGACTCCGAGGAGGAAAAGTGCTGTCGTTTGATGACGAAATCGGGGCGGAAGCCATTACAAGTCTGAGCTTCCAACCTGTTTCCTACTTCGTGCCTCCCTCGCCGATGTCAGCTATCGAGCGGGAAGAACGCTTTGCGGCGGGTAACAGCCACCGGCGCGTCCGAGTCGAGGACAAGCGCATTATCAATGGCCAAGCCGACGTGAATCAACTCGTGCCCTTCAAATACAAGTGGGCCTGGGAAAAGTATCTCGCCGGCTGCGCCAATCACTGGATGCCGCAAGAAATCAACATGAGCCGCGACATCGCGTTGTGGAAGGATCCGAACGGTTTGACCGAGGACGAGCGCCGCGTCGTCAAGCGTAACCTCGGTTTTTTTGTGACCGCCGATTCGCTCGCAGCGAACAACATTGTTCTGGGTACCTATCGCCACATCTCCGCACCGGAATGCCGCCAATATCTGTTGCGTCAGGCGTTCGAGGAGGCGATCCACACCCATGCCTACCAGTACATTGTCGAGAGCCTGCAGTTGGAAGAGGGCGAGATATTCAACGCCTATCACGAGATCCCCAGCATTCGGGACAAGGACGAGTTCCTCATCCCCTTCATCGACATATTGACCGACCCCTCGTTCAAGACCGGAACGCCCGAGGCCGACCAAAAGCTCCTGCGGAGTCTGATCGTGTTTGCCTGCCTGATGGAGGGAATGTTCTTCTACGTCGGCTTTGTGCAGATTCTGGCGCTGGGCCGGCAGAACAAGATGACCGGCGCCGCCGAGCAGTATCAGTACATCCTGCGCGACGAGTCGATGCACTGTAATTTCGGCATCGATCTCATCAATCAGATCAAGATGGAAAACCCGCATCTCTGGACCCTGGAATTCCGGGAGGAAGTGCAGGATCTGATCAAGAAGGCCGTCGAGCTCGAGTATCGCTACGCCGAAGACACCATGCCGCGCGGTGTTCTGGGGCTCAACGCTCCGATGTTCAAGGAGTATCTGCGTTACATCGCCAACCGCCGGTGCCAGCAGATCGGCGTCGATACCATGTTCCCGGGAGCAAGCAATCCTTTCCCGTGGATGAGCGAAATGACCGACCTCAAGAAGGAACGCAATTTCTTCGAAACTCGGGTCATCGAGTACCAAACCGGGGGTGCGCTCAGTTGGGACTAGCTCCCCTGCGTGGCCCCTCATGCTGCCCCGGGGCGGGCCGTTGCAAAGTCAAGTCGCAGCGGTTTTTGAGCTTCTGCCGTTCGCGTAGGATCTTCAGCCGGGAGGACGCGTGCACCGCGTGACCGAATGCAGGGCTTCACGGGATTACACGCTATGGCTGAAGTTCGACGACGGCCAGGAGGGCAGCGTGTTTCTCGGGGACCTACTCGAAGTAGGCGCTTTCAGCGCCTGGCGGGATGTGGACCAGTTCTGCCGCGTCGTCGTTGACCGAAAAGCCGCAACGGTCGTATGGGACGGCGGGATCCAACTCGATCCCAACATCCTGTACCAGGATCTGATGTCCAGCAAGGTAGCAAAGGAATTCAATTCCCCCGGGTTTTCTCCGGAGGTTGAATAGCCCGTGCCCCTATGGGCGGGCTCGGTGCGTTGTTCCATTAACTCTTGACGGAGGCCAATCATGGCGAAGAAGAGAAAAGCCAAGAAAGCAGCGAAGAAAAAGAAATGAAGAAAGCAGGAAAAAAGAAAGCTAACAGGAAGTCGTTGAAGAAATCCGCAAACAAAGCGGACAAGAGGAAGCTCACCCGAAGAAAGGCAAAGCCCGGGAAAAAGGTGGCCAGAAAAGCTGCGACGAGACCGGTGGCGCCGATGGCAGGGACGGTGGTTTCGGCCACCTCCACCACGGCATCGCCAGGGGCAAGAACCGCCCTGAATCCCGTAGCTGCCTGGCCCTTTCCGACCGGCTCCAGGCCCTAGTTGGGTGCGAGTGAACTGCGGTCAGCCCGGAGCCTTGTGCCTCGGGCTGAACCGCAGACATTCGGACGGCGACCCTGACGCCGGACTGGTTCTGCCGCTTGACTGAGTCTAAGTGGCTATCTTGAATTCACATGCCGCGATGCAACATATCTTGTTGGCGAAACGCGCTTTATTGCGTCGCTTGTCTGCACGGGACCACGGGGAACTCGGAGGTTTCTCGTACTTTATCCGCCCATCGGGGGCGGCAAACAGAGAGGTAGGTGCCATGAACACCACCGGATTGAAGCAACGCTTGCTGGGGCAATTGGGAACGGTCGCTGCGATATTGCACCAAGGCTTGGCCTTTATCGGCCTGGCGGCTGTGGTACTCCTCCTGATTCGCGGAAAGCCCGTGTTCCCTGGCGAGAGCCCCAGCGGCCCCGCGGCAATCGGTGCGATCCGCTTCGACGGAGTGGTTTCCTTGCTTGAGCGGGCGGAGGATGTGGACAATAAATACCAAGCCTTGGTCAATTACCTTTCCCGCAGGTACCGGATCGCGCCCGACGTAACCGAGAAATTTGTCGGCGCCGCCTATGACGCCGGCGAGCAAGTCGGTCTCGATCCCCTGCTTATTCTCGCCGTGATGGCGGTCGAATCGCGCTTCAACCCCATCGCCGAGAGCGTGATGGGAGCGAAAGGCTTGATGCAGGTCATCCCCAAACACCATCTGGACAAGCTCCGGGAGCACGGAGGCGAAGGAGCGGTCCTCGATCCCCTGATCAACATCCCGGTGGGAGCCCGCATACTCAAGGAATACATCCGGCGCACCGGCAGCCTCGAGGCGGGTCTGCAGTTCTACAACGGCGCTTTGGCCGATCCGTCGAGTCGTTACGCCCAGAAGGTCATCGCCGAGAAGGAGCGGATCCGGAAAGCCCTGGGCCAATTCGATCGCTCGGGTGGGCGCAATGCGATCTGATTACTGCGTCCATCCGGGCGCTAAGGCCTGCTCCGCCCCCGGAGCAGGCGCGCGATGCTATCGATCCCTTCCATGATGTCCTCGATGGAGCGCGTATAGGCGAAGCGCACGTGACGCTCGGGTCGATACGACCCGAAATCAAGCCCCGGTGTGATGGCAACGCCGGTCTCCTCGAGCACCTGCATCGCGAACTGCGCGCTGTCCCCGGAAAAGCGCTCGCACCCGGCATAGATGTAGAAGGCTCCCTGCGGCGTGATCGGGATACGAAACCCCAAATCGCGGAGTGCGGGTACTGCGTAATCGCGACGACGTCGGAATTCCTCCCTGCGTTCCTCGATCACTGCGAGTGTTTCCGGTCGGAACGCGGCGAGCGCAGCGTATTGCGCCGGTGCGGAGGGGCAGATAAATGCATTCTGGGCCAGCTTCTCGATCTCCCGCACATGGGTTTCCGGCGCGACGATCCAGCCCAGCCGCCAGCCCGTCATGCTGAAGTACTTGGAGAAGCTGTTGACGACGAAGACGTCATCGGCAAGTTCGAGCACGGTCGAGGCTTTGGCGTCATACACGAGTCCCTGATAGATCTCGTCAACCACCAAGAAGCCTCCCGCGCGACGCACCGAACCTATGATGGCGCGCAGCTCCTCGCGCGGGACCAAGCTGCCGGTCGGGTTGGAGGGCGAGGCGATTATCACGCCTCGCGTGGCAGTGCTCCAGTTTGCGCGAACGTCGGCGTCCGTCAGCTGGTAGTGGCGGCTTTCGTCGACGGGAATTGCGCGCGGGCGGCCCTCGAACAGGCGCACAAAGTGCCGATTGCAGGGATAACAGGGGTCCGGCAGCAGCACCTCGTCCCCCGGGTTGACAAGCGCCCCGAGCGTCAGCAAAAACGCCCCCGACGCGCCGGCGGTGACTACGATTCGCGAAGGGGGCACCGCCACGCCAAGCTGCTCGCGATAGTGGTCGGAGATGGCCTGGCGCAATTGTGGAATGCCGATCGAAGCCGTATAGCCAAGACGGCGCTTGCGAATTGCGTCGATCGCTGCATCTGCGACCAGCGGGGGCGCCGGAAAGTCCGGCTGGCCGATTTCCATATGGATAATCCGGCGTCCTTTGGCTTCCAGTTCGTGGGCGCGTTCCTGTACTTCCATGACACGGAAGGGCTCGATATCGGCCATGCGGGCGGCAAGGATCAGATTGGCGTCGCGCTTCATGGGACTACCGGCCCGTAAGTTGCAAGATCGCATAGGTCAGTTCTTCCCGCATAGACGACATTATGCCGCGGCGCGCCGTGGCAAGCTCCGCGCGAAGCGGCGGCAGGAATGCCGAGGGCCGCGGCGCGGCGGAATTCGGCTATCATGGTGCCACGCATTAAAGAACCTTCAAGTCGCGATTTCCCATGGACGACGCTCTGCGCAAAAGCGCATTGGAGTATCACCTTCGGCGGCCACCGGGGAAGATTTCGGTCACTCCAACCAAGGGCTTGGTGAATCAAAGGGATCTCGCGCTGGCCTACACGCCGGGGGTGGCGGCGGCTTGTGAGGAAATCATGCGTGACCCGGACGAGGCGCAGAAACTGACCTCGCGCGGCAATCTCATCGGCGTCGTTCGGCCACCGTCAGGCGCATCGTCAACATGACGGCGCTCACCGTGGTGGACGCCAACAGCTCCCACGAGGAGAAGCGGCTCCGGACGCACCGGGGCTGAGGTTTTCTCCCATACACGCGCTGCTCACACGCACCGGCTTTGAATATGGCGTCGATCGCTGAGTCAACCAGATCCAAGGCAGGACTCATCCTCAGCGGGGGTGGCGCCCGGGCCGCGTATCAGGTTGGCGTGCTGAAGGCGGTGAAGGAGCTCCTGCCGCTTCCCGAGAAGAACCCGTTTCACATTGTCTGCGGCACCTCGGCCGGGGCGGTGAACGCCGCTACTCTCGCGGTATTCGCCGATAATTTCGGCGCCGCCGTGGGCAATCTCCTCGAGGTGTGGGAGAATTTTCGCGTTCACCACGTTTACCGTTCCGATCCGATCGGGATCGCCCGCGTCGGGGTCCGCTGGCTCGCGGCGATGATGCTGATTTCGCGCACCAGCCCGATTTCGCTGCTCGACAACAGCCCGCTCGCCGAGATGTTGTCGCGCAACCTCGATTTCAGCCGTATTCAGGAGAATATCGACAAGGGCTGCTTGTACGCAGTCTCGATCACCTGCTCCGGATATACCTCGGGGCAGAGTGTCTCCTTCTATCAGGGGGGGCCGGGCACGGAGGCGTGGGAGCGCACCCAGCGCATCGGCGCGGCGATGCCGATCCGGGTCGAACACTTGATGGCGTCGGCGGCGCTGCCGTTCATGTTCCCCGCAGTGAGAATCAACCGTGAATATTTCGGCGACGGCACGATGCGCCAGATCGCTCCGATCAGCCCTGCGCTGCATCTGGGCGCCGACCGGGTACTGGTAGTGAGCACCGGCCATCAGGTCGCGCACGCCGAGCCGCCCCGGGTGCGCGGCCATCTTTATCCTTCGGTGGCGCAGATCGCCGGCCACGCGCTGAACAGCATTTTCCTGGACAGCCTCAGTGTCGACATCGAGGTCCTGCACAGACTAAACCGCACCATCAGCCTCATTCCTCCAGAGAAACTCCGGGAAGCAGGACTGCCGCTGCGGCAAGTCAAGGTGCTGGTGATTTCGCCCAGCCAGCCCCTCGAGCGGATGGTGGTCCGCCACGTGAACGAGCTGCCTTGGGCGGTGCGGTTCCTGCTGCGGGGCATCGGCGCCATGAACCGCAACGGATCCAACCTGGCGAGCTACCTGCTGTTCGAGAAGGGCTACTGTCAGGCGCTGATCGATCTGGGCTACCAGGACACCATGGCGCGGCGTATAGAAGTGGTGGAATTTCTGCGTGACGGGCAATAGATTTGAATGGGCTGCGGCTTCACCTCATGAGTCAACCTCCCGATCCGTTCGAATTTCTCAAGAGCCTGTGGGGTCCGATGGGATTGCCCCTGCCGGGGTCGATGGGCCTGGGACTTGACCCGGTCGAGATCGACAAACGCATTGCGGAACTGAAATCGGTGGAGAACTGGCTTAATATGAACCTCAACGTTCTGCGAACTGCCGTTTATAGTCTGGAAATGCAGAAGTCCGGTCTTGCAGCCATGCAGGAAGCTTCCAACGCGGCAGTGCCTCAGGGTGCGCGAACTTCGACCGCACGCGATCCTGCCGCTGCGCCGCCCGACGCTCGGGGCGCCGCGCCGCAACAGCAGACCCCGCCTCGACCCGGGGACCCATCAACGAAATGAGCCCGACGTAAGCCGCGGCACGGAAAACCAATCAATAGCCACCACTCACCTAGGAGAGAAAATGCCTAAAGCGATTCGAATCCAACAACAGGGCGGACCGGAAGTTCTCAAGTGGGAGGACGTTCAGGTCGGAGACCCCGGCCAGGGAGAGGCGCGCGTGCGCCACAAAGCCTGCGGCCTCAATTTTCTGGACGTGTATCAGCGCAGCGGCTTGTACAAGCTCGCCTTGCCCTCGGGGATGGGCAATGAAGCGTCCGGCGTCGTTGAGGCCGTCGGACCGGGCGTGACCCATGTGAAAGTGGGCGATCGCGTTGCCTATTCCGGAGGCGCTCCCGGAGCCTATTCCGAGGTGCGCGTCATGCCGGCAGAACGCCTGGTGGTCCTTCCGGAAAAGATCTCATTCGAGACCGCCGCGGCGATGATGCTGAAAGGCATGACGGCGCAGTATCTCCTGAGGCAGACCTACAAAGTTCAGCCGGGCGATGCGGTCCTGTTGCACGCAGCGGCGGGCGGAGTCGGGCTGATCGCGTGCCAGTGGCTGAAGGCGCTTGGCGCGACGGTGATCGCCACCGCCGGATCGGAGGAAAAATGCGCTACGGCCAAGTCGCACGGAGCGGACCATTGCATCAACTATCGCAAGGAGAACTTCGTAGAGCGCGTCAAGGCGATTACCGGAGGCAAGGGCGTGCCGGTAGTGTACGACTCGGTCGGCAAGGATACATTCGTCGGGTCGCTCGATTGCCTGCGGCCGCGCGGCCTGATGGTCAGTTTTGGCAACTCCTCCGGGCCGGTGCCCCCGTTCGAACTTTCCCTCTTGCAGCAGAAAGGGTCGCTCTACATCACGCGCCCGACTCTGGTTTCTTACACTGGCAAGCGCGAGGATCTGGTCGCAACCGCGAAAGACCTGTTCGACGTCGTGGCCTCTGGGAAAGTGAAAATCGAGGTCAACCATCGCTATCCACTCAAGGATGCGGCGCAGGCGCAACAAGACCTCGAAGCGCGCAAGACAACCGGATCGACCATCCTGATCCCCTAGTCCGGCGGCGATGGCTGAGCTTGCGGGTTCCACCGTCCCGCGCCTGTTTCCAGAGATCGAGCCGCGCGCGAGCGGAATGCTGCGGCTCGATGCCGTGCATTCCATGTATTGGGAAGAAATCGGCAATCCGGCCGGTGTTCCCGTGGTTTTCCTGCATGGCGGCCCCGGCGCGGGCAGCACCCCGAAGCACCGGCGCTTTTTCGATCCCGGAGGCTACCGCGTCATCGTCTACGACCAGCGCGGCGCAGGACGCTCAACGCCGCTCGGTGAATTGCGCGACAACACGACGTTGTATCTCATCGCCGATCTCGAAACTCTGCGCAGGCACCTGGGCGTGGAGCGCTGGATCGTATTCGGGGGCTCCTGGGGCAGCACGCTGGCGATCGCTTACGCGGAGGCGCATCCCGAGCGCTGTCTCGGGCTGATCCTGCGGGGGATTTTCCTGTGCCGCCGGAGCGAGATCGAGTGGTTTCTCTACGGGCTGCGCGGCATTTTCCCCGAGCCTTGGGAGAAATTCTCCGGATTCCTCCCGCGGGAGGAGCGTGGCGATTTGCTGCTCAACTATCACCGCCGGCTAATCGATCCCGATCCCGCGGTGCACATGCCCGCGGCGCGCGCCTGGAGCATCTACGAGGGTTCCTGTTCGACTTTGCTCCCCAGCCCCGAGACCGTAGCGTATTTTGCCGGAGACGTCGTCGCCCTGGGACTCGCACGAATAGAGGCGCACTATTTCGTGAACAACAGTTTTCTTTCCGAAAACGCGCTGCTCGCGAACGCGGAGCGGCTGCGCGATATCCCGGGAGTGATCGTACAGGGGCGCTACGACATGGTTTGCCCGCTCGTGTCCGCGCATGAGCTGCACCTCGCATGGCCGCGGGCCGAGTATCGGATCGTGCCCGCCGGCGGGCATTCCGTGTGGGAGCCGGGGATTCTCAGTGCGCTGGTCGAGGCGACCGAGCGCCTCAAGCGCGCGCCTTTGACGGCGCGCCGATTGGCTAGTCAGCGCGAATAAAAAACGCCGCGACTGGTCGCAGCGTTTTCACATTTCCGGGGCGCGGTTCAGATACCCAGGATCTTCATCGCTTTGGCGAGCGTGTCGACGGATTCCTGGTGCTTGCCGGCCTTGTGCAAGGCCTCACCGTCGGTGCGGAACTTCTTGACGTCGGTGGCCTGCTGCGCGGAAAGCTTCGGACTCTTGGCGAGCGCCTGGTCGATCTTTTTCATATCCGCCGGGCAGTGGAAGGCGAATGCGGAAGCGCTGGCAAGCATGAGCGCGCCAAACAGTGCTGCGAAACGAACTTTCATGGGCTTTCTCCTATAGGGTGCTTCGGTCTGTGCGTGTCGCCTCAAGCGCCGGCCGCCCGCGATGCATTTGTAAACGATGAGGGCGATGAATCTATTCCGGCCGCGGCTAGCATAGCGCCCCCGAGGGCGGGGTGCAATTCCTGTGTCCACCGTGATCGCAGCCACGCGTCCCGCTAGAATAGAGGCCGGCCCTACAGATCCGATCGCATCGCATGAACTCGCCTGTCTTCTTACCTGACGAAATCTGGCTGCGCTCGCGCTTCACCGAGCCCAGGACCGTCGAGCCGCTGGCTACGGGCGATGGCCACCTTTGGCGCAGTGTAGAGGAAATTCGGCCCGCTGCGGTGCTCGTGCCCATAGTGCGGCGCGAGGACGGACTTACGGTTCTACTGACCCGGCGTACTGCGCATCTCAACGACCATGCGGGACAAATCAGCTTCCCCGGTGGTCGCGCCGAGCCCGCAGACGCGGGTGCGGCAGAGACCGCACTACGCGAAACCACCGAAGAGATCGGCCTGGCGGCTGGGCGAGTAGAGGTGCTCGGTGAACTGCCCCAGTACGTCACCGTAACCGGATATCGCGTGACTCCCGTGGTCGGGCTTTTGACTCCGCCGCTAGACCTGCAGCCGGACGATTTCGAGGTGGCCGAAGTATTCGAAGTGCCCCTGAAATTCCTGCTCGATCCGGCGAACCACCAATCCAACTGCGTCCACTACGAAGGCCGTGAGCGCCGCTACTACGCCATGCCGTACCGTGGGTACTACATCTGGGGCGCTACAGCCGGGATGCTGATGAACTTCTACAGTTTCCTGACGACGTGAACGAGTTTCTAGCAGTCGCCGCCGTTCCGCGTCGAGCTTGCGCCCCCCCCCGGGAGCGGGGCGCTCGACGGCGAATCAAGCGATGAGCTTCCTTGCCCTGGTCGCGGCGCTCCTGCTCGAGCAGTGGCGTCCGCTCGCGGATCGCCGCTACCTGTTCTCGGCCGTCGCGAGCTACGCGGCATTCCTAGAGCGGCTATTCAACGCCGGCGAAGCACGGCAGGGCGTCATCGCCTGGCTGCTTGCGGTGGTTCCTCCGGTGCTCGGCGTGGGGCTCCTGTACGCGGCCGTTCACCACGTAAGCGTCCTGCTCGCACTCCTGCT
Source organism: uncultured Enterobacteriaceae bacterium (assembly GCA_964430565.1). GTDB lineage: Bacteria > Pseudomonadota > Gammaproteobacteria > Burkholderiales > SG8-39 > VBDM01. Next base: position 49,669 of record CAYSFD010000028.1, read on the forward strand.
GAACATCGCGGCGCTCTATCTCACGATGGGGTTTCGTCAGCGCAGCCACTATTTCACCGACATTCGTCTCGCGCTGAAAGAAGACGACCTCGCCGGGGCGCGCGACATGCTCTCTGACTGGCGTGGTGTGAGCTGCGCGGATCTGGACCGGGAGGCTGTGACGCGTCTGGCCATCGAGGAGGCTCTGGTTGACTCCCATCGTCGTGTCTTTGCCGTGGTGTTCTGGTTCGTGCTCCTCCCAGGGCCGACGGGCGCGATCCTGTATCGGCTGGCGATGGCCCTTGACGGCCGCTGGGGCGCGCAGACTGCCCCGGAGTTGGAGCCCTTCGGGAGATTTGCGCGCCGCGCCTTCGCCGCCCTCGACTGGCTGCCTGCGCGTTTTACCGCCACCGCCTTTGCCGTGGTCGGCGACTTTGAGGATGCAGTTTACTGCTGGCGCACGCAGGCTTCCAGTTGGCCGGACCCTGCGCTCGGCGTCGTGCTGGCGAGCGGCGCGGGAGCAATGGGGGTGAGGCTCGGCATGCCGATCCTCGATGGAGGCATCGTAGCGGACCGACCGGAGCTCGGCTTGGGCGAACCGGCGGATACCGGTCACTTGGACAGTACCGTGGGCCTGGTCTGGCGCGCGTTGGTGATGTGGTTGCTCGTGCTGCTCCTCGTTTCCCTTGCCGGCGCGGCGAGTTAGGGTCGCCATACCAAACTACGGGAAGCATCAGCGAATGCGTGTGACCCAAAGCGATCAACTTGCCCCGAGCGCTTCGATCATCGCAGCGCAGATAAAGTCATTCTCTGAAATTCCGTTCATCGAGTGCGTGCTGAATTCCACCCGGCAGTGGTTGTAGCCCAGGCTCATGTCCGGGTGATGGTCTTCCCGGTGCGCGATCCAGGCGACCGCGTTCACGAACGCCATGGTCTGGTGGTAGTTCTTGAACGACCAGTTTTTCGCGATGACCTTCCCGTCGTAGGTCCAGCCGGGCACTTCCTTCAGGAGCGCATCGATCCGGGGGCGCGTGAGAGCCGGAGTCCCTGCGGGCAGCGGCTGACATTTCTTTCCGGAGAGCATCGACATGTTTCCCCTTCTAAGCTTGGTGGGCCTGCAGCCGCGCGATGCGCGTTACTGCGGGCGGATGCGAATCGTAGAAAGCCGAGTGCAGGGGATCCGGAGTCAGCGTCGACGCATTGTCCTGGTAGAGCTTCACCAGGGCGCCTACAAGGTCGGGGGCGTGCGCATGGCGCGCGGCGTAGGCATCCGCCTCGAATTCGTGAAGGCGCGAGTACAGGCTTGCAAGCGGTTGCAGCAGGAAGGTGAATGCCGGAGCGACCATGAAGAAAAGCACCAGCGCCATCGCCGTGCCCTGCGAGCGCACCCCCAGCGCAGCGTAGAACCACTCCTGTCCGATCAGCCACCCGAGTAGCCAGAGGAAGGCGAGGCTCGCGCCAAACGCGAGCGCCATGCGCTTCCACACATGATGACGGGAGAAATGCCCCAGCTCGTGCGCGAGCACGGCCTCGATCTCAGGCGGAGCGAGACGCGAAATCAGCGTGTCGAAGAGCACGATGCGTTTGGCTGCGCCGAAACCGGTGAAATAGGCGTTGCCGTGGCTTGAACGCTTCGAGTTGTCCATAACGAAGAGACCACGCGCGCGAAATCCGCACTTGGCGAGCAGGGACTCGATTCGGGCGCGCAAATCTGCGTCCTCGAGCGGAGAGAACCGGTTGAAAAGCGGGGCGATCAGCGTTGGGTAGATCGTGACAACGACCAGGTTGAACGCCACCCAGGTGAGCCATACATAGAGCCACCAGATGCTGCCCATCTTTGCCATGAGCCAGAGCACGAATAAGACGAGAGGAATTCCGAACAGCGCCGCGAGCGCCGCAAACTTGGCCATATCGACGAGAAACAAGGCCAGGCTCATGCGATTGAAACCGAAGCGCGCCTCGATCACGAACGTGCGGTAGAGGCTGGAGGGCAGATCCACGACGCCCGAAATGAGCACGACTGAAACGATCAGTGCGATGCCGTGCGCGTAGCCACTCGCCTCGAATACGCGTTCCCAGGCCTTGGAGATAAGTTGCAGCCCGCCTCCGAGAGTGAACGCGAGCAGCAGCGCTACGGCGGCGAGCGTCTCGATGGTCCCAAGCTTAGTCTTGGCGGTCGTGTAGTCAGCCGCCTTCTGGTGCGCAGCGAGCGCAATGCGTCCGGAAAACTCCGCGGGAACGGCGTTGCGGTTGGCGGCGATGTGCCCAATGTGACGCCGCGAAAGCCACAGACGCACAGCGGTTGCGAGGGCGAGCGCGATAAGAAAAACGATAGTGAACCAATGCATTGAGCGAAGTTCGATTGTGCGACAATGCCATTTTACACAGGGGCTAACGGAAAAGCGGGATGGCGCAGGACCAGAACAATCTCGTCTGGATGGACTTGGAGATGACCGGACTCGATCCGGACAGGGACCGGGTCATCGAGATTGCGATAGTCGTCACCGACTCACAGTTGAGAACGCTGGCCGAAGCGCCCGTCCTGGTCGTGCACCAGGACGATGCCGTGCTCGACGCCATGGACCAGTGGAACAAGAGCACGCACGCTCGCTCCGGGCTGATCGACAAGGTGAAGGCATCGGTGCTGAACGAATCCGCCGTGGAGGATCGGCTGCTCGCGTTCCTCGCGCAGCACGTCCCGGGCAAGACCTCGCCGATGTGCGGCAACTCGATCTGCCAGGACCGGCGTTTCCTTGCCCGCCACATGCCGCGGCTGGAAGCCTACTTCCACTACCGAAACCTGGATGTCAGCACCGTAAAAGAGCTGGCGCGGCGCTGGAAACCGGAAATTGTGAAAGGCCTCGTCAAGCAGGGCAAGCACGAGGCGCTCGCCGACGTCTACGAGTCAATCGAAGAGCTCAAGTATTATCGGGAGAATTTTCTGAAGGTCTAGCCCGGAAATTTCACCACCTTGCCGGGATTCATCAGATTCTCCGGGTCGAAAGCATGCTTCAGCGTCGCCATCAGATCAACCGCCTCGCCCAGCTCCTTGCGGAGCGATTTCATCTTGCCAAAGCCGATACCGTGTTCGCCCGTGCAGGTGCCTTCCATGGCGAGCGCGCGGTTCACCACGCGCTCGTTGAATGCTTTGGCTTCTGCAAGCTCGAATTCGTCGTCGGGCCGGATGAGGATCTCGCAGTGGAAATTACCGTCCCCGACGTGGCCGAACAGTGGGATCGGCATCGAGGCGCGCTCGATGTCCTTCGAGGTCTCGACGATGCACTCGGTGAGCCGCGAGATCGGAACGCACACGTCGGTGGAAACGGCACGCGAACCGGGTCGCAGTTGCAGGCAGGCAAAATACGCCTGGTGGCGCGCCGACCAAAGTCGGTTGCGGTCCTCGGCTTTTGTCGTCCACTCAAAATCCAGTCCACCGTTCTCGCGGGCAATGTCCTGCACCAGCTTTGCCTGCTCTTCGACACCCGCCTGAGTGCCGTGGAACTCGAGGAACAGCGTCGGCTGTTCGCGGTAGCTCGTCTTCGAGTAGGCGTTGATCGCCTTCATGGTCGTCGCGCACAGCGCTTCGCTGCGTGCGATGGGAATCCCGGCCTGCAGGGTATGGATCACCGTGTTCACCGCGCCCGCCATGTCGGGGAACGAGCAGATGGCCGCTGACATCGCCTCGGGCAGGGCGTAGAGGCGCACCGTGAGCTCGGTGATGATGCCCAGAGTCCCTTCGGATCCCACGAACAGCCGCGTCAGTTCGTATCCCGCGGCGGACTTGCGAGAACGGCGCGAAGTCGTGATGACTCGGCCGTCTGCGAGCACCACGGTGAGCGAGAGCACGTTCTCGCGCATGGTGCCGTAGCGCACGGCGTTCGTGCCCGAAGCCCGCGTTGCGGCCATGCCGCCGAGGGTCGCATCCGCCCCCGGATCGACGGGAAAGAAAAGACCGGTGTGGCGGATGTGTTCGTTCAATTGCTTCCTCGTCACCCCGGCCTGGACGACCGCGTCGAGATCGTCCCCATGCACGGCGAGCACTTTGTTCATCCGCGAGAGGTCGATACACACACCGCCGTGGATGGCGAGCACGTGGCCCTCGAGCGAAGTGCCGACCCCGAACGGGATCATCGGCGTCTTGTGGCGCCCGCAGAGATTGACGATATCGCGTACTTCCGCGGTGGATTCTGGAAACGCTACCGCATCGGGCGGCGCGTACGGGAAATAGGATTCGTCTTTACCGTGATGCTCGCGCACGCCGCGCGAGGTGCTCACCCGGTCACCGATCAGCGCGCGCAGTTCGTCGAGCAGGGTGGAATTCAATTCTCGAGGCTTGTTCACGGCGGTTTCAATCGGCTATTCGAGGTCGATCCTGCCGTCGAACTTGACCGAGAGCTTGAGGCCGGGGACGTCGAGCGTGATCGACGCGGGGAACCTTTCGTTGCCCTTGAGCGCGCCGCCGGCGCGCGCCTTGGCCACCGCTTGTTCGATCTCGCGCTGGGAGCTCACGCCGACCGTTTTCAGGAACTTGCGGATGCTGAGGTTGAAACTGTCTTCATTCATGGCTTTCTCCGATTCCGTCAGCGTAAGTCCCGTCGCCGTCCGAGTCAACCGCGATCGCGCAGCCGAGCAAGCAGCGCACGGGTGGAAGAATCGAGCTCGGCGGCTTCTCCGCCCTCGATCAGCCTCGGCAGCAGCGTGCGCGCGAGATTCTTGCCGTGCTCGACCCCCCATTGGTCGAAGCTGTCCAGGTTCCAGATTGCGCCTTCGACGAAGACCTTGTGTTCATAAAGCGCAATAAGCTCGCCGAGGGCGCGCGGGGTCAGGCGCTTGAGAAGCAAAGTGCTCGACGGGCGATTGCCGGGCAGGGCCTTGTGCGGCGCATCCGGGGCAGGGTTGCCGAAAGCGAGGGCGGCGCTCTGGGCGAGCGCATTGGCTGCGAGCGCCGCCTGTGCCGCTGACGATTCCCGGTCTTGTCCGATCACGATGAAATCGACGGGGATCAGGTGGGTCCCTTGATGCAGCAACTGATGAAAGGCGTGTTGACTGGGCGTGCCGACCGAGCCCCAGATGACAGGCGCCGTGGCGTAGTCGACTTCGTTCCCGTCGCGATCGACGCGCTTGCCGTTCGACTCCATTTCGAGCTGCTGCAGGTAGGCCGGAAAATCGCGTAGATCTTCGCTGTAGGGAATGACCGCGCGGCTCGGAGCGCCGAGGAAATTTACGCACCAGACCTCCAGCAGCGCAAGCACCGCGGGGATGTTGCGCTCGATCGGCGCGCTGCGGAAATGTTCATCCATCGCGCGCGCGCCTTCGAGCAGTTCATCGAAAGCGTCCATGCCGGCCGTCAATGCAACCGGCAGGCCTACCGCCGACCAGACCGAGTAGCGCCCGCCCACCCAGTCCCACAGCGGAAACACCCGCTCGGGCGCAATGCCGAGCGCCGCTGCACCCGAGGCGTTTGCGGTGACCGCAGCAAAATGGGTAGAAAGCTGGCCAGACTTGCCGAGCCCGGCCTCGAGCCAGGCGCGGGCGCGCGCCGCGTTGTCGAGAGTTTCGGTGGTTGTAAACGTCTTCGAGGCAATGATGAAGAAAGTTGACCCAGGCGTAAGGCCGCCGAGCGTTGCCTCGAGGTCGGCCGGGTCGATATTGGCGACGAAGTGCAGCCTCGGGCCGGGCTTGCGGAACTTGCGCAGCGCCCGCACGAGCATCCGCGGACCGAGGTCCGAGCCGCCGATGCCGATATTGACGATGTCGGTGATAGCGCGGCCGTCGGCGCCTTTGAGGGCACCGAGCAACGCTTCACCGACGAAGCGGCGCATGCGCTCGAGGGCGGCACGCACAAGTGGCGTCACGTCCCGGCCTTGCGGGAACGCCTCGTCTTTGGAGCGCAACGCCACATGGAGCACGGCGCGCCCTTCGGTGTTGTTGATGGGGTCGCCGGCGAACATGCGCGCGATCCAATCGGGCACCTGAGCTTGAGCGGCCAGCTCCGCGAGCAGCCGCATCGCCTCTGCGTCGACGCGGTGCTTGGAATAATCGAGGAGAAGGTCGCCTGACTCTAGGGAGAATCCTTCGGCGCGCGAGGCGTCAGCGGCGAACAACTGGGCGAGGGTGACGGCAGAGAGCCTTTTTTGGTGCGCAGCAAGCGCCTGCCAGGCGGACGACCGAGTGAGCTTGCTCACGATCGTCTTTGGTACAGCCGGAAGCGTTCGCGGTCGCGCGGCCGGCTGCCTTCCCACAGGAGCTTCCAGCCGGAACCGACGCTGTCGGTCTCTCCAGGGCGAGCCTGCACCAGAAGCAACGGGCAGCGGCTCCCGCCGCCGAGTTCGACGCGCTGTGTGAGGACATCTGCATGGTAATCAAACGCCGCGCGCTGCGCCTCGCCCAAGCCCCGGCTTTCGATGCAACGGGTGCCCACGGGGATGTTTTTTTTCAACGCTTGCGCGACGGAGCGGTAGCTCTTCCCATAGTCGACCCAGGAGAGAATCAGGGTCGTGGTGAGGCCCCAGAGGAGAGTTATGCCGGCCGCCCAAAAGGTCACACCGCGGAACGCCGAGCGCTCGCTTTTCAGGATCAGCCAAATCCACGCCAGCGTAAACGCAAGCGCGACCGAGAACGCCGTCCAGGAAAACCGCGGTACATGGCCGGGTTCGAGCTTGGCGAAGTTGCGCGCGATGGCCGGCGGGAAGTCCGTCATCATCGCAAACCATCCCAACCACATGAGCGCGCCGAGGAACCCGACGCTCATCACGCCGAACCATTCGAGCGCGTTGGCGGCGCCGCGGCGCAAGCTCGGCACGCCGGCACCTGCAAGAAGCGCGAGCGGCAGCAGCAGCGGCAACGCATACACCTCGCGTGGAGCCTTGATGGCCAGGAGCACCGAGAACGAGGCGGCGAAGGCCGCGATCAGCATGCGCGTGCCGGGCTCGAAAGTTCGGTGGCGTCGCTCCCACAGGGCCCAGAACGCGAGCGGCCAAGCCGGCCACGTCGCCCAGGCGAGAGTCTTTGCCCAAAAGCCGAGAACAGTTGCAGGGGGAACAACGAATTGGGTTGCGTTGGCATGCAGCCATGCGAGCGCGAGCCCGGGCGAGTGACCCTGCACGAGCGCAAGCCAAACGCCGCAGATGCCAAGCAGCATGGCCAGTCCCACAGAGAGCGTAGACAGGTATTCGCGGCGGCGCCACGCCGGTGAGACGAGCGGCAGAGCGAGCGCGAGGGCGACCGGCGCGATCACCGCGGGGACCCCTTTGCTGAGCGCGGCGACGACGAGCCCTGCCCCAAGAATCCAGCCGGCGCGGTGCGGTTTTCGCAGGGCGAGCGCGATGCCGTACCAGGCGAGCGCCAGCCCGGCGAGCATGCTGACCTCAGCGAGCGTTTCATGCGCGTGCACAAGAAGGCCCAGACAACCGAGCAAGACGAGCACGGCGCCGATACCCTCGATTTTGCCGTAGAGCTCGCGGCCGGCAAGATGCACGAAGTAGAGCATCGCTGCCATCAGCACGCCGCTCGCCAGACGTGCGCCCTCATGGGGGGCGAGGATCAGCCCAAAGAGTTTCGCAGTCAGCGCCGCGATCCAGTAGTGGAGCGGCCCATCCTCCAAATACGGTTCGCCGGCCAGATGCGGTAGGACCCATCTTCCGTGCTCGAGCAACTGATGAACGATGCCGATGCCGATGGCGTCCTCGGCTTTCCAGGGATCGTGCCCGATCAAGCCCGGCAGCAGGTACGCGACGAGCAGCAGCGCAAGCAGCGCCGGCGCGAGCGGCATCGCGATGCGACCGACCGCGAAGTTCATGCGCTCACCCCTTTGTCGCTCGTCAAACAAAAAGGCAGCCTAAGCTGCCTTTTTTTCCGGATGCGGTAAGTTCACTCAGCACGCGGGCGCCGTTGTCCGGCCCATTTCCGTCCGACCCGCACTCAGGCCGTGGCCTGTTTCTCCGCCTTCGTCGCGGTCTTTTTCTTCGTGTACTTCTGCCGGAATTTCTCGACTCGTCCAGCGGTGTCAACGATCTTCTGCTTTCCCGTGTAGAACGGGTGGCAGGAAGAACACACCTCGACCTTCAGGTCTTTCCCCAGCGTCGAACTGGTCTTGAAGGTGTTCCCGCAGCTGCACGCGACGTTAATTTCCGTGTATTCCGGGTGGATCTTCGGTTTCATGGCATGTCCTTGCTTTGGCTCTGTGTCAGTGAGCGAAATTATCGGCTAAATCACTCGCTTGGGCAATCACCCGCGTCGCATCGAGTCGAAGAAGTCCCCATTGTTCTTCGTGGCGCGGATCTTGTCGACCAGGAATTCCGCTGCCTCCAGGTCGTCCATCGGGTAGAGAAGTTTTCTCAATACCCATATTTTCTGCAGAATCTCGGGCTTGATCAGCAGCTCCTCGCGGCGTGTGCTTGAGCGGTTGACGTTGATCGCCGGGAAGATGCGCTTCTCGTACATCCGTCGGTCAAGGTGGATCTCCATGTTGCCGGTTCCCTTGAACTCTTCGAAGATCACGTCGTCCATCCGGGAGCCCGTGTCGATGAGCGCTGTTGCGAGAATGGTGAGCGAGCCGCCCTCCTCGATGTTGCGCGCCGCGCCGAAGAAACGTTTGGGGCGCTGGAGGGCGTTGGCGTCCACGCCCCCGGTGAGCACCTTGCCCGAGGCGGGCACGACGGTGTTGTAAGCGCGCGCAAGCCGCGTGATCGAGTCGAGCAGAATCACCACGTCCTTCTTGTGTTCGATCAGGCGCTTCGCCTTCTCGATCACCATTTCGGCGACCTGCACGTGCCGGGAGGCGGGCTCATCGAAAGTCGAGGCGACGACCTCGCCCTTCACGGTGCGCGTCATCTCGGTCACTTCCTCCGGTCGCTCGTCGATCAAGAGGACGATCAGCACCACGTCCGGGTAGTTAGTGGTGATGGCGTGAGCGAGCTGCTGCATCAGCACCGTCTTGCCCGCTTTGGGCGGCGAGACGATGAGTCCCCGCTGGCCCTTGCCGATGGGGGCGAGGATGTCGATGATGCGGCTGGTGATGTTTTCCTCGCCCTTCATGTCGCGCTCGAGCTTCAGGATCTCATCGGGGTGCAGCGGCGTAAGGTTCTCGAAAAGGATCTTGTGCTTGGAAGACTCGGGTGCGTCGGCGTTGACCTTGTCGACCTTGACCAGCGCGAAGTAACGCTCGCCGTCTTTGGGCGTCCGGATCTCGCCTTCGATCGAGTCGCCCGTATGCAGGTTGAAACGCCGGATCTGCGACGGGCTGACGTAGATGTCGTCCGTGCTAGCGAGGTAGGAAGTATCCGGCGAACGCAGAAACCCGAAGCCGTCCGGGAGCACTTCGAGCGTGCCTTCGCCGTAGATGGTTTCGCCCTTCTTGGCGCGATTCTTCAGGAGCGCGAAAATCAGCTCCTGTTTGCGCATACGGTTTGCGCCGTCGACTTCATTGGCCGTCGCCATCTCAAGCAACTGGCTGACGTGTTGCGTTTTCAACTCTGATAGGTGCATAAAACGCCCAAGCGGGATGAATGACCTCAGACCGTTCTCGCGGAAAAACTGGGAACCGAAACGGGGAGGATTTGCGCCCGGATACAACCTATTGCAGGCGCCGGATGGCAGGCGGCCAACTCTGCCACCTGCCTGCTGCGATAAGGATAGGGTCTTTAGATATTGCTGTCAAGGAACGCGGTGAGCTGCGACTTCGACAGGGCGCCCACCTTCTGCGCCTCCACGTTGCCGTTCTTGAAAAGCATCAGCGTCGGTATGCCGCGGATGCCGTACTTTCTGGGGATTTCCGGGTTCTCGTCGACGTTTACCTTGGCCACCTTGAGCCTGCCGGAATACTCCTTGGCGACTTCGTTGAGCACCGGAGCGATCGCCTTGCAGGGGCCGCACCATTCGGCCCAGTAGTCAACCAGCACCGGAACCTCGGATTTCAGCACTTCGGGTTCGAAAGTGGCATCGCTGACGTGATGGATAAATTCGCTCATTGTTTCCTCTGTGAGGCGGAGAGTGCAGCGGACGCTGCGTTGTCGAAATATCGAGGCGTAAGCCTGAGTCTTCAAGGCTATGCTAACGGAATTTCCCCGACAGGAAAAGCGCAAATCCTTTCGACCTAAAGGGTTATTTTCTCAGGAAAAAACGGCTGGTCCGCAAAGCCCCCATGCTAGACTGCCGTGTAGCGCCGACGCGACCTTATTATCTTGCAACCTCCTAGGGAATGACGTACGTAGTCACCGAAAGCTGCATCAAGTGCAAATACACCGACTGCGTCGATGTTTGCCCCGTCGACTGCTTCCGCGAAGGTCCCAACATGCTGGTGATCGATCCCGAGGAGTGCATTGACTGCACGCTGTGCGTTCCCGAATGTCCGGTCGATGCGATCTTCGCCGAAGACGACGTTCCCCCCGAGCAGCGCGACTGGACCGCGCTCAACGCCGATCTTTCCAGGATATGGAAGCCAATCGTCGAGCGCAAGCCCGCCCCCCCCGACGCGGACGAATGGACCAAGGTGAAGGAAAAGAAACAGCTTCTCGAACGCTGAGCAAGCTGAGCTAAAGTAGGCGCCCATGGACCCGGGCGCAGGATTGCCGATTCTCAGTAAGGGCGAGCTGTTCGAGCGCCTCGCGCGGGGACACGCCGCACGCGTCACCGTGGTGACTCCCAACCGGCGCCTTCCCGGCGCGCTTGCGCGCGATTTCGATTCGCATCAGATCGCGCGCGGCTTCAGTCACTGGGAGTCCGCCGACATTCTGCCGTTTCCCGCGCTCGTCGAACGCCTCTACGAGGACGCGCTCTATTCGGAGCTGGCGACCCAGCTTCCTATCCTGCTCTCGAGCGCGCAGGCACAGGCGCTCTGGGAAGAATCTATCGGGGCGAGCGAAGCGGGAAAGACGCTGTTGTCCGTACCGGGCGCCGCTGCGGAAGCGCGAGCCGCCTGGGAGATCGCGCATGCGTGGAGGCTTCTGCCGCGTCTCAAGGGCTATCCGGCGAACGACGATGCGAAGGCTTTTGCCGACTGGGTCTGGCGCTACGAGGGCATCACGAAGCGCGACCACCATACCGACCGCGCACGCCTGCCAGAAATCATCGCGCCGCACCTCGCGCACGCCGCCGTGCGCAAGCCGGGGGTGCTGGTCGCGTACGGCTTCGATACTCTCACCCCGCAACAAGGCGAGTTTTTCACGGCGCTCCGGGCCGCGGGCACCGGAGTGCTCGCCTGCAGGCCCGACGAGCGAGTTTCTCGCTCGTGTCGCATCGCGCTGACCTCTGCAAGAGATGAGATCCACGCCGCCGCGCGCTGGGCGAGAGATCGGCTGGAGGCGAATCCCAAAACGCGCATCGGCATCGTTGTTCCAGACCTCGCCAAGTCGCGCAACGCGGTTCGGCGCATCTTCGCTCAGGCGCTAGCGCCTGGTCACGTCCTGCCTGACGGCAGGGAAGAAAAGCTGCTGCCGTTCAACATCTCTCTCGCCGAGCCGCTGTCATCGTATCCGGTCGTCACTGCGGCATTCCTTGCTCTGGACGTCGCCCGCGGGGAAGTCGAGTTTCTGCGGGCAAGCCGGCTGATCCGCTCGCCTTTTATCGCCGGCGCCGAAGCGGAATTGACGAATCGTGCGCGGCTCGATGCCGAGCTGCGCCGGGTTGCGGGAGCGAAGATCGATGTAGAGCATCTGCGCCGCGCGATTGCGAAGCTCACCGCTTCGAACAATCCCTACCGCGTGCCTCCGTGCCCCATCCTTTCGCGTCGCCTGTCCGATCTCGCGAAATTCGGCAGGGAAAACCTCACCGGCTCCAGGCGCCCCGCGGAGTGGGGGAAGGCAATTTCCGGGTTGCTCGATCTGACCGGATTTCCCGGGGATGAGCGCCCCTTGAGCTCGGCCGAGTACCAGACGCTCAAGAAGTTCCACGAAGCGATCGCCGGCTTCGCCGCGCTCGACCGCGTCGCAGGCCGCATGCGCTTCGCAGACGCGTGCGCGCGCTTGGGGCGCATAGCTGCCGACACGCCGTTCCAACCCGAGACCCCCGACGTGCCGATCCAAGTGCTCGGCGTCATCGAAGCGACGGGAATGGAATTCGACTATCTCTGGGTGATGGGGCTTACCGACGAGGCATGGCCGATTTCTGCGCGCCCGACCCCGTTCATTCCCGTCGCGCTGCAGCGCGCTGCGGGAGTGCCTGAATCCTCCGCGGCATCCTCGCTCGAGCTCGACCGGCGCAGAACGCAAGGCTGGCTCAAGGCGGCGGGCGAGGTCGTGCTTTCGCATCCGCTGCGCGAGGAAGATCGCGAGCTCGTGCCCAGCCCGCTCATCCGCGATATTCCGGAAACGAAGCTTGAAGACTTCGCGCTACCCGGCTACGACAGCCTGCGCGCCGCGATCCGCCGCGCGCGGGACGAGGAGCGTGAAGCCGATTCACGCGCTCCTGCAATTCCCCAAAATGCACCGAGCTCGGGCGGCACCTCCGTATTCGGCGATCAGGCGGCATGTCCTTTCCGCGCTTTCGCCATTCACCGGCTCGCCGCGAAAGGATTGGAAATTCCGACGCCGGGGCCCGACTCACGCGACCGGGGAACGCTTGTCCACGCAATGCTTGCCAAGGTCTGGGCGGACCTTAAGTCGAAGGCTCACCTGGACGCGGCTTCCGATCGCGATCTAGACGCGCTGCTCGCGGTCGCCGCCGACACGGCAATTGGGCGCCTGCGCTGGTCGCGGCCCGATGCGCTCGAGAGCCGTTTCGCCGAACTGGAGAAGGAGCGCCTTGTGAAGCTCGGCCGCGCCTGGCTGGAATTCGAGAAACAGCGCCCCGCGTTCGAGATTGCGGAGATCGAGAAAAAGCGTGCAGTGAGCTTCGGAGGCGTCACGGTGAACGCGAAGCTGGACCGCATGGACCGGCTGCAAGGAGGCGCCTGCGCCATCCTCGACTACAAGACCGGCCAGGCAAACGTCGGCGGTTGGCTCGGCGCGCGCCCCGACGAGCCGCAGCTACCCCTTTATGCGGTAACCCGCGAAGAGAATGCAACCGATGACGTCGCCGCCGTAGCCTTTGCGTGCGTGAAGGTGGGTGAGATGGAGTTCAAGGGCATCGCGTGCGAAGAAGGCTTGATCCCCGAAGTGGGTACCCTCGCCAGGCAGCGGTCCAAGGCGGCGAAGCAGTATGGGTCATGGGACGAATTGCTCACCGGCTGGCGGAACGAGCTCGAAACCCTCGGGCGCGAATTCGCCTCCGGTGAGGCGCGGGTCGACCCCAAGGACAAGCACAAGCTCGCGACCTGCCTCTACTGCGAGGTGAAGCCCCTTTGCCGCATCTACGAGCGCACCGGCGCCCCGCTGGCCGATGACGAGGGCGGCGGTTTCGGGGAATCGAAATGAGCGATGCGGCCGCCGATCTGGGCGCGCGCAAGCGAGCGCTCGACCCGGCGCGCTCCTTCATCGTGCAGGCGCCGGCGGGCTCGGGGAAGACCGAGCTTCTGATCCAGCGCTACCTCGTTTTGCTCTCGTGCGTCGCGCAGCCGGAAGAAATAGCCGCGATTACATTCACCATCAAGGCCGCGGCCGAGATGCGCAAGCGCGTATTCGATGCGCTCGCCGCGGCGCGCAGCGAACCCTGTCCGTCCGAGCCGCACCGTGCCCTTACCTGGGAGCACGCGCGCGCTGCGCTCGAGCGCGACCGCGCGCGGGGCTGGAAGCTGGAGGAGAACGCCGCGCGGCTTCGCATCCAGACCTTCGACGCGCTGTGCGCCTCGCTCACACGCCAGATGCCGGTGCTCGCGGCTTTTGGCGCGCAGCCCGAGCCGCTGGAGGATGCAAGCCCGCTCTACCGCGAAGCGGCGCGCGCCACGCTCGCGCTGCTCGAGGAGAAGGGTAAGCGTTCCGATCTGGTCGCGAAGCTCCTCGCTTATCTCGACAACAACGTCGAAACCGCCGAAAACTTGCTCGCCGGCATGCTCGCGCGCCGCGACCACTGGCTGCGCAATCTCTCCGGCGCGCACGACCGCGAAGCGCTTGAAGCTGCGCTTGCTTTCGAATGCCGCGCGCAGATCGCGAAGGCGAAGGCTCTGTTCCCGTCCTCGGCGAGGAGGGGTGGCAGCGAAGCGGCCGGGGTGGTGCTTCCCGCCGATGAAGACGTCGAAGGCTGGAAGCAGCTCGCCGCCAACCTCCTCAGGCGCGACGGCGAGTGGCGCAAGAAGAACGCCGCCGCACAGGCGCTGTCCGGGAATGAGGCGCTGCGCGAGGCGCTCGCGACGCTCCCCGGGTTGCCGTCGCAGCGCTATGCGGAAGCGCAGTGGGAAGCGCTCGAAGCGATCACGCAGGTCCTGCCGCTCGCGGTGGCGGAGTTGAAGCTCGTCTTCGCCGCGCGAGGGCGAGCCGACTTCGTCGAGATCGCGCAACGCGCGAGCATGGCGCTCGGGCGAGCGGACGCTCCGACCGACCTGCTGCTATCCCTGGACTACCGCATCCACCACATTCTCATCGACGAGTTCCAGGACACGTCTTTCACCCAGCTCGAACTTCTGGAGAAGCTCACGGCCGGCTGGCAGCAGGACGACGGTCGGACGCTCTTTCTGGTCGGGGATCCGATGCAGTCCATTTACCGCTTCCGCGAGGCGGAAGTGGGTCTGTTCCTGCGCGCGCGCCATGGCGGCATCGGCACGGTGCACCTTGAGCCGCTCACGCTCTCGGTGAACTTCCGCTCGCAGGCCGGCATAGTGGACTGGGTGAACCGCGCTTTCGGGGAGATCATGCCGCGCACGGAGGACATCGCATCAGGCGCGGTGCCGTATACGCGCTGCGAGGCCGAGAATCCGTTTGATGCCGATGCCGATACCGACGCGGTGCGCGTGTGGCCTTTTTGGAACGGCGACGCCGAAAGCGAAGCCGCGCAGGTCGCGGTGCTCGCCGCGCAGGCTCAAAGCCAGGGCACGGTCGCGATTCTCGTGCGCAGCCGCAGCCATCTCGAGCGCATCGTGCCGAAGCTGAAGAAAGAGGGCTTGCGCTTCCGCGCGATCGAAATCGAGGAGCTCGGCCACCGGCAGGTGGTGCAGGACCTGCTCGCGCTCACACGCGTGCTCTCGCATCCTGCGGATCGTCTTTCGTGGCTCGCCTGTCTGCGCGCGCCCTGGTGTGGCCTCACCCTCGCCGATCTGTATGAGCTGGCGGCCACGGACACCAACAATCCGATCCCCTCTCCCTCTCAGGGTGAGGGAAAGTCACCCCCGATTCAGCGGGATCTGTTTTCGGAGAGCGGCTTCGGCGGCCGATCTGCGGTGAGCGTCCGCGTCGAGAACGACAGGGACATCCTGTGGAACCTCATGCGTGACGACGTCCGCCTCGCGCGCCTTTCCGCGGACGGCCTCGCGCGCCTTGCGCGTCTGCGCGAAGTGCTTGGCCACGCGCTCGCGAACCGGCTGCGCGGCTCCCTGCGCGACCGCGTCGAGGGCGCGTGGCTCGCGCTCGGCGGGCCCGCGTGCGTCGGAAACGTCACCGACCTCGAGGACGCCGACATCTATCTCGACTACCTCGAACGGTCCGAGGATGCGGGCGAGATCGCCGATCCCGCTGCGTTCGAGGAAGGGCTCGATAATCTCTACGCGCTGCCCGATTTGCACGCCGATGCCGCCAGTCCGCAGATCCTCACCATCCACAAGGCGAAGGGGCTCGAATTCGACACCATCATCGTTCCCGGGCTCGGGTCGGGGACCGGCCGCGAGGAGCGCAAGCTCTTCGTCTGGATGGAGCGTCCCAGAATAGAAAATCCCCTCCTCGCTGAGGAGGGGTCCGCGCGCAGCGCAGGGGGTGGTGGGGAGCTCCTTCTCGCCCCGATCAATCCGACCGGAAGCACTAAAGACCCCACCTACCAGTACATCCGCTCCCTCGACAAGGAAAAGGACGGCCACGAGGACGTCCGGCTGCTGTACGTCGCCGCAACCCGCGCGAAAAGACATCTCCACCTGCTGGGTGACGTGGGCCTAGACACGAGCGCCCGTCAGCCCGAACCGAAATCTCCCAACGCGGGCTCGCTGCTTGCCAAGCTCTGGCCCGCGGTCGAAACCGAGTTTGTCAAAGCAGCCCGATCATCTCCCCTCCTCGACGAGGAGGGGTCCGCGCGGAGCGCGGGGGGTGGTCAGACCGTCGATCAGGATCTGCGGCGATTGCCCTTGGATTGGACGCTTCCGGATGCTCCGCCCGGGGTCATTTGGTCTGCGCCGGCCGAAGAAGTGGGCGTGCAGGAAGCCATCGAATTCTCCTGGGTGGGGGAGACCGCGCGCCACGTCGGCGCCGTTGTGCACCGTTGGTTGCAGCGAATCGCGGAGGATGAGTTGCGCGGCTGGGACAAGACGCGCGTGGAGGCGATGCGCGATCCATTCCGGCAGGAGCTTGCCGCGCGCGGCGTTGCGGAATCTGAACTGGATGCGGCGACCGCTCGTGTAGTAACGGCCCTGGGTAACACGCTCGAGGACCCGCGCGGACGCTGGCTGCTCGGGCCACAGCGGGAGTCGCGCAGCGAATACCGACTGACCGCTCTCATCGATGAGGAGCGCCGCACGCTCATCATCGACCGGACTTTCGTGGATTCGGATGGCAAGCGCTGGATCGTGGACTACAAGACGAGCAGCCATGAGGGCGCCGACGTGGCAGCGTTTCTCGAGCGGGAGAAAGAGCGCTACCGCGCGCAGCTCGAACGCTACGCCGCCGCTCTGTCTGATTCTCGCGGCGTCAAGCTGGGTTTATATTTCCCGTTGCTGGCCGGCTGGCGGGATTGGGAAGAGAAAAGTGTGCTCTGAGGTAGACTGGCAATGGAGGCAGCGCAATACTATGCACGGCCGCCGGAGCGGCCTCAATAGCCTACGGTGAGGGTCCGGGTCTGACTGCCCGAGCCAATGGCCACGGCGCAGGTACTCGCCTGGAGCGAGGTGTAGGCGGGGTTTACATTTCCGGTCGCAATGAAAATCTGGCAACTGTTGGTGGTGATCGCGGATATGTTTAACTTGGCCGTCGGATTGAGTCCGGGTGCAAACAGCGATACGGTCACGGTGTCGGTGTAGGTTCCCGCCGGATCGACCGGCTGGCTTCCAGGCACGCGCATGTAAAACGGACCGGATTGACTTGCATTGAGCGCGGCGCCGAAGCTGACCGTTACGGAGCGGCGCGAGGCGCTGGTGTTTCCCCACACCTGGGTGAACGCCGGGTCGCGATAGAGTTCGTAGTTGTATCGGTTGGCGCCGCCGCCGAACTGTACCCGATTTTGGGCGCTCGCTGCGTGCAGCCCATTGTCGGCGCCCAGCGGGTAGGTCACCGTGTTAGGGTCGGTCCCCAGGCGCGTGCACGACACCGTGTAGCTGCCCGTCGAGTCGTTCGCCGTCGCAACGGTGGGATAGTAGACCGTTGAGATGGCCGTTACCGAGACCTTGCAGGTAATGGCCGCACTCACCTCGAAAGCAGCGATGCACGCCGTCAGGGCCAGCGCAAATTTCAGCGTGTGCCGCAATTTTCGGGGCGTAGTCATCGCTGCTTGCGGTTCGATCGGCGAGCGGCCTCACCAGCTTACGGTTAGGGTCCGGGTCTGGCTGCCTACGCAACTGGCAACGGCGCAGGTACCCGCCTGGCCTCCCGCGATGCTGCCGTTGACTGAATAGGTCTGTGTGATGCCGGTCCCGGTGCCACCGGCCGCCGACAGCGCCAGTGTGTAGTTCAGCCCCAGCAGGGTGCCCGAGGTGGCATCCAGCGCCATCGTGTAAGGCAGCGCGGAGGTGCAGCGCGCGCCGAAGGACGTGCTCGCCGCGGCAGCAGCGAGTTGGAACGAGGTGTAGGCGAAGCTCACATTTCCGGGTGGAACGGAAATCTGACAACTGTTGGTAGTGATCACCGACACGCCGAAGGTGGTCGTATTGAGTATGACGGCCCCGCTGCGCAGCGTCGCGGTCACGATGTCGGTGTAGGTTCCGGCCGGAACGACCGGTTGGCTTCCCGCCACGCGCAAGGTAAACGGAGCAGAGTGACTTGCTGCTAGCGAGGCGCCGAAGTTGACTGTTCCGGCGAAGCGCAGGAAGGCGAGAAAGTCCTCCCAGCTATTGAAGACGTTGTACGGTGAGAGGCGATAGATCTCGTAACTGTATCGGTTGGCGCCGAGTTGTACGCGGTTGGTGATTCCGGTGGGCTGTAGCCCGTCGTTGGCGCCCAGCGTGTAATTCAGCGTGTTAGGGTCTGTCCCTAGGCGCGTGCACGATACCGTGTAATTGCCCGTCGTGAGGTTCTCGGTCGCAACGGTGGGATCGTAGACCGTCGATATGGACGTTACCGCGACGTTGCAGGTAATGGCCGCGCTCGCCTTGAAAGCGGCGACGCACGCCGTCAGGGCAAGGGCAAATGTCACGGTTTGCCGCAATTTTCGGAGCGCAGTATTCATCGCTACACTCCGCAGCAAGTTACGGGCCCGACGTGGGCTATGTCGTCGCTCTTGCCCTCGGGCAGCTCGACGTCGCATGTCCATCGATCAGCACCAACCCGCCCTGCGTGCTCATTCGGAAAACCATGGACCTATGCACTGCGCTTGTGCTCGCCTCGGCGAGCGGTCTCACCAGCTTATGGTTAGGGTACGCGTCTGGCTTCCTGAGCAGACGGCTGTGGCGCAGGTGCCCGCCTGCCCCCCCGCGATGGAGCCGTTGATGGCGTGAGTCTGCGTGATGCCGGTGCCGATAACGTTGAAGGGTGGAGGTGGGGGGAAGGGGAGAGCCAGCGTGTAGTTCAGGCCGAGCAGCGTGCCCGAGGTGGCGTCGAGCGCCATCCCGTACGGCAGGGCGAGGGTACAACGCGCGCCGAAGGACGTGCTCGCCGCGGCAGCCGCGACCTGGAACGAGGTGTAAGTGAAGTTGACGTTTCCGGGCGGACTGTAAATCTGACAAGTGTTGGTGGTGATCACGGTCATGCCGAAGACGGGCATCGGATTCGCCCCGGGATGACCACGCAGGTTCCCGGTCACGGTGTCGGTGTAGGTTCCCGCCGGAGTGGGCGTCAGGTCTTGAGGCACGCGCATGTAAAACGCACCAGAGGTAGTTGCCGAAAGCGCGACGCCGAAGTTCATCGTTACGGCGATGCGATTACCGAGGTTGTTCGTGTCCAGCCAGGGCTGGGTGTGGCCCGCGTCGCGAAAGAGCCCGTAATTGTATCGGTTAGCGGTGGCGCCGAGCTGCACACGACGGGACCCTCCACCGAAATGAATCCCATTGTTGGCGCCCAAATAGAAGGTCACCGTGTTCGGGTCCGCCAGCAGGCGCGTGCACGATACCGTCCAGCTGCCCGTCGAGTCGTTCGGGGTCGGAACGCTGGGAGAGTAGACCGTTGAGATGGACGTTACCGAGACGCCGCCGTTGCAATCAAAGGCTGCACTCGCCTCGAAGGCGGCGGCGCACGCCGTCAAGGCGAGCGCAAATCTCACGGTTTGCCGCAATTTTCGGAGCGCAGTATTCATCGCTTCACTCCGGAGCAAGTTATGGGCCCGACGCGGGCGATGTCGTCGCTCTTGCTCTCGGGCAGCTCGACGCTGAACGTGCAGGACTGGCCGTTCCATTTCAGGCGCAGGGTGTTCTTCGCCTGTAGGCCTGTGATGAACGCCTCGCCTCGCCGCGCGACGAAAAACTCCTTGCTGTCGCCCACGAGTTCGATCTCCGCGGCGGCGGGGGCGGGCGCGCCGTCCTCGAGCAGGATCTTGATCAAAGCCGCTCGCCCGGAGCGTACCGGGAACGAAACCTTGACCCCGGAGCGCGCCGGCGGCACCACGATCATCTCGATGGTGTCGAGCTCGGCGCTGATCGGCAGTTCGCTCGGGTCAAGACGGATGCTGTTCGGGCGATAGGGCAGCAGGCTCGGGACCAGCGCTTTTCCGCTCGAATCGGTGCGGGTCAGGATGCTGCTCTGAAATCCCACGCCCACATTGGGGTAACCGGGCACCTCCACCAGCGCGAAGCTGTCCTGGACCTTGCGCGAGGCGAACGCTTGTCCATCGATCAGCACCAGCCCGCCCCGCGCGCCGAGCCGCAGCGTTTGCTGCGTATCGGAGGCACTCACATCGGCGGCGACCTGGCCGTGGCCGCCCTGGTAGTACCAGCCACCCTCGCCGTAGTTTTCTTCGGTGCGCCTTCCCGCCATCGCACGCCAAGAGGCGCCAGAATCGATGCTGATTCCCTTGCTGGCGCTCACGTACCCATCGGTGTGGCCGGCCCGGTGCGTGGTGCTGGCGGTGGAGGTGATTTTGCTGTCGATGGGAATCAGCAGGCTCATGCCGAAGGCCTTGGATTCGGTCGAGCCTTCCGAGCGGACCGCGCTGAACGTGAGCGAGCTGCGCTCGCCGATACGTATCGTGTAGTTGGCGGAATAGGTCGTCAGCGTGCCATTTTCGTAGGTCTCGACATCGGCATAGACGAGTCCGATGTTTCCGAAGCGTCCCGTGGAATAGGTGTAGCTCGCCAGGTGCTGCAGGCGATACGGCGGCATGGCCGTATTCTGGCCGACCTGCCGATAGTCGCGCGACGCGCCTTCGGCGCGCAGCGTGAACCCGTGGCGCAGGCTCCAATACTCGATCCCCGCCAGCCATTGACCTCCCGTGTTGGCGGCATCGTCGCGGCTGCCTGCAACCGCCAGTTGGCCGAGCATTTGTCCCGGCAGCGCCATGCTCGCGCCCACCCCGGCGCCGCTCGCGTCCTGGCCCACCTCCAGCTTGGTCTCAAGCGTCAGTCCGTTGCTGACGCCGTAGCGCAGCAGTCCGGAGCCGAAACGCTCGCCGTAGTCGGCGTTCTCGATGCCCAGGTTGTTGCGTACCGCGCCGATATCCACGCTCCAGTCGCTCAAGCCTTGCTTGAGCAAATAGGTGTGACTGAAGAAGTTCTGCACCAGCACCGTCTCGCGTCCGAGCAGGTCGCGCACCACCAACTGCGCCTGGCCGCTGCCGGTGAGCAGCGGAAAGTTGTCGATCGTGAACGGGCCCGCAGGCACCTGGGAAGTCTGGCGCAGCACATCGTTGATGTAGAGTTCGACCGTGCTCGGGGTGCTCGACTGACCCGCGAGCACCGGAAGCGGCTGCGTGATGAAGCCGGGAGAGAGCGTATAGTTGCGCGTCAACTGGACGCCGCCGAAGTAAACGGACCGGCCCCATGTCCCGATGCGGGTGGCGGTATCGCCCAGGCGCAAACTTGCGTTGTCGTCGGGAAAATCCCGAGTGAAGGTGGTCTCGAGCCGGCGCACGTTTCGCGGGGCGTTCGGGTCGTCGCTGGTCAGGTTTCGGCCGACGTAAGTGCTGGTGAGTACACCCGCCGCGTTGGAAACCCCCAATTCCATCAGCGCGCCCAACTCCTTCGTGGTGGGCGCGTCGCGCGCGGCGCTCTGGGTGTAGTTGAGATCGTAGTTGACGAAGCCCGAGGTCAGTGGCGTGGTCAGGGCGGGGCGCTGCGCGAGCGCCTGGGTCAGGCGTGTGGTGGTAAATGCGGACGCCATGAATTTCAGATCGAGGGACTGGTTGGCGGCGTTAAACCGCGCCTCGAACCCGGGCACCGAAGACAGCGGATACCAAGTCTGGCCGCGGTACCAGACGCCCTGCGTGTCGGGCCTGCGGTTGAGCCGCCACTCTTCAAACGCATCGAGCGGGGCGTGCAACGCGCCGCCGAGATCGAGCAGGACCCAGCTTCCCGCACGCGCGCCGTTGATCGAAACCTCCAACGGGACCAGGCTAACGGGGCCGGAAGGCGGGGCCGGCGACGGGACGAGGTTGCTTTGCTCGAATTCGGCCGCAGGTCGGCCTGGCGCCGGTTGGGTCGGCGCGGCGGCAGGGGTCTGCGAGGGCGTCATTTGGGCCCTTGCGCTATGGCTGCCTAATGCAGCGGCAGCCAGCGCCAGGAGAAAGAAGACTCGGCGCATGGGGTCAACAGGGGGCTCATGGAAATCCTTCACCCGTCACACAACCGTTACGTCGAAAGTCTGCGTCTTGCCGTCGTCGAACGTGACCGTCAGCTGCAGCGCGCCGCTCGGCACGGCCCGTTCCGGCTTGACCGGAATGAGTACGCGAGCGCCGGGCAGGATATAGGCGCCGCCTTCGAAACGCGCCACCACCTGCGCGCCCTGCTTCACCAGGACTTCGCGCACCTGTGCGTAGGCAGACCCGCTGTTCGCGCAGCTCACGGCGATGGATTGCTCGTCCTTGCGGCTGGCCCCGCAAGCAATCGCGTGCCTTGCCGGCGGCGGCGTGATGAATACCGGCATCGACAGCGCCAGGGCAATCGGCACCTGGATCGTATCTTTGGGCGCCGTGACTTCGGGCAGCTCTCTCAGAATGAGACGGTAGATGAGCTGCCGGGAAGCATCCGCGGGCTTGAGCCGCGCGAGCCGCACGACTTGTCGGGCTTTGGAGGCGAGCTTGATGATCGGCGGTGAAAGGATCAGATCTTCGGTGAGCGCGAGCTCATCGTTGCCGTCGGGCGTCTGCGTCCACTCGTGCAGGTCGGCTTGCAATACCACCGGGCTGTCCCCATCGTTGGTGATCGTCACGGCCACGGCGCGGTCCCTGGGGGTCATGTAGATGCGTACCGGGGTGACGGAGAACACCCCGGCAAGTGCGCTTTCGAGTGCGGTGAACGCCAGCAGGAAAACAGCGGCGCGCGCCCCCCAGGTGAAGGCAGGAAAGCGTCGGTAAGGTGCGGGATTCATGCCGCCAGTCCAGCAGCGCGAAATCCGGCTAGTAACTGACCAGCAATTCAATCGACCCGTCCAAGTCCCCCACGCTGTAGACGCGCCCTGCCGTGACTGTGCCGGCGCCGATGAACGGTTCCGCCGAATCGGGCACCTGGTGCAAACTGGGGTTGAAGTAGTAGGTGAACGTCCCACCGGGGAGTCCGAGGTACTGGCACACGACTTTGACCGTCGAGCCGGTCATCGGTGGCTGGCTGACGCAGGTCCCGGTTGAGGGCGCCGGCGCCGCTGGAGCGCCCGGCTGCGCCAACGTGATGTCAATGCCAAACGCCCCGCTCGTCGAGCCGGCCAGACACTGGCCGGCGGCGACGAGCGCGCTCAGGGCAAGAACCGCGCGCTTGATCGAAAGCCCGCGCACGATCAGGACTCCCAGGACCCCGGGATCAGAAGTTGACGATGAGGGTGTGCGTCTTGTTGATGGCGGCGGCGTTGGTGCAAGATGCCGTCGCACAGGTACCTGCCTGACCACCCGCCATCGTGCCGGTGATGGTGGCCGCCTGTGCAAGACCGTTGCCGGTAGCGCCTGCCGGCCGGGTCAAGGTATAGACCAGATTCACGACGTTATCGGCGGGCGGGGTAATCGAGGCGGCCCCGGGCGGAACGGCAGCCCCTGCCCCCGTCTGCAGCCCGAACGTATAGGGCAGAGTGTTGGTGCAGCTCACGGTAAGCCCTCCGCCAGTCGCGGCTTGGGCCGCGACCTGAAGCGAGGTGTACGCGAAATCCAAAGCCGTTATCGCGGAAAGCGTGCACGCTGAAGTCAGCGTGATGTTCACATTGAAGGTGCCGGACGTGGACTGGGCGTGCGAAACGCCGGATGCCAGCCCCATGCTCAGAACCGCAGCCAGAACGAACCTATTCATTCTCATGTCATCACTCCTTTCAGTAGAATACGGGATGCATTCTATAGCCATACACAAAGGAACGCTACTCAATAAGTCACAGGTAAACAGAACAGTAGCGCAGTTTCCTGACGTATTTTCGACATTTCCGACACTTTCCTGACAGGCGCTCAGGATAAACCCGATATCTCTTAGGGGCAAACCTGAGGGCAAACCTGAACCCGGTAACCCCGGTTTCAGCAGCAGGCAATGTCGGGGAAGTCGAGCAGGTGCGTCGGCTGCGCGACTGCCCTACGCGCGTATGACGGCGTCGCTTCCTCGAGGTCGATCTGCCCCGCCCAGGCCGGCACGATCGGCGGTGAGATCTGCGGGAGGGTTACAATGACCCGCAATCTTTTCCGGAAAGCACGTTCGTCTTGCACCCTGATTTGCTGGCACTCGCCGCGAGCCTCTCCTCCCGCGAAGAGCGCTTCGCTCTGGTCACGGTGGTTCGGCGCGAGCCGCCCAGCTCGGCGCGCGTCGGCGATGCCGCCGTAGTGACGGCGAAAGGCGACTATCACGGCTGGGTCGGCGGCGGCTGCACGCGATCGACCGTGTTGCGCGAAGCGCTGCGGGCTATCGCCGACGGCGAGCCGCGGCTGCTCAGCCTCTCGCCGGAACCGGACGAAGACCGGCGCGCCGGGGTCGTCGCGCTTCCCATGACTTGCGACAGCGGAGGTACCGTGGAAATCTATGTCGAGCCTGTACTGCCCGTCGCGCGCCTGCTCCTGTTCGGAAGCTCGCCCGCCGTCCGCGTGCTCGCGCGGATCGGCCACGCCATGGGCTACCGCGTCGACGTCGTCGATCCGGATGCCGACAAGGCGGCCTTTCCCGAGGCGATGAGCGTGTCGCGCGCGATGTCCCCGAATGCCGTGCCTCGCGGCGCGCACGTGCTCGTCGCCACCATGGGCGAGCGCGACCTGGAAGCGATCGAAGCGGTCGCCGCGCACGCGCCGGCGTACCTCGGCGTCATCGCAAGTCCCAAGCGTTTCGCGCAGCTGCGCGACGCGTTGCTTGCGCGCGGGGTGTCGCGCGAGGCGCTGGCGGGGATCGCGGCGCCGGCGGGCCTGGACATCGGCGCGCGCACCCCCGAGGAGATCGCCGTGAGCATCATGGCTCAGATCGTCGAGCGGCGCCGCGCGGCGGCGAAGGCGCAGGAGGCGCAGGACGCGCAGGACGCGCCGACGGTGGAGCTGCTGGCCAAAACGGCGCGCGAGGCGACCGATCCGGTGTGCGGCATGAGCGTAGCGATCGCGGGGGCGTCTCACAGCGCCGAAGTGCGCGGCGTCCAGTACTACTTTTGCTGCGCGGGTTGCCGCACCAAATTCCTCGCTGATTCCACGCGCTACGTCGGCTCCCGCACGCGCGGCTCATGAACGAGGAGATCCGTTCCACGCAGGCTGCGATGGAGCGCTGCGGCTACATCGCCGAGCCCGCCATTGCGACCGCGGTCTATCTCGCAAAGGAGATGCAAAAGCCGCTTCTGGTGGAAGGCGAGGCCGGGGTCGGCAAGACCGAGATCGCGAAAGTTCTTGCGCGGATGCTCGCGACCGATCTGATCCGGCTGCAATGCTACGAAGGGCTGGACACCAACACGGCGCTCTACGAGTGGAATTATCAGCGCCAGCTCCTGCGCCTCAAGATCGCCGAGCGCGAAGCGCGCGACCCGGAGAAGCTCGAGCAGCTCATCTTCGGACGCGAATACCTGCTCGAGCGCCCGTTGCTGCGCGCGATCACCCGCCGCGAAGGACCGGCCGTGTT
Organism: uncultured Enterobacteriaceae bacterium; assembly: GCA_964430565.1. Lineage (GTDB taxonomy): Bacteria > Pseudomonadota > Gammaproteobacteria > Burkholderiales > SG8-39 > VBDM01. The sequence goes on from CAYSFD010000028.1 coordinate 74,999, forward strand.
GCTGATCGACGAGATCGACCGCGCCGACGAGGGCTTCGAGGCTTTTCTGCTCGAAGTGCTCTCGGATTTTCAGATCACGATCCCGGAGCTGGGGACGATCCGGGCCGAGCATGTGCCCCTGGTCGTGCTCACCTCGAACCGCTCGCGCGAGATCGGCGACGCGCTGCGGCGGCGCTGCCTGTATCTGTACATCGAGCACCCGGACTTCGAGAAGGAGCTGCGCATTCTGCACAGCAAGGTGCCGGGGGTGAACGAGCAGCTCGCCCGCACCATCACGCGCTTCGTGCAGCGGCTGCGCGCCCGGGAGCTGCGCAAGCTGCCCGGCGTCGCCGAGACGCTCGATTGGGCGCAGGCGCTCGTGCGTCTGCACCGCGACGCACTCGACGCCGAAACGGTGCGCGCGACGCTCGGCTGCCTGCTCAAGGACGAGCACGACATCAAATCGACGCGTGAAGAGGCGGTCACCGAGCTCGTCGCGTACGCGTCGGCAAGGGATTGAGCGATTTTGACCGGATGACTGGCGCACACGGCATCGTCGCGCAGCTTGCGAGATTTGCCGGTGCCCTGCGCGATTGCGGCGTGCGCGTGGGCCTGGGCGACGAGATCGATGCCGCTGCGGTGCTCACGCTGGTTGACCTGCTCGACCGCGCCGAAGTGCATCGCGCCCTGCGCATCGCTTTCAAGGTGCCGCGCGACGCCTGGGGGACGTTCGATCGGCTGTTCGAGCAGTATTGGGGCGGGAGCCGTGCGCCCGAGCACGCGGCCCTGCGTCAGGCCTTGACGCGCAGCGATCGCGGTCCCCCCCGGTGGCGGTGGGACGGAGAGCGCGTGCGCCTCGACGCGCCGGATGAGCAGCAGGCTCCCGAAGGAGCCCTCCCAGGTTACAGCCCGGAAGCGGTGCTGCGCCGCAAGCCCTTCGATCAGTTCTCGGCGAGCGAACTTGCGGCGATGGAAAGGCTGCTCGCTCGGCTCGCCTTGAGGCTTGCCACGCGCAGGAGTCGCCGCCTGGTACCCACCGCCGCCCGCGGCGTGGTCGATCTTCGCCGCAGCTTTCGGCGCTCGCTCGCAAGCGAAGGCGAGTTCCTGAAGCTCGCGCGCCGCGCCCGCGCGATCGACGAACCGAGCCTCGTGGTCCTGTACGACACCAGCGGTTCGATGGACGCCTATACCCGCGTACTCCTCGCTTTTGCGTTCGCGCTGCGCCGCGTCGTTAAGCGCGTCGAGATCTTCGCGTTCAATACGACGCTGGTTCGCGCCACCCGGATGATCGCCCCGGCCCGAATTCCTCAAAGCCTCGAGCGGCTTGCCGCGGGCGTTCCGGACTGGTCGGGCGGCACGCGCATCGGCGCGTGCCTGGCCGAATTCGTCTGCCACTATAAGGAAACGCTGATTGACCGGAATACGACGGTGATCCTGGTAAGCGACGGCCTCGACCACGGCGACACGGGGCTGCTCGCCGGCGCGATGCGCGAGTTACGGGCGCGTGCAGGCAAAATTATCTGGTTGAATCCGCTACTTGGCGATGCGCGCTACCGGCCCGAGGCCGCCGGGATGCGCGCGGCTCTCCCCTTCGTGGACCACTTCGGGTCGGCTCACAACCTTGCGTCGCTTGAGGGCTTGCTCCGATTCGTGCCCTGAGGTATCGTCGGTTTTAGGGGAGCACGAGGGGATGCACCCCTTTCCAGCCCTAAGAAATAATTTCCCGTCGTCGGGTGTTCTCGCGGGAGGATGCGGCGCGCAGGCCCAGTTGTGCCGTCCCGTTCCGGTCTGTAGAACTTGCAACGCGTCAAGCGCGAAAGAGGAGAGACCGATGATTCCTGCGGCATTCGACTATCACCGACCCGGAACGCTGGAGGAGGCAGTGAAGCTGCTCTCGAGCCACGGCGACCAGGCCAAAGTGCTCTCTGGCGGCATGAGCCTGCTGCCGATGTTGAAGCTCCGCCTTGCGTCGTTTGCGCATCTGGTGGATATCGGCCGCGTGCCGGGGCTCGACTTCATCAAGGAGGAGGGCGGATCTCTCCGCATCGGCGCGATGACGCGGCAGGCGACGCTCGAGCGTTCCGATCTCATCCGGTCGAAGTATCCCGTTCTCGCGGACGCGGTCCCCTTGATCGCCGATCCGCTGGTGCGCAACCGCGGGACCGTCGGCGGAAACGTCGCGAACGGCGATCCCGGGAATGACCAGCCGGCGATCATGCTCGCGCTGGGCGCGACCTTCGTCGTGCGAGGCCCGAAGGGCGAGCGCACCATTCCGGCGAACCAGTTCTACAAGGGGCTCTACGAGACTGCCCTCGCGCGCAACGAGATCCTCACCGAGATCCGGATTCCCGTTCCGCCCGCGCGCAGCGGGGGAGCCTACGCCAAGCTCAAGCGCAAGACCGGAGATTTCGCGGTTGCGGCTTCGGCGGTCCAGCTGACGCTGGATGCCAAGGGCGCGATCGAGCGCGCCGCGATTGCTCTCACCAACGCCGCCCTTACGCCGGTCGAGGCGGCGGACGCCGCGAAGTTTCTCGCCGGCAAGATGCCCGACGACAAGACGATCGCCGAGGCGGCGAAGATGGCCGGGGCAAAAAGCGCGCCCAGCGCCGACCGGCGCGGCTCGGTCGAGTACAAGAAGGAAATGGCGCGTGTCCTGACGGCGCGCGCTTTGCGTAAGGCCGTACAGAGAGCGGGAGGGAAGTGACCATGGCTAAGCACAAGATCAGCGTCACCATCAATGGCGCCGTGCGCGAGGCGGAAGTCGAGTCGCGCCTGCTGCTGGTTCACCTTATCCGCGAAGACTTTCGCATGACCGGCACGCATATCGGCTGCGACACCTCGCATTGCGGCGCCTGCACCGTCATCCTCGACGGCAACCCGGTCAAGTCCTGCACCGTGCTCGCCGTGCAGGCCGATGGCGCGAAGATTACTACCGTCGAGGGCCTGGAGCAGGGCGGCAAGCTTCACGCCGTCCAGGAGGGCTTCACCGAGAAGCACGGCCTGCAATGCGGCTTCTGCACACCGGGCATGCTGATGACCACCAGCGCGCTCCTCGAGCGCAACAAGAACCCGAGCGAGCAGGAGATCCGCGAGGCGATCTCGGGGAACCTGTGCCGCTGCACGGGCTACGTCAATATCGTCAAGGCCGTGCAGTATGCGGCCGAGAAAATGCGCTAGTAGGTCGAAGAAGAGTCGAACGCACCAGGAGAGAGCGATGAGCGAACCCAGAACCGACGCCAAGATCTGCGGCATGGGCCATTCGATGAAGCGCAAGGAAGATCCGCGCTTCATCCGCGGCCAGGGCCGGTACATCGACGATCACGTGCTGCCCGGAATGCTGTACATGGACATCGTCAGAAGCCCGTACGCGCACGCCAAGATCAAGAAGATCGACACCTCGAAAGCGCTGAAGATCCCCGGCGTGCTCGCGGTGATCGATGGGCCGACGCTCGCCAAGTACAACCTGCACTGGATGCCGACCCTCTCCTCGGACACGCAGATGGTGCTGCCGATCGACGAGGTGATGTACCAGGCGCAGGAAGTGTGCGCGGTGATCGCCACCGAGCGCTACATCGCCGCCGACGGCGTCGAAGCGGTCGAGGTCGAATACGAGCCGCTTCCGGTCATGGTCGATCCGTTCAAGTCGCTCGCCCCCGGGGCGCCGATTCTGCGCAAGGACAAGAAGGACAAGAAGGACAATCTCGCGTTCCACTGGGAGGCGGGCGACAAGGCGGACACCGACAAGGCGCTCGCTGCTTCCGACGTCGTCGTGAGCGAGAACATCTACCTCCCGCGCATCCACGTCGCCTCGATGGAAACCTGCGGCTGCATCGCCGATTTCGATACCGCGCAGGGGAAGCTCACCGTATACATGACCACCCAGGCGCCGCACGCGGTGCGCACCGTTCTCGCGTTGGTCGCCGGCCACGTCGGCCTGTCGGAGGAGAAGATCCGCATCGTGTCGCCGGACATCGGCGGCGGCTTCGGCGGCAAGGTGCCCGTCTACCCCGGCTACGTCATCGCGATCGCCGCCTCGGTCGTGATCGGCAAGCCGGTGAAGTGGATCGAAGACCGCATGGAGAACCTGCAGGCCGACTCCTTTGCGCGCGACTACCACATGAAGGTGGAGCTCGGGGCGAAGAAGGACGGCACCATGACCTCGCTGAAGATCAAGACGGTCGCGGACCACGGTTACACCAACGCCTCGGCCAATCCGTCGAAGTTCCCCGCGGGCCTCTTTTCCATCTGCACCGGCTCGTACGACCTGAAGCATGCCTTCTGCGAAGTCGATGCGGCCTACACGCACAAGCCGCCGGGGGGCGTCGCCTACCGGTGCTCGTTCCGCGTCACCGAGGCGGCGCACGCGATCGAGCGCGCCACCGACGCGCTCGCGCAGAAGCTGAACATGGACCCGGCCGAGCTGCGCATGAAGAATTTCATCAAGCCCGAGCAGTTCCCCTACAAGTCGGTGCTCGGCTGGGAGTACGACAGCGGGAACTACGCCGGAGCCCTGAAGAAGGCGATGGACACCATCGGCTACGACGCGCTGCGCAAGGAACAGGCGGAGAAGCGCAAGAAGGGCGAGCTGATGGGTATCGGCATCTGCAGCTTCACCGAGATCGTCGGCGCCGGTCCGTCGAAGCAGTTCGACATCCTCGGCATCAAGATGTTCGACTCGGCCGAGATCCGTGTGCATCCGACGGGAAAAGCGATCGCGCGCTTCGGCACCAAGAGCCAGGGCCAGGGTCACGAGACGACCTACGCGCAGATCGTCGCCGAGGAGTTGGGCATTCCGGCGGCGCACGTGCAGGTGGAAGAGGGCGACACCGACACCGCGCCCTATGGCCTGGGCACCTACGCCAGCCGCTCGACGCCGACCTCGGGCGCGGCCTGCGCACTCGCCGCGCGCAAGATCCGCGACAAGGCGAGGAAACTCGCCGCGCACTTGCTCGAAGTCAACGAGAACGACCTCGAGTGGGAACCCGGCAAGTTCTCCGTCAAGGGCGCGCCGCAGAAATCGAAGACCATCCAGGAGTGTGCGTTCGCGGCCTACACCAATCATCCGCAAGGGATGGAAGCGGGGCTGGAGGCAACGCACTACTACGATCCGCCCAACCTCACCTTTCCCTTCGGCAGCTACATCTGCGTGGTGGACATCGACCGCGGCACGGGAGACGTCAAGGTGCGCCGCTTTGTCGCCATCGACGATTGCGGCAACATCATCAACCCGATGATCGTGCAGGGGCAGATCCACGGCGGGCTCAACCAGGGGCTGGCCCCGGCGCTGTACGAGGAAATCAGCTACGACGAGGAGGGCAACATCTCCGGCGGCAGCTTTTTGGACTACTACGTGCCGACCTCGCTCGAATCGCCGAGCTGGGAGACCGGACACACCGTGACGCCTTCGCCGCACCATCCGTTCGGCGCGAAAGGCGTGGGCGAGTCAGCGACCGTAGGGGCGCCGCCGGCGATTGCGAACGCGGTGGTGGATGCTCTGCGGCACCTGGGCGTGACGCACCTCGACATCCCGATCACGCCCGAGAAGGTGTGGCAGGTGTTGAAGAATAAGGGCGTGGCGGAGTAGCGTCTAGCGGGGAGACTCGGATGGACGGATTCGGAAGGAAACGCCGGTTTGTGCTCGCCGGTGCTGCGGCAAGCATTGTCACATTCGGCAACCGGAGGAGAATCCATGAAGTTCCACGATAAGGCCGCGCTCGTCCTGTCGGCCCTGCTATGCTTTTGCGCAGTGAATGCCATCGCCCAGGCGCCCGCCGCTGCGCCCCCCGCCGTTCCCGCAGACGTAACCCCGCTCTACGTGGTGACCTACATCGAAGCGAGGCCGACCGCCAGGGACGAAGCCGCCGCGCTGCTGAAGTCCTATCGCGATGCGAGCCGCTCAATGGCCGGAAACATGCGCTCGGTGGTGGTGCGGAGCGTCATCCGGCCGGGGCAGTTCGTCGTCGCCGCCGCCTGGAAAGACAAAGCCGCGTGGGATGCCCACATGGCGGCTGCGGGCACGAAGGAGTTCCGCGACAAGCTCAACGCCCTGCGCAACGCGCCGGCCGACGACCGCTTTCACAACTCGCTCTCCGTCGGAGCCATGGACGTTCCTCAGGCCCCGGGCGCGGTCTATGGGGTGACCCACGTCGATGTCATTCCGCCGCGCCGGGAAGACGCCGTGGCTGCGCTGAAGGTCCTGGGCGAGGCGAGCCGCAACGCCGGCGGCAACGTCCGCTACGAGATCGTGCAGCAGACCAACCGTCCGAACCACTTCACGGTGTTCGAGATCTGGCGCTCGCGCGAGGCCTTCGACGCGAACGGCATGTCCGCGCACCAGCGCGAGTTCCGCGACAAGCTCGCCGGGATGACCGGCGCGCTTTACGACGAACGTTTGTACGAAATTCTCAACTAAGGAAAAACACATGAACCGCATCGCTATCGCAGCCGCAATCTCCCTGCTTTCCGTCCCTCTCGCCGCCGGCGCGCAAGGATGGAATGTGCCGCCTGAAAGCCAGCGCTGCCCTTCCAAATGGGGCGCGGGCGACGAGCGCGGTTCGGCCAACCACATGAAGAACCCCCAGACCGTGCTCCGCGGCGCGCGGCTCATCAAGACCGGCGAGGTGATCGAGCTCGGCCACGTCCTGGGACCCAGCATGGCCTTCTTCGGCACGCGAATCTTCAACCTCCATACCAAGCGCACCTTCATGAATACCGGAAGGAACACGCGCGGCAGCAACGAGGAGGTCGTGACCACCGAAATCGGACAGGTCGGCACACAGTTCGACGGCTTCGCGCACCAGACCCACGGCGATTCGCTGTACAACTGCTTCAAGGTGAGCGAAACGGCGACGCGCGGCGGCTTCACCAAGCTCGGCGTGCAGAACGCGGGCACGTTCTTCGCGCGCGGCGTGATGATCGACGTCGCGGCGCTCAAAGGCGTGGAGATGCTCGGCGACACCTACGAAATCACGGTGGCCGATCTTGAGCAGGCGCTCTCGAGGCAGAAGCTGAAGCTGCAGCCCGGCGATGCCGTCATCATTCACACCGGCTGGGGGAAGCTGTACGGCAAGGACAACGCGCGCTTCGTGAAATCGACGCCGGGCGTAGGCGTCGCGGCGGCCGAATGGATCGCCAAGCAGGATCCGCTGCTCGTCGGCTCGGACAACTGGCCGGTCGAAGTCTCGCCCAACCCCGACAAGGACCTGAGCCTGCCGGTGCACCAGATCTTCCTGGTGGTGAACGGCATCCACATTCTCGAGAACCTGAAGCTCGACGAGCTGGCGGCCAAGCGCGTCTATGAGTTCGCGTTCACGATGCAGCCATTGAAGATCCAGGGCGCGTCCGGTTCGACGGTGGCTCCGGCCGCGATTCGCTGATGACCAGGATCGGCGCCACGCTCGTCGCCGCCGTGCTCGCCATGGCGGCCGGCGCGCCGGTCGCGGCCGCCGATGTCGCCGGCGTATTCAGCCGGGGGCGCACCCATGTGGCGGTGGTCGGCGGCAGCGGCTATGCCTTCGATGAGAGCTACTTGGTTCTCGGTGTGGGCGCCAGCTATTATCTGGTGAACGGTCTCAACATCGGTCTGTACGCCGAATCCTGGACCGGGAGCGATCCTGGCATCTACAAGGTCACGCCGTCGGTGCAATACGTGTTCTATCAGGTGCCGCGTGTGTCGCCCTACGTCGGCGTGTTCTATCGGCGCACCTACATCGACGACCTGCCAAACCTCGATTCGGCGGGCGGCCGCGCCGGCGCCTACCTCGCCACCGGGCGCAACGTCTTCGTGGGTGCCGGGGTCGTGTACGAGTCCTACCTCGATTGCAGCAAGACCACCTACAAGAGTTGCTCCGACACCTACCCTGAGCTCAGTATTACCTTCGCGTTCTGAGGCGCCCTGAAACATCGCAGGTTGATAGGAGGGTATCTTTCATGGCGTCGTCGATTCGTGCTTTGCCGGTTCTTTTGTTTGCATCGCTCCTTGCGTCGGTGCCCGCAGCGGCGCAGTCGCTTCGATTCGTGACCGAGGACTCGTACCCGTTCCAGTACCTCGAGAACAAGCAGCTCAAGGGCATGTCCGTCGAAATCGTATCCGAGATGGGCAAGCGCGCTGGTGTCAAGGTCGAGCACGAACTGCTTTCCTGGAAGGACGCCTACGATCGCGCGCAGCGCGACCGGGCCACATGCATCTACAGCACGGCACGGCTGGAGAATCGCGAGCGCATCTTTCGGTGGGTGGGGCCGATCGTGGAGAACCGCTGGGCTGCGTTCGGCAAGAAGGGGTTGAGCCCCAAGCCGGCCGGGCTCGATGACCTGCGCCGACTCAGGGTCGGCGTCGCGCAGGGGGACGCCAAGATCGAGTTTCTCGCCCAGAGTGGCATCGGCTCGGCCGTTGTCACGGTGACGGATGACGCGATCAACGCGCAGAAGCTCACCACCAACCATAACGAGTCCGGAAAGATCGACGTCTGGGTGACGGGTTATTACTCGGCGCTGAACGTGGCCGCGCAGACGGGCGTGAAAGACGTCGAGCACCTTTTCACCTTCAACAGCTCGCCGAATTTCCTGGCGTGCAACTACGGCATGGACCAGGGGGTGCTGAAGAAGCTCTCGGCCGCGCTCGACGCAATGAAGAAGGACGGCAGCCACGGGAAGATCGTGGCGCGCTACCACCCTGCCGCGAAGAAGTAGCCGCGTGTGCGGCCGCTACCTCGCCACCGGGCGCAACGCCGCGATCGTATCCTGTTTCCTATCCCTGCTTTTCCCCGAGTCCGATGGAGCGCGAAATGAGCTCCTTCATGATCTCGTTCGTGCCGCCGTAGATGCGCTGCACGCGCGCGTCGACGTAGGCCTGCGAAATCGGGTACTCCCACATGTAGCCGTAGCCGCCGTGTAGCTGCACGCATTCGTCGATTATCCTGCCCTCCAGGTCGGTGACCCAGTACTTGGCCATCGACGCGGTCGCGGTGTCGAGCTTTTTCGCGAGCAGCAGGTCCATGCAGCGGTCGACGAACACGCGCGCCACCTGCGCCTCGGTCGCGAGCTCAGCGAGCTTGAAGCGCGTCGTCTGGAAGCTCGCCACCGTCTTGCCGAAAGCTTTCCTCTCGCGCACGTAGTCGATGGTCCACCGGATCGCCGCCTCGGCCTTGGCGACCGCGGCGATCGCGATCTGCATGCGCTCCCACGGCAGCTCCTGCATGAGGTAGACGAAGCCGTTGTTCTCCTGCCCGATCAGGTTTTCAGACGGAACCTCGACGTTGTCGAAGAAGAGTTCGGCGGTGTCCTGGCCCTTCAGCCCCATCTTCTTCAGCCGTTTGCCCTTGGTGAAGCCCTTCATCGAAGTGTCCACGACGATGAGGCTCGTGCCTTTCGCGCCTTGCGTCGGATCGGTTTTCGCGACCACGATCACGAGGTCGCAGTTCCAGCCGTTGGTGATGAAGGTCTTGGACCCATTGACCACGTAGCGATCGCCTTTGCGGATCGCGCTCGTCTTGACACCCTGCAGGTCCGACCCCGCGCCCGGTTCGCTCATCGCGATCGCGCCTATCATCTCGCCCGAGGCCATCTTCGGCAGGTATTTCTTCCTCAGGACTTCGCTGCCGTAGTTCAGCAGGTACGGCGCGACGATCTCCGAATGCAGCCCCCAGCCGAGCGAGGAGTTGTTGGCCCGCGCCTGCTCCTCGATCAGCACCATGCTGTAGAGCCGGTCGGCGCCGGCGCCGCCGTATTCCTCGGGCATGCTCATGCAAAGAAAACCGTTCTTGCCGGCCTTTAGCCATACGTCGCGATCGACGTAGCCCTGCTCCTGCCACTTCTCGTCGTGGGGCTTGACCTCCTCCTCCATGAAGCGGCGCGCGCTGTCGCGGAAGGTTTCGTGCTCGGGGGAAAACAGGGTTCGCGGAATCATGTGGAGAGTTTCTCGCTCAGAATTGACGGACGGTTACAGCGCCGGGCGCGGCGCGGGAGCGCGAATGACGGGACGTTCCTCGATGGGCAGATTGACCAGCGCGGCGAACACGCCGAGCGCGATCGAGATCAGCCACACCACCTGGTAGGAACCGGTGTGATCGAACAGATACCCGCCCAGCCACACTCCGATAAAGCTGCCGATCTGGTGGCTGAAGAACACGAAACCCGACAGCGTCGACATGTAGGCGACGCCGAAGATGCCTGCGATCACGCCGTTGGTCAGCGGCACGGTGGACAGCCACAAGAGACCGATCGCTGCCGAAAAGAGATACACCGAAGCTTCGCTTACCGGAGTGAAGATGAAGAGCGCGATGACGATGCTGCGCGTGAAGTAGATCGAGGAGAGCAGGTATTTCTTGGTGTATCTGGCGCCGAGCGCTCCGGAGGCGAAGGAGCCGAAAATGTTGAACAAGCCCACCAGCGCAAGCGCGAACATTCCCACGTTAGCCGATAGACCCTTGTCCACCAGATACGCCGGGAAATGAATGGTGATGAACGCGAGTTGGAACCCGCACACGAAGTAGCCTGCGGTGAGCAGCAGAAAGCTCTTGTGCGCGAAGGCCTCGCGTACCGCCTCTCCGATGCTTTGCGTGAACGCGTTTGAGGTGTCCTTGCCGCGCTTTTCGACGAGCACGGTCGCGAGCGGCGCGATCAGGGCGGCGCTTACGGCCAGTATCAACAGGGCGTTGAACCAGCCGAATTGCGAGATCAACGTTCCGGTGTAGGGCAGCATTGCGAACTGTCCGAACGAGCCCGCTGCGCTTGAAAGGCCCAGCGCCATGCTGCGGCGCTCGGGCGGGAAGATGCGGCTAACCACGCCGAAGACGATGCTGAAGGTCGTGCAGCCCTGTGCAAGCCCGACGAACAGGCCTGTGGCCAGGCTGAACTGCCAGCCGGTCGTGGACATCGCCATCAGAACGAGGCCGACTGCGTAGAGCACCGCTCCCGCGACGAGGACCCACGCGGCGCCTTTGCGGTCGGCGATCATGCCGAAAAACGGCTGCGAGGCGCCCCAAATGAGATTTTGCAGCGCCAGGGCGAACGCGAATGTCTCGCGGCTCCAGCCGAGGTCGAAGGTCATGGGCTGCAGGAACAGGCCAAATCCCTGCCGCGTTCCCATGGAGAGCGTCAGGATGGCGCCGCCGCAAAGAAGCACGACGCCCGGTGTGCGCCAGTTTCTGCTATTCATCGAACGAGTTTTCCTTCAAAGGCTCCTGTCCCAGGCGGGATCATAACGCAAGCCTTAGGGTGAGACCCTGTTACGCGAGCAGCTGCGGCGCCGAGATGATCAGTCCTTGAGCGAAATCCACTTCGACCAGCCGCAGATGCTCCAGCACTTCGCGGCTCTCCACGTACTCCGCGATGGTCTTGATTCCCATGTCGTGGCACTTCCGGCTGATCGATTCGGCTTTTTCCGAAGCGGCAAGCGAGCGGCCGATGTCCTTCACGATGGCGTAGGTGAGCTTCACGAAATCCGGCTTGACGACCTTCAGGAAATTGAACGAGCCCTCGCTGCCGTCGAAGCCGGCCAGGGTGAAGCGGCAGCCGGCAGGCTTGAGTCGCGCCTGGATATTTTTCAGCGGGTCGGCGAGCAGCAGGGCGGTATCCCAGCCCAGTTCGAACGTGAAGGTCCCTTCAGTCAGTTTCGAGCTCTGGATGTTCTTGATTACGAAGTCCGCAAACTTCGGCTCGCGCAGCGTGTCCTCTGAAAGGTTGATCCCGTTGGCGGGGACGGGCCAGTCGGGTTTCTTGGCGCGCGCCTCCTGAATCCAAGTCGCAAGGCGGCTCACTACCCAGCGGTCGACGTACGGCAGCAGCCGGTACTCCTGCAGCATGGGAAAAAACGTTCCGGGAGGAAGCAACTTCTCCTCTTCTTCCTTGAAACGGACCAGCACCTCCTGAAACGGACGCGCGCTCCCGGCGGTGAGTTGCACGATCTTCTGGGAGAAGAGGACGAAGCCGCCCGTCTTCAACGCCGAGACGAGCTTCTCGGTGATGTTCTTGCGTTCTGTGCTCTCGTCTTCCATCTGCAGGGTCATAGCGCGCATTAGGCACCCATTCTGGAGTCTTTCCCGGGCAGGGAAAGACGCAAGAATTGTTCCCGAACAGGTGCTCCTTCCGGCAGCCTTTGGTCGATGCTAGATCCGCGCCGCTTCGCGCAGTGGCGCTTTCGCCGAGCCGCCGATTGCTCTATCAGCACAGGGCGCGACTGCGAGAGGTTGGAGGTGCGGGTCGCGAGTTTGATCGTCTTGGTTTCGCCAATCAGCGTAGCGAGGAAGATGAAACTGTTGGTGACGTTTTCACAGCGATCGGTGAGATGCTCGCCGACGAAGGCGTCATGGAAACCGAGTTTGTCTGCGAGGACCACCGCCTCGCGGTCCTCCTGCAACGTTTGCAGCGGGTCACGCTGCGGCGGATGCAGTGGCATCGTGAAATAACCGAGTCGCATGAACGCAATGTGCCGCACCGCAATACCGCCGTCAAATGCCGCTGTCATTCCTGTCCTAGGATGAGATAGAATCGCGCAGGCCCTTATTGAAAAAAAAGGAGCGTTGGGCCATCACCGAAGCCTTAGTAACCACAAATCGGCCGGCGGTGCGAGCACTCCATCGCCCGCGGTGTTCGTTCGGTGATGCGCATGAGGGGCGGCAAAGTCTCGGCCTTCAAGGGAGCGGCTCTTGCTTCGGACTTTGCCGCTCGCGGCAAGCCGCTCAGGTTCCGCCGAACTCGCGATGATCAAGACCCGGTTTCCTCCCGAGCGCGACCCCGAGCAGGTGGCGCGGATGCACCAGTTCCTGCTGGCGTCCATCACCTACATGATTTCCGTTCCCTTGCTCGTGCTCGCCAACTGGTTCGGCCTGATCACGTTGTCGTCGGTCATCGCGCTCGGCGTCGTCATGGCGGTCATCACCGCAGTGTTTTATCTCGTGTTCCGCAGCGGCTTCAACTTGCGCTTCAGCGATCCCAGCCTGACCTGGCAGCAGATCCTCGTCTCCAACACCGTGCTGATGGCAGTCGTGTTCAGCCTCAACCAAGGGCGCGCGTTTGCACTCATCATGTGTCTTGTCGTGCTCCTGTTCGGCGCTTTCCGCTTCGATACCCGCGAGTTCGTCCGGGTCACGCTGATGATTCTTGCGGGCTACGCGCTGGTGATCAACCTGCTGATGTTCCTGAAGCCGGAGACCGTCAACGTCTACGTCGAATGGTTCCAGTGGGCGGGGATGGCGGCGTTTCTTCCATTTTTTGGCGTGGTCGGGGGCAAAATCAGCGAACTGCGCCTGCGGCTGTACCGCAGCAACGAGGAGCTGAGCACGGCGCTGACCTCGGTGCGGCGGATGGCCACGCACGACCACCTTACCGGGCTGCCCAACCGCGTTCTGTTCAACGAGGAGTTGCAGCACGCGCTTGCCAAGGTCGAGCGGCACCGGCGGCCGGCGGCGCTTTTCATGCTCGACCTCGACCGCTTCAAGGTGATCAACGATACGCTCGGTCACCAGTTCGGCGACCGGGTGCTGCAAGAAGCCGCCAAACGCTTCCTTAGCTGCGTGCGTGATAGCGACATCCTGGCGCGTGTGGGCGGCGACGAGTTCGTGGTTCTGCTGGAAGAGTTCGGCGAGGAAGCCAATCTCACTGAGGTCGCGCGCAAGCTGCTCGCCGCTGCCGCCGCACTCGGCTCGATCGACGGGCGCGAGATCGGCCTGTCGGTGAGCATCGGCATTTGCTCGGCCCCGGCCGATGGGCGCGATGCGAAGACCCTGTTCACCAACGCCGACATCGCCATGTACCGCGCCAAGGAACTGGGCCGCAACAACTACTGCTTCTATTCCGCAGAAATGCACACCTACACGCTGGAGAAGCTGGCGCTGGAGGCCGGATTGCGGCACGCGCTGGAGCGCGGCGAGTTTCGCATCCACTACCAGCCCAAGATCGACATGGAGAGCGGCGCGATCACCGGGGTCGAAGCGCTGCTGCGCTGGCAGCATCCCGAGCGTGGCCTCGTCGGGCCGGATAAATTCATACCGCTTGCGGAGGCTACCGGACTGATCGTGCCGATCGGCCTGTGGACGCTGCGCGAAGCGTGCGAGCGCGGCAAGGCCTGGCAAAACCTCGGGCTGCAGCGATTTCCGATCGCCGTCAACCTGTCGGCGACCCAGTTTCGCCAGGAGGATCTCGTGCCCCAGCTCGCCGAGATCCTCAAATCCACCGGATTCGATCCGACGTACCTGGAGCTGGAGATCACCGAGAGCGTGGTGATGCAGGACCCGGACAAGGTCGTGATCAAACTGGAAGAACTGCGCGGGATGGGCGTTCGTCTCGCCATCGACGATTTCGGCACCGGATACTCCTCGCTCGGATATCTGAAGCGTTTCCCGATCAACAACCTGAAAGTGGACAAAAGCTTTGTGCGCGACCTCGCGCACTCGAGCGACGACGTGGCCATCACACGGGCGGTCATCGCCATGGCCCACAGCCTGGGCATGAACGTGATCGCCGAAGGCGTCGAGTTGAAGGAACAGTTCGACGTGCTGCGCAAGGAGGGCTGCGACGAGTTCCAGGGCTGGCTGTGCCGTCCCGCGCTTGCGGAAGAAGACCTGCTGAACTTCATCCGGGAAAGCGCCACGAGCCCGGCGCCGCACTAGATCTCAGCGTTCCGTTCCGATGACCGTGTGCGGGGCAATAGCGTAGACTTGCGGGCGGGGTCGGGAGAAAGACCGATGAAATCGCCTTGCGCCGCGCTGCTAGGAATGGCGGGTCTTTTTGCCGGGGTCGATGCGTCCGCCGACGCCGACGAGGATATCTTCGAAGCGAGGTGCGGCCTTTGCCACGCCAGCGGCGCAGCAGGTGCGCCGAGAATAGGCAACCGGGCCGACTGGGAGCCGCGTGTCACGCAGGGCAGGGTTGCGCTGCACGAGACTGCGCTGAAAGGCAAGCCGGATACGGCGATGAAGGCAAAGGGCGGCTTCCGGGACCTCTCCAACTCCGATGTCAGGGCCGCCGTGGACTACATGCTCAAGAAGGCCGGATTCGATCCGAGCAAGCTTCCACCGCCGAAGGCCGTAGTGGTCGCGAAAGTGGAGGCCCCCGCCCCGAGCCCGCCTCCGGCGGGTGTTGCCCAGACAATAGCCGAGATCAACCCGGGCGGGCTTCCTGCGGCGTTGCCGCCGAAGGTCATCGAAGTCGCGAAGGCCGAGGCGGCCGCTTCAACGGCGCTTGCGACGGACATCACCCCAACAGGAACAGAGCTCGACCCGGGCGAGCATCCCGGGGCTTTACCGCCCAAGGCGATCGAAGTCGCAAAGGCGGAAGCATCCGCCGCGAAGGCGCCTCCGGTGGACATCGACGACCGGACAATCACCGAGGCCATCGCCGAAGCCCTGCGCCGGGAAGTTGCGCCGCCCGGCGCATGGATCGAAACTCACGAGGGCGCGGCGACGGTGGGGCGCTCCGGCATCATGGTCGAGACCCGGATGGGCGTGGTGATCCTGGACGGGGTGGTGGAAAACGCGGACATTATGAAGCGGGCCGAGGCCATCGCGAAGGCCATCGATGGAGTGAAAAGAGTCGAAAACAAGCTCATCCCGGCGTCGATTGTCGAATGGGACTGATTCCGTGCGTCAAGTGAGAAGGAGCCTGCATGCGCGAAACATCGCGTGCGCCGCCGCGGGTCTGCTCCTCGGGCTCTTCGCAACGCTCGCGCTGGGACAGACTTATCCAAACCGAGCGATCCGGCTCATCGTCGACACCTCCCCCGGCGGGCTCACCGACATACTCGGGCGCATGGCCGCCGAGGGTCTGACCCAGCAGTTCGGCCGGCAGATCTTAGTCGAGAACAAGGCGGGCGCCGCGGGCAACGTGGCCGTCGAATTCCTGATGAAATCCCCGGCCGACGGCTACACCCTGTTGATCGCCGCGGGCGGGAACCTCGTCGTCAAGCCTTTCCTAGAGCGCTCGCTGCCTTTCGAGCAGGGCGATCTCCAAGGCCGAGGCCATTTCGAGCGCGGCTTCCGGCACCAGCGCCCGGATGCGAAGAAAGGTCTCGCATGAGGGCGGCGTACTACGAACGAAAAGGCCCCGCGTCGAAAGTCCTGGTGCTCGGCAACGTCCCCGACCCCGATCCGGCGCCCGGCGAAGTGCGCGTGAAAGTGCATTTCTCAGGGATCAATCCGACCGACACGAAATTGCGCGGCGGCTGGGACGGCAGCATGGAGATGCCGTTCCCGCGCGTGATTCCTCACCAGGACGGCGCGGGCGAGATCGACAAGGTCGGCGCGGGTGTCCCCCAGGCGAGAGTGGGCGAGCGCGTCTGGATCTACGAGGCGCAGCGCGGCCGCGCCTTCGGCACTGCGGCCGAATACGTCACGGTCCCGGCCGAGAACGCGGTGAGGCTTCCGCAGGGGGTAAGCTTCGAGACCGGCGCCTGCGTAGGCATCGCGGGGATGACTGCGCACCGCTGCCTGTTTCAGGACGGCGGAATTCAGGGACAGACGGTGCTCGTGGCGGGCGGTGGCGGCGCGGTCGGTCACGCCGCGATCCAACTCGCCAAGTGGGGCGGCGCGCGGGTCGCTGCGACGGTGAGCCGGCCCGAGCAGGAGAAAATCGCGCGCGAGGCGGGCGCCGACCTTGTCGTCAACCGCAGGAGCGAGGACGTCGCCGCGAAACTCAAAGCGTTCACGGGAAGGACGGGAATCGACCGCGTGGTCGAAGTCGCCTTCGAGGCGAATCTGGATCTCAACCGCGCAGTGCTGAAAGCCAATGGCGTCATCTCCACGTACTCCTCGGGCGCGCCCGACAGCGCGCCGCGCATCCCGTTCACCGCGATCATGAGGCAGGGCATCACGGTGCATTTCATCCTCGTCTACGTGATGTCCCGCGAGGCGCACTGGGCTGCGGCGCGAGACATCAACGCGGCGCTGGAAGCCGGGCGCTACCGCCCGCATGTCGCGCGCACGTATCGCCTCGATCAGGTCGCCGAGGCGCACGACGCACAGGAAAGCGGCGCGACTGTCGGCAAGATCCTCATCGGTCTTTGAGACGCGTGGAATAAGATATGAACAGGCTGCGAGCCCATTTGGAAAAAGCGCGCGAGACTCTCAGGACCTGGCTCCGCGCCGCGGTCCCCTTCGCAAGCAGGCTGCGCCTTCACGCCACGAAAGCACTTGCCGCCCTCAGGACCTGGATTGGGCAAGCGAGCAGGTTCAAGCTCGGCTTGGCGGTGCTCGGGGTGCTCTTCGCGCTGGGAATCGTCTTCGCGGCGGTCTTTTCGGAAACGCTGGTGCGCCACTACCGTGCGGTATTCGCCTCGGTCCCCGGGGTACCTCTTCCGGCAGAAATACGCCGAGCCGCCGCCGACAAGGCGAAACAACTTGCCGCGGCACTCGATGCGCGGATCGACAGGAAAGGAAGGCTTGCCGGCGATGCGTGGGTCTCCGCGCAAGTGCTCGTTGCGCTCAAGGAGAACGACTCGATCCGGATCAACGTCAAATCGATCGAGCAGTATTTCCGCTCAATGGCGGGACCCGAGTGCGCCTGCTGGCGCCAGCTTCCGAGAGGAGAATTTCCCAATCACGTCGGCGTGACGTCCTGGGCCCTGTGGACCCTTGCAAGGTACGGGATTCCGGCGCACAAGAGCGAGCTCGAGTTTCTCCTCTCGACCCAGGACCGCGAGGGAGCGTGGCCGCTGTTCGCCGGCGCCCAGGGAGACAGATTTACATCGACCTATGGGACCGCGACCGCCATCCTCGCGCTGTACGAACAATCGACTCTCGGGGCGAATCGCGCGCAGCGCAAGCGGCTCGCCGCCGCGGTGCGGGGCGGAGCGGATTGGCTCAAGGCAAGGGTCGCAGACGGCCGCGCTCGCTGGACCGACTACCCGAAGTGGCCGGAAGTAAGTCAGCGCGGCGAGTTCCTCGGTCTCTCGGGCTTCGTGCTTTTCGCGCTGCATCGCGTGGGGGCGCCTGAGCTCGCCGCGCTCGACCGCGACTGGCTTAACCAGCTTCCCCTCGAAGTGCCCGCAGCACGTGAAAGCGGGGCTTCGCGCAAGACCGTGCAGATCGGCAAGCGATCCTATCGGGACGATACGCGCTACACCGCGCTGCCGTGGGCGATTCTCGCGACCGCGGCCGCCTATCCCAACGCCTCGATTTCAGAAAAAGTCCGCGCCATGGAGTGGCTCGAGCGCGCCCTTGCGCCCGGAGCTTCGATCCACGCGCTTACCGGAAAAGAAAGGAACCTTACTATCGCGGCCGAAGCCCTGCTTGCGCTGAGAATCGGAGGCGAGAGGTGAGTGGCGCGGGAAGCAGTCGTCAGCTCGAGCGGGAATTGCGGCGCGACGTGGCGCTCGCCAACCGGATCATCGAGCGCTTCGGGCTCTCGAACGCATTCGGGCACGTGAGCGCCCGTATCCCGGGAACGAACACCTTCTGCTTTCCCACGCGGCGCAGCCCTGGGCTCGCGAGCGCGAACCGTATGCTCGTCCTCGACACCGAAGGCAAGATCCTCGCCGGGAAGGGGACGCCGAACAGCGAGTTGTGGATACACGCGCGCATCTACGCCGCGCGGCCCGATGTCGGCGGGGTGGTGCACGCCCATCCGCCGGCCTGCATTTGTCTCACGCAAGTCGGGCAGCCGCATCGCGTGGTGCACAACCAAGGCGGGGCGTTTCACGCCGGCGTGCCCGAATTCGAGCGCGTCGGCCTGATCCGCACGCGGGAGCTGGGGGATCTGCTTGCCCGGCGCCTTGGCGACGGAATCGCCGTCATGATGCGCGGCCACGGCATCACTACCGCGCTTCCGGACGTGCGCACCGCCACCGTTGCCGCGTGCCAACTGGAGGAGAGCGCCGGCATGCAACTGCGAATGCTCGCTGCCGCGGGCGGGGACCCCGCGCGAATTCGTGTCTACACCCGCGAGGAGGCCGAGAGCATGAGCGACCAGATCAGCCCAAGGGTGGTGGAACGCGCCTGGGAGTACTATTCCATCGCAACCGAAGGAAGGCCGCTCGGCGGATAGCTTGGAGGTCTGGAACGGGGTTAGTGCGATGGCGCTGTCCCCGCAGCCGCCGCTGCGGCGATGATCGCGGCTATCACGGCTGCGAGAGTCGTTCCAATCCCCGTCCCCGTCTCCGCCGTGGCCGCGGGAGCGCTTGCACCCTGCGACGCGCCCCCTGCTTGAGCGACCACGATCGGACCTTCTTGCGCGAAAGCATTGCTCCCGAAGGCGAACAGTATGACAAAAAGGACACGTGGCGTTTTCATCTGTTCTCTATTTCGTGGGCCGAAGACCTAGCTTCGTCGAATTATAGACTTGGTACCGTCGTTGCGCGAAGGAATGCTCGATTCGGTCATGCCTCTTGAAACTGAAGCGTGACCCTCGATTCTGCAGGGTCGACTCGGCGCGCCCGTGGTGCTCGACGTGCGCAGCGACGCCGCAAGCGGCCGCGCGCTGAGCCGGCCGTGCGGACTTCAGGCTCTTTGCGCCTTCAGCAGGTCGCGTATCTCCGCGAGCAGCGTCTCTTCTTTCGAGAGGGCGGGAGGTGCGGCGGGAGCGGTCTCTTTCGCCTTCATCACGAAGCCGAGAAACTTGACGATGAAGAGGTAGAGCGCGAACGCGACGATGACGAAGTTGACGAGTTCCCCAAGGAAAAGCCCGAAGGGAATTTCTTTCGCTCCGAACGCCATCTTCCAGCCGATGTAGCCCTGCTCGCCCGGCAGCAGCATTCCGATCAGAGGCATGAGGATGTGCTTCACCAGCGAATCGACGATCTTGCCAAACGCGGCGCCGATGATCACGCCAACGGCGAGGTCGATGACGTTGCCCTTGAGGGCGAAGTTCTTGAATTCCTCGAGCAGCGAAAACGCCCTGCGCGCGGGATCGAGCGAGCCAATCGATTTGAGCGGGTCCATGAGTCTCTCCTGGGGGTTGAACGAAGGAACGAAGGACGGCGCGATCCGCGCCGCAAGGACTTATACCGCAACGGCGCGGCCTGTGGGAGGCCGTATCGGGTATTCCCCAGCTTACCCTGCCCCGGCCGCCGGAGTACGATGCGGTTCTGGCGAGGGAGGAATCCGAATGCGGATACGGACTGGCAGGTCGCTCGCGCTTGCGCTGTGCGCGCTCGCGTCCTTCAACGCCCAGGCCCAGGATGCCTGGCCCGCGCGCACGATCAAGTTCGTCGTGCCCTCGTCGCCCTCGGGCGGCACCGACCTCTACGCGCGGCTGCTCGCTCAGGCGCTCGCCGAGCCCCTTAAGCAACAGATCGTCGTCGAGAACCGCCCCGGAGGCGCGGGCAACATCGGCGCGGTGGCGGTGGCGAAGGCCGCGCCCGACGGCTACACCTTTCTCGTCTCGGGAAACCCGTCGCTCGTCATCAACCCGGCGCTGTATAAGGATTTGCCCTACGACGCGGAGCGCGACTTTGCGCCGGTCGCGCGCGGCGTGGTGAACCCGCTGGTGCTCAGCGTGCTGCCCGAAGTACCGGCGCGCTCGGTCGTCGAACTCGTCGCTCTCGGCAAACGCGAGCCGGGGACGATTCCCTTCGCCTCAGCGGGCTCGACCACCGCGACCTACTTCGGTGTGCGCCTGCTCGAAGAGGCCTCGGGCGCGCGCTTCCTGCACGTGCCCTACAAAGGCGCGGGCCAGGCCTACCAGGGGCTGTTCAGCGGGCAGATCAAGTTCATGCTCGCCGACATGGGCACCGCGATCCCGCACATCCGCTCGGGGAAACTGGTGGCGCTCGCCGCCACCTATTCCACGCGGATGCTGCCCGGCGTGCCCACCATGGCCGAGCTCGGCTACCCGGACAGCGATGTCAGCGCCGTGTTCAGCGTGGTCGCGCCGGCCGCGATCCCGCGGGGAATCGTCGAGCACATGAACGCGGCGATCAACCAGGCGATGAAGACGCCGTGGCTCGCGGCGAAGCTCGAGGAAGCGGTGTTCATCCCGGTGTTCGAGACGCCGGAGCAGTTCGCCGCGACCTTGAAGCGCGACCGCGAGAAGTGGGCGGCGATCGTGCGGCGGCTGGGGATCAAGGTGGAGCAGTAGCCGCGCGCCGGGTTCCATTTCGGGCGCTTGCGGGGCCGAATGACGGTGCAAGATCTTTCCCCTCCTGCCTTCAGGAGGGGTGCCGCCGCAGGCGGCGGGGTGGTCCTGTCAGGGTTTCCCGACTTACCTTGTCGGTAGCACGAGAGTAGGATGCCGTTGCCGGTTCCCAACTCGATCTCCGGGAGGACATTATGCACGTCATGAAACGACGAGACTTCATGCGCGGCGCGGCGCTCGGTGCGCTCGCGTTCACGGTGGGCGGCGCGCAAGTGCTGCTGACCGCGCGAGCGGCCCGCGCCCAGGGCGTGCCGTTCCGTTTGCTCAAGGCCCACGAAGCCGACATCCTCGAGGCCCTGGGCGAGACGCTCGTTCCCGGCGCGCGCGCGGCGGGCATCGCGCATTTCATCGATCAGCAGCTCTCGGTTCCGCCGGAGGAGGCGCTGCTCGAAGCGCGCATTCTCAACGTCAGGCCGCCCTATGCAAACTTCTACCGGGCCGCGATCGGCGCGATCGACAAGGCGAGCCAGGCGCGCAGCGACCGCCGCTTCGCTCGGCTCAACACCGGCGAGCAGCACGAGTTCGTCAACCTGATGCGCCAGGGGAAGCTCGACGGCTGGCAGGGTCCGCCGGGGCCGTTCGTCTACCTGGTAACGCGCAGCGACGCCGTCGACGTGGTTTTCGGCACCATGGAAGGCTACGAGGCCCTCGGCATCCCCTATATGCCGCACATCGTTCCCGAAAAGAGGTGGTGACATGGCCAAGCTCGAAAAAGCGGATGTCGTCATCGTCGGCGCGGGCGCATCGGGCTCGGTCTATGCCGCGGTGCTGGCCAAGGCCGGCAAGAAGGTGGTGGTTCTCGAGCAGGGACCGGACTGGCAGCTCTCCGATCTGATCAGCTCGGATTTCTGGGGACGGCGGATCAAGGCCGCGGGCGCCCCCTTCCTTCTCGAAGGCAGGAATCCCTTCGGCTACGGTTTTCAATCGGGTTGGGGCGTCGGCGGGGCCGCGCTGCACTACTTCGCGAACATGCCGCGTATGCTGCCGAACGATTTCAAGGTGAAGAGCGAGCACAATCGCGCGCTCGACTGGCCGATCTCCTACAAGGACCTCGCGCCTTACTTCGACAAGGTTGCGCGCGACATCGGCGTTTCGGGCGACGCCAAGGCCGAGGAGATCTGGCGGCCGGCGGGCGCGCCTTACCCGATGCCGCCGATGAAGACTTTCCGCAACGGCGACATCTGGCTGAAGGGCTTCGAATCGGCCGGCATCCGCATGGTGCCGGCCGCGGTGGGCATGAATTCCACCGAATACAAGGGGCGCCCGGCGTGCATCTACGACGGCTGGTGCCACGTCGGCTGC
Source organism: uncultured Enterobacteriaceae bacterium (assembly GCA_964430565.1). Lineage (GTDB taxonomy): Bacteria > Pseudomonadota > Gammaproteobacteria > Burkholderiales > SG8-39 > VBDM01. Next base: position 97,343 of record CAYSFD010000028.1, read on the forward strand.
CCGACCGGCGCGCTCTCCAATCCGCTGGTCACCTATCTCGCCGATGCCAGAAAGGCCGGCGCCGAGGTGCGCGCATGGAGCACGGTCACGCGCGTGCTCACCAACGCCAAGGGCAATCGCGTCACCGGCGTCGAGTACTACGACCAGAAGAAGGAGAAGCAATTCCAGCCGGCGAGTGTCGTGGTGCTCGCCGCGTGGTCGGCGCAGAACCCGCGCATCCTGCTCAACTCTTCGAATAAGAGTCACCCGAAAGGCCTCGCCAACAGGAGTGGCCTCGTCGGCAAATACATGATGACGCATTACGCCTCGGGCACCTGGGCGATCTTCGACGAAAACGTCGAGAACCACATGGGCACCACCGGTGCGCAATACATGTCCTACGACCGCTACGGCAAGACCAGCCATAAGGGAGCTTTCGGCAGCACGTTCATCGTCGCCGGCTCCGCGCTCAAGACGAACGACCTGGGCGGCTTCGCCAATGCGCGGCTCGACCTGTTCGGCGCCGACTTGCACGCCTTCATGAAGCGCGCCGCGCGCGGGCTGACCCGCATCAACGCCTTCGGCGAGGAAATGCCGAACATCGAGAACCGGATCGAGCTGGCGGGCGACAAGGACGAGTTCGGCATGCCGCTCGGCAGGATCATTCACAGCTACGACCAGGATGTCGCGGGGGTGTGGAACGCCAATTTCGAGGAAGGCCTCAAGATCGCCAAGGCCGCGGGCGCCAAGGAAGTCTGGTCCGCGCGCGGGAACATCCCGACCATCCACCTGATGGGCGGAACCATCATGGGCACGGGCGCGGGCAACTCGGTCGCGAACAGCTACGGCCAGACCCACGAGATCGCCAACCTCCACCTCGCGGGGCCGGGTTTGTTCCCGACCAGCGGCGCATCGAACCCGACCTACACGATCTTCGCCGTGTCGCTGCGCGGCGCCGAGCGGCTCGCCGCGAAATGGGGAACGATCGCCGCGTAGGCGTGCGCCTGCACCGCATCATCCATCCGGAGGTCCTGCACGCTCCTCGCCTGCGCGTCGCCGGCTCGGTCGTAAGCAGCAGTAACGAGAGGGAAATATGGCCAAGTTGACGCTCTACTACGCAACCAACCGCAAACACGAAGGCAAGGATCGCTGGCATCCGGACTCGTACGGCACGAAGTTCAGCGACGACGGAATGGAGAATCTTCGCTTCGGTTTTGTGAGTGTCGATGCCGACGACAAGAAGATAGACAAGTTTCTGAACGCCGACATGAAGGATTGCGGCGCCGGCGACGGCATCGGCCTCGGCGATTATCTGGCGGGTTGCGCCGAGTCCGCCCGAATCGAGGCATACAGAGAAGCGATCAGTGCGGACATTGCCGAGGTGGAGCAAAAAAACGCGAAGCTCGGCTCGAAAGGGATGTTCGCGGACGTCATGTCCGACATGGAAAAAAGCAGCGATGTGCTGATCTACATACACGGCTTCAACGTTTCCTGGTTCAGCGCCGTAGGTTACGCCCTGGCCCTGCAGATCATGCTGCGGAACGCCAGAACGCGTGATCCGGAGCAAAACGTCCTGGTCGTATTGTTCACCTGGCCTTCGGATGGAATGGCGCTGCCCTGGGCATCGTACAAATCGGATCGCTCCGAGGCGACGGGTTCCGGCGCGGCCGTGGGGCGCGCTTTCCTGAAGGCCCGCGATTTCCTCGCCGGGCTGCGCGACCGCGCCAAGAAGGGCGGTAAAGAGCTGTGCGGTCAGGATATTCACCTGCTCTGCCATTCCATGGGGAACTATCTGTTGCAGAGTGCGCTCGCCCGCACGTTCGACTTCACGCCGGGCAATACCTTGCCGCGGCTCTTCGAACACGTGTTCCTGTGTGCGCCGGATGTCGACGACAGCGCATTGGAGTCGGGCCAGCCCCTCGCGCAAGTCGACCAGGTCGCGCGTAATGTCACGGTTTATCACAATCGCGGCGACAAGGCGATGGTGATCTCGGATTACACCAAAGGTAACCCGGAGCGGCTCGGCGGTTCGGGCGCCGCGCATCCTGCGTTGCTGCATAACAAGGTTCATCAAGTCGAATGCACACCGGTGGTCGATGACTTCATCCAGCATAGTTATTACCTCACCGGCAACATCAACGCCGACATACGCGCCAGCATCGACGGCTGGGAACAGGATGATCCTCGGCGCATCCGGGAGCGCAATGCCACGTTGAACAATGTCTGGGTAATGAAGAAGCAGTCATGAAGACGGGGTGAGCGAGTTCTTTCCCCTCTTGCCTTCAGGAGGGGTGCCGCCGCAGGCGGCGGGGTGGTCGTGTCAGGTCACGCCCTGTCAGGTTAGGGCTGCAGAACTACACCGTCTTCCATGCCGGCGTCGGCGTGGGCTTGAAGGACTCGGCGGCGGCAAAGGCGCTGATCAAGTTCCTCACCACGCCGGCCGCCGGCGCCGTGTTCAAGGCGAAGGGGCAGGAGCCGGGGCGAGATGCAGTGTAGCGCGCGGACGGTGAATAAGGACTCGCGGAGATGGCCATCCCGACCTCGAGGCAGAGGACGTCCGTCAGGCGCTCGCCTATGCGGCCGCCATCGCCGAGGACCAGATCCATCCGATCCCCGCGGGGAAGTGATGCGGTTCCTCGCGGACGCGGGGATCTCGCCCAAGACCGTCGAATTCCTGCGCCGGCGCGGCCATGACGCACTGGAAAATTTCGCCGGATGAAGATCTTCCGGGACTACGAAGGCCGAGCAATCCGGTTGACCGACGAGCGCCTGGCGCACATCCTCGAGCACCCGGAAATGGCCGAGCTCGAGCTGCAGATCGAGGCCACGCTCGTCAAACCGCAAAGCGTCATACAATCCGCGAGCGACGACGAGGCGCAGCTCTACTACCGTTTCTATACCGGGACGAAAATCGGCGATAAGTTCCTGTGCATGGTGGTGAAGGTATTGCCGGACGACGCATTCGTGGTCACCGCGTACCTGACCGACAAAGTGAAAAGAGGTGAGCGACTATGGCCGAAAAACGATTGAAGATCTGGTATGACCGCGAGGGCGATTACCTGGAGGTCATCTTCGACCAGCGGCCGGGCTTTTTCCGGGAAACGGCAAACGATCAGGTCATGGAGAAAGTGGACGAGCGCGGCAACGTGATCGGGTTTTCCGTCCTCAAGGTCAGCGCGCTGAAAAAAGAACCGCTCGACGTCGCGCTCTGATGCGGCAGCGCTGAGCGAGTGGCGATGCTCGGATAGCTGGCGCAAACCGGAGTCGCCATGCGCTGGGTCGCACCCACAGAAAAAGACACCGCCAACCAGACGCTGGAGAAGAACCTCTGGGACGCGGCGGACCAGTTCCGCGCCAACTCCGGGCTCAAGGCGGGCGAGTATTCCGGGCCGGTCCTCGGCCTGATCTTCCTGCGCTTCGCCGAAGCGCGCTTCGCCAAGCGCCGCGCCGAGCTGGAGAAGGCCAGCGCTTCCCCGCGCCGCGGCAACTCGCGCATCGACGATCCCAAGGCCTACATGGCCGAGGGCGTCCTGTATCTCACGCCCAGCGCACGCTTCGACTATCTGCTGCAGCGTCCCGAAGGCAGCAACGTCGGCAAAGCGGTCAACGAGGCGATGGCCGACGTCGAGAAACACAACCCGCAGCTCGCGGGCGTGCTGCCGCGCAACTACCAGATCTTCAACGGCACGCTCTTGAAGGAATTGCTGAAGAAAGTCTCCGAGATTCCCGTCAGCCTCGACTACGACGCCTTCGGGCGCATCTACGAATACTTCCTCGGCCAGTTCGCCCGCACCGAGGGACAGAAGGGCGGCGAGTTCTACACCCCGGCGCCCATCGTGCGCCTCATGGTCGAGATCCTCGAGCCCTTCCACGGTCGCATCCTCGACCCGGCCTGCGGCTCGGGCGGTATGTTTGTCCAGTCCGCGCGCTTCGTCGCCGAGCACAAGAAGAACCCCGCGTCCGAGCTCTCGATCTTCGGCGTCGAAAAGACCGACGACACCGGGCGCCTCGCCCGCATGAACCTAGCCGTGCACGGGCTGGAGGGCGACATCCGCCACGGCGGCGAGGTCAACAGCTACTACGACGACCCGCACAAGGCCGTGGGCGCCTTCGACTTTGCGCTGGCCAATCCGCCGTTCAACGTCAACGCCGTGGACAAGGAGCGCCTCAAGGACGCCGTCGGCCCGGGCCGAAGCTCACCACCGAGGAGCGCGACGAGGTCAAGAAGGTGGCGCGCCAGTTGCTCGATCGGTTGAATGCGCTTCTTGTTCTCGGCTGGCGTCAAAAGGTCCAGGCTCGCGCCGGGGTGCGGCTCGCGATCGAGGACGCGCTGGACGAAGGCTTGCCGCGCGCCTACACGAAGGAGACCTATCAAGCCAAATGCAATGTGCTGTTCGAGCACGTGTACGAGTCTTATATGGGTGATGGCGATAGTCTGTACACACAGGCTGCGAGTTGACCGGCGATGCCCCAAGCTGATTCGATGCCGGCGCTTCTGATCGATGCTCTCGCTTTTGCAGCCGAAAAACACCGTAATCAGCGGCGCAAGGACGCCGAGGCCTCGCCCTACATCAACCATCCAATCGCGCTGGCGCGCGTCCTCTCGATCGAGGGCGGGGTAGACGACAGCGTCGTGCTTGTCGCTGCCCTACTGCATGACACCATCGAGGACACCGAGACCACCTACGACGAATTGACTGAGCAGTTCGGGAATGAAATCGCTGATGTGGTTCGTGAAGTTACCGATGACAAGTCGCTGCTCAAGCCGGAGCGCAAGCAGTTGCAGATCGAGCACGCGCCGCATTTGTCGCGGGCGGCCAAACTGGTGAAGCTCGCCGACAAAATCGCCAACCTGCGCGACGTGGCCGACCATCCGCCTTCGAAATGGCCTCTGGAACGCCGGCGCGAATACTTCGACTGGGCGAAGCGAGTAGTGGACGGCCTGCGCGGCGCGCACGCTCGGCTCGAAGCGCTGTTCGACGCGGCCTACGCACGCAGGCCTTAGAATTCTGAGCGCGGCCGGCGATCTGCATTACCATACCTTTCCCGCCCGCTTTTCGAGTACCGATCGATGCAATCCCTGCGTTTCGACAACCGCTTCGTGCGCGACCTGCCCGCCGATCCGCAGGCCGGGCCGCAGCGGCGGCAGGTGCACAAGGCGCTGTACTCGCGGGTGGAGTCCACGCCGGTGGCCGCGCCGCGGCTGATTGCGCATTCGCACGAGGTGGCGTCGCTGCTGGGCATCGCCGCGGCCGATGTCGCATCGCCCCAGTTCGCCCGGATTTTCTCCGGCAACGCGCTGCTCGACGGCATGCAGCCCTACGCGGCCAACTATGGCGGGCACCAGTTCGGCAACTGGGCCGGGCAGCTCGGCGACGGCCGCGCGATTACTCTGGGCGAAACGATCAACGCGGCGGGCGAGCGCTGGGAGCTGCAATTGAAGGGCGCGGGCCCGACCCCGTATTCGCGCAGCGCCGACGGCCGCGCCGTGTTGCGCTCGTCGGTCCGTGAATTTCTGTGCAGCGAGGCGATGCACCACCTTGGCGTGCCCACCACGCGCGCGTTGAGCCTGGTGGCGACGGGCGAAGAAGTCGTGCGGGACATGTTCTACGACGGCCGCGCCAGGCCCGAGCCGGGCGCGATCGTGTGCCGGGTGGCGCCGTCGTTCATTCGCTTCGGCAACTTCGAGCTGCCGGCGTCGCGCGGCGACTTCGTGCTGCTCAAGCAGTTGATCGATTTCACCATCCGCCGCGATTTCCCGGAGTTGATTTCCGAAAAAAGCGGCGACGAACAACTGTACGCGGAGTGGTTCGCCCAGGTGTGCGAGCGCACCGCGCGGATGATTGCGCACTGGATGCGGGTGGGCTTCGTGCATGGGGTGATGAACACCGACAACATGTCGATCCTCGGCCTGACCATCGACTACGGGCCGTATGGCTGGATCGACGACTTCGACCTCGATTGGACGCCCAACACCACCGATGCGGAGGGGCGCCGCTACCGCTTCGGGCAACAGGCGCAGATCGCGTATTGGAATCTGGGCCGGCTCGCGACCGCGCTGGTGCCGGCCTTCGGCTCCCACGATCCCCTGCGCGCCGGGATGCAGCGCTACGTGGACTCGTACAACGAGGCGGACCGCGACAACATCGCGGCAAAGCTCGGCCTCGCCGAATGCCTGGATGAAGACGTTGAGCTCATGCAGGCGCTGTACGCGCTGCTGCAGGAAGCCGAGGTCGACATGACGCTGTTCTTCCGCGCGCTCAACGACGTGGACCTGAACGCGCCGACCGATTCGCCCAAGCTATCGCCGCTCAGCTCGGCGTTCTATGACGAGGCGAAAATGCAACACGCCCAACCGCAATTCAACGACTGGCTGGCGCGCTACGGCGCGCGCGTGCGCCGCGATAAGGGGCCGCCGGAGGAGCGGCGCGCACGCATGCATGCGGCCAACCCGCGCTACGTTCTGCGCAACTACCTGGCGCAGCAGGCGATCGACCGCGCCGAGCAGGGCGATGACGCGGGCATCCACGAATTGCTCGAGGTGTTGCGCCGCCCGTACGACGACCAGATCGGCCGCGAGCAGTTTGCCCAGCTCAGGCCGGATTGGGCGCGCGACCGCGCCGGGTGTTCGATGCTGTCCTGCAGCTCCTGAGCCGGGCGCGCTTCAATCAAAACTAACGATCTCCACCCAATTCGCCCCTTTCCCCGTCGGAACCTTCTGCAGCAGCTTGAGCGCGCCGCTCGCCTGCTCGATCGCATAAACCGAGATCGTTTCCGATTTTTCCCCGGAGGCGACGAGGAATCTTCCCTTGGGATCGATCGCGAATCCGCGCGGCTGCTTTTCGGTCGGTGTGCTCGAGAGGTAGCTGAGTTTCCCGCTCGCCGCGTCGACGCTGAACGCCGCGAGGGTGTTCGAAGTGCGCTCCGAGGCGTACAGGAATTTTCCGTTCGGGGTCATGTGAATGTCCGCGGCCCAGATGTCGTTGTCGGTGTTGCGCGGGTGGGGGCGCGGCGAGCCGGGCTGGAGCTTGGTATCCGGCGGCAGCGCTAAGGCCGAGCTCGCTTCGGTCAGCAAGCCCGTCTTCGCGTCGAGCGACAGCGTGTGCACCGTGGCGAGGAGCTCCGAGAGCAGGTACACGAACTTGTTGTCGGGCGAGAAGACGAAGTGGCGCGGGCCGGTCCCGGGTTTCATCTGGAGGACCGCGGGCGTGTTCGAGGAAAGCCGCCCGGTCTTCGCGTCGAAGACGAACTGGAAGATCTGGTCGGTGCCGAGGTTCGGGACGAAGACGAAGCGGTTGCTCGCGTCCACGAGGATCGAGTGGGCGTTGCGGCCCCCCGGGATCACCTGCAGGGGCTCCGCCGCAACGCGGCCGTCCGCGCCGACCGCGTTGACGCTCACCAGGTGAGCGCCGTAGGACGCGCCGAAGAGGAAGCGCCCGGTGCGGTCGAGCGAGATGTACGGGAAGCTCTCCGCGAGGGGCGCGGTGGACAGGGGCTTCAAGGCGCCCGAGCCTGAGTCGATGGCATAGACGTGCACCGTATACGGCTTCGAGCGCGAGACCGCGTAGAGCCGGCGCCGGTCCGGGCTCACCGCCATCGGCATCACCACTTTCGCCACCTGGACGCGCGCAAGGGTTTTCAGCGCGCCGTCCGCCTGCAGGCTCCAGGCACCGATCTCGCCGTCCTCGGCGTTCGAGACGTAAACGAAGGTTCCCGCCAGAGCCGAGGTGCTTGCCAGTGCCGACATGGCGATGATCCCCTTGGTGAGTTTCGAGAAAGGCTTCATGGTCGACCCCTTCAGGCGTTGATGCGGATGAAGTGCATACGCTCCGGCATGGTTCTCAGGTCTTGCAATCCGGAACGAGAAGAACGACGACCTGGAGCCCAAGGCCTTCCGCTAGCGTCCGTCCCGCCGCACCACGACGATGCGCCGGTCGCCGAACACCAGTGCGCTCGCCGCCCAGGAGATGAGCGCATACACGATCGCGCCGAGCACCGCGGACCAGAACCCGCCGACGCTGAATCCCTTGACGAAGGACGCCACGAACCAGAACAGGAGCCCGTTGATCACGAAGATGAACAAGCCCAACGTCAGGACGGTGACCGGCAACGTCAACAGCACGATGAGCGGCCGGATCAGGGTGTTGACGAGCCCGAGCACGAGCGCTGCGATGAGCGCGGTGTAGAAGCTCTCCACCTGCACCGAGGGCACGAGGTAGGGCAGGGCGAGCAGCGCGAGCGCGTTGATCAACCAGACGAGGAGGAGGTTCGCCATGGAAACGCAAGCATAACAGGCCTGGATTAGAATCCCTGCTCCCGAACCAACCAACACCCCAAGGAGTCTTTGCATGCTCACGCTTTTCTACGCCCCCGGCGCCTGTTCGATGGCGTCCCACATCGTCCTCGAGGAGTCGGGCGAGAAGTACGACGCCCATCGCATGGATCTCGCCAAGGGCGAGCAGCGCACGCCGGAGTACATGAAGATTCATCCGCTCGGCCGCGTGCCGGCGCTCAAGCTCGACGACGGCTCGCCGCTCTCGGAGAACACGGCGATCCTGCCTTATTTGGGCAAGCGCTTCGGCCTGTGGCCGACCGATCCGATCGAGGAAGCGAAGGCGCTTTCCATCGTGGGTTTTTTCGCCACGAGCGTGCATCCCGCGCACGGCCACATCGGCCGGCCCGAGCGCTATACCGACGATAAAGGCGCCTTCCCTGGTATCCAGGCCAAGGGGAAGCAGAGCTTCCACGAGTACCTGAAGCAGATTGACGCACTGTACGCGGGGCGCGAGTGGCTGTCGGACAAGTATTCGGTGCTCGACCCCTATGCGCTGGTGTTCTACGCATGGGGCCTGAAGCGCGAGCTACCGGTGGCGGAGCTGAAGAACTACACGGCCGCCAAGGACCGCATGGCCAAACGCCCGGCGGTGCAGCGCGTCGTCGCGGACGAGGGCGTGAAGCTGTAGTCCTCAGGGACGAGAGACGATGACGATTCTCAGACGAGCTTCGCTCGCGGCCGTTCTCTTCGCCGTCTCCGGCGCCTGTGCGGCCGCCGACGTGGTCCGCGTGAACGCCTTCCCGAACGCGAAGGCGCTGCCGCTGCACGCCGGGATCGCGCACGGAATTTTCGCCGCGCGCGGGCTCGAGGTGCAGCTCACCCTCACGCCGAGCTCCGAGGAACAGCGCAAGGGCCTCGCCGCGGGCAAGTTCGAGGTCGCGCACGCCGCCGTGGACAACGCGGTCGCGATGGTCGACAAGGCGAAGCAGGACGTGGTGATCGTCACCGGCGGCGACAACGGCATGAACCAGTTCTTCGTCCAGCCCGGCATCGGCTCGTTCGCCGACCTGCGCGGGCGCATCGTCATCGTCGATGCGCCGAACACGGCCTACGCGCTGCTCGCGAAGAAGATCCTCGCGAAGCACGGCCTGAAGGAAGGCGACTACACCGTGAAGCCGGTCGGCGCCGGCCCGTTCCGACTCAAGGCGATGGCCGAGCACAAGGAATACGCCGCCGCGATTCTCAATCTCCCGTTTACCGTCCAGGCCGAGGAGATGGGCTTAAAGAGCCTCGGCAACCCGGTGGACCTGCTCGGGCCCTACCAGGCGGCCGGAGCGTTCACGCGCCGCGAATGGGCGAAAGCCAACGCAGCGCTGCTCGAGCGCTATATCGGCGCCTACGTCGAGGCGCTGCGCTTCGCGCTCGCGCGCCGCGCCGAGAGCGTCGCGATCCTCGCCAAGGAGCTGAAACTCTCCGCTGCAGTCGCCGAGCGCACCTACCGGCAGCTCGCGAATCCCGCGACCGGCTTCACCCCGGACGCCAGGTTCGACCACGAGGGCTTCCGCAACATGCTCGCGCTACGCGCCGAGATGGAGGGTGGGGGCGCCGCTGCGCCGGAGAAGTATTACGACCTCTCCTACTACGAGCGGGCGATGACGCGGCTCGCGAAGTGAGATCCGCGCGCGGGCGCCGGAGGTCGGCTCAGTCCACCCTCCGTTATTTCTGCGCCATCTCCTGGCGGTACAGCTGCCTCACCGCTTCTTCCTTGAGGGCGTCATCGACGACCCGCATGACGCCGTTCACGTCGACGGCCTTCTCGACGCGCTCGAAGCGCCCGGTCAGCTCGGTCTCCGGGTGTAGTTTGCCGCTCTGGTAGAGCGACCAGATTTCTTTCCCGTACCGGGTTTCCAGAATCTCCGGAGCATATTGGCCGAAGTAGGCGGCCAGGTTGCCGACGTCGCGCTCGAGCATGCCGCCGGCGTGGGCGTTGCCCGCGGCGTCGACCGCCTGGGGCAGGTCGATGATGACCGGGCCTTCGCCGCCGAAGAGCACGTTGTATTCCGACAGGTCGCCGTGGACGACTCCGGCGCAGAGCATGCGCACGACTTCCCGGATCAGCATGAGGTGGAACTCGCGCGCCTGCTCCGGGGTGAGCACCACGTCGTTCAGCCTCGGAGCGGGCTCGCCCTCGCCGTCGGTCACGAGTTCCATCAGCAGCACGCCGTCCATGAAGTTGTACGGCCGCGGGACGCGCACGCCGGCGGCGGCGAGGCGGTACAAGGCGTCGACCTCGGCGCTTTGCCATGACTCTTCCTTCGCCTTGCGTCCATAGCGGCTGCCCTTCTCCATGGCGCGGGCGCGGCGGCTGTTTTTCACCTTGCGGCCCTCGGTGTAATCGACGCTCTGGCGGAAGCTGCGTTTGTTGGCTTCTTTGTAGACCTTCGCGCAGCGGACATCGTCCCCGCAGCGGACCACGTAGATCATGGCCTCCTTGCCGCTCATGAGCTGGCGGCTGACCGAATCGACGAGGCCGGCCTCGACCAGCGGTTCGATTCTTTGCGGGATTTTCAAAAGCGCTTTTCTGCGCCGCGTCGGCGCGTGGTGACTACGATGGCGGACCGCTTCGACACGGATGTCTCGCGCGGGAGGGCGCAATCTACAGCAAAACGGGGAAACATTCTTGTGCCCGCCGCGTCCGCGTTGAACCCGAGGCGAGGACGGCGCACTATAGAAGACTCGCGCCCACGCAAGGGCAAGACACGAAATGAAGATCTCCGTCGTCGTTCCCGCGTTCAACGAAGAGCGGCTGCTGCCCGGGTCGCTCGTCAGCATCCGCATGGCCATGGAGGGATTCAGCCGGCTCGGCTGGACCTCCGAACTCATCGTGTGCGACAACAACTCCACCGACCGCACGGCGGAGATTGCGAAGGCCGCGGGGGCGCAGGTCGTGTTCGAGCCGGTCAACCAGATCAGCCGCGCGCGCAATACCGGGGCCGCCTGCGCCGGAGGGGATTGGATTTTTTTCGTGGATGCCGATTCCACTCCCACTGCGGAGCTTTTTCTGGAAGCGGCTGACGCCATCCGCGCCGGGTGTCTGGCTGGTGGAAGCACCGTGGCCTACGAGGATCCGCCTCCCGGCGTCGCGCTCGCGACCGGAATCTGGAACGCAGTGAGCAGAATCAACAAGTGGGCGGCAGGGTCGTTTATCTTTTGCGAGGCGGCGGCCTTCCGCGAGACCGGCGGTTTCAGCGAGGAGCTGTACGCGAGCGAGGAGATCGATCTATTCCGGCGCCTGAAGCGCCTCGCCCGGCGCGAGAAGCGCGCCATCGTCATCCTTCACCGCCACCCCCTGCGAACCAGCGATCGCAAGCTGCGGCTCTACGGCTGGGGCGAGTTTTTCAGGTTCATGGTGAAGACTGCCGTGTCGCGAGGGCGCACGCTGCACAGCCGGCAGGACTGCTTTTCCTGGTACGACGGCCGACGCTGACGATCTCCAGCCAGCGAGGCCAAGGGTGCTCAGCGCTGGCGCCGGTGTTTGTCCCCGAACTTGAACGGCCTCTTGCCCTGTGGCCCGCCGCCGGGTCTGGGATGACCCGGGGGGTTGGGGGCATTCCGCCGGGCGCCCTGCTGCTGATTGTCCTGTCGATTGCCCGAAGCGAGCTTGATCTCGAGCTCGTTGATCTCATCCCATTCGGCCTCGGTCCGCTGCCTCTCCGGAATCGCGAGAAGCGCCTGCAGGCGCTGACGGGGGGAAATCGGTTGCGGCGCATCCATGCCGACATTATCTACCACCGCAGCGCTCCTCCTACATCTGCGCTTTCAGCTGCGCTTTCGATTTCCTGCCGGGACTGGCAGGTGGAATGTATCCCGCGATCCGGCAGAGCAAGCCCTCGCTCTTCTTGCCGTCGTTGAATCGAATCGACTGACAGGTCATGACCTCGCCCCTGGCGGACAGCGTGGACACGTGGAGCCGCACATTTTCAAGCGAGAGTCCCGTGGCTGTCGCGATCTCAGAGTCAAGCTGTTCGCCGCGGTCTTTCAGGTATTTCAGGATTTCCTGCAAGTCGGATACTCCTTGTTTTCTGTCTTGGGAATGCATCGACGCTCGAAAGCGGAGGCATATATTACGGCAAAGCCGCCGATCCCTCCATGGGTTCTTTTATCCGCCCCCGGCTTCGCCGGCAAGGCCTTGATCTGTCGGCGATCTGCATTACCATACCCAAACTGCCACAACGGGAGGACATCATGAAGATCGCACAAATTGCGGCCGCAGCTGTTTCGCTCGCGCTGGCGGGTGGCGCGGGCGCACAGGCGGCGAAGGGCCTCAGGGACCAGCTCGTTGGCACCTGGGAATTCATCGTCGCTGAGGTCACGGCGCCGGACGGCAAGAAGTCGTATCCGTTCGGCAAGATGCCCAAGGGCGTTCTCATCTTCACCTCCGATGGCCGCTTCGCGCAAATCCACGTGGGCGACGTGCCCAGGATCGCATCCAACAACCGCCTGACCGGCACGGCCGACGAATACCAGGCGATCATGCGCGGCAGCCTCTCGGTGTTCGGCACCTACACGGTCGACGAGGGCAAGAAGACGGTCACCTACAAGATCGCATCCAGCTCTTTCCCGAACTGGGAGGGCGAGGCGCAGACGCGCACGATCGACCGGCTTACCGATGGAGAATTCATCAACACCAATCCGAATGTGGCCGGGGGCCGCGGATCCGCGTCGAATCTCTACAGGCGGGCGAAGTAGGGCGGTCGCCGCGAATCGGCTTCAGCCTAGAATGAATTACATGAATCCATCGCTTCGGGCGCTGGTCCTGATTCCAGCCTTGGCCCTGCTGTCGGGCTGCCTGCCGCGAATTCCAGATGATCCGTCCTTGCTCGTGATCGACCGGGGCAGGTTGCCGCCCCCGGATATCGCTCTGAATGTCCCGGGCCTCTCGCCTTGCACGGACAATCCCGATCGCACGCTGCACCTCAATGCCGGACAAGCCGTCACCGTGCTCGTGCACGGTTGTTACGGCTCGGCGGGGCTCTTCAGGGCGCTGGGGCAGGTGCTTGCGTTTCACGGCCAGCAAGCGGTCTGCTATAGCTACGACTATCGCGACAGTCTCATGGTGAGTTCCGCAGAGCTGATCGCGTCGCTCGATGCCTTGGCGAGGGGAATGCAGAACAAACGGATCACGGTCATTGGTCATAGTCAGGGCGGACTGATCGCGCGCAAGGCCCTGGTCGAAGACCGCCCGGATTCCCTGAAGAATGCCGACGCCGATCTTCGCCTGGTAACCGTATCGGCCCCCCTTGCAGGGATCGCCTCGGCTGAAACCTGCGGCTCGCCCCTGGCGAAGTATTTGAGTCTGGGACTCATCCCGGTGACCTGCAAGCTTATCTCCGGCGACAAGTGGTACGAGATCACCTCCGCGTCGGATTTTATCCGTCAGCCCGGACGGCTCGTCGGGCAGGTGGAAGAGTATCTCAAGATCATGACCGACGAACGCGGAGCGTGCCGTAAATACGACAAGAACGGCGTTTGCGCGGTGGATGACTTCGTGTTCAGCCTGGCGGAGCAGCGCCTTCCGAAGGTCGACGAGGGTGGCCGCGTGAAAATCATAGAGGTCAAGGCGGGTCATGTGGAAATCGTGGGCGATCGTCGGGTCGTTCCCACCAAACTCATCGCCACCCTGCAGCAGAACGGAATCCTGAATCCAACGGAAACAAGCCGAAGTGAGGCGTTCAACAGGCTGCTCGCCAGGCTTTACCAGAACGAATCGGCGATCGAACCGGACACGGTGGGTTCCGGTTCCGCAAGCTGCCGGGCGTGTACCGGCTCAAGATAGATCGGCGCCGACGCCGGGAACCCGAGTCCGAAATCCGAGCGTCGCCGCTGTTCCTCTTAGCGTGTATCGGTCTCGCGTGGGGGGAATAGAATTGGCTGCGCGCTGTTTACGCGGCGTTCCCGAAAGCAAAAAGGAGGAGAGCATGTTCCGCAACGTCTTGTTGACCCGCTTTTTGACCGGATCGGCCGTCTCGGCCGCCGCTCTGGCGTACGTTCCGGGCGCGGCGCTCGGCCAGGAAGCCGAAGGCGTGCTCAAGCGCGCCGCGAGCGCGATGGGTGACCCGAAGTCGATCCGCTACTCGGGCGAAGGCACGGGCTGGACCTTCGGCCAGGCCTTCAAGCCCGGCACGCCTTGGCCGAAGATCACCGTGCACAACCAGACGAGGACGATCAACTACGAAACCGCCTCGATGAACGACGAGATCACGCTCTCCCGCGCCGAGCCCAAGGGCGGCGGCGGCTACCCTCCGGTGGCGCAGCAGCGCAACAACCAGTTCCTGAGCGCGGGCTACGCCTGGAACCAGGCGGCGAGCGGACCCCTGGCGGGCCCGAGGTTCGTTGCCGATCGCACGCATCAGCTGTGGATCACGCCGCACGGGGTGGTCAAGGCCGCGATGAAGAACAGGGCCGGCCTGAAATGGCGGACCGAAGGCGGCAAATCGATCGCCGCCGTTTCCTTCAGCGAGCAGGGCCGGTTCACGGCGACCGCGTTCATCAACGAGGAGTTCCTGGTCGAGCGGGTCGAATCGCGGCTCCCCGATCCGGTGCTCGGGGAAACCACGGCCGTCACCCGCTACTCGGAATACCGCGACCACGGCGGGGTGAAGTTTCCCTCCAGGATCCAGCAGTCGCAGGGAGGCTTTCCGGTTCTCGACCTGGCGGTCAAGGAAGTGCAGCCCAACGCGCCGGCCGATATCCAGTTGCCGGAGGCCGTGCGCAATGCGACGGAGCGGGTGACCGCGGAAAAAGTGGCCGAAGGCGTGTGGCACGTGGCCGGCGCCTCGCACAACAGCGTAGCGATCGAAATGAAGGACCACATCGTGCTCATGGAAGCGCCGTTGAACGATGGGCGCACCGGTCCGGTGCTCGACGAGGTGAAGAAACTCGCACCGGGCAAGCCGATCCGCTTCGTGATCAATTCGCACGGCCACTTCGATCACTCGGGCGGCCTGCGCATGGCAGTCGCCGAAGGCGCCACCCTCATCACGCAGGCGGGGAACAAGGCCTACTTCGAGCGCGCCTTTGCGACGCCGAACAGGATCAATCCGGACCGGCTCACCCAATCGGGAAAGAAGGCGGCATTCCGCACGGTGAACGACAAGCTCGTGCTCAGCGACGGCTCGCGCTCGATCGAGATCCATCGCATCGCGGACGGCGACCACAGCGACACCTTCATCATGGCCTACCTGCCGAAGGAGAAACTCCTGATCGAAGCGGACGCGTTCACGCCCGGCCCGCCGAATTCGCCGCCCCCCGCGCATGCGAATCCGAACCACCTGGTCCTGGTCGCGAACATCGAGCGCCTGAAGCTTTCGGTCGACAAAATCCTGCCGCTGCACGGACGCGTCGTGCCGCTCTCCGATCTCTACGCCGCGGTGAAGGCGCCGATGCCCAGATAGCGCCTGGACGTCGGCGGCAAGAAAAACGCGCCCGGCGTCGGGCCGACGCATCCTGGCGCTCGACGCTACGGCCCTTCGGAATGCTGGGGCGCATCGTCCCTGATCTCGAACCACTCCGCCTTGGATGCCACGAAGATGTGGGCGGACACCTTTCCCTTCACTTGCGTGTCGAGCGTTCCCACCCGGACGCGCAGCACATCGGGAGTGGACTTGCGCCGGCTGTAGATCGGCGAGCCGCATTTTCGTCAGAACGTCCTGTCGAGCCCGGAAGCGTCGTGCACGAAGTGACCCAGGTCGTCCCCGCCGGCGACCAGACGGAAGCCCGATGCCTTGACCGGAGAGCCCACGTTGAAGGCGCTGCCGGTCGCTTTGCGGCAGCGCCTGCAATGGCAAAAGTCGATCGGACCCAGTTCGCCGTCGAACTCGTACGTCACGGCGCCGCAAAGGCAGCTTCCTTTGTGCATGCGATTCTCCCGTTTCAAAAGCGCTAAAGCTTAAAGCATCTCGAGCCGGCGCCGGCTGAATCCGCTCCCGCGTCATCTGCGCAAGCGTTGCGATTCCCAGGAGCGCCATGTCGCGCGCGATCTCCTCGCAGTCGAACTCCGCGCGGATCTCGGTGCCAGCCAGCTCGACCCGCGTGTAAGCGATGCCCGCCTGGGCGCGTATGTACAAGTTATGTAATGGTTAATGAAAACCTCCCGCATGTGGAAATCCATGCCAATTCATTACGAAACTGGATACCAACATGGATTGTTCTTGACGCGAGCGGCTTTAATGTATAAGATATGTACAAGTATTGAATTACCACGGACGCCCCGACTTTCAGCGCGCCTCCCATGGCCACGAAACAGGCAAGACCCGACAGTGCCCCGACCGACGGAGAGCACTTCCCGATCCGCACCGTCTCCACCCTCACCGGGGTGAACGCGATCACGCTGCGCGCCTGGGAGCGCCGCTACGGGCTGGTCAAGCCGGTGCGTACCGAGGGCGGCCACCGGCTGTACACGCGCGCCGACATCGATAGCATCCATAGCATCCTTGCGATGCTCGAGGCCGGGGTCGCGATCGGCGGGGTGCGGCCCGCGCTCGACGCCAAGGGGGGAGACGCCCGGCGAGCGAGCGGCAAGAGCCCGTGGGCCGGATTCCGCGCGCGCATGTTCACAGCGATCGCCCAGTTCGACGAGGTCCGCCTCGAGGACGTGTACAACGAGCTTCTGGCTCTGTACCCGACCGAGCGCGTCACGCGCGAGGTCCTAATGCCGCTGCTCGCCGAGCTGGGCGAGCGCTGGGCGAGCGCCCCTGGCGGGATCGCCGAGGAGCATTTCTTCGGCGTGTACATGCGGAACAAACTGGGCGCGCGCTTCCACCATCGCAACCGCGCCGTCTCCGGGCCGAAGCTGCTGGCGGCCTGCCTGCCCGGCGAGCAGCACGAGATCGGGCTCTTGCTGTTTGCGCTCGCCGCGCACGACGAAGGCTTTCAGATGGTGCTGCTCGGGGCGGACCTGCCGCTCGTCGAGGTCGCGGTCGCCGCGCGCCGCTCGCGCGCGAACGCCGTGGTGCTGTCGGGCTCGATCGAGCCGAAGGCGGCGCTGCTCGAGAGCGAGCTGCCGCAGCTCCTGCGCGAGGCCGGCGTTCCCGTGTTCGTAGGGGGCCTCACTTCGGTGCGCCGGCGGGACGCGCTGGTGGCCGCCGGAGTCGAGCCGCTCGGCATCGACATCGCCGCGGGCCTTCGCCACATCGGCGCCGCGTTCGCGCGCAAGCCGCGCGGCGCGGACCGCCGGAAACACGACTAAAGGAGATTCCCCATGAGCGTATCCAACCTCGCAGTCAACTGGATCGAGCAGGGCCTGGTGCCGGACAGCGTGATCCGCGCCGGGATCCGGCGGCTCGCGCGCGAGCGCCTGGCCGAAATCGGCGCCGACGACGTCGAGGCGGCCGCCGGGAAGCTCGAGGCCTTCGTGTCCGAAATGCAGCGCTCGCCCGTTGCGCTCGTCCCGGAGAAGGCGAACGAGCAGCACTACGAGGTCCCGGCCGCTTTCTACGAAATCGCGCTCGGGCGCCATCGCAAGTACAGCGCCTGCTACTGGCCCGCGGGTGTCGCGAGCCTGGACGACGCCGAGACCGCGGCGCTCGCCGCGACCTGCGAGCGTGCGGAGCTGGCCGACGGCCAGCGCATCCTCGAGCTTGGCTGCGGTTGGGGATCGCTCACGCTGTGGATGGCGGCGCACTACCCGAATGCGCACATTACCGCGGTCTCGAACTCGAATTCGCAGCGCGAGCACATCCTCGCCGAGGCGGCACGCCGCAATCTCAGCAACATTGCGGTGCTGACCTGCGACGTGAACCGCTTCGACATCGACCAGCGGTTCGATCGCGTCGTTTCGGTCGAGATGTTCGAGCACATGCGAAATTGGCGCGAGCTGCTCGCGCGTGTGCATGGCTGGCTCAAGCCGGGCGGGCGGTTCTTCATGCACGTGTTCGTGCACCGCTCGGTTCCGTACGCCTTCGAGGTGCGCGACGCAAGCGACTGGATGAGCCGCCACTTCTTCTCAGGCGGAATGATGCCGAGCGACGATCTCGCGCTGCGCTTCCAGGAGCACTTGCGGCTCGCGCGGCGCTGGCGCTGGGACGGCACGCACTACGAGAAGACCGCCAATGCCTGGCTCGCGAACGTCGATGCGCGCCGCGACGAGGTGCTACCCGTTCTCGCCTTCACCTACGGCGCAGAGGCGGCCGCGCATTGGCTGCAGCGCTGGCGCATTTTCTTCATGGCCTGCGCCGAGCTCTTTGGTTACGACCGCGGCCAGCAGTGGTGGGTGAGCCACTACCTGTTCGAGCGTCCGGCCGTCTGAGCGCGGGAATCGATATGACGGTCGCCATCAACTTCATTGCCTTTCAACTCGGTTGGTTCGCCTGCGTGCTCGGCGCTGCGCACGGGCTCGCGTGGGCCGGCACCGGCCTTGCGCTCGCCGTCGTCGCCTGGCACCTCAGCCGCGCGAACGCGCCGAGCGCCGAGCTCATGCTTATCTTGATCGCCGCTGGCATCGGCGCGGTATGGGACAGCGGTCTCGCTGCACTCGGCTGGATCCGCTATCCGAGCGGCGTGCTCATCGAAGGCACCGCGCCGCACTGGATCGTCGCGCTGTGGATGCTGTTCGCGACCACCCTCAACGTGAGCCTCGGCTGGCTGAAGCGCAGCATGGCGCTTGCCGCCGCGTTCGGCGCGCTCGGCGGTCCGCTCGCCTATTTCGGCGGGGCCAAGCTCGGCGCGCTGGAGTTGGCGGAGCAGGGCGCGGCGCTTGCCGCACTCGCGCTCGGCTGGGCCGTGCTGACGCCGCTCTTGCTGCAGGTCGCGCGCCGCTACGACGGCTACCGGGGCGCGAAAGGCGCCACCGTGCGCGCGGAGGCGAGCCATGCTTGATCTCCAGGCCGCCTTGCTCGCCCTCGCGGCGATCGCGCTGCTCGCCGCGACCGGCTGGGTGCTGAGCGTTGGAAAGCGCGACGTGAGCATCGTCGACAGCCTGTGGTCGCTGTTCTTCCTGCTCGGCGCGGCGGTGTACGCCGCCGGGCTCGATGCGATCGGGCCGCGCGCGACGCTGCTCCTCGCCATGGCCGCAATCTGGGCGCTGCGCCTTTCGGTCCACATCACCTGGCGCGGCTGGGACGAGCCCGAGGACCGGCGCTACCAGGCGATCCGCGCGCGCAACCAGCCCGGCTTCGCCTGGAAGAGCCTGTACCTCGTCTTCGGCTTGCAGGCGCTGCTCGCCTGGGTCATCTCGGCGCCCCTGTATACGGGCATCGGCGCCGCCGCACCGCTCAGTGCGCCCGATTACGCCGGCGCGGCGCTCTGGGCGGTCGGCTTCGTCTTCGAGGCCGTCGCTGACGGGCAACTCGTCCGATTCAAGTCCGACCCCGCGAATCGCGGCAAGGTGCTCGATCACGGCCTGTGGCGCTACAGCCGACATCCGAACTATTTTGGCGAAGCGCTGCTGTGGTGGGGCTGGTTCCTCGTCGCCGTCGCCGCAGGCGGCTGGTGGACGGTGTTCGCGCCGCTGCTCATGACCTTCCTGCTGTTGAAGGTTTCGGGGGTCGCGCTGCTCGAAAAGGATATCGGCGAGCGACGGCCCGACTATCGCGCCTACGTCGCGCGCACCAACGCCTTCATCCCCGGGCGCCCGAGGGAAACCGCATGAGCCGCTTTCGATTATTCCTGCTCGCCGTCGCGCTCGCGCCCGGCCTCGCGCTGGCGAACGCCGAGCGCGAATGGCGCTTCCGCGTGCTGCTCGACGGCAGCGAGGTCGGCACGCACACGTTCCGCGTCACCGAGCGCGGCGGCGATCGGCGCGTCGAGAGCGATGCGATCTTCACGGTGAAGTTCCTCTTCATCAACGCCTACACCTACGCCCACGAGGCGCGCGAGCGCTGGCGGGGCGACTGCCTCGCGCAGCTCGATGCGCGCACTGACGACAACGGCAAGCGCAGCGTCGTACGCGGCGCAAGCAACGGGGCCAAGTTCGAGGTCGAAGTCCCCCGCGGCGCCCAGCTACCCGCTTGCGTGATGAGCTTCGCCTACTGGAACCCGGCCATGCTCGAGCAGCCGCGGCTGCTGAACGTCCAGACCGGCGAGCTCACCGATGTACGCATCGAGCCGCTCGGCGAGGAAACCGTGCGGGTGCGCGGCGCCGCGACGAACGCTCGGCGCTACGCAGTGCACGCGCCCAAGTTCCGCATCGACCTCTGGTACGCCGCCGGCGAAAACTGGGTGCAGCTCGAATCGCGCACCGAGAGCGGCCGCATGCTGCGCTACGAGATCCAATAGTCCTTCAAGTATCAGGGAAGAACAGACATGACATCACTTAAGACATCCTTGTTCGCGTCGCTGCTTGCGCTCTGCGGCTGCCAGTCGGTGCCGCTGCCTCCTCTCGCGACCGTGCCCAAGGTCGAGCTCGACCGCTTCATGGGGGACTGGTACGTGATCGCCAACATTCCGACCTTCATCGAGAAGGGCGCGCACAACGCGGTCGAGTCCTACCGCCTCGCCACGGACGGCACCATCGAAACGACTTTCACGTTTCGCGCCGACGGCTTCGACGGCCCGCAGAAGCGCTACACCCCGCGCGGCTTCGTGCTCGACCGCGAGTCGAACGCGGTGTGGGGCATGCAGTTCCTCTGGCCGATCAAAGCGGACTACCGCATCGTCTACCTGAATCCGGAATACACGCAGACTGTGATCGGCCGCACAGCGCGCGACTACGTCTGGGTGATGGCGCGCACGCCCGAGATTCCCGAAGCCGACTACACGCGCATCGTCGAATGGCTCGGCACTCAGGGCTACGACGCGAGCCGCATCCAGAAGGTGCCGCAGCGCTGGGCGCCGCGGACCGGGGGTTGAGTCGATGGCAATCCAGAATTCGATTCAAGCCGCAACCCGGCCGCCGGGCGCGGGCGCCTTCGGCGCGCTGCGCGCCTGGCTCGACAACGCCGCGGCGCCGGCGGGTGACGCGCGCGGCATCGACTGGGCGCGGGTTCTGCCTTTCATCGCCCTGCATCTCGGTTGCCTTGCGGTTTTTTGGACCGGGTGGAGCGCGACCGCGCTGCTCACCGCGCTCGCTCTCTACGCCGTGCGCATGTTCGCGATCACGGGCTTCTACCACCGCTACTTCTCGCACAAGACGTTCCGCACTTCGCGCGCGATGCAGCTCGCGTTCGCGATCCTCGGTGCGAGCGCCGTGCAGCGCGGGCCGCTGTGGTGGGCCTCGCAGCACCGCCATCACCACGCGCACGCCGACGACGAGCGCGACGCTCACTCGCCGCACCGACACGGCTTTCTGTGGGCGCACTTGGGCTGGTTTCTCGCCCGCGAGAACTTCGCCACGCGCAGCGAGCTGGTGAAGGATCTCGCGAAATACCCGGAATTGCGCTTCCTCGACCGCTTCGACGTGGTGGTGCCCCTCGGGCTGCTTGCGCTGCTCTACGGCACGGGCGAGTGGCTCGCATACGCCCATCCAGAGCTCGCCACCGACGGATCGATGCTCGTGGCGTGGGGGTTCTGCGTTTCGACGGTGGCGCTGTACCACGCCACCTTCACGGTCAATTCGCTCGCGCACACGATCGGCCGCAGGCGCTATGCCACCCGCGACAGCTCGCGCAACAACCCGTGGCTCGCGCTGCTGACCTTCGGTGAGGGCTGGCACAACAACCACCATCATTTCCCGGGCTCTGCGCGCCAGGGCTTTTACTGGTGGGAAATCGACCCGACCTACTACGGGCTGCGGCTGCTCGCGTGGGCAGGGCTGGTCCGGGATCTGCGGCCCGTGCCGGCTGCGATCCGCGATGCGCGTCGACATCCATGAAGATCGCCGTCATCGGCTCCGGCATCGCCGGCAACGTCGCCGCCTGGCATCTCGCGCGCGACCACGAGGTCACGGTGTTCGAGGCGGGTTCGCACGCGGGCGGCCACACGCACACGCACGAGGTGGAGCAGGCCGGCCGGCGCTACAGCGTCGATACCGGCTTTATCGTCTTCAACGACTGGACCTATCCGAACTTCATCCGCCTGCTCGAGGAGCTCGGCGTTGCTTCGCAGCCGAGCCCCATGAGCTTCTCGGTGCGCGACGAGCAGAGCGGCCTCGAATACAACGGCACTTCGCTCGACAGCCTGTTCGCGCAGCGGCGCAACCTGTTGCGGCCTGCATTCTGGCGCATGATCCGCGACATCCTGCGCTTCAACCGCGAGGCGCCGGCGCTGATCGGGCAGGCGGACGACGGCATCTGCTTGGGCGACTATCTTGCGGCAAACCGCTACTCGCGCGAGTTCGTCGAGCACTACATTGTCCCGATGGGCGCGGCAATCTGGTCCACCGACCCGGCGAGCATGCGGCGCTTTCCGGCGCGCTACTTCGTGCGCTTCTTCCACAACCACGGCATGCTGTCGGTCGATCGCCGCCCGCAGTGGCGCGTCATCCGCGGCGGCTCGGCGCGCTACGTCGAGGCGCTCACCGCGCGCTTCCGCGAGCGCATCCGGCTCGATACGCCGGTGCAGTCGGTGCGGCGCGTCGCCGGGCAGGTGTACGTCAAGGCGCGCGGCCACGAGACCGAGCGCTTCGACGCCGTGTTCATCGCCTGCCACAGCGACCAGGCGCTCGCGATCCTCGCGGACGCGACGCCGCTCGAGCGCGAGATCCTCGGCGCGATTCCGTACCAGACCAACGAGGCGGTGCTGCACACCGACACGCGGCTCATGCCGAAGGCGCGGCGCGCCTGGGCGGCGTGGAACTGCCACGTGCTCGCCGATCACCGCGACCAGGCCGCGCTCACCTACAACATGAACATCCTGCAGACGCTGGATTCGCCGGAGCCGTTCCTCGTCACGCTCAACCGCAGCGAGGCGATCGATCCGGCGAAGATCGTCAAGCGCATCCGCTACGAGCACCCGCTGTATACGCCGGCCGGAGTGGCGGCGCAGGCGCGCCAGGGGGAAATCAATGGCCCGCTGAACACCTATTTCTGCGGCGCCTATTGGCGCTTCGGGTTCCACGAAGACGGCGTCGTGAGCGCGCTCGCCGCGCTCGATCACTTTCACCAACGCAGCCATGCACAGCGCACTCTATATAGGGCGGGTTAGGCACCGGCGCAGCGCGCCGCGCGCGCACGCCTTCGAGTACCGCCTGTTCATGGCGTACCTCGACCTCGCCGAGCTCGGCCGCGTGTTCCGCGGCCGCTGGCTGTGGTCGGCGCGGCGGCCGGCGCTCGCCTGGTTCAGACGCGCAGACTATTTGGGCAATCCGGACGTGCCGCTCGATCAGGCGGTCCGCGACCGGGTCGCCGCCGAGACCGGCCGCCGCCCGCTGGGACCGATCCGCATGCTGACGCATCTGCGCTATTTCGGGATCTGCTCCAACCCGGTGACCTTTTACTACTGCTTCGATGCCGCCGACACGCGCGTCGAGACCATCGTCGCGGAGATCACCAACACGCCGTGGAACGAACGCCACGCCTACGTGCTCGCCGACTCCGGCAACGAAGGCCGCGGCGCAGTCAGGCGGCACCGCTTCGGCAAGTGCTTCCACGTCTCGCCGTTCATGGAGATGGCGCTCGACTACGATTGGCGCTTCGGCGCGCCGGGCGAGCGCCTCGGCGTGCACATGGGAAACTTCAAGCACGCGACCAAAGTCTTCGACGCCACACTGACGCTCGAGCGGCGCGCGATCAACGGCGCGAGCCTCGCGCTCGCGCTCGCGTCCTTTCCGCTCATGACGGCGCAGGTCGTGCTGGCGATCTACTGGCAGGCGCTCAGGCTGTGGCTCAAGCGCGTTCCTTTTCACACCCATCCGAAGAAACTGGCGCAGTCCGGGCACGGGCGCGCCGTAGAGGAGAGCAACCGATGAGCACCACCACTTTTCCCCGCATCGCCCCCGGCACGACGCCCAAACTGCATGCCCTCGACGCGCTCGCGAAGCGCGCGGCGCTCGGCCGGCTCGCGGGCCTGCGCCGCGGTGAGGTTACGCTCATCGAGGGAGCCGAGCGCTTGCGCTACGGAGAGCCCGACGAACGCTGCCCGCTGCGGGCCGAGGTCCGGGTGCACGATCCGCGCTTCTGGAGCGAACTTGCCTTCGGCGGCTCGATCGGTGCAGGCGAGGCGTACATGCTGGGCTACTGGAGCGCGGACGACCTCACCGATCTGGTGCGCATCCTGGTGCAGAACCGCGAAGTGCTCGACGGCATGGAGACCGGTCTTGCGCGGCTGACCGCGCCGCTGCAGAAAGGACTGCACTGGCTCAACCGCAATACGCGCGCGGGCTCGCGGCGCAACATCGCGGCGCACTACGATCTCGGCAACGATTTCTTCAAGCTGTTCCTCGACCCGACGATGATGTACTCGAGCGCGATCTTCGAGCGCCCGGCGATGACGCTGGAAGAGGCGCAGCGCGCGCGCCTGGATCGTATCTGCCGCATGCTCGAGCTGAAACCCGGCGATCACCTGCTCGAGATTGGCACCGGCTGGGGCGGGATGGCAATGCACGCCGCGCAGCACTACGGCTGTCGCGTCACCACGACCACGATCTCGAGAGAGCAGCACGCGCTCGCGCGCGAGCGCATCGCCGCCGCCGGGCTCTCGGATAGCATCACGCTGCTGCTCGAGGATTACCGCGACCTGCGCGGCCGCTACGACAAATTGGTGTCGATCGAGATGATCGAGGCGGTGGGCCACCACTTCTACGACGCTTATTTCAGCCAGTGCGGGCACTTGCTAAAGGACAACGGGCTGATGCTGCTGCAGGCCATCACCATCGCCGACCAGCGCTACGAGGCGGCGCGCAGGTCGGTGGACTTCATCCAGCGCTACATCTTCCCGGGCAGCACCATTCCCTCGGTGACCGTGATGCTGGAATCGCTCACACGCACGACCGATCTCAAGCTCGTCCACCTGGAGGACATCGGCCTGCATTACGCGACCACGCTGCGCAAGTGGCGCGAGAACTTCTTCGGCAACATCGAGGCGGTGCGCGCGCTCGGCTATCCCGAGCGCTTCATTCGCATGTGGGAGTTCTACCTTTGTTACTGCGAGGGCGGATTCGAGGAGCGCGCGATCGGCGACGTGCAGATGCTGCTCGCCAAGCCCGGTAATCGCAGGGCGCCGGTTCGCCAGTCCGAGTACATCACTCCGGTGATAGGGGCCTGACCCGCTCCCGCGTCATCTGCGCAAGCGTGGTGATTCCTAGGAGCGCCATGTCGCGCTCGATTTCCTCGGAAAGCAGCCGGATGCCGTGGCGCACGCCGGCCTCACCCGCGATGGCGGCGGCGTAGAGGAACGGCCGGCCGACGAAGACGAACTGCGCACCGAGCGCGAGCGCCTTTAGCACGTCGGTGCCGCGGCGGATGCCGCCGTCCATCATCACGGTCATGGCGCCCGCCTGCGCAACGACCGCGGGAAGCGCGCGCAAGGGAGCCGCCGCGCCGTCCAACTGCCGCCCGCCGTGGTTCGACACGATGACCCCGTCAACGCCGCTCTCTCGGGCGATGCGCGCGTCCGCCGGGTCGAGCACCCCTTTCAACACCAGGCGTCCCTTCCAAAGCCTGCGCATCAGTTCGAGGTGGGTCCACGCGAGCCGGTCGCGCGGGCCGTCCCCACGTCCGAGGTTGGTGATGAGCGGAATGCGCGCGCCCATGTTCTCGAAGTGCGGCATGCCGTGCACGAGGAGCGTGCGCAGGAACATGCCGAAGAGCCAGCGCGGGCGGAGCGCGCTCTCCCAGGCAAGGCGCAGGGTCGGCCGCAGCGGCCGGCTGAAGCCGCTCCTCACGTTGTTCTCGCGGTTCGCCCCCACCGGCACGTCCACGGTGAGGACGAGCGTATCGAACCCGGCGCGCGCGACCCGCTCGACGAGACGGGTGATCGGGCCGTTCTCGCCGGGTAGGTAGGCCTGGAACCAGGCGGTGCCACCGGCCGCGCGCACCTCCTCCAGGCGTGTGAGCGAGGCGCCGCTCATGATCATCGGGATGTCGGCTTCTGCCGCCGCGCGCGCGAGCACCATGTCGCCCCGGTAGGCCGCCATGGAGGTCCCGCCCATGGGCGCGATGCCGAAGGGCGCGCCGTAGCCGCGGCCAAACAGCGACGTCTTCGCCGAGCGGCCGGAGACGTCCACCAGCACACGCGGCAGGAACTCGATCTCGTCGAAAGCGGCGCGGTTGGCGCGCAGCGACGCGTTCGTCTCGGCGCCGCCCGAGACGTAGCCGTACATCGGCCGCGGCAGATAGCGGCGCGCCGGCTCCTCGAAATCGTCTACGGCGAGGATGCGCGCGAGGGCGCGCGGCGGCGCCTTGTCCGTGCGCGGGAGCGCCGGGGAGTCAAGTGCGGAGTCGGGGTGGCTCGTTTCGCTGGTATCCGGCATGGGTTCGCTTAAATGAAGAAAGATTTTCCGGATTGTAGAGGGTTCGCCCCCGGCGGTGCATCGATACGAGAATATGATTCCAGCTTGGAGTCACGCCCGGTAAAGAAACCCTTGATCCGCCTTGCCTTCGTCGCCTGCGCGGCGCTCCTCGCCGCAAGTGTCGCGCTTTCGCAGGTCACGCTCGTCGAGCGGCAGATTCTCTCCGGCGCGGAACTGGGCGCGCCCTCTGCGGCTGCGCTGAGGCTGCGTCTCTCGCTCGTCAGGCTCGAAGGGAGCGGCTGGACGCGCGAGCGCTCTCTCACAATCCTGCGCGACGCCGCCGGGATCCTCGCCCAGTGCGGGGTTGCGATGGACCGCGCGGAGATCCATAGCCTCGCTGCGCCGAACCATCTGGACTTCTCCACGCCAGCGGCGCGCGAGCTGGCGCGCGCGCACCCCGTGCCGCGGCCGGCGGTGTACCTGGTGCGCGACACGAAGAGCCGCCCCGCGTTCGACGCCGAGGCGATCGGCCGCGGCAACAGCGTGACGCGCCCCGAACTCGCCGATACGGTGTGGATGACCGCGGCGACGCGCGATCCCGGCGTCGCGCTCGCGCACGAGCTCGCGCACGTGCTGATGGACTCAGGCGAGCACAGTGGGGAGGAGGGCAATCTCATGCGCGAGGACACCTCGCCGCGGAACGTGTCTTTGTCGGGGGTGCAATGCGCGCGGCTGCGCGAGACCGGCAGCCGCAACGGTTTGTTGGAGAGATACAGGTAGTTCGACCCGCCGGTTCATGCACGTCCGTTGAATTGACATCTTTCTTTATGTTCACTATATTAAACAGAGTCTAATTAAGGGTACATATGCTCGCAGTGCAGTTTGGCGGTCTCATCAAGAAGGGGCGCATGGCCAAAGGCCTCACGCAGGCCGAGCTTGCCCAGGCCGCCCGCGTTTCGCGCACCATTCTCTCCAAGCTCGAGCAGGGCAAGCCGCGTCCGGTGCAAACAGACGTGTTGGATCGAATCCTTCATGCGCTCGATCTCACGCCGCAGTTGGCCGCCAATTCAGTCCTGGAAGACCGCAGACGCGCCCGGATGGAGCTGCGGACAAGACTCGAACAGCAGCGAAGCCGGCATTTGCGGCTGGCTGTGGATCTTGCGAGCAATACGGCGAAGGCACGGCGCTTCATGGCCAAAGCCCGGGACAGGGTCGAGCTTTGGCGCAGCAACAAGACCTGCAGCCCTCTCTATATCAAGCGTTGGTCGGCGATGCTGGCGCTGCCCCCGGGACAGTTGGCAAAGCGAATGGCGTCCCTCGGCGAGTGGGAGGACGCTCTCTTCCAGAACTCGCCCTGGTCCTGGGCATGGACCTAGGCGATCTCGAGAGGCTGTTCGAGGAAGCGAGAAAGCTCATTGGTCTTTCCGAATTCGTGGTGGTCGGAAGCCTCTCGGCGTTGGGTGTGGTGCAGGGTGCGCGCGTTCCGGCCCGGATGCTGATGTCGATCGACGTGGACTGCTATACCCGGCAAGATCCGGGGCGTGTGTTCGAGCTCCGCAAGGCTCTCGGCGAAGGAAGCGCGTTCGAGGCCGCCCATGGCTACTACCTGGACCCGATTTCCCCGGACTTGCCGACCCTTCCTTCCCAGTGGGAGTTCCGGCTGATACGAGTTCCGCTCAAGAATGGCCTCACGGTTTTTTTTCTGGACCCGAACGACGCGGCGGTTTCCAAGTATGCGCGGGGAGAGCCGCGCGATCGGGAATGGATCCAAGCCGGTCTCTCGGCTGGTCTGCTCTCGGCTCCTGTCATCGAAAGTCGGATGCGAGACACGACGTTTCTAGATGGCAAGGAGCGCCAGACTGCCTCGAGCGCGTTTGCGGAGGACAAGGCGGGATATTGATGTGGGTTAGGAAATTCCCGGGGGTTCTTGTTCTCCGCCGGGAAGTCTCGCGGGACGGCCGCTCGGAATAATCTTGCAGGCGGACCTGTTACTATGCCGCAACCCCCAATCCACCCAAGGAGGAAACCATGCAGCGTACATTCCTTGCATTTCTGGCCTGCGGACTTGCGGCTTCCGCGCCAGCCTGGTCGCAGGGCCAGCCCGCGGCTCCGGCCGCGCCCGCGCGCCCGCAGATCGAGACCAAAAAGGTCGACGGCACCGATAACGTCTATGTCTTTCGCAACGGTAACCACCAGTCGATGTTCGTCGTCACTGCGGAGGGCGTGATCGCCACCGACCCGGTCGCCTACGGCCGTCCGCAGGGCGGGGCTGCTTACGTGGACGAGATCAAAAAGATCACCGACAAGCCGATCAAGTACCTGATCTACAGCCATCATCACTACGACCACGTCGCGGGCGGTCAGGCCTTCAAGGATGCGGGCGCCAAGATCGTCGCTCACAAGACGGCGAAGGATCGCCTCGCCGTCCTCAAGGATCCGGCCACGCCGCTCCCCGACGAGACATTCACGAAGAAGCGGACCATCACGCTCGGCGGCACCGCGCTTGAACTCACCTACTTGGGCCTCAACCACTCCGACAGCACCATCGTCATGCGGCTGCCGAAGGAGAAGATCCTTTTCGCGGTGGATTTCCTGCCGGTGGGCGGCGTGCCGGGCCGCGGTATGATCGACTTCTATCCACTCGAGGCGGAGGATTCGATCAAGCAGGTGTTGAAGATGGATTGGGAACGCATGATCCCGGGTCATCCGGGGCCGGGCGGCCGCTTGGGCACCAAGGCCGATGTGCAGGACCAGCTTGTATTCCTGCAGGACGCTTCCGAAGCTGTGAAGGTCGCGGCGCGCGCGGGGAAATGCTGGGAGCCTGCGGAGAAAGAGGTCAAGCTGCCGAAATACGAGAGCTGGCCCGGCTACGAGAACAACCTGCAATTCGTAATACGCCGCTATTGTGGCCTGTGGGGGCGCGGCACCTGAGACAAGAGCAGGTCCGGCAGGCCTTATGATTGCGACGCCCCGGGAGATCCCGGGGCGTTTTTATTTCCAGGGCCAATTCCCGGTGCCGGATGATAGGATCGCAGCATCATGAAGATCACCGCGATCGAAAGCTTCGTCCTCACGGTCCCCACGCCGAAGCCGATGGCGCTGAACTACGCGCAGCAAAAGCTCGTCGTCGCGGAAATCTCGACCGACGAGGGGATCAAGGGTCTTGGGTACAGTCTGGTCTTCGGCGGCGGCGGCGCGGAAGCCGTGCACGCTTATCTCGAGACGCGCTTGAAGCCCGTAGTCCTCGGCGAGGATCCGCTTTTCATCGAGCGCCTCTGGGAGCGCATGTTTCGCGCCGACATGGGCATCAAGAAGCAGGGCGTCGCGGCCTACGCGCTCTCGGCTCTGGACATCGGCCTGTGGGACATCGCGGGCAAGGCCGCGGAGCTGCCCCTCTACAAGCTCTGGGGCGCGGTGACCGACCGCATTCCCGCTTACGGCAGCGGCGGTTGGTCGAAGTACAGCGAGAAGGAACTGATCGCTGAAGCCGGGAAATACGCCGCGCTCGGCTGCAAGTACTACAAGATGAAGATCCACCACCCCGACCCGCGCGAGAACCGCAAGCGCGTCGAGGCGGTGCGCCGCTCGCTGGGGGAGGGCGTGCGCATGATGGTCGATGTAAACCAGCGCCTCGACGTCCTGGGCAACATCCGGCAGGCGCAGTTGCTCGAAGACCTCGACCTCGTCTGGTACGAGGAGCCGGTGCTTGCCGACGACATCGCCGCCTGCGCCGAAGTCGCGCAAGCGATCAGGATCCCCGTCGCAACCGGCGAGAACAACTACACTCGTTACGAATTCCGCGAGCTGATCGAGCGCCGCGCCGCGAGGTATCTCATGCCCGACGTGTGCCGGGCCAATGGTTTTTCCGAGACGCTGCGCATCGGCCGCCTGGCCGCAGCGCAACAAGTTGCGGTCGCGCCGCACGTGGTGCACGAATTGTCGCTGCACGTGGTCGGCGCGCTCTCGAACGGGTTCCTGGTGGAATTCATCGACTGGACGCCGCCCGATCTGTTCGAGGAGATGCCGCAGTGCAAGGACGGCCACTTCCTCATTCCCGAGCGTCCCGGGCACGGCATGGCGCTGGCAAAGGGCGCAAAAGAGAAGTATCGGAGCGGGTAGCGCGCCTGCCGCGCGCTCTTTAGGGGATCAGCACGGCCGATCCCGAGAATCGCCGCTCTTCCAGGTCGCGGTGCGCGGCCGCCGCATCGCGCAAGGGGTAGCTGCGGCCGATCTCGACTCTGAGGATGCCGCGCAGGACCAGATCGAACAGTTCCGCGCACGCGGCGCGGAACTCTCCGGGCTCGGCGATGTAATGGCTGAACCCGGGGCGCGACACCGAGAGCGAGCCGTTCTTCGCGAGCAGCAGCAGATCGATCGGCGGCACATGGCCCGAGGCGTTGCCGTAATTCACCAGCATGCCGAAACGCCGAACGCACCCGATCGAACGTTCGAAGGTGTCCTTGCCGACACCGTCGAACACGGCGGACACGCCCTTCGGGACGAGCTTCTTCACCGCCGCGACAAAATCGACTTCGCGGTAGAGGACGGTGTGATCGCAGCCGTGCGCGTGCGCGGCCTGAGCTTTCTCGGGCGAGCCGACCGTGCCGATCACCGTCGCGCCCAGATGTTTTGCCCATTGGCAGAGCAGAAGCCCCACGCCACTCGCCGCGGCGTGAATGAGGATGGTGTCACCGGGCTTGGGGCGAAAAACCCGATTGACGACCATCGCGGCGGTCAGGCCCTTGAGCAGGAACGCGGCGGCGATCTTCTCTGAGATTCCTTCTGGGAGCTTGACCAGACGATCCGCCGCGACATTGCGCTCCTCGGCGTAGGAGCCGGTCGCCTCGTAGAAGGGTCCGCCGGTGCCGACGTAGGCGACGCGCTCGCGCGGCCGCACGTCGGTCACGCCCGGCCCGAGGCTTGTCACCACGCCCGCCGCCTCGTTACCGGGGATCAGCGGAAACTGCTGCGCTTTCGCGATATAGAAGCCGCCGCGGCGCACGTTCACGTCGGAAAAATTCACCGCGACCGCGGTATGGCGCACGCGCGCCTCGCCCGCGTCGGGCGGGGGAAGATCGATGTCCTCCCAGCGCATGACCTCCGGGCCGCCGTTCTGGTGGATGCGAATGCCTTTGGTCATGCGAAAAAAAGCCCCGCGGAGCGGGGCTCTTGCCAGCTGGCTCGTGCGTATTCGACGCGCCGGGGTGCCGCTCAATCCACCACGGCGACGACCTGGATCTCGATGAGTTGCTCCGGCTCGCCCAGCTCCAACACAGCAAGGTTGGTCGTGGTCGGCTTGTGGTTGAATGGTGCAAAGTAGGAGTTCACCACTGCGCTCGCCTTGCCGATATCGCCCATGCGCGGGCGCGCGCGGAAGATGAACACGTGCACGACGTCCTGGGGCGACGCGCCCGCCGCCTTCAGCGTTTGCATGATTCCGTCCATCGTCTGGCGGGTTTGCGCCTCGAGATCGTTGCCGAGGTATTTCAGGATCTGCTCGCGCTTGTGCGGATGGTCGTGATAGACGGGGAGCGCCGTTCCTCCGGCAAGCCACAGGATCTTGCCGCTCTTGATCTTGATCGCCGGGGCAAACGGCATGAACACGCTCTTGTCGTAGTTGGGATGGTGGATTGTCTCCAGGTGCTTGCTCTGGGCCATGGCCGGCGCGGCGGCCAGGGCGAGCGCGCCGAAAGCGAACACGGCGAGGGGAGAGGAAATACGAACGGGTTTTTTCATGGGGAATCCTCCTTGGAGTTGAACGGGCTTGCCGATGAGGCTCGCGCCATCATACGCCGGGCGGACGGGACGGCGCCCGATCCGCGGGTGCTTTCGCCTGGGCTTCGCCTATCCGACTTAGGCACAGAACTTGCATTCATTACGCTCTTTTTCCCCTCCCGGAGACTCCATTCATGAGATTTTCTAACTACTTGCTTACAGGGGTCGTCCTGGCGTTGATCGGCGGGACGCCGGCACGCGCCGAGCTGACACTCGCCATAAACGAAGGCGTCACCTACTACGTTACGCCGCAGGAGATGCGGGAAAAATACAAGGATCTCGCCGTTTTGCTCGGCAAGACGCTCAAGACCACGGTCAAGGTCGTTCCCGTTGACCAATACCCGGTCCTGAGGAAAGGTTTGGACGAGCAGTTGTACGACCTTGCCTTCGTGCACCCGGCGCACCATTCGCTGCTTTCGTTGCGGGATGGGAAGTACAGCCTGGTGGTGCTGACCAAGGGCTTCACCGAGTACAAGGCGCGTTTTCTCATGAAGAAAGACGCGGCGTTGAAGCAGCCGGCGGACATCAAGGGCAAGCGCATCGGCATGCCCGATCCCGACTCGATCACTGCGGTGATCACGCGTGCCACGCTGCGCGACCTCGGCATCGACTCGGCGAAGGCGGAGATCCGCACCACGCGGTATCAGGACGCCGTGCCGTTCTTCGTGGAGAACGGATTCAGCGACGTGGGCGTAACGGCTTCTGGCGCCGTGGTGAAGCAGTGGCAGGAAAAAGGCGGCGCGGTGCTGTTCGAGTCCAAAGCAGTGCCGATCAAGCACATGATCGCTTCGACCAAGATGAGCGAGCAAGACGTGCAGAAGGTGCGCGCGTTGATGCTGGGCCTGGACAAGTCGGAAGCAGGCCAGAAGATACTTGCGAAGATCGGCTACAAAGGCTATGAGAGCGGCGATGAACAGCAGCTTGCCATGCTGACCAAGTGGCTTGGCTATTGAGCCGAGTCCCGCGGGATGCAGAAACGGCGGCTGCGGCCGCCGTTTTTTTGAAGAAGCGTCTGGCCGCGCGCGGTTATCGGCGCCGTTATCCGATCGGTGATGGCCCGGGCGGGCGAAACTAGCGCGAAGTCATGAAGCGCGCCCGCTCGCTCACGGCAGTGAGCAGCGAGGCCGCGAAGCGGCGGCTGTTTTTCACCAGATAGAGGAACGCGCTGCGGTCGATCGCGAGCAGCTTGCAGTCGGTTTCGGCGATCCCGCTCGCGAGGCGCGGCGTGCGGTCGACCAGCGCCATTTCGCCGAACACTCCGCCCGGGCCGACACTCTCGACGAGACTGCCGCCGACCCGGATCGCGACGCGGCCCTGAAGGACCACGTACATCAGCACGCCGGCCTGGCCTTCCCTCACGATGGTGTGTCCGGCCTGGTAGCTCATGCGCGTCGCGGGCCCGAGCGACTGGGCGAGGTCGGCGACCAGCTCCTTGCGCAGCGGTACCGATTCCCGCCGCGTGGCGCCGCTTGAGGGCGTTTCGGAACCGGCGATCCGGCCGATGGATTCGCGCACGCGGCTGATCATGACGCTCATCAGCATGAGAGCGAACTCGGGCTTCTTACCGAGCGCGGTCTGGAGCTGCCGGTTGTCGAGCCCGATCACGCGGCAGCCCGATTTAGCCACGGCTGTCGCGCTGCGCGGACCCTGGTCGATCGAGGCCATCTCCCCGAAGATCTGGCCTGGCAGCACAGTGCCGATCGGCCTGTTTTTCGCGAAGATGGCGACCTCCCCCTCGAGCAGCAGATACATCCGGTTCGGCATGAGCAGCAACGGCATGCCTCTCTGGTTCTCTGCGAAGATCTTCCTGCCCTTGGCGAAGTTTTTCGGCCTGCCGACGGACCGAAAGAACTCCATCGCGAAAGCCGTGTTGTAGGAGCTGTTCGCGGGAGTGCCTGGGCCGCTCATCTGTTTTCCTCGGGAGACTCGGGCTGCCCCGTCAACTCGTGCGCTGCGCGCCTGGCGGGCGGGGGTCGCGGACGCAATTATGCACCCGGCATCCGGGTGCTGGCGAGATTCGTCACGGTTTGCAGCGTTCGGCCATGGACCTCGCCCGCTCGCTCACGGCGCTCAGCAGCGAAACGCCGAATCGAGGGTTTTTCTTCACCAGCTTGAGGAAATCGAGGCGACTGATCGCGAGCAGCGTGCAGTCTGTTTCCGCCGTGGCGGTGGCGAGGCGGGGCTTGCGATCGACCAGCCCCATTTCTCCGATTACGCCGCCCGGGCCGACCTTTTCCACGAGAGCGCGCCCGACGTGGATTGCGATGCGGCCTTCCAGCACGAGGTACAGCGCGACCCCGAGATGGCCTTCTCTCATGATGATCTTGCCCTTGCCAAATCGAAAGCGCGCTGCCGCGCCTAACCGCCGCTCGATCTCGGCAAGCAGATCCTTATCCAACACCGTGGCTTCTCGCCACTCGGAGTCCATCGAAACCCCGTTCAGACGGCCGATCGTTTCGCGCAGGCGGCCGATCATGATGCTCATCAGCGTAAGCGCGAACTCGGGCTTCTTGCTCAATGCCGCATGGAATTGCTTGTCACTCAAGGAAATTACCCGGCATGGGGTTTTCGCCACCGCTGCAGCGCTGCGCGGCGCCTGGTTGATCGCGGCCATCTCGCCGAAAATCTCACCTTGGTGAACCGTGGCGATGGGTTTGTCATTCACTAGGACGCTGACCTCTCCTTCAAGGAGCAGGTACATCCGGTTCGGCATCAGCAGCAATGGAATGCCTTTTTCGCTCTCGGCAAAGATCTTCCTGCCCTTCTCGATCTCATGGGACTTGCCGACGGACCGGAAGAACTCTATTGCATCAGAAGCGTCATGGGAGTTGTTCATGGGACCGCCTTGGATTATGCACCCGGCATATCGGCGCGGGCCATCGCCTATGCCCCGAAGCGTTCATTTTTCACGTTCCCTGCGCACGCCTAATTATCCTGTAACCGGTTCTTAGGCCCGGTTACAAAATGAGGGGACACATTCCCTCATACTCCCCTAAGTCGAGTCCGTTTCAACAATTTTGAAACGGACTCCTAATGATTGGCGACGAGCGAACAGCCCTGAATTGGGTGCAGAATAACCGGCTATCAAGGAAAGAAATAACATGTATCGCCTGCTCGCCCTGGCTGTTGCCGCACCGGGCTTTGCCCTCGGGGTAGCGGCGTCCGCCGCGGAGAGCAACTTGCCGCTCACCGCGCCGGTGCCGGGTGGGGTCGCGGTCATCTGCGTCGGACGGACTCCCGAAGCTGCTCCGCAGGTCCTGTTCGACGGTCAGCGCGTGCTCGTTGCCCGTTCCGGGGACGCATGGCACGCGGTCCTCGGCCTGCCGCTCTCGCTCAAGCCGGGAGCATATGAGCTTTCGGTGCAAGAGCGCCGCAAGATCCCACGCACGATCCGCTTCGATGTGCGCACGCGGCGATACGAAACGCAGCACCTGACGCTCGCGAACCGGCGCCACGTGGACCCCGGGCCCGCCGATCGGCTGAGGATCGCGCGCGAGCAGGAGCTGCTCGGCCGGGCGTTTTCGACTTGGAACGACCGCGTGCTCGATTTGGTCACCTTCGACCTGCCCTCCGAGGGGCGTTTCTCCAGCGGTTTCGGGCTAAGGAGGTTCCTCAACAACGAGCCGCGGCAGCCCCACACCGGGGTGGATATCGCCGCTCCCGAGGGGACGCCGATCGCCGCGCCGGCGGCGGGAACCGTGATTGAGATCGGTGATTACTTCTACAACGGCCTCACGGTGGTTCTCGATCACGGCCAGGGCCTGGTCACGATGTACAACCATCTGAGCCGCATCGATGTCACGAAGGGCGCGCGCGTTGCGCGCGCCGGGAGAATCGGCGCCATCGGCAGCACCGGCCGCGTGACCGGTCCGCATCTGCATTGGTCGGTCAGCTTGAACAACGTACGCGTTGATCCGGCGCTCTTTCTTCCGCGGGAATCCGGAGCAGAACTCTTGACGGGCTTCCTCCCCGCCGCCCAGGGCGGCTTAGCGGCGCCGTCTGCGCCGAGTCGATGCGACGAGGAACCGGCTGCAAAATGAGGGATCGCTTCATGTTCCCCCACGTGCCGCTTCGGTAGTTCGGAAGGCAGGCTCGTGCGGTTTGCACGATGATCGATCCGCTGCCGGTAGCGCGACACAGTGGCCGGGTTTTCGACACATCCTGAGGCGCGCGCTTCCGCGAAACTACTCCAGGTAAGTGACCGCACACTGTGGCGCCCAAAAGGAATGCGCTCACTGGGCCGGCGAGGCGTGGCATGTTCCTTGCAGTTCCTGACAGTTCCTGATGCAGGACTGAAGACGCTTTGAACATGATCGATCTGGCTCCGTTTCATCCCGACACGTTTCTCGTCGAGGGAGAGGGGGGCTCGCGTCGCGAATTTCGATTGGCGAGCCATTTCCAGCCGATTTTCAGTCCAGCCCACCGCCAGCCGGTGGGCTACGAGGGCTTGATTCGCGCGACCGACTCGTTCGGAAGAGCCTGCTCCCCCACCGAACTTCTCGCGCAGGCGCCGGCGGGCGTGGCGCGCATGCAGCTCGACCGCCAGTGCAGGCGCATCCACGTTAACAATTTCCAGCGCCTGGGTGACAAGAACAGCTGGCTCTTTCTCAATGTCGATCCGCATGTGGCGGTGCAAGGCCACCGCTTCGGCACGTTCGCCCAGCTGCTGGAGGAATTTCGCCTGCCGGCACACCGGGTGGCGGTCGAACTGATCGAGACGCCGTTCGAGGACGAGCAGCGCCTTGCCGTTGCGTTCGAGCACTACCGCAGCCTCGGCTGCCTGATCGTGATCGACGATTTCGGCGCGGGCTACTCGAATTTCGACCGCATCTGGCGCTTGAAGCCGGACATCGTGAAGATCGACCGGGAGATGACGC
>CAYSFD010000029.1:0-64953 GCA_964430565.1 uncultured Enterobacteriaceae bacterium
GCCATGCATCGGCCGCAGCCTGGACCAGCATGGTGCGCGCGGTAGCGCCGCCGCGGCGCACGTACTCGTGCGACTCGCGAATGCCGCGGCTGCCGCCGGTGGAGAAGTCGCCCCACGCGCGCTTGCGCGCGACGCTCTGACCCGGCGTCGGATACTCGATCGACACCTTGTTCCAGTCGCATTCGAGCTCTTCGGCGACCAGTTGCGCAAGGCCGGTGACCGTGCCTTGGCCCATCTCGGCGCGCACGACCCGGATGACTGTGCTGTTGTCCGGGCGGATCACCACCCAGACGGTGATCTCAGGCGAACCATCGGCCGCGCGAACCACGGCGGGGCCGAAGGGCGGCAGGCGCAGTCCAAGGGCGAGGCCACCGCCGACGGCAGCGCTCGCGATCAGGAAGGTGCGGCGGCTGATGTTGGGCATCGATGTCATGACTTGCTCCCTTCCGCTTTGGCGGCAGCGTGGATCGCTTGGCGCACCTGCTGGAACGTGCCGCAGCGGCAGATATTGGTGATGTTGGTGACGATGTCGGCGTCGGTCGGCTTCGGCTTCGCCTTGAGGAGGGCCGCGACCGCCATGATCATGCCCGACTGGCAATAGCCGCATTGCGGCACCTCATGATCAATCCACGCCTTCTGCACTTTGTGCAGGACCTTGCCCGTGGCAAGACCTTCGATCGTGGTGATCTTGCCATCGCCCACTGCGCTCACGGGCAGCGAGCACGAGCGCATCGGGAGGCCGTTGACGTGTACTGTACAGGCGCCGCACTGGGCGATGCCGCAGCCGTACTTGGGCCCCTTGACGTCGAGCACGTCGCGCAACACCCACAACAGGGGCATTTCCGGTTCGACATCGGCCGCGCGCGGCGCGCCGTTGACTGTGAGCATGATCATAGGGCGCTCATTGTGGGTTCCGCGCAGTCGGCCGCATCAAGCTCTGCGCAGATCGTGGTGTTTGAGCGGCAGCGAGCGGATGCGCTTGCCGGTCGCGGCGAAGATCGAGTTGCACAATGCCGGAGCAAGCGGCGCGAGCGGCGTTTCGCCCATCCCGCCCCAGAACCCGCCGCTCGGGGCGAGCACCACGTCGATCCTCCTCGGCATCTCGGCGATCTTCATGATGCGGTAGTCGTGAAAATTGGACTGCTCGACGCGGCCATTCTTCAAGGTGATCTCGCCCCACAGCGCCGAGGTCAATCCATAGGCGATGCAGCTTTGCACCTGCGCCTCGGCCGAATCCGGGTTGACGACGTGGCCGGGGTCCACCGCGACCACCACGCGCCTGATGTCGAGCTCGCCCGCATCGCTTACCGACACCTCGAACACCGCGGCGGCGTAGCTGCCGTGCGAGTCCTGCACCGCGATGCCGCGGTGCACGCCCGCAGGAAGCGCTGAACCCCAAGCCGCGGCTTTCGCGACCGCGTCGAGAATACCCAGGTCCTTGGGCTTGGCCTTCAGCATGGCGCGGCGGAACTCGTACGGGTCCCTGCCCGCGGCGTGCGCCATCTCGTCGACGAAGCACTCCCGCATGAAGGGGTTCTGTGAATGGAACACGGTGCGCATGAAGCCCACCGGCACGTGGCTGTTTCGCATCGCGAACTCGATGCGCAGGTTCGGCACGCTGTAGGGAGAATCGATGATTCCGCCGAGCGCGTGCCGGTCGATGCCCTCCTTGATTTGCTCCGGCCTGACACCAGCCATGATCGAATGGCTCGCTTCGCGGATGCGTAAGGCAGTCACGTTCCCGGCCGCATCGATTCCCGCCTTGAAGCGCATCAGCGTCATGGGGCGGTAGTAGTCATGCTGCATGTCTTCTTCGCGCGACCAGAGGAGTTTCACCGGCGTGCCCTCCATCGCCTTGGCGATCGTCACGGCCTGGCGCGTGTAATCCTGGAACCCGCGCCGCCCAAAGCCGCCGCCCAGGTGCGTCAGGTGCACTTCCACGTTTTCGATCGGAACGCCCGCGGTCGCCGCGGCGACGGCGTGGGTGGCTTCGGCGTCCTGGGTCGGCGCCCAGACCTCGACACGACCGTTCTTCACGAGCGCGGTGCAGTTCATCGGCTCAAGCGGCGCGTGGTTCAAAAAGGGCGCGTGGTACTCGGCCTCGATCAGCTTCGCGGCCGAGGCGAAAGCGGTCTCGACGTTGCCCTCGTCGCGCGCCACGGGGACGCTGGAATCCTCCAGGCCGAATCGGACAAACTCGCGAATGGTCTCGGTTGAGGCGCCGCCGTTCGCCTCGGCGTCCCATTCGATCGGAACGAGCTTGAGCATCCGGTTCGCGCGCCACCAGTTGTCGGCGACCACCGCGACGGCGTCCTCGAGCCGTACCACCTTGATCAGGCCGCGCAGGCCCTTGATCTGCTCGTCGGGAACGCTTCTCACCTTTCCGCCGAACACCGGGCACTGCGCGATCGCCGCGTACACCATCCCGGGCAGCTGAACATCGATGCCGAAGATCGGCTTGCCTGTCACCTTGTCGGGAATGTCGAGGCGGTGCGCCGGCTTGCCGATGAGATTCCAGTCCTTGGGATCCTTGAGCTTCACGTCTCGGGGCGGCTCGAGCTTCGATGCCGCCTGGGCGACCTGGCCGAAGCGCAGCCTTCTCTGCGAGGGCCTGTGGATGATCAGGCCGTTCTCCGCGTCGCATTCGGACTCGGGCACCTTCCATCTCTGCGCTGCAGCCGCAACCAGCATCTCGCGCGCCGCGGCGCCCGCGCGGCGCAAATACTCCTGCGAGTCGCGGATCGAGCGGCTGCCGCTCGTCGCCATCGGGCCCCAGGGGCGATCGCGGCGGACCTGTTCGCTCGTCGTTACGAATTCAGTGCGGACTTTTTTCCAGTCGCATTCCAGCTCTTCGGCGACCAGCATGGCAAGGCCGGTGGAACTGCCCTGCCCCATCTCCGAGCGCGCGATACGAATCACGACGCGCTCGTCGGGATGGATGACGATCCATGCCGTCAGTTCTGGGCCCGTGTGCGGGCGTAAGGGCCCGCTCGCCCCCTTGCGACCCAGGCCTTGCGCTAGCGCGCCCGAGGGGACCGTCAATTCGAGCGCAAGGCCGCCCCCGACCGCGGCGGAGACCGTGAGGAAATCCCGGCGGGACTTGCGGAATGGGATCGTCATCACTCCTTCAGGCCGTCGGCAGCTTGTAATCCCTGAAGTCCTGCCGCAGCTTTGTTTTGAGCAGCTTCCCCGTAGCGGTATGCGGAAGCTGCTCGACGAATGCGACGTCATCCGGCCTCCACCACTTCGCGACCTTGCCCTCGTAGAACTCGAGCAGCTCCTCGCGGCTGACGCTCGCGCCAGGCTTCCTGACGGCGATCACCAGCGGCCGCTCGTCCCATTTCGCGTGGTGCACGCCGATTACCGCGGCTTCCGCGATCGCTGGATGCGCGACGGCGATGTTCTCCAGTTCAATCGAACTGATCCACTCGCCGCCGGACTTGATCACGTCTTTCGAGCGGTCGGTGATCTGCATGTAGCCGTCCGGGTCGATGGTGGCGACGTCTCCCGTCGGAAACCATCCGTCGCGCAAGGGATTCCCGCCCTCGCCCTTGAAGTATTCGCGCAGCACCCACGGCCCGCGCACCAGCAGATCGCCGAACGCCTTGCCATCGCGCGGCAGCTCCTTGCCTTCGCCGTCGACGATCTTCATTTCGACGCCGTAGATCGTGCGCCCCTGCTTGCACTCCACTTCGTGCTTCTTGTCGCGCGGCAGCGACTCATGTTTGGCTTTGAGCGTGCAGAAACTGCCCAGGGGGCTCATCTCGGTCATGCCCCAGGCGTGCTGGCAGTGCACGCCGTAGTCGTCGCGGAAAGTATCGATCATCGCCGGAGGGCAGGCCGAGCCGCCGACGACGACCCGCCTGAGCGTGCTGAATTTCAGGCGGTTCTCTTTCAGGTAGGCGAGCAGATTCAGCCAGACCGTCGGCACTCCGGCGGTGTCGGTGACCTTTTCCGATTCGAACAGCTCGTAGAGGCTCTTGCCGTCCAGCCCCGCCCCCGGAAACACGAGCTTCGCCCCGTTCAGCGGCGCGAGATAGGGAATCCCCCAGGCGTTGACGTGGAACATGGGCACCACCGGCAGGATCACCGAGCGCGCCGAGCAGTTGAACACGTCGGGCGTGGAGGCGGCGTACGCGTGCAGGATGGTGGAGCGATTCGCATAGAGCACGCCCTTGGGGTGGCCCGTGGTGCCGGAGCTGTAGCACAGCCCGGCCGCGGTCCACTCGTCGAACTGCGGCCATTGGTAGTTTCCATCCTCGCGCGCGAGCAGCTCCTCGTAGCACAGCAGGTTCGGGAGGTTCGCCTGCGGCATGTGGGCGCGGTCGGTCATCGCCACCCAGCCCTTCACCGCCTTGCACTCGAGCGCGAGCTTCTCCGCGAGCGCGACGAAACTCAGGTCGACGAACACGTACGCGTCCTCGGCATGGTTGACGATATAGACGAGCTGTTCGTGGAAAAGCCGTGGATTGATCGTATGCACCACCGCCCCCATCCCCGAAACGCCGTAGTACAGCTCGAAGTGCCGGTAGCCGTTCCAGGCAAGCGTGCCGATGCGCTCGCCCTCCCTCACACCCAGCCGCGCGAGCGCCTGCGCGAGCTGCTTCGAGCGCCGGTGCGCCTGCGAGTAGGTGTAACGGTGCACGGCGCCGGCGCCGTCCTTACCGGGCCCCTCAACGGTTCGGGACACGATCTCGGTGTCACCGTGGCTGCGGTCCGCGTGCGCGAGCAGCGACGAGACGAGCAGCGGCATGTCCATAATCAGACCGCGCATGGGTTCTCTCCGGGGGGCGCCTTTTCGACGGCGGCCGGCGAAAATTACCCTGCGCGCAAATCGCTGTCAATCTCGTAGCGTGCGCCATGCGCACGTGCGAATCCGTGCGCGCGGCGCACGCTACGATACAATCCGGGCATGAGCACCGCACATTATTCCACCCAGGGTGCGGTCGCCGCGATCGGCTTCAACAACCCGCCGATGAACACACTCGGACACGCGCTGCGCGTCGCCGTGCGAGAGGCTTTGCAGAGGGCGATCGACGATCCCGCGGTGAAGGCGATCGTGCTCAACGGAGGCGGGCGCGGCTTTTCTTCGGGCGCCGAGATCCGCGAATTCAACACGCCGGCCGCGATCGCCTCCCCGAACCTGCGCGAGCTGATCGCGGCGATCGAGGCCTCGCCCAAGCCCGTTGTTGCCGCGATCCACGGCTTCGCCATGGGTGGAGGGCTCGAGCTTTCGCTCGGATGTCATTACCGCGTCGCCTCGCCGGGAGCCCAGCTTGCCCTCCCCGAAGTCAAGCTCGGCCTCCTTCCGGGCGCCGGCGGGACGCAGCGGCTGCCGCGCGCCCTGGGCGCCGAGCGCGCGCTGGAGATGATCGTCTCAGGCGACCTGGTCAAGTCCGAAGCGGTCGCCGGAACGCCGCTCATCGACGAGCTCATCCAAGGCGATCTGCTCGCAGGCGCGGTCGCCTTTGCGCAAAAAATCGCCGCCGAGGCGCGGCCGTTGCGCAAACTGCGCGACCTGCCGGCGAAGACCGATAACCCGGACGCCTTCTTCGCTGAGGCGCGCAAGAGAATCGCAAAGGGATATCGCGGCTATCCCGCTCCCGCCAAGTGCGTGGACGCGGTCGAAGCGGCGGTGAAGCTCCCCTTCGACGAAGGCGTAAAATTCGAGCGCCGC
The DNA here is from genome assembly GCA_964430565.1 of uncultured Enterobacteriaceae bacterium. Taxonomy (GTDB): domain Bacteria; phylum Pseudomonadota; class Gammaproteobacteria; order Burkholderiales; family SG8-39; genus VBDM01. The sequence goes on from CAYSFD010000029.1 coordinate 5,678, forward strand.
TGCTTCGAGGAGCTGGTCGCTTCCACCGAATCCAAGGCGCTGCGCCATGCTTTCTTTGGCGAGCGCGCGGTGACCAAGATCCCCGACATACCGGAAGACACACGGACATTCGAAATCCGCAGCGCCGCGGTCATCGGCGCGGGCACCATGGGCGGAGGCATCGCCATGGTTTTCGCCAACGCCGGCATCCCGGTGCGGATCCTGGAGATGAACCAGGCGGCGCTCGACAAAGGCCTCGCCACAATCCGCAAGAACTACGCCGGCAGCGTCGCGCGCGGCAGGCTCGCGCAGGACGAAATGGACGCTCGCCTGGCGCGCATCTCGCCGACGCTCGCCTATGAGGACATCGGCGACGCCGACATCGCCATCGAGGCGGCGTTCGAGGATATGCAGGTGAAGAAAGACGTGTTCGCGAAGCTCGATTCGGCGATGAAGCGCGGCGCGATACTCGCCACCAATACCTCGACCCTCGATGTCGATGCGATCGCGCGGACGACCTCGCGCCCCGAGGCGGTGATCGGCACGCATTTCTTCTCCCCCGCGAACGTGATGCGGCTGCTCGAAGTCGTGCGCGGCGCGAAGACCTCGAAGGAGGCGCTGGCCACCGCAATGAAGCTCGCCAAGACGCTCGGCAAGACCGCCGTCGTGTCCGGCGTGTGCGACGGCTTCATCGGCAACCGGATGCTCGAGCGCTACCTGCAGCAGGCGGGATTCCTGCTCGACGAGGGCGCGTCCCCGCAACAGGTGGACCAGGCGCTCCAGGACTGGGGGCTGGCGATGGGCCCGTTTGCGATGTCGGACCTCGCCGGCAACGACATCGGCTGGTACGTGCGCAAGCGCCGCATGAAGGAGCGCGCGGAATTCGCCTACTCGAAGATCCCCGACCGGATCTGCGAGCTCGGGCGTTTCGGCCAGAAGACGGGCGCGGGCTTCTACAAATATGAAAGCGGAAGCCGGACCCCGATCCCAGATCCCGCCGTCGAAAAACTGATCGACGACTGCCGCAAAGAGGCCGGCCTTCAGCCGCGTCCGATCGGCGAGCGCGAAATCGTCGAGCGCTGCATGTTCGCGCTCGCCAACGAGGGCGCGCGCATCCTCGAGGAAGGCATCGCGCTGCGGGCGGTGGACATCGACATGGTCTATCTCACGGGATACGGCTTTCCCCGCACCCGCGGCGGCCCGATGTTCTACGCCGACACGGTGGGCCTGAAGAACGTCCTCGCGGCGATCGAAAAATACAGGAATGGTTATCATGGCGAGTGCTGGCAGGCCGCGCCGCTGCTTGCCAGGCTTGCAGCCGAGACGAAGTCCTTTAACTGACCCACGACCGTGAGCGTAAGAAAACTTCTCGATCTCACCGGAAAAATCGCGCTCGTCACCGGCGGCTCGCGCGGCCTCGGCCTGCAGATCGCCGAGGCGCTCGGCGAGATGGGCGCGAAGCTCGCGATCGCCGCGAGGAAACCCGAAGAGCTGGAGAAAGCGCGCGAGCACCTCGCCGGCCAGCACATCGAGGCGCTCGCGCTGGCCTGCGACATTTCCCGGCCCGAGGCGATCGACCCGATGGTCTCGAAGCTCCTCGAGCGCTACGGACGAGTGGATATCCTCGTCAACAACGCGGGCGCCACCTGGGGCGCGCCCGCGGAAGATCATCCGCTCGAGGCCTGGCAGAAACTGGTGAACCTGAATCTGACCGGCAACTTCCTCGTGACGCAGGCGGTGGGAAAGCGCTCGATGATCCCGAACCGCTACGGCAGAATCATCAACATCGCCTCGATCGCGGGCTTGCGCGGCAATCCCGTGGGCATGCTCAAGACTCTCGCGTACAACACGACCAAAGGGGGGCTGGTGAATTTCACGCGCGCCCTCGCCGCGGAGTGGGGCGAGTACAACATCACGGTGAACGCGATCGCACCGGGATTTTTTCCTTCGAAGATGACGCAGGCGTCGCTCGCGACCCTCGGCGAGAAAATCATCGCGCACTCGCCGCTGCACCGGCTCGGCGACGGGGAGGACCTGAAGGGGGTCGTCGCATTGCTCGCCTCGGATGCCTCGCGCCACATCACCGGGCAGATCATCGCCGTCGACGGAGGCGCCAGTGTCGCCTGAAGGAAGCCCCGCGGCGCGCCCCGGGATCAAGATTCCTTTCACCGAGCACCTCGGCGTTCAGCTCGTCGAAATGACCAAGGAACACGCGGTGGTGTCGCTGCAAAAGCGCCCGGAGCTCTTGAACAGCTGGGGCGCGACCCACGGCGGAGTGATCATGACCATGCTCGACCTCGTCATGAGCTGGGCGGTGCGCGGCCACTACGGCGTGGTCGGCGGCGTGCTCACCGTCGACTTGAGCGTCGGCTTCATGAAAGGCAGCTTCGGCGACATGGTGACTGCCGAAGGCCGCGTGCTGCACGGCGGGAAGTCCACCGCCTTTTGCGAATCCGAAGCTCGCGACGACAAGAGCGCGCTGCTCGCCAAGGCGATCGGGACTTTCAAGCTGCTCAGCGACAAGGACAAGAAGGATTAGCTTCGGTCGCCTTGCCGCTCCTGCATCGCGGGCGTAGGATTGCCGCCGCTATGTTCGAAAGCCTCGGACTATCCCTCCTGCGTTATCGGGTTTATCCCACAACGAGCGCGGAGTGTTCGCTTTGGCCTTCGGTGAAACCTCTCGCCTTCATCCAGTCATAGGCTCGGCCAAAGAGCGAAGGATCGTAGTAATCGACGTGCTTGTACCGTACGAATGCCGTGAGAAGTTCTTGAGGCTTCAGGGCGCCTTTCGCGTGTGCCGCCACGTGGTGGGCATACTTGTAGAAGTCCGCGTTGATCAGGTCGACCGCGGCGTTCTCCGCATCGTAATACGCCTTGCGCTGCTGTGGCGTGAGCTCGGCGGCGACCACTTCGCCACCCCGATAGAAGGATGCCGCGACGATATGGGCGCCCTCCTTCAGACCGAGGCTGATGAACGGTTCCATCACCGTCACGGCCCGGTACTTGCCGCTCTTGAGCCCCGCATAACGCATCTGCGGCAGTCCGCCGTTCTCTATCCTGACGTGCGTCGCCCCCACGGCGCTTTCGAGCATCTGCACCGTCGTGTAGTGCGAGCCGGTGAGTTCCTGCACCACGACCGGGACGTCGGCCATGTCGCGCGGGGTCTGCAATTTGTCATCGAGAGTGAGGATGGCCTGAGCGGCGACCGCAGCGCGCAGGGCCGCGATGGCGCCGCCCCGCTTGCCGCGTTCCAGACGGTCTATGCTCGCCCATTCACACACGTTGTAGCTGTCGGCCGAGCCGCATTCAAAAAGGTTCTCCTTGAGTCGCGTAAGAATCGGCTTTTCGGCGCTGTCCTTTTCGCGATCGGCGTAGGTCGCCGAGAAACTCACATCGAGCCCCGCCTTGGCGAACAGTCCTTCTTCGATGCCGACAATTACCGGCAGATCGAATACGGGGTTATTGGGGGCGACTTTCACTGCGATTCTGGATTCAGGCATCTTGCTCTCTCCATGGGCTATGGATACGGTCGCGGCGTTGACGCAATCGTGCGATTGGTTATAGCTTCTTGGACACAAATATACTCCACTTATGAAACCGGGATTGAAACTATGACTTATTTACAAAGCAGCACGCTCGGTCGGCGCATGCTCGAAAAGGCTGCGATCGCTGTCGCGATTCTTGGGCTTGCCGCGTCGGCTCATGCGCAGAGCGCCTACCCGAGCAAACCGATCCGCATGATCGTGGGATTTCCCCCTGGTGGCGGAATGGACTTGAGCGCGCGCCTCTACTCCGCAAAGCTGCAGGAAGCGCTCAACACGCCCATCGTCGTGGAGAACCGCCCTGGGGGCACGGGTCTTCTCGCCGGCGAGCACGTCGCAAAGTCCGCGCCCGACGGCTACACGCTGCTGGTGGGAGCGTCGGGCCAGATGACGATCAATCCGGTGCTCATGCCAAAGCATCCCTACGATCCGGTGCGCGACTTCGCGGCGATCACGACCTTGGCGCAGTTTCCGATGGTGATCGCCGTCAACCCATCGTTCGCGGCGAAATCGCTCGCCGAACTGATCTCGCTCGCCAAGTCGCAGCCGGGTCGGCTCAACTACAGCCACGGCGGCGCCACGCACCAGGTCGCGGCGGAGATGTTCAATCAGGCGGTGGGCATCGACATGCGCAACATCCCCTACAAGGGCGGCGCGCCGGCGGTCATCGCCGCGGTCGCCGGGGACGTGCCGATCGTGATCGTCGACAGTGCCGCGGCCAACGCGCAGATTCGCGCCGGACGCCTGCGCGTGCTCGCCGTGACTTCGGCGCAGCGCACGCCGCTGGTGCCGGATGCGCCCACCGTCGCCGAATCCGGCGTTCCCGGCTACGACATCGCAGTCTGGGCGGGCCTGTTCGCCCCGGCGAGCACGCCTTCGGCGATCGTATCGCGGCTGTACCAGGAAACCTCGCGCGCCATGAACGCACCGGACATGAGGGAAAAACTGCAAGGCATCGGCATGGACCCGGGCGGACTGGCGCCCGAGCAACTGGCAGCGATGATCAAGGCGGACATCGCGAAATACGCCGCGATCGTCAAGGCGGCCGGTATTCAGGCACAGTAGTTTATTAGGGCGGTAACTTCAATTTGAACACTTCGAACGGCAGCTGAACCCGCGACACGCCGGCGTTGAAGGCCGCCAGGCGATGCGCCTGCGAACTGGGGAAGTACAGGCAGCCGTCAGGGCCAATAGAAGGTTCGTTTGGAAAACTGATGCGTGGATCGGCAACCAGCGTTTCGAGCTTGCGGTCCTTGCCCATCATCAGGATCGCGTTGTCGGTGAAGGAGCAAAAGTAGAGGTTGCCGGCGCGATCAATCGTGATCCCCGCAAGCGGCGGAACCCGCACGACGTCTTCCACACCTGCGGCCACCTCGGCTTCGGTGAGTGTCTCGTCCTGCAGGAACCTCGTCTCGATTCGTCGCAGCACCGGCCCGAAGAGCGGCATGAAGTAGAGCCACTTTGCATCCACGGAGAGTTCGAGCAGATCGACGTGCAAGAGCGGCACCTCGCCCGTTTGCCGGCGCATCTCCCGGCCCTCGACCACCGGGACGATGGATGGGTCAGCGCGCGTCGAAGGGTGGCCTTCGAGGAGCTTTCGCGCGCGGCCGGTCGCGAGATCGACCACGACGATGGAGCCGTGATGCGCCTCGGTCACGTAGGCGAAACGCGCATCGACCCGCATGTGCCCGATCATCGTGCCCTTGGGCAGGATCTCCGCGCCCAGGGGATAGACGCGGCTCACGCGATCGGTGGCGAGGTCGATCTTCACGAGCTTCGCCGCGCCGACGACCGGCGGCGCGACGCGCGGGGCGGCGTCGTCCACCACCCACAGGTTGTTCGAGGAGTCGGCGAACACCGCGTGGCTCGATACGATGCGGTCATGATTTGAAGCGCCCGGCCGCCATTCGTTCCACTCATTGCCCGGATAAGGCTTGAAGCTGCCGTCGGGCATCGCTTCCATCACCGAGGGAGCGGCAAGGGAGGTCCAGCGCGGGAAACTCGCGAAGACTCTGCCCCGCGGCGATACCGCGACGCCGTTCAGCATGAATTCCGGGAAGGCCGCGACGCGAACCAGTTCCATCCTCGGCTTTTTATTCATGAACGGGGCGCACGAGAGTAGCGGCGCACGCGCAGCGTGTCGGCTTTACTCGATCTTCGGCGCGAGCAGCATCTCCCCGCCACCCAGGATCAGCCGATTCCACGTCGGCGTGACGACGATCTCGTTCAGGCACACGTGCGCGGGCGATTCCGCGACGAAGCGCACCACCCGCCCGAGGTCTTCCATTTTGAGCATCTTCGCCTGGTCCTCGGGCGAAGGCGGCTTGGGCCGCGCGCGTTGCATCGGCGTCACCGTCTCGCCAGGGTGAATCACGCAGCCGCGGATGCCGTGCAAACCTTCCTCGAGATTGAGCTGATGGGTCATCGCGGAGAGCGCCTGCTTGCTCGCGTTGTACGCCGCTCCGCCGACGTAACCCGGGTAACGGGCGAACCACGACCCGATATTGATGACCAGGCCGTCGCGCCGCTCGCGCATCGAAGGCAATACGGCAAGGGTGCAATAGAGCGCGCCGTTCAGGTTGATATCGACCACGCGGTCCCATTCGGCCGTCGCGAGGTCGCGAAAGAAGCGCTTGGGAATGTTCACCCCGGCGCAGTTGACGAGGATATCGACGCGGCCGTGGCGCGCGAAAATCGCAGCGGCCGCGCGCGCGACCGCGTCGCGATCGGTGATATCGACCGCCTGCGATTCCGCTGTGCCGCCTGCCCGCCTGATCAGGGCCTCGGTCTCGGCGAGCGCCGATTCCCTGCGCCCCGAGACGACGACGGTCGCTCCCGATTTTGCGAGCTCGACGGCGCCAGCCTGGCCGATACCGCTGCCGCCGCCCGTGACCCACGCAACTTTTCCTTTCAGGACTGCCATGTGTGATTACGCTACGGTCTCCGCGGTTTCCAGAATCGGCGGCAAGGGCGTGTCGAGCGCGGCGCAAATCGCCCGCATCAGCTCGCCCTCGGCGACCGTGAGTTTATCATCGGCCATCGCCGCGGCGAGGCAGGCCTTGATGAATTGCGGCTTCTTCAGAGGGTACAGAAGCTTCAGTTCGCGGAACGCTCCCTCCACGGCGACGATGTTGAGCTCCGCGGGCGCACGCAGCACGCCGCCCGGGATCCCGAGGACGCGCATGCCTTTGTCGAACGCGGCCATTCCGCCTTTGCCCGAATGCGCGAGCAGCGACAACACGACGCCCGCCTCGCCGACGACCGCATCGATACTCCGGTGCCGCGCGGACGGCGACCGCTTTTCCTCTTTCTGGATGTGGCTCCTGCACAGCGTGAGCAGAACGAACTCACCGAGCGTGACTTTTCGATCGACCTCGATCGTAGTCTTGATCGTTTCGAGCAGCCTGTCGCGCTCGATCCGGGGCAACCGCTTCAAAGTCGGGATCGCCAGCTCAAGCACGGGCAGACGCGCGCGCGCCCCGAGCGGCTTCAGCACATCGGCAAAGCGCGCGCTTTGCGCGGCGAGGTCCACGCCGGCCGCCTCGCCGATGAGGGCAAGCTGCGCCTTGCGCAATTCGCCCTCGCCCAGCAAGAGTGCAAAGAGCGCCGCTTTCGCGCCCTCTTCGCGCTCGACCGCGGCGCGGACCTCGGTGGGAATCGCGTCGAGCATCTTGCGCGCGTAGTCGAGGTGAGCGGCGGACGGATTGCCTATGCTTTCGATCACCGAACGCGCGAGTCCCGCCGCGCCCGAGAGCGCGGCCGCGGAAGGCGCGGCTGCGCGCCGTGCATACAGCGGACTCATGAGCTCGCTCACTACCGGGCTTCCCTGCGCCCACAGGGCCGCGGCCTCGGCGCGCTCCAGGCGCTCGCGTATGAGACGCTTCGCGCCAGGCCCTAACAGCCGCTCGATGCGCGCGTCTAGCGGGGGATGCGTGGCGAACCAGGCGAATTCGAAATAGTCGTTGACCGGAGCGCCGATGCACATATGAGAAAGCTCTTCGGCGTGGAGCTGGACGATGGTGCTGCCGCGCTGGCCGATCTTAAAGAGCGCGCCGCCGATGCCGTCAAGGTTGCGGGTAAGCTGCACGGCGGCGGCATCGGCGAGAAACTCGCGCTCGCGCGATATCACCGCCTTGATCAAGCGGCCCGCGAGCACGCCGATCGACCCGATCAGCCACAACAGCAACCCGATGAAAAACAGGCGGACGTCCATTCCCACGGCGCGGTATTCACCGCTTTCTTTCCTGCCGCCGGTCATGAGCGCCGCGCCCATCGCTCCGATCAGCACGATGCCTGCGATCACGCCGACCAGGTGAATGTTGAGCCGCATGTCACCGTTCAGGATGTGACTGAACTCGTGGGCCACGACACCCTGCAGCTCGTCGCGGTTCAGGCGTTCCAGGGCCCCGCGCGTTACGATGATCGTGGCCTCGTTGGGAGAGTAGCCGGCGGCGAAGGCGTTGATCGTACGCTGGCCATCCATGACAAACACCAGCGGCACGGCGATGCCGGAGGCAAGCGCCATCTCCTCGACGACGTTGAGCAGCCGGCGTTCCGACGGCTCACAGGTGCTGCGCGTCACATGGCGCGCGCCGATCAGATCGGCGACAGCGACGCCGCCGCCGGAAAGCTGATAGAGCCTATACGCGGTCCCCCCCGCAATCACGCAAAGGACGACTACGCTGATCCATCCAAAGACGGAGCGGGGAACCTCCCCGAGCAGGTCGCTCGCATACAGAATGGACGGATCGAACACCAGGATGTATACCGCGGCGCCCACCAGGTTGAGCACCGCGACGATCGCCGCGACGGCAAGCACGAATAACAGCAGCATCACGCCGGTGCGGAGCCTGGCGCGCTGCTGGTGCTCGAAGAAGTCCATCGTCTCCGAGCGGTTGCCGCGCCTCCGTCGATCAGTCGCGCTTGCCGCTGATCACGACGGTCCCGGCGAGCTTGTCGTGCCAGCCCTGCTTGCGCTTGTCGAAGGCGATCCAAAGGAATCCCAGGCACGCCGGAAGGAACGAGACAAAATAGGCGAAGAAGCGACCGGTGAGCTGGGCGGCCGAAGGCTTGCCAAGTGTTCCCGCCTTGACGATTCTCGCTTTGAGCAGCATTTTCCCCGGCGTAGCGCCGCGGAAACGCCAGAAAAGGATCGTCGCGACGATCAATGCGATTTGAACCCTGATGTCGAGCAGAGCGGCGATTGCGGAATCGGAGCGGCTGAGGACGTTCAGTATTCTCGCGACGTCGGCGTTCGGATCGCCCGTCGAAATCAACATGGCGGCGAACTCGGCGCCGAGCCGGTCAAGATAGCCTCCACCGTAGAGGGCCATCATCAAAGGAAAAAGCACGACAACGAGGACCAGGACGTCAATGAAGAACGCCAGAACGCGCTTCCAGAATCCCACGTACTCGGGCACGCGCTGCGTGGTGTTTTCGGCCATGGCAACCTCCACGAGAGTCGGTGCAGTGTAGCCCGACAATTGCGAGGGTGGCAACCGCGTAGTTATGATCTATCGATCAATCCGAAAGGAAGCGCATGAGAGCCGTGTTGTGCAAGAACTGGGGGTCGCCCGAGACGTTGGTAGTCGAGGACCTTCCCTCGCCCAAGCCGGGGAACGGACAGATTTTGGTTTCAGTGAAGGCGAGCGGAGTGAATTTCCCCGACGTGCTCGTCATCCAGAACAAGTACCAGTTCAAGCCCGAACTGCCGTTCTCCCCGGGGAGCGAAATCGCCGGCGTCGTGAAGCGGATCGGCGAGGGCGTGAAAGGCTTCAAGCCCGGAGACCGAGTGATGGCGCTGATTCGTTCGGGCGGCTATGCCGAGGAAGTCCTGGTCGATGAGGGGCTCGTCGCGCCGATTCCTGAGGGCATCGATTTCACGGTCGCCGCCTCCTTCGGTCTCGTCTACGCGACTGCTTACCACGCGCTCAAGGACCGCGCGGCGATCAAACCCGGCGAGACGCTCCTCGTGCTCGGCGCGGCGGGCGGCGTCGGGCTCGCCGCCGTGGAACTGGGCAAGCTGCTCGGCGCGCGCGTCATTGCCTGCGCTTCATCCGACGACAAGCTCGAAACCTGCAAACGCCGCGGGGCGCAGTCCGCGATCAACTACGAGCGCGAGGAGCTGCGCGAGGCCCTCAAGCGCCTTACAGATGGAGGGGGCGTCGACGTCGTGTTCGATCCAGTAGGAGGAAAATATTCCGAGCCCGCTGTGCGCGGCATGGCGTGGAAAGGGCGCTACCTCGTGGTCGGTTTCGCCGCAGGCGAAATTCCGAAAATTCCGCTCAACCTCGTGCTGCTGAAAGGTTGCTCGATCGTGGGCGTGTTTTGGGGCGAGTTCGCCAGGCGAGAGGGCGGTCTCAACGTCGCGAACCTGAAGGAGCTGTCCGAGTGGCTGCGCGCCGGGAAGATCAAACCCCTGGTAAGCGCGACCTATCCGCTCGAGCGCGCCGCCGACGCGCTCAACGATCTCATGAACCGCAAGGTTCAGGGAAAGGTCGTGCTGGTGACAAGCTAGGCGCGCGCGCTCAGTTCGAATAACCGACTGCGCCGGGAATCACCTGCATCCACTGCGACGGACAGGTGGCGACGTTCGGGTAGTAGTCGCGGTAGTCGGGGCAGTAGTAGCGCAGGTCCGAGATCTGCTCGACATAGACGGGCGCTGGGACGGGGGCGTATGCCGGATAGAAGAGCGGCGCGGCCACCACGACGGTGCCGTACACTACGTGGCTGTGGTGCCACCACCACCGAGGACGAACGACCACGATGGGGCGAACGTGATTGTGTCCATGGTGGACGCCCGGTCGTCCACCGCTATGTTTGGCTTGGGCGCCCGCGAAGCCTCCGCTTGCGTGACGTCCTGTTCCCTGACCCCCGACGCTCTCACGCGCGAGCACGGCGTCGGCGCTCGCCAGCATGGCCAGTCCCATCAGGATCGCGATCGGTCGTTTCATCTGAGGCCTCCTCTCACGCGCACTTGGCTTCGGAGAAAAGTCTAACGCCACGCGTTGAGAAGAGTTGACCCTATTACACCTTTTACACATCGTTACACGGAAGCGTCGCCAGTGCGGTTCCTCGGATCGGCACTAGCACTCCGGTTCGCCCGGCCGGGGCATCGGCCGAGGAACAAAACCGAATCGGCCGGGAACATCGGCGGCACGGACCGAAGTCATCGGCACGATCTTGCCGTGCAGCATGACCTGCGCTTGACCGCCCTCCGCCACTTCTTCCAGCAGACTCTCGATCGGCCGGCCGCGCTCATCGCTCAGGCGTTCGAGCACCGCCGATAGATCGCGGTCGAGGAGCACGCCGATGCCGAGCGCGGTCTTGAGGAGCAGCGATCCAGAGTCGTCGAGAAACGCCGCCTCGAGCGCGCGCGGCGCGGCGCCCGCGTGCGCGAGAAACCCACTCCCCGTGTCGTCGAGCCGGTACACCCACGGCGTGTAGTCGAGGGTGACGAACACTCTCTGCGGGCCGTTCTGGAAATACCAGCGATGCGCTCCGTCTTGCTCGTAGTTTCGGCCGATGAACTCGATCACGGCCCGATTCGAAATGCGTTCAGACGAGGGCTCGCCATCGCGCCCGGAGCGCGACTTCACCAGCCAGTTTCCGCGCCGATCCAGGCGCAGCCAGCCGTACACCGACGGCACATTCGGCCATCGGGCGATCGCGCGAATGACGATTTCGTCCATGAGTACCGGCGGGATCTGCGGTCGACGCACGAGCCTTGTCGCTCGGCGGAGCGCGTGGCAGTATAGGCTCATAGGACTCGGTGCGGCGCCTGACGCCGCAACGCGATACGAGAACGAGGAGGACACGTGGACGCGATCTCAACGTACCTGTCCAAGCCCTGGACCCGCTTCTACGAGCTGGGGACGCCTACGACTGCGGACGTTCCCTCGAAATCCCTGCCGCAGGCGTTCGACGAAGCGACCGAGCGGTTCGCGGGCAAGACCGCACTCTACTTCCACGGCCGCGCCATCAGCTATCGCGAACTGCGCGAGTCCGTGGATCGGTTCGCCGGCGCGCTCGCACGCCTTGGGCTGAAAAAAGGCGACCGGCTCGCGCTCTACCTCTTGAACAGCCCGCAGTTCGTCATCGCCTATTTCGCCGCGCTCAAGTGCGGATGCATCGTAACGTCGATCAGCCCCGTGTACACCTCGCACGAGGTCCGCTTCCAGCTCGAAAACAGCGGAGCGCGCGCGGTCGTCTGCCAGGACATCCTCCTGGAGAATATCCGCAAGTCCGGCGCGACGATCGATCACGTCGTCGCCACCAGCGTCTCGGAGTATCTGCCCCCGCTGAAAAGATTCCTCGACAGAATGTTCAACGGTTCGCGTCCGAGCGATCCGGGCCAAACGAGCAAGGTGCACCGCTTTCAGGATCTGCTCGCGCAAGGCGGCAGCCCGCCCGAGGTGGCGCTCGATCCGGCGACCGATCTCGCCGCCCTGCCCTACACCGGAGGAACGACCGGCAACCCCAAGGGCGTGATGCTCACCCACCGCAACCTGATCGCGGCGACGGTCATTTCGCGCTCGATTTTCCCGTTCGAGCAGGAAGGCAAGGAAGTGATCATGGCTTTTCTGCCGTTTTTCCATATCTTCGGCCAGGTCGTGATAATGCTGAACGGCCTGCTGCGGGGCCACTCGATCGTGCTGTTCACCACGCCCGATACCGAAGGGATTCTCGAGGCGGTGGAGAAATACCGAGTCACGCTCTTCTATGGAGTGCCCACGTTTTACGAATACCTGAAGGACCACAAGGATACCGACAAGGTGGACTGGAAGCGGCTGAAGCTGATCCTCTCGGGCGCCGACACGCTCCACGAATCCACGGTAAAGGGCTGGAAGAGCCGCACCGGATCGGCGATCTGCGAGGGCTATGGGCTGTCCGAGACCTGCGCGACCAGTCACCTCAACCCGTACAAGCGCATGAAGCCCGGCTCCTTCGGCGTGCCCGCGACCAACGTTCTCGCCGCGGTGATAGATGTGGAAACCCGCGCCGTGGTGCCGCCCGGGGAAATCGGCGAGCTGATTCTCTCCGGCCCCAATGTCATGCAGGGCTACTGGAACAGTCCCGCCGAGACCGCCAGCGCTTTCGTCGAGATCGGGGGCGTGCGCTGGTTTCGCACCGGCGACCTCGTGCGCATGGACGAAGAGGGCTACTTCCACTTTCACGACCGTTGCAAGGACCTGATCAAGTTCAAGGGGCACTCGGTGTTCGCCAAGGACATCGAGGACGTGCTCTACGCACACCCCGCGGTGAAGGCGGCCGGGGTGATCGGCGTGCCCGACCCAGCGGTCGGCCAGCGCATCAAGGCTATCGTCGTGCCGCAGCCGGAGGCGCGCGGCAAGCTGTCCGAGGAGGACATCGCCGCCTATTGCAGGGAGAAGCTCGCCCACTACAAAGTGCCGCACATCATCGAATTCCGCGGCGAGCTTCCCAAGACCGACGTCGGCAAGGTATCGCGCCGCGAGCTGCGCGACGAACAGAGCGCGTGACTTCGCCGTTCTTTTGCGTCGAAGGGCTGACCAAGCGCTTCGGCGGCCTCACTGCGATTAACAAGGTCTCGTTCGAGCTGCGGCGCGACCAGATCGTCGGCATCATCGGCCCGAACGGCGCGGGCAAAACGACGCTGCTTCGGCTGATCACCCGGATTCTTGCGCCCGACGCCGGCCGCGTCGTTTTCAACGGCGCCGACATCTCCAGACTGCGTCCCTGGGACGTGGTCAACCTCGGCATCGCGGGCACCTTCCAGAACACGCGTCCGTTCCGCCATCTGCCTATCGTCGCCAACGTCATGGTGCCCTGCCTGAACCGGCGCGCCTCGCGCCGCGGCGAATGGGTGAAGCGCGTGGAAGCGCGCGCCATGGACGCGCTCGAGTTCGTCGGCATTTCCGATCTCGCGCTTGAGCCCGCTTCCGCGCTCTCGCAGGGCGACCTGAAGCGCCTGGAAGTGGCGCGCGCCATCGCCTCCGAGCCCGAACTGCTCCTGCTCGACGAGCCGCTGGGCGGGCTCAACCCGGCGGAGTCGGAATTGCTCGCCAAGTCGATCAAGCGACTGCACAAGGGCGGGCGCTTCGGCCGGCTGCATTCGGAGGGACCCGCGGTGCTGATGATCGAGCACAAGCTGAAGGAGTTGATGGCCATCGTGGACCGCGTGATCGTGTTCGACTACGGAGAGATCATCGCCGACGGCGCCCCCGCCGAGGTCGTCAAGGACCCGCGCGTGATCGAAGCTTATTTGGGAACCGAGCTGGGAACCGAGCTCGCGGGCACGCATGGCCCTGCTTGAAATCCGCGACCTCTCGGTCCGCTACGACAAGGCCGTGCTGCTCGCCGGCGTGTCGCTTACAGTCGGCGAAAACGAACTGGTCGGCCTCGTGGGTCCGAACGGCGCCGGGAAATCGACGATGCTGCGCGCGATCTCGGGCCTAGTGCAGTGGGAAGCGCGGGCGAATCGCGGAGTGTTCGGCGACATCGTCCTCGAGGGCGAAGTCCGGTTCGAGGGCGAACGGATCGACCGACTGCCCGCGCACGAGATTCGCAGCCGCGGCCTGGTGCACTGCCCGGAGCGGCGCCGCCCATTTCGCGAGCTGACCGTGACCGAGAACCTGCGCGCCGGGGCCTTCCTGAGCAAGAGCAGGAACGGGGTCGCGCGCGATCTTGAGCGTTGCTTTCAGCTTTTCCCCGCCCTGAAGTCGCGCAGCGCTCAGGTGGCGGGCACGCTCTCGGGCGGCGAGCAGCAGATGCTCGCCATCGCGCGAGCGCTCATGTTCAAAGCGAAGCTGCTGTGCATCGACGAGCCTTCGCTCGGACTGGCCCCCAAAATTCGCCAGAGCATGTTCGCCGCAATCGGCGCAATCCACGCAGACGGCATCCCAGTGCTGCTGGTCGAACAGGAAGTGAGCAAGGTCTTCGAGCTTGCCGACCGCAACTACGTGCTCTCGCAGGGGCGCATCATTGCGGAAGGGACGGGCAAGGCGCTGATGGCCGACGAGAAGCTGCGGGCGGGGTACCTTGGGTTGTAAGGAGGGCGGGCCGGTCCAGCGCCGCCATGGTGCCGCTAAGCGCGTCTTCGGGCGGGTGCCCGGCTGAGCAGCCTCAGACAGATTGAAACACTCGGCTGCTCAGCCACCCGCCTGCGAAGACAGCAACACAATGGCCGCGCTGGACCGGCTCGCCCTTCCTCGCTATTTCAGCGACGCGCCGCAAAGCCGGCAGTTGTGCCGGGTGAAAACGTTGCGGTTCTTGCAGCGCGGGCACACCGCCTCGATCTTGTCGCGCACCCAGGGCGTGAGGCCGCGCGGCATGAAAAGCAGCACGAGCAGCACGATCAGCGCGAACAGGAGCAGGCGTATTTCCTTGAAGATATCGAACTCCGCGAGCACCAGCTCGGTGAACGGATACAGAAAGAATACCGCGATCACCGGCCCGTAGATCGTCGCCACGCCGCCGAATATCCCCCAGATCACCGCCTGGAATGAAAGCGCAACCTCGAGCGACGAGGGACCGGCGACCCGCAGGAAGTGTGCGAACAGCGCCCCGGACACGCCCGCGAACAGCGCCGAGAGCGCGAACGCGAGCAGCTTGTAGCGTGGGGTGTTGATTCCCGAGGCGCGCGCGGCCAGCTCGTCCTCGCGAATCGCGTGAAAGATGAGGCCGGTGTTCGAGTCGCCGATTTTCCACATCGCAAACACGAGCACGAGCATCACGACCACCGCGAGGTAGTAGTTGGCGAGCGGAGAAGTCACCACGCGCCTGAAGCCCGAGATCCCCAGCTCGCCGCCCGAAAAACCGGGAAACGCAAATAGCAAGCCGGTCAGGATGAGCGGAAAGGCGAGCGTCGCAAGCGAAAGATACGCGCCGCGCAATCGCAAGCAGAGAATTCCAGCGAGGAACCCCGCCACCATCGCCGCGAGCGATGCGACGGGCACCGCGAGCCAGGGCGACCAGCCCAGGCGCAGCGTCAGCAGGGCGGACGCGTAGGCGCCGACCCCGAAGAAAAGCGCATGACCGAAGTTCACCTGCCCGGTGTAGCCGGCAAGCAGGTCCCAGCTCGCCGCGTAGATCGCGAAGATAGCGGCCATGGTGAGGACGCGCAGGACGTAGGGATCGTTCCAGGCGAGCGGCAGCGCGAGGAGCAGAACGCACCCCGCAAGCACGAAGCTGCGGCTCGGCAGCACCAGCACCTCGTTCTTCAGATTTGTGACCAGCCAGCGCGGCAAGGCGAGCAGCGTCCTCACCGCTCTTCCTCGAACGCCACCCCAAACAGACCTTCGGGCCGGATGAGGAGCACCACGACCATGATCGTGAGGGCCACCGCGCCCTTGAGGTACGCCCCCGATGGAACGGCGAACACGGTGATCGCCTCGGCGAAACCGATGACGAAGGCGCCAATCAGGCTGCCCTTTAGGCTGCCGAGCCCACCGAGCACCACGATCGCGAGCATGGTCACGAGCGGTGGCAGCCACATGAACGGATCGACAACGAACACCGGGGCCACCGCCGTGCCTGCCACGGCGGCGAGGGCCGCCGAGAACGCCACCGTCAGCATCGCCACGCGCTCGACGTTGATGCCCATGAGGTTCGCGACTTCGAGGTCGTTCGCCGCCGCGCGGATCGCAAGCCCGAGCCGGGTGCGGTTGAGCAGAAACCAGGTCGCGGCGAGGACCAGCGCGACCGCGGCGAGCACGACCAGACGCTGGTAGGAGACGCGCACCCCCAGGACCGAGGCAAACCCGTCCGCGATCGCGGGCACGCCCAGATAGTGTCCGCCGAAGGAGATCAGCAGCGTCTCCTGGAACACGAGCCCGAGCGCGATGGTGGCGATCAGCACCGCGGAGTCGTGCCGCCGTACGGGCTCGATCACGAGCTTGTAGCACAGCAGCGAAATTGCTACCACGGCGATCACCGACAGGGGAATCGCGGCGGCGAGCGGCACGCCGCCCTTCACCGCGAGCGCGTAGAGCGCGTAGGCGGCGAGCATGTAGAACGCCGTGTGCGCGATGTTGACGATGCGCGCGACGCCGAAGATGAGCGAGAAGCCGATCGCGAGCAGCGCGTACACGCCGCCGTTTACCAGGCCGGTGACTAGAATGTCCTGGAACATTCAGGCCCCGATCAATTCGCCGCGCGATGAGCGGCGCCGCATGGTGTCCGCTCGATCGCGCGGAAGCAAAGCCGCACGCGCAGCGTGTCGGCCTTTACTTAGATGTCGGCATCTTGAAGGGCTGCATTCCCTTGACCTGCGGCGGCCAGAACGGCACTTTTTTCCCGTCCTGCCACTGCACCGCGATGCCGGCGGTCTTGCCCACGGCCCAGACGAGGTCGTGGCGCTTGTCCCAGGTGTCGGTGCCGGCCGCGCCGACGTGTTCCATCTTCTCGATGACGGGAATCAGCTTGTCGGCATCGATGGTGCCCGCCTGCTCGATCGCCGCCTTGAGGATCATGATGGCGTCGTAGGTTGCGGCGTTGTAGGTCGGCGCCCTCTTGTAGCGCGCCTTGAAAGCCTTCACGAAGGCGATCGTCTTCGGCGTCATCTCAACCTCGGAGAACGTGTCGAGCGTCGCGACGTAGTTGCCCTTGCCCGCGGTGGCCTGCCAGAACTCGTCCTTCTGTCCCTCGACGTTGATCCCGAATGCGACCGCCGGAAGCTGCAGCTCGCCCATCTGCCGTCCAAGGACGATGCCGACCGGCCCCGAGAGGAGAGTGAAGACGATGTCGGCGTTGGCGCGCTTGATGGCCGAGAGCTCCGCCGTCACGTCGGTCGCGACCGCCGAAGGCTGCCAGGTGCCCACCACTTCCATCTTCATCGCCGGCAGGTTCTTTTGCGCCGCCGCGACGAGCGCCTCGGTCCAGACCGCCTTCTCGGCGACGATCGCGACCTTGGGCATCTCCCTCTTCAGCTCGGAGCGGATCTGGCCGGCCACCGTGCCGAGCACGGCGAATACCGTGCGGGCGAGATCGACGTCCTTCGTGGGGGTGATGCGGAACCAGTACTTGTAGCGCTCGTAGTTCTGCTCGACGTTGAGGCCGAGCTTGGAGTGCGCGGCGCCCGCGCCGAGGAACAGCTTCTTCGCGTCCATCGCCACTTCCTGCATCGCGAGCACCGCCTCGGAGCGGAAGCCGCCGATCAGGAAATCGGCGCGGTCGCGCGAGATCGCGCGCTCGATCGCGTTGGTCGCGTCGGGAACGCTCTGGATCTCGTTGGTATCGACCCTGACGATCTCGATGCGGCGCTTGGCGCTGCCTACCGAGACGCCGCCCGCGCCATTGATCTCGTCGCGCGCCATCTCGGCGCCGGCCCAGTGATTCTCGCCCTGAACGAAAGCCATCGGGCCGAGGATGGCGATCTTGATGTTCTGTGACCAGGACGGGGCGCTGAGCGCCTGTCCCAGGATCGCGATTGCGGATAGCAGCGTGCGCAGCATGATGTCCTCCTTCAGAAAGATCCAGCTAGGCGGGTATCCTGCCATTTCGAATGCCCGCTGTCCATTTCCCGCTTGCTGCCGCGCAAGCTCGAATCTATAGTTACGAGGCTTTTCACGGGCTTCGGGCAATGAAACGCGAGGATTTCACCTTCATCCACAGCCTGCGCGTGCGCTGGGCCGAAGTCGACCGCCAGGACGTCGTGTTCAACGGTCACTACTTTCTCTATTTCGACGTCGCCATCGCCGAGTACTGGCGCGCGATCGGGTTCAACTACCCCGACGACATCGTCGAGAAATTCGGCACCGACATCTACGCCGTGAAGGCAAGCGCCGAATTTCACGGCTCGGCGACCTACGACGAGCTGATCGAGGTCGGCTGCCGAGTCGGCCGAGTCGGCCGCTCTTCGATACAGTTTCTGTTCGGCATCTGGCGCGGCGGCGAGCACATCACGAGCGGCGAGCTGGTCTATGTCAACGCCGATCCGAAAACGAAAAAATCGGCGCCGTGGCCCGAGCCGTTCAAACGCGCGATCCTCGACTACGAGCGCACTCCGCCCGAAACGAAGGCTGCCTAGCGCTCCTATGAAGGCTGCCTAACGCTCCTATAATAGCGGCTCTCTTCGGAAACGCTCTGCGAAACTCCATGCAAATCCGCGACAAGCTCTACATCAACGGCCAGTGGACCACGCCCCTCGGCCCGAAAGCGATCGATGTCCTGAGCGCCTCGACCGAGGCGGTGATGGGCCGCGTTCCCGAAGGCACGCCCGAGGACGCGGACGCAGCCGTGCGCGCCGCGCGCGCGGCGTTCGAGCCCTGGGCCGCGACGTCCCCGTCCGAGCGCGCGCGTTTCCTCTCGCGGATCCACGAGGGCCTGGAAGCGCGCGCAGAGGAGATCGGCCGGACCATCGCCGGCGAAGTCGGCATGCCGTTGAAACTCGCCACGCGCATTCAGGCGGGCTCGCCCATTTTCACTTTCTCGATGTACGCGAAGATGCTCGCCGACTTCAAGTTCGAGGAGAGGATCGGCAACTCGATCGTGCTGCGCGAGCCCGTCGGGGTCGTCGCGGCGATCACGCCCTGGAACTACCCGCTGCACCAGATCGCCGCCAAGGTGGCGCCTGCGCTTGCGGCCGGCTGCACCGTGGTGTTAAAGCCCTCCGAAATCGCGCCGCTCAACGCCTTCATTCTCGCCGAGGTGATCCATGCCGAGGGATTGCCGCGCGGCGTGTTCAACCTCGTCACCGGCTACGGCCCCGTGGTCGGCGAAGCCTTGGCAAGACACGCGCAGGTGGACATGATCTCTTTCACCGGTTCGGTGCGCGCCGGGAAGCGCGTATCCGAGCTCGCCTCGCAGACGGTGAAACGCGTGACGCTCGAGCTTGGCGGCAAGTCGGCTTCGGTCATCCTGGATGACGCCGACCTCGCGGCCGCGGTGAAAGGCACGCTCAACGCGTGTTTTCTCAACTCAGGCCAGACTTGCAGCGCGCACACGCGCATGCTCGTTCCGGAAAGCCGGTACGAAGACGCTGCGAAGATTGCGGTGGAAGTCGCAAGGACCTTCACCGTGGGCGATCCCTTCGGCGACAAGGCGAAGCTCGGTCCGCTCACTTCCGCGGCCCAGCGCGAGCGCGTGCGCGGCTACATCAAGAAGGGCACCGAGGAGGGCGCCGTGCTTCTTTGCGGCGGGCCCGACGCCCCCGAAGGATTGGACCAGGGCTACTACGTGAGGCCGACGATATTCGGGCGCGTGAATCCGGAATCGACGATCGCGCAGGAGGAGATCTTCGGGCCGGTGCTCGCCATCATCCCCTACAAGAACGAAGACGACGCCGTGCGCATCGCGAACGGCACGGTGTACGGCCTTGCGGGCGCCGTGTGGTCCGCCGACGAAGAGCGCGCCAAGCGCGTCGCGCGGCGCCTTCGCACCGGGCAGGTGGACATCAACGGCGGACCTTTCAACATGCTCGCGCCCTTCGGCGGCTACAAGCAGTCGGGCAATGGCCGCGAGCTCGGACGGCCGGGGTTGGAGGAATATCTCGAATACAAGGCGCTGCAGCTGAAAGCGAAGTCCTGAGCGCGAGGAAGGGTCTCAAGTACCCAGGCGGCACCGGGATCCGATCCGGCGCCGCGCGCCTGTTTCCTAGACGCCGTCCTCGCGCGTGAGGTGCGGCTTTTCGTTAGTCGGCTTCTCGTTCCAGCGCGGGTAGTTCTCCGCGTGCTTGGAGCGAATGTCGCTCATGTTGGCGCGCGCCCACTCTTCCGACTCCGGAGTATTCTCGACAAGTCTGCAACTCTTGAGGCAACTCTGGGCAGCCTGTGATCTTTTTCCGTCCCGGTTGACCGCGGCGAGCGAAAATCGCGCGCGGAATGCACCCATACGCGGGGTAACGAACGCGTAATAGGTCCGGTTCGGGGCCAGGTCCGCCGACATGTAGTCGGCGCTTTCGGATATCACCATGAACAGGCGCCGTCCGGCATCCACCTCGTAGGCCACCTTGGTGTTGCTCGCCACCAGCCCGACCAGCTCGGGGTTGTCGTTCCTGATTTCGAACACGCTGGACCCGATCGCCTGGCCGACACCACCGGAACGCATGAATACCACCATCGCCTTGCCCGGCTTTGGAGCCTGCACTGTGCTGCCGGCGGGCATTTCCTTCATGTACCTGACAGTGCCGCACCCGGTTGCGAGGAGCGCCAGCGACGCGACGAAAAAAATCCGTGCTCTTGAGTCAATGCGCAACATTTTGATGCCTCCTTTTCAGTGGAAATCCATCTTGAGGAGAACCCCGTTTCCCAGAGTGTGGTTCAGGCTCTATTTTCCGATTGAGGAAAGCTCTGCCACAAGGCGAAACCTGAGCTCGCGCTCCGCGCCGTCGTCCGTATAAGGCGCCGAGGCGATGAATTCGTCGATCAATCGGATGTAGTCCCGGTACCCTGAACTCTTTTCGGCGAGCGTGCCGATCCGATCCAGCTCGCGGGCGAGCCTCGCCTGCTGTTCGTAGAGATGGTTGAACTGCGCGTCGCAGCGGGGGATCGGCGTGGGGTAGCTCCGGATCTCCTCGTCGATGAGCCGCTTTCCGCGACGCAGATCCTGCTGGATGTCTTTCCACAGCGATCGGAGCGTCGCCAGGTCGTCTTTTCGGGCGATCGTGCGCGGAGACGTTACCGTCGGCATCCGTGTCCTCCAGGGAGAATTCTACGCCGGTCCGAGGACTCCGCCATCGTTTCTCCTTCTCAGGCGCGCGCGCGCTGGCGATAGATCTCCCGCCAGAGCAACACCGCGCCCAGCACCAGCCCGGCTACGTCGGCGACGATCGCGCCGCGGAAAGCATCGGCCGGGATCAGCAGGAGCACCCCCGCAACCATGAACAACACTCGCAGCGCAATCGGAATCGGAGCGGAGTAATACCCCACGACGGCTATGGTCCCCAACCAGATGCCGAGCGACGCGGTGATCACGGCCCAGGCGATCGCGAGCGGATCGCCCACCATCAACAAGCTCGGCGACACGACGAAGAGGAACGGCACGATGTACGCCGCCCAGCCGATGCGCGTCGCAGTCCAGCCGGTCTTGTCCACGTCGGCGCCGGCGATGTTCGCGGCGGCGAAGGCCGACAGCGCCACCGGCGGCGTCACCATCGACATGATGCCGAAGTAGAGCAGGAACATGTGCGCGGCCATCGGCGCGACGCCCACCTTGACGAGCGCGGGCGCGATCAGGGTCGCCATGATGATGTACACGCCGACCGTCGGCAGGCCCAGGCCGAGCACGATCGCCATCACCGCGGTGAGCGCGAGCATCACCGGCAGGCTCTCGCCGGTGACCGCGAGCAGCTGCAGCGTCATGCCGAAGGCGAGCCCGCTGATGTTGAGGATGCCGATGAACATGCCGGCGACCGCGCAGATGAGGATCAGATCCACGACCGACCCCCCGGCCGAGACAATCGCATTGAACACGTCCTTGATCGGCACGCGCTCGCCCTTGTAGCCGAAGGCGAGCGACAGGGCGATGAGCACCGCGGTGGCGAGCAGCGCCGCGTATTCGGGCTGCCAGTTCCAGGCGACGAGCGCATACACGAGCACGGCGAAGGGCAGCGGAAAATACCAGCCCGCCTTCAGCACCGCGAGCGTCTGCGGCAGCCGCTCGGAGGGCTCGCCTTTGATCCCGCGCTTGGCTGCTTCGATGTCCACCGCGAAGAAAAGCGCGAGGTAGTAGAGAAACGCCGGGATGATCGCCGCGATCATCACCTGGGCGTATGGCACGCCGAGTACCTCCGCCATGAGGAACGCCGCCGCGCCCATCACCGGCGGCATCAGCTGCCCGCCGGTCGAGCCGACCGCCTCGATCGCCGCGGCGATCTGCGCCGGGAAACCCGAGCGCTTCATCAGCGGGATGGTGACCACGCCGACCGCGGAGACGTTCGCCACCGCACTTCCCGAGATCATGCCGAAGAATGCCGAACCGACTACCGCCACCTTCGCGGAGCCGCCGCGATAGCGCCCCATCCAGGCGCGCGCGAGGTCGGTGAAGAACTCCGTACCGCCGCAGCGCCCGAGCACCTGGCCGAGCACGATGAAGGGAACGATGACGATGATCGCGATCTGCAGCGAAGTCCCGAGCAGCGCGTTGGTGTCCAGGTTGAGGTACACCAGCAGCCGCGTGAACTCGACCGGCCGCGCCTGGAACACCCCCGGCAGGTAGTGTCCGACCATCGCGTACACGACACCGGCGAGCGTGAAGCCGACGAGCGAGAAACCCGCCATGCGGCGCGTGCCCTCGAGCACGAGGAGCGCGAGCGCCGCCGACATTAGGATGCCGTCGAGCGGCCGCATCGTCAGCCGGTCGCTCAACTCGGGGTAGCGCCAGGCGAGGTAGAGGCAGAGCGCGAGCCCGCCGAAAGCAGCCGCCAGGTCCCACCACCGCGACTTCTTGCAGGTGACCAGAAAGCAGATCGCAATCGCGAGGCCGAGCACCGCGAGCAGCAACTGCTCGGTGTAGAGGTTGAGGCGGAGAAGCGAACGCTGCAGGTCCAGGACCCAGCCCGTCACGCAGACGATGAGCAGGGCCTGAAGCGTGAAGCGCGTGCGGGCGTAGGGCCGTTTCCCTTGAGAACTGTCCTCGATGAATTCTTCGGCCATCGAGGGTCGCTACTTGGCGGCGATGCCCTTCTCTTTGAAGAACTTCTGCGAGCCCGGGTGGAACGGCGCGGGCATCTGCTTGCTTATGGTCGCCGGATCCCAGTTGTTGAAGGCGCGCAGGCTCTCAGCGAGCTTCGGTTGGTTCTCGTACATGGCCTTGGCGATCCCACGGACCGTGTCGTCCTTGACGTGGGCGCCGACCGCCACCAAGTAATCATAGGCCATGAGTTTCGTCGGGCCTTCGAGGCCGACGAACGCGGGCGAGGGCTTCACGACAGTCACGTAGGCGTAAGGCATGAGTTTCTGCATCGCGGCGAGGGCCTTGGGGTCGTCCGCGACCGGAAGGTAGCGGATGCCACCCACGCTCTTGTCCACTTCGGCGACCTTCGCCGCGCCAAGCGCGAAGAAACCGCCGTCGACCTTGCCTTCGGTGAAGTCATCGGCGCCGCGCACGACGTTGGGCACGAGCACGGGAACGATGTCCTTTCGGGTGAGCCCACCGCTGGCGATGATCGCATCGACGATCCGCTCCAGCGTCACCTGCGCCGAGTAGCCGTACGGCAGGCGCTTGCCCTTCAGGTCCGCAAGCGTCCTGATCGGCGAGTCCTTGCGCACGAAGATGCTCGAGTACAGCGGAAAGATCACGCCGAGCACACGCAGGTTCGCCTGCTTGCGGCCCTGGTACGGGCCTTCGCCCTTTGTTGCCTCGTCGATCTCCAGCACATTGCACACCGCGAGATCGAGCTCGCCCGAATTGACCAGCGGCAGCACAGCGCTCGAGCCCGAGTAGGGCTGAACCCGGCTCTGGATCTGCGCCGACTCCGACATCACGCGCGCGATCGCCGAGCTCATGTTGTAGCCGATCGAGCCCTGCGGAGCGCTGCCGAATCCGAGGACCTGCGCCTGCGCGCCCGAGGCAAGCAGCGCCGCGACGATCGCGGTGAGAATGCGTTTCATGGTGTTCCTCCTGTCAGGTGTTCCGGGCAATGTAGCAAGACGACCCGGCCCGAGGCAATCGCCGCCTGCCCGCGGTGAGCACAGTGGATGGACGCCTTGAATCGCGTCCGACCGGCGCGAGCCTAGTAGCGCTTTCCCGCGCTGAACTCCACCTTCATGCGCGCCACCTGCTTGCGCATCGCCTCGAGCTCGGTGCGGGCCGCCTTGACCTTGAGCACGCTCTCTTTGTCAGGCGCGCCCTCACCGTCCGCGGAAGACTGGGACGACAAGGCTGCTTCGGCTTCCCGGTAGCGCTCGCTGGCCGCTTTCCACCGCTCGACCAACTGCTGTTCCTGCTCCCGCCATGCTCTTCGCTTGTCCATAACCTGCTATTTTCCTTCTTTTCCGCGAACAGCACAAAAAAAAAGCCCGGATGCCCGGGCTTTGATGCCGCCGATGCCGCTTTAAGCGATCGGCTTGATGTTTACGGCCTGGTCGCCCTTCGGACCGGTGGTGACGTCGAAGGTCACCTTTTGGTTCTCCTTCAGGGTCTTGAAGCCGCTGCCTTGGATCGCCGAGAAGTGCGCGAAGAGATCCTTGCCGCCGCCGTCTGGAGTGATGAACCCAAAGCCCTTGGAGTCGTTGAACCACTTAACCGTGCCTGTACTCATGTCTTGTCTATTTCCCAAAAAATTGTAAGAGGGCGTTAGCCCGGAGCGCGGGAACTTCAAGGGGAGAAGAAAAGCGACCTGATGAGATGAGTGCCACGTAAGCGCCTGCAACGGACCAGACTATATCTCGGCTTGGAGAATCCTGCGCGCTCCTTATACACGCGCGATTGGGTCCGGTCAAGCGAATTCGCGCCGAGGTGCATTGCACAGAAATCTCATGTCGTCCTAACGTAGCGAAGCTGCACCAGGCCGGTTGGATAGGATTTCGATTCCGCGAGTTTCAGGCTCTCTTTGGGCCCGCCGGATGCGAACAGCGGCACACCCGCCCCGAGGATCACGGGAACGATCGAAACGATGTGTTCGGTGATCAGCCCCTGTGACCTGAACGAAGCGGCGAGCGCGCCTCCGCCGACCAGCCACGCGCGTCGCAGGCCGCGCGCGGCGATTTCCGCGACGACCTCCGCCGGGGTTCTGGCGGTCGCCTTTACATCCGGCCGGGAGATCTCGACCCGTCCGCGGGAAAACACCCAACAGGGTTTCCCCGGATAAGGCCACTCGCCGAACGAAAGGCTCTGTTCGTAGGTTTTCCGGCCGAGCAGCACGGCATCGACCGACGCATAGAACTTCGCGTAGCCGTAGTCTTCCCCGGTTCCCTCGAAAGGAGCCAGCCATTCGACCCCGCCGTCCGGCGTCGCGATGTAGCCGTCGAGGCTCGCCGCGACGTAGTAGACGACTTCGGGCACTGCGCCCTGCGCCTGCCGGCAGTGCCCGAACTTCTGCGAGCTCGCGACCTGCTAGAGCTGCCAGCCGAGCTTGCGGTCGAGCGAATAGGGGCCGCCGCCGCGCAGCGCGATGACGAACATGATCAAGCCCCACATCAGCGGGTATTCGTAGCCGCCTTGGCCCCATCCGAATTTGGGCAGATGGTGATAGACGATCACCGCCATTTCGATGGTGATGGCCGCCGCGAAAAAGCGCGTGAAGAGTCCCAGGGCCACGCACACCCCGCCAACGGTTTCAAGGATGATGAGAATGACCGCCAAGGGCTCGGCCGGCTCTATGCCTCGCTTGGTCAAGGCCCTCGCGGCGGTCGCCGCGACACCGTCCATCAACTTGGGCCAGCCGTGTGGGATGATCATCAAGCCGACGATCAAGCGGATCAGCGGCCAGGTGAGCGGCGCGACCCAATCGTAGAACGGTTTGAGTTGGGGAATCAGCAGTCTCGGTTCTTTTTCCGCTTCCATGGCAATCCTCCTCTTAAGTTGGGCGCAGCCCGGGGTTTCGCGTTGGGACCAGTCTAGCCGAAATGACACCCGAGACATCCGAAAAAGCGCGATCGAACCTGGCCGGGTTCTCCGCCCGCGGATAATGCCCCGAACCTGAGACGACTGCAAATCCGTCGGACTCCTTGCCGCCCATCCAGCCTCGGTGCTACCATAGTGCTACCCGTTGCCTTCCCACCGATATGGCTTCCACGACCACTCTCAAGCTTCCCCCCGAGCTCAGGTCGCGCGTCTCGGCGCTGGCAAAAAAAACCGGGCGCTCGCCGCACAGCCTCATGCTGGAGGCGATCGAACGGCACACCTCCCGGGAAGAGCGGACGCGCGAGTTCGTGAAGGAGGCTCTGGCGGCCGACCGGGCCATAGACGGGGGCGGCGAGGTGTACGCCGCGCGCGATGTGCACGCCTGGCTCGAGCGGCTGGCGAAAGGAAAGAAACCCGCGCGGCCGAAGCCGTGGCGGAAATAGTCTATTCCCCGAACGCGATCGCAAACCTCGAGCGCGCATTCGAGTACCTCGCCGACAAGGACCCGCGCGCCGCGCTGGCGGCGGCATCGGCGATCCGCACCGCGGTGGACGTGCTCGCACGGCATCCCCTCATCGGCCGCCCCGTCGAAGGCGAGCTGCGCGAGCTGGTGATCTCATTCGGCAGGACCGGATACGTTGCGCTCTACCGCTTCGTTCCTTCGGAAAACCGGGTCCGCGTCCTCGCGATCCGGCATCAGCGGGAATTGGACTATCCGGGTTGAGTCTGGGAGGCAGAGGTTTTCAGTGGAGCTACTGCCATGAGGCCCGCGACCTGGAGGTTGTTCCGGTCCATCATCAGCATGATGATCGTCCAGTTTCCTTGATGTATCGCAAAGTGGCGCCCCTACCGCCACTTTATCATTCATCACAGCGCATCCCAGAAAGGAACCTCCTTGCTTGCCTCGCCCGATTTCGAAGCACTGCGCAAGTCCGCCCTTGCCAAGGAGCTCTCCGATGCGGATTGCAGGGTCCTCGCCACGCTCATGGAAGGCCGCAAGCTGAAGGACGGGGAGATCGTTTGCGAGGAAGGCAAGACCGACAGCCGCCTGCACCTGGTCCTGCGCGGGGCTCTCGGCGTGGCGCGCCGCGATCCCGACGGGAGCTGGCGCAACCTCCACGTGAAGACCGCCGGCGAACTCGTTGGCGAGCTTTCGTTTCTGGACGGCATGCCGCACTACGCGGCGCTGCGCGCCCTCGGCGACACCGAAATCCTGAGTCTTGCCCGCGAGCGGTTCGAGGGGATTCTCCAGGAGCACCCCTGGATCGTCTACCGCGTGATGCGTGCCATCCTGCGCGACACGCACGCACTACAGCGGAGCATGAGCATGCAGGCGATCGAGCTCACCAACTACATCTTCAAGCAGCATGGCCGCTACTAGGCGCCGGCCGCGTCAACCCCGGGTGTGCCAGCGGTGAATCCGGCGACCGGAACTCCGAGAAGCGGAGGCAAGATGAATCAAGGTCAAAACGCGGGACAAGTCTATCTCTGCCCCATGCATTCGGAGGTTCGTCAGGCGAACCCCGGAAAGTGCCCGAAGTGCGGCATGGATCTGCTGCCGGAAGGCACCAGGTTCGCCATGCTCCGGCACGTGAGCAAGAGCCCCTTGATGATCGTCGTCATGGTGGTGATCATGTTCGCGATCATGTACATGGTATTCATGTAGCGGTTCGCGGGGCGTCGTTTCAGCCCTTCATGCGCTTGACCGGCGCGCGCAGGCGCGCGCACATCTCCTCCGTTGGTAGCCGGACGCTCCCGCCATGCCGCATCTTCAGTGGTGCCACTGCCGGAGCTCGATGTGATAGCCGTTGGGATCGCGTATCTCGGCGCGGGCGTACTTCTCCCTGAACACCGGGCCCCAGACCGGATCGATGCCCTTCGTCTTCAGATACTCGAGCGTTTTCTTCATGTCCTCGACCTCGATCGCCATCATGCGGTAGCCGAGCTGCAGCTTCTGCGGCGCGGGCTCGGCCGGCACCCCGTCGTAGGTCAAGAGCTCGATCGCCGTGCCGCCGAGATCGAGGTACACGATGCCGAGCGAACCGCCCGCGTCATTCAGCGGGACGCGGTCGCGGAATTTCAATTTGAAGCCGAGCACGTCGGTGTAGAACTCGACGCTCCGCTCCGGGTCGTTGGTGACGATCTCGACGTGGTCTATTTTCTTGAACATGTCGGGCCTCCTAGGAATGTGTCACCGTCTCAAACTTCTTTCCTCACCTGGTTGGCGAGAACCCCGATCGCGTCGTTCGCAACCTCGACGAGGTCCCCATCTTTCAGCGCGGGCTCGGTCGGCCCGTCGCAGCCGAACCAGATGATATCGTCGGGATACAGCGTCACGTAGCGCGACATGCGCGAGATGTAGCGCGCCACGCTGAAGATCATGCCGCGGGTGTTGTAGCTCGAAACGGTGCGGCCGTTGACGCGCACCTCGATCACCTGGTTCATCGGGTCGATTCCGGAGACGATCTTCGGCCCCATCGGCTTAAAGGTGTCAGCGCTCTTCGCGCGCCACAGCGTGCGGTCGCTCTTCTGCCAGGAGCGCTCGCTGATGTCGTTGCCCAGCGTGTAACCGCGGACGCAGGCTAGGGCCTCCTCCTCCGATACGTTCTTCACCTTGCGGTCGATCACCGCGACCAGCTCGCCTTCGTATTCGACCGGCCCGGGCGAGTCCGCCGGGATCACGATGTCGTGGCCGCTGCCGATCAGCGCACTCGCCGCACGGTAGCCGATGTCGGGCTGCGCGGGGACCTTGTGACTCGCCCCGCGGCTGTTCGCCCACTCGATGTGCGCCAGGTAGTTCAGCCCGGCCGCGTAGAACGTGCGGGGGATGAGCGGCGGGGGAAGCTTGTCCACGGTCGTTCTCAGCGGACCCGGCAATCGCTACCCCTGCGCTGCTACTGAGCCATCGACCGATCTTTCCGGGCGCGCTTGAATTCCGCCGCGCACGCCCTGTCGAGATCCGAATCCCGGCCTTTCAAGCAGGACAGGATGCGTCCGTCTCCGGGTGGAACATCCTTGCAGTATTTCTCCATATCCGACTTGCATGCCTTGGCCAACCTGTCGAATTTCTCGTTGAGTGCCTTCATTCCATCCCGGCACGCGGGTGAGAGCTCCGCTTGATGGCTCATCATGCATCTGTGGATTCTGCCGTCTCCCGGTTGCACGTTGGAGCAAAACGTCTTGGCGTCCGTGGCGCAAGGTCCCTTCTGGCCTCTGGCACCCATTGCGGCACCGGTAGTGAACAGCGCGAATACCAATGAGACGAGTACGTTTCTGATCAACATGGTTCCTCCGACATCTTGCTCAACGATGTAAGCCCACGAGGCGTCGAGTTTCATGTGCTTACTGCTCTTCCTCCACCGGCTGCTTGTGCTTGGAAACCAGCTGCGCCTGGGTATGCGGCGGCACGGGCGCGTAGTGCGAAAAATCGATGGAATACGATCCCTGCCCGCCCGTCACTGATTTCAGCCGCGTCTGGTAATCAGAGAGCTCCGATAGGGGCGCGACGCCTTTGATGGTGGTGAGGTCGCCGCCCGTGTTGTCGGTGCCGGTGACCTGCCCGCGCTTGCCGGACAGATCCGAGGTCAGATCGCCCATGAATTTATCCGGCGCGTTGATCTCGATGTTGACGATGGGCTCGAGCACGATCGCCCCGGCCTTGGCAAAGGCATCGATGATGGCCTTGCGGCCCGCGGACACGAACGCGACTTCCTTCGAATCGACCGCGTGGTGCTTGCCGTCGTATACAGTCACGCGGAGGTCGTGCACCGGGTAGCCGGCGATCACGCCCAGGTCCAGCGCCATGCGCACGCCCTTCTCCACCGCCGGGATGAAGTTGCTGGGGATCACGCCGCCCTTCACCTTGTCGACGAATTCGTAGCCCTTGCCGCGCGGCAGCGGCTCGACCCTCAGGAAAACCTCGCCGAACTGCCCGGCGCCGCCGGTCTGCTTCTTGTGCCGGCAATGTCCCTCTGCCAGGCGCGTGATCGTCTCGCGGTACGGGATCTTGGGCGGCTTGGTGGAGAGCTCCATCTTGTACTGCTGGGCGAGCTTGTCGAGCTTGGCGCGCATGTGCAGTTCACCCAGACCGCGGATAACGGTCTCGTTGGTGGTTGCGTGCCGCTCGAGCTTGAAGCACGGGTCCTCCATCTCGAGCTTGTGCAGCACTTCGAACAGGCGCTGCTCGTCGCCCTTTTTCTTGGTCTCCACCGCTATGCCGTGCATGGGCGTGGGGAATTCGAGCGGGCGCAGGCGGATGTGGTCCTCGTCGTGGGAGTCGTGCAGCACGGCGTCGAACTCGATCTCGTCCACCTTGGTCACCGCGCCGATATCCCCGGGAACGAGCGCGTCGGTTTCGACGGTGTCCTTGCCCTGAATCGTAAACAGGTGGCCCACCTTGAAAGGGCGCCTGCCGTGGCCGACGAAGAGCTGCGTGTTGGGCGTCATCGTGCCCTGGTGCACGCGGAAGATCCCGATTTTCCCGACGAAGGGGTCCATGACGACCTTGAACACGTGCGCGAGCACGTGCGCCTTGGGGCCCGGCACAGCGTAGAACTCCACCGCCTTGTCGCCCTCGCCTTTCAGGAACGGCGGCGGGTTGCCTTCGGTCGCGTTCGGCGCGAGGTTCGCGAAGATGTCGAGCAGCGCCTCGACCCCGGCGCCGTTCTTCGCCGAGGTGAAGCAAACCGGGATGAGATGCCCATCGCGCAGTGCTTTTTCGAACGGCGCGTGCAACTGCTCGGGCGCCACCTCGCCCTGCTCGAGGTACTTCGCCATCAAAGCTTCATCGACTTCCACCACCTGATCGACCAGCGCCGAGTGCGCCTCTTTAACCGAAGAAAAATCCGCTTCGCCGTCGGGATTGAAGAAGCAGTCCACCACCGCCGTGCGGCCTTTCGCGGGCAGGTTGATCGGCAGGCATTCCTTGCCGACCGATTGCCGGATGCGCTCGAGCAGCGCCGGGAGATCGGCGTTTTCAGCGTCGATGCGGTTGACCACGATCATGCGGCACAGGCCGCGCTTCGCTGCCCACTTGAGCATCCTGTCGGTGGCGAGCTGGATGCCGGTCTCGGCGTTCACCACGATCACGGCAGTTTCCACTGCAGCGAGCGCTCCCACGGCCTGCCCCATGAAGTCGGGCAAGCCCGGCGTGTCGATCAGGTGGATGTGGGTGTTCTTCCAGGCGAAATTGACAATCGCCGAGTTGAGCGAATGCTTGTAGGTTCTTTCCAGAGGATCGAAATCGCAGACGGTGTTGCCTTTTTCGACACTACCGGGCGCGGGGATCGCTCCGGCCTTGGCGAGCAGCGCTTCGGCGAGCGTGGTCTTGCCCGAGCCGGTATGGCCCACCAGCGCTACGGTACGAATGGATTCGGTGGAATATTTCGGCATGAACTCCTCCCCCGATAGAGCGTTTGATCCGGTGCGACCGGCGTTTTCGCTTAACTTTACCACGCGATCGGACATCACCACCCCGCCCGCTCTCGCGGGCACCCCTCCTTGGCAGGAGGGGAAGAAATCTAGAATCGTCCGCCCAAGCCGAACATGCCGATGGTGAAGCGCGCCACCCCGTAGCCGATCCATATGGGTATGCGCCGCCACAGGGGCTTCCTGAACCAGCGCGTCTTCGCCACGACGCGCGCCCCCTTTTCCATGTCCTCGCGCAACCGACGGCGCAGCTCGACGGAGAACGCCCGGTCCTCGACCACGAGGTTCGCCTCGCGGGCGAGCATCAGGCTGAAAGGATCGATGTTGGAGGAGCCCACCGTCGCCCAGCGATCGTCGATGACCGCGACCTTGGCGTGCATGAAGCTCCGGTGGTATTCGTAGATCTGCACGCCGGCCTCGAGCAGCGTCCCGTAGAGCGCCCGCGAGGCGTAATGCAGCAGCACGTACTCGACTCGCCCTTGCAGCAACAGGATCACCCGCACGCCGCGCGCGGCGGCGTCGGCGAGCGCACGGCGAAAGCGAATCCCGGGGAAAAAGTAAGCGTTCGCTATGACGATCTCTTCCTTGGCCAACTTGATCGCCGCAAGATAGGCCTCCTCGATGTCGCGGCGGTGGCGGACATTGTCGCGCACGACGAGCGCCGCGCGCTGGCCGCCCGGGCGCGATGCGTGGTGCGGAATCGAGTTCCCTCCGCTGCGTCCCCGAGGCCGTATCGGATGGCTGACGCGCCAGGCGTGCTCGAGCCTCGCCATTGCGACGCGGTTCCACAGCCGCACCGCCGCTTCCTGGACCGGCGCAACCAGCGGCCCCTCGACCTTCACGGCATAGTCGTAGCGCGGCGGTTTCTGCCGCGGCGTTTCCATGTCGTCGATGATATTGATTCCGCCGACGAAGGCGACGCGTCCGTCGGCCACCGCGAGCTTGCGGTGCATGCGCCGCAGCCGGTCGCGCCGGAAGGGGAAGCGCCAGACTTCGGGGCGGAACACGAGCAGCCGCACGCCCGCCTCGCGCAGCTCGCGCGCGAGCTCCGCGGGCATGTCCTTGGCACCGAAGCCGTCGACGAGCACGTGGACCGCAGCGCCGCGCGATGCGGCTTCGCAAAGCGCGCGCGCGATGCGCATCGCCGTGCGGTCACCCGCGAAAATGTAGGTCTCGAGGAAAACCTCGCGTTTGGCCCCGCCAATCGCCGCTTCGAGCGCGGGGAAATACTCGACGCCCGAGCGCAGCAGTGTCAGGCGGTTGCCGGGAAGGAACCGCGTCGTCATGGCCGAACGCTCATTCGAGCTGCAGGTGCGCGGACAGCGCCGCGTGGTCGGAGAGGCGCGACCACATCGACCCGTGATGTACGTGCGTGTGGCGCACGCGGAAGCCGCGCGTGTAGATGCGGTCCAGGCGCAGCACGGGAAAGACGCTCGGAAAGCTGCGCGCAGGTTTGCCACGGTGGTCGGCGAGCGCTTCGTGCAAACCGAGTTCTTCGGCGAGGCGCTTGCCGGCGAGATTGCGCCAGTCGTTGAAATCGCCTGCGACGACAAGCGGCGCGCCGTCGGGCACCTCGCGCCGCAGCCGCTCGATCAGCGCGCCGACCTGGTGCCGCCGGCCGCGCTCGTGCAACGCGAGATGCACGCAAACGCAATGCAGCCGATGTTCCTCGCCGGGCAGCTCGATCTCGCAGTGAAGCAGGCCGCGGCGCTCGAAGGCGTGGTGGGAGACGTCCTGGTTCTCGGCGCGGACGATGGGGTAGCGGCTGAGGACGGCGTTGCCGTGGTGGCCGTGGTCATATACCGCGTTGCGGCCGTAGGCGTAGTCGCTCCAAACCTGATCGGCGAGAAATTCGTATTGCGGCTCAGCGGGCCAGTCCTCGAAACTCGAGGCGTGGTGGTGGTGTTCGCCCTGCACTTCCTGCAGGAAGATGATATCCGCGGCGATCAGCTGCAAGCGCTCGCGCAGCTCGCGGACCATCATGCGGCGGTTGAACTGGGAGAATCCCTTGTGGATGTTGTAGGTGGCGACGTGTAGCCGCAGCGACCTTGCCTCCGTTCTCACTGTCTTTTTCTCTGTATCCATTGAAATACACGCGTGATTGCAGCTAGCCGGTGCCATTCGTCAGCGAACGGCAACGACGCAACCATCACTATTCATTCGTGGTTAATGGTTTCTCAAAGGAAGCATACGCCCTAACACAGACTCCTCTGCTTTCGTTCCGTGATGCAACGCTCCCAGGATATGGAGAACAATCAGCGCCAACAAAGCTACGGAACTGGAGCCATGGATACTGGTAAACAATTCATTCAATGCCAGGTTTTTCCAGCCCCAGTCCGGCAAGGGGATGCCCCAGAACCCGGTCCTGAGGCCACTGAATGATGAAGAGGCATAACCAGACACGGGTTGTACGAACATCAGCAGATAAAGCAGATGATGTGTCGCCTCGGCCAATCTGCGTTTCCAGCGTTCTATCGTTTCCGGCAAGGCCGGTGGGGTGTGCTGCAGGCGCCAGATCACGCGCACTATCACCAACAAAGCCACGGTCAGTCCTACCGACTCATGTAGTGCAAGAAGCCGGGTCCGATCCGGGTTGCCCTTGGGGAACTCGGTCATATACCAGCCGAGTCCCAAGAGGACAAATATCAACAGCATCATCAGCCAGTGCAGCACCATGGCCCAAACACTGTATTTTTCAGGCATGTACATGCTGATTTATCCGAACCTCATTCATCATAGCAGCCGCGCGAGGTTCAATGGCCGCTCGCGGCAGTTGGAAAAAGGCGATCTTTCGGCTAAGCTTGCGTGCCTCGGGGATTGCAGATTCGGAATTTTTCAACATTTTCTTAAGGAGTCCGGCACGAGCGAACCCAGGTACGTTGGTCGGGACGGGCAGGAAACGGGGAGGACGTCTTGGGCGAAAGCCCGATACGACCCGGCTGATCGAGCAGCCCGGAAATACCGAAGTCGTAACAAGAATTTTTTCCCCACCACGAAAGGACGCTCCACATGAAAAAGCTTCTCATCGCATCTGCAGTTTCCGCCCTTTTCGCCGCCCCGGCCACGGTACTCGCCCAGGCGAAACCGGCCGCCGTTCCGACCCTGGACAAGGTCCTCGAGGCCTCGGGGATCAACGTCAGCGGCTATATCGACGCGGGGTACACGTACGCGGACAGGAACCTTGAAGGTGGAGGAGGGGTTTCCACCCGGGTGTTCGATTCTCAGAACAACTCCTTCGGGCTCAATCAGTTTGGACTGAGCGTTGCCAAGCAGCCCAAACAAGGTTTTGGGGGCCTGGTCAACGTCACCGTAGGCAAGGACGCGCAGGTGATCCATTCTTTACCCGAGCCCGCTGGCAACACGTCCTCGATGTTCGATGTCACCCAAGCCTACGCGCAGTATGCGGGCGGCCCGCTGACCGTGATCGCCGGCAAGTACGCCACGATGCATGGAACCGAAGTGATCTGGAGCCCGAGCAACGCCAACATCTCCCGCTCGCTGCTGTTCAAGGCCGAGCCGTTTACGCATACCGGCGTGCGCGCGACCTGGGCCTTGAACGACAAGGTCAGTCTCATGGGAGGTCTCAACAACGGCTGGGACCAACTGACCGATACGAACAAGGCGAAGACGGTCGAGTTGGGTGCGACGCTCAACCCCATCAAGCCGCTGACGGTCAGCGTCTCGGGCATGAGCGGCAAGGAGACGACGGCGACCGGAGACGGCACCCGCACCAGCTTTAACGCGGTCGCTTCCTACACCATTATCGATCCCTTGAGCGTAGGCGTGGAGATCCTGAGCGTTTCTCAGGAAAACCCCGGGGGCGCCAAGGCGAAGCTCAACGGCCTGGCGCTTTACGGCAGCTACATGTTCATGCCGAAGCTGCGCGGCGCGCTGCGCATTGAGCCGCAGTTCGACGACAAGAACGGTACGCTCGGCACTCCAAACGGCACGACGGGCACGAAGTACAGGGAGGTAACCGTAACGGGCGCCTACCTGCCGGCCGACAACTTTGAAGCGCGCGCCGAGCTGCGCAGAGACCAGGCGTCGAACGCCGTGTTCATCAACACCGACGGCTCGTTCAGCAAGAGCCTGATGACCATCGCCTTCCAGGGCATCTACAAGTTCTGATCCGCCCGGGAGTCTTGCAGGGAACATCGGGGAGCGGCACTCGACTTTACTCGACTCGTCGAAAGTACCTTTCGAACAGGTCGGGGTCGTCGAAGTGCCGCACGCCGACGAAGGCGGTCGCGTGCCGGCCCCATTGGCGCATCGCGCCCGGCTCGCGGATGCCCATAGGCCAGAAGTAGACCCGCTCGCCGCGCTCGCTCCCCTGGACGATGCCATCGGCGCCGAAGGCGCTGCGACGGCCTTCTGCGGCGGGAAGCGAGCGCAGCGCATCGTCTGGCGAGAACGCATAGCGACGCGGCTCGCCCCCAGCGGGTGGATTGACGATCACCCGCTGCAGATAATGGGTGCGCGACGCGACGCGCAACAGGATGCGGTCGGTCGCTCGCACTCGCCCCAGCGACTGGGGCGCAAACAGCGTCTCGTCGAGCGTCTCGGGCTGCGGCCGAACGCCGACCGCGGCGGTCGGGATGAACTGGTGGTAGCAGCCGCAGCTATGCATGGTGTCGTAGACGAGCGGCGCCCCATCGGAATCCAGCGTCACGCGCCAGACTAGGCTGTCCAGGAACCCGCCGAGCAAGTCCCCGGGTGACTCGAGCGGCCGCGAGGGAAACCACACCGAGTACACCAGCTGCGGCAGCACGCGTCCGGCAAAGCGCGTGGTGGCAAGCCGTGCGTAGACCGTCGGGGATGCCGTGTCCACGCGCAGCGAGCCGTCGGCCCCGTAGCCAAGTGCGCCGATGCGGTCGTTCTCGTCCGCTTCGTCCACCTCGAACTCAGGCGCGTACGCAGCAAAGAGCGACGCGAGCTCGCTTTCGCCCGGGTCTGGCGCGCCGAGCGGATCGGCGCCGCCACGGGCGAGGATCTCAACGACCTGC
Source organism: uncultured Enterobacteriaceae bacterium (assembly GCA_964430565.1). Taxonomy (GTDB): domain Bacteria; phylum Pseudomonadota; class Gammaproteobacteria; order Burkholderiales; family SG8-39; genus VBDM01. The sequence goes on from CAYSFD010000029.1 coordinate 42,111, forward strand.
GCGGCACTCGCGGTCCGCGTCGGGGCCGGGGCATAGCGCACGCGGCGCCCAAGAAGCGGTTGCTCGGAGGCAAACATCTCGAGCGTTTCCGCCTCGTACTTGCGCACGCCCCGCGCAAACACGATGCGGGTGAGCGGATACAGGCCCACGACGCGTTTCCAGGTTTCGTAGTCGGGCGGAACGGTTGCCGCCGCGCGCAGGTACCTGCGGCCGACGTCGTCGGCGAGATCGGCGCGCTGCAGGCGCCCTGCGCACTCGCGCGTACCCGCCAGCGGGTCGGCGCGGAACTGCACCGGCAGCATGCCGAGGAGGGCTTCGCGGGCAGCGCGCGGCAGGTTGGCGATCTCCACCGAACGCGCCTCGTCGTCCAGGCGCCGCAGTCGCGCAACCCATGCTTCGAACGCAGTCCCCGACAGCGGCTCGTCCGCGAAGCTCGCGAGAAAGCGATTGGCCCGCAGATAGGGAAACCCGACGATGCGTCTCGCAAGCGCGTCGCCGACCTCGCTTGCGTCCACCGCGTGGTCGATCGCCTCGAACAGGGCCACGCAGGCGCCCGTCTGCGACACCGGCCCTTCGGCGCGATGCGATCGCGCCGGCTCGGCCTGGTAGACGTCGAGCGTCGCGCAGCCGGCGAGTGCCGCAAGCGTCAATGCGAAGGCGGACCTGAGCAACGCGTTCATGTCGCGACTTCTACGGTTTTGACTTGCTTCGTGCGAGGGCGTCGCGCCGCACGATCTCATCGACCATGGCGCGGAACCGGCGCTCCACTATCCTGCGCATGATCGGCATGCCGATCAAAGGAGGCAGGTAGAAGTCCGGGGTGAAGCGACCGGTGTAGTCAAGCCGCACCCCCGCGTCCGAGAGTTCCAGCTCGTAGCGCGTCTCCAGATCCCGGATGTTGCCGTCGATGCGCCGTGCGACGATCCGCCGCTGCGGCTGCTCTCGCACCTCGAGCGTCACGTCGACGGGCTGCCGATAAAAAAAGAAACCGATCTCGCCCTTTTGCTCCACCAGGACGCGGTCGCCGCTGCGCGACACGACGCGGGAGCTTTTCATGTCCGGAATGAATTGCGCGAGACGATCGTAGTCGGAGAGCACCTCCCAGGCGATGCGCACATCCACTTGCATCCGGGCAGATGCATTAACCGTGATGAATTCACCCTGGCGCTCGATCTCGATGGCGAGTTCCTGCGCTCCCGCGCGGCTCGGCAGGCTCTGCGCTGCGGCGAGCGCAAGGACCGCGATCAGGACGGACGCTCGGCCATGTCGGGCTGTGAGGGTCACGGACATGCGAACAGCATGCGCCATTGGCCTATTCCGCCGCAACCTGGCCGGCTACCTTGCGCCTGCATCGCACTTTTGCGGCAAGAGCAGTATGGCGTCGCGGTTGGTCCAGGAGAGGGTGAGCGCCGCCGCTTCTCGATAGGTCAGCCACCTGTAACCGAGATGCTCGGCAGGATCGAGCGTGACATCGAGCGGCGCGGGTAGCTCCATGCCGAAGACGTGTTCGAGGTTGTGCGTCACCCCCGGTGCGAAGCGGCTTTGGTGTCTCTTGAAAATCTCGAAGCGGTTCTCGATGCCCCAGTCGCGCAGGTCGTAGCGCGTCGCGTCGAGCCCCGTCTCTTCGCGCACCTCGCGGATCGCCGTGTCGCGCAAGGGCTCGGATTCGTCGGCGACGCTGCCGGTAACCGACTGCCAAAAGCCCTGCCAGCCGGCGCGCTCCATCATCAGCACCTGAAGGTCGGAGGTGTGGATCACCACCAGGACCGAGCGGGGAATCTTGTACGGCGAGTTCACAAAGACTCGATCGGGACGCGAATTCACGCAGGTCCGATATCATAAGGGGATCGGAAGCGGACCATGCTGAGCGCGGAAAAAAATCGGACATTGACGCAGGTGGGAGCGGGTACCCCGATGGGGGAACTCTTGCGCCGGTACTGGCATCCGATCGCCGCGGTGAGCGAGTTCGAAAGAAACCCGGTGAAGCCGGTGCGTCTCATGGGCGAGGATCTGGTGCTCTACAAGGACCTTTCCGGGACCTACGGACTGATCGCGCGCCACTGCAAGCATCGCGCGGCCGATCTCGCCTACGGCTACGTCGAGCAATGCGGACTGCGCTGCCACTATCACGGCTGGGTTTACGACGAAGAGGGTCGCTGCATCGCGCAGCCTTTCGAAGAAAAATTCGATCCGCACGGGCGCCTCAAGAAAAAAATCCGCACTGCCGCCTACCCGGTGCAGGCAAAGGCGGGCCTGCTGTGGACTTATCTTGGCCCGCAGCCGGCACCGCTTCTGCCCGACTGGGAGCTTTTCTCCTGGAAGAACGGTTTCGTGCAGGTCGTTTTCGCGGAGGTGCCGTGCAACTGGCTCCAGGCGCAGGAGAACTCGATCGATCCGGTGCACTTCGAGTGGATGCACGACAACTGGAACGCGCGGCTGAAAGGCGGCACGGGCCCCTACGCGCCGGCGCACCTGAAGCTCGACTTCGACGAGTTCGAGCACGGCTTCGTGTACAAGCGCGTGCGCGAAGGCGCCGACGAGAGCGATCCCTTGTGGACGGTGGGTCGCGTGTGCCTGTGGCCGAACGGTTTTTTCCTGGGGGAGCACTTCGAGTGGCGCGTGCCGGTGGACGACGAGAACATGCTCTCGGTGACCTGGTCGTTCATCCGCGTGCCGAAGGAAGCCGAGCCCTACGCGCAGAAAAGCATTCCCGCGTGGACCTCGCCGATCCGGAACCCGCAGACCGGGCGCTGGATTACCAGCCACGTGATCAACCAGGACATCGTCGCCTGGGTCGGCCAAGGGCCGATCGCCGACCGCACCAAGGAGAACCTCGGCGCGAGCGACCGTGGAATTTCGATGCTGCGCAAGCGGCTTTTCAAGGATCTCGACGCCGTCGCCGACGGCAACGACCCTAAAGGCCTCATCCGCGATCCTGAGCGCAACCAGGGCGTCGAGCTTCCCAATATCGGGAAAAAGCTCTACCTCGAAGGCATGACGCTCGCGCGGTACCGCGAGCACCCGTTCTGGAAGAACCTCCTCCAGGACTTCAGATGGCACTACGGCCAGCCGACGGAAGTCAGGCGCGCGTTCCGGGAGGCGATGGGGCTCGCAGCGGAGAACTGACCGCCGGCTCAGGCCGAAGGCATGTCCGGCCAGCCGGATTTCCAGCCGTCCGGCCCGCCGATCAGCGTCCAGAAGGGCTTGCCTTCTCCCCGCCAGTACTCGGCCGCCTCGGCCATCACTTGCATCGCCTCCTTGAACTCGTGCCCGTGGCCGCCGCAGAAGTGCTTGCTTCTCTCGAGGATCACCACCCAGCCTTTCGCCTGTAGCCAGGTCAGGTCTTTCAGGCAGTCGGCGAGGGCGTCCCAGTTTCCGCCGAACCACTCGGGAAATCGCATCGCCTTGGACAGTTGCACGAGAAACTCCTCTTTGTCATGCGCGTGGCCGATGTCGGCGTAGACGACCATGAGTCCCGCCGAAGCGGCTCCTCCCGCAAGTGCACGCGGGTCGGCAGAAAGATGAAACACTCCTGCACGGGCAGGGTCATTGAGCCAATCGGCGCTCATCGCACTATTCCTTGATCCTCTTGAAGCTGCGGTAATGATCGTCCGTGTAGTAGAACTCGCGCGGGGCGCGCGGCTCGCCGCCGGCGATCATACGCCGGGCGCCTCGATCTTTCGCGCCCGGTGTCTTCACCGTGTACTCGCGATAGTAGCCTCGCTCTTTCAACGGCAGCAGGCGCTCGCGGTTGCCGAATACGGTGCCGTCCTGCCTGTAAGGATACGGTCCGCCTAGCCGGATGAGCGCGAGCGTCTCGCGCGCCTCCGGAGCCAAACCGGCGAAAGCGATCTCGGCAGCCGACGCCGGGACCAACGAGAGTAACGTCAGTACCAGAACGGCAAGAAAGGGCGCGAGACGGGGCAAGTCTGATCCGTTGGAGTCCGTGTCTGTCCGCGGCTAGGCCTGTTCGGCTTTTCTCAAGCGTATATGCAGCTCGCGCAGCTGCTTTTCGTCCGCGGGCGAAGGCGCCTGCGTGAGCAGGCACTGGGCGCGCTGCGTCTTCGGGAAAGCGATGACGTCGCGGATCGAATCCGCGCCCGCCATCATGGCGACGATGCGATCCAGGCCGAAGGCGATGCCGCCGTGAGGAGGCGCGCCGTACTGCAGCGCCTCCAGGAGGAAGCCGAATTTCTGCTTCGCCTCCTCCGGTCCAATGGACAAGGCGCGAAACACTTTCGATTGCACTTCCTCGCGGTGAATGCGCACCGACCCTCCGCCGATCTCCGAGCCGTTCAGCACCATGTCGTAGGCCTTGGCGAACGCCTGGCCGGGGTCGCTCGCGAGCAAGTCCTCGTGGCCGTCCTTGGGCGAGGTGAACGGGTGATGCATCGCGTTCCAGCGCTTTTCTGCCTCGTCGTACTCGAACATCGGGAAGTCCACCACCCACAGCGGCTTCCACCCGCTTTGCGCGTAGCCCTTTTCGTGACCGATTTTCACGAGCAGCGCGCCGAGCGCATCGTTGACGATCTTCGTCTTGCCCGCCCCGAAAAACATCAGGTCGCCGTCCTTTGCACCGGAACGCTCGACAATCGCATTCAGGGCCGCGTCCGACAGGTTTTTCACGATCGGCGACTGCATGCCGTTGCGTCCTTTAGAGACGTCGTTGAACTTGATCCAGGCGAGGCCCTTCGCGCCGTAAATGCCGACGAATTCGGTATACGCATCAATTTCTCCACGCGTCAGCTCGCCTCCCTTTGGAATGAGCAAGCCTGCGACGCGATGGCCCGGGGTGTTGGCGGGACCTGAAAACACCTTGAACTCGACCGCCTTCATCGCTTCGGTCAACTCTGTGAGCGTGAGCGGCACGCGCAGGTCCGGCTTGTCCGAGCCGTAATCGCGCATCGCGTCGGCGTAGCTCATTACCGGGAACGGGTCGGGCAGTGCGATCTCCAGCACCTCCTTGAACACCGTGCGGATCATGCTCTCGAAAATAGCGCGGATTTCCGCTTCGCCCAGGAACGAGGTTTCGCAGTCGATCTGAGTGAACTCGGGCTGGCGGTCGGCGCGCAGGTCTTCGTCGCGGAAGCACTTGGTGATCTGATAGTAGCGATCGTACCCGGCGATCATGAGGAGCTGCTTGAACAACTGCGGTGACTGCGGCAGCGCGAAGAATTCGCCGGCGTGCACGCGCGAGGGAACCAGGTAGTCGCGCGCGCCCTCCGGCGTCGATCGCGTGAGCATCGGCGTCTCGATATCGACGAAGCCTTGCTTATCCAGATATTTCCGCACCGCCATCGCGACGCGGTAGCGGAGCATAAGATTTTTCTGCATCGGCTCGCGCCGCAGATCCATCACCCGGTGCGTGAGCCGCACCGTTTCCGAGAGATTTTCGTCGTCGAGTTGGAAGGGCGGCGTGAGCGAGGAATTGAGGATTTCGATTTCGTGCGCGAGCACTTCCACCTCGCCCGACGCAAGGTTGGGATTGACAGTGCCTTCCGGGCGCCGGCGCACGACGCCCGTGACCTTCAGCACGTATTCGCTGCGGATGCGCTCGGCAGTCGCGAAAGTCGCCGTGCGATCGGGGTGGGACACAACCTGTGCGAGGCCCTCGCGGTCGCGCAGATCGATGAAGATCACCCCGCCGTGGTCGCGCCGGCGGTGCGCCCAGCCGCAAAGCGTCACCGATTGCCCGAGCAGCGAGGCGCCGAGCTTGCCGCAATAGTGGGTGCGCATGGTCGTCGTCGTTATAGGTGCCGCGTACCCCGCGGCCGCCCGAGTATAGCAAGCGCGCGGCGAACGAATCGCCGATCTTCAGGCCGCGCCGCGGACTCCCGCCGAGACCCGACCGAGGACCATCGCGTTAAGCAGCGACAGCGCACAACCGATCGACACGGTGAGCCCGATCGCCGAAAGGACCGGAATGCGTGAAGTGGCGAGGCAGCCGAACGCGGCCAAGGTGGTGAGGAAACAGACGGTCAAGGCGATGGAAGTTTCCTGCTCGCCCTGCGGTCCGGTTTCCGCCTGATTGAAAAACAGCGCGTAGTTGAGGCCAATCCCGAGCACGAGAAGGAGCGAGACCAGATGGAAAAGCGATAGTCCCGGGCCGAGCGCAACGAAGCAGGCGACGGTCATCGCGATCGCCGCGTAAACCGGCAGCATGACCCACAGGACCCTGCGCAAGTCGCGAAGCCCGACGACCAGCAACACGGCGATTGCGAGCGCGCCTGCCCCGGCGAAGGCGAGCGTCTGGGCGCGGTAGCCCCCGATCAGCCGGTCCGATTCCGACTTCAGATCGAGCAGGGTCGTGTGCAGGTCGGCAGGCAGGCTTCGTGCGAGGCTCTCGAGCCTCGCGGCATCGCGCACCTCGCGCAAAGGAATGAGCGCATGCCACTCGCGCTCGCGCGACAGAAGCAGCGACTGCACTTTCAGGTCTAGTCCCGTGCCGCGCATATCCTCAAGCGCAAGCAGCGGTCCGCGCCGCGCCGCCTCGAGGTCCTGCTGGAAAGGCGCGAAGGCGTCGGCGCGGAAGGGCAATCCCTGCTGCGCCTTGGCGAGCGAGCGGCGCAGTGTTTCCGGCTCGGGCAGCGCCGCCCGGCGGCGCTCCTGAGTTTGCGCGCTGGGAAGGTAACGCGCCGCCAGGTCGAAGCCTTCCAAAACGCCTTCGCCCATCCAGTCCTGGAGCGAAAGCGCAACCCGCTCGCTACGGGCAAGCGCCGCCTCGCGCCCCGGTGCGCTCACCATCAGGAGGTAGCGCACGTTGGGCGCGCGCAGATCGGCGCGCAACTGCCCGTCGAGGTCGCGCACCGACTCCGGCAGCGGGCTCAGGTGCGCGAGATCGTCGTCCCAGATCCGGTCGTGGCGCGAAGCAAGCAACGCCAGCGCCGCAGCGAGCAGGACCCAGAACACCCACGCCGCGCGCCTCATGACCAAGCCCGCGCGAACCAGGCTGAAAGGCAACCTGCGCGGCGGCGGCGCGGATCGGCCCGGCGCAATCACCGGCAGGACCCAACGCGTGACCAGGCCCGCAACGAGCACCCCGACCATCGACAGCACGCCGAGCTGCGACAATCCCTGGAGACTGGACAGGAGCAGCGTGAGCGAACCGAACACCGTGGTCAGCACCGCGAGCCTGAGCGTCGGCCAGACGCGGCCGAGGACTTCGAGTATCGATTCGCCGGATCGGCGCTGGGTGAAGACGTAGGACGGGTAGTCCACCGCCTCGCCGATCAAGGTAATGCCGAAGGCAAGCGTGATCCCATGCACCGAGCCGAAGACGAGACTCACCGCTGCGACCCCCACCAGCAGCCCGGTCAGCACCGGAAGTGCGGAAAGCCCCACGGCGCCGGGCGAGCGATAGACGAAGGCGAGGATCAGCACGACCAGCGCGCTCGCGATGCCCGTCAGCCAGCGCGAGTCCTGCTGGATCGCCGCGCGGGTGCGCGCTGCAAACACGCCCGGGCCGCTCGCGAGCAGGCTCTGGTTGGGATCGGCCCGGGTGGCCGCAAAAGCCAGGGCCATGGCCTCCAGGTTTTCCTGCTGGAGCACCGCATCTATTCCGGACGCCGCGGTCTGCGCAAGCAGGAGAGCGCGCTTGCCGTCGGCCGAAAACCATACACCGTGACGCGAGGCCGGCGCGGCTTGGGCCACCCCTTCCGCGATTCTCCTCAGCTCGCCGGTCGGATCCCGCGCAAGCGTCGCCTTGAACGCCATCCCCGCGAACGATGCGATCTGCTCGAGGTTTTCGCGCAGCGCGCGACGCAAAGACTCTTCGCTGAAGCGCTCCGCGTTGACCGCGGAACTCAACAGGTAGCGATTACTAAATGTAAGCTCGCGAGCGGGCTGAGTGTATTCCGCGGCGCCGTTGGTGACGTATTCGAAGCGGCGATCCGCGGCGAGCAAGCGCGCGAGCTCCCGGCTCGAGCGCGCAAGCAGCGCCGGCTCGCCGCCTTCGATCGCGACCAGCAGCGTACGCGAGGCTCCTCCCGAGCGCAGTTGCTCGACGAGAAGCCCCTCGGCGCGTCCGCTCGATGCCGGGAGGAACACGGTCAGATCGTTGGTGAAGACCGCGTGCCGCGCGATCCACCAGGCGCTGGCCGCGGCCAACGCGAACCAGACGAGCAAGGCCGCGCGCGGGTAGAGCCTCACCGGGAGACCGTTATCGTCATTCCCGCGCAAGCGGGAATCCAGGAAATCAGGCTGGTTGCTGGATCCCCGCTTGGCCGTTCCTCGAAACTCGCCTTCGCTCGTTTTCGCGGGGATGACATGTTCAGAGGTTCCCTAGGATTCATGGTGGATGGTCATCACCGAGCTGTCCCCGCCCGGCTCCAGGATTTCAATGCGGGCCACGCGCGAACCCGAGCCGGCGATGACTATGCTTTTCACGACGCCCGCGACCTCGAAATCCCTTGGGGTGAGATTGAGCGTCCAGCGCTGCCGGGTGCCTTCCACCTTGACCGCGTAGAGCCGCTCGAGCTCAGCGCCGTCACCGGCAAGCGTGGCGCGCAGGCTTTCGACGAGCGTCGCAATGAGCGAGGCTCCGTCCAGCCTGACGCTGTGCGTCTTGCCCTCGCGCTCCAGGGTGAGCAGCTCCCCGTCCACGCGTATCACTTCCTTGAACGGCAGGGCCTGATGCTTTTCGATCCTGGCCGGGCGCGCGTAGGACAAGGTACCGGAGGATTGCAGGGGCTCGCGCAGCACGGCCACGCGCTTGACCTCGGAATATCGGGCTTTGCTGGTCTGCACCTGCGCGAGCTGCGCCATCAGCTGGGCGAAGTCCCAGGGCCCCTCTTGCGCCGCAGCTTGGAGCGCAACGCCGGCGAACATCGCAAGTACGGCGCGCTTCACCTTGCCCCCGGAGATCCGCTCCAGAAGTCGTAGAAGTTGAACCAGTTGTAGGGCGCAATGCGGCAGAAATGTTCGAGCCGCTCCGCGTAGCGTTGAGTCCATTCGCGGGTCCACGCGGCCCGCTCGACGCCATCCGCGTTGGGTTCTTCGCAAAGCGACTCCAGGTGAATGACGTAGCGCTTGCCGCCCTCGTACAGGCCGGCGACCCAATACACTGGTACTCGCAGACTCAGGGCGAGCAGCAGCGGCCCTCGAGGAAAGACTGCCTCGCGCCCGAAAAACCGGCACATCACCGATTTCCCGGAACCGGCGCTGCGGTCACCGAGCATGGCGATGATCTCGCCGCGAGCAAGGCATTCGCTGATCCGCAGCACCGTGTCGAGTTCGCCCGGCACGATGGTGCGCGAACCGATTTCCGGGTTCAGCGTATTCAGAACACCGGTGATTTTTGCGGCGTTTTCCTCGTACATCACCACGTTGACGGACAAGCGGTGCTCGGGCGCGAGCGTGCGCAGCAGCTCGAAGCTGCCCAGATGCGCGCCGAGCAGAATACACCCCCGCCCCTTGGCGAGCGTCCGGCGCAGGAGCTCGAGTCCCTTGACCTCGATGTCGAAGCGCCCAAACCGCCCGTCGATGAAATACACGCGGTCGAGGACCGTAGCGGCAAAGGTGAAGTAGTGCCTCCAGAGATCGGCAAAAAGCGGAGGCCGGCCGAGCGCGAGCGCGAGATATTCGCGCGATGTGCTTCGCGTGCGCGGCGAGAAAAGCAGGAAGTACGTGCAAATGGGATACAGCATCAGACGCGCAATACGCCGCCCGCAGCAAAGGGCCAGCCACTTCATGAATCGCGTCGCGCTGCGGCTGCCGCGTTCCCGCTTCTCGAGCCAGGGTGCTTTCGCGGCCGCGTTCATTTGCGTAAGGTCCGGCGTGGTGTGAGTCTTCCCGCGCGGATGATCGTGCTAATTACTTCAGCGAGGTGCGCGTGCTTGTGATGCCGGTAGCGCAAGCGCCGGTAGACGTACTCGCCCACAAACAGCACTGCCACGAGGAGATAGTTGATGCCGTTTGCAAACAGGGACCACGTCTGCGGCGTCGCCAGCAGCGCAAGCGCCGCCGCCACACCGGCCATTCCCGCAAAAAACACGGTCCACCTGACCGTGGAGTTTCTCGTGTAGCGCGCGAGATCCTCTGGAAGCTCTGCACCCCGCACCAGCCGCGCGAACCAGCTGATGACGGGCTCCTCGCCGGACGCCAAGGACATGCCGAACCAGGCGGCCAGGGCCAGATTGATGACCACGGGAGGGAATTTCAGCAGCGTGTCCGCATCGGCCAGCAGCAGCGCGGCTGCGAGTACGGCGCCCGCCCCGAAGCCCCACACCCCTGGAACAACCATGACTGCCAACCCCGCGAGGCCCAGCCAGGCGGCCTGAGCGAGGTAGGCGATCCCGGTAAGAACCGCAGCATGGGTAAGGACAAAATAGCCAAAGAGCAGCAAGGTCGCGAGCACCCGCCGCGAGACCCAAGAACGCATCAGCGCGACTCCCGACTGGCTGTGCAAATCCTGCGCGGCGCTTCGGACGCCAGCCGGGCGCATCCGGATCTTCTAATTGCCGGTCTTCCAGACAAAATCAAGTTTCGTCCGCCAGGCGCGCCTGCGTTTCAGCCAGGCCGTCAGGCTCTCGCGGAAGTGGATGATCGAGGTAAAGTAATAAATGATCTTGAAAATCAGGAGCGGGCCCCGAATCGGCGTCTTGCCGAAGATGTCGGCCGAAAGCAACGACAAGACTGCTTGTTCCAACCGGAGCGCAGGGTTCGGAGACATGAACATTCTGCGCAGCGACGGCGTGGTGATCCGGTAGATGAACCAGGAGAATGTCTTGAGACCGTGATTGATGGTCCTTTCGTAACGCCGCAGGCTGCGTGCCGAGACATCGCCGTTGCGCAAGGCGTCATCCACCACACCGGCGCCCAGCTCGCCGCTGTTCATCGCCAGGAACACGCCGCTTGAGAACACCGGGTCGATGAACGCGTACGCATCTCCTACCATCAGGTAACCGTCGCCGGTCATGCGCGTGGCGCGATACGAAAAATTACCCGTCGCGAGCGCCGGCGCCATGAGCTTGGCGTCCCTGAGACGCTCGGCCATGGCCGGGCACAGCGCGATGGTATCGAGCAGGAACTGATCCACGCTGACCTTGCGGCTCTTCATGTAGTAAGTCCAGCACACGGCGCCGACGCTCATCGCGCCGTCGCGCAGCGGGATCATCCAGTACCAGCCGTGATCGAACCAGTACACGCTGATGTTCCCCTCGTCGCGGCCTGAGCGGCGCACTGCGCCCTCGAAATGGCCGAAGACAGCGGAGCTGTTGTGCACCGGGTTGCGGCTCTTTATCCCGAAGCGATTGGCGAGGAAGGTGTCCCGTCCGGAGGCGTCCACCACAAAGCGCGTCTCCCAGAGTTGCGCGCGACCGTGCTCATCCACGGCGTGCACGAGCGAGGTCGAGCCCGGCCGGAATTCGACTTGCGTGACTTTGACGCCCTCGCGCACGTCGGTGCCTTTGGCGGCGCTGTTTCGAAGCAGCAGATTGTCGAACTCCGAACGCCGCACCTCGTAGGCCGAGGGGTAGGATTTATCCATGGCGTTGGCGAAGTAATACACCGCGGGGTCGTAGCCCGGGTAGTTGAATTCGGCGCCGGGCTTGAGCAGCCCGATTCTATCCACCTGATCGAGCACGCCCAGGCGCTCGAGCAACGGAAGATTGAGTGGCAGCAGCGATTCGCCGATGTGAAAGCGCGGATGATGTTCCTTTTCGAGGAGCGCCACCTTCCAGCGCTTTTGCGCCAGAAACGCCGAGATGGTCGAGCCGCCCGGGCCGCCGCCGATGACCAGCACATCGCACTGGTTTTCCGGCGGAGCGCTGACAAAAGCAGCAGGTACGCGGGTGTTAGCGAGGTTTGTGGGCATGAGTTCAAGTCTGTCGATGTGGGCTCGGCGGCCGGCGCTGCGCGGAGCAGCACGCAGGCGAGTATTTTACCGCACCATCACACTGCTTCAAGTCCTCCGACGCACGGCGGAGCAGCGCAGCGACTTCGCGCACGGGCGCTATTGTTTTCTTGCGCCGGGCAGCTCCGGCGCCGCTATGCCCATCGAGATGACGTACCTGAGCGCCTCGTCCACGCTCATGTCGAGCTCGACGACCTCTGCCCTGGGCATCATCAGAAAGAATCCCGAGGTCGGGTTCGGCGTGGTCGGAACGTAGACGCTGACGTAGTCCCCGTGCAAGTGATTGGCGACGTCGCCTCCGGGTTTCCCGGTGAGGAATCCGATCGTCCAGCTGCCCTCGCGGGGATACTGCACCAGCAGCGCTTTGCTGAAAGCCTGGCCGCCCGGTGCAAACAGCGTGTCGCTCATCTGCTTCACGCCGCTGTAGATAGTCTTCACGACAGGGATGCGACCGAGGATGCTTTCCCAGAACAGGAGCAGCCGTTGGCCCAGGATGTTGGAGGCGAGCACACCGGTGACTAACACAACGACCACCGTGAGCAGAGCACCGAGCCCCGGGATCTGACGGCCGAACAAGGCCTGTGGCTGATACTCCGGCGGAAGCAGCAACAGCGACTGGTCCATCGTGGTCACGATGAGCTCCAGCACCCAGATCGTGATCGCGAGCGGGATCCAGATCAGGAGCCCGGTGATGAGGTATTTCTTCATTGCGTCGGCCAATTACGCGCCGAAGCTGGAAATGATCCGTGCAATCGGTGTCAATGCGACACTGGATTCACGAATTCGCTGGAGAGGCACTGTTGCCGGCGCTCGGCGCTTCGCTCTTCGATTCGGTCTTCGATTCGGCCTTGGCGGCTTCCTTGCCGTCGGCTTTTGCGGTCTCCTTGCCGTCGGCTTTTGCCGTCTCCTTGCCGTCGGTTTTCGCCGCGTCCTTGCTCCCGGTTTTTGCCGCGGGTTTCGCCCCGCTGTTCCTGAAATCGGTCGCGTACCAGCCGCTTCCTTTCAGATGGAACCCCGCCGCCGTCAGCATTTTGGAGAACGTCTGTTTGTTACATTCGGGACAGACGGTCATGATCGGGTCGCTAACTTTCTTCAGGTATTCCTTCTGGAACCCGCAGGATGAACAGCGATATTCGTAGATCGGCATGACGCCTCCGCAAGCCGCGAATTATATATGGATTTCCCTGCTCTCGACCGAGCCGCTTCCGCCGGCTCTCAGCGCGTTGCGTCGCTTGCCATCCATGGACGGTTCTCGGAAAATCCGGCTATCGGAATGTCTCATCCTACCGTAGCGCAAGGACGCACAATGATGCAATGCAGGGATCTGCGACGCCCATGATCCGGACGGGGCTGCGCGCCGCCTATGCATGCCTTGTTATCTATTCGGGACTACTCCTCTTCGGCTTGATGTGCTTGATCTGGTCCGGAGTGGCTGCGCTGCTTTGTCAGCTGCTGTCGGCGGATCGCGGGAAAGTGGTCGGCCGTTGGGTCACCAGCTACGGATTTCGCTGCTATCTCTGGATTCTCACGCTTACCGGGGTCTTTCGTTTCGATCTTCGTGCGCTGGACGCCTTGCGCGATGCCGGACCATTGGTCATCGCTCCCAATCATCCCAGCCTTCTTGATGTGGTGATGGTCCTCTCGCGCCTGCCCGCCGTGGCCTGCGTGATGAAGACCGACTTGATCGACAATCCGATTTACGGCGCCGCGGCTCGCCTTGCCGGCTACATACGTAACGATGACTTCATTGGGGCGGCGACGCAGGCGGTGGAGACTCTCAAGGCCGGCAGCCAGCTCCTGCTTTTCCCGGAAGGAACCCGCACGACGCGAGCGCCGATCAATCGTCTGAAGGGAGGAGCGGCCCTGGTCTCGAAGCGCTCCGGCGTTCCAATCCAGACGGTACTGATCGAAACCACGTCGCCTTTTCTGTCCAAAGGCTGGTCGCTTCATCGCATACCGCCGGTGCCGATCTGTTACCGGGTTCGCCTGGGGAGGCGTTTCATGCCCGCAGACAATTTGAGAGAGGCGATTGCGGAACTGGAAGCCTATCTTGCCTCCGAGCTCGGCTGCCGGAGCAGCTTTGATGCCGCCGGCAATATCCTGGCGGAGCCGCAGAACGTCGGCTCGATCGAACGATGAGGATCGAATGAAGGAGGCTTCGCGGACTCATCTTGTTCTGATACCAAGCTACAACCCCGGCGCGAGAGTCTACGAGACGGTTGAGGCCGCGCGGCGTCTCTGGAACCCGGTGTGGATCGTGGTGGATGCGAGCACCGACGGCACGGCTGAAGGATTGCGCGAGATGGCCAAGGCCGACACGGGCCTAAAAGTGATCGTATTGCCCAGGAACAGCGGCAAGGGCGCGGCCATCCTGCACGGCATTGAGCTTGCGCAGGCCGCCGGATTCACGCACGTTCTGACGATGGATTCGGACGGGCAGCATCCTACCGCGCTGATAGGCGAGTTCATGGCGGCTTCCATCGCCGAGCCTTCCTGCATGGTGCTGGGTGTTCCGGTATTCGACGCAAGCGCGCCGAATCTGCGCGTGAAGGGACGTCGCGTGTCCAACTGGTGGGCCAACCTCGAAACGCTGTGGACGGGAATCGGCGATTCCCTTTATGGTTTCAGGGTGTACCCGATCGTGCCCCTGCGCGAGGTAATGCGGAAGCAGCACTGGATGCGGCGCTTTGACTTCGACCCGGAAGCAGTGGTGCGAATGTGCTGGCTGGGGGTGCGCCCGCTCAACAAACCCGCGCCGGTGCGGTATTTCCACGCGGACGAGGGCGGCGTGTCGCATTTCAATTATTGGCGCGACAACGCGCTGCTCACCTGGATGCACGTACGCCTATTCCTAGGCTTCGTGCTGCGGCTGCCGGTACTCACGATCCGGCGGCTGAGGACCACGCGGGTGATTCAATGAACCGCGCGGAATGCCAGCACCGTGTTGCTGCCCCCGAAGGCGAAAGAGTTGGACAGCGCGGCTCGCAGGTTTCCGCGCAGAGATTCTCCGGTAATGTGGCGTACCCCGGTGCACTCGCGATCCAGATCGTCGAGATACGCGGTCGGCGGAGCTTCCCGTGACGCGAGCGACAGCACGGTGATGATGGCCTCGATCACTCCGCTTGCGCCGAGCATGTGCCCATGCATCGATTTCGTGGCGCTGACGGCGATGTCCCTGGAGCGTGATCCGAAAACGCCGCGGATGGCCGCGATTTCGATCGGGTCCCCTTCGCGCGTCGCCGTGCCATGCGCGTTGACGTAATCGATCTCGTCGCTCGTCAGACCGCCATCCTGCATCGCCATGTGCATGGCGCGCATCTGTCCATCCGCATTGGGTCGCACCAGGTGATCGTGATCGGAGGTGCTGCCACACCCCGCGAATTCCGCGTATATCCTGGCCCCACGCCGAACCGCGTGGTCCCAGTCCTCGAGGATCATTGCGCCCGCCCCTTCGCCCAGCACCAGACCCTGCCGGTCGGAACTGAACGGGCGGCAGGAGCGCGGGGCGGATGCCTCGTCGCCCAAGGCAAGAATGCGCATCGCTTCCCATGCGCGCACGACTCCGTAGGAGAGCGGTGCTTCAGAGCCGCCGACGACCATCAGCGTTACTTCGCCCGTGCGGAATTTCGACAGGGCCTCTCCGATCGCAACGGCCGATGAGGCACAGGCGACCGAATACGTCGCGCAGGAAGCCCCCAGTCCGAGCTGAATCGATATGTGAGAGGCCGCCGCGTTGCTCATTCCGAGCACGACCGAAAGCGGCGGTACGCGCTCGCGGCCGTTGCGCAAAAGATCCATGTAGCCGCTCTCGAACGTGAGCGTGCCGCCCAGAGCCGTGCCCCAGGAAACACCCCAGTCGTTGCGCGGCGCGTCCTTGGTCCGGGGAAGCCCCGCATCGTGCCATGCCGAAAGAGCCGCGGTGGTCCCAAGCTGGCTGTAGCGGTCCATGGTATAGGAAAGAGATCGGCCCAGCGCCGCCTCCGCGTCGAAATTCGCGCAGCGAACCGCGGGGACGGCGAGCGGTCTGGTCGCCTTGTCCTCACGGGTAAAGAGCCGTATCGCGGATTCGCCGCGCAGCATCCGGCCGAAGAAATCGGTAAGGTCTCCCCCAAAAGGGTTGACGAGTCCCAGGCCGGTAACGGCAACGCGTCGCGCGCTTGCCATTCAGGCGCTATTGTCCGCGTTGAGCCGGTCCACGATCCCCAACAGGTCGCCGACGGTTTTCGGCGGCGGGATGTCGTGCGGTATCGAGACGCCGAGCTTGTCCTCGAATTCGAACAGCAGTTCGAGCAGCAAGAGCGAATCGACCTTGAGTTCCTCGAGCGAGGTTTCGGGCGTCACCCGAGCGGGGTCGATGTTTTCGCGCTTGTGCAGGAATTCACTGAGCAGGGTCAGGTTGTCTTGATTCATGATTGCAGCTTACAGAAATCGTAAGGTACCGCGCAAATTCATTATAAGCTGGTTCCGTTCTATTCCAGGGCCTCGGATGGTCGTCTGGCACAGCCGAGTAGTCGGTCCAGCGAATGCCCGCGCGGCACACACGTCCCGTGCACGTCCCGTGTTAGCGTAGCGCATGACTTCACTCATGCCCGCGCGTACCCGTTCCGAACTGCTCGAGGTCAACCGGGATTTCTACAACGCGCTGTGGGCCGACGCGGACCTGATCGATCCTGAACGTTTCAACACCTGGCCGCTGGTCCGCTCCCTGATGGCGCCCATGCAGGTCCGGCTGGAGGTGGCGCCGGGATTGCGCCCTCGCCTGCCGATCGAGGGGACGCACTTCATCGATATCAGTCCGTCGGCGCTGGCAAAACTGCGCGCGCGCGGCGCCACCGGGGCGCTCGGCTCCATCACCGCCCTGCCCTACGGCGATGCGGTTTTCGACCTGATCTGCGCCTTCGATGTGATCGAACATGTCGATGACGACGAACGCGCCCTCGCGGAGCTGGAACGCGTGGCTGCGCCCGGGGCGGCGCTAATCACCTCGGTGCCGCTTCATCAGGAGCAGTGGACGAGCTTCGACGATTTCGTCGGCCACCGGCGCCGCTACGAGCCGACAGAATTGAAGCCCAAGCTCGCGCGACACGGTTTCTCGGTGGAGCGCAGCGCGGCGTTCGGGATGATGCCGAAATCGTCGCGTCTGGTCGACCTCGGCATGTGGTTATTGATCCACCGGCGTAAACGCGCGATGTGGTGGTATAACCGCGTGATGATGCCGCTGGGGGTGCGCTTTCAAAAACCACTGGCGCTGGCAGAGGGCTTGATCGACCTCGCCGAGGTCGGCGAGGTCCTGCTGCTGTGCCGGCGCCGAAGCGCCGATTGAAAACGGTCCGTCCAGCGGGGGGCGGAAACGGAAAAGCCTAGAACGGAATATCGTCGTCCATGTCGTCGAACTTGCCCGCCGGCTGTTTGACGGCCTTGCCCTCTCCCGCCACAGCCGGTTCCTTGACTTCGCCGCTTCTTTCCCGCGCACCTGCGTCGCCCATACCTTCACGCGAGCCGAGCAGCTTCATCGTCGTCGCGATGATTTCGGTGGTGTAACGGTCGTGGCCTTCCTTGTCCTGCCATTTGTTGGTGCGGATGCGCCCTTCGATGTAGACCGGGCGCCCCTTCTTCAGGTACTCGCCGGCGACTTCCGCCTGCCGCCCGAAAAGAGCCACGCGGTGCCATTCGGTCACTTCTTTTCGGTCGCCGGTGGCTTTGTCTTTGATCACTTCGGAGGTCGCGATGCGGATATTGGTCACCGCGTCGCCGCTCGGCAGATAGCGCGTTTCCGGATCGGCGCCGAGGTTGCCGATGAGAATCACTTTGTTGACTGAAGCCATTTAGCTCTCTCCCTCAATAATTTCCTTCAACGCCCGCTCATCGAACGATTCAGGATACACCTTTAGCCGGGCGATTCCGCGCTCCGGCAGGATCACGGCCTCGAGCACGCCGCGCACGCGGACAATCCGCTCCCGCAACGCAACTGGATCGAGCCCTGCGCGCACCCGAACCACCCGTTCCAGGGCTTCGCCCGGCACGCGCATTCCCAAGGCCGCTCCCAACCATAACGCAACGAGCGCGAATCCGAATACAAAGATCGCCGGATCGCCGAAATTCTTCGCCAGCCAGCCGCCGACCGCGCCCCCGACGAACAATCCGAGCGCCTGCGTGGTGTTGTACACCCCGAGCGCGGTGCCGCGCGAGGCCGGCGGCGCCACCCGGGACGCGAGCGATGGCAGGCTCGCTTCGAGGATATTGAATGCAACGAAAAAGGCAAGCAGCAACGCGATCGTCATGGGCAAGCTGGGCAGACACACGGCAAAACCGAGCTCGACCGCAAGCAGCAGCGCGATCATGCTCAAGAAAAGGAACTTCATCCGGCCCCGACGCTCGGCCTGAAGCAGCGGCGGTAACATGAGGACGAAAGATCCGAGGACGACTGGCAGATAAATCTTCCAATGCTCGCTTACCGGGATGCCGCCGTATTCGACGAGGGCAACCGGGATGACCACGAAAATCGCCATCTGTACCGCGTGCAGAGAAAAGATGCCGAAGTTGAGCCGCTGCTGTTCCCGGTTGCGCAAGACTTCACCGAGCGCCTCCAAGCGGACGCGGCGCGTCATGTCCGCGAAGTCGCGGGGCTCGGGCGGCACGATCCAGACGGCAACCCCAACCGCCGCGAGGCACAGTACGCCGATCAGCTCGAACAGGCCGCTCATGCCGATGACCGTATAGAGCACGGGCGCGGCGACCAGCGAAACCGCGAACGTCAGCCCGATCGAGCTGCCGATAATCGCCATCGCCTTGGTGCGGTTCTCCTCGCGCGTCAGGTCCGCTGCAAGGGCCATCACCGCCGCCGAGATCGCGCCCGCGCCCTGAAGGGCCCGGCCCGCGATGATCGTGGTGATGTCCGACCCCCAGGCCGCGACGAAGCTGCCGAGCGCGAACACCACCAGCCCGATGACGATGATGCGCTTCCTGCCGTAGCGGTCGGATGCCATGCCCGAAGGGATCTGCAGCAGCCCGTGCGTCAGGCCATAGGCGCCGAGCGCCATCCCGACGAGCGTCTGGCTGTCGCCGCCCTCGATCTGCCTCGCATGCACCGCGAACACCGGCAGGATCAAGAAGAGCCCCAGCATGCGCAGGGCGAACAGCGACGCGAGCGACAGGCTAGCGCGGAGTTCGAGCGGGGACATAGGCCTATTAAATCGCGCCCAACTCGCCTGCGGCGCGGGCCTTCTTTCCATATACCCATTCGAACAAAGGCGCAGTCATCAGCGTAGTCACGATGGCCATCAAGACCATGATGGAAAACAACGCCGGCTGGATGATTCCTTTCTGCAAACCGATGTTGAGAATGATCAGCTCCATCGCGCCGCGCGCGTTCATCAGCGTGCCCACGGCCATCGCGGTCCGGTTGTCCTCGCCGGCAAGCCGCGCGGCAGCCCAGCAGGCCACGGCCTTGGCCGCGATCGAGGCGACGAGCACCGCTCCCGCGATGAGGAGAAGCTCGCTGCTCACCATGTCGAATCGGGTGTTCAGGCCGGAGAACGTGAAAAAGACCGGCAGCAGGAACACCACGGCGAGCGGTTCGAGCTGCCGCTTGAGTTCCTGCGTGATGAAACCGCGCGGCATCGCCGTGCCGAGCAGGAAGCCGCCGAAAACCGCGTGAACGCCGGCCGCATCCATCGCCCACGCAGCGAGCATGAGCAGCATGAGAATCACGCCGAGCAGGCCCGGGCTGATTTTCCGTTCGGCTTCGGCCAGCCGGCCAATCGGTGCAAGGAGCCTGCGCCCGGCGAAAACCATGAGCAGCGCGTAGCCGATCCCGCCCGCAAAGGCCTTCACCGCGACGATGGCGCCGCCCCCAAAGGTCGCGAGGACTACGGCAAACACGCACCAGGCGGCCGCATCGTTGATCGCGCCGGCTGCAAGCACGAGCGTGCCGAGCGCCGTTCCGGTCAGACCGCGGTCCTGGATGATTCGGGCAAGCACCGGGAGAGCCGTGATGGCGATAGCCGCGCCGAGGAAAAGAACGGCTTCGAACGGTCGCGTCTGCTCGGAAAAAAGCCCCGGTACCCTCACCAGCCAGAGCGCGAGCGCCGTGCCGATGATGAACGGCACGAGCATTCCCGCCAGGGATACCGAAACGGCGCTGCGCATGCGGCTGCGGAAGAGTCCCATATCGAACTCCACGCCGACCAGGAACATATAGAGCCCGATGCCGAGCTGCGCAACCACGTAGAGCGTATCGAGCGATTCCGGCGGAAACAGGAACTGTTGCGCTTCGGGCCAGAGGAGCCCGAACAAGGATGGCCCCAAGAGCACGCCGGCAATCATCTCGCCGATGACTTGTGGCTGACCGCAGCGCCGCGCCACCCAGCCGACCGCCTGGCAAGCGGCCAGGATGAAAACCATCTGCAGGAAGAACGCTACGGAGGGTTCGGCTGAAGTCATGGTTGGGTGGGGGTTCCTGCGACGCCCGGGTACTCATCGAAGTAGCGAAGGTGCCGCTGAATTTCGTATAGTAACGGGTTTGACCTCTTTCACCGGCCGGTTTTGATGGACCACATCCGCATCCGCGGCGCGCGCACGCATAACCTGAAGAACCTCAGCGTCGATCTGCCGCGCAATCGGCTGATTGTCATCACCGGCTTGTCCGGCTCCGGGAAGTCGTCGCTCGCCTTCGACACGCTCTACGCGGAGGGCCAGCGCCGCTACGTCGAGTCGCTTTCTGCCTACGCGCGCCAGTTCCTGCAACTGATGGAAAAACCCGATGTCGACTTGATCGAGGGCCTGTCGCCGGCGATCTCGATCGAGCAGAAGGCGGCGAGCCATAATCCGCGCTCGACCGTCGGCACCATCACCGAAATCCACGACTATCTGCGGCTGCTCTACGCGCGCGTCGGCACGCCCTACTGCCCGCAGCACAAGCTGCCTCTGGAAGCGCAATCGGTTTCGCAGATGGTGGACCACGCGCTCGCGCTCCCCGAGGACGCGCGGCTCGTGATTCTCGCGCCCATCGTCGCGAACCGAAAAGGCGAGCAGCACGAACTGGTCGCCGAGCTGCGCGCTCAAGGGTTCGTGCGTTTGCGCATTGATGGGAAAGTCTACGAAATCGATTCGGTGCCCAAGCTCTCCAGGAACATCAAACACTCTGTGGATGTGGTCATCGACCGCCTGAAGGTGCGCCCGGAGGCGAAGCAGCGCCTCGCCGAATCGTTCGAAACGGCGCTGCGGCACGCCAATGGCCGCGCTCTGGTGCTCGAGCTCGATTCGGGACGCGAGCACCTGTTCTCGGCGCGTTTTGCCTGCCCGGCCTGCGACTATTCGCTCTCCGAGCTCGAGCCGCGGCTGTTCTCATTTAACAATCCCATGGGGGCGTGCCCCGGGTGCGACGGCCTGGGCAGCATCAGTTTCTTCGATCCGAAGCGTGTGGTCGCTCATCCCGGCCATTCGCTCGCTTCGGGCGCGATCAAGGGCTGGGATCGGCGCAACCAGTTCTATTTCCAGATGCTCACGAGCCTCGGCGCGCATTTCAAGTTCGATGTCGAGGCGCCTTTCGAGAAGCTCCCGGAGGCGGTGCAGAACATCGTCCTGAACGGCACCGAGGAACGCATTGCTTTCTCGTATCTCACCGAGCGCGGCCGCACCCAGATTCGCGAGCACGCCTTCGAGGGCATTCTGCCCAATCTCGAGCGGCGCTACAAAGAGACCGATTCGCTGGTCGTGCGCGAGGAGCTCGCCAAGTATCGCAACACCAAGCCCTGCCCGGCCTGCGACGGCACGCGGCTTCGCACCGAAGCGCGCCACGTCAGGGTGGCCGATAAGGCGATCTACGAAGTGAGCGCAATCCCGCTGAAGCAGGGACTGGAGTTCTTCAAGAAACTCAAGCTCGCCGGCGCCAAGCAGTCGATCGCCGAGAAGATCGTCAACGAGATCGCAGCGCGACTCGCCTTTCTCAATAACGTCGGCCTCGACTATCTGTCGCTCGACCGCCCCGCCGACACGCTTTCGGGCGGAGAAGCGCAGCGCATCCGCCTTGCGAGCCAGATCGGTTCGGGACTCACCGGCGTCATGTACGTGCTCGACGAGCCTTCGATCGGCCTGCATCAGAGGGACAACGGACGACTGCTTGCCACGCTCAAGCACCTGCGCGACCTCGGCAACACGGTGATCGTGGTCGAGCACGACGAGGAGGCGATCAACTCGGCCGATCACGTCCTCGACATGGGCCCGGGCGCGGGCGAGCACGGTGGCCAAGTCGTCGCCGAAGGAACGCCCGAGCAGATCCGGGAAAATCCCGCCTCACTCACCGGCCAGTACCTTTCCGGCGCGCTGGAGATCGCCGTGCCCAAGAACCGACGTCGCTTCGACAAAACGCGGGTCTTCAGGTTGCGCGGGGCGCGCGGGAACAACCTCAAGAACATCGATCTCGTTCTGCCGGTGGGGCGGTTCGTGTGCGTGACCGGCGTCTCGGGTTCGGGCAAATCGACGCTCATCAACGACACGCTCTACTACGCGGTCGCGCGCGAGCTCTACGGCTCGGTACAAGAGCCCGCCGCGTACGACGAGATGAAGGGGCTGGAGTTCTTCGACAAGGCGATCAGCGTCGACCAGAGCCCGATCGGCCGCACGCCGCGCTCCAATCCGGCCGCTTACACCGGATCGTTCACGCTGATTCGCGACCTGTTCGCCCAGCTGCCCGAGTCCAAGGTGCGCGGCTACCGGCCCGGCCGTTTCTCGTTCAACGTGAAGGGCGGCCGCTGCGAGGCCTGCGAGGGCGATGGGCTGAAGCGCGTCGAGATGCACTTCCTCCCGGACGTCTACGTGCGCTGCGATGTTTGCCACGGGCGGCGCTACAACCGCGAGACGCTCGAGGTCATGTGGCACGGCCGCTCGATCGCAGACGTGCTCGACCTGACCGTCGAGGAAGCGCTCGAGTTCCTGGGCGCCGTGCCGCCGCTGCGGCGCAAACTCGAGACGCTGCGAGACGTCGGGCTCGGT
>CAYSFD010000030.1:0-25098 GCA_964430565.1 uncultured Enterobacteriaceae bacterium
ACCGTGGTCTTGCCCGAGGACTTGTGCGCCGCACTGACGAGCAGGCGCGGCAGTGCGATCGACTCGCTCATGCGGTCTGCTCCGCGATCAGGTCATCCTGCGGCATGAAGTCGAGCACCCGCACGCCCACCGTTGTGAGCAGCAAGGCCGCGCCGACGCCGCCCAGGCCGAGCAGCCATTCGGGCCAGCGCGGCGCATAGGCCGCGACTTGCCCGTCGCCGAAGGCGCTGCTCACCACATGGCCCGGAAAGATGTCCAGCGGAAACGCCTGGCCGCCGATGATGAAGACATAGAGGAAGGCGAAGGCCCCCAGCACGACGAAGCCGGCCGCCACCGCCAGCCCTGCACCGGCACGCGAAGCCCCGGAATGCGACAGCGGCCACAGCAGCATGGCAAAGGGCAAAACCGATCCGAGCAGCACGTAGCCGGCCCAGAAGAGCAGCGCGTAGACGCTGCCCCCTTCACGACCCAGCAGGATGAAGGCCGTGAACTCACCCTGGCGCGCAAAGTAGGCGTTGGTGAGGTGGAACACCGCCACCAGGTACAGCGATGCCGCCACGAAGACGGCCAGCAGCCTGGCCAGGCGTTGCCGCGCCGGCGCGGGCAGCGTGCGGCCATTCCACGCATACATCGCGGACTGCACGATGACGAAGACCGCGAGCCCCCAGCCAAAGCTGAGCACGATGAAAAGCGGCGCCAGCAGGGCCGACTGGTAGGCCTGGCGCGCGACCAGGAAGCCGAAGATCGACCCCGTGCCGGTGGTGAGCGCAAAGCGCCACACCAGCGCCGCAATGCCCACCGGCCTGGACCAGGCATTGAAGCGCCGCTCGAACATCGTCCACAGGTACACCGCGACGATGGCCACCATGCCCGAATAGAGAATGACGTTCCAGGCGAAGACCGACTTGAAGTTGTAGTGCGTCATCGCCACGATCAGCCGGTCGGGCCGTCCCAGGTCGAGCACCAGCACCGCGAGCCCGCCGGCGAGCAACGTGACGGCGAGCAGCCCGGAGAGCCGGGCGAGCGGCTTGTACAGCTCCCGGCCGAACACCGAGGCGATGGAGGCGACGTTGAGCACGCCCGAGGCGGCGACGATAAGGAATATCGCGAATACATGCGGCATGCCCCACACGATCCGGTTGCTCATGCCGGTGACGTAGTGGCCGTTGTGCTCCATGTACCAGGTGGCGCCGAGGCCGGCGAGGATCAGGGCGCCGAGCACGCCAAGCAGCACCAGGTAGGCGCCGCTGCGGCCGTCGATCTCGCGGTATTGGACGCTCGCCACGACTACAGGCCCTGGTAGCGCACGCCGGTGTTCAGCGCGAGGTCGGCGCGGATCTGGCTGGAGGGCTCGCTCTTCAGCCGGCGGTGGATCTCAGCGGACGCGTCGTTCAGATCGCCGAACGCCATGGCCTTGCCGCCGTCCCGGTTGCATGACTCGACGCAGGCGGGCGTCTCGCCGCGGTCCACGCGGTGCACGCACAGCGTGCAGGACTCCACCGTGCCCTTGCCGCGCGGGACGTCCGCCTTCTGGCCGCTGACCGTCTCGTGGATGAAGGAACGCGCGCCGTACGGGCAGGCCATGACGCAGTAGCGGCAGCCGATGCAGGTGTGCTTGTCGACCAGCACGATGCCGTCTTCGCGCTTGAACGAGGCGCCGGTCGGGCACACGTCCACGCACGGCGGGTGCTCGCAGTGCTGGCACATGAGCGGCAGCGTCTGCGCGTAGCCGGTGCGCTTGTCGCGCAGGTTCACCTTACGGATCCACTGCGCATCGGTCTCCGGGCGGCCGCGTGCGGTCACGCCGTTTTCCTCGTGGCAGGCGGTGACGCACGCATCGCAGTCCGCGCACTTCGTGATGTCGATCAGCAGTCCCCAGCGCTGCAGCTTGGAGGCGGCCTCCTGCGGCGAGCGCGCCTGCGCGAGCTCGATCAGCCTGAAGCTCGGCGCCAGAGTCGTAACTGCGGCCGCGCCCGCGGCGGCGGCGCCCCAACCCAGGAACTGGCGGCGGTCCGGATTCATGGCCTGGCCGCGGCCCGCTTTTGCTGCAGCGGCGTATGGCACTCGAAGCAGTCGATGCTCACCGCGGCGTATTCATGGCAGCTCGAGCAGAAACCGTCCTTGCCGAGCACGCTGCCGGTCGCGCGGCTGGCGTGACAGTCGACGCAATTCTTCAGGCTGAAGCGCGGCTCGCGCAGGCCCTGGCGCAGAGTCCGGTCGCGCTGGTGCAGCAGCATCTTCATGTGGTCGCGGCGCATTTCGCCGGTCGGCGCCACGCAGGCCTCGCCACGCTCGATCTTCACCGTAGGCAGCGCGACGCCACGCGGGCGCGGGTCGCCCGCGTCGGCGGACCCCTCGGCCGCCAGCACGGCGGCGATGACCACGGCGGCGATGCGCATCATTCCCGCTCCGCGGCGCTCAGTGATCGCCCAGCCCCATCTTGATGTAGCCGGTAGGGCACACGTCGGCGCAAATGTGGCAGCCGATGCACAGGTCGTAGTCCGTATAGACGTAGCGGCCCATCGTGGCCTCCGCCTTGGGGGTGCGCTTGACCGCGGTCTGCGGGCAATAGATGACGCAGTTGTCGCACTCGAAGCACATGCCGCAGCTCATGCAGCGCTTGGCTTCGTCCACCGCCTGCTTGTCGGTGAGCCCCACCATGCGCTCGGCAAAGTGCCCTAGCACCTCCTCGGCCGAGGGGCCGATCTCGGTACGCTTGATGCGCTCCTGGTACGGGAAATGCCCGAGGAACAGCTCCTCGGACTTGCACACCTCCGCGGCGCTGCGGTCCTCGTAGTTGTGGATGGCGAAGCCGCCGACCCCTTTGCCGGCGAGGTCGGTGCCGCGCAGGCCGCGGTCGATCTCGCGCAGGTCGCGGTCCTCCAGCGCCTTGAACGGCTTGGGCTCGAGGTTCACCTCGCGCAGCTTGTCGAGCAGGTTGAAATGGTGCACGTCGACCTTGGGCCGCTTCGCCATTTCCTTGCTGCCGAGGTAGCGGTCGATGCTATCGGCCGCGATCGACCCCTGGCCGATGACCGTGGTGAGCAGGTGCGGCCGGAGGATGTCGCCGCAGGCGAACACGCCCGGGCGCTTCGGCAGCTGGTAGAACTTGTCGGCCGCGATCAGGCCCTTGCCGTTATCCAGCTCCTCCATGCCCTTCAGGTCGCCCGACTGGCCGATGGCGGAGACGATGAGATCGGCCTCGAGGTCCATCTCGGTGCCCGGCTTCTCGACCGGCTTGTCTTTGACCCACTCCACCTCGACCACGCGCAGCGCCTTGGCGCGCCCGGTGCGCTCGTCGAGCAGGACCTTCACCGGCATCAGGCTCCCGCGGATTTTCACGCCTTCGCGCTGCGCGTCCTCGATCTCGTGCTTGGCCGCGTTCATCTGCTCGATCGGCTGCATCGAGATCAGCATGACGTCGGCGCCACTGCGCGCTGCCATGGCCGAGACGTCGTGCGCGGCGTGGCCCATCACCACGAATTCCGGGCGCTCGGTCTCCTTCATGTCTTCGACATAGCCCAGCCGGCGCGCCACCGAGACTACGTCGACCGAGGTATCGCCGCCGCCGATCACTACCACGCGGCCGGCGACCGTTTTCAGCCGACCCTGGTTGAAGGCCTCGAGAAACGCGACCCCGCTGATGCAATTGGGCGCGTTCGCCCCGGGCACCGGCAGAGCGAGCCCGGCCTTGCACCCGATCGCGAGCAGCACCGCGTCGAAGCCGGTTTCCAGGTCTTTGAGTTGGACGTCGGCGCCGATGCGCGTGTTGAGCCGGACCTCGATCCCCATCGCGGTGATGCGGTTGATCTCGCCGTCGAGGTGCGTTCGCGGCAGGCGGTAGCCCGGCACGCCGTATTTCGCCATGCCGCCCAGCTCGGCGTGATCGTCGAACAGGGTGACCGCGTGCCCCTTGCGGCGCAGCTGGTAGGCCGCGGACAGGCCCGCCGGGCCCCCGCCCACGATCGCGACGCGCTTGCCGGTTTCCGAGCCGGCCTGGAAGGCGAAGTTGTGCTCCAGCGCGTAGTCGCCGATGTACTGCTCGACCGCGTTGATGCCGACGGTGTCCTCCACGGCGTTGCGGTTGCAGCCGGCCTGGCAGGGGGCCGGGCACACGCGCCCCATCATCGAGGGAAACGGATTGCCGTCGGTCGAGCGGCGGAACGCATACTCCTGCATGAGCGTGCCCTTGGGCGGCTTCTCCACCCCCCGCACGATGTTGAGCCAGCCGCGAATGTCCTCGCCCGAGGGGCAGGTCGCCTGGCAAGGCGGGGTCTTGTGCACGTAAGTCGGGCACTTGTCGCTTTCGTCGCCGGAGAAGATCTGCTCCTGGAACGAACCCCACTGTTGGTCGCCGTCCTTGAACTTGCGGAAGGTGTGCCCGCTCTTGGCTGCGG
This sequence comes from uncultured Enterobacteriaceae bacterium, assembly GCA_964430565.1. Lineage (GTDB taxonomy): Bacteria > Pseudomonadota > Gammaproteobacteria > Burkholderiales > SG8-39 > VBDM01. The sequence continues at coordinate 4,398 of CAYSFD010000030.1, forward strand.
GCTTGCTGGTTGGCGCCGACATGTCTATCTCCGGTTGAACCGCTTCATTGCCTGGGCCCGAGCATGATGGCGTTGCTCACCAGCCCGTGCACGCTGCCGATCATGTCCATGGGGTGCTTGTAGTAGGGCAGCACCTTGGTGAACTGGCTCTTGCAGATGGCGCAGATGGCGGCCAGGTAGTTGACGCCGTGCTCCTCGACCACACGTTGGAGGGCCTGCATGCGCGGCAGCGCGCCCTTGACGCGCAGCTCGAGCAGGTCGTCGGTGAGCAAGCCCCCGCCGCCGCCGCAGCAGAAGGTGGCCTCGCCGATGGTCTCGGGCGCCATGTCGACGAACCGGTCGACGCAGGCGCGGATGATCTCGCGCGGGATGAGGAACTGCCCGCCCGGCACGCCGCCCATGCGCGAGCCGCGCGACACGTTGCACGAATCGTGGAAGGTCACCACCTTGTCGGCGTTGGCGCTCTTGTCCAGCGTGAGGGCGCCGCGGCGGATGAGGTCGTAGGTCACCTCGCAGATGTGCTGCGGCGCGGGGTAGCGCGGGTCGAGGAAGTCGAACGGCCCGATGAGCGTGTTCCAGAAGCTGTAGGCGACGCGCCAGGCATGGCCGCACTCGCCCACCACGATGCGCTTCACGCCCAGCTCGAGCGCCGCCTCGCGGATGCGCTCCGCCACCTTCTGCAGATTGTCGTGGTTGCCGATGAAGAGCGAGAAGTTCGCCGCCTCGGAGGCGTGCGAAGACAGCGTCCAGGAAATGCCGGCGGCGTGAAACACCTTGGCGTAGCCGATGAGGCCGTCGATGTGCGGCTCGGCGAAGAAGTCGGCGCTCGGCGCGACGAGCAGCACTTCGGCGCCCTTCTGGTCGAGCGGGAACTTGACGTCCACGCCGGTCGCTTCCTTCACGTCCTCTTCCAGGCCGTCGAGGGTGTTGCGCAGCGCCGGCTCGGGGAGCCCCAGGTTGTTGCCGATCTTGTGGACCTTGCCGATGATCTCGTTGGAGTACTTCTGGCCCAGGCCCACCGTATCCATGATGTCGCGCGCCGCCATCGAGATCTCGGCGGTGTCGATGCCGTAGGGGCAGAACACCGCGCAGCGCCGGCACTGCGAGCATTGGTGGAAGTAGCTGTACCAATCGTCCAGCACCTCCCTGGTCATGTCGCGCGCGCCCACCAGCCACGGAAAAAACTTGCCCGCGACGGTGTAGTACCGGCGGTAGACCGAGCGCAGCAGGTCCTGGCGCGCCACCGGCATGTTCTTCGGATCGGAGGTGCCGAGGTAGTAGTGGCACTTGTCGGTGCAGGCGCCGCATTTCACGCAGGAGTCGAGGAACACCTGCAGCGCGCGCGACTGCGACACCAGCTCGCCCAGCCTGGTGACCGCGACCTTTTCCCACTCCGGCACCAGCTCGCCGGGAAAGCCGAGCCCCTTCTGCAGGTCGGGCTTGGCCACGTACGGCTTGCTGTGCGCCATGGCGCCCTCGCGCACCGGCGGGATCACCGGATATTCGCCCAGCGGCGGCGTCTCGAAAGCGGCCATTCAACCTCCGCGCGCCCGCTTGACATGCACGATCCTTGCCGACCAGCCCGCCGCGTGCCGCCGCTCGCGCGCGTCGTCGACCTGGTTCAGGCTCGGGCTGAAGAACACTCCCGGCGCATGCAGCAGCTTGCTCATGGGAAACACGATCATCAGCGCCGCGACCAGCGCGAGGTGCACCAGCAGCGCCGGGTCGGCGGGGAGCGGCTGCCAGTCGAACGCCATCAGGCCGAGGAAGAACACTTTCAACGCGACGATGTCGGTGTGCGCGAGGTATTTCATGGCGAGCCCGCTCGCGGCGATGGCCGCGAGCAGCGCGAGCATCAGGTGATCGGAGGGACTGCTGATATAGCGCACGCGATCGACCAGGAAGCGCCGCGCCCAGAGCGCGCCGAGGCCGGCGAGCATGGCGAAGCCCGCGTACAGGCCGAAAGGCTGCAGGAGCGCGACCCAGGCCCAGACCGGCTCGGTGAAATAGCGCAGATGGCGCAGCAGCACCGCCAGCAGCGCGACGTGGAACAGCCAGCCGAACAGCCAGATCCACTTGTTGGAGCGGAACAGGCTGCGGAACAGCGTCACCTCGAGCAGCATGCGCAGCGCGACGCCGCGGCGCGTGGTCGGCGCCGGCGGGATCGGGATCTTGAGCGGCTGCGGCGTGCGCGCATACACCCAGCACTGGTAGCCCACGCCGCCGCAGAGCACGGCGGCGGCGGCGTAGAACAGCAGCGCGTAGAGGACTGTCAGCGGCGTCAACGGTCGCTCCAGGTCCCGGCGCGGCGCAAGTTAGACGCAGCCGGTCGGCTTGGGCAGTCCCGCGTACTTGCAGGCCTGCTTGGCAGGGCCGTACGGGAACAGCTCGTACAGGTACTTGCTGTTGCCCTTGTCCGCGCCGAGCTTCTTGCCGATGGCCTTGGTCAGCACGCGCACCGCCGGGGCGATTTGGTATTCGTCGTAGTACTCGCGCAGGAAGTTGAGCACTTCCCAGTGGCTCTCGCTCAGCTCGCAGCTGTCCAAGCGCGCCATTTCCTTCGCCACGTCCTCGTTCCAATCGGTGCGGTCGGCGAGATAGCCTTCCTCGTCGGTTTCGATGGTCTTGCCGTTCATTTCGATGGGCATTGCGGGATTCCTCCAGGAATCAAAGCCAGGATTGCACGGCGTTGTGCTCCGCCACGAGGTCCACGAACCCCCCGTAGTCCACCAGGCGAACGCCGTCCATCACCCGGTCTTGCATGCCGCGCGCCTCGATGTCGGGCTTGAGCGCGTAAATCGACACGGTCTTCAGAGCCTCCTGCACCTGCTGCGAGACGGCCGTGTCCCTGGCCGCCGCGTACACGCCATCCTCGATCAGCAGCACCGCGCTGCCCTGCCGGGCGAACTTCAGGCAGGTCTCCAGGGCCCGGTGCTCGAACGGCGATTTGTTGACGGTGTGCAGCATCTTCCTGGTCCTCAGAAGCTCAGGATCACGTCCTGGGCTTCCATGATTTCGGCCATGCGCTCGGCGCTCACTACCTCCACGCGCACCACCAGGTCGGCCTCGCTCAGCCCGCGCGCCTCGAGCGCTTCCTTCTCCACGTAGAGCTTGGTGACGTCGTAGTCTTCCAGCGCGCGGAACGTCGGCGAGAAGTTCTTCACTTCCAGTGCCTTGGTGTCCTGCCCCTTGGTCAGCTGGTAGACGCCGTCGCCCAGGAACGCGAGGCTCACGTCCTGCTCGAACGCGGCGCCGATCAGCACCACTTCGAGCGATTCGAGCGCGTAGATGGTGCCGTAGGGCGCCCTGCGGTTCACGTACAGGAACTTCTTGGCGACGCCGCCCGCGTTTTCCTCGGCCATTGCGCTTCCCCGATCAGTCGCCGAAAACCACCAGGCGGTCGGCCTGGATGCCGGCTTCGATGAGCTGGCCCAGGCCCGAAATGCGGAACCCCGGCGCGAGATTGTCGGCGTCCTTGCCGTTGCGCTTGGCCTCGGCGGCGTCCATCAGCCCGCGCCGCTGCGCCGCGGCGATGCACAGCACCAGGTCGAGCTTGTGCTGCGCGGCGAGTTCGCACCAGCGCTTGACGATGTTGCGGTCGTCCTGCGGCGGCACCGTGAGCCGCGTACCGTTGTTCACTCCGTCGTGATAGAAGAACACGCGATAGATCTCGTGCCCCTTCGCCAGCGCGGCCTTGACGAACTGGTAGGCCGTGTCCGACGCCTGGTGGGTGTACGGCCCTTCATTCACCAGGATGCTGAATTTCATGACCCGGGACCGCTCAGAACCGGATGTGGGCGGACGCATTGAGGCTGTTGCGCGCCCCACGCCAGTTGTCGATGTGGAACTTGGTGAACGGCAGCCCGGTCAGCTCGAAGAACCTCGGCCAGCCGATGCGCTCCACCCAGTCGCCGACGCGCTCCCAGTCCCGCGCGTCCTTCTTGTAGGTGTAAAGGATCTTCTTCACCACCACGGCGACCTCGGGCCAACGCGGCGGGTTGTTGGGCAGGCCGGCCGCCACCAGCTTCTGGAACATCGGCTTGGAGCGGGCGTTGGAGTTCTTCCCGCCCACCCAGATGGCGAGCTTGGAGTGCTCCGGGTCGTTGATCTGCATCGGCGGGCACGGCGGATAGCAGGCGCCGCAGCAGATGCATTTCTTCTCGTCCACTTCGAGCGAGGGCTTGCCGTTCACGATCGCCGGACGGATCGCCGCCACCGGGCAGCGCGCGACCACCGAAGGACGCTCGCACACGTTCGCCACCAGGTCGTGGTTGATCTTCGGCGGCTTGGTGTGCTGAATATTGATCGCGATGTCGCCCTGGCCGCCGCAGTTGATCTGGCAGCACGAGGTGGTGATGTGCACGCGGTTGGGCATCTCCTCCTTGATGAACTCCTCGTAGAGCTCGTCCATCAGCGACTTCACCACGCCCGAGGCGTCGGTGGCGGGGATGTCGCAGTGCAGCCAGCCCTGCGTGTGCGAGATCATGGTCACCGAGTTGCCGGTGCCGCCGACCGGATAGCCCGCGTCGTTGAAGGCCTGGATCAGCGGGCCGACCTTGTCCCACTTGGAGACCATCACCTCCAGGTTCGAGCGGATCGTAAAACGGACATGGCCTTCGCCGTACTTGTCGACGATGTCGCACAGCAGGTTGATCTCGTAGGGCCCGAGCTGGCGCTGGGTGCCGACGCGCACCGTCCAGATCTCGTCGCCCGAGTAGGCGACGTGGTGCAGCACGCCCGGCCGGGGCCGGTCGTGGTACTTCCAGTTGCCGAAGTTCTTGATCATCAGCGGATGCATGTACTGCATGCCGTCGGGGCATCCGCTCTCGATCGGCGTGCGCATCTTCTTTTTCTCGACCACCTGTGCTTGTGCCACCGCGACCTCCTCAGTCCGAAATCACGCCACCGGCTGCTTCTTGCGGTCGATCCACTTCTGCGCTTCCTGGTCCCACTCGTCCAGGCGCACGTAGGAACTGGTGCGCGGGTGCGTGATCATGTTCGGGTCGACCTCTACGCCGATGCCTTCCAGGAAATTCGCGAGGCCGATCCTCTCGATCATCTCGCCGCAGCGCTCGTGCTCCAGGCCGTTCTCCGCCCAGAAATCGATCACCGTGGCGGCGAGGCTGCGCAGCTTCTCGTAGTCCTCGTCGCTGTCCATCTTCATGAACGGCACGATCACCGTGCCCATGGTGTCGCCGATCTTGAGGGTGCGCTTGCCGCCGATGAGCAGCGTGATGCCGCGGTCCTTGCCGGGTTTGAGCGCCTTGGTCATGACGTTGATGCAGTGCATGCAGCGCACGCAGCTGCGGTTGTCCACCTCGAGGGTGTCGTCGTCGTTCAGGGACAGCGCCTTGGTCGGGCAGCGCGCGATCACGTTGTCGATGGTGTACTTGCGGCCATGGCCCTCGACGTACGCCTTCACGCCCTGCTGGTCGACCTGCATGTCGTCGCGCCAGGTGCCGATCACGGCGAAGTCGGCGCGCTGGATGGAGTTCATGCAGTCGTTCGGGCAGCCCGAGATCTTGAACTTGAACTTGTAGGGCAGCGCCGGGCGGTGCATGTCGTCGATGAAGTTGTTGACCAGCGTCCTGTGGATGCGCTGCTCGTTGGCGCACGACTGCTCGCAGCGCGCCGCGCCGACGCAGGACATGGCGGTGCGCACGCACGGGCCCGCGCCGCCCAGGTCGAAACCGTACTCGTTGATCTCGTCGAAGAAATGCTGGGTGTTCTCGCTGGTCGAGCCGATGAACATGATGTTGCCGGTCTGGCCGTGGAACGCGATCAGCCCGGAACCCCACTTGCTCCAGGAACCCGACAGCTGGCGCAGCAGCTTGGTGGTGTAGTGATTGCCCGCCGGGGGCTGCACGCGCAGCGTGTGGAACTCCTTGGATTCCGGGAACAGGGCTGCGACTTCCGAGAAGCGCGGGATGATGCCGCCGCCATAGCCGAACACCGAGACCGTGCCGCCCTTCCAGTAGCCCAGGCGCGTCTTGTAGGAATGCTCGAGCTGGCCGAGCAGGTCGACCATCATGTTGTTCTCGTGCGCCAGTCGCTTCAGGCCGGTGACGAAGCTCGGCCACGGACCGCTTTCGAGCTGGTCGAGCATGGGCGTCGGATGAAACGCCTTGGTCGAGTTCTTTTCCTTGGGCACGTAGGTGCTGTGCCGTTGCGGATCCTTGGGCTGCTTGCGGAGTTCGGACATCGCTATCCCTCCATGGTGCGAAATCGCGCCGCACCAGTTTAATGACGCCCCATCGCGCACCCGCAAGGTCATTGGGGATAGGCCGGAGGGGATACCCCTCCCTTTGGGGATATAGGAGTTGCTAATGACCCAAAAAGCAGCAAATGCGGTACGTTGTCCTACCTCATTTTCCCGCCCAAGCGCCTTGAACGCCGCCCTGCACACCGCCATCGAACATCCATTCGCGCTCGATCGGCCGCAAGACTACCTGCGCTGGCGCGAGCGCAAGCTCGCGCGCTATCCGCGCCGCGCCGAGGACCTGATCGTGGCGGTGCGCGATCCGCGCAACCTGAGCGACAGCGAGGCCGGCGAAATCCGGCGCGTTTGCGGCGCGGCGAACATGGCCGTCTATGCCAGCCCGCTTGCCGGCGTGGCCGACAAAAACATTGCACGCCGCCTCGGCGCGCGCCTGGGTCTTGCGCGCCTGCATGCCAACCCGCTCGCGGACGAGGACGGCATCAGCTCGCTCGAGGTGGCGCCGGAAAAGTCGGCCCGCGGCTATATTCCGTACTCGAACCGGCGGCTGCTGTGGCATACCGACGGCTATTACAACGCCCCGGCGCAGCGCATCCGCGCGTTCATACTGCACTGCGTCCGTCCGGCCGCCGCGGGCGGCGAGAACCGCCTGCTCGATCACGAGATCGCCTACGTCCTGCTGCGCGACGCCGATCCGCAATTCGTGCAGGCGCTCTCGGCGCCCGACGCCATGACTATCCCCGCCAACGAGGAGGACGGCGCCCCAACACGTCCCGCGCAAACCGGCCCGGTGTTCTCCACCGACGGCGGCGCGCTGCACATGCGCTACACCGCGCGCACGCGCAGCATCGAATGGCGGCCGGACGAGGCGACGCGCGCCGCGGCGCAGTTGCTCGGGCAGATCCTCGACGCCGGCTCGCCTTACGTGTTCACGCTGCGGCTGGCCGGCGGCCAAGGTCTGGTCTGCAACAACGTGCTGCACGACCGCAGCTCTTTCGCCGACGCGACCGCGCCGGGCCGGCTCGTCTATCGCGCCCGCTATTTCGATCGCGTCGGATCGGCATGAAGACCATCCCGCTCAAGTACATCAAGGAAGACCCCGGCGTCGGCAATGCCGACGACAGCACGGATGCGAGGGAATCGACCGGCATGCTGGAGCGCCTGGTCGCCGACCTGCGCGGCCAGCTCGAAGCGCTTTCTCCCGGCGCGGAAACGCTGCGGCGCGCCGATCTGCTGCTGCAGCTCGGGCGTGCGCTGGTGCGCCTCGAGCAACGGCCCGCAGCCTGGGCCGCGGCGCGCGAGGCGTTCGACCTCTACATGGCCGAGCAGGCCCGCGAAGGCGCGGCCCAAGCCTGCGACATCCTGTTCCTCGCCGAGCAGCCGCAGTCGCTCGCCGCGCTCGGCCAGGGCATCTGGCTCGCGGTGACCTACCCGGTCGATCCCGAGCTGAGCGTCGCGCTGCTCCAGCACGTGGTCGAGGAGACGCCGCCCGACGCTGACGGCGCGGCGGTTGCGGCTGTCACGGCGTACTACCTCGTCGATCTGCGCGCCCGCGATCCCCAGCGCGAACACCTGCTGCTCTACGCCAATCAGGTGCTCGCCACGGTGGCGCGCCGGCACAGCGGCGTCGACGGGCAGCAGGCGTTCAACAAGTGGATCGAGGACATGGAGCTGAACGACCCGGCGCTGTTCCTGCCGCGCCTGCGCAACATCGTCGACGTGCTGGTGCAGGACGACTGGTGGTTCGACCGTGAGGCGCTCCAGGCGGCGCTGCCCGTGACTTGAAATGCAGGATGCTCCCGCCGACATCGTGGACGCGGTGTTCGCGATCGCCTGCCGCAGCCTGCCGGTCGATCACGCGTACGCGCTGCAGCAGGCGATCCAGGAGGCGCTGCCCTGGTTCGCAGAAGAGCCGCTCGCCGGCCTGCACACCGTGCATGGCGCGGCATCCGGCAGCGGCTGGATGCGGCCCGAGGGCGCGGATGCCGTGTTGCAGCTGTCGCATCGGGCAAAGCTCGCACTGCGCCTGCCCGCACACCGCGCTGAGGAGGCCGCTGCGCTGGTCGGGTGCACACTGCAGGTGGCCGGCTCGCCGCTGCGCGTGGAAAAAATGGCGCTGCGGCCACTGTCGCGGATCACGACCCTGTTCTCGCGCTGCGTCGTCCTCGCCGCCGACGACGAGGCTATGTTCGTCAGCGCCGCGACCGAGGAGCTGGGCGCGCTCGGCATCAGGGCGGAGCGCATGGTGTGCGGCCGCATGACGACGGTCGCGACTCCGGCGCGCACCTACCAGGCGCGCAGCCTGATGCTCGCCGGCCTCACGCTCGAGCAGTCGCTGCTGCTGCAGCGAAGCGGTTTGGGCGCCGGGCGCAAGCTCGGCTGCGGACTGTTCATCCCGCACAAGGACATCGCCGACCTGCGCTCCAGGTCGGAATGAGACGCAACTGAGCGCAGTCGAGGAGACTATGACATACGAAGTGAAGGGAAAAGTGATCGAAGCGACCGAAAGCGGCTTTCTGGCATCGCCGGACGACTGGGACAAGGACGTCGCGGGGGCGATCGCCGCCGCGGAGGGACTCACCCTCACGCAGGACCACTGGGACGTGATCGAGTACCTGCGCGACGCCTACTTCAACCACAACGGCGAGCAGCCGAACAACCGCGCCATCCTCAAGGCCATGCAGGACAAGTGGCCCGGCCGCAAGGTGGACAACAAGACCCTGTTCGATCTCTACCCGGGCAACCCTTCCAAGCAGGCGGGCAAGATCGCGGGTCTGCCCGAGAGCATGCGCAAGGGCGGGTACTGACAGCGCGTCAGTCGTAGTGCTTGCGCTGCGAGCGTCGCCGGCCCGCGCGCTGCACCACCCCGCCGCGGATGACGTAAGGCGGGGTGAGCTCGAAGCCGCCGTACTTCGGATTGAGGGGTTTCAGGAAGCGGCGCTCGCCGTCGAAGACGAGCTGGCGGAAGAAAACATCGCCCGCGAATTCCACCACCACGTAGGAGCCGTCGCGCGGCGCGTAGCCCGGGTCGATGATGATGACGCAGCCGTCGGCGAACTCGGGCTCCATGCTGTCGCCCAGCACGCGCAAGGCATACGGTTCGAGCGCACTACAGTTGCCGTCAGCCATGCTGCACTTCCTAGCTTTCCTCGCCCGAAGGTTTCTTCTTGTGAAAGCGGATCACCGTGTCCCCCTGCCCCGGCTCGTCGGCGTACCGCGGCTGCCCGCCGACCGGCCTGCCCGCTGCTTGTGCGAGCTCGCGTTCGCGCGCGCTGATGAGCGCCAGGCATTGGCGCAGGTCCTGGATGGTCGCGTCCGACAGAGGGTGGCGCATGCCGTGAGGCGTGGCGGTGTCCTTGATCACACCGGCGAGCGTCAGCTTCACCGCCTGCAGGATGCGCTCCTCCATGGAAAATTCAGCCTCGCTCATCGCGCGCCTCAAATGACGATCTCCCATCGTACTCGTTTCATGTATCGGGCTGCGGCATCGGCAGGCCAGCGAGCTTGCAGATCTCGTAAACAGGACCAGCTGGGAAGAGGTCGTAGATGTGCTTTTCGTAGGCCTTGCGGTCGCTGAAGCGCGGGCCGCGGTGCTTTCCCAGCTCCAATACCATCTTGCGCATGGTCGGGAGGCTCTGCGTCTCCCGGTAGTACTCGCGGAAATACCAGATCAGTTCCCAGTGGTCCACATAGAGCTCGATCCCGTCGCGCTGCGCCAGGACGCGCGCGAAGTCCTCGTCCCAGTCTTCGGGATCGAGCAGAAACCCCTGCTCGTCCGTCTCGATGATCCTGCCGTTGACGTTGAGCTGCATTCCCGACTAAATATCAACCGGTCCGCAATCACCAGGAGCACGAGTCATGAGCACCGCTTACTACGAAGCCATCGACCGCATGGAAAAGAAGCACGTCGAGCCCGAGTACATCAACGGCTGGGCTTCCGGCTACCTGCACAACCCCAAGCGCGAAGAGCAGCGCGTCAGCGAGGCCTACGAAGCCGGCTACGCGCACGGCACGGAGAAGAACGCCGACGGCTTCGAGGCCTGGATCAGGAAGTAGCCGGCGCGTCGCCCGGGCCCCGCTCGGAAAGTGCGCGCCATTTGGCAGCCTCGGCGGCGTCGCGCCCGACGCCCACGCCTTTTTCGTACATCGTCGCCAGCGTCGCCTGCGATCCCGCCAGTCCCTGATCGGCGGCCAGCCTGAACCATCGGGCGGCCTCGGCGGCGTCGGCCCTGGTGCATTCGCCCTGGAAGTACATGAAGCCCAGGCCGTGCTGCGCGAGGGCATGGCCCTGCTCGGCGGCGGCGCGCATCCATTGGACCGCGATCGCGCAGTTCTTCACCATGCCCAACCCCACCTGCGCCATGATCGCGACGCGGTATTGCGCCTGCGGATCGCCGCGTTCCGCCAGCGGCTGCAGCAGTTGCATGGCGCGCGCGAACTCCTTCGCCTCGAAGGCGGCGATGCCGCTTGCCAGCTCCATATCCAAGCCTGACATATCGTGCTCCCGCGTCTATTATCCTTGACATGGCCATCATCAGCAGCCGCCCTTCGGTGGCGCTCGTCAAGACTCGCTGGCGCAAGAAGGGGGCGCGCACGCTCGCCGAGCGCGCAGGCGTGATCGGGGCGAACGTGTGGAAGATCTCGACCGAGATCTTCAAGCACATGGAAAAGGAAGGATTCCGCTTCGGCTCGGACCGGCTGGTGACCGACGTGCTCGCCGAGTTCATCGCTTTTCTCGTTCAGCTCACCGACCGCGCGGTATACGGCAAGCTGAGCGAGGCCGACCGCGCTGCGCTCATCGGCGAAGTCGTCCGCCACCTGGCGGCGACCATGGAAAACAATCAACGCGACCTCCTCGGGCCCGGGGAATACCGCAAACCCTTTATCGACCTGCTCAATACCCGCTTCGGCGAGTACGCCCTCTTCGAGTACGCCGGCGCAACGCCGGGCTATCCCTGCCTGCGGTTTTTCGCCACCAAGGTGTCCGATGCCATGGCGAGCGGCGACAACAAGTGGGTGGTCGAGCAGATGATGGACATCGAGGCGCCGGAAATGGTGAGCCTGGTCAAGAAGCTGGTCGAGCAGACGGTGGAAGCAGCGATTCCACCGCCGCCTCCCGTGCAGCCGGGTTGAGCACGAGCAGCCCGCGCGCGCACTCCAGCCAGCGCTCCTTTCCTTCGCGCACGACCTGCCACAGCCGGTCCTGAGCGCCGCAGCGCAGAAAGTGCTCGTAGGCGTCCAGCGCCTGCGGGAACAGCTGGCGGCGCGGGGCATCGAAGGTGGCGAAATAGAAATGCAGCGCCGGCAGGTTGTCGCGCTCGAGCAGCCCCGGCAGCGTCGACAGGCAATCGGCAAGGAGGTCGCGCACGGCGCGCGCGACCGGCTCGCCGCGCGTGCGCGACACCGACAGCGCCATTTCGCCCCAGGCCTCGCCGAGCAGCTCGCCCGCCATCGCCTCGCCGAGCTCGTGCAGGATCATGGTTTCCATCTCGTTGTCGGCCATGCGCTGCAACGCCGCTTCCGTGTCGGCGACGAAGTCGTAGCTCGCCAGGGCGCGCGCCATGGCGTTGCCCTGCTTGCGCCACTGGTATTCCTCGATCTTCTCCCACAGGGTGCGGCGCACCGACTCCACGCGCACGAAGATGGTCCGTCCCTGCAGCATCGCCGGGGGCGCGGCCAGCTCGCGCGCGTACTCGCAGGAAGAAATCCGGATCGTGAAGCCGGCGCGCTCCTCGACGCGCAGCAGCCGGCCGAGGAAGAACACCGGCTTGTGCCAGCGCCCATAGCCGGCGCTGTAGACGCAGCCCTGCGGCAGCAGCTCGCGGTTGGCGGCTTCGGCGTCGAACGGGTCGAGCTCTCCGCGCGCGAGCGGCAGCGGCGCGAACTCGTCGGCCTCGATGCGGTCCCACGCCTGCTCGCGCGCCTTCAGCCAGTCGCCCAGCTCGTCCTTGGGAAGGGTGCGCGCGAACGGCAGCTCGTTCTCCCAGCGGTAGTACTCGCGCATCTTCAGCAGGAAGGTGCACAGTCCATAGTCGCCCGCATGGCGCGCATCGGAGATGTCGCAGTTGCGCTGCACCACGCTCGTGAGTTGCGGAAGATTGCGCATCATGGTGGGGCGTATATACTCGCTCTAGCATCGCAAGGCTCGCTCGCCGGTATGGCCAAGACAACCCGTCCCAAGCCGCACGTCACGCTCGACATGAAGGGCGCGGCCTGCCCCGGTCCGCTGCTCGGCGCCAAGAGGGTGCTCGACGAGCTGCTCGCGGGAGAAGTGCTGTTGCTGATTTCCGATTGTCCCGCAACCAAGGACGACCTGCATTCCTGGCCCAAGTACGCCGACGTCGAGATCCTGAAAACCGCGAAATTGGCGCAAGGCGGGACCGGGTATTACATTCGCAAGGGCAAAGCCCGGCGCATGTCTCCCAACGCCGTGCTCGACATGCGCGGCGCCACCTGCCCCGGCCCCATCGTGGAGGCGAAGAAGCTGCTCAACGGCATGCGCAAAGGCGAAGTGCTGCAGCTCGTCAGCAACTGCACAGGCATCAGGGCGGACGTGCGCAGCTGGGTGAAGGCGACCGGCCTGGAACTGGCCGATGCCCGGGAAAGCGCGCCCGGCGAATACGTGTTCCACATCCGCAAGTGTTGATGCGGGTTTCGCGCCCGGGAGGATTGTGACATGACGAGCCTGATGGACGAGATCGTCAGCGGCGGAAGCGACGCCGAAAAGAACCCCCTATTCCCTCATTCGCCAGCGGGCTGGACGCCAGCGCTCGCGGCTGAGTCGGCGCGGCGAGAAGGCGTGGAGCTCGGCGCGACACACTGGGACGCGCTTCGCGCCCTGCAGGAGTACTGCGCGCGCCACGAAGCGACCGCCGTCAATCTGCGCGAGCTGCACGACGCACTCGACGAGAAGTTTCATCGCCACGGCGGCATCCGGCATCTCTATCTGCTCTTTCCCGGCGGGCCGGTGGCCCAAGGCTGCCGGATTGCGGGGCTCAAGGCGCCGGCGGGCGCCATCGACAAGGGATTCGGCAGCGTCGCCTGACTGTCACGGCCTCGCCGCCCGGCGCAACGGAGTTACTTGCGTCTGAGGAAAACAATGAACTCCTTGTTCGCCTCGGACTGCGACAGGAGTTCGTTGCCCGTCTGTTTGGAAAAAGCCTGAAAATCCCTCACCGAGCCCGGATCGGTCGCGACGATCTTCAGCACCTGCCCGGACTGCATGTCGTTGAGCGCCTTCTTCGCCTTCAAAATGGGAAGCGGGCAGTTGAGCCCGCGGGCATCAAGTTCTTTATCGAAGTTCATGTGGGAGTCCAGGCATCCATGTAAGTGAGAGTCATTACCCGAATCGCGCGAGCAGCTCGGCGACCCTGCCGGCGCGCTCGGTGCGCGCCTGGTTCCCCGCCGGGGGCTCCTGCCGGATCATGCACGACACCATTTCGTAGAAGGCCCGATCGAGCGCCTTACGCGCCGCAGCAAGCTGCTGCGCAATGTCCTCGCAGGGTTCGTCCTCGCCGATCATGCGTCGCACCGCGTGCACCTGGCCTTCGATGCGCGCGAGGCGCGCGTCCATCGCCTTCTTCGATTCGGCATCATGCATTGCCGGTTCGCTCATGTCGCGAATATACACCACCGGGTATGTGTCTGCCAATTCCCCTATGATGCAACGCCACATAAGCAAAACTCCGGATGCCATCAGAGGAACTTTCTTGTACATACTCCTGTAGAGTATTACTTTTCTGACGAGGAGTCGACTATGTCCGATCCAACCGACCTGGACCGTCTGATCAACGAGCGCCTCGACGCGCTGCTGCCGAAGAAGCTCGCCGAGTTGCGCGAGAAGCAGACGGCGTCCATGACCATCATCGCGACCAAGGGCACGCTCGACTGGGCGTACCCGCCTTTCATCCTGGCTTCGACCGCCGCGGCGCTGGGCTGGAACGTGTCCATGTTCTTCACGTTCTACGGCCTCGGCCTGCTGAGAAAAGACATCAGCGACCTGAAGATCAGCCCGCTCGGCAACCCGGGCATGCCGATGAAGATGCCCTTCGGACCGGAGTGGTTCAAGAGCATCAACTGGAACATCCCGAACGCCGTGCAGGGCGTCGTGCCGGGCTTCGAGAACATGGCCACCATGCTCATGAAGCAGACCATCCACAACAAGGGCGTGGCCGGCATCGAGGAGTTGCGCACAGCGTGCATCGAGGGCGGTGTGAACCTGATCGGCTGCCAGATGACCGTCGACCTGTTCGGCTACAAGCCCGAAGATTTCATCGTCGAAGTGAAGGAGTACTGCGGTGCCGCGACGTTCCTGCCGATGGCGCGCGACGCGGACGTGAGCCTGTTCATCTGAGGAGAAAATCATGAGAAAGATACTGCTCGCCGCGGCCTGCGCCGCGGCACTCGCGCCGTGCGCGGCGCTCGCCACCACCGGCTATTTCTCGCACGGCTACGGCATCAAGGCCAAGGCGACGGGCGGCGTCGGCATCGCGCTGCCGCAGGACTCGCTCGCCGCCGCGTCCAACCCCGCCGGCATGGCGTGGGTCGGCGACAGGCTCGACCTGGGGGTGGACTGGTTCAAGCCCGACCGGGGCGCCGAGATCACCGGCAACGGTGCCGGCATGAACGGCACATACGACGGCAACGGCACGGCGAGCTTCCTCATCCCGGAGTTCGGCTACAACCGCAGGCTGGACCCGAACTTCTCGCTTGGAGTCTCGGTGTACGGCAACGGCGGCATGAACACCACCTACGAGACAAATCCGTTTGCCGCGATCGGGGGCACGGGCGAGGCGGGCGTCGACCTGAGTCAGCTGTTTATCGCTCCGACGCTCGCGTGGAAGAGCGGCGACCACTCCTTCGGAATATCCCTCAATCTCGCGTATCAGCGCTTCGAAGCGAACGGCCTGCAGCCGTTCACCGCCGCCTCTTCAAGCCCGGGCAATGTCACCAACCAGGGCTACGACAGTTCCACGGGCTACGGCGTGCGCATCGGCTGGATGGGACAGGTCGTGCCCTCCGTCACGCTCGGCGTTACGTATCAGACGAAGACGAAAATGGGCAAGTTAGAGAAGTACCAGGGCCTGTTCGCCAACCAGGGGGAATTCGACATTCCGGAGAACTACGGGGCCGGATTCGCCTGGAAGGCGACTCAGGAGCTGACGATCGCGGGTGACGTCGTGCGCATCAACTACAACGATATCCCGGCGGTCGGCAACACCGCGGACTGCCTGTTCGCGGGCGCTTGCGCGCTGGGCAGCACCAACGGCCCCGGCTTCGGCTGGCAGAACACCACCGTGTACAAGCTCGGCGTCACGTACGATCTGAACCGGGAGTTCACGCTGCGCGGCGGCTTCGTCAAGCTGAAGCAGCCGATCCCGCAAAGCCAGACCTTCTTCAACATCCTCGCACCCGGCGTGGTGGAGAACCACCTTACCCTGGGCGCCACCTGGAAAACGGGGGGCAACGGCGAGTTGACCGCCGCCTACATGCACGCCTTCGAGAAGAAGGTGAACGGCTCCGGCTCGATTCCGGCGGCATTCGGCGGCGGCGAGGCGAACCTGCGCATGAGCCAGGACTCCCTGGGCATCGCCTACGGCTGGAAATTCTAGCGCTGCCGCTCACCGCGTGAGGCCGAGCGCCTCGCGCGCGATCCCGTCGAGCAGTGTCTCGACCTCTTTCAGCGCCGCCTTGGACGCCGCGGAGCCGTCCGGGCGCCAGGGGCGCCGGTACGAGACGACGACCTTTGCCGGCTCCCGCACCGTAGCGTAAACCATCATGCTGTACGGGCACTGCGATGCGTTCGCCGGGTCCGCTTCCATGGTCTTGCGCGACAAGACGGCGCTGCAGAAGACGAACGCCTGCGCGTCCGCGTAGAGCTTGCGCGCCGAGCCGACGTCCTTGCCGGTGCGCTCCAGCATGCGGTTGACGAACGACTGGTAGTCGATGACCAGACCCTTCGCCTCGATGGCGAGCTTGAGATCGTCGCGCACGTCCTCGAACTTCGCTTTCTTTGAATAAGCCACTACGGGATGCGAGTCGGCCGACATTGGAAGAACCTCCTTCGTTCAGGCGATCGCCTTATAGTATAGATGGCGGATGCCTCGACGAAGAAATGCCAGCACCGAGCCATCAGCGCCACGGTACGACCATATGCGGGCTCTATGGTTGCATAGCGGAAATTTGCGCACTCTCCACGTGTGTTCCCTCCCTGCGGCGATAGAATCGCCGCGGAGAGTTCCCGGCTGGACCGAACCATTGCACTCGACACCGCATTCATGACCGCAACCGCCAAGCCTTGGCCCGCGATGCTCGCCTCGGGCGCCGCGTCGGCCCTGTGCTACGTCTTGCTGTTCGCAAACGAGAAAGAGGTGATGGCGGCATTCACGCGCACCGACGGCTGGTATCCCACGCTGCCGGTGCTGACCGCTTTCCTCTTTTCGCTGGTGCACGGCGCGTTCACCGGCTATTTCTGGGAGGCCTTGGGTGTGGTCGCGCGCCCTGCGAGCAAGGAAGTCGCCTCGCAGGAGATCGAGGAATGAGCCAATGAGCGGCGAGGCCTTCATCGCGCTGGAGCTGCACAGCGTTGCGTTTCTGCTGATCGTCGGCTTCATCGGCGGCCTGGTGAGCGGCTTCATCGGCTCGGGCGGGGCATTCGTCCTGACGCCGGCGATGATGAGCCTCGGCGTGCCCGGCGTGGTGGCGGTCGCGTCCAACCTGTGCCACAAGTTCCCGAAAGCGCTGGTCGGCGCATACAAGCGCCACAGATACGGGCAGGTCGACATCAAGCTCGGGCTGTGGATGGCGCTTACTGCGACGCTCGGCATGTGGTGGGGCGCGGGGCTGCAGCAGGACATCCGCAGGCTCTACGGCGAGGCGGGCTCCAATCTGTATGTGAGCCTCGCTTTCGTCATCGTGCTGACGGTCGTCGGCCTGTTCGTGCTGCGCGACGCAGTGCGCGTTTACCGCAGCGGCGTGGCCGAGCAGACCTCGCGGCTTGCGCGATGGGTGCAGTCGGTGGAAATTCCGGGAACGATGGTCAACTTCCCGGTGGCGAAGGTGCGCGTCTCCGTACTGTTCGTGCTGCCGCTGGGCTTCGCCACCGGGCTGCTCGCTTCGACCATCGCCGTGGGCGGCTTCATCGGCGTGCCCGGCATGATGTACGTGCTCGGGGCGTCGAGCCTGGTGGCCAGCGCAACCGAGCTCGTGATCGCGTTCGTGATGGGCCTCGGCGGCACCTTCAAGTTCGCGCTCGCCGGGCTGGTGGACATCCGCCTCGCGATGCTGATCCTGCTCGGGTCGCTGTTCGGAGTGCAGCTCGGCGCCATCGGCACCACGTTCGTCAAGCCGTTCGTGATCAAGGCCGTAATGGCCACGATCATGCTGATCGTCGCCGTAAGCCGCGCACTCGTCGTGCCGGTCTATCTGACGCAACTCGGCATGCTGTCGCTCGGCCGGACCAGCATATTGCTGCTCGAAAGGGCGAGCTTTGCGTTCATGGTGCTGGCGCTCGCTTCGGGCGCACTCATCATCGTTGGCGCGATGGTGCGCGGCTACCAGCATGGCTGACCTGGAAGCCGCGGCAAGTCGCACCGGCCAATGAAGGTCTGCATTGTTTCCGACAGCCACGACCGCGCCGACGCTCTAGCGTATGCCGTGCGGGAGGGGAAAGCGCAGGGCGCCGAGGCGGTAATCCATTGCGGCGACCTCATCGGCGCGCAGACGCTCAAGCCCGCCCTTGCGCTGGGATTGCCACTACACCTCATCCACGGCAACAATGCCGGCGATCCGCAGGCCCTGCACAAGCTGTCGCAGGCGAGCGGCGGACTCCTCCACTACCACGGCGCCGACGCGCGCATCGAGCTCGCCGGCCGGCGGGTCTTCGTCGTGCACTATCACGATTATGGCTACGCCATGGCGTGCACCGGCGACTGGGAACTGGTGTGCTGCGGGCACTCCCACCAGGCCGAAGTGCGCAAGGTCGCGAGCGTGCAGGGCAATGCGAGCTGGCTCGTCAATCCCGGGACAGTGGCAGGACTCGCCGCGCCTGCGACCTGGGCGCTAGGTGACCTCGCTGCGATGCGCTTCGAGCTGCGGGATCTCGGCCGCCCGCATTCAACGGTTCTATAAGCGCATAGCGAACTCTGAGGCAAGCGCCCGCAGGCGACGCTTAGAATTCAAGTGGGAACGGCGAGGAGACAAGAGATGTTCACCAGCAATCCGTTTGCCGCGCTTTCGGCGTCCATCGCGCCTGCCGTCATGCAGACCTATGTCGTCGTCATGACCGTCCTGGTTGCGGCGGGGACGCTGTTTGACGTCGCGCATAAAGGCAGCGCCGAGTATTTTTTCAATAATTGGCGGAAATCGAAGAGCAAGGGGTCGAAGCAAATCGGTGGCAGCGAATTAGTGTCGATCGCCATCAAGACCGGCCTGGTGGACTTCCTCGCATCCGGGGAATTCTGCAACGCGCGACGTCGGGTCGCCCATCTGCTGACCATGTACGGGTTCGTGATCTACGTCGTCACCACCGCCGTGATGGTGTTTGGCTATCCGACGCCCGCGACGCCAACGCCCGCCATCCTGCCGCAGCTCTGGTGGCTCGGCGGCTTGATGGTCTGCCTCGGTGGATACTGGTTCTGGTTCTTCATCCGGGTGGACGTCGCCGCCGAGGGCAATTCTCCGTTCCGCGTCGTGCGCGCGGATCTGTTCATCCTCTCGCTGCTGGCCAGCGTGACGCTGGGTCTGATCTGGGCCTTCGTGCAAGCGCGGGGCGGGGCCGGTGCCAACCTGCTCTTCGGCTTGTACATCATCGCCACGACGGTGCTGTTCGGCTCGGTGCCGTGGTCCAAGTTCGCGCACATGTTCTTCAAGCCCGCAGCGGCCTTCGAGAAAAGGGTTTCCAACGCGAACGGCTCGAGGAGCAACCTGCCCGGGCCCGCCGACAAACCCGAGACGTTCGGCAGCACTCGCGAACAACCCCATCACTACTGATCAGCCCACCCATCGGCCTTCATTTCCGGAGACAACGAAAGCCATGCCAACATTCGTTTACATGACCCGGTGCGACGGTTGCGGGCATTGTGTCGACATCTGTCCGTCCGACATCATGCACATCGACAAGACCTATCGGCGTGCCTACAACATCGAGCCAAACTTTTGCTGGGAGTGCTACTCCTGCGTGAAGGCCTGCCCGCAGAACGCCATCGATGTCCGCGGCTATGCCGATTTCGCGCCTCTGGGCCACAGTGTCCGGGTGCTCCGGGAAGAGGCCAAGGCGACCATTTCGTGGAAGCTCAAGTTCCGCGACGGCCGCGAGAAGAACTTCGAGTCCCCGATCCGCACGACGCCCTGGGGATCGATCAAGGGCCCAGCCGAGTATGAGGCGCCCAAGTCCGGGGACTTGTCCAGCCAGGAGCTCGCGCAAGAGCCGCAGTCGCTCAACATCGAGGGTGGCCTGCCCTCGCTGCGCAAGGGTCAACTGAAGCAGGGAGCCGTGTGATGGGACTGTTCGGAGGCAGGAAAACGGTTTTCGTTGACGCGGACATCCTCGTCATCGGCGGCGGCATGGCCGGCTGCGGGGCGACCTACGAGGCCCGGCACTGGGGCCGCGACCTGAAGATCGTCTGCGTCGAGAAGGCGAATATCGAGCGCAGCGGCGCCGTCGCCCAGGGTCTCTACGCCATCAACTGCTACATGGGCATGCAATGGGGCGAGAACCAGCCCGAGGACCATGTCCGCTATGCGCGCAACGACCTGATGGGGTTGGTGCGCGAGGACCTGGGCTACGACATCGCCCGGCATGTGGACTCCACGGTGCACAAGTTCGAGGAATGGGGCCTGCCGATCATGCGGGACCCGAAAACCGGACGATATCAGCGCGAAGGCAAGTGGCAGATCATGATCCACGGCGAAAGCTACAAACCGATCGTCGCCGAGGCCGCGCGCAAGGCCGCGACCAAAGTCTACAACCGGATCATGGTCACCCACCTGTTGATGGACAAAACCAAGGCCAACCGGGTCGCCGGCGCCGTCGGGTTCAACGTCCGCACCGGCGATTTCCATGTATTCCGGGGCAAGGCCGTCATCGTCTGCGCCGGCGGTGCGTCGCACATTTTCAAACCGCGTTCCGTGGGCGAGGGCATGGGGCGGACCTGGTATGCGCCCTGGAGCAGCGCGTCCGCTTACGCATTGCCAATCCAGGTCGGCGCCAAAATGACGCAAATGGAAAATCGCATCGTCTTGACCCGTTTCAAGGATGGCTACGGTCCTGTCGGCGCCTACTTCCTGCACCTGAAGACGCACACCGAAAACGCCTATGGCCAGGAATACGAGTCGAAGTGGTACGAGGACACCAAGGCTTTGGTGGGCGAGTATATCGACCACCACCCGGTGCCGACCTGCCTGCGAAACCACGCGATTCTTAGGGAGCTCGCGGCCGGCCGCGGGCCCATCCGCATGGTGACCAAGGAGGCCTTCAAGGACCCC
>CAYSFD010000031.1:0-3426 GCA_964430565.1 uncultured Enterobacteriaceae bacterium
GTGGTGCTGGTCAACGCCGGCTCGGCTGCCGCGTCGGAAATCGTGGCGGGCGCGCTGCAGGACCACAAGCGCGGGGTGATCATGGGCCAGCAGACTTTCGGCAAAGGTTCGGTGCAGACCATACTGCCGCTCGGCAACAACACCGCGATCAAACTAACCACGGCCCGCTACTACACGCCGAGCGGACGCTCGATTCAGGCAAAGGGCATCATCCCCGACATCGTCGTGGAGGATCCCACTTCACCGACCACGGGCCGGCTGCGCGAGGCCGATCTGGAGAAACACCTCATCAACGAACAGGAAAAGTCCGGCAAGTCCGAGAAGCCACAGCGGACAAGCGTCAAGCCTTCGGGCAGTGAAAACACCGAAGACAAACCTCCTGCGCCGCTCGAGTTCGCCTCGGATAAGGATTTTCAGTTCCAGGAGGCGCTCAAGTTGTTGAAAGGTCTACCGCTCGCCACGGCGCAGAGCCCTGCTCTTCCTTCCCCCAAGAATTGATAAGGCGGACGCGAAGAGCGCGCCGCCTTATCTCCGCGGAGTGGAACCGACGCGGGGCGCGGTTCATTCCGCGGTCAGGAACCTCCGTTTATGAATGACGAGCAGCTCCTGCGGTACTCGCGGCATATTCTCTTACCCGAAATCGGTGTTGAAGGGCAGGAGAGGTTGCTTGCTGCGTCGGCACTGGTGATCGGCGCGGGAGGGCTTGGTTCGCCGGCGGCGATGTATCTCGCCGCGGCGGGAGTCGGAACGATCATGCTTGCGGACGGGGATGCCGTGGATCTCACCAATCTGCAGCGCCAGATCCTGCACACCACGCAGTCGATCGGGAAACCCAAGGCTACATCCGGGCGCGACGCGCTCGCGAGAATGAACCCTGAAGTGCGGGTCGTGCCTGTGCAGAGCCGTCTCGAGGGTGACGAACTCGACCGGTTGGTCGCCCAGTCGAGCGTGGTGCTCGACTGCTCGGATAACTTCGCTACCCGCCACGCGGTCAACCGCGCCTGCGTGCGGCACCGCAAGCCGCTCGTCTCCGGCGCGGCGGTGCGCTTCGACGGCCAAGTGAGCGTGTTCGACCTGAGAGACGATCTCAGTCCCTGCTATCACTGCCTCTTTCCGGAGAACGCCGAGTTCGAGGAAACGCGCTGCGCGGTGATGGGCGTGTTCGCCCCGCTTACCGGGATCATCGGCACGGTCCAGGCCGCAGAAGCGCTCAAACTGCTCGCGGGCACAGGCGAAACATTGAACGGGCGGTTGCTGATTCTGGACGCGCTCTCGATGCAGTGGCGCACGGTCAGACTCGCCAGAGACCCGGTCTGTTCCGTGTGCGCGAAGGTGGCGGCGTAAGAAGTTTTCTCAAATCGCCTCATCTGCTGCTGACCCTTGCCATGCTCTGCTGGGCGGGCAACTGGGTGATAGGCCGGGCGATCCACGAGCAGATTCCGCCCTTCACGCTCAACTTCTGGCGTTGGTCCGGATCGCTGCTTCTGATCCTGCCGGTGTCGTGGCACTCGCTGCGCGAGCAATGGCCCTTGCTGCTGCGGCACTGGAAGTGGGTGCTTCCCATGGGCGCCATTGCCGCCACGATATTCCAGAGCATGGTTTACCTTGGCCTGCAATCCACCACCGCCCTCAACGGCGCGCTGATTGTTGCGCTGGTTCCCGTCGTCGTGGTGATGATCGCGGCGCTGATCCTCGGAGACCGCATCGGCTCGCGCCAGGGTCTGGGCATTGTCCTCTCCCTCGCGGGCGCGATCGTCGTCATCGTGCGCGGCGAGCTTTCGGTGCTGCGCACGCTGAGCTTCAACCCGGGCGACCTGTGGATTCTGGCGGCGGTGCCGGTGTGGAGTTTGTATACCGTGCTGCTGAAGCGCTGGCCGGCCGGACTGCACCGCATGACCTTTCTCGCCGCCATGGCCGTGATCGGCGTGGTCCTGCAGTTCCCGTTCTACGCGTGGGAGTGGACGACGGGCCGGCACATGCTGGTGACACCCGAGTCGATCGCGGCGATCGCCTATACCGCCCTGTTTGCCTCGTTCCTCGCTTTCGTGTTCTACAACAGGGCAATGGAACGGACGACTCCCGCGGTAGCCGGGCTATTCCATCACCTGCACCCCGCCTTTACCGCCCTATTAGGAATGGTGTTTCTGGGCGAGCGCATGGGCTGGCATCACGCACTCGGCGTTGCTTTCATAGTCTGGGGGCTTTACCTCACGACCACCGCAAAGCCCCGTGCGGGTGTAGCGGCGTTGGCCGGCGACACCCGAACGAAGTAATTCGGCCCGGCCATATCATCAGGCAAGCAGCAGCCATTGCTTGTCCCACTGCTCCGTGGGAAGGCGCTTGAAGCCGCTCTTGGCAAACTGTTGCCAGCGACCGATGACATAGCAAAGCAGCAGGTTGGCCTTCGGTGCAGGGTCAGCGCCGGCTCCCGTCGTCCCCGCCGGTCCCGCACCATCCTGGGTAGCGGCCACTCGCAGGCATTGCTTGAGCGTCGCTTCCAGCCGGTCGTGTAGCTGGTTGATTCGCGCCTGCAAACGCTCGTCCTCGTTGACCAGAGCGTCACCCACGAGCACGCGTGTCATGCCGGGATTCTTTTCGGCGAAGCTGAGCAGCGACGAGAGGATCGTTTGGATCTGCTTCATCCCGTTGTCTTCTTCAGCGGTGATCTTGTTGACGAGTCCGAACAGGGATTCCTCGATGAACTCGATCAGTCCCTCGAACATCTGGGCTTTACTCGCAAAGTGCCGGTACAGTGCCGCCTCGGACACATCCAGTTCCTTGGCGAGCGCCGCGGTCGTGACCCTCTCGCCCTTCGGGTTTTCGAGCATCCGCGCCAGTACCTGCAGGATCTGCAGGCGGCGTGCGCCGGGTTTGGCAGCGGGCATGGACATCCTCCCAGATGATCGGCGGGATGATTATTGTATGACTCTGGGTAAGTGCTTGCTAGCGGCTCTCGCGTTGAGATTGCGCTAGCTGGAAAGAAAAAGTCGCTGGCTCCCCGCTTGCGCGGGGATGACCGCGCGGACTTAGTCCGCGCGGTCACTTTGAGCGGATGAGCGTTCCGACACCCTCGTCGGTGAGTATTTCGAGCAGCACCGCATGCTCGACACGCCCGTCGATAATGTGCACACTTTTCACGCCGTTTTTCGCGGCATCGAGGGCCGAACTGATCTTGGGCAGCGCTCGAATTCACGCATCTATGCGACGGAGAAACGCCACCGTTGGCTTGCAAGATAGATTGCCAATGCGACTGCAACGGATAGGCCCAAATGTCCTTGATCGTCGCTTGGGCGACGTGCCGCCGATCTTGCCGACCACGCCCCTGAGTTTGACCAAAGAGAATCCAATTGGCGGCACGATAACAGGTACCGCGGTAGTGGGCCCGATCAACAAAGGTTTCCACCAGAACCGGCGTGATGCCATAGC
>CAYSFD010000032.1:0-42447 GCA_964430565.1 uncultured Enterobacteriaceae bacterium
CTACGACCTGCACCAGGATTGCGACGTGGAGATCACCGATACCTATCACTGGAAGCCTCAAGCCGAGGTGAAGCGCTACGAGTGGGAGGCGGGGGACGTGATCTACATTCCGCCCAACACCATCCATCAGCACTTCAACGCGAGCGCGGACAAGCCCGTGCGGCTGATCTCGGCGATCAACCGGATCTACAAATACTGCGGGCTGAACGATCTGGAGCAGATCGAGGACGCCCCCGAGTACGACCTCGAAGTCGTGCTCAACGCCGAGCGGGTAGAGAAATACCTTCACGCCAAGGCCAAGGTGGCCCAGCCGGCCTGAAGCGCGGGCCGCAGACTCAGGCAGGGGGAAACCGATGAACGCCAGATCGATCGCGGCCTTTGCCGCTTGCGGATTTTTCGCCTGCGGCGCCGCAGCGCAGACGCTCTTCGACTACAGCGGTCCGGACCGCATGGAGAAAATCGCCGCGGCTGCGAAGAAGGAAGGCACGCTCACGCTGTATACGACCTTCGCGGAGAAGGACCAGCCGACGCTCGTCAGGCCCTTCGAGGCGAAGTACGGCGTCAAGGTGAATATTTGGCGGGCCGGGACGGACAAGGTGCTGCAGCGCACGCTCGTCGAGGCGTCCGCGAAAAAGTACGGCGTGGACGTAATCCATTTCGGCTCGCCCGAGATGGAGGCGCTTTCGCGCGAGAAAATCCTGCAAGCGGTGAATTCACCCTTGCACAGGGACTTGCAGCCCGGCTCGGTGCCCGCGCACCGCGAATGGGCCGCGACACTCCTGTCGGTGTGGGTGCAGGTCTACAACACCAATCTCATCAAGAAGGTCGACCTGCCCAAGGCGTACCAGGACCTGCTCGACCCCAAGTGGAAGGGCAAGCTCGGCATCGAGGCGAAGAACCAGGACTGGTTCGCCTCGGTGGTGGACGTGATGGGAGGCGGCGAAAAGGGGCTCAAGTTCTTTCGCGACCTGGTCGCCCAGAACGGGATCTCGGCGCGCACCGGCCACACGTTGCTCAACAACATGGTGATCGCCGGCGAAGTGCCGCTCGCGCTCACCGTATACAACTACATGCCCGAACAGGCGAAGAAGAAAGGGGCGCCGATCGATTGGTTTGCGCTCGAGCCCGCGATAGCGCGCTCCAACGCCGTCGGCGTCGCGCGCCACGCCCCGCATCCCAATGCGGCGCTGCTCTTCTATGAATATATGCTGGGCGACGCGCAGCAGTATCTGGTCGCCATGGACTATGTGCCCGCCAACGTAAAAGCGCCCTCGCCGCTGAAAAACGTGAAGATTCTCCAGACCGACCCGATCCGCTCGCTCGACGAATCCGAGAAATGGACGAAGATCTTCGAGGACGTGGTCCTGAAACGCTCCGGGCAATGACGCCATGAGCCTCGCCGCCGCCCTCCCCGGAGCTTCCTCCGGTTCGTCTCGCGAAATGTGGCTGATCACGCTCGGCCATTCGCTCACCCACTGGTATCCGGCGACCTTCTACCTCCTCTTGCCCATCATCGGCAAGGAACTGGGGCTCTCCTATAGCCAGATCGGCCTCATCATGACCTGCCAGTACATCGCCGGCGCGGTGGCGAACGTTCCGGGCGGAGTGCTGGTCGATACGGTCGGCCGCAAAGGCGTGCTCATGGCCATCTCGCTTTTCTGGGTGGGCTTCCCTTATCTTCTTATGGGATTCGCGCACAGCTACCTGATGTTGCTCAGTTGCGTCGCGCTGGTGGGCTTCGGCAACAGTCTGTGGCATCCGACGGCGATCCCGACTCTCGCCCGGCGATTTCCGGACCGCAAGGGTCTGGTGCTTTCGCTGCACAGCATGGGCGGCAACGCCGGCGACGCGATCGCACCCCTCGTTGTGGGGGCGCTCCTCGCCGTGCTTTCGTGGCGCGAAGTGATCGTTCTCAACGTCGCTCCCGGCATCGTGATCTCGCTGCTGATTTTCGTCTTTCTGGGCACGCTGCAATTGGGCGGAAAAAAGCACGAGATCTCCAGCCAGGGACAAGCGCAGGCGCAGTCGCTCCGCGGTTACTTTCGCGGCGTGCCGGACTTGTTCCGCAACCGCAGCCTTCTGCTGCTTTCGACGAGCTCGGCGTTCCGCTCGATGACGCAGAACGCGCTGCTTACCTTCCTCCCCGTGTTTCTCGCTTACGAACTGGGCTACTCGCCCTTCCTCGTGGGCGCCTGCATGTTCGCGCTTCAGACCGCGGGCTTCGCTGCCGCGCCCATCGCCGGGCACCTGTCGGACCGGATGGGCCGCAGGAAAATCATGATGACCAGCATGGCGATGACGGCGGTGGTCCTCGTCTTCATGGCGCTGGCGGGCAAGTCGCTCGCGTTTGTCTTCTTCATCGCCGTGCTGGGGTTCTTTCTTTATGCGATCCGGCCGGTGATGCAGGCCTGGATTCTCGAGACGACGCCCAGGAACATGGGCGGGACGAGCATCGGGGTCCTGTTCGGTGCCCAGGCGCTCGGCTCCTCCGTCGGGCCGCTCCTCGGGGGGCTGGTTGCCGACAGCTTCGGCCTCACCGCCACGTTCCACTTCTTCGCCGCCACCATCATCCTGGCGAACCTTTTCATTTTCTTCATGCCAAGGACCGAAGCGGCCAGGGCGTGAGCGGATTCGGCGGCGCTGTGAAACGCTGGCTGGCCAGCACTTCGAATCGCACTTTCCTGCTTTGGCCCACCTTGACTTTTTTTGCCGAAGCCGCGCTTCAGCAAAGTCTGCCGCGCATTCACCTCTGGGCCTTGCCTTTGCTCGCGTGGGGTTATCTCCAGTATCGACTTGTTGGTTACTACCGTTCGCGCGGGGGAGGTGGCGGACCGGGGGTTTCCATTCCTCCGGAGCGCCTGGTGGCAGGCGGACCATACCGCTTCTGCCGCAACCCGATGTATCTTGGGCACCTGATCTTTCTCGCGGGGCTCTCGCTTGCGCTCGACTCCTGGCTTGCCGCGGCCGTGTTCGCTTTCCACATCGTGTGGTTCCACCGGCGCGTGCTCGATGACGAGACGCGCCTCGCTGCGCTGTTCGGAAATCCCTATCGCGAATATTGCGCCCGCGTGAAGCGCTGGCTCCCCGGCCTTCTCTGAGAGGCCGCTAAGGAGCGGCGCGCTCGCGGCTGAACTTCCGAAGATCTTTCAGCGAAACGACACCGCCGGCGAGCAGAAACACCGCATTGGCCCAGAACACCGGGTTCAGGCCGAAGAGACCGATGCCGCCAAATATCAGAGGAATCGAGATCTGCGTGATCTTGTTCACCGTAAGCCGCATTCCCAGCGCCTCGCCCGAGCGCCCTTGCGGCGCGTGATGGTAGGTGAGCATGATGGTCAGCGGCTGCGCCGAGCCAAGACCCAGCCCGAGCAGGAACGCGGCGAGCACCAGCATCGGTACTCCGGATAGAAACGGAAACAACGCGTAGGTCGCGGCCGCGATGAACAATGAGCCGGTCAGCACGCCGGTCTCGGTGAAGCGCCGGGCCAGCTCCTGCATGACCAGCCGCACCACGAACGCGGCGGCGGCGTAGCTGCTGAGCACCAGTCCGATCCGGGTCGCCGAAAGTCCGATCGACTGGCCGTAGACGGGCAGGTAGAACGCGAACAGCTCGATGCCTGTGAGCGTCACTCCGCTCATGATCAGGGTGCGGCGCAGGGGAGCCTCCTTGAGGAGGTCGAGCGCCCGCCGCGGCTGCTTTTCGTCGTGTTGCTCACCGCGCGGCGGCACGAGGCTGGGGAAAGCAATCACGAGCAGAACGACCAACAGCGAAATTGCAGCGAGCACGAAGTAGGTGGACCGAAAGCCCATGGCGTCGATCGAAAAACCGGCGAGCGACGGGCCGATGAAGGTTGCGACCGACGCCCCGAGCGCAAAAGTGCTGAAGTTTTTCGTGCGGTCCGCCGCACCGCCAATCGACCCTACCGCGTTGTGAATCGAAACGTGGAAGAAAATCTGTCCGAGTCCGATGAGTGTGGGGCAGAGAAAAAGAGTGAGGAGTCCCTCGTGCAAAGCGGGTAGCAAAAGGCCTGCAGTGATGCCGACCGAGCCAAACAGTATCGGGTAGCGCACACCCATGCGGTCGGAAATCCGGCCCGCGTACACCGCGAGCAGCAGCGGAAACACGGCGTACAGGGCGGCGAGAATGCCTACGGTGAACGAATTGGCGCCGGCATCCAGGGCGCTGAGCGAAACCAGCACCTTGCTGCCGCGATGTCCGATGCTCGAAAGCATCGACAGCAGGACGACGAAATAGACTGACATAACGAGCCGCTATTTTCCCCGGAAAGTCGAGTGTATGCGCTAGACTTTCCCGATGCCTGTCGGAAGAAACGATCCCTGCCCCTGCGGCAGCGGCAAGAAATACAAGAAGTGCTGCGGCGCGGTGGTGCCGATCAAGCCGCTCTCGATGCCGGGCGCGGCGGAGCATGCCCCGGACGCACGTCAATGCGGCACCTGCACGGCCTGCTGCGACGGCTGGGTAAGAGGCTCGGTGCTCGGTTATGAGATGAAGCCGGGCCAGCCGTGTCACTTTCGCGGCGATGGATGCTGCACCATCTATGAGCGCCGTCCGGCGGACCCGTGCCGGAAGTTCATTTGCGGATGGCTGCAGTCGGAGAGCCCGTTCCCGGAGGAATTCCGTCCGGACCGGCTTGGCGTGTTGATCGTTCCGATGCGATGGAGAGACAAGATCGCTTATATCCTGTGCTCGGCCGGGCGCGACCCGGACGAGGCGCTGCTTGCCTGGATGCGGAAACTCAGCGTGATGACCGATCGGCCGTTCTTCTACGCGCAGGCCGGCGAGCGCTTCGGATTCGGGCCAAGAGAGTTTCAGATCGAGATGCTCGCCAAGCTCGAGCGCGACGAGAGCCTATGGTAGAGCAGCGGTGGGCGAAGCCCACTGCCCGCAGGCGGTATCGCTTGACAAATAACGGCGCGCTTCCATAATCGCCGTTCGAGGCCTCTGGGAGAGGGCTGAAAAGCGCTACCCAAGCCCGCCGTTTTCCGAATCCAAATTCAGGAGGAGACCATGCCACGCAACAACAACCGTTTTCTATCCATTCTGGGGCGCGCGTTTGGGGCTCTGTTCATTGCGCTCACGCTGAGCGGGGCGGCATTCGCGCAGCAGCCAATCAAAATCGGCATGAGCATGCCGCAGACGGGCTCGCTGGGCGCGGGGGGCCAGGCGGCGCTGGTCGCACTGCGCATGTGGGTCGACGACGTCAACGGCAGGGGCGGCATGCTCGGCCGGAAGGTCGAGTTTATCGTCTACGACGACCAGACCAATCCCGCCAATACGCCGGGGATCTACACCAAGCTCCTCGACGTGGACAAGGTGGACCTGCTGATCGCTCCCTATGGGACCGTACCCACGGCGCCGATCATGCCGCTCGTCAAGCAGCGCGACTTGCTGCTGATGGGCAACTTCTCTTTCCAGGTGAACCACACCGTGAAGCACGACAAGTGGTTCAACAACGCGCCCTGGAGCGACGCGTCGAGCTGGTCGGACGGCTTCATCAAAGCCGGGCAGAAGCTCGGCGCCAAGAGCATCGCCATCCTCGCGGCCGACCAGGAGTTCGCGCAGAACCTGGCCAACGGCGCCCGCGAGCTCGCCAAGAAGGCCGGCCTGAAGTCGGTCTACGATCAGAACTATCCGCCGACGACGACCGACTTCTCCTCGCTGGTGCGCGCCATCCGTCAGGCTAACGCGGACCTGGTGTTCGTCTGCTCCTATCCGAACGACTCGGTGGCGATCGTGCGCTCGGTGAACGAGATCGGCATCGGCAGCAGCGTGAAGCTCTTCGGAGGCGGCATGGTCGGGCTGCAGTTCACGCCCATCATGGTCAACCTCGGTAGCATGCTGAACGGCATCGTCAACTACAACACCTACGTGCCGGGCATGGATTACCCCGGAATCGCGCAATACTTCGAGCGCTATAGCAAGCGTGCGGTGGATGCCAAGGTCGACCCGCTGGGCTACTACATCACGCCGTACAACTACGCTATCGGCGAAATGCTCGAGCAGGCGGTCAACGCCACCAAGAGCCTCAACCACAAGGTGCTGGCGGACTACCTGCGCAAGAACGAGATGAAGACCATCGTCGGTCCGATCCGCTACGGTCCGGACGGCGAGCGGGCCAGCCCGCGCGTGGTGCAAGCGCAGTTCCGCGGCGTGGTCGACAAGAACCTCGACCAGTTCAAGCAGCCCGGCAAGCAGGTCGTGATCTCGCCCGACAACGTCAAGATGGGCGATGTCGTCGCGCCATTCGAGAAGGCGCGGAAGTAGTTTCGCGGCAGACCATGAGACGGCGCGGAGTTCCCGCGCCGTTTCTTTGACATGTTCTCCTTCGAGCTGCTGTTCGAGGCCGTGCTGTTTGGCGTGCTGCTCGGCTGCTTCTACGCGGCGGTCAGCATCGGCCTGTCGGTGTCGTTCGGCCTGCTCGACGTGCCGCATGTGGCGCACCCGGCGATCATGGTGCTCGGCTCGTACTTCACCTGGATGCTGGGAACCTACGGCTGGGATCCGCTGCTCGCCGGGGTGGTCCTGATGCCGGCGTTCTTCGTGCTGGGAATCCTCATCTACCGGTTCTACTACGAGACTTTCGAAAAGCGCGGCACCGAGGCCGGAGTGCGCGGCTTGGCGTTCTTCTTCGGCGTCGCCTTTATCATCGAGGTGGGCCTCATCCTCGTGTTCGGCGTCGACCAGCGCTCGGTCGAGGCGGCCTATATCGGCAAGGCGATTTCGCTGGGGGACTTCCGCATTCCGATGCGCATGCTGGTCGCATTTGGAGTCGCTCTCGTCCTGACGTTCGCACTGACGCTCTATCTCTCGAAGACCTTCACCGGCCGTGCGATCAAGGCCGTGGCGCAGGATGAGCCCGCGCTGCGTCTGATGGGCGCCAACCCGGTGCGCATCAAGCAATGGGCCTTCGGCATCGCCACCGGCGTCTCGGCGCTCGCGGGCGCTATGCTGATCATCGTCAGCCCGGTGGAGCCGGCCATCGACCGGCTTTACATCGGCCGCACCTTCTGCGTAGTGGTGCTGGCGGGGCTCGGCAGCATGACCGGGACGCTCGGTGCAGGCTTGATCCTGGGTATCTCCGAGTCGATCGTGCTGATGCTCTTCGGCGCCTCGTGGGCGCCCGCGGTAGCTTTCGGGCTGCTGCTGGTGGTACTCGGGGTTCGCCCCCAAGGGCTGTTCGGCCGATGAAATTCTGGGTCGGTTCTGTCGCCGTGCTCATCGCGGGGGTGGGGCTGGCATTCAGCCCGATCATCAACGAGTATGTCTTCTACGCGGGCTACATGGTCCTCACCTTCGTGGTGCTCGCCACCGCATGGAACATCCTCGGCGGCTATGCAGGCTACGTGAACTTCGGCACGCCGGCGTTCTTTGGCATCGGCGCCTACGCGGCGGTGGTGCTATTCAAGTGGCTGCACCTGCCGCTCGCCGTGCAGATCGCCGGTGCCGCGCTGATGGGCGGGCTGCTCGGCTTCGGCGTGGGCCTTCTCACACTGCGGCTGCGCGGCATCTTTTTCGCCATAGCCACGGTCGCCGTGATCTTCATCATGGAGACGCTGATGGTGAACTGGCGCTACGTCGGCGGCGCCACCGGGCTGCAGCTGCTGCGCCCACCCGTCGAGATCTTCGGCAGCTATACGCGAATGCTCTTTGCCGTGATGGTGGCGATGGCCGTCGCTTCGGTCGCGATCGCCCGCTATGTCCAGGTGTCGTGGATCGGGCGCGGGCTGCGCGCGCTGCGCGACAGCGAGGAGGCGGCCGAGTCCTGCGGGGTGCCGACGCTCAAACTCAAACTCTTCGCCTGCACGGTGTCCGGAGCGCTGATGGGCGCGGCCGGCGCACCCATGCCGATGTACTTGAGCTTCATCGAGCCGGCGTCCACCTTCAACCTGAACTACACCATCGGCGCGCTGGGCAGTTCGATCATCGGCGGCATGTCGCACTGGCTGGGGCCGATCGTCGGCGCGATCCTGCTCGGCACTTTGCAGCAGGTCGTCACGGTCACCGTCTCGGGTGAGGTGAACGTGCTGATCGTCGGCGTGCTGCTGGTGGTGTTCGTAGTCCTCGCCCCCGAAGGCATCCTCGGCCTGTTCAAGCGATGGTTCAAAGCCTCCTCTCGGTAAGAGCTGTCTCGAAGCGCTTCGGAGGCTTCACAGCGCTCTCCGAAGTGAGCATCGACATCGCGCCGGGCGAGCGCTTCGGCCTGATCGGGCCGAACGGCTCGGGCAAGACCACGCTGATCAACTGCATCTCGGGCACGCTGCAAAACGATGGCGGCTCGATCGCGTTCCAGGGCGAGGAAATCTCGCGGCTCGCCGCCTACCAGCGCACCCGCCGCGGCATCGCGCGCAGCTTCCAGATCCCGCGGCCGTTCACCAGCATGACGGTGCTCGAGAACCTGCTCGTGCCGCTGGAGTACGTCGGGCGCGGCAAGGAAGAAGAGGTGTTCCACATCCTGGAGGCCATCGGGCTCGCCGACAAGGCACAAACACAGTCCAACCGGCTCTCGCAGGTCGAGCTGCGCAAGCTCGAGCTGGCGCGCGCCATGGCCGCGCACCCGAAGCTGCTCATCTCCGATGAGGCTATGGCGGGACTCTCGGGCAACGAGGTGAACGAGGTGCTGGCGATCCTGTTCAAGCTGAACGAGAGCGGCATCACCATCATCATGATCGAGCACATCATGCAGGCGGTGATGCGCTTCTCGCAGCGGGTGGTCTGCCTCGATGCGGGCAAGATCATCTGCGAAGGCACGCCCGAGGCGATCGTCAAAAACCCGGACGTGCAGAAGGCTTACCTTGGAGCTTAGTCTTTCGGTTTCCGATATCGACGCGGGCTACGGCGCGGTCCGCGCGCTGCACGGGGTGTCCATGACGATAGTCCAGGGCGAGACGGTCGCGCTGCTCGGCACGAACGGCAACGGAAAAAGCACGCTCATGAAGTGCGTCATGGGCATGGTGCGGCCTACCCGGGGTTCGATTACTTTGGAGATGGACGGCGCGCGGCACGACCTGACGCGGCTCTCGACCGAACAGATCGTGAGTCTGGGCCTTGCCATGGTGCCGGAGGGCCGGCGCCTTTTTCCACGGCTCACGGTCGAGGAAAATCTCCTGCTCGGCGCATTCCGGCCGCTCGCCCGCGCTGATATCGCGAAGAATCTGGCGTTTTCCTTCGAGCTGTTCCCGGCATTGCAGGAACGCCGGCGCCAGTTGGCCGGATCGCTGTCCGGAGGCCAGCAACAGATGCTCGCCATCGCCCGCGCCCTCATGTCTTCGCCGCGCCTGCTCCTGATTGACGAGCCCTCGGTTGGCCTCTCCCCCATTCTCGTTTCGAACACTATTTCCAAGATCAAGGAGCTGAAGGAGCGCTACGGGCTGACCGTCCTGATGGCCGAGCAGAACTTCCATCAGGCGATCCGCATCGCCAGCCGCGGCTACATCATCGTGCACGGCGAGATCGTATTTGAGGGAAAGACGGTCGCCGAGCTGGAGCAGAATGATCTGGTGAAGAATTACTATCTGGGAAGTTCTGCTTGAGCGCCGTTTGCGCGAAACGCGCCGAGGGATCTAGAGCACCGCATGCCTGACTTGGGTCCGTTTATCCCCGCAGCTAGCCTCCCGTGGATGCTGGGCGCCGCCGTGCTCGTCTCGGTCGGCGCGATCCTCATCATCGCCGGCCTCACCGCGCTCTTCAGCCTTCGCCCCCTGCGCTTTACGACCCGAACGCTCCTCGGGCTGCTGCTTATTTCTCTTGGGCTGCTCGAGGGAACGATCACCCTCGGCATCCAGGGCTACCGCGCGCTCACGCGCGAGGACCTTGCCGCGCGCATCGCGGTCCGCCCCTCCGGGCCGCAACGCTTCACCGCGACGCTGCGCTTCCCCGACGGCCGCGAGGGGACCTACCTGATCGCCGGGGACGAGATCTATGTGGACGCGCGCATCCTCAAGTGGCATGCGCTCGCGAATGCCTTGGGGCTGCACACCGCATACGAGCTCGACCGCGTCGGGGGACGCTACCGCGAGATCGACAAGGAGCGCGCCAATTCGCGCACGCTGTACGCGCTTGGACAGACGAAGGCGATAGACCTGTTCGAGTTGCGCCGGCGCTTCCCGTACCTGGGGGTGTTGTTCGACGCCGAGTACGGCTCGGCCGCCTTCTTTCCCGTAAGCGAGCCCGCCGAGCTCGAGCTGCGCATTTCCACCACCGGCCTTCTCATCCGTCCGTCGCCCGCAAAGTAGGCTCGCAGGGTCCCCTGCGCCCGAGGCCATGAGCGCCGCTCGCTTGAGCATCCCACCCGGAGAGATCGAGATCCGCGCGGTGCGCGCGCAGGGCGCGGGCGGCCAGAACGTCAACAAGGTCTCGAGTGCGGTTCATCTGCGCTTTGACATCCGTGCCTCGTCGCTGCCCGAAGCGGTGAAGCACCGGCTCCTTCGGCGCCGCGACCGCCGCATCACGGACGAGGGCGTCGTCGTCATCAAGTCGCAGCAGCACCGCAGT
The DNA here is from genome assembly GCA_964430565.1 of uncultured Enterobacteriaceae bacterium. GTDB lineage: Bacteria > Pseudomonadota > Gammaproteobacteria > Burkholderiales > SG8-39 > VBDM01. Next base: position 10,514 of record CAYSFD010000032.1, read on the forward strand.
CTCGAGATGAATCGCGAGGAAGCGTTCGCGCGGCTTCAGGAGCTGGTGGACGCCGCCGCGCACGCGCCCAAGGCACGCAAGCCCACACGCCCGACACGCGCGTCGAAACTGCGGCGCCTGGAGGGCAAGACCCGGCGCGGGCGCGTCAAGGCGCTGCGGCGGGGTACTTTCGAGTGAGGATCAGACCTTCCCAAGCGCCCGAAGCACGATCTCAGGCGTGATCGGCTGGCTTGTCACCTTCGCCCCGAGCGGACGCAGCGCGTCGTTCACCGCGTTCATGATCGCCGCCGGCGCGCCGCCGGTGCCCGCTTCCCCAGCGCCCTTGGCGCCCAGCATCGAGGTCTTCGTCGGTGTTTCCACGTGTCCACATTCGATGTCGGGCATCTCGGCGGCCATGGGCACGAGGTAGTCGGCCATCGTGGCGTTCAAGAGCTGCCCGCGATCGTCGTAGAGGCAGTGCTCGTAGAGCGCGCCGCCGATGCCCTGCACGATGCCTCCGCGCGCCTGCTCGTCCACCAGCATCGGGTTGATGACGCGGCCGCAGTCGTCCACGCACCACATCTTCAGGAGCTTCACGAAGCCGGTGTCGGTGTCCACTTCCAGAGAGCAGCCCTGGGCGCCGTTGCTGAACACAAAGGCGTAATCCTTGACGCGGTAGTGGCGAGTGACGATGAGCTCAGGCTGGAAGTCGATCGGCAATTCGTTCCCGCGGTAATAGCAGATGCGCGCAAGTTCGGCGAGCGTCAAGCCCTGGTCGGTTCCCTTCTTCACGACCTTGCCGTCCACGATGTCGAGATCCGCAGCGCTGGCCTTCAGGATCACCGCGCCGACTTCCAGGATGTTGCGCTTGAGCGCCAAGCCAGCCTGGAGCACGGCTTCCCCGCCGATACCCGCCGCACGCGAGGCCCAGGTGCCGCCGCCGTAGGGCACCTTGTCCGTGTCGCCGGTCAGCACCTTCACGCAACTCATCTCGACGCCGAGCGCGGTCGCGGCGATCTGCGCCATGATCGTTTCAGTTCCCTGGCCCTGCTCGGTGACGCCGGTCGCGGCGACGATCGAGCCGTTCGCGTCCAGTTTGATGGTGCAGCCGTCCTGAGCCGCGATCCTTGCGCCGCCCACGCCGTAGAACATCGGGCTCGGGTTGGTGACCTCGATGAAAGAAGAAAGCCCAATGCCGCGGTGGATCCCTTTCTTGCGCAGCTCGGTCTGCTCGCGCCGCAGCTCGTCGTACTTCATCAGCGCAAGCAATTTGTCCATGCATTGGTGGTGCGACAGCGCTTCGAAGCGCATTCCCGAGGCGGACTTGCACGGGTAGGCGTCGTCGGGGATGAGATTCTTCTTCCTCATTTCGGCCGGATCGATGCCAAGCTTCGCCGCGGCCTGGTCGACCATGTGCTCGGCCACCGCGATCGCGATGGGATGGCCCACGGCGCGGTACTGGCACATCATGTTCTTGTTCTGGAACACGACCGTGCCCTTGGCGCGGTACTCCTTGTGCTTGTACGGCCCTCCCGTGAGATTCAGGATCTGGTTGCACTCGACCCCGGAGGAGCGCGGGAACATCGAGTACGGCCCGACTCCCGTGAGGTCGTCGATCTCGAGCGCGGTGATATTGCCGTCGTGATCGACCGCGAGCTTCGCCTTGACGCGGTGGTCGCGCGCGTGGATGTCCGAGAGGAACGATTCGTAGCGGTCGGCGGCGAACTTCACCGGGCGCCCGAGCATGAGCGACAGCGCGCAGGCGGCGATCTCGTCGCCGTAGGTGTGGATCTTGATGCCGAAGGAGCCGCCGACGTCGCGCGCGACGACGCGCACGCGGTGCTCGTCCAGCGAAAGGCGGCTCGCGATGATCCCCTGCATCATGTGCGGCGACTGGCCGCAGTGATACACGGTCATCGCTTCCTCGGCGCGGTTATAGTCCGCAATGATCGCCCTCGGCTCCATGGTGACGCCAGTGTGGCGGCCGAAGTGGATCGTGTCCTCGACCACGAGGTGCGCGGCCTTCATCGCCGCGTCGACGCCGCCCGTGTCGACGATCCTCTGGAAGCACAGGTTGCTGTCGAACTCCTTGTGGATTTTCGGCTCGGACGGATCGAGCGCGCGCTCCGCGTCGAGCGCGGCGGGTAGTTCTTCGTAAGTCACCTCGACCATTTCCATGGCGTCCTCGGCCTCGGCGCGCGACTGCGCGACCACGGCCACCAGCGGCTCGCCCTGCCAGCGCGCGACGTCCATGGCGAGCGGGTACTGGGGCGGCGAGCGCATGCCGGCAAGGTGGGTGAGCACACCCACGTAGGGCTTACAGACCATCGCGATTTCGGCGCCGGTAACAACGCGCACCACGCCGGGCATCGCGGCGGCCTTCCTGCTTTCGATTTTCACGATCTTCGCGTGCGCGTGAAGCGAGCGCACGTAGGCCACGTGCACCATGCGCGGCAGCACGATGTCATCGACGTACTGCCCGCGTCCCTGCGCCAACCTTCGCGCGTTCGGGCGCGTCACCGAGCGCCCGACGTAGCTGTTCGGCGCGTCGAAGTTGAGCGTCTTGGTCGTTTCGTCGAACTCGCTCATTCGGTCATCTTGAGTCGTAGCATTGCCGCCTTCTGTAATTCCTCACTCGTAGAGTCTCGGCAAAACCCGCTGAGAGTTCTCCGTTTTCCCTACATTCTCCTGGCGAGTCAACCTCGCATTCTGGCCAAAGCTATTTGGCACTGGGTTGGGCTGGCCGGAGCAAACTACTGTGTACTTTGGTCCAATCACTTGCGCGGCGCCGTGCTTCTGCTATCTGCCCAGGCTTCATTTTTTTTTCAGCAAGCTCACGATACTTTCGGGCACTGGGTAGGCCCTGCGATTCCGCAAGGCTTAGCCACTTGTGCGCTTCAATTAAATCGGGCGATACCCCTTGGCCTTGGACATAGGTTATGCCCAAATTAAATTGTCCCTGAGAATTCCCTTGCTCGGCTGCTTTCTCGTACCACGACTTCGCAATCTTAAAGTCTCGGGCGACACCTTGGCCCTGGTCATACATAACTCCGACGCTAACTTGCGCTGGCGCATAGCCCTGCGCAGCTGCTTTGCTATACCAGAGCATCGCTTTCTTGTAGTCCTGAGCCACTCCTTTGCCTTCGTCATACATGACACCCAAGTTGTTTTGCGCGCCCACATGCCCTTGCGCTGCTCCTTTCTCATACCAGGACCTTGCCCGTACATAGTCTCGCGGTACACCCTTGCCCTCGTCATACATTTCACCCAAGGTCGCTTGTGCGGCCGCAAAGTCCTGCGCGGCAGCTTTTCTAACCCAAAACAGCGCTCGCGCGTAGTTCTTCGGTACACCTTCACCTTTCTCATACAAGACGCCCAAGTTTAGTTGCGCTTGCGCGACCTCCTGCGCTGCTGCCTTCTCGTACCATGATATGGCCCGCTTGTAGTCTCGTGGCGTGCCATAGCCTCCGGCATACATGGCGCCTAAATTAAATTGCGCTTCACCAAGCCCCTGCGCTGCCGCCTTGGAATACCAGGACAGGGCCTCGTGGTAGTCCTTAGGGACGCCATGGCCGTTGTCGTACATTAGGCCCAAGTTATATTGTGCGGAAGCACTTCCCTGTAACGCTGCCTTGCGAAACGAACTCAATGCGCGGGAGTAATCCTTGGCCTGCAAAAACTTCACGCCGTCCTCATTGTCTCCCGCGGACACAGCCACAGAGACAATTGCCACGACAATTCCAAGCATTGCCAAGATCCGCATAGTGCGCTCCCTTATTGGTGCACCGTTAGATTTTGGGCGGTTCGCTGAAATTTAAGGGCATGAACTTTCCTCGGGGAAGCAGGAATTTCAGAGTGGATTGAAGTCGCGGATAAATCTTTTCGAGTTCTAGCACCAAATCGTCAACTCTGGTGACAAGATCATTCGTCAATCCAATCAAGCGACGGTGATAAGCAGGAAAAACAGTTCGAACGGCCTCAGCAAGTGTACCTGAGGTCGGTATGGTTATTTTGTGAAGTGCGGGGATGACTTCTTCTCCGATCAATCGTCCTCGCTCGTCCAACATACGAATGATGGTTCTGAACTGCTCCCCAAGAAATAGTAGGTCGGATAACAATTGGCCCCCGGGGTTTTTCTCGGAAGGATGATCCAAAAAGAAATTTAGCGCCTCTAGATCAAAACTGATTTCTCGTACAAAACCTGGCGCAGGCGTATTCATTGAAAACCATCGGTCTGGGTCAGCTCGTGTCGGATCGATGTAATGCGATTTAACGGTAGATAGAACAGCGTACATATGATGAAGCGTAAACACCGCAAAGTTTCCGGCACTGATATGGTCACGTTCTTCTGCTGCATGCTCCCTATTTACCGCAAAGAGGTAGGCGGCAAGTGCCCCTGCGAATGCGGCGAAAAGCGGCGGGGCTACCTTCGTCATTAACGCGCTTAGATACTGGTCGGTCGCCTTATCAAGAATTTCGTAAGCGCAATAAGATAAGAATAGAAAGGCAAGTATGGCTGCGATCACCGTTCCAGCGATGGCGCGCATAAGCTGCTCCAAGTTTTGCCCCCTCGCGATTCACGGGGCCTACGAATACACAGCCAAAAGAATCTGCTTTTGCTTCTGGAAAAGTAGATCCTTCGTGGAGTTTATCCTGGAGCAAAGCGAAGGGCTCAGGATGACATCTCATTTGCTTCTGCTTGCTCTCGCCTTGGCAACAGCCTCGATCGCATCGACGATCGCCTGATAGCCGGTGCAGCGGCAGTAGTTCCCGGAGAGGAACTCGCGAATTCGTTCGCGTGAAGGGCTCGGCTCGTCGCGCAGGAGCGACTGAGCTGCGATCAGGATCCCCGGCGTGCAGAAGCCGCACTGCAGGGCATTGGTGAGGACGAAGGCGCTTTGCAGCTCCTCGATTTCGCGCGAGTCCGAGAGGCCTTCGACGGTGTCCACCGCGCAGCCGTCGGCCTGGCAGGCGAACATCAGGCAGCCGCGCACGATCTCCCCGTCCACGCGCACCGTGCAGGCGCCGCACACGCCGTGCTCGCAGCCCAGGTGGGTGCCGGTGAGCTCCAACTCGATCCTCAGGAAGTCGGCGAGGCTCATGCGCGCGGAAACGGCGCGCTTCACCCGCTCGCCGTTGACGGTGAGGGAGATTTCGACTGTTTCGACGGCCGAGCTCATGCTGAAACCATTTGCTTGAGCACGCGTCCGGCCAGCACCTTGGAGAGATGGCGTTTCATTGCCGCCGAGGCTTGCAAATCGGCGCGCGGGTCGAGGTCGGCGTCGAGCCTCGCGAGCGCGCCCTCTATAGTCGCTGCCGCCGCGGGCTTGCCTTCGAGCGCGCGCTCGAACTGCGCGGCGCGCGCAGGCCGGTCGCCGACGCCGAAGAATACGACGCGCATGTCGGCGAATTTACCGCCTTGCGTTGATCCGTGCGCGGCGACTCCGACCATGGCGTAGTCGCCGTGGCGGCGCGCCAGCTCGCCGAACGCCGAGGCGTAGCCGGGCTTCGCCTTTGGAAATTCCGCGGCAACAAGAAGCTCACCGGTCTTGAGCGCAGTCGCGTAAAGGCCGCGGAAGAAGTCCGGCGCGGCGACGCGCCGCTCGCCTTTCCTGCCGGCGATGACGAAAGCGGCGCCAAGGGCGATCGCGCAGGCGGGAAGCTCCGCCGCCGGATCGGCGAGCGCGCAGCTGCCCCCGAAAGTACCCCGGTTGCGGATCGCCGGATGCGCGATATGCGGCATGGCTTGGGCAACCAGAGGCAGGTGACTCGCGATAGCGGGCGAGCGCTCGAGTTCCACATGACGGGTGAGCGCGCCGATGCGAATGTGATCCTTGCCGACCTTGATTCCTGCGAGCCCCGCGATGCGGTTGATGTCGACGAGAACCTTCGGCGCGGCGACGCGGAAATTCAGCATCGGCACGAGGCTCTGGCCGCCGGCAAGCACTCTCGCCTCGTCCTTGTGCTCGGCGAGCAGCGCAAGCGCCTGCGCAATGCTCGCCGGTCTCGCGTAGGCGAAGCGCGGTGCTTTCATCTCTCCTCCTCGGTAGTATTATGAAGCACGCCAAAGGAGATCGTCATGGAATACGAGGAAACCCTGCCGCGCCGCGGCATTTCGCGAAAGGAGATGCTCAGGCGCGTCGCCCGCTTCAGGAAACTCAAGGGCTCGGACGGCGGGCTGCCGGATTCGAAGATGCCCGGCTGCGAGCGCATCCTCTACAACGTCATCGGCTTCCAGCCGCCCAAAACCGAGCGCGGCGGCAAGCAGTCGCCCGTGGGGCTCAAGGCCGCGAGGATGGCGGCGATCAAGATTTCCGAAGGCTTCAACCTCGGCTACTGCCGGGCCTATCCCGGCAAGGGCCCGATGCTGCACAACCACGACACCAACGAGACTTTCATCGCCATGACGGGCACCTGGCGAGCGATCTGGGAGAACGAGCGCGGCAGGCTCGAGCACATGGATCTCAAGCCGCTCGACGTGATCTCGTTCCCGCCAGGCGCGATCCGACGCTTCATGAACGTCACCAAGGGGCCTAAGAACAAATACTCGACGCTGATGTTCGTGATCGGCGGCGACGCGCCGAGCTCGGAATTCACCGGCCGGTCGATGCGCGAGATCGAGGCGGCCGGCGTCCTGCCGCGCCCGGTACGCAAGGCGCGCTAGGCCTGCGAGAAAATCGACATGACGCCCCCACGGTCGCGGGGCCTATAAGACGGGCGTCGACACGGCTCATTCGACGCGCACGCCCAGTTCGCGGATGATTTTTCCCCACCGTGCCACGTCGCCGCGCACGATCTCGCTGAATTGACCGCTCGTCATCGCCTGTACTTCCAAGCCTTGCTGCGCGAGCTTCTCTTCCAGTTGGGCATCGGCGAGCGCCTTGTTGACGGCCGCGTTGAGCCGCGCGGTCAGCTCCTTTGGAAGCGTGCCCGGGCCGAACATTCCGAACCAGGGCGTGTATTCGTAACCGAGCACGCCTGCTTCCGCGATGGTCGGCAGCTCCGGCAGCGCCGGCGAACGGCGCGCGCCGGAAGTGCCGATAGCGCGCACCTTGCCGCCTTTCACGTGAGGCATCACCGACGGCATGGTGGTCAGCATCGCTTGGATCTGGCCGCTGATAAGATCGGTGATCGCCGGGCCGGCTCCCTTGTACGGCACGTGAGTGAGCTTCGTCGCGCTAAGCGACTGCAGTAGCTCGACCGAGAGATGTCCCGCGCTGCCGACTCCTCCCGAACCATAAGCGATGCGGCCCGGGTTGGCGCGCGCGTAGGCGAGAAACTCCTGCACTGTCCTTACCGGCAATGAGTTAGTAACGACCAGCGCGTTCGGCGTCGCGCCCACGTAGGCGATCGGCGCGAGATCGCGCAGCGTGTCGTAGGGAAGGTTCGAGTACAGCGCGGCGTTGAAGGCGAGTCCCTGGTGCATCGTCATCAGGGTGTAGCCGTCGCCGGGCGATTTGGCGAGCAGAGCGGCGCCGATGGAACCGCCTGCGCCGCCTTTGTTTTCCACGATGAGCGGCTGGCCCAGGTCTTCGGCGAGCTTCACGCCGACGAGGCGCGCCACAATGTCCACCGTGCCTCCCGCAGCAAACGGGACGAGCATTCTTATCGACCGCGTCGGATACCCTTGAGCAAACGCGGACGCGGCGGCGAGCATGCAGATAAAGGCGGCGAAGGCATACCGGAAGCGGAGAGTCATTGATGTCCTCCCTTTACGCGAACCGGTAGGGTAGCGCGCGAGCTTCGCCCCGTCGAGCGCGACGCCGAGCCCCGGGCCGGCGCTCCTACGGGAGATTCAGGCGTGCGGCCGATCGGCCTTGATCTGGGTGCGATGCATGAGGCGACGCGCGCTCGGATCGAAAGAGTCGCGCCGGTGCAGCGTGCAGCGGTTGTCCCAGATCAGCACGTCGCCAACCCGCCATTGCTGGCAGAAGGTGAACTCGGTCCGGGTCGCGTGCGCCCACAACTCGTCGAGGAGCGCTTCGCTCTCGTCCAGTTCCATGCCGACGATGTAGCTGTTGCGTCGGCGCCCGAGAAAGAGGCACGGATGGCCGGTCTCGGGATGCGTGCGGATGAGTTCGTGCTGCGCGCCCGGCGCCTTGCGCGGATCGGTCACCTCCTGGTAACCCTTGCGCATGACACCGGCGCTGTTGTAGGTGGCATCGTGGGCCGCCTTGCGGCCCTCGATGCGTTTTTTCAGGTTCGCCGGCAGCTTCTGGTAGGCGAGGTACATGTTCGCCCAGTAGGTGTCGCCGCCCGATGGTGGAACCTCCAGCGCGTACAGGATCGCGGCCATCGGCGGTGAGTCGACGTAGGTCATGTCGGCGTGCCAAATCGCCTCGCCGTCGCCCAATCCGCCGATCGGCGCGCCGCCCGTCCTGATGTTGGAGATTACGTTCATCTCGGGATGCTCGGGCAGGAACGGCTTGCCGTAGGGATTGGGTCCCGGCGGATCGAGCTCGCCGAAGAGCTTGCTGAATGCGATCAGCTGCGGATCGGAGAGCGTCTGTTCGCGAAATCGAAGCACCAGATGATCGAGCCAGGCCTTGCGGATTTCGGCGAAGGTCCCGGCGGGAAGAGTGCGGGACAGATCGACGCCGCTCACTTCGGCGCCGAGCGCGTCCGCGAGCTTTTTGACTTGGATCGACGACACTTTCGCCTGCCTGCGCTGCGGTGAGATCTATCCGATGTGCTTGCGCAGGAAATCGAGCGACCGCGTGCGCGCGAGCTTCGCGCTTTCAGCATGATAGGAACCGCGCTGGTCGCAGTTGAAGCCGTGGCCCGCCTGGTAGATGAACGACTGCGCCTTGGAATGCGCCGCGGCGACTTTCTTCGCGTCGGCCACTGGGATCGCATGGTCGGTCTCGCCCCAGTGGAACATCACCGGGCACTTCGGCTGCTCGCCGATCAGACCGGCGATCCCGCCGCCGTAGTAGCAGACCGAGCAAGCCAGCCCCGAGAGGCGCGCCGCCGAGACCCAGGACACCGTTCCACCCCAGCAGTAGCCGACGATCCCCACCTTGCCGGCGGACTCCACGTTCGTTAGGGCGGCACCCGCATCCTTCATCACGGTGTCCCACTGCATCTTGGGTATGAACACGCGGCCCCTTTCGATGTCGGCCGGGGTGTAGCCGATATCGAGCCCGCGTTCGACCCGATCGAAGAACGCCGGCGCGATGGCGAGATAGCCGTCCGCGGCGTAACCGTCGGCGACGCTCTTGATGTGGCTGTTCACGCCGAAGATCTCCTGAACCACGATCAGTGCCCCGCGCGGCTTTCCCTTCGGCTCGGCGCGCCAGGCGGCGAATTTGTGGCCGTCAGAGGCGGCCAGTTCTATCATCGTGCCCACGTTGTTCTCTCCTCCATGTAAAGCGCAAAGTGTACTTCGATTCGGCGCGATTTCCGACCCCGAGAGGTGTCCGCCCGGCGCGTTCTTGGCATAATGCTCCTGTCCCGAGGGGCGCCAGGCCCCGAGCACAGAATCAAGGAGCACACCATGCCCGTTACCGAACTGAACCACTATCTCATCCGCGCGAACAACCTCGAGCGCACCAAGGATTTCTACTGCGACGTGCTCGGCTTCGAAGTCATGCCGCGGCCGGATTTTCCGTTCCCCGGCTACTGGCTGGGCATAAACGGCAAGATCCAGGTGCACATGGCGCAGGCCGGGGTTCCGAACTCCGAGCTCTACTATCTCGGCAGCCCGAGGAACGCGGCGACCAGCAATTCCGGCGTGATCGACCACATCGCGTTTCTCGCGACCGACCCGAACAAGTTCGTGAAGCATCTCCAGAAGCTCGACGTCAAATGCCGGCCGCGGAATTTTCCTGAATCGCAGCTCTACCAGTTGTTCATCAAGGACCCGGACGGACTCACCATCGAGCTGAACTTCTGGGGCGTCACCGAGGCGCCGGACTGGGGCGGCGAAGACTACTCCAAGATGCCGCGCGCGACATCGCCGAAGCAGCCCTCGAAGAAGAAGACCGCGAAGGCCAAGGTCGCCGCGTAATGAACGCCCCGCAGGCTGTTCGGAAAAGCGGCGCGCCGAGCTTCGCCGGCGTCTCCTACGAAGAGGCGATCGCGCGCGCGCGCGCGCTGGTGCCCGCGCTGCGCGAGCGGGCGGCTGCTGCAGAATCGGCGCGCGTCATGCCCGCGGAGACGATCGCCGACCTGCATGCGAGCGGCCTGTTGCGCACCATGCAGCCCAAACGCTGGGGCGGCATGGAGTACGACTTCATCGCCTACGTGGATTTTCCGCTGGAACTCGCGCGCGGCTGCGCCTCGACGGGCTGGAACCTGGCCAACCTGCAGATCCACCACTGGATGCTCGCGCTTTACGACGAGCGCGCGCAGGAGGAAGTCTGGGGCAAAAACCCCGAAGCACTCATCGCCTCGGGCATCGCCTTCCCGCAGGGGCGCGGCAAAAAGACGGACGGCGGTTTCGTGATCGGCGGCAAGTGGAACTTCTCCAGCTGCGTCAACATCGCCGACTGGAACATGCTCGCCGTGACGGTGAAAGACGGCGAGCGCGTCGTCGATCACCGCATGTGCCTGGTGCACAAGTCGCAGTACGAGGTTGTCGACGACTGGCGCGTGCTCGGCATGCGCTCGACCGGCAGCATGACCGTGATCGCGAAGGATGTGTTCGTTCCCGAGTATAAGGCGCTGTGCATGTACGACACGCGTGGCGGCGACCGTTTTCCCGGCGCCCGCACCAACCCGAATCCCGCATATCAGATCGCCGCCAGCGCGCTGCTCGGCCACGGCATCGGCGCCTGCGCTATCGGCAACGCTCAAGCCGCGCTGGAGCTTTCGATCGAAGCGGTGAAGGAAAGGAGCACCAACTACACCGGCGCGAAAATGCGCGATTTCCAGGCGGTGCAACTGAGGATAGGCGCGGCGGGCGCCAAGATCGACGCGGCGCGTCTGATTCTCCGCAGTGACGCCATTGAGGGCCAGGAGATCGCGAACCGGAAAGTCATGGCCGACGCACTGACCAAGCTGCGCTTCAAGCGCAACCTCGCCTACGCGGTGAACCTGTGCACCGAGGCGGTTGATCTCCTGCACGCCATGGCTGGCGCGAACGGCATCTACGAAACCTATCCGCTCGAGCGCATCTTCCGCGACGCGCATTCACTCGCCGGCCACATCAGCTTCAGCTTCGATGCGCAGGCATCAAGCTGGGGTCTCGTCGCCCTCGGCGGCGAAGTCAACAACCCGACGCTCTAGAAACCATGAAAATTTGCCGCTTCGACAACAACCGCCTCGGCGTGGTGCAGGGAGACCAGGTGCTCGATGTGACCCAGGCGCTTTCTGCGATCCCCGAGCAGCGCTGGCCTATCGCGCAGGGCGACCCGCTGATCGTGAATCTCAGGCGCGTTCTGGCCGCGGCGAAGAAACTCATGCCCAAAGCGAGGAAAAAGCCGCTCGCCAGGGTGAAGCTGCTCTCTCCGGTGCCGAATCCCTCGAAGATCATCGGCGCGCCGATCAACTACAACGACCATATCGCCGAATCGATCAAGGACCCGGGCATCGCCCACGGACGCACCAATATCCAGAAGGGGATCGGCGAGTGGGGTCTGTTCCTAAAGGCAAACTCCTCGCTCATCGGCTTCGGCGAGGAGATACGCTTGCGCTGGCCCGACCGGCGCAACGACCACGAGGTGGAACTCGCGCTTGTCATCGGCAAGCGCGGCAATAAGATCCCAAAGGAAAAGGCGCTCGAGCACGTCTGCGCCTACTCGATCGGTCTCGACATGACTGTAAGAGGGCCCGAGCTCCAGTGCTTCAGGAAATCGATCGACACCTACAGCGTGCTCGGGCCGTGGCTCGTCACAGCGGACGAGATCGCCAATCCGAACAACCTCGATCTGTCGATCAAGGTAAACGGCGAGGTCAGGCAGAATTCGAACACGAAGTATCTCGTCTACAACATCGAGCGGCTGATCGAGTTCGGGTCTGCGATGTACACCCTGCACCCGGGGGACATCATCATGACCGGCACGCCCGCGGGAGTGGGCCCGGTGAAGCCGGGCGATTTGTTGCATGCGTACATCCAAGGGGTGGGCGAAGCTGATATCCGGATCGCATCGGCGTACGCCTGAGAGGATCGCGCGCCTCTCGCTCTAACCCACCATGCCTGATCGCGCAAAAGTCGCCGTCGCCTATACTCGAGAGATCGGAGCGCTCATGCCCGTCACGGAAAAAACCATCCTCACCACCGAGATGCGGCTCGATGTCCAGGAGCTCTATTTCCGCTACGCCGAGTGTCTCGACGGCGGCCGGCTCCAGCAGTGGCCGGAGTTTTTCCTGGACTCCTGCACCTACCGCGTCATGACACGCAGGAGCCTGCGCATGGGACCGGACGAGGACATCATGTCTTTGACCAGCAAGACGTCGATGCGCGACCGCATCGTCGCGATCGGTCAGTCGGAGGACTACGAGCCCCACGTGCAGCGCCATACCATTTCCAATTTCCGCGTCCAGGCCGCCTCCGACGAGGAGCTGCGCGTGCAGGCGAATTTCCAGATCCTGCGCACTTTCCCCGAGCGGCGAACCGAGTATTTCGTCTCGGGCTGCTACAACGATCGCATCGCCATCGCAGGCAGTCGCCTGACCTTCAAGGAAAAGCTCTGCGTGCTCGATTCGGACGTGGCGCCCGATTCGCTCGTCTATCCGATCTGAGCGCCTGAACCTACATGCCCAGCGCGCGGGGCAACCACAGCGCGAGCCCCGGCGCGGCGATGAGCATGGCCACCAGCACGAAGTCGGCGGCGAGGAACGGCAGCGTGCCGAGGTAAATCCGCGCCACCGGAATATCCGAGTGCTGCGCCTGGATCACGAACACCGTCATTCCGGTCGGCGGGCTGATCAGGCCGATGGTGCACATCACGGTGACGAACACGCCAAACCAGACGCCGTCGAACCCGATGCCGTTCACGAGCGGCAGCGTGACCGGCACGGTGATGAGTATGGTGCTGACCTCGTCCAGAAACGTTCCGAGGAAAAAGTACAGCGCGATGACCGCGAGCAGGATCCACAGCGGCCCCACGCCCGCGGACTGCACCCAGCGGGCGAGGTCGTTCGGTACCTGGGTGAGCACGATGAAGCGCGAAAAGATGAATGCGCCGACCACGATGAAGAAGATCGCCGCGGTGGTGTAGGCGGTCTCGAGCAGGGCCTCGAGAAGGCCGCGCCATCCCATCGCGCCGGTGGCGAAGGCAATCACGATCGCGGCGAAGGCGGCGACCGCCGCCGCCTCCGTGGGCGAAAACCAGCCGAGGTAGATCCCGAATACCGCAAAGAAGAAGAGCACCGCGAGCTTCCACATGCCGACCGCGGCGCGCAGCCGCGCGGCAAGGCGCATCGCGGCGACGCGCGGTACTTTGGAAGGCCAGGCCCAGGCGACCCCAAACACCGCTACGATGTACAGGGCGGCGAGCACGAAACCCGGAATGAATGCCGCCGCGTAGAGCTTGGGCAGAGACTGCTCGGCGACGATGGCATAGATCGCGAGCAGCACCGAGGGCGGGATCAGCACGGCAAGCGTTCCGGCCGCGGCGACCGCGCCTCCGGCAAACGCCGCGTCATAGCCGTGCCGGCGCATCTCGGGTATCGATACCCTCGAGAAGGTCGCCGCCGTGGCGATCGAGGAGCCGCAGATCGCGCCGAACAGCGCGCACGAGCCGATCGTCGCATTGGCGAGCGCGCCGCGGATTCCGGAGAACGCGGCGTTGCACGCCTCGAATAGCTCTGCCGCCATGTTGGCGCGCGAGGCGACCGCGCCCATGAGAATGAAAAGCGGGACGACCGACAGCGAGTAGGCGCTCGCGAGCTCGAAGGGCACCGTGCCGAACATCTTGAGAGCTTTTCCCCAGCCGTCGAGCGCGGCGTAGCCGGCGAGGCCCGAGAGCGCCAGGGCGACGGCGATCGGGACGCGGGCGAAGATGAGCGCGAGCAGCCCGATGAGGGCGAGAACGCCGATCGCCGCAACGCTCACCGCCTGCTTCCTTCGTTGTCCCCCGCCACCGCCGCGAGCGCAGCCGCGGCCGCGCCGATGATGCCCGCGAGCACCGGAATCCAGTAGACGATCCTCGGAATCGAGAGATAGGAGGTGACGTCGCCGAAGGCGAGCGAGTCGCTTGCCACGATCCAGCCCTGCCAGGCCATCACCGCGAGCGCCAGGACCGCGAGCGCCGCGGCAATGCGCTTCAGGAGCGGGACTCGTCGCGGCGCCACGCCGTCGATGATGTCGACGACGATGTGCTCGTCGCGCAGGAACGTCGCGGGCAGCGCCAGGAAGAAGCTGCATGCGAGCAGCAGTTCGACGATCTCGAGCACGCCTGGAATCGGCTTGTTCGCGAGTGCGCGCAGCACCACGTCGGCGACCGTGAGCAGCACCATCGCCGCGACGAACGCCGCCGCGGTCAGGCCGCAGAGCCTGGCGACGAAAGCGCGCCGGTTTTTCAACTGAGCGGGATCCGGAGGTTTGTCCCCTCCTCCCTTGAGGAGGGGTGCCGGCGTAGCCGGCGGGGTGGTTTACAGCTGCCCGGCGACCACCCCCGCTGCTTCGCAGCGACCCCTCCTCGATGAGGAGGGGACAAGGCGTCTTCTAGTTCCAAAAGCTCTTGGATGTCTTCGAGTGTTTCTCTGCGAGGCTGCGCATCGTGTCGTACACGGCGCGTGCTGGCAGCCCCTTGCCCTCGAGCTCCTTGATCTTCGCCTCGGACACCTCGGCGCCGATCTTGCGCACCTTGGCGCTCTCGGCGGTGGAGAACCGGATCGCCTCGGCGCCCCCGTCAACCAGAAATTTCTTTCCCGGCACGTCGAGCGCGTCCCAGGCCTGGCCGACTTCCTTTTCCCTGCCGGTGACCGAATCCGTCACCAGCTTCTTCAGGTCGGGGGGCAGTTTGTTCCAGAAATCCTCGTTCATGGCGATGCCGAAGCTGGTGACGTAGCTGTATAGCTCGGTCGAGTACTTGACGATGCCGCCGAGCCTGAAGGCGATGCCAGCGCCGCCGTAGTCCATGAAGGCGCCGTCGAGCGTGCCCTTCTGAAGCTGGTCGGAAATGTCGGTCGGCTGCACGCCCACCGGCGTCGCGCCCAGCGCCTGCACGAAGTCGCGCACCGTCGGCGAGGCGAAGCGCAGCCGCAGGCCCTTGAAATCATCGAGTGCGCGTATCGGCTTCCTGGTAGTGTGCGGGCCGCCCGGCTGGTGCGTGAGCAGCATCAGGATCTTCACGCCCTTGTGCTCGGCGTCCAGATACTTCGCGCGCAGCTCGGAGTCGTTGAGGACCTTGACGCCGATCTCGGCGCTGCCGACCATGAACGGCAGGTTGACGATCTCGGTGAGCGGAAAGCGCCCCGGCGTCCCGCCGTGGAGGAACCAGGTCACGTCGGCCTGGCCGGTTCGGGCGAAATCGTAGTGCTGCGGAGTCGGGCCCATCTGCGCGCTCGGGAAGCGCTTCACGGCGATGCGGCCGCCCGATCCTTTCTCGAGCTGCTCCGACCACTTGATGAGCCACTGGGACATCGCGTGCTGGTCGCCGACGAAGTAGGCGAGCTTCATTTCGATCTTCTGCTGCGCGAAAAGCGCGCTCGACCAGGCAAGGCCGAGTGCGGCGAGCAGGGACAAGCTCTTTGATCTCATGGCTTCCTCCTCAGTAAAGCAAAATCATTATACCGATGGGTACGCGCGCATCGCCCGGCGATTCCAGCGGGCAAGTCCCCTGCACCCGCGCACATTCTTGGCTGCGCCGGTTTGACGGGATCACCGGTTTCCCCGTAAAATTCTACGGTTTTGTTTTGCGGAGCGGGGCTGCGGAGCGGGCGTGTGGCACGTATTTCGCCCAATCATCGGGCTGCAAGTTTTGTGCACCGCAGCTGCAAGCCTGTTGGCGGTCTTGGCCGCTGGAATACACGGAGCAGTCTCCGCCGCGTTGGGCGGCTCGATAGGGATCGTCGCGGGCCTGGCTTTTGCGGCATTGGCTGCACGCAGTAGACCGAAGTCCGCAGGGGAGGCGCTGTACACTGCTTTGAGGGCCGAGTTCGTCAAGGTGGTCCTCATGATTCTCCTCTTGTCGGTCGTGCTGGCGACGTACAGGGACGTCGTCGCGATCGGGCTGATTGGCACCTTCATCGCCACGGTCCTGATTTTCACCATGGCAGTACTGGTTCGCGAAAAGTAGGATTCACGAAGAGCTTCACGCAATGGCCGCCGAGCAAAACCTAACGCCGACCACCTACATCGGCCACCATCTCAGTTTCTTTCAACACCCTGTAGGGGAAGGCTCGTTCTGGACGCTGAACGTGGATTCGCTGGTGACGGCGGCGCTGCTCGGTGCCTTCGGTCTCGGCTTTCTCTGGTGGGTGGTGCGCGGGGCGACTTCCGGCGTGCCCAACAAGCGCCAGGCTTTCGCCGAGCTCGCCTTCGAATTCGTCGACAACCAGGCGAAGGGCATCTTCCACGGCGACCGCAAGTTCATCGCGCCAGTCGCGCTCACCGTGTTCCTGTGGGTGCTGCTGATGAACGCCATGGATTTCCTCCCCGTGGACATCCTCGCGTGGGTCACGCATTTTTTCGCGCCGCACGGATTCCGCGTCGTGCCCACCGCCGACGTCAACACGACTTTTGCGCTGGCGCTCTCGGTGTGGCTGCTGATGATCTACTTCTCAATCGCGGTGAAAGGCCTGGGCGGCTGGATCCACGAGCTGTTCTGCACGCCCTTCGGCTCGAACGTGCTGCTGTGGCTGCCGAATTTCCTGTTCAACCTGGTCGAGTACATTTCGAAGCCCCTGTCGCACTCGCTGCGGCTGTTCGGCAACATGTATGCGGGGGAGATCATCTTTCTGCTCTTGTGGATGATGGCCGCGGCCGGGATTTGGGGCGCCTTCTTCGCCGTGCCGCTCGGCCTGATCTGGGCGATCTTCCACATCCTGATCGTCGTCCTGCAGGCCTACATATTCATGATGCTCACGATCGTTTATATCGGGATGGCGCACGAAAGCCACTGATCAACTGATGTTCCAGAAAGGGAACCCATAATGGAAAAACTCCAACTCATCGCCCTGATCCAGGCCTACACCGGCATCGGCATCGGCCTCATGGTCGGGCTGGGCGCGCTCGGTGCTTGCGTCGGCGTGGGTATCATGTGCAGCCGTTTCCTCGAGGGCGCGGCGCGCCAGCCGGAAATGATCCCGGCGCTGCAGGCCAAGGTGTTCCTGCTGCTCGGCCTGATCGACGCCTCGTTCATCATCGGGCTGGGCATCGGCATGTTCTTCGCTTTCGCCAACCCGCTGCTCGGCGCGCTGGGCGGCTAGGCGACGGCGGCATGGTCCGGGGCCGATCCCCGGATCGTTTTTCCGGGACGCACATATGAACCTCAACCTCACGTTGATCGCGCAGGCGCTCTCCTTCGCGCTTTTCATCTGGTTCACGGCCAAATTCATCTGGCCGCCGCTGATGCGTGCGATCGAGCAGCGCCAGAAGACCATCGCCGACGGGCTTGCCGCGGGCGAGCGCGGCCGGCAGGAACTGGAGGCGGCCGGCAAGCGTGCGCACGAGGAGCTCTCCAAGGCGCGAGACCGCGTCGGCGAGATCATCGCCTCGGCGGATAAGCGCGATGCGCAGATGCTCGACGAGGCAAAGGCCGCCGCCCGCACCGAGGCCGAGCGCATTATCGTCGCCGCCAGGGCCGACATCGATCAGCAGATCGCGCGCGCCAAGGAGATGCTGCGCGAGCAGGTCGCCGCGCTTGCGGTTGCCGGCGCGGAGAAGATCCTGCGCCGCGAAGTCAACGCCAAGACGCACGCCGAAATGCTCGACCAGCTCAAGCGGGAAATCTGATGAATGTCATCCTGAGTGAAACGAAGGATCTACTTTTGATCGCAAAGCAGATTCTTCGGACTGCGTCCTCAGAATGACATGACGAAATAGCCATGGCCGAAACCGCGACCATTGCCCGACCCTATGCCGAGGCCGTGTTCGGCCTCGCCGAGGGCGCGAGCGCGCTCGCCAAATGGTCGCAGGTTCTCGCCGGCATGGCGCGGTCTGCCTCCCACCCGGAGATGCAGGGCTGGATCGCAAACCCGAACCTGAGCCCAAGGCAGCTCTACGACCTGTTCATGTCGCTCAGCGCGGGCGATCTTCCCGCGGAGCTGCGCAATTTCGTGCACTTGCTAATTGCCAACGATAGGCTCGGCCTGCTGCCGGAGATCCACGCGCAGTTCGTGCAGCTGAGGAACGCGCACGAGGGCGTGGTCGAGGCCGAGATCCGCACCGCTTTCCCGCTCGACAACAAGCAGCTCTCGGGCCTCGTCGCCGACCTCGAGCGCCGCTTCAAGCGCCGCGTGCAGCCGCGCGTCTCGCAGGACAAGGAACTGATCGGCGGAGTGCGCATCTCGGTCGGCGACTCGATCATCGACGGCTCGGTACGCGGCAAGCTCGAAGGCATGACCGCGGCGCTGAAGGGCTGACGAATGAATTCGAAGAACAGCATTCGTCATCCTGAGTGAAACGAAGGATCTGCTTTTTGAAAAACAGAGCAACAGCAGATTCTTCGCGGAGTTTATCCTGAGCGAACGCGTAGGGCTCAGAATGACAAGGCAATAGGAGCAACAATGCAACAGTTGAACCCATCCGAAATCAGCGACCTGATCCGCAGCAAGATCCAGAATCTTGCGCTCCCGGCGGACGTGCGCACGCAAGGCACGGTCGTGACCGTCACCGACGGCATCTGCCGCGTCCACGGCCTCTCGGACGTGATGCAGGGCGAGATGCTGGAATTCCCGAAGAACACCTTCGGCCTGGCGCTCAACCTGGAGCGCGACTCGGTCGGCGCGGTGATCCTGGGCGAATACGAGCACATCACCGAGGGCGACACGGTGAAATGCACCGGCCGCATCTTGGAAGTGCCGGTGGGGCCGGAGCTGCTCGGCCGGGTAGTCAACTCGCTTGGCCAGCCGATCGACGGCAAAGGCCCGATCCAGGCCAAGGCGAGCGACGTAATCGAGAAGGTCGCCCCGGGCGTGATCTGGAGAAAGTCGGTGTCGCAGCCGGTGCAGACCGGCCTGAAGGCGATCGACGCGATGGTGCCGATCGGCCGCGGCCAGCGCGAACTCATTATTGGCGACCGGCAGACCGGGAAGACCGCGGTGGCGATCGACACCATCATCAACCAGAAGGGCAAAGATCTCTTTTGCGTCTACGTCGCGATCGGGCAGAAGGCCTCGACCATCGCCAACGTCGTAAGGAAGCTGGAAGAGCACGGCGCCATGGCCTACACCATCGTGGTGGCGGCGGCGGCCTCCGAGTCGGCGGCGCTGCAGTACATCGCGCCCTACTCGGGGTGCACCATGGGCGAGTACTTCCGCGACCGCGGCCAGGACGCACTGATCATCTACGACGATCTCACCAAGCAGGCCTGGGCGTACCGGCAGATTTCGTTGCTGCTGCGCCGCCCGCCGGGGCGCGAGGCGTACCCGGGCGACGTGTTCTACCTGCACTCGCGGCTGCTCGAGCGCGGCGCGCGCTGCTCCGAAGCCTGGGTGGAGAGATTCACCAAGGGCGCGGTGAAGGGCAAGACCGGGTCGCTCACCGCGCTGCCCATCATCGAGACGCAGGCGGGCGACGTCACCGCGTTCGTGCCGACCAACGTGATCTCGATCACCGACGGCCAGATCTTCCTGGAGACGGATCTGTTCAACGCCGGCATCCGGCCCGCGATCAACGCGGGGATCTCGGTGTCGCGGGTCGGCGGCGCCGCGCAGACCAAGATCATGAAGCGCCGCGATACTGGAGGCGGCGTGCGGCTCGCGCTCGCGCAGTACCGCGAGCTCGCGGCCTTTGCTCAATTCGCCTCCGACCTCGACGAGGCGACGCGAAAGCAGCTCGAGCGCGGCCGCATGGTCACCGAACTGATGAAGCAGGCGCAGTACCAGCCGCTCGCGGTGTGGGAAATGGCGCTGACCCTCTTCGCCGTCAACAACGGCTACTTCGACGACATCGACGTGAAAAAAGCACTCGGGGCCGATAAATCGATGCGCGATTACGTGAAGAGCAAGTACGCGGCGATCGTGAAGAACATGGAAGACAAGAAGGACCTCTCGGCCGACGAGGAGAAGGCGCTCAAGGCGGCCATCGAAGACTGGAAGAAAAGCGGCTCTTTCTGATGTCATCCTGAGTGCAGCGAAGGATCTGCTTTTGACACAAGCGAACAGCAGATTCTTCGCCGCCTGCGGCGATTCAGAATGACAAGAGGAAACGTATAGTGCCCGGCACCAAAGAAATACGGATGAAAATCCGGAGTGTGCAGAACACCCGGAAGATCACCAAGGCGATGGAGATGGTCTCCGCCTCCAAGATGCGCAAGGCGCAGGAGCGCATGCGCAACGCGCGCCCCTACGGCGAGAAGATCCGCAATGTCGCCGCGCACATCAGCCACGCCAACCCGGAATACCGCCACCCCTTCCTCATCGAGCGCGACACGGTGAAGGGCGTGGGGCTCATCGTCGTCACGACCGACAAGGGCCTGTGCGGCGCGCTGAACACGAATCTGCTTCGTCTCGCGCTCGGAAAATACAAGGAATGGGGGGCCGAGGGCGAGAAAATCGAGGTGTGCGCCATCGGCGGCAAGGGCTTCGGCTTCATGCAGCGCCTCGGCGCGAACGTCGTCTCCCACGCGGTGCAGGTCGGCGACCGGCCGCAGATGGAAAAGCTCATCGGCGCGGTCAAGGTCATGCTCGACAGCTACACCAGCGACCGCTTCGACCGGCTGATGATCGGCTACACGCGCTTCATCAACACCATGAAGCAGCAGCCGGTGATCGAGCAGCTGCTGCCGCTCTCCGGCGAAAAGCTCGGCGTGCCGGTCGGCGCCTGGGACTACATCTACGAGCCCGAGGCGAAAGGGGTGCTCGACCAGGTGCTGACGCGCTACATCGAGGCGATCATATTCCAGGCGGTGGCCGAGAACATGGCCTCCGAGCAGTCCGCGCGCATGGTCGCGATGAAAGCCGCCTCGGACAACGCCGACACCCTCATCGACGAGCTCACGCTCATCTACAACAAGAACCGCCAGGCGGGGATCACCAAGGAAATTTCGGAGATTGTCGGCGGCGCGGCGGCGGTATGAAGTAAACGAATTGACTTGATCGGGAAAACGTCATGGCAGAAACCCAAACATCCGGAACCATCGTCCAATGCATCGGCGCGGTGGTCGACATCGAATTCGCGCGCGAGGGGATGCCCAAGGTCTACGACGCCCTGG
The DNA here is from genome assembly GCA_964430565.1 of uncultured Enterobacteriaceae bacterium. GTDB lineage: Bacteria > Pseudomonadota > Gammaproteobacteria > Burkholderiales > SG8-39 > VBDM01. Next base: position 31,759 of record CAYSFD010000032.1, read on the forward strand.
TGCTCGAAGACTCGGCACAGAAAAGCTTCGCCGAGAAGGGCCTCACCTTCGAGGTCGAGCAGCAGCTCGGCGACGGGATCGTGCGTTGCATCGCGATGGGTTCGGCCGACGGCCTGCGCCGCGGCATGCAGGTGAAGAACACCGGCGCGCCGATCTCGGTGCCGATCGGCAAGGCCACGCTCGGGCGCATCATGGATGTGCTCGGCCGCCCGATCGACGAGGGCGGCCCGATCAAGACCGAGGAGCGCCGTTCGATCCACCAGGCCGCGCCAAAGTTCGACGAGCTTTCCCCGTCGGTCGAGCTGCTCGAGACCGGCATCAAGGTGATCGACCTCATCTGCCCGTTCGCGAAGGGCGGCAAGATCGGCCTGTTCGGTGGCGCCGGCGTCGGCAAGACCGTGACCATGCTCGAGCTCATCAACAACATCGCCACCAAGCACGGCGGCCAGTCGGTGTTCGCCGGCGTGGGCGAGAGGACCCGCGAGGGCAACGACTTCTACCACGAGATGATCGAGGCGGAAGTCATCAAGCTCGACAACCTCGAGGAGTCCAAGGTCGCGATGGTGTTCGGCCAGATGAACGAGCCGCCGGGCAACCGCCTGCGCGTGGGCCTCACCGGCCTCACCATGGCGGAGTACTTTCGTGACGAAGGGCGCGACATCCTGCTCTTCATCGACAACATCTACCGCTTCACTCTCGCCGGGGTCGAAGTTTCGGCGCTGCTCGGCCGCATGCCCTCGGCGGTGGGCTACCAGCCGACGCTCGCCGAGGAAATGGGCCGCCTGCAGGAGCGCATCACTTCGACCAAGACCGGCTCGATCACCTCGGTGCAGGCGATCTACGTGCCGGCGGACGATCTGACCGATCCGTCGCCCGCGACGACCTTCGGGCACCTCGATGCGACCGTGGTGCTCTCGCGCGACATCGCCTCGCTCGGCATCTACCCTGCGGTCGATCCGCTCGACTCCACCTCGCGCCAAGTCGACCCGAACACCATCGGCGAGGACCACTACGACACCACGCGCTCGGTGCAGGCGACGCTGCAGCGCTACAAGGAGCTGCGCGACATCATCGCCATCCTCGGCATGGACGAACTCGCGCCCGAGGACAAGCTCGCCGTCTCGCGCGCGAGAAAAATACAGCGCTTCCTCTCGCAGCCGTTCAGCGTGGCGAAGAACTTCACCGGGCAAGAGGGTAAATACGTTCAGTTGAAAGACACGATCAAGGGCTTCAAGATGATCGTGAACGGCGAGTGCGACGCGCTGCCCGAGCAGGCCTTCTACATGGTCGGCACGATCGAGGAAGCGGTCGCCAAGGCCGAGGAGCTGAAGAAGGAGACCGGCGCCAACAAACCCGAGGAAGCGAAGAAAGAAGCCGGGGGCAAGAAATAGTGGCGGCCACGATCCACATCGACGTCGTCAGCGCCGAAGCGAGCATCTACTCCGGCGAAGCGGAGTTCGTCGTGCTCCCGGGCGAAGCGGGCGAGCTCGGCATCTACCCGAGACACACGCCGCTCATCACCCGCATCAAGCCGGGCTCGGTGCGGATCAAGCCCGCGGGCGGGGGCGAGGAGGAGCTGGTGTTCGTCGCGGGCGGCATCCTCGAAGTGCAGCCCGGCGTCATCACCGTGCTTGCCGATACCGCGATCCGCGGCCGCGACCTCGACGAGGCCAAGGCGACCGAGGCGCTCAAGCGCGCCGAGGAAGCGCGAGCCAAGGCGAAAGACAAGCAGGAAGTCGCCACCGTCGAGGCGGAGCTCGCCACGCTTGCCGCGCAGCTCGCGGCAATCCGCAAACTTCGCCAGAAAAAGTAAGGGAGAAACCGCAAGGGACGGACCCGAAGAGCCCTCAGGGCCGAGGACCAGCAGGAAGCCGCGACCTGCCTCTGCGCCTGCCTAGACGATCCGCTCCAGCGGCAGTTGGAACAACCGGAAGTGGTCGGCGGGCCGGTGAATCTCCCGGTTCAATCCCTCGATGCCGCGTATCAGGCTCTCAAGCGGAGCCTCGTCCTGGAAGGCGATCATCAGCACCGTGTTGGTGCTGCCGTAGGCACCCTCGCCGAGATGCGGCTCGGTGCCGTGCCCTTTGCCCTTGGCGTTGTCCCAGCTCGTGTAGTAGTCGATCCCGCAATCGGCCAGTACCTGCATTGCGCGGTCGACAAAGTAGCTGTTGAAAACCATGAAGGTCATCTTCACGGGGGGTCTCGCTCGAGTGGTTGCGGTGCCGAGGACTCTAGCGGCAGCTTTGATGCAGGTCAATGAGGACGGGATCTGCGCCGAAGGGAGACGCCGATAATGCTATTCTTTCGCCGTCCGCGAGTCACCGCAGGAGCCTTGAATATGATCTCAAGAATGCTGTTCGCGCTCGCCGTGCTGGCGGCGGTTTTCCCGTCCGCCGCATGGGCCCAGGCCTATCCGTCCAAGCCCGTGCGCGTGATCGTCACCTTCCCGCCCGGCGGCACGCCCGACATCTACGGGCGCATCATGTCCGCCGAGCTGCAAAAGATCTGGAACCAGCCGGTGGTGGTCGAGAACCGCACCGGCGCGAGCGGCAGCATCGGCACCGATCTGGTGGCGAAGGCTGCGCCCGACGGCTACACGCTGCTGTTCGCCGCGGACGCGACCATCACGGTGATCCCGCACCTGCTGACCAAGCTTCCCTACGACCCGGTGCGCGATTTCGCGCCGGTGGTCAACGTCACCGCGGGCCCCTTCGTGCTGCTCGCACACCCTTCGTTCCCGGCCAACAGCGTGAAGGAGCTGATCGCGCTGGTGCGCTCGCAGCCCGGCAGGATCAGCTATGCCTCCTCCGGCTCCGGGAGCCAGCAGCATCTCGCCATGGAATCGATCCGCACCATGGCCGGCAACATGGACATGATCCACGTGCCTTACAAGGGCTTCGGCCAGGGCGTCGCGGATGTGCTCGCCAACCAGGTGCCGCTGATTTTCGGTGGCATCACCGCCTCCATCCAGCTCACGCGCGGCGGCAAGGTCAAGGCGCTCGGCGTCACCGGTCCAACGCGGGCGAAAGCTCTGCCCAACGTGCCCGCGATTGCCGAGACGCTGCCCGGCTTCGACATTACCGCGTGGTACGGATTCCTGGCGCCCGCCGGCACGCCGCGCGAGATCGTGAAGAAGATCCACGACGACGCGGTCGCCGTCATACGCCGCGCGGATTTCCTCGAGCGTCTGGACCGGGACGGCATCGACCCCGTGGCGAACTCGCCCGAAGAATTCGCCGCGCAGATCAAGACCGACCTTGCAAGGTGGGCCAAGGTCGTCAAGGCCGCAGGCGCGAAGCTCGATTGATTTTTCCCCTCCTCATCCCCTCCTCATCTTGAGGAGGGGTGCCGGCGAAGCCGGCGGGGTGGTGGAGGGGTGGCGCGAAGCGCCGGGGTGGTCACTCGGCCCCGCATACTGAGATGAGCATCATATGAAAAAGATCTTTGCTTTCACCGCAGCGCTTCTTTTCGCCTCGCTCGCCCACGCGCAGGACCCCGCGGCGACCTATCCGTCCAAGCCGATCCGCATCTACGGCCAGGGCACGGGCAGCACCGCCGACTACCTGTCGCGCTACATCGCCCTGAAGCTGACCGAGCGCTGGGGGCAGCCGGTGATCGTCGACAGCCGCTCCGGCGCGGGCGGCACCATTCCCACCGACGCCGTCGCCAAATCCGCGCCCGACGGCTACAACATGGTGATGGGTCATGCGGGGCCGTTCGTCTCCGCGGTGACGCTCTACGCGAAGACCTTGCCCTACGACCCCTTGCGCGACTTCGAGCCGATCACGCTGGTCGCCACCGGCGTCACGGTGCTCGTCACCAACCTCAACCTGCCCGTCTCGAACGCCCGGGAGCTGCTCGCGCTCGCCAAACAGAAGGGCGATCTCACCTACGGCTCGGCGGGCAACGGCTCGATCAGTCATCTCACGGGGGAGCTCCTGAAGAGCGTCACCGGCATTCCGCTGCAGCACATCCCCTACAAGAGCGCGGGCAACGCGCTCACCGCGGTGCTCGCCGGAGAAGTGCAGGTGTCGTTTCTTTCGCCCCTCACCGCGCACAGCCAGCTCAAAGGGGGGAAGCTGAAGGCGCTCGCCGTGTCGAGTTCGACGCGCTTTCCGAGCGTCCCGGAGATCCCCAGCGCCGAGGAAGCCGGCATTCCGGGCATGCAGGCGAAGCTGTGGTTCGGATTGTTCGCGGCCGGCAAGACGCCGCGGCCCATCGTGATGAAGCTCAACCGCGAGATCGGCGACATCCTGCGCAATCCGGAAACCCGCGAGGCGATCCTCAAGCAGGGCATCGAGACCACGCCCTCGACGCCGGAGGAGCTGGGCGCGTGGGTGAAAAACGAACTCGCGCGCTGGACGCCGATTATCCAGGCGACGGGCATCAAGGCCGACTGAGGGTCGGCGCGGGCAACCACGTTTGAAAGTCAACTGAGGGAAAGGAGATCGAAATGAGAACACGCGCAGCATTCCTTGCAGCGATCTTCGCGTTGGGTGTGGCAAACGCCGCATCCGCGCAGGACCGGCTCTACACCGCCCACAACATCTGGTTCGAGAAGCCGGACAGGATCTACTCGACCGGCTACCAGAAAGGCAACATGCTGCCCGCGGGGAGCGAAGTGAAGGAGGTCAAACGCTCCAGGAGCAAGCTCGAGTTCACCGACGTGAAACAGGACATGAAGTTCTCTGCCGAGTTCGTGGAAAAGCATCATCCCGGTGTGACGGCGGATCAGTGGATGGACCGCTTCCTGACGCCCAGGGATTTCGCGGCGCTTACCAAGGGTCTCACCGCTGCGGAGATCAAGGCCATCAGGGCTGGTCAGGTGACGACCGGCATGTCCAAGAAAGCCGTCCTGGTGAGCGTCGGCAATCCTCCCGAGGTCGGCACCGCATCGACCGATCTCGATGTCTGGAAGTACTGGCGGGATCGCTTCCGGAACTATGCGGTGAAATTCGGCAACGGCAAGGTGACGAGCAGCGAGCAGTAAACGCACGCATCGCCGAAAGAGAAAGGACCGGGGCCGTTATCCGCCGCCATCCATGAAATACCGCAAGCTCGGCAAGAACGGCCCGACGGTCTCCGCGATCGGCCTGGGAGCGGGGAGCGCCACGACGAACTTCGGCGAGCGCGACGACGAGGTGCAGATCGACACGGTCCACCGTGCGATGGACCTCGGCGTCACGCTCTTCGACACCGCCGACCGCTACATGAAGGGGCGGCACGAGCGCATGCTCGGCCGCGCGCTGAAAGGCCGGCGCGACAAGGTCGTCGTCTGCTCCAAGTTCGGCAACATCGACAACCCGGACGGCAGCAAGGCCTACAACGGCAGGCCCGAATACGTGCGCGCCGCCTGCGACGCGAGCCTCGCACAGCTCGGCATCGACACGATCGATGTCTATTACCTGCACCGCATCGATCCCGACGTGCCGATCGAGGAGACGGTGGGCGCGATGGCGGGTCTGGTGAAGGCGGGCAAGGTGCGCTATCTGGGCCTCTCCGAGGCCGGCCCCAATTCGCTCAGGCGCGCATCCAAAGTTCATCCGATCACCGCTCTGCAGACTGAATATTCGCTCTGGGCGCGCGACGTCGAGGACGCGATCCTTCCCGCCTGCCGGGAGCTCGGCATCGGTTTCGTCGCCTACTCGCCGCTCGGGCGCGGACTCCTCACCGGCAACATCAAGAGCATCGATGACATCGCGCCGCACGACATCCGGCGCAAGCAGCCGCGCTTCCGGGCCGGCAATTTCGAGCGCAACCTCGAGTTGATCAAGCCGCTCGAGCAAATCGCCGCGAAGCGCGGCGTGAAGCCGGCGCAAGCCGCGCTCGCGTGGCTCTCCTCGCGCGGCGAGGACGTCTTCCCGATTCCCGGCACCAAGCAGCAGAAGTGGCTCGAGCAGAATGTTGCGGCGGTCGATCTCGCGCTCGACGAAAGCGAAATCGAAACGCTCTCCTCCACATTCAAGCCCGGCGCGAGAGCGGGCGAGCGCTACGATCCGGGGTATTTCGTCACTTTGGGAGCGTAAACCGACCACCCCGCCGGCTTCGCCGGCACCCCTCCTCAAGAGAGGAGGGGACAAGTGGATATGAGTTTCCCCTCCTTGGATAAGGAGGGGTGTCGCCGCAGGCGACGGGGTGGTTAGAATAGGGAGCAACGCATGTCCGCCGTCGTCCAATCCAAGCCCGAAAGAGATTCCCGCGTCGAGGCCGCCATCTCGCACTGGGCGCCGCGCTTCGTTGCGAACGGCGTGCCGCTCGCCGATTTCCAGGAAGTGACCGCGGGCTGCCGGTGCTGGGAGGATTGGTGCGCGGCGTGGTCGGCGCGCGCCGCGATCCACGAGGAACTCGGCAACAAGGCGCTTGCCGGCGGCTACAACCATTCCGCCGGGCAGCATTTCACCCGCGCCGCGGTGTGCTACCACTTCGGCAAATTTCTTTTCGTCAACGACATGGCGCAGATGCGCGAAGCGCACCGGCGCGCTGTCGAGTGCCGCAACAAGGCGCTGTCGCTCCTCGATCCGCCGGGTGAGCGCGTCGCGATTCCCTACGAAGGCAAGCAGCTCTACGGCAACCTGAGAAAGCCCGCGGCAAAGCCGTCCAATGCGGGAAGCGCCGCCAAAGCTCCCATCGTCGTCATGTGCATGGGCCTGGACTCCACCAAGGAGGAAATGGACGACTACGAGAACCGTTTCCTGGTTCGCGGTCTAGCGACGCTCGCCTTCGACGGCCCCGGGCAGGGCGAGGCCGAGTACGATTTCCCGGTGTGCCCGGAGTTCGAGAAGCCGGTGAAGGCCGTGATCGACTTCCTTGAGACGCGCAGCGACATCGACAAGGCGCGTATCGGCATCTGGGGCGTGTCGCTGGGCGGCTACTACGCGCCGCGCGCCGCCGCGTTCGAAAAACGCATCAAGGCCTGCGTGGCCCTCTCCGGGCCTTATCAGAGATCGGCCGATTTCACCGGCCGCCCGCAGATGAACGTGGAAGCCTTCCGCGTGCGCTCGAAAAGCGCGGACCTCGAGGAGGCGGGCAAGGTGGCGCTGCGCTTCTCCCTTGCCGGTATCGCGAAGAACATCACCTGCCCGATCTACATCGTCGCCGGCACCCAGGACCGCCTGACGCCACACACGCAGGCCGAGAAGCTCGCCGCCGAAGTCTCCGGCCCGTGCGTGCTCTCGGTGATCGAGGGCGGCAACCACGTGGTCAACAACCTCTGGTACCGCTACCGCGACCAGACCGCCGACTGGATGGCGGTGCAGCTCGGCGTCGCGAAACGCTAGCGCTTTGCCGGAGTGAGGATGGGTGCCCGCGAAGCGGGCGGGGTGGTCAGAGTGGTGCTAGATCATCTCCGACTTGACCTCGGACTCGCGCACCAGCTCATCCCACAGGCCGTCGGTTTTCTTTCGCAGCACGAGCTTCGCCGCGGGCTCCTGCACGTGCCACAGGCCGCGCTTCAACTCCTCGTCCAGCTGGCCCGGGCGCCACACCACCAGCCCCATGAAGAAGCGCGCGCGGTCCGACTCGGACTCGATGACGCGATCGACCGTCCCGCCCGAATACGCGAGAGAAAGCTCAGGCGTGAGCAGCATGGAATCGTCGCGCGAGCCGTCGTGATTCGCCACCACGGCGAAAACGAGGTTGACGTCAGCCGGACCGCCGAGAAAAAGCGGATCGGCGATTTTCTTCGAGGGTTCGTGCTCGGGGAATATCTCGCCGAGCTTCACCGTCGTCGGGCGGTTGAGGATGAAGCCGACATGAGTGCCGTTGGGCATCGGCTTCGCGAGCAGGATCGTCGAGCTGTAGAGCGGGTCCTTGAGCGCCCGCTTCGCCACGAGGAGCAGCGTCTTGTCGGAATCCCCGGCGCGCGCCAGTGACAGGTGCAGCACGGCAAGCGTCACCACGCAAAGCGACGCGACGAGCATGCGCACAAGAGCAAGGTTTCGGTCGGACATGGTCTCTCTCCTTATCCAGTGGCTCCGTACCCCCATACACGCAACGAGCATGCCAATCGGGACCCACCGGGTTTCCGCTTCCGGGAATTTGCCGCCATTCGTGCTATCAAGGCCTTACGGCTTGCCGGGCGCGCACCCCGGCGGTGCGATCGGCCGAGGAAGGGCACCTGATGAGCGCATGTGGTCACCGGGTCCCAGCGCGCTTATGCTTGGACCCTTGAGCGGGAAATGACCACCGGGAGCAACCATGAACCTCACCACCGACCACCTCGCCGACATCCTGATCGGCATCGCCCGCGCGCAAAACGCCGTCATCGACGCGATGGACCGCGCGAGCCCGGGGTTTCGCAGCACGCACGCGGTGCCGACCATCACCCTCGCCGCCAACATGCGCGCCGGCGACCCGCGCATGATCGACCTGTCCTCGCGGATACTGATGCGCCTGCAGGGGCGCGTCGCGCTGGATGCGCAAGTCGTGAAAGCGGACCTCGATCGGCTGATGAGCGGCGCGCCTGCGGCGGCTGCCGCGCCCGCGGCGAAGCCCTCCGCTGCGTCGCAAATGCCGGATTTCAGCAAGATGGATTTCAACGTGAAGCTCTGAAGCGCATCCGGTCCCGCAGGCGCTGAACGCGGCGGCGCCTTCAGTCAGGGCGGGATGACGGACAAGCCCACACCTGCTTCAGTTCAGTCCGCAGGCTCCCGGCCCGCCCGGGTGGCCGCAGGAGCCGCACGGGTCTGCGGCGACGGGCGCTGCGTCCTCGGTCGATCCCGCCGTGGCAAACACGGACAGCTTCTTTTCAAGTTCGGTCGAGCGGCAGCTCGGACAGCCGGGAACGGTGCTCGGGCGCACGAGCATTTCGAATTCGTTTCCGCACTTGCTGCACGCGTATTCGTAGATGGGCATGGTGAGTTCAGGCTTGCGAGCCCGGGAGCTGGCGCGAGAGGAAATTGTAGACCCAGCCGAACAGGGCGCCCGCAATCGCCCCGTCTACCAGCCCGTAAAGCGATCCTGTAATGACCGACCCGATCGTGGGGCCGGAACGGTAGCCCGGGTAAACGGAGGCAGCGAGCTCGAGGAATGCGCGGCCGTAAGTCGGCCAGATCAAGTTCGCGCAGGCAACGATAAAGACCGCTCCACCCCAAAACAATGCGGCGGTGGCGGACAGCGCAGTCACGTTGAATCGCATGAAGCCTCCTTCAGGAAAAGCGATGGATCAAGAACACGTAGGCTCGATTCTAATACCGAAATAGCCCGACAAAACGCTAATACCTGGATTGACGAGGCCGACAGTGCTGGTATGATTAATTCACACCAGACATCGCAGCGAGCCGCCATGGGCAACGCCGTCAAGAAAACCATCTCGATTCCCGCCGACCTGGCGCGCGACGCCGAGGCGCTCGCCCGCGCCGAGGGCAAGACCCTTAGCGCGGTGATCCAGGATGCGCTGCGCCAGTTGCGCATCGAGCGGCGCCTGCAGGAGTTGCGCGGCCTGCAAGGCTACTGGAGCCGCAAGGCGCGCGACAAAGGTATCCTCACCGAGCAGGATCTGGAGCGCTATCTGCGCGGGTGAAGGGGCGGCGCTGCGAGTCGTCTTCGACACCAATATTCTTGTCTCGGCGCTGGCGTTTCCGGGCGGCCGGGGCGAGGCGGCCCTGCGGCGCATCGTGGAGGAACAGGATCAACTGGTGCTCTCCAAGCCGATCATCGATGAACTGCTAGTGATACTCGGACGCAAATTCGCCCGCGACGCCGAGGAGCTTGCGCACGCCGCCGTGTTCCTGTCCGACCTGGCTCTGTTCGTCAAGCCGCGCCGCAGGCTGCACGTCGTGAAGGACGATCCGGACAATCGCATCCTCGAATGCGCACTCGCCGGCCGGGCGGACGCCATCGTCACCGGGGACCGGGCGTTGCTGGCGCTGGGAGCGTACCGCGGCGTGCGTGTCATCAGCCTGAGGGAATTCCTGGAAGGCGCGTGAGAAACTCAAGCACCCCACCCCAAACCTCTGTATAGTGCGCGCCAAGGTTCCTGTTTCGCGTCATCCGGTTAGCGTTACGGCCTCTTCGCGGTTCTTCCCAAGTCCCCCGAATTTTCCAAGCAGTTTCTCTGCCTGAACCGGTGTGAAGGCTTAGTCCTTCCCAGGCCGATTTCAGGAGCGGTTTATAAAGAAAGGGCTTTAGCCCTTTCAAATCCTCCCTCCTGATAAACATTAGGAGAATTACATCGAAACGTCGTTCCAGACTCTCGGGCTCACTCCCGAGCTGCTCCGCGCAGTCGCCGAGCAGGGCTACACCGTACCCACCCCCATCCAGGCGCAAGCCATCCCCGTAGTACTCGCCGGGCGCGATCTGCTCGGCGCGGCGCAGACCGGCACCGGCAAGACCGCCGGCTTCACGCTGCCGATGCTGCAATTGCTCGCGGGGAAATCCAACGCCAGCCACTCGCCCGCGCGCCATCCGGTGCGCTGTCTGGTGCTCGTGCCCACGCGCGAGCTCGCCGCCCAGGTGCAGGAGAGCGTGCGCACCTACGGCAAGCACATGAAGCTGCGTGCCGCCGTGATTTACGGCGGCGTGGGCTTCGCGCCGCAAGTCCAGGACCTTCGCCGCGGCGTGGACATCGTCGTCGCGACGCCCGGGCGCCTGCTCGATCACGTCGAGCAGCGCACCATCGACCTGCGCTACGTCGAGATCCTCGTTTTGGACGAGGCCGACCGCATGCTCGACATGGGTTTCATCCACGAC
>CAYSFD010000033.1:0-29852 GCA_964430565.1 uncultured Enterobacteriaceae bacterium
GGTAGTAGACCGTCCCCCGGCTGATATCCAGCAGCTTCGCCTGGCGTGTGATGCTCAGTTTGTGCTCACGGTCGATCATGGCTTTACGCTCAGCAATCCCGCTTTGGTGAGCGCGCCTTCCAAAAAATCATTCTCCAGCGCCAGCTGGCCGATCTTGGCATGCAACGGCGCCAGATTCACCGGATCTGGCCGGGGGCCGGCGTCAAAGACCTCTGCAGCGCGCTCAAGCAATTGCCGCTTCCATTCGGTGATCTGGTTGGGATGCAGCTCGAAGTGCTCGCACAGCTCGGCCAGGGTGCGGTCTTCCCTCAAGGCGGCCAAGGCCACCTGCGCTTTGAACACCGGATTGTGGGTGCGGCGGGTGCGCCGCCCCGATGCCTTCTTTTTCATCAGAAACTCCTTTTTGCCAGACCAGCTTCGGTCCGGCTTTATACCAAGAGTTTTCACTTATAGCGCTGTTCAGATTTGCGGGACCACTTCTGAAGGGATCAAATTGTTTTGGAGTGTGATCCGTCGAGGATCTTGATGTAGGAAATTTTTCCAGCCGGTGGATTGGGGAGAAGAAAACTGAAAGAAGGCGTGGATGTAAAGACCGTCCTCAAATCTGCTCGGGTAAAGCTCCAAGATCGGACCCTCGTCATAAACTGGTCTCGTACTGCATCCCGTCAACATTGAGAGTCCCAGGAACAGGATCCAGCGTGTGCATCTCTTGGATCTATCCATTATCGTTTCTCCTGGTGACGACTAACCATTGTCGCGACGACAAGTGGAGCGAATCAAACACTTCCTACACACGTGGATCGATTCTTTCCTTGATTCAGTAGCAAGCGCATTTCGCTCTGCGTGCCCGCTCACTGCCACTCCTCCTCATGATGATCTCATAGTTCTTCTGGCGACCGCCCCTTCTCAAGAGACTGTCGAGGAACCCGAGTGTCAGGATTGCGTCGAGAGTCAACTGCCGATGGTATCCTCGACAGGAAATACACCCCTGTTACCTTCCATCCAATGACTAGTACCAACCCATCCCTGGCCAATCTTCTCCTCGTCAACAACCGTATCGCAGCGCCATCATGACCCCGTCCCCGTACACGAAAAACCCGCCGGCGTTTCCTCAATCGAACTCTTCTTCGATCTGGTCTTCGTCTTCGTCATCACGCAAATCACCCACCTCGTCGAGCACGCTCACGGGGCTATGGATTTCCTGCGGGCGCTGCTGGTGCTGGTGCCGATCTGGTGGATGTACGCGGGTTATGTCTGGCTGACGAACACGGTCCGCGTAACGTGGCAGATGCGCCTGGTGCTGATCGCCGCGATGGCGGGGTTTCTGGTGATGGCGATGGCGATTCCGCACGTGTTCGGCGCCGGGGCGCTGACGTTTGGGCTTCCCTACCTCTTCGTGGTCGTGCTGCACCACGGTGCCTTTGCGCTGAGGGCCGAAGGCGCGGCCGCAAAGGCGATTTGGGGCATCGCCCCTTTCAACCTCGGCGCCTCAGCCCTCCTCATTGGCGCCGCGTTCGCCGATGCGCGCTGGGCATGGCTTCTGTTCCTCGCGGCGGCGTCGCTCTTCGTCGCGGTGACGGTGTTGCGGCGCGAGCGGCGCTTCACGCTCAACGCCCACCACTTCGCCGAGCGCCACGGCCTGGTGATCCTCATCGTGCTGGGCGAGTCGGTGATCGCGATCGCCATGGGCGCGAGCGCTTCCGCCGTCAAGGGCGAATGGCTGATCGGGGTCGTGCTGTCTCTGGTGCTCGTTGCGTCGCTGTGGTGGAGCTATTTCGACCGCGAGGACCGGCGCGTCCCTCCGGCGGCCCCGGCAGCATCAGCCAGCTGGTGGGCGAGTGGGTGAAGTCCAAGGCCGGCATCAAGGTGCTGGAAGTGCCGTACAAGGCGGTGAACGCGGAGATCCCCGACCTGCTCGCCGGCGTGGTGATGGCGGCCTACGTCGTGCCGCAAGTGGTCGAGGCGCAAGTCAAGGCGGGGAAGCTGCGGGCGCTCGCGGTGGCGGGGCCCTCGCGCCTGGCGATGCTCGCCGCCGTGCCATCACCGCGGAAGCCGGCCTCCCCGGCATCGAGGCCATCGTCTGGAACGGCATCTTCGCTCCCGCCGGCACCCCGCCGCCGGTAATCCAGGTCCTGCACCGCGACCCGGTCAAAGCCCTACAACGCCCCGGACGTGAAGAACCAGGTGCTCGCCACCGGCTCGGAGGTCGCCGGCGACACGCCCGAGGAGTTCGCCGCTTTCGTGCGCTCCGAGTCCGCCAAGTGGAGCAAGGTCATCCGCGACGCGGACATCAAGCCGGACTGACCACCGGGGTCGGAAGTCACTGTGACCGGCGACGCAGCGCAGTCCGCCACTGAGTCCCGAGGCCTCCTGTTCCCGAGTCGCCTTAGCGCGACAAGCGCGCCCGAGCTTGACCTGCTTCGTTCGCCCGGCGCATGATTGGCCGCAGCGCCCGTCGCGAAGCAGCCGATCCGGCTGCCGAGCGCACCGGCAACCCGGATTGAATTTTTTATCTTTGGGAGGTTCCGATGACCCTGCACATTCGTCCCCTGATCCGCTGCACCTCCATTCTGCTCTTCCTTCTGGCCGCCGTTCCGGCGGTCGCGCTGGCGCAAGCCGATCCCATGAGAGCGCGGCTGCCTGCCGCGGTGACGGTGAAGCAAGGCATGCTGAACGTGCCCGCGCTGTCGCCGCTGTGGCTGCTGCCGGAGTACGCGGCGAAATACAACATACAGATCGAAATCGTGATGTTCCAGCGCTTTGCCGACGCGCGAACCGCGCTTGCGACGGGCGACATCCAGCTCACCGCATTCGGCCCGCAGGATATCTCTCTCGCGCTCGGCCAAGGCGCGAAATCGCTCGTCGGGATCGCGGGCGTGGGCTCGGGCAACGACTGCCTGATCGTGCGCAAGGGCGAAGACATGAAGGACTGGAAGGCGCTCGCCGACAAGAGGATCGGCGTCGGCGCCGGTTCGATTTCCTGGCTCAAGTTCGCCGCGTCGGTGCAGGAGAACGGCCTGGAGTATGGCAAGCTGAAGATCGTCAACATCGTCGGTGGCGGCGGCAACTACCTGAAGGCGCTGCAGGGAAAAGAGATAGACATGGCGGCGGTATGGCACCCCTTCTGTGCCCAGGCGATCGTGGACGGATACGGTGCCTACCCGACGATCGACCACAATCGTTCCAAGACGGTCGGCGGCCTCATCTCGGTGCTCGCCGTAAACCGAGGCTTCATGGAAAAAAACCGCGACGCCGTGCAACGGCTGGTCGTCGCCTACGTCGATGTGCTCGAGACCGCCCGCAAGGACCCGAAGCGCTGGGCCGGCATTTACGCGGAGAAGGCGGGCCTGCCCCAGAACGTGGCCGCCGAGTCGATCCGAACCACGCAACTCGACGCGACGTTGCCGCTCGAATCGATCAAGCGAATCTCGAAGTTCTTATCGGACAACGGCATCATCACCCGCGACGTCTCGGGCGAAGTCGCGCAGCACTATACCTACGACTTTCTCTCGAAGGCGACCGGCAAGACGCCGGCACAGCTCGGGCTTAATCAGTAAGTCCGCGCGACGCGGGCCGGCCGAACCGGAAATCGTTGGGGGCGTGGTGAGGGACCTGCGCGCGCCCTGGGCGCTTGTGCTCCCGGTGGCGCTCGTCATTCTCTGGCACCTCACGGTGGAGAATCGCTGGGTCGCCGAAGGCCTTATCCCGTCCCCCGCGCAGGTGTTGCGCTCCTGGGAGTTGTGGATTTTCGGCGCTGCCAAGGGGGGCCTGTCGCCTTATTCCGGCACCTGGCTCGATAACGTGCTCTACTCGTCAAGGCGCGTTCTGCAAGGCTTCGGTCTCGCGGCACTGGTCGCCATTCCGCTCGGGCTCATGATCGGCTGGAGCGGTCTCACCAGGCGCCTGGTCGATCCGACGATCCAGCTCCTGCGCCCGGTGCCGATCACGGCGTGGCTGCCCTTCGCCATCGCGGTCTTCGGCATCTACGATGCGAGCGCCCTCTTTCTCATCGGTATGGGCGCGTTCTATCCCATCGTGGTGAACACCACTCACGGCGTGCGCGACACCAATCTGCTGCTGCTGCGCGCCGCGCGCATGATGGGCGCGGGCACCGGCACGGTGCTCGCGAAAGTGGTGTTCCCGTCGGCGCTGCCTTCGATCTTCACCGGAATGCGGCTGGGCATCGGCGTCGCCTGGACCGCGGTCATCGTCGCCGAAATGATCGCCGTCAAGTCGGGCCTGGGCTACGTGCTGTGGGACGCCTACTACGTCGGGCGTATGGACATTTGCGTCGCGACCATGGTCTCGGTGGGCTTCCTCGGTTTCATCTCCGACCGCGTGATCGTGTACGCCTCGCGCATCCTGCTGCGCTGGCGGGCCCTCGAGACCGGCGCATGAACGGCGGGCAAGCAGCAGCGGTCGAGTTGCGCGGCGTCTGGAAGGAATTCGTCAAGGGGGATCGGCGCGTCGAAGCCGTGCAGGGAATCGACCTCGCAATCCCCCCGCACTCCTTCACCGCCGTCCTCGGCCCATCGGGCTGCGGCAAATCCACGCTCCTCAACATGGTGGCTGGATTCGACGCGCCGACGCGCGGAGAGGTACGCGCGAACGGCGCGCTCGTATCGTCGCCTTCGCCCAAGCGTGCCGTCGTCTTCCAGGAACCGGCGCTCTTTCCCTGGTATTCGGTCTATGAGAACGTCGTCTTCGGGCCGAAGACGCAGGGCCAGTCCGCGCAGACCTACCGTCCGCTCGCAGAGAAAATCATCGAACAGGTCGGCCTGAAGGGCTTCGCGTCGCACTACCCGGCGGAGCTCTCTGGCGGGATGAAGCAACGCGTCGGCATCGCGCGCGTACTCGCGATGCAACCCGAGTTGCTCCTCATGGACGAGCCCTTCGGGAGTCTGGACGCACAGACACGAACGCTCATGCAGGAACTCCTCCTCACGGTCTGGGAGCGGCACCAGCAGACGGTGCTTTTCATCACCCACGACATCGAGGAGGCGCTGCTCCTCGCCGATACCGTGTGCGTCATGACTGCGCGCCCCGGGCGGATCAAAAAGCGCATCGTGGTTGAACTCGCGCGACCGCGCACGATCGAGGCGACCACCTCCCCCGTGTTCAATGCTCTGAAGCGCGAAGTGCTCGCGCTGATCCGCGAGGAAAGCGTGCGGGCGGACGCGGAGTCCGCGCTGGAGTAGTCCTCGCTAAACACCGAGCATCGGGGGCGGGAACAACCCGAGGACAATCTCGCACGCTTGTCCCGCCTCGAGGACCAGCGCGTCCGCGCCGCGCGCACCGACGAGCTGGACGCCCACCGGAAGCCCTTCGGAAGAAAGTACTGCCGCAAGGCTCAGCGCCGGCATTCCGCCGGCGTTCGCAAGTGCAGTGAAATCGGCCTGGTTGGAAGGCACCGGCGATGTGAATGCGAACGCCGTCTGCGGCGTGGTCGGCAGCAGTAGCAGATCGACCGAAGCGAACAGCGCGTCCAGGCGCTGCCCCGCGTCGAGCAGCACCGCCCTCGCCTGCGCGATGCGCTTGGGCGTCTGCGCCGCGCCGTAACTCAGTGCCTCCCGCAAGCTCTGCGAGATCCCGCTCTCCGGGTCTGACAGAAGCCGCGCATGTATGCGGGCGCCCTCGGCTTCGGCGATGAGGAGTCCTGCGCGTCGCACGCGGGCAAGATCGATCCCTGCGAGATCGCAGTCGCCCACGACGCATCCTGGAGCGTCGAGTGCTGCCGCCGCCCGGGCGACCGCGGCGGCGATTTCCGGCGCGACATCGAGCCCGGTAACGACGCCGATCCGCGCGCGCACCAAGGCGCGCGTGCCTGAGCCGACTGTACCCGATCCCGCGTCGCGAATCGCCTCGAATACGGCGGCGCAATCGCCGACCGAGCGCGCGAGCACGCCGATTTCGTCGAGCGAGACCGACAGCGGCATCAATCCTGCGGTCGGGATGCTGCCTCGCGTCGGCTTGAAGCCCGCGCAGCCGCAGTACGAAGCAGGGATGCGAATCGATCCGAGCGTATCGCTGCCCAGCGCCGCCGCGGCAAGCCCCGCCGCCACCGCCGCCGCAGACCCGCCGCTCGATCCCCCGGGCGTAAACTCGAGGCGGTGCGGATTGCGGCATCGGCCAAAGTGCGGATTGTCGTTGGTCGCGCCGAACGCGGCCTCATCCATGTTGGTCTTGCCGAGAGGCACTGCGTCGGCACCACGCAATCGAAGGACGGCAAGCGCATCGCGCTCCGGCATCGTTCCTCGCAACACGCCGATACCCGCGCTTGTCGGAAGACCGACGGCATCGAGATTATCCTTCACCGCAAACGGAACACCGGCCAGTGCTCCCAGCGGCAAGCCCTGGCGCCGGCGGCGGTCCAGCGACGCAGCGGCATCGCGCGCCGCCACGTCGGATACCGCAAGGAAGGCGCCCAGTTCCGAACCGTGGCGCGCGATGCGCTCGAGGTAGCAATCGACGGCGTCGCGCGCTCTCACGCGACCCGCGCGCACCGCCGCAGCCAGGCCCGGAACCCCGGCCTCGACGATGGCGTGGGCCCGTGTGCGGGGGTAACCGGCGCCGGCTTCGCTCACGCGCCGAGGTTGAGCACCACCCCGGAGAGGTGGCTCGCGCGCGGCGAAGCAAGAAACGCAACGGTCTCCGCCACCTGCTCGGGCTCGATGACGCGGCCGAAGGCCCCGTCGCGCAACACGTCTTCCGTGCGCGACTCGTCGCCGTACTTGTTTTTCGCGGCCGTTCTCAGGAGCGCGGTGATGCGATCGGTGCGCGTCGCCGGCGGGTGCACGCCGACCACGCGCACGCCGAACTCCGGCGACTTCGACCCAAGACCCTTGGTGAACGCCGCGAGCCCGGCATTGGCAAAGCCGCCGCAGATGTACTCCCAGGACGGCTTCTCCCCGGCCATGCCAATGACGTTCACGATCACGCCGTGGCCCCGTGCACGCATGTGGGCGAGCATGTCGCGGGTCATGTTGATATAGCCGAATACTTTCAGGTCCCAGGCGTGGCGCCAGCGCGCCTCGTCGATCTGGTCGATCGAACCGCCCGGAATGTCGCCCGCATTGTTCACGAGGATGTCGGCGTCGGCGCACGCGGTAGCGACGCGCCTCACCGCCTCGCTATCGCGCAGATCCGCGGCGTGAATATGTACCGCGACAGAGTGCTCGGCGCGGATCGCCTCGCGCGTAGCCTCCAGTCGAGCCTTGTCACGCGCCACGAGGTGCACAGCGCAGCCTTCGGCCGCGAACGCAATGGCGCATGCGCGCCCGATGCCCTTGGAGCCGCCGGTGATGAGCGCCGTCTTGCCGTCGAGTCCGAGGTTCATCTTGCGGCGCTCACTTTTGCCCGAATCCGAGGATGCCGCCGGCAGCGGCGCGCGGGTCGCGCGCCTCCCAGCGGCCCGCTTCGACCGCAGCGAGAAAATCGGCGACCTCGCGATTGAACGCCCCGGGTTCCTCCAGATTGATCGCGTGCCCGGAGCGGGGCATCACGATCAGACCGGACCCGGGGATGGACCGCTTCATGAGCAGGCCCGCCTCGAGGCAGGGTTCGTCCTCGTCTCCGGTCATGATCAACGTGGGTACCGCGATCCTCTTCATCCCGTCAACGAGCTGGAAGAGCAGCGGGCGCCGCTTCTGCACGCCGCGCAGCGTGTTCGACGCGCCGCGCGGCGAGTGATCGGCCAGTGCGGCGGCGAATTCGCGCCAGCCACGCGGGTCCTTGTTCTGGTATTGCACGCGCGTCGGTCCGATCGCGTATTTCGCGGCCGCCGCCGGCCAATCGGTGTCGAAGGCCTGCGCCGCTGCTTCACACTCGGCGTGGAACTTGTCCTCTTCGCCGGGGCGCGCGCCGTAGCCGCAACCGGCGATCACAAGCGAGCGAGCCCGCTCGGGATGTGCAAGTCCTACATGCAGCGTCGCGAACCCGCCCATCGACAGGCCCACGATGTGGGCGCGGTCGATCCGGAGATGGTCGAGAATGGCGACGATGTCATCGCGCGCACGCGCCTGCGAGTAGCGTTCCGTATCTGCGGGCACATCGGACGGGAGATAACCGCGGGCGTTGAACGCAATGCAGCGGTAGCGGCGCGAGAAGAACCGAACTTGCAGCTCCCAGCTGCGATGGTCGCCGGCGAACTCGTGGACGAACACGATCGGCGCGCCGGCGCCGGCTTCCTCGTAGTAGAGCTTCACGCCATCATCGGCGGCGGCATGGGGCATAGCGGTCTCCGTTGTCCAGCTCGATAAACCGGGGCTTGCACTTGTAGTATAAGCGGACGCGCGGGCAAAAAAACCTGTTGGAGTGGCAGGGGCTGGCTGGTTCGCTCCCGGTGAAGTCGGCGCTGCGTTCGTCGATGCGCGCTGGGCGTGGCTTCTGTTCCTCGCGGCGTCGTCACTCTTCGTCGCGGTGACGGTCTTGAGGCGCGAGCGGCGCTTCACGCTCAACGCCCACCACTTCGCGGAGCGCCACGGGCTCGTCATTCTCATCGTGCTGGGCGAGTCGGCGATCGCGATCGCCATGGGCGCGAGCGCTTCCACGGTCAAGGGCGAATGGCTGGGTCATGGGGCATGAAGCCCGTCGCCGTGCGCTTGCTCGGTGCCGCTTTGGCGGTGGTGTTGGGTTTTACCGGGACGCGCTGGGGAGCGTAGGCCGCGCTTGCGGCGATCGCGGCGCTGGCGATCGCCGTCCTCCTGATCGAGCGGCGGCTGGAATCCGGCAGGAATTGATCACTCGACCGGGGAGCGCAGTCTCCTGTTTTCCGCCTCCAGCGCTTCGATGCGCCGATCGCGCTCGGCCAGGGCCTTCGCCACGTCCTCGGCCGAGAAGCGCTGCGGGATGTGCTGCGGACAGTTCGAATCCCACGCGGAAACCGTAAACAGGATCGCGTGCTCGGCACGCGCCTTGTAGCCTTCCGGCATCAGCTTCGCATTCAGCTCAGCGTCGTCCTCGACGATGCGCGCCGTGCCCCAGATCTTGATGCGCCGCCGCTGCTCGTAGTCGATCAGGAACAGATGGGCCTTGGGGTTCTCCGTAAGATTGCCGGCGGTGATGTACTGCCGGTTGCCCGAGTAGTCGGCGAAACCGATGGTCCTTTCGTCGGTGACGCGCAGGAAACCGGCCGGCCCGCCGCGATGCTGAATGTAGGGCTGGCCTTCGCGGTTGGCGGTGGCGAGGAAAACGCTCGTCTGCGTTCCGATGAAGTCCGCGAGCTCGGGAGTGATGCGCGTCTCCCAGGAGCCCCGCTGCTCCATGAGGCCGTAGGCGCGGCGCGAGCCCTTGCGCGCCTGGATCGCCTTGACGCCCGGTGTAAAGGCGACGTCGCTCGAATATCTGTCCGTGCTCTCCATGACGGGTGCGCTCCTTTCAAAATTGCCCCCGGCAGGCTACAGACTTCTACCGCATGGAACTAGACCGTATTTCTTGTATACACTGTTCCATATTATGGAAGCCTCGACATGAACCGGCTCGAATCGATGTCGGTTTTCCTGACCGTGGTCGAAGCCGGCAGTCTCTCCGCGGCGGGGCGAAAGCTCGGGATGCCACTCGCGACGGTTAGCCGCAAGCTCTCGGAGCTCGAAACGCATCTCAAGGCGCGGCTGCTGACCCGCTCGACCCGGCAGCTCTCGCTGACCGACGCGGGGCGCGCTTATGTCGCGGCCTGCAAGCGCATCCTGGAAGACCTGAACGAAGCCGAGCGCTCGGCGTCGGGCGAGTACAGCGCCCCGAGGGGCGAACTCGTCGTGACCGCGCCCATCGTGTTCGGCCGCCTGCACGTGCTCCCCGTCATAGCCGGGTTTCTCAAGGCCTACCCGGAGGTCGATGTGCGCCTGGTTCTGGGCGACCGGGTCATCAATCTCCTCGAGGACCATGTCGATCTCGCCGTTCGCATCGGCGAGCTGCCCGACAGCAGCCTGAGCGCGACGCGCGTCGGCGCGATCGGTCGCGTCGTTTGCGCCAGCCCGGGGTACCTTGCCGCGCGCGGCTCGCCGGGCTCCCCCGGTGAGCTCGGCGCGCATCAATGCGTCACTTTCGATACGCTGTTGTCGCCGACTTTCTGGACATTCAAAGTGGGCGGCACCGAGCTGTCGGTACCGATCCATTCCAGGCTCACCGTGAACACCGCCGAGGCCGCCGTCGACGCGGCGATCGCGGGCGTGGGCGTCACGCGCGTCCTGTCCTACCAGGTCGAGGACGCCGTGCGGGCCGGCTTGCTAGACATCGTGCTCCGGGAATTCGAGCCCATGCCCGTCCCGGTCAGCCTCGTCTTCGCCAACCAGAAACGCGTGCCGCTGAAGCTGCGTGCCTTCCTCGACTACGCCGTGCCTCGCCTGCGCGAGCGGCTGCAGAAGGCGAGCTGAAGACCGCACCGGTCGGTTTTTTTTCCGCTCCAGGCAGCTTCCGCCGAGCGGTTACGCCGCCTTCGGCCAAGGCCGGTAGCGACGCACCGAGTTTCGATATGCGAAACTTTGTCTGCTGCGCGGGCGGACCGCGTGTATCGTCGACGAAGACGGAGTAAGGAAAGCGTCTCAGCATCAGACGGCCGGGCATAATAGACACGCTGCCGTTCACGCCGGCCGGCCACCGCGAGAGGAGCGCGATGTCGGAAATAGTTCTCGAAAAGGTCTCGAAGCGCTTCGGCCACGTGCGCGCGGTCGACGCCATGAGTTTTCGCGCCGACGCCGGAAAATTCGTGGTGTTGCTCGGGCCCTCGGGCTGCGGCAAGTCCACGGTGCTGCGGCTGATCGCCGGCCTGGAGGAAGTCTCCGAAGGGAATATCCTCATCGGCGGGCGCGACGTCACGCGCCTCGACCCGGACCAGCGCCGCGTGTCGATGGTGTTCCAGTCCTACGCGCTTTTTCCGCACCTCTCGGTGGCGGAGAACATCGTGTTCGGCCTCAAGGTGCGCCGGCTGCCCGAGCCTGAGAGGGAGAAGCGCCTCGCACACGTGGCGGACCTGGTGGGACTCACCGAGCAGCTGCAGCGAAAACCGCAGCAACTTTCGGGCGGGCAGCGCCAGCGCGTGGCGCTCGCGCGCGCGATCATCGCCGAGAATTCGATCTGCCTGATGGACGAACCGCTCTCCAACCTCGACGCGCAGCTGCGCCACGGCATGCGCGTGGAGATCCGGGCGCTGCAGCAGCGCCTCGGGATGACGGTGGTCTACGTCACGCACGACCAGGTCGAGGCGATGAGCATGGCCGATCGCGTGATCCTGATCCGCGAGGGACGCATCGAGCAGCAGGGCTCGCCGGAGGAGCTCTACGCCAGGCCGGCGACGACCTTCGCGGCGCGCTTCATCGGCACGCCGGCGATGAACCTGGTGGCGCTCGAAGACGGGACGCAGGGCGCGGTGATCCGGGGCGCGCCGGACGCGCCGGTTCTCCCCGGGCGCGGCGCGGGGCTTACGTTCGGCGTGCGGCCGGAGCACGTTCGGATCGTAGGGGACGAGGGCGGCATACCCGCAGTGGTGACGAGCGCCGAGTACCACGGCGCGGACACGGTGCTCACCGCGCAGGTGGGGCGGGAATCGCTGCTCGTGCGCGCGCCCGGCCAGCTATCCCTGGCCCCGGGAGCGCCGGTGCGCCTCGCCTGGGGTCCGGAATCGATTCATCTTTTCGACGCGGGCACGGGCATGCGCGCGGCCGGCGCCCCGCTGCCCGTGCAGCGCGCCGCCGCGGGGGCTTGAGGTGGATCAAGCCGGCAATGTCTTGAAGGTGTAGCTTTTCAGATATTTGTCGCCGTTTACAGTGAAAGGAAAACCATGAAAACCGTTCTGACCCTGGTGTTTACCGCACTCTTTGCGACCGTTTCGCCGGCGCGCGCCGATACCGAGCTCACGTTCTACTACCCGATCGCCGTCGGCGGCCCGCTCACCAAGGTGATCGACAGCCTCGCCGCGCAGTTCGAGAAGGAGAATCCCGGCATCAAGGTGCATCCGATCTACGCCGGCAACTACGACGATGCGCGCATCAAGGCGCTCGCCGCGCTCAAGGCCGGCCAGCCGGCGCAGCTCTCGGTGCTCTTTTCGATCGACATCTACGAGCTGCTCGAGCAGGACGTGATCATGCCCTTCGACGACATCGCCACCTCGACCGAGGACAAGGCCTGGCTCAAGTCCTTCTACCCGGCGCTGATGGCGAACGGCACCTACAAGGGCAAGGTCTACGGCATCCCGTTCCAGCGATCGACCATCGTCATGTACTGGAACAAGGACGCGTTCAAGGAAGCCGGGCTCGACCCGGAGAAGCCGCCCGTCAACTGGAACGAGATGACGCAGATGGCCTCGAAGCTCGTGAAGAAGGACGCGAGCGGCAACGTGCAGCGCTGGGGCGTGATGGTGCCCTCCACCGGCTACGCCTACTGGATGTTCCAGGCGTTCGCGCGCGAAAACGGCCAGGACCTAATGAACAAGGACGGCAACCGCACCAACTACGCGCACCCCGACGTGATCGCCGCGCTGCAGTACTGGCGCGACCTGGGCGCGAAGCACAAGGTGATGCCGGAGGGCACCGTCGAGTGGGGCACGCTGCGCCAGGCTTTCACCGAGGGCAAGACCGCGATCATGTGGCACACCACGGGCAACCTCACCGCGGTGAAGGACACGGCCAAATTCCCGTTCGGCGTCGCCATGCTGCCCGCTTCCAAGCAGCGCGGCTCGCCCACCGGCGGCGGCAACTTCTACGTATTCAAGAAGACCACGCCGGAAGAACGCAAGGCGGCGCTCGCCTTCATCAAGTTCATGACCGCGCCGGAGCGCACCGCCGACTGGAGCATCGCCACCGGCTACGTCGCCACGCGCCCCGACGCCTACGAGACGCGGAAGCTGAAGGAGTACGTGAGCGGCTTCCCGCAGGCCGCGGTCGCGCGCGACCAGTTCAAGTTCGCCACCGCCGAGCTCTCGACGTTCCAGACGGGGCGCGTGCGCAAGCTCCTGGATGACGCGATCCAGGCCTCGCTGACCGGCGGCAAGACGCCTGCCGAGGCGCTGAAAGGCGCGCAGGCGGAAGCCGAGAAACTGCTGAGACCGTACCGCTGAGCCGCTCGTCCCTGCAGAACGTCTACGGCTGGCTGCTGCTCACGCCAGCCGCGGTCCTGCTCGTCGGGTTCACGCACTACCCGGCGGCGGCGACGCTCGTCGACAGCCTGTTCTCCACCGGCACGGCGATGCGGCCTTCGCGCTTCGTGGGCCTCGCGAACTACGCCGCGCTCGGCGACGACCCGATCTTCTGGCAAGTGCTGGGCAACAACTTCTGGTTTGCGCTTGGCACCATTCCGACCTCGATCGCGCTCGCCATGCTGATGGCGCTATGGGTGAACGACCGCCTGCCGGCGCGCGCGCTGGTGCGCATGAGCTACTTCACGCCGACCATCCTGCCGATGATCGCGGTGGCGAACCTGTGGCTGTACTTCTACACGCCGCAGATCGGGCTGCTCGACAAGCTTGCGGCGCTGTTCGGCTTCGCCAGCCACAACTGGCTCGGCGAGCCGCGGACGGTGATGGGCTGCCTGGTCGCGATGACGATCTGGAAGGAAGCGGGCTTCTTCATGATCTTCTACCTCGCCGCGCTGCAGTCGCTGCCGCCCGAACTGGAGGAAGCCGCGAAGATCGAGGGCGCCTCGCGCTGGTACTACTTCCGGCGCGTGACCTTTCCGCTGCTCATGCCGACCACGCTCTTCGTGCTGGTGAACGCGACCATCAACTCGTTCAAGCTGGTGGACCACCTGTTCATCCTCACCAAGGGCGGGCCGGACAATGCCTCGAACCTGCTCCTCTACTACATTTACCAGGTGGCGTTCAGCTTCTTCGACACCGCCTACGCCGCCACGCTGACCCTGGTGCTCCTGCTGCTGCTCGCGACGCTCGCGATCGTGCAGTTCCAGCTGATCGAGAAGCGCGTGCACTACCGATGAGGCTGTTCGACCAAAGAATCCCCGTGCTGGAAACAAGCGCCGCCTGGCTGCTCGCGTTCCTGTGGCTCTCGCCGCTGCTCTACGCCTTCTGGGCCGCGTTCCATCCGGCCGCGCTCGCGACGCACTTCGATCCCCTCTCGCCGCTCACGCTCGAGAATTTCGAGAAGGCCTGGACCTACGCGCCCTTCCCGCGCCATTTCCTGAACACCGTCATGCTGGTGACGATGATCCTCTCGGCGCAGCTCGTGCTCTGCACCCTCGCCGCCTTCGCCTTCGCGCGCTTCGAGTTCGCCGGGCGCGACATCGCCTTCGGCCTGGTGCTGGTGCAGCTCATGATCATGCCGGAGGTGCTGATCGTAGAGAACTACGTCACCATGGCGCGGCTGGGGCTGGTCGACACCATCCTCGGCATCGGCCTGCCCTACATGGCGAGCGCCTTCGGTATCTTCCTCCTGCGCCAGACCTTCAAGACCATCCCGCGCGAGCTCGAGGACGCGGCGCGCGTCGAAGGCTGCTCGATGCTCGGCGTGCTCTGGCGCGTGTACGTCCCCCTCGCGCGCCCGACCTACCTCGCCTACGCGCTCGTCTCAGTGAGCTACCACTGGAACAACTTCCTCTGGCCGCTTGTCATCACCAACACCGTCAACACCCGCCCGCTCACCGTCGGCCTCGCCATCTTCGGCGCGCCCGAGTCCGGCGTCGACTGGGCGGTGATCAGCGCGGGGACCATCATGGCCGTTGCACCGCTCCTCGTCGCGTTTCTTTTATTTCAGCGGCAGTTCATGCAGTCGTTCATGCAGGCGGGCATCAAGTGAGCAACAGTCCGCCGGCTCCATCTCGGGGCCCTTGCGTTCAAGGGCGAGCGCGGAGCCACGCGGGCAATCTCAGCGTCGCCCCTTTCAACCCGGCCGGCTTGAAAAAGAAGACCCCTCCGGAGAGCTTCGTTCGACCTGCGCCTACGCCGCCTTCGGCACCGCCGGCAGCCCGGCGAGCGCCTGGGCGAGCGCCTTCTCGTCGTAATCCCGGTCTTCGAGTTTCCCGGCGAAGTAGTCGGTATAGGCCTGCATGTCGAAGTGGCCGTGCCCGGAGAGATTGAAAAGGATGGTGCGGCCACGGCCTTCGCTGCGGCACTTGAGCGCCTCGTCCACGGCGCAGCGTATGGCGTGGCTCGACTCGGGCGCCGGGACGATCCCCTCGGCGCGCGCGAACTGCACTGCCGCCTCGAAACATTTCGTCTGGTGGTAGGCCACGGCCTCGATCAATCCCAGTGACTTCAGGTGCGAAACGAGCGGCGACATGCCGTGGTAGCGCAAGCCGCCGGCGTGGAAACCGGGCGGCGTGAAGGTCGAGCCAAGCGTGTACATTTTGACGAGCGGCGTGAGGTGGGCGGTGTCGCCGAAATCGAAGGCGTACTTGCCGCGCGTGAGCGAGGGGCAGGCGGCGGGTTCCACCGCGATCAGGCGGCGCTTCCGACCGCCGCGCAGCTGCGCGCCGAGGAACGGAAAGGCGAGCCCGGCGAAATTGGAGCCGCCGCCGGCGCAGCCGATGACGATATCGGGGTCGTCGCCCGCCATCTCCATCTGCGCCATCGCCTCGATACCGATCACCGTCTGGTGCATGAGGACGTGATTGAGCACCGAACCCAGGGAATACTTGGTGTCGTCGTGGGTCGCCGCGACTTCGACCGCCTCGGAGATCGCGATGCCCAGACTGCCGGGATGTTTCGGGTCCTGCGCGAGGATCGCTCGCCCGGACTGCGTCTCGCTCGAGGGCGAGGCGACGCACTTCGCGCCGTAAGTTTCCATCAGCGCGCGCCGATAGGGTTTCTGGTCGTAGGAGACGCGCACCATGAAGACCTTGATGTCGATGCCGAAGAGGGCGCCGGCGAAGGCGAGCGACGAACCCCACTGGCCGGCGCCGGTCTCGGTCGCGATCTTCTTGACGCCGGCTTGGGCGTTGTAGAACGCCTGCGGCACGGCGGTATTGGGCTTGTGGCTGCCCGAGGGCGAGACGCCCTCATATTTGTAGTAGATCTTCGCCGGCGTCTGCAGCACCTTTTCCAGCCGCCGCGCACGAAAAAGCGGCGCCGGGCGCCATTGCCGGTACACCTCGCGTACAGGCTCCGGGATTTCGATTTCCCGCTCGGTGCTCACCTCCTGCATGATGAGCGCCATCGGAAAGAGCGGCGCGAGGTCGTCGGGCCCGATCGGCTGCAGCGTCCCGGGATGCAGCACCGGCGGCGGCGGCGAAGGCAGGTCCGCGACAATGTTGTACCAGCGCTTCGGGATGCGGGTTTCGTCGAGGACGTACTTCACCGTGTCGGTCATGGCAGCCTCTCTCGTCATGCACGCGTCACTTAAAATTCTGCGCCTTTTGACCCCTGCGCCTTAATCGAGCAGCGGCTGGGATCGCGCAAGGGTTGAGGTCAGGCGACCGATGAAAGGTCGAGTCCTGACTGCTGCGTGCCGCTATATATCGATTGCCGGGCAGCGCGGTGCTCACTGCACCGCACTGCCCAAGCTTGTCAGAACTTCCCGGACTCATTTCAGACCCATGCAGCTCGCGTAGTAGCTGACGGTGCCCGACCAGTCGGAGAAGATACCCAGGATCCCCACCTGCCTGGCCAGCACGTCCAATGTGATCATCAGGTCGCCATCGTTGTGGAGGGCGTCCAGCGTGGTTTGATAGTAGTACGAGGGGCTGGCCGTGCCCTTGGTCGGCAGCACTTCCTCGACGATGCGTCCGGAACGCTCGAGAGTCCAGGTGATGATGTGGAGCCCAGCGGCCTTGGCGTCCCTGGCGTACTGCGAGGGCACGATCTTGCTGTTGGCATCCACCGCCAGCAGCGCCCACATCGGCGGCGCAACGATCCTGATGCCCTGGCTAGCATAGCCCTTCAGTTCCGCTGCGTTGGGCAGCTCGGCCGGGACATTGGCGTCGTCCAGGTACACCGCCTGCCTGCCGAAATCCGGATCGCTCTTGATCCAGTACAGGACGTCGTCTTTATTGAAGGACTGGGCCCACACTTTTCTGGGCGAAATTCGGGCCGCTTTATAGTCGTCGATCATCGCCTGGGCGTAGGCCGACTGGCTGCCGAACACCGCTTCTACCTGCAAGTTGGCGGCGCGGTTCGGACCCTTCAGCTCAGGGGTGTACTTGCTGCCCAGCTCTTTGAGCAGATGGATGCTTTCCTTGTGGGTCAGCAGCGTTGCGCCGGTGGAATACAAGTCGGTGCGCCAGATGGCGGTACCCCCCAAAAATTCTTGCGCGGTTTTGGCATTGGGATTGGAGGCGTCCATCTTGCCCTTGAGAGATTTGAATTCATCCACGCTCAGGTCACTGGTGCAGCACAGCGCCGTGGCTGCCGTGATGCGCTTGCCGCTGGCATCGAATACAGCCGGGGAAAACGGCTTGGAACACCTATCCGCCAGTGGCGTTACCAAGATATTGGTGGTGGTATGCAAATCGCACTGGTCGTGGCGGCAAACCAGCTGGCGGTCCTTGGTGAAAGTCACATCGCATTCCTGGATGCCGGCGCCCATGCGTGCGCCCGCTTCATGGCTTTCCTTGGTGTGCTCCGGGAATTGCAAAGCGCCGCCGCCCCGGTGACCGATCGAAAAATCCGTCTTGTGGAACGGCCCCTCGCTGCAGTGCTCCAGCCTGCGCTTGAGCGGGCTGGGGCTCATCTTCTCAATCAAATAATAGGGACGCGGCCCGACCTGGACGCGGCCTTTGTCCATATCGCGCTCGTGATCGTCGTCGTGGGCGTAGGAAACAACGGGTAGCAGGCAGCTCGTCAGAACGAACAGCACCGCGGCTTTCTTGCTTGTGAACATTTCGATCTCCTCTTCAGTGTAGAGAAAGGTTCGGGATCCGACCGCAGCCGGACTGCTACCGCGGGCGGCGCTTCGCTACTCTATGCCAAACTACAGTCACTCAGGAGCTCTTTCCATACTCGCGGCCAACCGTATCCGCCCTTTACCTCGGCGTGGATCGCCTTCACATGCACCAGCAGCGCGTCGTTGCTTAGCGTGTGCGAAGAACGCACTGGCGCCCGCCCGCGGGCCCAACACCCTAGACGTAGCTGCGGTACGTCGCATCGTACATTTTCGACCTGATGAACGCGAGCGGATTTTCGGGTCGCGGCACGCTCGCAAGGCCGCGGGCGAACGCCACCTCGGCCACCGCCGCTGCGATGCGAGCCGAGACGTCGCGCACCCGCGCCAGCGCCGGGTACAGGCTACCCTGCTCCAGATCCTGCTGCGTGACCAGCTCGGCGAGCGCGTGCGCCGCAGCAAGGAACATCTCGTCGGTGGCGCGGCGTGCGCCGCAGGCGATCAACCCGAGCCCGACGCCCGGGAAGATGTATGAATTATTGCCCTGGCGCGGCACGTGGGTCCTGCCGTCGATGGTAACCGGTCCGAACGGGCTGCCGCAGGCGAATAGCGCGCGGCCGCCGGTCCACAGATAAGCCTCCTGCGCGGTGCACTCGGCCTGCGATGTCGGGTTGGACAGTGCGAACACGATCGGTCGCTCGTTTACGCGCGCAACCTCCTCCAGCACCTCGCGTGTGAAGGACCTGCCGACCGCGGCGACGCCGACGATCGCCGTGGGCTTGAGCGCCTTCACCGCGGACAGGAAGTTCGGCACCTGCACGTGCTCGTGCGCATAGGGCTGTTTGTGCTCGCCGAGGTCGGTGCGCGACTTCACGACCAACCCCCGGGAGTCGACCAGCCAGCAACGCTTGCGCGCTTCGGCTTGCGGCAGGCCCTCGCCGGTCATCGCCGCGACCACCAGGTCGCAGATCCCGGTTGCGGCCTCCCCTGCGCCGAAAAACAGCAGCCGCTGCTCGGCAAGCTTGCTGCCGGTAATGCGCAACGCAGAGTAAAGCCCCGCCAGGGCGACGCTCGCAGTGCCCTGTATGTCGTCGTTGAAGCAGCACACACGGTCGCGCCAACCGTGCAGCAGCCGGAACGCGTTCAGGTTGGCGAAGTCCTCGAACTGGATGACCACGCCCGGGAACACTTCCTGCGCCGCAGTGATGAACTCCTCGATGAGCGCATCGTATTCGGCGCCGCGCAGCCGCGGCTGCTTGAGTCCGATGTAGAGCGGATCCTGCAGGAAGGCCGCATTGTTGGTCCCCACGTCGAGCATCACCGGAAGCGTGGCGGCAGGATGGATTCCCGCGCAAGCGGTGTACAGCGAGAGCTTGCCCACCGGGATGCCCATGCCATTGGCGCCCAGGTCGCCAAGTCCTAGGATGCGCTCGCCGTCGGTGACGACCATGATCTTGACCTCGCGCGCCGGCCAGTTGCGCAGTACCGCGGCAACGCGGCCGCGGTCGGCGGTCGATACCCATATGCCGCGCGGACGCTCAAAGATGTGCGCGAAGCGCTGGCAGGCGAGCCCCACGGTGGGCGTGTAAATGAGCGGCATCATCTCGTCCGGGTGGTCCATCACCACTCGGAAGAACAAGGTTTCGTTGCGGTCGTGCAGCGCGTTGAGGCTGATGAACTTGTCGAGGTCGGTCGGTAGCTGGCGCAGGTTGTCGAGCACCCGCGCCACCTGCTGCTCAGGGGTGATCACGGCTGGGGGCAGCAAGCCGCGCAGGCCGAGCGCGTCGCGCTCGGCGTCGCTGAACGCGGTCCCCTTGTTCAGCAACGGGTCGCGCAGCAGATCGAGACCTGCAGGCAAGCGGGCGGCATCCGCATCGGATTTCAAATGGGCGGTCATTCTGGAATCCTCCATCTTTTGCTACTTCGAATGCTGCGCCCACTCGCGTGCACACCATTGACGCAGATCAAGCGAACCCTGGAACTGAAAGCGCCGCTCAGCCCGCCGCGCGCGCGGGCACCGGGCCGAGAAACGGCGCGATGTCCACTGCGTCAATCTGGTCCGGGCGCAGGAATCGCTCGGCGTAGCGACGGAATACCCCGGAGGTGAGGAAGAGGTCGAAGAGCTCCGGGTCGACGTGCCGGTCGCGCTTCATGAAGCTCATGATCTTGAGCGCCTCGGACAGCTTCTTCGCTTTCTTGTAGGGCCGGTCGGCCGCAGTGAGCGCCTCGAAGATGTCGGCGATCGCCATCATCCGCGCGACCGGGCTCATGTCGCCGGCGCTCAGACGCTTCGGGTAGCCGGTGCCGTCCATCTTCTCGTGATGGCCGCCGGCGATCTCCGGCACGCTCCTCAGGTGCTTCGGGAAGGGCAGCTGTGAGAGCATGATGATCGTCTGCACGATGTGGTGGTTGATGACGTAGCGCTCCTCCTCGGTGAGCGTGCCGCGCGCGATCGCGAGGTTGTGGAGCTCGCCGCGGTTGTACTGGAGCTCGGGCACCTGCAGCTTGAAACCCCACGGATTGTCCGCGGGGATCGCGTCGCCGGGCACGCGCGCGAACACATGCTCCGGCTTGTCCGCGAGGAGCGGCTCCTCGACCGGCAGCACCGGCGCCGGCGTGCGGCCCTTGCGCGCCATCTCCTCATGCGAGAGGCCAATGCGGTCGTCGAGAGTGCGCCGCCATGTGCGGCGGGCAATCGAGCGCAGCCGCTCGGCCTTCGGCGGATCCACGAACTGATCGCCGTCGTTGCAGCCGGCGACGAACGCGAACTCCTCGTCGAGCACGGCGCGCTCGCGCTCGAGCACGGCCGCCGCCGCGGTGCGATCGCCGCCCTCGGAGACGCGCTTCCAGTAGGCAATCTCGACGTCGCGTTTGAGCACCTCGAAGCGCATGCGCACCTCGTGGATGCGATCGTAGATCGTCTCCAGCCGGGTCGCCTTGTCCACGACGTATTCGGGCGTGGTCACCTTGCCGCAGTCGTGCAGCCAGCTCGCGATCTGCACTGCCTCCCAGTCCTCGTCGGACAGGCTGAAGTCGCGGTACGGCCCTTCCTTCGCGTCGCACGCGGCGCGCGCCAGCATGAGCGTCAGCTCGGGCACGC
Organism: uncultured Enterobacteriaceae bacterium; assembly: GCA_964430565.1. GTDB lineage: Bacteria > Pseudomonadota > Gammaproteobacteria > Burkholderiales > SG8-39 > VBDM01. The sequence continues at coordinate 20,860 of CAYSFD010000033.1, forward strand.
GCTCGCAATGCCCGCCGGTGTAATGCGACTTGGCGTCGATCGCGCCGGCGACCAGCCGGATGAACGCGTCGAGCAGGGCCTTGCGCGCCTCGAGCAGGCGCTGCGTCTCGATCGCCACCGCGGCGGTGCCCGAGAGCGCCTCGACGAACGCGAGGTGCGCCGCCGATGGCCGCTCGGCCCCGGGCTGGAACAGCGCGAGCACGCCGACTGCCTCGCGCGCCCGGTCGAGCAAGGGGATCGCGGTCACCACGACGGCACCGCCGGGCCACAGCGCATGCGCGAACTCCAGCGGCCCGCCGGCGCCGGCCGTGAGCGTGGCGACGACCGTGCGGCCGGAACGGAGCGCTTCCGCAACCGGCGAGCTGGCGTCCGCGCTTTGTGCGGGCGGTCGCGCGTCGAGCGGCTGGCCGTCAGCGCCGACGATCGAGGCGGACTGGAGCGCTCCCCTCCCGTCGGCAAGGTAGGCGACGCCTCCGGCCACGCCCATCGTCGCCGAGGTCTCGCTCACCACTCGGTCGAGGAGGCGCGTCGAATCGGTCTCCGCGGCGAGTGAGGTGGTGATCTCGAGGAAGCTGCGGATCGTGTTGCGCATCATGTCGACCGCGGCGGAGAGCTCGTCGATCTCGAGCACCGGCGAGCCGCCCGCCGACGCACCGTCGAAACGGAACGCCCTGATGTCCTCGGCCTCGCGGGTGATGCGCTTCAGCGCGGCCGCCACGCGATGCGCGAGCCAGGCGGTGAGCGGGATCGCCAGCACCAGAACGATGAGCGTTGCGATCAGCCCGCGCAGCCGAATCGTGCGCGCGCCGGCGAGCAGTGCGTCGAGCGGCGCGGCGACGCCCAGGGAAAGCGTGCCGCGGACGGTCTGGATCGGCAGCACCATCGTCTTCCACCGCTCGCCGCCGGCCGTGACCGTGCGGCTCGCCGGGGCGGCACCCGCGACCGCCGGTTCCAGAGCGGCGAGCGCCGGCTCGCCGAACTCGTCGAGCGTCGCGAGCGACACGCGGTCACCGTCCGTGCGGACCATCGTGCGCGCGACGTCGGCCCGCGCGAGCAGCCGGCGCTCGGAGTCGAAGAGCGCAATCTTCATCCCGGGCAGCGTCCGCAGAGCGGCGAGCCGGTGCGACACCTTGTCGAGCGTCACGTCGACGCCCACCACGCTGCCCCAGCCGGTGCGGATCGCCACGCTCATGCCCGCCGACTCGGTGGTGAAGAACACGTAGGGATCGGTCAGCACCCGCCGGCCGGGCTCGGTCGCGAGCCGGTACCACGGGCGTGTGCGGGGATCGAACTCGAACGGGGCCGGCACGCGCCGCTCGAGCTCGCGGAGCGCCGCGTCGAAGAAGAGGTAGCTCGATCGTCGTGCACCGTCGGGGGCTACCTCCACGCTCTGCACCAGGTACGCGCTGCCGGCCGGCGCCTTGAAGAGCGCCCGCGCCGGTTCGTCGGGCAGCGGTCGCAGCAGGAAGAAGCTGCCGTCGTCGTAGCCGACGTAAGAGGCCGCAACCGGGGCCTCGCCGCCGAAGCCGAGCCGCATGACGGGAAGCGCTTCGAGCCGCGCGGCGAGCGAGCTCGCGCGGGCCACCGGCTCGAGCGCGAGCAGCTCGGCGTGGTTCGCGACCGGCTGGAGCGATTCGCGCAGGCTCGACTGCGCCTCGCGACCGACGTGACCGAACACATCGTCGGCGGCGGCGAGCGCGACATCGCGGCTCTCCACGTAGCCGAGCCAGGCGATCGCCGCGCCGGCGGCGAGGACGAGCGCCGAGAACAGCACGCTCAGGTGGATGTAGAGAGGGTAGCGGCGGGTGGGGGCTGGTTTCATGTCGGTAAACGAACTCCTCCGTTGGAGGGACTGGGTGAGGGGCCTGCGCTTTTCGCGCCCTCGCTACGCTCAGCCCAGCGACTCGATAAATCCGACCATTTTCTTCCGCATCGCCGCATCGGGCAGGCGGGTGCGCCCGGCGTCGAGGTTGTCCGCCATGTACTCGGGCTTGTCGGTGCCGGGTAATACGCAGGTCACCGTCTCGCTGGCGATAATGTACTTGAGGAAGAACTGGCCCCAGGTCGGCGCGTCGAATTCCGCGGTCCAACCGGGCAGCGGCTTGCCGCGCACGGCGCTGAATAGCCGGCCGCGGGCGAACGGCAGGTTCACCAGCACTGCGGTGCCGGTTTCGGCGGCAACCGAGAGCAAGCGCCGCTCGACGCTGCGCTCGGCCATCGAGTAGTTGACCTGAATGAAGTCGAGCTTTTCGCTCCGCATCAACTCCATCAACCGGTCATTGGCGCGCTCCTGGTCCTGGGAGTGGGTCACGCCGATGTAGCGAAACACGCCCCGGTCTTTCCATTCGCGCAGAAGCGCCAGCTGCGCGGTGGTCTCGCCGCGGTTCACGAAACCAACGTTGTGAATCTGCATCAGGTCAATTCTTTCCGTGCGCAGCCGGCGTTGCGATTGCTGCATCTCGGCGACGGCGCGGTCGCGGCTCGCCGCGCGCACCTTGGTTGCAACAAACACCTTGTCGCGGACCTTCATCTCGGCCAGCAGGTCGCCGACCACCGGCTCCGCCGTGCCGTAGGACGGCGCGGTGTCAATCAGGCGCGCGCCGCCTTCGAGCAGGGTCCTGATGACCGCGCTACGCTCGGCGCGCTGGGCCATGTCGTTGCCGATATCGAAGACGATCGCGGTACCCAGGCCGACCACCGCCAGCGGCTCGCCGGTGCGCGGAATTGGCCGCGTGAGCACCGGCGTGGTGGCGGCGCGGGCGGGCGTGATCCCGAGAGCGGCGGCGCCGAATCCGGCGCCCAGCGCCAACACCTCGCGGCGCGAGAACAAACGGCCGACATGATTGATACTGCGCGTCATATAAAAATCCAATGGACAGGATTAACAGGATTTACAAGATTAAACCCAACCCCAACATCAATAAATGGCATTGCTTTTTTGCGCTTTGATCTAATCCTGTGAATCTTGTTAATCCTGTCTATTTTTTTGATCTTGACGTTGCTTATCTGTGACTACCTTCTATCGTGCGGCGTTCGTGAACCCGTCCCAGCGCGAGCGCGAGCGCGAGCCACGCGGCGGTGACGGGCACGGTGGCCAGCGAAATCGCACCCAGTTCCAGCCCGGCACCGCGCAGCGCAGCGAACAGCCACCCGCTCACGGCGTCGCCGCCACGGAACACGACGATGTCGATCACGTTCTTGGCCTTGTACTTCTCCTCGCGATCCAGCACCGTGAACAGGCACTCGCGCGCCGGGTTTGAGAGCGCGAAATTGGCGGTGCGCTGGGCGGCCTGGAAGGCGATCACGACCCATAGCATGGGCGTCAGCCAGAGCACGAGAAAACCAAGACAGAATACGAATGGGAGAAACGCCGCCGCCGGACCGGCGCCAAAGCGCTGAATCAGCCTGCCCGTCGCGACGAATTGCACGAGGATGGTGAGTATCCCGACGGCGAGATCGATGGTGGCGAATATGCGCGTGCGTACCGCCGGATCGTCGGAAGCGGCGGCGACGATGCTGGCCTGCTGGAAGTAGAGGAAGGTGCCGGCGAGCGACAGCAGCGCCACCCACAGCGCGATGCCAGCAAGATAGGGCGAGCGCAGCACCATGACTATTCCGTCCAGCCAGCCGCCACCCAGCGCGGCGGCTTCGGGCCGGGCAGCGATTGCCGGCGCGGAAGTCACGGGCTTGAGCTGCGACGCGGCGGATTCCAGGCGCGATGCGCACAGCACGGCCGCTTCCAGCAGCAGCGCGGCAACGATCAGCAGGTTGACGGGGCCAAGCGGTACGGCGAGCCCGACCGTGACTGCCGGTCCCAGCAACGCGCCGGCGGACCCGCCGGCCGCGATGAAGCCGAACAGCCGCTTACCCTGCTCGGAAGCGTAGAGGTCGGCCATGAACGACCAGAACACCGACACGGCGAACAGGTTGAACACGCTGATCCACACGAAAAACACCCGCGCGACATACTCCTTGCCGAGGTCGAACGTCAGCAACAGCCAGAAGACCGCGATGTTGACGACGAAAAAGTGATAGACCAGCGGGATGAAGACCCGGCGTGACAGGCGCGCGACCACGGCGCCGAACACCGGCACCACGGCGAGCATTACGAAGAAGGTCGCCGTGAACAGCCACGGCAGGTTGCGAACGCCGCCCGCGATGCCCATTTCGTCGCGCAGCGGCCGCAAGACGTAGTAGCCCGCGAGCAGGCAGAAAAAATAGGCGAACGACCACAACAGCGCGCGCACTTCCGCTGGGCGCACGGTGACGACGCGCGCCAGCCGGCGATGAAGCATCGTCTCGTTCATGACGTAAAAGGCAATTCAGCCGCAGAGATCACACGGCACACGGAGGAAAAAACAAAACCACCAGGAAACGCAGCATACATCAAAAGTCGCTCGCATCAGGGAAGCGCAGCGGCGGTTGACCTCTCCGGTGCCGCACTGGATACTGACGGCTTTCCGATTGCGAGGAGGCTGTCATGCCAGGAGTAACGCGCGCCGTACTGATTGCTTGCGCCGCTGTACTGGGCATTCAACCACAGGGCTTGTTGGCCCAGGCGTATCCGGCGAAGCCGATCCGCGTCATCGTTCCATTCGGCGCTGGCGGACCGGCCGACATCTACGCCCGCTTTCTCGGCCAGCAAATGCTGGGGGTACTCGGACAGCCGTTCGTGGTCGAGAACCGGCCGGGCGCGGGATCGATCATCGGCACCGACCTGGTGGCGAAATCGGCGCCGGACGGCTACACGCTGCTGGTCATGTCGAACACCCACACGGTCAACGAATCGCTGATTCCGAAAAAACCGTTCGCGTTGATGAAGGATTTCGTCCCGGTGGCGCCGATCAACTACTCGGATATCCTGCTGGTGGTGCATCCATCCGTCCCTGCGAGATCGGTGAAGGATCTGGTCCAGCTCTCAAAGAAGAACCGCATGAGCTATGCGTCCTCCGGCAACGGCACGCCGTACCACATGGCCGGCGAGCTGTTCAAGGCGCTCGCGGGCGTGGACATCCTGCACGTTCCCCACAAGGGCAGCGGGGAAGCGCGCACCAGCGTCATGAGCGGGCAGACCGAGATGATGCTCGACGCGATCACCACCATGGCGCCGATCGCGAAGGCTGGCAGAGTGCGGGCGCTGGGAACCAGCGGGCGGACGCGCTCTACCGTGCTGCCCGATGTGCCGACCATAGATGAAGCGGGCGTGAAGGGCTACGAGACGACCATCTGGCTCGGGGTGATGGCGCCGGCCGGAACGCCCAGGCCGATGATCGACCGGCTCAACGCAGAAATCACCAGGGTCACGAGCCGGGCCGATGTGAAGAAGATCTGGGGCGAGCAGGGCGCGGTGTCGTTGACGATGACGGTCGCCGAGTTCGAAAAGTACCTGCACGCCGATATCGCCAAGTGGGCGAAGGTGGTCAAGATCTCCGGAGCCAAAGCCGACCAATAACTCAGTGTTGAGTGTTGAGTTAAGACCACAAGAGCCGTGAGGAGAGAACAATGAAGTGCCGTCTGGGGTTTCTGGTTATTTGCCTGCTGGCGCCGCTGGCGGCGGGCGCGCAGGAAGCGTTTCCAAGTCGTCCGATCACGATGATCGTGGCCTTCCCGCCGGGCGGGGTGGCGGACATTACCGCGAGACCGACCGCGGCGGCGTTGGAGAAAATCCTCAAGCAGCCGGTGACCGTCACCAACCGCCCCGGCGCGGCGGGCGCGGTGGGCAACTCCGTGGTGGCCAATGCCAAACCCGATGGCTACACGATACTGATGGCGCTCTCCAGCATCTCGGTGATTCCCGCGGCCGACGAGTTGTTCAACCGCAAGCCGGCCTACGCGCTGGACCAGTTTTCCCCCATCGCGCTGGTTTCGGCGGACCCTACCATCCTGGTGGTGCACCCCTCGCTGCCGGTGAAGACGCCCAAGGAGCTGGTGGCGCTCGCAAGATCGAAGCCGGGTGAGATGTCATTCTCGTCGTCGGGCGTCTACGGCGCGCTGCACATGCCGATGGAGATGTTCCTGCACGCGGCGAAGCTGAAGATGCGGCACGTGCCGACTACCGGCGGCGGCCCGGCCATCACCGCGTTGCTTGGCGGCCACGTCGAGATGACCGCCGGCGGTCCCGCGGCGATCAGCGCCCACGTGAAGAGCGGCAAGCTGCGGCCCATCGTGGGCTGGGGCGCCGAGCGGCATCCCTCCTATCCCGAGGTGCCGACGTTCAGGGAGTTCGGCTACAAGAACGTGGAGTACTACATCTGGGCCGGACTGTTCGCTCCGCGCGGCACGCCCGACGCCGTGATGAAGGCGCTACGCGACGCGGCGCGCAGGGCGGTGCAGGACCCGGACTTCAAGGGCACCATGGCCAGGGTGGATTCGATCGTGCAGTACAAGGACGCGCCCGAGTTTCAGCAGTACTGGATGGCGGATGCCGTGCGCCTCGCCGCGCTGGTGAAGATGGTCGGCAAGGTCGAGGACAAGAAGTAAACGGCGTGATTCGTGAATCGTGAATCGTGATTCGACCTTTCTCGCCATTCACCGATCGCGTCAATTATGAGTGAGCTCGATTCGGGGCAGAAACGCGGCGGATTGCGCAGCGACCAGTTCTCGGGGCTGATGCTGCTGGCGCTGGCCCTCTACGTGGGGTGGGAAAACCGCGCCTATCCGATTGGCACGCTGCAGGAGCCCGGACCCGGCTACGTGCCGCTGCTGCTGGCGGTGTTCCTCGGCGTCACGGGATTGCTGATTGCGGGGTGGGGCGGAAAATCCGCGCCGCTCGCTTCGATCCGGTGGACCGAGACGAAGCGCGCGGTCGTGATCCTGGTGGCATGCGGCGTCGCCCTCTTCGCGCTCGAACGCATCGGCTACCGGCTGACCGTCATTGGGCTGCTGGTGTTCTTCCTCGGCGTGATTGAACGCCGGCGGCCGCTGCCGGTGGCCCTGGTCGCGCTCGGCTTCGGCCTCGCTTCCTACTATGTCGTGGGCGACCTGCTGCACGTGCCGTTGCCGCGAAGCCCTTGGGGCTTCTGAAATGAAGGCGAAAGGCAAAAGGCAAAAGTCAAAAGGGGCCTCGACCCGGTCACGAGTCACGAGTCACGAGTCACGCTTCTTCTGCTTTGATGGTTGAAACATTCAATAACCTGTTGCTGGGCTTCTCGGTCGCGTTGCAGCCGTCGATCCTGGTGTACGCGTTCGTCGGCTGCCTGATCGGCACGCTGGTCGGCATGATGCCGGGCCTCGGGCCGCTCGCCGGCATCAGCCTGTTGCTGCCTGCGACCTTCGGGTTGAACCCCATCGTCGCCATCGTGCTGCTCTCCGGCGTTTACTACGGCGCGATGTATGGCGGCTCCACCACCTCGATCCTGATGAATGTACCAGGAGAGGCGGCGTCGGTGATGACGTGCGTGGATGGTTACGCGATGACGCAGAACGGGCGCGCCGGGCCGGCGCTCGCCATTGCTGCGATCGGCTCATTCATCGCCGGCACGCTCGGCGTGGTGGGCCTGATGCTGCTCGCGCCCACGCTCGCCGAGTTCGCGCTGCGTTTTGGTCCGCCGGAGTACACGGCGCTCCTGCTGATGGGGTTGTTCATCCTCGCCTACATGAGCGGCGGCTCGATGCTGAAGACCCTGGCGATGGCGGCCTTCGGGCTGATGCTCGGCATGATCGGCATCGACGTCATGACCGGTTACACCCGCTTCAGCTTCGGTATCATCGAGTTGGGCGACGGGGTGGGCATCGTGCCGGTCGCGGTGGGACTGTTCGGCGTTTCGGAAATTCTGCTGACGGCGGGCGCGCCCGCGGCGCCGCAGATCCAGAAGCCGAAGCTGCGCGACCTCATTCCTTCACGCGAGGAGTTCCGGCTGTCGGCCGGGCCCATTGCACGCGGCAGCCTGCTCGGCTTCATGATCGGCATCATCCCCGGCTCGGCGCACATCATCTCGTCGTTCGTGTCGTACGGAATCGAGCGCAGGATCTCCCGGCATCCCGAGCGCTTCGGCAAAGGCGCGATCGAGGGCGTGGCGGGGCCCGAGTCGGCCAACAATGCGGCCGCAACCGGCGCGTTCGTGCCGATGATGGCGCTCGGCATCCCGACGAGCCCGGTTACCGCGGTGATGATCGCCGCGATCATGGTGCACGGCATCCTGCCCGGGCCCATGCTGATCCAGCAGCAGCCGGAGCTGTTCTGGGGATTCGTCGCGAGCATGTACGTCGGCAACGTGGTGCTGCTGATCCTGAACCTGCCCATGGTGGGACTGTTCGTCAACCTGCTGCGCATCCCCTACGCCTACCTCTACCCGTGCATTCTCTGTTTCTGCATACTTGGAACCTACTCGGTGTCGAGCAGCGTGGTGGACGTGTGGATACTGCTCGCCATGGGTGGGATCGGTTACGTGCTGCGCAAATTCGGCTTCGATCTCGCACCGGTTGCGCTGGGGCTGGTGCTGGCGCCGATGCTGGAGCTCTCGCTGCGGCAGTCCCTCGCCATGAGCGCCGGCAGCTACGGCATCTTCATCGAGCGGCCGATCGCCGCCACCATGTTCGGGCTGGGCGGGGTGCTGCTCCTGCTGAGCCTCAAGTCCCTGGTCTTCAAGGGCAAGGACTGGCGCAGCCAGGTCGGCCTTGAAAAACAGTGATGAGGGAAGGGGCTGTTCCAGGTTCCAGGTTCCAGGTTCAAGGTTTAACTTGGAACTTTGAACTTGGAACTTTGAACGGGGCATTACCCATCACCCATCACGCCTTTCCGCATTCTTTGGTAGCATTCGGACTATGAAATTCCCGATGAAACTGGTTGCGGCCGTAGCGGCGCTGTGCGTTCCATTTGCGATTTCCGCGGACAGCGTCGAGCGCAGCGGCGGGCCGTACGTGCCGACGCCGCCGGCGGTGGTGGACGCGATGCTGGAGCTGGCGGGCGTCGGCCCGCGCGACTACGTCATCGATCTCGGTTCCGGCGACGGACGCATCGTGCTGACCGGGGCCACGCGCCACAAGGCGAGCGG
>CAYSFD010000034.1:0-53059 GCA_964430565.1 uncultured Enterobacteriaceae bacterium
GATCCCGGCCACGTTCCTGCGCGTCACGGTCATGGTCTGAGAGCGCAGGGCCCTTGGGTGTGGCCGAACGGCCGCGATTGGCTATTCTCGGCCTCCTGAGACCGTCGTTGTGCCACCGAACAACGGCTTGCAGGACGACGCGCCGCGAGCGGCGCGCGCCTGAAGCCGGACGTTCGGCCGCGCGAGACCCGGAGAGCTCAGCGCCGGCTAAACTCCATCAAGCACGCCAACATTTCCCTGGAATAGGAGACGGCCATGGGGACCTACATCCTGCTAGTGAACTCGACCGATCACGGCGCCAAGGGCGTGGCCGAGATCCCGGACCGCCAGGAAGCCTCGCGCCAGACCGCCAAGAAACTCGGCATCGTGCGCAAGGCCGTCTACATGACGTTCGGGCCGTACGACTTCGTGCAGATCATCGAGGCGCCCGACGACGCCGCGGTCGCCAAATACGTGCTGAGCGTCAATTCCAAGGGGAACGTGCGCACCACGACGATGCGCGCCTTCGACGAGCCCGAGCATTTCGAGTTCCTGCGGAACTTGCCCTGAGCGGTGGAAAACAGCCAATCAACGTAGCCTGTCCTTTCTACGATCTCGGCACCGACGCCGCCCTATGTCCGCTGCCGAACCATCCGTTGCAGCTGACGCGCCGAAAGCGGCGCGCAGCTGAACGGCAGCGTTATGCGGCGTCGTTCTGAAGTCTTACATGACTATCCTCCACTGTCTTGCAAATGAAATATATCTGGAACTTCTAGGATGAGAACATGAAAAAGTCGGGCGTGAGCCAAGGCCAGTCGGCATCGGAGCTCATCTCGAAAAGAATCGCCGAACTCGGGGACTGGCGCGGGGAAACCCTCGGCATAATGCGCAAGCTCATCAAGGAAGCAGACCCGGACGTCGTCGAGGAGTGGAAGTGGATGGGCACTCCGGTTTGGTCGCACGACGGCATCATCTGCACTGGCGAATCCTACAAGAATGTCGTGAAGCTTACCTTCGCCAAGGGCGCGTCTCTGAAGGATCTGGCCCGTCTCTTCAACTCGAGTCTCGACGGAAACGTACGCCGCGCGATCGACATCCACGAAGAAGAAGAAGTTGACGAGTCCGCCTTCAAGGCGCTCGTTCGCCAAGCGGTCGCCCTCAACAGTTCTGGCAAGACGAAACCTTCGAAGAAAGCGAAGTCCTAAGGGATTCCGCCCCTGAACAGGTCCGACATCGGGCGAGTTCTGTGAAACTCAGGCAATTGCCGCATAACAATTCATTCAAGCCGAACCCCGCGTCTCCTTTTATGAATGCGACCCTCTATAAGGTCGGGAATCTGTGCGGCATGCTGGCCCCTCTCTTGTGGGCGTCCGCCGTCATCTTCTGCGGAAGTTTAAGACCGCAATACAGTCACTTCACTCAGTACATCAGCGAGCTCGGCGAGCGCGGCAGCTCGACTGAGTTCATCATGCGCTACGCCGGATTCGTGCCCACTGGACTCATGCACATGGCCTTTGCCGCATTCTTATATGTCGCGTTCAGAGGCGGCCGGCTTGCGGTGATCGCCGCAATGCTGCTCGCCATAAACGGGCTAGCGCGCATCGGCGCCGGCCTGTTTCCGTGCGAGCCGGGGTGCGTCGGGCCGAATCTGTTGCTCAGCCAGCAGTTGCATAGTTTGTCGGCGGGCATAGGTTTTTTTGCGCTTATCGGGGCCTCAGTCATGTGGGGCATCTTCTTGCGAAGATATCGAAGCCTGCGAAGGCTCAGCCTGTATTCTGTCGGTTCCGGTACTGTGGGTTTGGTGTTCCTGCTGCTCATGGTGTGGAGCGCCGAGCTAAGAGCGGGCACAGGTTTGTATGAGCGTTTATCGTCTGGCGTGTTGTCTCTGTGGGTGCTGGTGTTTGCGGCCAAGCTGTGGAAGCGGGAGGCGGACAGCGTCTCGGTGGCCGGCTAAAATCGAGCTCAAGCTGACCGTCGCAAGCGTACCGCTTGTGATTCCCTCGTCGCTGAGCTGGCTAAAGAGAGAGGACCAACAATGCGAACATTGCCTGTCGTTTTTGCGCTCGTCGCTGCTTTAGGAATCAACCCGGTCGCTTCGGCGCAAACCTATCCGTCGCGCCCGATCACCATGGTCGTGCCGTTCGCGGCCGGCGGGCCCGTCGACACCGTGGCGCGCATTCTGGCCGATCCCATGAGGAGGACCCTTGGCCAGACCGTGGTGGTGGACAACACCACCGGCGCGGCGGGCACGATCGGCGTGGGTCGTGTCGCGCGCGCGGCGCCCGACGGCTACATGGTCAGCATCGGGCACTGGAGCACGCATGTGGTGAACGGCGCGATCTACGCGCTTCAGTATGACCTGTTGAACGATCTCGATCCCGTAGCGATGATTGCCAGCAATCCCATGGTCATCGTTACCAAGAACGCCGCTCCCGCAAAGGATCTGAATGAGTTGCTGGCATGGGTGAGGAGAGACCAGGACAAAGTGCTGGTCGGCACGGCAGGAGTCGGCTCGGGGACTCACATGAGCGGCGTCTATTTCCAGAACGTCACCGGCACCAAGCTCACGTTCGTGCCTTATCGCGGCACCGGCCCGGCGATGCAGGAACTCCTGGCCGGCCGACTCGACCTGATCGTCGACCAGTTGTCGAACTCTCTTCCCCAGGTGCGCGGCGGAAGAATCCGGGCTCATGCAGTAACGGCGAAGACGCGTTCGCCGGCGGCACCGGACATTCCGTCGGTGGACGAGGCGGGGCTTGCAGGTTTTCACATGTCGATCTGGTACGGGACCTGGGCGCCCAAAGGCACGCCGAAAAGCACGATCGCTAAACTCAATTCCGCAATCGTGGAAAGCCTGGCCGATCCGGCCGTGCGCCAGCGATTGGGCGACCTCGGCCTGGAAATCACGCCGCGCGATCAGCAGACACCGGAGGCGCTGAGAGCCCACCACAAGGCCGAGATCGACAAGTGGTGGCCGATGATCAAGGCGGCCGGGATCAAGGTGGAATAGCGCTTCGCGCCGGCGAGCGTGGAAGGGCCGGCCTAGGGAATGGTGAAGTGAATTGACATGATCCGGATGATTTGAAGCTGTTCTGGAGGGGACATGGAACGCAGTGCGGAGGAACAAAGAGTACGCAGGATCGTTACCGGGCACGACGCTCAGGGTCGGTCGGTGATCGTTTCGGACACGACCGCGGTCATGGAGGGGCAACTGCATGAGCTGTGGTTGACGGACAGCACGCCCGCCCGCTTTGGAGGCGCGCCGCACCTGGGTGACCTGCCGGTGGATCTGGAACCACCCAAAGGAGGCAGCGTCGTGCGATTGGTTCGCTTCAAATCGTTGCAGGGCCTCAGCCAGGAGGAAGTGGAGCAACTTTACTCAAAAGGATTCGCCGCCATCAATGCTTCTCACACACGCGTGGATACGCGGCGTAATCCGGCGATGCACAAGACGCGCACCCTGGACTACGGCATTGTGCTCGCGGGCAGAATCAAACTGCTCATGGATGAGGGGGAACAGGAACTCAAGCCGTTCGACGTCGTCATCCAGCGGGGAACGAACCATGGCTGGGTCAATCCAGGCCCGGAACCAGCGCTCATGGCATTCGTGCTGATTGACGCCACGGAATAGCTGAAACACCGCTTGTCGCGACGCGGCTTCACTTCGAAACCGGCTTCGGTTGCGTCCCGGGCGCCGGGGCGCCGATGCCAGTCTTGAGGAATTCGAGCAGCGTGGCGAGCTGGCTCGAGGCCTGCCTGCGCACCGCTTCCGCGTCGCAGCCGCTCCAATCGTAGAAACCTTTTCCGGCCGAGAGCCCGGTGCGGCCGAGCGCGACCATCGTCAGGAGCATCGGGTTGGGCACGCCGTTGTGAAACAGGCGCGGCACGATCGACTCTTGAGCGTCGGCGTGGATCTTCAGGCCGCTCACGTCCTTCTGCTGGATGAGGCCGTTCAGGCACATGCGCGGCGCGAGCATCCTGCGCACCGCGTGGTCGATCTGCTCGGCCGAGGCGACGCCGGCCTCGATCAGGTAATAAGCCTCATGCAGGATCGCGTGCTGCAGGCGGTTGACGAGGAAGCCGACGATGGGCTTGTAAAGCACCACCGGCTCCTTGCCGGTGCGCCTGAGCGCCTCGGCCACACGATCCACGTCGGCGCGCGCAGTCGCAAGCCCCGCCATCACTTCGACCACCGGCGCGGTGTCGGCCGGCATGAAGTAATGGATGCCCAGAAAGCGCTCGGGATGCCTCATCCCGCGCGCCAGTTCCACGAGGTCCAGCCCCGAGGTCCCGCTCGCGATGAGCGGTGTGCGTTCCGGTGCAAGACCCGAATAAGCCGCTTCGATCTCGGCGTACACGGCCTGCTTGACGCGCGCGTCCTCTGGAACGAATTCGATCACGAGATCGGGCGGGTCCTTTGGCAGGCGCTCGACCGCGCTCACCCCCACGGGCAGTCCGGCGAGCTTGCCCGTGCGGCTGCTTTTCACGATGGTGGTGAAGCCGGCGTCGGCGAAAGTCTTCGCAACGCCGCGCCCCATGACGCCGTAGCCGTAGATCAGCACCGTTTGAATGGGTTGCATGGTTTGCTCCGCTATGGCTTGAGCGCGGCGATCTTGAGCTCGCCGGCAAGCTTGTCGAGGCTTGCGCGCAAGGCATCCGGGATCGGGATGCCGAGCTGCGAGCGCTCCTCGAACTTCGCGCGGCTCTGCTCCCCGGGCAGCCAGATGCGCGCCACGCCCGGCAGAGGCTTCGACCTGCGGATCTCGCGTGCGAGCTTGTCCACGCGGCGCTTGAACTCGTCCAGCTCGCCGAAGGCGGCGATCGAGATGGCGACGATCGCGTGGCCGGTGTTGGTGGGGGTCGTGTCGTCGGCATTGAAGTCGATTGTGTCGCTTCCCATGGCCGCGCCGTTCAGCGTTCCCGCGAGCAGTCCGAACACGAGCGCGAGACCATAGCCCTTGTAGCCGCCGATCGGCACGAGCATGCCTTCATCGGCGCGCTTCGGATCGGTGAGCGGCCTGCCTTGATGATCGATCATCCAGCCCTCGGGCATGGTTTCCCCGCGCTGCGCCGCGGTCTTCACTTTTCCGTAGGCGGCGACGCTGGTCGCCATGTCCAGCACGATAGGACTTTCATTTCCCGGCACGGCCACCGCGATCGGATTGGTCGAGAGCAGGAGGTCGATCCCGCCCCATGGCGCCATGTGATTGGCGTTGCCCACCGCGAGATACAGCCCGATCATGTCGTGCTCGAGCGGCATCGCCGCGTACAACGATGCCGGGCCCGCGTGGTTGCTGTGGTTGACGCCGACCCAGGCTGCTCCCGCGGTCTTCGCTTTCTCGATCGCCGTCTTCGTGGCGAAGCTCATCACCACATGCCCCATGCCGTTGTCGCCGTCCACCAGCGCCATGCCCGCAGCCTCGCGCGCGATGCGCACATTGGGTTTCACCTTCACTGCGCCGCCTCTTATGCGCCGCACGTACTGAGGCAGGCGGAAGACGCCGTGGCCGTCGGCGCCTTGCAGGTCGGCGCGCACCATCAGCTCGGCGCAGGTGGCGGCGTCGGTCGCGGGCAGGCCGACTTTGAGCAGCGCTTCGGCGACGAAGCCGCGCAGCGACGCCGCGGGAAGCCGGGGCGGAGCAGTATCGGCCATGCTAGCCCGTATAGACCGGCGCCGGCTGGCTGAAAAAGGCGTCGAGCAGATGGAATACGAGCGCCCAGTTCTTCGACTTGGTGCTGCTGTGCGCGATGCCGGGCATGACGATGAAGCGCTTGTCGGGGTTCGGGAGCCTGGCGAAGAACTCGGCAAGATCCTCGAACGAGGCGATCCCGTCGTACTGCCCGCGCATGACGAGAGTCGGAACCGCGATCTTCACCGGGTCGATGACCGGCAGATTGGCCGACATGTCGATATAGGTCCCGGTCGGGACCGAGGTGTCGAGCGCCAAGACTGCATCGGCAAACGCCTCCACCGTGGAGAGGTCCGCGGTATCCGGGTGATCGCGCGTGAAAATGCTGTGGACGAATTTACGGTCGATGGGCCGGCGGTTGCTCGCCCGGTATTCAGCGAGCTTCTTGCGCCGGTTCTCGAGCGTGGGGCTGCCCTTGCCCGTCCATACAAGGGCGTCGAGGGCAAGCCGCTGCACGCGGTCGGGATGCCGCTGCGCGAAGAGTCCCGCGCGCAGCGCGCCGGATGAGGAACCGTAGAGCAAGAGTTTCTCCCCGCCGTTCCGCTTCATGACGTATTCAGATGCCGCCTCGAGATCGTCGGCGCCGCAGGAGATGTCGGCGTTGACCGGGCGCGACTTGTCGGAGCGGCCGTAGCCTTCGCAATCGACGCACCAGGTGTCGTAGCCCAGGCGCGAGAACCAGTCCATGATGGAAGACTGCGGCCGGCCCGGGATCTGCAGGTCGAACACCGGCGTCGAGGCCATCGAGGACCCGTGCACGAAGAGAATCGTGCCGCGGCGCGAACCACCCGAGGCCGGGTCGCGCAGGCGCTTGCGCCACAGAAACAGCCGTACGTTCTGCTCACCCGTGCGCTTGGTCGTCCAGTGCTCGGTTCCCGTGACATCCGGCAGCGCGCCGGAAGCGAGCGGGCTACGCTGCAAATTTCCCTCGGTCATTTCCCGTCCGCAAAAATACACTGCGCGATGAGCGGCACCTGCGTCCGCTCCATCGCGCAGACGTAAAGCCGCGCGCCATGCGCGTCGGCGTTTACGAAGATTTGTTGATGTAGCCGTACGCGAGGTTGGTGCGGTCCCCGCCGTGCTTCTCGTAGAGGCCCTTGCAGTAGGCGAGGTGGTCGGTGAGGACCGCTGCCTGCTGCTTGGGCGAGAAGCCATAAAGTCGCGCGTTGTTGAGGCCGAGGATCGCGCTCTTCACCGGGCCGGTGGCGGGCCCGAGCGCCGCGAAGCCGTACTTCTTCCGGATCTCTTCCGGGATCTCCATGCGGCGCAGCGACTCGATCTGCCATTGCGGCGCGCCGGTCCACAGCGAATCCGTGCCCCATACCACGTGGTCGGCACCCATGCCCTTGATCATCTGGCCGAGCATGTACGCCGCGACGCGCGGTTCGGCCATGTTGCTGTGGGCGAAGACCTGGCCGAGATCGGCATAGACGTTGCTGACGCCGTGAAGGCCGGGAATCTCGGCGAGGTCGGTGACCCAGTCCACGCGGCCGCTGCGCTCCAGCTGCGCCCACGCGTTCGCCGCCGTGCCGCCGGGGCCGGCCACCCAGCGATAGGCCGAGTGGTAGATGACGAAGTTGAGCTGCGGCCAGTCCTTCGCCGCCTTGCCGACGTCCGCCGGCGTGCAGTAGCCGAGCAGGTGCGGGAACTGGGCTTCCACCGAAGGCGGGAACAGCCCCTTGTGGATGCACACGTTCTTCAGGCCCGGCCGGTCCGGATACTTCTTCGTGAACGCGACCAGCTTCTCGTAGAAGGGGTACATCAGCTTCTCGTCGTCCAGTCGGAACGGGAACTTCGAGAGGTGCTTGTTCGTATTGTCACCGATGGTGTAGCCCTTCCAGGAGTCGGGCTTGAGTCTCTCGTTCTCCTCCTCGACCTTCGACAACCAGCCGTCCCAGCCGGGCGTGAAGATAGCGTGCGAGAACATGCGGCGCGTGCCCGATTCCTTGTTCAGCCTCTCGCGCGCGTCGTGCTTCATCTGGTTGGTGAGGAAGGAGAACTTCTCATCCACCGAGTAGGAGCCGCTGATGCAGGCCACCTTGGTGTCGCTGTCGAGGAAGATCTCCTTCACGTAGTTCGGGAACATCAGGTCCTGGATGGTCTGCGGCTTGCCGACCAGCCCCGGATTCCAGCCCGCCTTGCCGACCGCCTCGCGCTGCGCGACGAAAGCCCGCACCGGCGTGCCCTCGCGCAGGTAGTGCGTGTGCATGTCCATCACGAACTGGTTCTTCAGCCCGTCGGCGCGCGCCTGGGCGACGTCGAGGTTCGTGGTTTCGTCCTTGAGCACGTCATAGACCGGCTGCGAATTCTTCGCATATACCTCGTTCATCGCGGCGAATGCGGCGGCCATGCCCCCCGCAGTCTTGAAGAACTTCCGGCGCGTCATGCTGTGCTTTTTCGCCAGCTCGGTGCCGCTTTCCTTGATGCGCGCCTCGAATTCCTTCTGCTGCGCAGTCTGCGGCGCTGGCATGAACTCGTCGCTCGACACGAATTGCACCGGTATCGGCGAGGGAAACAGGGATTCGGCGGGGGACAGGCGTTCCAATTCTTCGGGGGTCAACATAAGGTTCTCCTCGGGTCAGGGAAAGGGTATTGCTTCTTGTTTCGTTCAAGTTACTGCGAACGCCTGCGGAAGTCCAGTGGGCGTAGGCCCAAAAAACCATGCTGCGGCGCGCAAGTCTTGGTAGACGTTGCGCGCGCAGCTTTACCTGCTCGCGACGGAGCGGCGCTACATCCAAGGAAGGGTATGGACTACACTTAAAGCGTCGCGTATCGCGCGGCAGAACGAACCGATCGGAAAAATCTTGCGCTGGCTTAAGCTCTTGCTTGCACTGTGCGCGTTATGGCCCGCCCTTGCCCTGGCACAGGCCGCGGGCGGACCGGTCATCCTGTTGAGCGTCAACGGGGCGATCGGGCCGGCGACGGCGGACTACGTGCACCGCGGAATCGAAACGGCCCAGAAGCAGGGCGCACAGCTCGTGGTGCTGCAAATGGATACTCCGGGCGGCCTCGATACCTCCATGCGCGCGATCATCAAGGATATCGTCGCGTCTCCGGTGCCGGTGGCCGCATTTGTCGCGCCCGGCGGAGCGCGCGCGGCGAGCGCCGGGACCTACATTCTTTACGCCAGCCACATTGCGGCGATGGCGCCCGCGACCAACCTCGGCGCGGCGACGCCGGTGGCGATCGGCGCGCCCGGGGGCGCGGGAAAGGACGAAGGCTCGGGGGACAAAAGCGACAAGTCCGGAAAAGGCGAAGGCAGCGGCACCTCGACGACGATGACCCGCAAGCAAGTGAACGACGCCGCCGCGTACATCCGCGGCCTCGCGCAGATGCGCGGCCGCAACGCCGACTGGGCCGAGCGCGCGGTGCGGGAGGCGGTGAGCCTGCCCGCGGGCGAGGCGCTGAAAGCGAAAGTCATCGACCTCGTGGCGGAAGATGTGCCGGAGCTGCTCAAACGGCTCGACGGCCGCAAGCTCGAGGTACAGGGAAAACCGCGCGTGCTGCAGACCTCCGGCGTCGTCGCGACGGCCATCGAACCCGACTGGCGCACGCGTTTTCTTTCCGTCGTCACCGATCCGAGCATCGCCTACATCCTGATCCTCGTCGGGATTTACGCGCTGGTGTTCGAGTTCTCCAACCCGGGCCTGGTGTTTCCGGGCGTGGTCGGCGCAATCTGCGTGCTGATCGCGCTGTACGCGTTTCACCTGCTGCCGGTGAACTACGCCGGGCTCGCGCTCATCCTGCTCGGCATCGCATTCATGGTGGGAGAGCTGTTTTTCCCCGCCTTCGGGTCGCTGGGGATCGGCGGGGCAATCGCCTTCGTGATCGGCTCGGTGATCCTGATCGACACCGATATTCCCGGATACGGCGTGCCGTTTTCGCTGGTGCTCGGCATCGCCGCCGCGAGCGCGGCCTTCCTGTTCCTCGTCGTCGGCATGGCCGTGAAGGCGGGCAAGCGCCCGGTCGTGAGCGGACGCGAGGAGCTGATCGGGAGTGCCGGCGAAGTGCTCGAGGACTGCGAGCGCGAAGGCTGGGCACGGATTCACAGCGAAACCTGGCGCGTGCGCAGCGCCGCCTCGCTCAAGGCGGGCCAGCGCGTGCGCGTGACGGCGATGGACGGCTTGCTGCTCGAAGTCGTTCCCGACTCGAAGGACGGAGGGTAACCATGGTTCTCAATTTTGGTCTCGGCGTATTGCTGCTTGCCATCATCCTGCTCGCCTGGTCACTGCGGATCCTGCGCGAGTACGAGCGTGCCGTGGTGTTTCAGCTCGGGCGTTTCTGGATGGTGAAGGGTCCGGGCCTGATCATCCTAATCCCGGCGATCCAGCAGATGGTGAGGGTGGACCTGCGCACGGTCGTGCTCGATGTGCCGCCGCAGGACGTGATCACGCGCGACAACGTTTCGGTGAAGGTGAACGCGGTGGTGTACTTCCGCGTGGTCGATCCCCAGAAGGCGATCATCCAGGTGGTGGATTTCCTGGGGGCGACCAGCCAGCTCTCGCAGACGACGCTGCGCGCGGTGCTCGGCAAGCACGAGCTCGACACGCTGCTCGCCGAACGCGAGAAACTCAACATCGACATCCAGAAGACGCTCGACACCCAGACCGACGCATGGGGCATCAAGGTGTCCACCGTCGAGATCAAGCACGTCGATCTGAACGAATCGATGGTGCGCGCCATTGCGCGCCAGGCGGAAGCCGAGCGCGAGCGCCGCGCCAAGGTGATCCACGCCGAGGGCGAGCTGCAGGCTTCCGAAAAACTCCTGCAGGCGGCGCAGGTGCTCTCGAAGCAGCCCGAGGCGATGCAGCTTCGCTACCTGCAGACGCTCAGCAACATCGCCGGCGACAAGGCCTCGACCATCGTCTTCCCGGTGCCGATGGATTTGATCACGCCGCTGCTGGAGGCCTTGAAGAAGCGCAGCGCTTGAGGCTCAGACGTGGCCGTACTTTCTTAGCACGCTCTCGAGAGTGGCGCCTCTGCCGAGCTCGCGCCGGATGCGGACTTCCTTTCTCGTCAGGCGCTCGGCTTCTTCGAGCACTTTCTCCGCGACGCGCGCGGGAATCACGATGACGCCGTCGGTGTCCGCCAGCACGAAATCGCCCGGACGAATCTTGACGCGCTTTGCGGTCGCGCCGGTTAGGGTTACCGGCACCTGCCACGCCGTGACTTTCCAGCGGCCGATCGACTGCACCGGCGTACGGTAGCGCGCGTAGACCGGGAACCTCTGCTTCGCGATCCACTCGATGTCGCGGATGCCACCGTCCACCAGCGCCCCGGCACAGCCGCGGCGCTTCATACCGAGCGCGATCAGCTCGCCGAAAAAGCATATGCCTTTGCCTTCACCCGCCCACACGGCAATTTCGCCCCGGCCGGCGCCGTCCACCGCTTTCATCTTTTGCGGATCGCCGCTTCCCCGGTAGCGGGTCATCTTTCCGCGGATGGTGTAGGCGCAGCCGCCCATCTTTCCGGCGCCGGCGGGAAAGGGCGCGAACGAGGGCGCGAGGCCCTGGTCGCGAAGTCCCAACGTATCCAGCACGTCGGCCACGGTGGCCGTGTCCACCTTCAGGTAGCGCCGGCGAATCGCCTCGCGTGCGCCGGCCTCAGGTGCCATAACGCACCGCCGAGTTGAATTGGCGGAACGCGGCGAGCGCGCTATAGCAGGCGAGCATCGCCGTCTTCGGATTGTCCGGCGAAGGCACGCTCTCGAAGCGCAGCTCGATGGTGCCGGTCCTTCCCTTGATGGTGATGAAATGCGTGTTGAACCTCAGCGCAGGATCGGCGATCACTTTCAGACGCGTACGGTCGAAGCCGATGCCCGCGAGCGAGAGCGCCGCGGCGATGTTCACGTTTGCGGGGAAGTGCGGCACGCCCTCGCGCGCCGTGCCCTCGAACAGCGTCACCGGCCCCGCGAGCCGGTCGAGATCGATGTTCTTCCGCTCGACGTAGGGAATGCCCTTCCACGCCGCAGGCGGCTTGGTGACGGCGATACTCACTTGGTCGACGCCCGCAGCGCAGGCGGCTTTCAACGCGTCGAGTCCGCCGATTCCGCCCGAGGGGACGTAGAGGAGCGCGCGGTGCTTCGCTGCGGCGCGCTCCAGGCGCGCGCGCAAGGCATCGTCGCACAAGGCGCCAGCCGAAAGCACGATGAGGGCGATGCCGTTCGAGAGCAGCGTTTCCGCGTGCTCGAGTACCGCCGCGTGCGAAGCGGCTTCGATGACGACTTCCGGATGCGCCGCGACGAGCGCGTCGACACCGATCACGTAGGGGACGCCGAATTCGCGGGCGAGCGACTTGCCGCGCGAAACGGGGCCTCGGCCGGCAACCGCGACGATCTGCGCCTCGCCCATTTCGCCACGGCCGACATGCTCGAGGAAAAGCCTCGCGATGACCCCGCCGCCAAGGAGGCCGACGCGCATTTCAGCCACGCTGAGCTTTTTTCTTCAGCAGCCGCTCGCGCATTTTCTGAACGTCGACGACGAAGCGCTCGTGCGTGCCATGCGCGACCGCATCGGCCCCATCGCTGACAACAGCTTCGAAGATAACTCGCCGGCCATCGACGCCGGCGAGCTTGATCGCCAGAGTGACCTCGGCGCCAAGCAGCGCCGGGCCCACGTGCTCCCAGTTCACCTTGGTGCCGACCGAGTCCTCGCCCGGATCGAGATGCTCGAGCAGGAAGTTGCGGCAGGTGTACTCGAGGTCGCTGATGATTCGCGGCGTGGCGTACACGCGGCAATCGTCGCCCATGAAGGCGATGACGCGCGATTCGTCGACGGTGATTTTCTTCGTATCGGTAAGGCCGGACTTCAGAGTGGGTTTCATGTTCGTTCCTCGATCGGAGCGTTTGCGATCATATCTGGGATCGGCGCTATTATGCATGCCGGAGAACGGATTGAACGCGGCGGCAAACCTCAAGCCCGGCCTGAAAGGCGCGTCAGAGCTCGTCGTCGGCGAGGAGCACACCGCGCCGCGCGTGGGCAGCGGCCGCGTGCACGTGCTCGCCACTCCCGTCATGATCAACGTGATCGAGGCGGCCGCGCTCGCGGCGATCGAGCACCTGCTCCCCGCGGGTCACCAGTCGCTCGGCACGCGCCTCGACATCCGCCACTTCGCGGCGACGCCAGTGGGCATGCGCGTGCGCGCGGAGCTCGAGGTGGTGAAAGTCGAGGGCCGCACGGTCACGTTCCGCGCCTCGGTCTCGGACGAAAAAGAACCGATCGGCGACGGCACCCACGAGCGTATGGTGGTCAACGTGTCACGGTTCGACGTGCGCGTGCAGGACAAGGTCGCGATGGTCCGCAGGCGCGGCTGAAACCGCTTTAGGCCAGCGCCCGGGTCGCGATTTCCAGCACGCCCTTCGAGACGTCCTTCGAATTGCGGATGCGCTCGAGCGCGTAGCGTGCGTGCGACTGGCGCTGCGCGTCGAACTTCCTCCAGCGGTCGAAGCCGCGGGCCATGCGCGCCGCGACCTGCGGGTTGATCGCATCCAGGGCGATCACCTGGTCGGCTAGAAACGCGTAGCCCGCGCCGTCCGCGGCATGGAATCGCACCTGGTTTCCACGAAAGCCCCCGATCAGCGCGTAGACCTTGTTGGGGTTCTTGAGGTTGAACGCGGGGTGCGCTATGAGGCGCTTGACTTCGGCCAGCGCCGAAAGCAGCCGAGAAGTCGACTGCACGCCGAGCCATTTGTCCACGACCAGCGGCTCGTCCTTCCATTTCCCGTAGAAGGCGTCGAGCGCCCGCCCGCGTTCCGGACAGTCGCAGTTGGCGAGCAGGGTGAACGCCGCGAGCGCGTCAGTCATGTTGTCGGCGTCCTCGAACTGTTTCGTGCACAGGGCGCGTGCCTCAGGCTCATCGAGTTCCATGAGAAGCGCGAGCGCCGAGTTCCTGAGCGCGCGCTTTCCGGCTGAAGCCGCGTCGGGCGAATAGGGGCCGGGGACGTTGTGCGCGCGATAGGCTTCGAGCAGCTCTTCCTTGAACTTGGCCGCGAGGCCGCGCTTGAGCTCGTTGCGCACCGCGTGGATGGCGTCCGGATCGACGACTTCCAGCTGCTCGGCGATGTAGGCCTCCGAGGGGAGCGCGAGCGCCTCGGCGGAAAAGGCGGGATCCTTGGGAGCATCGGCGAGCAGGCGCGCCGATGCATCGAGGAAAGCCTGCGGTATGGCGAGCTTTCCGCCGGTTTTTACCGCCTCGATCCCGCGCAGGATGATCCCCAGGGCAAGCCGCTGGCCGGCGTTCCAGCGGTTGAAAGGGTCCGAGTCGTGCGCCATCAGATGGGTAAGCTCGGCGTCGCTATAGTCGTAGTTTACGATTACTGGCGCGGAGAAATCGCGTGCGAGCGAGGGCGCGGGTCTTGCGACGATATTCTCGAAAACGAAGTGCTCTTCCGGCTGCCGCACCGACAGCACGCGGGTGCCTTCGGCGAGCATGTCCCGGCCGTCCGGTCCGACGAGTCCCACCGCGAACGGAATGTGGAAGGGTTTTTTATTGTCCTGTCCGGGCGTGGGAGCACAGGACTGCTTCACCGCGAGCGAGTAGCGCTTTCCTGCCGCGTCGTACTCACTTTTGATTTCGAGCAGGGGAGTTCCCGCCTGATCGTACCAGCGCATGAACTGGGAGAGATCCGCGCGCGCGGCATCCGCCATCGCCCGGACGAAATCGTCGCAGGTGACCGCCTGAGCGTCGTGGCGCTGGAAGTAGAGGTCCATGCCTTTGCGGAAATTCTCCGCCCCGATCAGTGTGCGGATCATGCGCACCACCTCGGCGCCCTTCTCGTATACGGTAGTGGTGTAGAAATTGCCGATCTCCACGTAGGAGTCCGGCCGCACCGGATGCGCCATCGGCCCTGCGTCCTCGGCGAATTGGGCGGCGCGCAGGTGCCGCACCTCGCGGATGCGCTCGACGGCCCGCGAGTAGAGGTCGGCGCCGAACTCCTGCTCGCGGAACACGGTGAGCCCTTCCTTGAGCGAGAGCTGAAACCAATCGCGGCAGGTGACGCGGTTTCCGGTCCAGTTGTGGAAGTATTCGTGCGCGACGACCCGGTCGATGTTGAGAAAGTCGCCGTCAGTGGCGGTATCGGGCCGGGCGAGCACGTACTTGGTGTTGAAGAGATTGAGACCCTTGTTCTCCATCGCCCCGGCGTTGAAGTCGCCCACGGCGACGATCGAGTAGTGATCGAGATCCACTTCGAGCCCGAACACCTCCTCGTCCCACTTCATCGCCCGCTTCAGCGCCTGCATGGCGAACCCGCACTGGTCGAGCTTGCCCGGATCGACGTAGATCGCAAGCCGCACCCGGCGCCCCGAGCGGGTGAGGAACTCGTCCTCCAGCTTGTCCAGTTTCGCCGCGACCATCGCGAAGAGGTAGCAGGGTTTGGGGAAGGGGTCGCGCCACCTCACCCAATGACGCCCGCCGGTCCCAACGCCGTTCGCGACGGGGTTGCCGTTCGAGAGCAGCACCGGATATTTCTCCCGGTCGGCGTGGACCGTCACCGTGTATTTCGCCATCACGTCGGGCCGATCGATGAAGTAGGTGATGCGCCGGAACCCCTCCGCTTCGCACTGAGTGAAGAATCCGCTCTCCGCCGCGTAAAGACCCATGAGCTGGGTGTTCTGCCTGGGCCGGATGCGGCACACGGTCTCGAGAGTGAATTTCCCGGGGACCTCGGCGATCGTCAGATGCTCCGCGGCGAGCGCGTACTCGCTGGCGGAGAGTGCGCGTCCTTCCAGCGCCACGGATTCGAGCTCCAACTCCTCGCCGTCCAGTACGAGCGGCGAGGGAGGCGCCCCGTCCCTACGCGCGATCGCGAGCCGCGCACGCACGCGCGCGTAGTCGTCGAACAACTCCACTTCCAGATCGACGCTGTCGATCAGAAACGCGGGCGGCGCGTAGTCCTTGAGACGGATGGTGACTGGAGCGGGGTCGCGCATCGGGAGCAGGCGCGGCTGGAGGCCGGGTCCGCGCCCGCTTGTTTCCTAGTTTTCCGGAAGAGGGATGAACTCGGTCTCGCCGGGCACACTCGGAAAGCGTCCCTCGCGCCAGCGCGCTTTCGCTTCCTCGATCAGATCGCGCGAGCTCGCGACGAAGTTCCACCAGATCAAGCGCTCGCCGTCCGTCTTTTCCCCGCCGACCAGCATCAGGCGCGCGCGCGTCAGCGCTTTGATTTCCACCGTTTCGCGATGTCCGATGACCGCCATGTGCTGCTGCGGGAGCGGCGCCCCGGCCACGGTCACGTCGCCCTCGAGCGCGTATACGGCCCGCTCCTCGTGCTCGGCGTCAAGCTCGAAGGCGCGCCCCGCCTCGATCTCGACGCCGACGAAGAGGGTCTGCGCAAACACGGGCGCAGGAGAGCGCTTGCCGAAGGCGCTGCCCGCAACGACGCGCAGCTCCACCCCGGGCGCGGAGACCCGCGGCAGCGTCGCCTTGGGGTGATGACTGAAGGCGGGATCGGCGAGCTCATTGGTTTTCGGGAGCGCGACCCAGGTCTGCAGGCCCTGCAGACGCGTGCCCGCGCGGCGCAGCTCAGGCCCGGTGCGCTCCGAATGCACGATGCCGCGGCCCGCGGTCATCCAGTTGACGTCCCCCGGCGCGATCGTCTGCACGGTGCCGAGGCTGTCGCGGTGCACGATCTCGCCCTCGAACAGGTAGGTCACGGTCGCGAGCCCGATATGCGGGTGAGGGCGCACGTCGATGCCGGTGCCCGGCGCGAATGTCGCCGGCCCCATGTGGTCGAAGAAAATGAACGGCCCGACCATGCGCTGCGGCACGCCCGGGAGCACGCGGCGCACGGAGAACCCGCCAAGGTCGCGGGTGTTGGGTTTTAGCAGTGAGAGGACGCTGGTGCTCATCGGGTGGGACGCGCGAGCCGCAGATGATACGCCGCTCCGAGGCGGAACGCGCGTCCGGTCAGTCGAGGCGCCGGTTTTCCTTGAGCATCTTCGCGCATTCCTCGGCCGTCGTCGGAAACGAGAAATAATAGCCCTGTATTTCGTCGCAGCCGTCTGCCGCGAGCAGATCCAGCTGCTCGCGCGTTTCCACGCCCTCGGCCACCACTTTGAGCCTGAGGTTGTGCGCGAGCCCGATGATCGCGAGCGTGATCGTCGCGTCCTCCGGGTCGGTCGTGATGTCGCGAACGAAAGTGCGATCGATCTTGAGTGAGTCGATCGGGAAGCGCTTCAGGTACGCAAGGCTTGAATAGCCGGTGCCGAAATCGTCCACCGAGATCTTCAGCCCCGAGTCCTTCAGCCCGCGCAGCGTGCGCGCTGCGCCCTCCGGGTCGATCATCAACAGGGACTCGGTGAGCTCGAACTGGACCAGCGACGGATCGACGCGCGTTTCCCGCAGAATGCGCCGCACGACGGCCTCGAAGTCCTTCTGTTGGAACTGGCGCGCGGACAGGTTCACCGTCACGAGTTTTATCGCGAGCCCCTCACGCTGCCAGGCCTGAATCTGCCGGCACACTTCGTGCAACACCCATTCGCCCACGGGCACGATCAGACCCGTGTCCTCCAGGACCGAGACGAACTCCCCCGGAAGGACAAGGCCCTTTTCGGGATGCTGCCAGCGCAGCAACGCCTCGAAGCCGCAGATGAGCCTGCTCTTGAGATCCACCATGGGTTGGTAGTGGAGGAGGAACTCCTTGCGTTCGATGGCCCGGCGCAACGCCGCCTCCATCTGCACCCGCGCGAGCGCCCGCTCGTTCATCTCGCGGGTGAAATATTGATAGGTGTTGCGGCCCTGCTCCTTGGCGCGATACATGGCGGTGTCGGCGTTCATGACCAGCGCTTCGGGGTTGTCGCCGTCGGCCGGAAACAAGGTGATGCCGACGCTGGCGCTGACGTAGGTGTCGCGCGCATCCAGTTTGAAGGGTTGGGCGATCGCGTCGAGAACCTTCTGCGCAACGACGCCCGCGTCGCCGAGTTTTGAAAGGTCCGCCACGATGGCGCCGAACTCGTCCCCGCCGAAGCGGCCCACCGTATCGACACTGCGCACGCACTCCGAGAGCCGGGCCGCCGCTTCCTTGAGCAGCTTGTCCCCGGCGGTGTGCCCCTGAGTGTCATTCACCAGCTTGAAGCGATCGAGATCGATGAACAGCACCGCCATCGGCTGCCCGCTGCGCCGGGCGTGCGCGATGGCCCGCAGCAAACGGTCGTGGAACAGATGTCGGTTCGGCAGCCCCGTGAGCGTGTCGAACTGAGCGAGGTAGGCGAGATGTTGTTCGGCGTTCTTGCGCTCGATCGCCACCGAGAGAATGTTGGCCACGCTCTGCAGGAAGGTCACATCCTCCTCGCTGAAGTGCCGCGCTTCCAGGGCGTGTGCGCTGAGGATTCCGAAGGTCCTGGTCGACCCGAATATGGGAACCTGGATGCCGCTGCGCACCCCCAGCTTCAGAAGCGGCGAGTTCGAGAAGCGTGGATCAGCAGTCAGATCCCCGACCGCGAGCGGCTCGCGGCTCGACAGGACGAGCTCGATGCGGCTCCCCGGGCGTATCGACACCGTGCGGCGCCCCTGGTATTCGCCCGACCAGCCGCAGGCGGCTTTGATGGCCAGTTGTTTGCCGTCTGGTTCAAGCTCGAGCACGGTACAGTATTCGGCCTTCAATATCACAGAAACGAGCTCCACGGCGCGATTGAGCACGTCCTCGACGTCGGTGCTTGCGAAGGCCTGCTGGCCGAATTCGGCGATCAGGCGTTGCTGCAGCGCCTGCGTGTGGATCCGCTCCTCGGCCCGCTTGCGCGAGCTGATGTCGGCCATCGCGCCGATCATGCGCACGGCCCGCTCCCCGTCGCGGATCACATGGCCGCGATCGAGCACGTGGGCGAAGCTGCCGTCGCGTCGCCGGAAGCGGTATTCGTCGCTCCAGTTCTCGCTCCCCGAGTCGATCAGGCGGTGGACGCCGGCGATAACCCGCCCCTGGTCGTCCGGATGAATGCCCTCGTACCAGGACTTGACGCTGCGGTCTGGCATCTCGCTCGAATGGCCGAAAACCTTGGTGAAATTCTCGTTCCACCACAGCTCGTCGGTGACGAGGTCCCAGTCCCGGATGACATCGCTGGTGGCGCGGACGGCCATGTCGAAGCGCTCGTTGCTCTTCTTGAGCGCATCCTCTTGGGCGAGGTGCCGGCGGATGTCCCGCGTTGTCACGACGATGATCCAACTGTCCCCCGAGCGCATCGCGCGGCGCATCGATTCGAACGGCAGCGTCGAGCCGTCCTTGCAGCGGTAGTTGCTCCTTACACCCTGCGTCGATCCGCTCGCGATCAACTGGTCGTAGGCGGTTTCCAGTTCTTCCCGCGTCATCGGTAGAATGTCCTGCGGACCCATGCCGAGAAACTCTTCGCGCGAATAGCCGATGTCCCGGCATGCGGTTTCGTTGACGTCGAGGATATGCATCGTCTTACGATCGATCAGGAAGATCATGTCGCCGGACATGTCCATCGAGGCCCGGAAGCGCCGCAATTCCTCCTCGTCCTTCCGCTTACCGGTAACGTCCCGGCCGACCCCGCGGTAGCCCTTGAACCGGCCGTGCGCGTCGAACATCGGCTCGCCGCTGACGCTCGCAATGCGCACCTTTCCTTCGACGTCGCGCCGATGCAGCTCCAGATCGCGAAACGGCTGGTGCGCTTCCAGTAGTGCGCGGTGCGCGGCCCAGTTCTCCTCGGTGGCGTTGAGCGCCGGCAGGTCCCAGCGCGCCTTGCCGATGATCGATTCCGGCGGGCGTCCGGGGTTGCGGTTGGGATTGTCGGTGACCATGGTGAAGCGGAAGTTTTCGTCCTGTTCCCAGTACCAGTCCGATGACAGCTCGATCAGGCTGCGAAAGCGCTCTTCGCTCTCGCGCAGCACCTCTTCGGCCTGCTTGCGCTGCACGAACTGGCCGATCTGCGCACCGATCACGCGTGTCGCCTGGAGCAGGTGCTCGTCCGGCTCGCGGATCTCGCGGCTGTTGAAGGCGATCACGCCGATGGTTTTGCCTTCCGATACGACCGGGAATGTGAACGCGGCGTGCAATCCGGCGTCGTCGGGGATCGAGCGCTGCCAGACGCGGTTATCGCGTGTGAGGTCGGCGACCCAGATGGGTTGCTCCGACTGCCATACTCGTCCCAAGAGCCCAACGCCCGGGGCGTAGGTGATACTGCGAAAGCGCTCGACGTAGACGTCGAACTCCGGGCCCGCCTTGGCCCAGGCCTCGGCAAAGCGCAGCACGCCGGCCTGCATGTCCGGGCGGTAATAGCGGCCGCATTCCCAGTCTTGGGCTTCGCAGACCGCGCGTATCACGCCCTTGAGCGCCGCGGAAACGCTGTCCGCCTCGGTGATCGCGCGGGCTACCGCGTACTCAAGCTTCAACAGCTCCTCGGCGCGCTTGCGCGCGGTGATATCGTGCCCGGTGCCGCGGTAGCCCTTGAAAGTACCGTCTTCGTCGAAGATCGGCTCACCGCTGACGCTCACGATCTCCAAGTTACCTTTGCTATCGATCCGGCGAAACTCTAGATCGCGAAACGGCTGGTGCGACTCGAGCATCGCGCGGTGCTCGGCCCATTGCTTCTCGGTCATGTTGAGCGCGGGAATGTCCCAGCGCGCTTTTCCGACGATCGATCTCGGCGGGCCTCCGAGGCCGCCGCGAGATTTGTCGGAGACCTTGGTGAAGCGGAAGTTCTCGTCCTGCTCCCAGTACGAGTCGGACGACAGCTCGGTGAGGTTGCGAAATCGCTCCTCGCTCTCGCGCAGCGCTTCCTCGATCGGCTTGCGCTCCGCGACGAGGCTGGGCGGAGCGTTGCCCCTGCGCCTGGGGTGGGTGGTTCGCCTCATCCGCGCCCAGGGCGGGACGGGATTGTCCGCGGCTCGCCTCGATCGGCAGGGCCGCCTCGCCGGTGGAAGGATAGGGAGGGGAGGTGGCGGTAAAGCATGTCCAATTCAACCACTTTCCGGGACGCCCTGCTTGACGACTCGATCTCCGGCTGCGACCGGGGCTCCAATTCCGCCCGCGTCCGGCCCGCGCTAGCGCATCACCCGGTTTCGTCCGGCATGCTTGGCGCGATAAAGGGCTTCGTCCGCGGCGCGGATGACCAGTGAAGGTCCGATGAGCGTGTCGTTGCGATCGGCCGCGCCGATGCTCACCGTTACCGACAGCGCTTTTTCCGAAGGGCGGGCCGCACGAAGGCGCGTTCCGGCCTCCCGGTCCCTGGGCCGATCTCCGCCGCGCACCGCCATTTTGTATTTTTCGATTTCCTCGCGCAGTCGCTCCAGGTGCGGGAGGGTCTGATCGAGCGTGCGGTCGGCGAACAGGATGCAGAACTCCTCGCCCCCGTAGCGGTACGAGGTGCCTCCGCCCTCGACCTCCGCAAGACGGGTGGCGACCAGCTTCAGCACCTGGTCGCCGATGTCGTGGCCGTGGGTGTCGTTGAACTGCTTGAAGTGATCCACGTCCACCATCGCGATCGTGTAGGTCGGCCCCAGACCCGGGAGGCGCTCCTCGAGCGCGCGCCGGCTGGGCAGGTTGGTCAGTTCGTCGCGGAACGCGAGTCGGTGTGATTCCTGCAGCACCGCCACCAGCACGATGATGCCGGCGGCCGACATGAACGCGCCAAACGCGCCCGGAAATCCGGCCCATTCGCAACCGACAAAGAACGCGACGAGCGCTGCGGCCAGGCTCACGTCGAGCGGCCGGGGCTCCTTGCGCAGCTCTTTCGGCCTCTGGCGCGGCCATGCCCTCAACAATGCGGCGGCGAACGCTGCGGCAAGGAGCATGCGCGCGGCAAACGGCGTCGGCGGAGAGCGCAGCAGCCAGTGATCGAGTACATCGCGCCACGCGGTGCCCGAGAGGCTGCTGCGTCCGGCATTGGCGATCCAGATCACGATCAGGATTTCAGCCAGACCGAGCAGGAGCCAGCGATAGTTTCGGTGCTGGCGCACGCCGCGCTCGGGAAAGGTAAGCACGAGCAGCACGTTCAACGGCACCAGGACCGCGAGCGCGGTGAACACCGATCGCACTGCGAAACTCTCCGGGTCCAGGTCCCACGCCAAGTTGTAGCCGGCGAAAGCGACCAGCAAAGAGGCGAGCAGGACGAGCGCGCGACTGCGGTTGAACCACGCGCTGATGGCCACTCCGAGGAGCAGCACGACATAGGGTCCGACCACGGTCAGGCCGGACAGCGACGTTGGCAGCTCGGGGCCTGCCGCGAGGGCGAGCGCGGTCGCCAACAGGATCGCGGCCGGCGCGGAGACCGGGCGCAGAATTCGAAGCAGTGCGGGGTTCAATTTCGCGCGGGGCAGGACGGGTCAGCGATTGTAATCGCCAAAGCCCCTCTTGGCGCGGCTAGGCGATCGTCTGCAAGCGCCGGGTCTTCAGGAAATTCCCGAGCACCGTTACTGTGTGGCTGACTTGCCCCGCTGCGATCAATTCCTCCGGCGGACCCTGGGCGACGAGCCGCCCGCCCGCGGCGCCGCCTTCCGGCCCGAGATCGATGAGCCAGTCCGCCTCGGCGATGACATCCAGATTGTGCTCGATGACGACCACGGTGTTTCCGGCGTCCACCAGGCGGTGCAGCACGCGAACCAGCCGCTCCACGTCGGCCATGTGCAGCCCGACGGTGGGTTCGTCGAGGATGTAGAGCGTGGAGTAGAGCGTGGGGACAGACCCCGGTTTTTCTCGCTTGGGGTCTGTCCCCGGTTCAAGGGGAAGAGGTGGGCGACGGGAAAACCGGGGTCTGTCCCCGGTTTTAGACAGCTCGGTGACCAGCTTGATTCGCTGCGCCTCGCCGCCCGAAAGCGTTGGGCTTTGCTGACCGAGTGAGAGGTAGCCCAGACCCACGTCCTGCAGCAGCCGCAGCGCGCGGTGCGTGGCAGGGTGCGCGGAGAAGAATTCGACCGCTTCGTCAACGCTCATCGCGAGCACTTCGCCTGAATTTTTCCCTTTCCAGCGCACCGCGAGCGTCTCCGAATTGAAGCGCGCGCCGCCGCAGGCTTCGCAGGAAATCTTCACGTCGGGCAGAAAGCTCATCTCGATTCTCTTGATGCCCTGGCCCTCGCAGGCTTCGCAGCGCCCGCCTTTCACGTTGAAGGAAAAGCGCGATGCGCTCCATCCGCGCATGCGCGCTTCCACGGTGTCGGCGAACAGGCGCCGGATCGCGTCCCAGAAACCGACGTAGGTCGCGGGACACGAGCGCGGCGTCTTGCCGATCGGGGTCTGGTCGACTTCGAGCACGCGGCCGATGCGCTCCGCGCCGCGGATCGCCTTGCAGCCCGAAAGCGGAGCGCTTTCCTTTTGCACCAGGCGCTCGAGGTTCGTGTAAAGGATGTCACGCGCGAGCGTGGATTTCCCCGAGCCCGAGACGCCGGTGATGACCGACAGCCTGGCAAGCGGCACCCGCACATCGATCCCCCTCAAGTTGTGCTGCGTTGCGCCCGAGATATGGAGCGACGCGTGGCCTTTGCCGACGGACCGGGGCGGGTGCAGCGGGTGCTTGAGCGGATTGGCGAGAAATTTCCCGGTCACCGACTCGCTCTGACGCATCAAGTCCGCGGGCGAGCCTTCGGCGATCACGCGCCCGCCGAGTTTGCCCGCCCCGGGACCGAGATCGATGACGTGCCCCGCGCGGCGGATTGTGTCTTCGTCGTGCTCGACCACGACCAGGGTGTTGCCCTTCGCTTCGAGCTTCTCCAGCGTATCGAGCAGAACGGCGTTGTCGCGCGGGTGCAGGCCGATGGTGGGTTCGTCCAGGATGTAGCACACGCCGCGCAGGTTCGACCCGAGCTGCGACGCGAGCCGGATTCTTTGCGCCTCGCCTCCCGAGAGCGTCGGGGCGGCGCGGTCGAGCGACAGGTAGGACAGCCCGACTTCATCGAGAAAACCCAGGCGCGACCCCAGCTCTGCAACGATGTCGCGCGCGATCTCAGCGTCCCGGCCCGCGAGGCGGATGTCGTCGAACACGGCCTTGAGCGCGGCCACCGGGAGCGCGGTGAGCTCCGAGATCGAGCGGTCCTGCCAATGCACTGCGAGCGCCTCGCGGTTGAGCCGCATGCCGCGGCACGCCGGGCAGGGCTGGTCGATCTCGAGCCATTCGATCCAGGAATCGAGCACATGGTCCTCGATCCCCGATTTTTCGCGCTCTTCGTCCCAGTCCACGCCCGCGAGCTTCAGGCCCGTGCCGAAGCACTCGGCGCACCAGCCGTGCTTGGAGTTGAAGGAGAACAGTCGTGGGTCGAGTTCCGCAAAGCTGCGCCCGCAGGAAGAGCAGGCGCGCTTTGTCGAGAACACGCGCTGGGGAAGATCGAGCTCGACGCGCACGGGTCCGGATTTTTCCACCGCCGCTTTTTCGCGCGCCTCTTCGAGGCGGTCCAGCCCAAAGAGCACGTGGACCGCGCCCTTTCCGTGACCGAGCGCGAGCGAGAGCGCGCGACGCAGCTCGGCTTCGTTTTCGGACGAGATGCGCAAGTCCGCAACCGGCAATTCGAGCGTGTGCTCCTGAAAGCGCGACAGCCGCGGCCACTTGTCGGTCGGCAGAAACTCGCCGTCCACGCGCAGGTGCGTATAGCCCTTGCCGCGCGCCCACTTGGCGAGATCGGTGTAATAGCCCTTGCGGTTGGTAACAAGGGGCGCGAGCAGGCCCACGCGCTGTCCCTTGTACTCGTGCAGCAGGCGCGCGGCGATCGCATCCTCGCTCTGCGGTTCGATCGGTACTTTGCAGTCCGGACAATGCTGGATGCCGAGCTTGACGTAGAGCAGCCGCAGGAAATGGTAGATCTCGGTGAGCGTCGCCACCGTGCTCTTGCGGCCGCCGCGGCTGGTCCTTTGCTCGATCGCGACCGTCGGCGGAATTCCGAAGATCGCGTCCACGTCCGGCCGGGCCGCGCCTTGAACGAACTGGCGCGCGTAGGCGTTCAGCGACTCCAGATACCTGCGCTGGCCCTCGGCGAACAGGATGTCGAAGGCGAGCGTCGATTTGCCCGAGCCGGAGACGCCGGTGACGACGGTGAACCGGTTGCGCGGGATTTCGACGTCGATGTTCTTCAGGTTGTGCTCGCGGGCGTTATGGATTCGGATCGAGCCCTCACCCTTACCCTCTCCCGCCTGCGGGAGAGGGTGTGAGCGAAGCGAGCGGGTGAGGGGTGAGCGCAGCGAACGGGTGAGGGGCTTGCCCAATGCCGCCTCGTATTCGCGCAGCGCGCGTCCGGTGTGCGAGCTCGCGTGTCCGGCCACTTCGGCCGGCGTGCCGAAGCAGACGATCTCGCCGCCGGCGTCGCCGCCTTCCGGTCCGAGGTCAATGATCCAGTCGGCGGCGCGAATCACGTCGAGGTTGTGCTCGATCACGACGATCGAGTGGCCGGCGGCGAGCAATTGCCGAAACGCGTGCAGCAGCTTGGCCACGTCGTCGAAGTGCAGCCCCGTCGTGGGCTCGTCGAAAAGGAACAGCTTGCCCTTTGCGTCGTCATTCCCGCGAAAGCGGGAATCCAGGGACTTTCGACGACGCTGGGCCGCCGCTTGCGCGGGGGCAACGGATGTCGCTTCGACCAGATGCCCTGCGAGCTTCAGCCGCTGCGCCTCGCCGCCTGACAGCGTGGGCACGGGCTGGCCGAGCCGCAGGTATTCGAGGCCCACGTCGGCGAGCGGCTTGAGCGCCCGACCCACCTCAGGGTGTTCGCGAAAGAACGCGAGCCCCTCGGACACGGTCAGCTCAAGCGCGTCGGCGATTGACTTCCCTCCAAATGTCACCTCGAGCACTTCCTCGCGGAAGCGCTTGCCGCTGCAATCGGGGCAGCGCAGGTAGACGTCGGAGAGAAACTGCATCTCGACGTGCTCGAAGCCGTTGCCGCCGCAGGTCGGGCAGCGGCCCTTGCCGGAGTTGAAGCTGAAAGTGCCGGCGGTGTACTTGCGCTCCCTCGCGAGCGGCTCTCTAGCGTAGATGTCGCGAATCGCGCCCCAGGCCCCGACGTAGCTCGCCGGGTTCGATCGCGTCGTCCTTCCGATCGGGGTCTGGTCCACCATGACCGTGTCCTCGATCAGATCGGCGCCGCGCAGCGCGCGAAATTCACCCGGCGCCTCGGTGGGCTTGCCCTTGGTCTTGCGGAGCGCGGCGTAGAGTACGTCCTGGATCAGCGTCGATTTCCCCGAGCCCGACACGCCGGTGATGCACACCAGCCGCTGGAGCGGGATGCCGACATCGATGTTCTTCAGATTGTGCTCGGCGGCTCCGAGGAGCTCGATTGTTCTTGTCGTTCCCGCGAACGCGGGAACCCAGCGTCGTTCAACGTCGCTGGACCCCCGCTTGCGCGGGGGCGACGGATCCTGAGCGTCCGCGCGTTTCCTGCCGGAGAGATATTCCGCTGTCAGCGTCTTCGCCGCCTTCAGCTCGTCAGGCGAACCGAAGAACACGATCTCGCCGCCGCGCTCTCCCGGACCCGGACCCATGTCCATGATGCGGTCGGCCTGCAGCATGATCTGCGGATCGTGCTCGACCACGACGAGCGAGTTGCCGGCGTCGCGCAGGCGCTGCATCACGCCGATCACTCGCCCCATGTCGCGCGGGTGCAGGCCGATCGAGGGCTCATCCAGTACGAACAGCGTATTGACGAGCGAGGTGCCGAGCGCGGTGGTGAGATTGATCCTCTGCACCTCGCCTCCGGAGAGCGTGCGCGACTGGCGATCGAGCGTGAGGTAGCCCAGGCCCACTTCCCCGAGGTAACGCAGCCGCGCGCGGATCTCGGTGAGAAGCAGGTCGGTCGCTTCGTCGAGCGGCGCCGGAAGATGCAACTTCTCGAAGAAGTCGCGCATGCGCTCGGCGGGCAGCAGCACGAGGTCGTGCAGCGTGAGGCCGGGAAGCTCGCGCAGGCGCTCCTCGCCGAATGTCGCCCCATGCGGCATGAATCGCCGCGCGGAATCGAGCGCGCGGTCCGCGTCTTCTTTGGTCCCTACCCGCCACAGGAGCGCGTCGGATTTCAGCCGCGCGCCGCCGCAGACCGAGCAGGGCGTGTAGGCGCGGTAGCGCGATAGCAGCACGCGCACGTGCATCTTGTAGGCCTTGGTCTCGAGCCAGCGGAAAAACCGCGCCACGCCGTACCAGGTGCCCGGCCAGGATTTTCTCCAGTTCACCCATTCCGGCTCGCCCTCGAGCACCCATTCGCGCTGCTTCGCGGAAAGATCGCGGAACGCCACATCGAGCGGTACGCCGCGCTTCTTCGCGTATTTTTCGATATCTTCCTGGCAATCGTGAAAGCTCGGCGACTGCCACGGCCGGACCGCGCCCTCGCGCAGCGTCTTCGCTTCGTCGGGGACGATGAGACCGTAATCGATGCCGATCACGCGCCCGAAGCCGCGGCAAGTCTCGCAGGCGCCGAGCGGCGAGTTGAACGAGAACAGGGCGGGCGTTGGGTCCGAATAGTGGATGTCGCAGTCGGGGCAGTGCAGGTCCGATGAAAAGCGCCACGGTGCCAGCGCCTTGCCGTCGGCATCGAGCGGATGGACGTTCACCTTCCCCTGCCCGATCCTGAGCGCCGATTCGACCGCTTCGATCAAGCGTGTCTTCTCCGCCGGGGAGAACCGTAGTCTGTCCTGCACCACTTCCAGAACGTTGCCGCTTCGCGCGTGGATACGGTCGTAGCCCTGCGCCTTCAGCAGCGCTTGAACTTCCTCTTCCTTGAAGTTCTTCGGCACGGTCACCGGGAAGGTCAGCACCAGACGCGGGTCGCCCGCCGGGGCGGACGAAGACGCAGCCCGTGCGGCGAGCTGTTCGTATACAGAGCCCGGCGTGTCGCGCTGAACCGGCCGGGCGCAGCCGCGGCAGAAGAGCTGGCCCGCGCGCGCAAAAAGCAGCTTCAGGTGGTCGTTCAGCTCGGTCATCGTGCCGACGGTCGAGCGCGAGGTGCGCACGGGATTGGTCTGGTCGATGGCGATCGCGGGCGGGATACCCTCGATGGCGTCCACCTGCGGCTTGTCCATCCGGTCGAGGAACTGCCGCGCGTAAGGGCTGAAGGTCTCGACGTAGCGCCGCTGTCCCTCGGCGTAAAGGGTATCGAACACCAGCGAAGACTTCCCCGAGCCCGACACGCCGGTCACGACGACGAGCTCGTTCAGGGGCAGTTCGAGCGAGAGATTCTTGAGATTGTTCTGACGCGCGCCGCGGATGACGATCGCGGCGGCGGAACGGCGTTGCAGCATGCCGCTATTTTACTTTGACCCGTCGAGCTCCTTTACTTAAAGCAACTCCTTCGCCGATTCGGGCCGGCTACAACTTCCCGGCCGCGGCCTCGCCATCCTCGATACGCGCTGTTTCGATCCCGGGGTGCTCCCCGCCGGCAACGGCGCCGATTCGAGCGCGCTCGCCCTTCATTCTAATCGCCGCGAGTACTTTCTCGGCGGTCGCGGGCAGAGAGGAGATGCGCACGCCGACCGCGTTGTGGATGGCGTTGAGGATCGCCGCGGCGGTGGGCACCGAAGTCGGCTCGCCCACGCCCTTGGCGCCGAACGGCCCGGTCGGGTCGTAGCTCGGCACGATGTCCACCTCGATTTGGGGCATGTCGAGGCTGGTCGGCATGATGTAGTTCGTGAGGTTTGCATTCACGTGCCGGCCGGCCGCGTCGAACAGCATCTCCTCCTGCAGAGCGAAGCCGATGCCCATCGCGATGCCGCCCTCGACCTGGCCCTCGACCAGCATCGGGTTGATGGCGGTGCCGCAATCATGCGCCGCCACGATGCGAATGACCTCCACCTCCCCGGTCTCGTCGTCGACGTCCACCTCGGCGATCTGGGTGGCGTAGACGTAGGTGTTGAACGGCTTGCCCTGCCCGGTCTTCGGGTCCATGGGCACGGTCGGCGGATTCCACGTCGCGCTCCCGATCGGCGGCTGCCCCTTGACGACCTGCGCGTGGTACGCCACTTCGCCGATACCGAGATTGCGCTGCGGGAAGTTCTTCACCTGGATCTTGCGGTCGCGCGCCTCGAGCTGCTCGGGCCTGACGCCGAGCATCGACGCCGCCGCCTCGAACAGCACCGCCTTCGCCTTTTCGGCCGCCAGCCGCACCGCGTTTCCGGTGACGTAAGTGGTGCGGCTCGCGATCGCGCCCGTGTCCATGGGCATCGCATCGGTATCGCCCGAGACCACGTGCACGTCGTCCGCGGCGATGCCGAGCTCTTCCGCCGCGATCTGGCCGAGCACGGTGAGCGAGCCTTGCCCGGTTTCCACCGTGCCCGTGAGCAGCGTCGCGGTGCCGTCCTCGTTCACCTTCACCACCGCCGCGCTCGGGTTGGCGGCGACCGTGAATCCGATCGGGTACCACATGCAGGCGATGCCGCGTCCGCGCCGTTTCATGACCGCTCCTCCCGCCAGCCGAAGCGCTCTGCCGCCTTGAGCAGCGACTCCTTCACCACGACGCTGTGCAGGACCTGGCCGGTGGGGCTCGCCGAGCCTTCCCCGAACGCATTGAGCAGCCGTATTTCGAGCGGATCGATCTTGAGCGCCGCGGCGATGTCGTCCATGTGCGATTCATACGCGAAGCACACCTGCGGCGCGCCGAATCCGCGCATCGCGCCGGTCATGGTCTTGTTGGTATAGACGACATAGGCCTCCACCTGCAGGTGATCGATGTTGTAGGGGCCGGTCGAGAGGATCGCCGCCTTGCCGAGCGTCGTCTCGCTCCACGAGCAGTACGCGCCGCCGTCGAGCACTAGCCGCACCTTGCGCGCGAGGATCTTGCCCTCCTTGGTCACGCCGGTCTTGTAGTCCATGATGATCGGGTGGCGCGTCGTCGTGGAGGTGAATTCCTCTGCGCGCGTGTAGACGCCCTTCACCGGCCGGCCGGTCTTCTTCGACAGCAGCGCGAGCACCGGTTCCTGCGTGATCTCGTTCTTGCCGCCGAAGTTGCCCCCGACGATGGTGGCGATTATGCGCACACGGTTCATCGGCAGCTTCAGCGTGTGCGCGACATCGGCGCGCGCGAGCGTGATCCGCCCGAGCGTCGACCAGAGGGTGACGCGCCCGTTGGGGTCCCACTCGGCGATCGCCGCATGCGGCTCGAGCGAGACGTGCTCCACCATCTGGGTGCTGAAGTGGCCCTCGAACACGCGGTCCGAGGCGGCGAGGGCCGCCTCGACGTCGCCCTTCAGGATCACCTTGGTCGCGTAGATGTTGCCGAGCGGCGCGTGCACCTGCGGCGAGTCCTCCTTGAGCGCTTCGAGCGGGTCGAGGACCGCGGGCAGCGGCTCGTATTCCACCACGATTCTCGCGAGCGCCTCGACTGCGATTTGCTCGGTCAGGGCCGCGACCGCCGCGACCCCGTCGCCCGCGTGGAACACGCGCTCGTGCGCGAGCACCGGCTGGTCCTGGAGCGACGGGCCGAAGGAGTTGACCGGGACCTCGGCCCCCGTCAGCACCGCCATCACGCCCGGCATCGCCTCCGCCGCGCTGGTGTCGATGCGCACGATGCGCGCCGAGGCGATGCCCGCGCGCTTGATCTTCGCGTGCAGCATGCCGGGGAAAGCGAGGTCATCTATGTACTTGGTCTGCCCGAGCCCGTGCAAGCGAGCGTCCACCCGCGTCGCGCGCTGGCCGACGGCGGGCGTCTGCTGGCGCACCTCTGGGACAAGCGTCTCGATGGGATACGCCGCGGGCGGCACCACCGCCGGCAGGCGAAGTGTCTCGACGCCCACCTGCGGCGCGACAACAGTCTTTTCCCGCTCCTGGACCTTCTGTCTTGTCGCCATGCCGCCTCCTCTAGCGCCGCTACCCGGTGCGCTTTCCGCCCCGGTCGCGCAGTTCGCGCGCCGCGTCACGCACCGCATCGATCATCTTGGTGTAACCGGTGCATCGGCACAGGTTGCCGGCGAGAGCATCCCGGATTTCATCTGTCGTGGGTTCCGGAGTCTCGTCCAGCAACACCTTCGCCGCGAGGATCGCGCCCGGGCCGCAAAAACCGCATTGCAGCGCGGCGTGGTCCTCGAAAGCCTTTTGCAGGGGGTGCAGGCGATCGCGCGTGGCGAGCCCCTCGATGGTAACCACCTCCCGCCCCTCGGCCTGGCCCGCGAGCATCAGGCATGCATTGACCGCATGGCCGTCAACGATCACCGTGCATGCGCCGCAGTCGCCCACGTCGCAGCCGAGCTTCGCGCCGGTCAGGTTGAAATGGGTGCGCAGCAGCACGAGCAGCGTGGTCTCCGGCGCGACCGACGCGCTGCGCGCCTCGCCGT
Organism: uncultured Enterobacteriaceae bacterium; assembly: GCA_964430565.1. Classification (GTDB taxonomy): domain Bacteria; phylum Pseudomonadota; class Gammaproteobacteria; order Burkholderiales; family SG8-39; genus VBDM01. The sequence continues at coordinate 30,844 of CAYSFD010000034.1, forward strand.
TCACCTTGAGAGTCACTTCCATCAGCGCTTCCCCGCCGCCCGAGCGAGCGCGCAGGCCTTCTCCAGCGCGCGCCGGGTGAGCACCGCGATGAGCTCGCGCCGATAGTCGGCGGAGGCGCGAAAATCGCTGATCGGTTTCGCCTCGCCCGCGGCGATGCGCCCGGCTTCGGCCATCGCCTCGGGCGTCGCCGCGCGGCCCTCGAGATAAGCCTCCGCCTGCGGCGCGCGAATCACCGTCGGCGCGACCGCGCCGAGCGCAATGCGCGGCTCGACGAACCGCGGTTTGTCTCCGTTCAACCACAGGCTCGCCGCGACGTTGACCAGCGCAAGCGCCTGGCCCTTGCGCAGCCCGAACTTCTGGAACGATGTGGGCTTGCCCAGGTTCTTCTTGGGGATGAGGATTTCGATCAGCAGCTCCTCGGGCTTGAGGACGGTCTTGCGAGGCCCGGTGAAGAAATCGGCGAGCGACAACCGGCGCTCTCCTGCGGGCCCCAGCATCATCACCTGTGCTTCCAGCGCGATCAACGCCGGGCCGCTGTCTAGCGAGGGCACCGCGGTCGCGAGGTTGCCGCCCAGCGTTCCGAGATTGCGCGTCTGCACGGCGCCGATGGTGTGCGCCGCATCGACCAGCGCCGGAAAGAGCTCCTGGATGATCGGCGAGCGCATGATCTCGGTGTGTGTGGCGAGCGCCCCGATCGCCAGGCCATCGTCGCGCAACTCGATGCCCTTCAAATCCGGGGCGCGCGAGATGTCCACCACGATCCGCGGAGTCTCCGGCGCGAATTTGAGATCGGCCAGGAGATCGGTGCCGCCCGCGATCAATCTGGCCGAGGGACCATGCTCGGCAAGCAGCGCCACCGCGTGCTGCGCATCCCTGGCGGCCACGAACTCGAACGCCTTCATTCTCCTTCCCGCCTCCACCCTTTCGTCGATGAAATACTACACCGGCAGCGGCGCGGGGTCGTTGTACTTCTTGTTACGGACTTCCGGTCACCGGCCGATCGCCATCCCGACCTCCGGCAGCCAGGTCGCGAGCCGGGGGTAGACAGCGATCACGACGACCGCGCCCAGCAGGCAGATCCAGTACGGAATGGAGCCTTGGAAGATTTCGCCCACCGTGGCCTCCCCCGGCAGCGCCGCCTTCACGGTGAAAACGAGCATCCCGAACGGGGGCGTCAACAGCCCGCATTCGATCGCGAGGATGCCGAGGATCGCGAATGCGAGCGGATCGAAGCCGAGCGCCATCGCGACCGGCCCGAACACCGGAACGGTCAACAGGATGATCGAGATCGAGTCGATCAGGCAGCCGAGCACGAACCAGATCGCAACCATGATCGCGAGCACGCCGAACGGACCGAGACCCGATGCGATGAAGAGCTCCTTGGCCGCCGCGGTGAGCCCGGTCATCGACAGCACGCGCGAATAGAGCTGGGCGCAGAAGAGCAGCAGGAGCAGTGGGGCTGAGGTGCGGCCAACCGAAAGCACGATCTCGAACAGCTCCTTCGCCCTGAGTCCTTTCCAGAGGGCGAGCAGCAGCGCGAGCGTGGCGCCCACGCCGGCGCCTTCGGTCGGCGTGAAGAATCCCAGCCAGATACCCCCGAGCGTTGCCGCGACGAGCGCCAGGACGAGCAGCGTGCTCACCAGCACCTCCCGGAACTCCGCGCTGTCGAGCTCCATTTCCGGCGGTGCACTGGCCTCCGCCGCAGCGCCTATGCCCACCCGGTGCGGCTGCAGCCATGCCACTCCGAGGATGTAAGCGCAATAGAAGGCGACGACGACGAAACCCGGAATGATCCCGGCGATGAAGATCTTGCCGATCGCCTGTTCGGTCAGCACGCCCCACACGATCATCAGCACCGAGGGCGGGATCAGCATGCCGAGGCAGGCGCTGCCCGCGATGCAGCCGAGGGCGAATTTGCGTTCGTAGCCGTAGCGCTTCATCTCCGGGTAGGCGATCCTGGAGAACGCCGCGGCGGCGGCGATCGAAACCCCGGTCACGAACGCGAACACCGCGTTCGCGAACACGGTCGCGATCGCGAGCCGTCCCGGCAACCAGCGGGAGAGGCGGTTGATGAGCGCGAAGAGGTCGCGCGCCGCGCCGCATTTGGCGAGAAAGTCGCCCATCAGCATGAACAGCGGAATGACGGCGAACACGTAGTCGCGCAACGCCTCGTACGCGGTATTGGCGATGAAGTTGCGCACGATGATCATGTCGCCCTGCATCATGTAGATGCCGGCGACCGCGCCGATGCCGAGCGCCACCGCGACGTGCACGCCCGCGAACACCATCGCGAGCATGATCACGAGCAGCCCGATCATTTCCCCGGTGTCGAACATGAGCGCCTTTTCGAGTCAGCGAGAGGACGGCCGGACGCGCCGCCGCTACGCGATCCGCTCTTCGAGCTTGAGCTCCGACGCGAGTGGAGCGGGCGGCTTTCCCGAGATGAGCGCGCGCAGGCGCTCGATCGCGAGCAGCAGGTAATTGCAGGCCGCGAGGAAGCTCCCGATCAGGACCAGAAAGCGCGCCGGCCACACCGGCACGCGCAGCGCGCCTTCGCCCTCGAATTCGTTCGAGCGCCAGGAGTGGAGGGCGGGATCGACGCTGCCCCAGCAGACGAGCGCGAAAAATGCGATCCCGAGCAGCGCCCCGAACACGTCGCACGCGCGCTGCACGCGGCCAGGGAGATGCGTGTGCACCGCGTCCACCCAGATCATGCCGCCGCTGCGGATCGCGTAGGCCGCCTGCAGCCACAGGATCATGACGATCGAGCCCGACACGATCTCGGGGGTGCCCTTCACCGGGCTGTTGAAGACGACGCGGCCGATCACATCCGCGCAGACGAGGAAGCACAGCAGGAACGCGAGCACCGCCGCGATCGTCAGCAGCGCGCGCGCGATCCAGTCGTTCAGGCGCAGCAGCACTTTATTGCGGGATGAGGGTGAAGGGAAAGCGTGTGAGCCGCGCCCTGAACAGAAAGGGCTCGACTTACGACTTACGCTTTACTTCACTTGATAGCGCACCGGCCACTTGTGGCCGAGCTTTTCCGCTTCCTCCAGCGCGAGCTTGAGCACCTGGCTCGCGGGCAGCCCCGCCTTGTCGAGCTCGGTCGCCTTTTCCTGCGGCCAGCCCTTGAGCGAGTTCGCCCAGTCGACGCGCACCGAGTTCGGCAGCTGCTTCACTATCGCGCCGGCCTTGCGCAGCTGCTCCATCTGCTTCGGATAGTTCTCCTCGTTCACCGTGCCGGTAAGCACCTCGTACTCGCGGCCGACCTGGAGGATGATGTCCTGCACTTCTTTCGGCAGTTTGGCGAAGCGCGCCTTGTTCATGGTCAGTCCGTGCCAGGTGATCGCCCCGAAGCCGATCTCGGTGTAGTACTTGCCGACCTCGTGCAGCTTGAAATTGACGTAGCCCGACGGGAACATGATCCAGCCGTTGTAGACGCCCGTCTGCATCGAGGTGTAGGCCTCGGGCAGCGACGACTGCACCGGGGTCGCGCCGGCGTACTCGAGCCATTTCAGGTTGAGTCCGGCCCCGGCGAGCTTGCGGCCCTTGAGGTCCGCGACCTTGTTCCACTCGAAGGAAGTGCCGAGGTTGTAGCCGTTGTCGGCGATGAGCGCGATCAGCTGCTGGTTGAACTTGTCCTCCAGTACCTTGCTCATGTAGGGGACCTTGTCGTACACCGCCCGCGCGATCTTCACGCTCATCACCGGGCTCATGGTGCCGAAGGGCAGCATCACCTGGAAGGGGTGCAGCGGCAGGTTGGACGGCTCGAAGCCGAAGTTGTAGCCGCCGATGTCGATGATCCCGGACTGCACGCCTTCCAGCGTGTCGGCGACCTTGACCATCGCGCCGCCGTAGCCCTCGATGAACTCGACCTTGTGCTGGGTGCGGGCGGCGACGCGCTTCGACACCTCCGGCACGAAGAAATTCTGCATCAGGTTGACGTAGGTGTTGGCCGGCGGATGGCCGGAGGCGATGCGCAGCTTGATGTTTTCGGCGCGCACGGCGGCGCTCCAGGTCGTGAATACCAGCGCGGCCGCACCGGCCGCTAGAACGAACCGTTTCATGCCCCCTCCCGAAGTGTGAATTGAACGGACGGAATCCCCGCGCTGATGTTCCGCATTCTTCCTGTCAGTGTCAATAGCGCACTGCGGCAACCCTGCGTGTGCCTCAACCGAGCTCGTCGATCGAGCGTGGCCAGCTCTTTTTTTGAGGAGCCGCGAGCGTGCCGTTCGGAAAATCCAGCGCCGCAAGGGCTGGGGCTCGCGCTGGTGAGGCAGATTGCGCAGCGCCACGGGGGCGAGGCGCGCTGCGCGCCGCAAAGTGAAAAGGGCAACTGCTTCGTCGTGGTTCTGCCGTCAGGACGCTGAGCTGCGTGGGCGTGAACCTCTCAGCGGCTTCGACAGCCGGCCAGGTCGCTTTCGGCCTCGCTGATCGAATCCGCGATAAGGAGACAGTCGTTTGAGCTTGCGGCCCTTGGTTGTGAATTTGACGACGAGTATGTGGCGACCAAGGAGCTTTCGCACATTTTCGGCGGCTTCTCGGCGCTTGAAGAGAGTGCCCCCACCCGGGTCGTTCATGACGAAGGCATCGCCTGAAACGTCGTAATAAAGAATGAACCTGCGGCTGAACTCGGATGTAAGCATATAGCGCACAGGATTCTCCGAATCGCGCACGCGACGATTGAGCTCTCGAATCCAGACCGACGAAAGCTCGTCGCGCACCCGGCGGGTCCGAGGTCGAGCGAGGCGGACACCAGTCCCGCCGGAGGACCGTCCGCGTACTTTGGATGCACTACGCTTACTCATAGGGTGAGTCAACTACCGGTGAAGTGGATCACCCGGTCAACAGCGGCAGCTTCGCGGAGCGCGCGGCCCTGATCAAAGCCGCGTCGAGCGTCGCGAGCGGCAACTTGCGGCGGCGGGCGAGTTCGAAATAAACGGCATCGTAGGGCGTAAGTTCGTGAGCGGCCGCCAATTCTCCCAATTCAACCACCGGCGGCATTTCGTAGTCGACTCGCAGCGGCAGGCCGCCGGCGTTGGCCAGCACGATGCGACGTTGCTCGCCGGTCATTCGTTTCCGGCGTTCGGCATTCATCACCGAGCTGACAAACTCCGCCCGCCACAACGACGGAACCCATACTTCGGACCCGGCCAGCGCGCGGCTGAGCCGATCGCAGAACTGGTTCGCCTCATCCTTGATGTACCAAGGAAGGCACACCGAACAGTCGACAACGAACGCGCCCGGGAGATAAGCCGCTGCCGGCTCGCGCAGGCGCAGACCGCGCCGCGGTCTCACTACCGGCGGCCTTCCTCGATCAATTCCCTGATCGGGATCCCTCCAAGCGTAATCCCCGCTCTAATGCGCTTCATCTCCGCGAGGATCTGATCGCCCGTCCGCGTATCGCGCACACGCTTCGCGGGCGACAGCACTGCGACCGGCGCACCGTGGCGCGTGATGGTCACGATTTCGCCGTGCTCGACCTCGTCGAGCAACCGGGACAACTGGGTTTTGGCTTGGAATGCGCCGACGGTTTTCATACGCGCCTCCCCGAACTGGTCAACCAGTTTGCAGTATAGCCCACAGTCCCCACTTCGTGGCCCGACAACCCGCTCGCGAAGCAGTGTGGCACTAAGGAAGCGCCATCGTCTTCCTGTCGTAGACGAGCGATACCGCGGCATCCGGCGGGATAGTCGGCACGCCCGATTCCCACTCCCGGTAGCGCGTGCGCATCGCCTCGAGTCGCGCGGCCTCGCGGCGGCCTAGGTTGGCGCGCTCTCGCGCGTCTTTAGCCAGGTCGAACAGGAACTCGTTTCCCTCGAGCGAGAGGTACTTCCAGTTGCCCGCGCGCATCGCTTTCTGGTCGCGGTATTTCATGCGCCAGAACAGCTCGCGCTCGATTGTGTTCGACGGATCCTGAAGAACATTCAGCAGAGAAATTCCATCAAGCGGATAGTCGGCATGCGCCGCCACGCCGGCGGCGTGGAGAAACGTCGCGGCCCAGTCCATGGTGATCGCGAGCTGGTCGGAGACGCGCCCGGCCGGGACGCGAGCCGGCCAGCGCGCGATCAGCGGCACGCGGATCCCGCCTTCGAGCAGGTCCATCTTGCCTCCGACCAGCGGCCAGTTGTCGGAGAAGCGCTCGCCGCCGTTGTCGCTGGTGAAGACGACCAGGGTGTTCTCGTCTGCTCCGGCGCGCCCGAGTGCATCGAAAATCGCCGCTATGCCCTCGTCCATGTGGCGGATCATGGTGCGGTAAGTCTCGACCGAGCCGCCGTCGAGGTGCGGGATCGCCTTGTGGATTCGCGCCGACTCGGCCTCGTCCGCGCGCGTCTCCCAGGGCCAGTGCGGCGCCGTGTAGTGCAGCGAGAGCAGAAACGGCGTCTTCGCGGCGCGCTGCCGCTCGATGAACTCAACCGCGCGCCGCGAAAGGATGTCGGTGAGATAGCCCTTCAGCTGCACTTCCTTTTCGCCCTCGTTCAGGTCGTGGACGCCGGCGGGATCGCAGTGGGTGAAGTAATCCACGCCTCCCGCCAGAACGCCGAAGAATTCCTGGTAGCCGCTCTTCAACGGTCCGAAGGCGGGAGGGAAACCGAGGTGCCATTTGCCGATGAGCGCCGTGGCGTATCCGGCGCCACGCAAGAGCGAAGGCAGCGTCGGGTGTTCGGGCGGGAGGCCGAGCACGGCGCTGCCGCGCGCGCGGCTCGCAATCGGCTCATCGGCGCCCGCGCGCAGCCGATATTGCCACCGGCCGGTCATCAGCGCGAAGCGGGTCGGCGAGCACACCGGCGAGTTGGCGTAGGCGTCGGTGAAGCGCAGACCCTCGGCCGCCATGCGGTCGAGCGCGGGCGAGACCGACGCCCGGCCGCCGTAGCAGCCGAGGTCGGCGAAGCCGAGGTCGTCGGCCAGGATGAAAACGAAGTTCGGCTGCACCCTATTCCGTGGGCTTGAAGCCGGAGGCCCGAATCGCGGGGCCCCATTTGTCGTAGTCCCGTTTCATGATCGCGGCCAGCTCCGCCGGCCCGAGGCCCGTCGGCTCGAGTCCCATGTTCTCGAGCCGTTGTTTGAGCGCCGGCCCGCGCACCGCGGCGGTCGCCGCCGAGGCTAGCCGCTCGATCACGGAGTGCGGAGTTTTTGCAGGTGCGAACAGCGCGTACCAACCCTCTCCTTCCAGGTCGTAGCCCGACTCTCTGAACGTCGGCACCTGGGGGAACGCGCCGGCGCGCTTTGCGCCGGCGGTGGCGAGCAACCGCGCCTTGCCCGCCTTGACCAGCGTGCCGATGTCCGAAGTGACCGTGGTGATCGCCGCGACCTCTCCCGCCGCGATCGCCTGCATCGCCGGCGCCGTGCCCTTGTACGGCACGTGCGTCATTTCGATGCCCGCAGAACGCGCGAACATGACACCGAGGAAATGCGGAATGCTGCCGGCGGCGGCCGAGGCGTAATAGCCCGCCTTCGGATCATTCTTCACCAGGGCCGCATACTCGGCGAGGGTCTTTGCCGGAACGTTTGCGCCGACGCCGAGGCCGAGCTGAAAGCTGGAGAGGTGCGCCACCGGCGCGAAGTCCAGGAACGGATCGTAGCGCAGTGTTCCGGCGTAGGAATGCGGGAAGATCGACATTCCCGCGACCGGCGTCATCAGCAGCGTCGCGCCGTCGGGCGCTGCCGCCTTGACCGTCTCGATGGAGATCCGGCCGCCGGCGCCCGGCCTGTTTTCGACGATGACCGGCCGCCCGAGGCTGCCGCGCATCTCGTCGGCGACGAGACGGCTCAGAATGTCGCTGGTAGCGCCGGCAGGAAACCCGACGACGATCCGGACGGCGCCTTCCTGGGCGACTGCGGGTGAAGAGAAAACCAGAAGAACTGCAAACGCGATCGCGCCGAGGAGGTTCATAAGCTGACTCCTTATCGGAGACAACGATATCACAGGAGAGGGATGGTGCCCGCGCCGCACGGGACGAAGATGAGCTGCTTTCGTTACGGTTCCGCCGACCTCGCGTTGATGCGCGAGCGCGGCCTTCTCTAACCCGCGGGTCTCCGCCGAGGCAGGACCTTGCGCTCGCGCATGCGCAGCGGCGGCGGACTGTCCATCACGAAGCTTGCCGGTGACGCTGTCGCCTCGGGATCGACCCGGAATTTACTCACCACCTCGAGCAGCCGGCGCGATTCCCCCTCGAAAGAGAGGGTCGAGGCTGTGGCTTGTTCCACCAGCGCCGCGTTCTGCTGCGTCGCGTTCTCCATATGCACGATCGCTCTGTTGATTTCCTCGACCCCCGCGCTTTGCTCCTTGGAGGCCACCGCAATCTCGCTGAGCAGTTTCGTCACCTGATCCACGCCCACGACGATCTCGTTGATGATGTTGCCCGCCTCGCCCACCAGCTTCCCTCCCTCGGCCACATTGCCCACCGAGTCCTCGATCAGCCCCTTGATCTCCTTGGCCGCCTGAGCGCTTCTCTGCGCGAGACTCCTCACTTCGCTCGCCACCACCGCAAACCCGAGCCCCTGTTCGCCGGCGCGCGCCGCCTCTACCGCCGCGTTGAGCGCCAGGATGTTGGTCTGAAAGGCAATCCCCTCGATCACCCCGATGATGTCGACGATCCTCCCGGAACTCTTGTCGATGAGCGCCATGTTGTCGACCGCCCGGTTGACGGTGCGCGCAACCTTCTGCGCTACCTCGCTCGCGTTCTTGGACAAGCCGCTCGCCAATTGGCAGTTCTCGGCGTTCTGCTTCGCCGTGGCCGACAGCTCCTCCATCCCCGAGGCGGTCTCCTCCAGCGTGGTCGCCTGCTGCTCGGTGCGCTGCGACAGGTTGGTGCTCCCCGCGGCGATTTCCTTCGTCCCGACGTTGATGGCATCGGCGCTGGCGCGAACCTGGCCCACGATCTCGCGCAGGTTGTCGCGCGCCTGGTTGAGCGTCTTGAACATCCTGCCGAACTGGCCGCGCAAGAGGTTGTGCCGCTCGTCCGCCTGGGAGCGCTGAAGGTCGCATTCGTTGATGCGCTGGGCAAGCCCTTCGATGACGCCCCAGCCGTATTTCGAGGAATAAAACAGCCCTGCCAGGAAATAGAACGCCAGCAGCAGCGTCGCGGCAATGCCGGCCAGCGCGCCGGCCGAAAGCTGTGGGTAGCCGTGGTACACCGCCACACCGAGCGGGATCAGAAAAAAAGAGCCCGCGATCGGAAACCGGGCGATGTTGGTGAAACGAAGGTACATTCTTACGGCGGGATGGAAGAGCCAGTCCATGTAAGTCCTCCTGGCCTGCGCGGCGGCGACAATGCCGCTCGGTGGACTTTGAATTTACCCCGTGGGCGGGCGCAGGTAAAGTGACGCCCGGCGGCTATACCGTCATAAGAGAAAGAAACATGGCCCAATACGTTTACACCCTGCGCCGGGTCGGCAAGACCGTGCCGCCCAAGCGCCAGATACTCAAGAACATCTCGCTCAATTTTTTTCCCGGCGCCAAGATCGGGGTGCTGGGCTTGAACGGCTCGGGGAAGTCCACGCTGCTCAGAATCATGGCGGGCGTCGAGACGAATTTCGAGGGCGAGGTCGTGCCGATGCCCAATATGCGGATCGGCTTTCTTCCGCAGGAGCCGCAGCTCGACGCGGCAAAGACCGTGCGCGAGGCGGTCGAGGAGGGTTTGGGCGAAACGCTAGCCGCGAGAAAGAAGCTGGAAGAGATCTACGCGGCTTACGCCGAGCCTGGCGCCGATTTCGACAAGCTCGCCGCCGAGCAGGCGAGGCTCGAAGCGATCGTCAACGTCGCGCATGCGGACAGCGCCGATTTGCAGATGGAGGTGGCGGCGGACGCGCTGCGCCTGCCGCCCTGGGATGCGAAGATCGCGCCGCTCTCCGGCGGCGAGAAGCGCCGCGTGGCGCTGTGCCGCCTCTTGCTCTCCAAACCCGACATCCTGCTGCTCGATGAGCCCACCAACCACCTCGACGCCGAGAGCGTGGAGTGGCTGGAGCAGTTCCTCAAGCGCTTTCCCGGCACCGTGGTCGCGGTGACGCACGACCGCTACTTCCTCGACAACGCGGCCCAGTGGATTCTCGAGCTCGACCGCGGCTACGGCATTCCCTGGGAGGGCAATTACTCGTCGTGGCTGGAGCAGAAGGAAAAACGCCTCGAGGTCGAGGAGAAACATGAGCAGGCACGCATCAAGTCGATGCAGAAGGAGCTGGAATGGGTGCGGCAGAATCCCAAGGGCCGCCAGGCGAAATCGAAGGCGCGCCTCGCGCGTTTCGAGGAACTTTCCTCCTACGAATACCAGAAGCGCAACGAAACCCAGGAAATATTCATCCCGGTCGCCGATCGTCTCGGAGATTCGGTGATCGAGTTCAAGGGCGTGAGCAAGGGCTACGGCGAGCGCCTGCTCATCGACGATCTCTCCTTCAGCGTGCCGCCCGGCGCGATCGTCGGCATCATCGGCGCGAACGGCGCGGGAAAATCGACGCTGTTTCGCATGATCACCGGCAAGGAAAAAGCGGACAAGGGCAAGATCGTCATCGGGCCGACCGTGAAAATGGCCCACGTGGACCAGTCGCGCGACGCGCTCGATGCGGACAAGAATGTCTGGGAATTCATCTCGGGCGGCGCGGACATCCTTACCGTTGGCAAGTTCGAGATGCCCTCGCGCGCCTACCTCGGCCGCTTCAACATCAAGGGCGCCGACCAGCAGAAGAAGCTGGGCACGCTCTCCGGCGGCGAGCGCGGCCGGGTGCATCTCGCGAAGACGATGCTCGAAGGCGGCAACGTGCTGTTGCTCGATGAGCCTTCCAACGACCTCGACGTGGAGACACTGCGGGCACTCGAGGACGCGCTGCTCGAATTCGCGGGCTGCGTCTTGGTGATCTCGCACGACCGCTGGTTCCTCGACCGCATCGCCACCCACATCCTTGCCTTCGAAGGCGAATCGAAGGCGACCTTCTTCGCCGGCAACTACCAGGAATACGAATCGGACAAGGTGAAACGTCTGGGAGAGGAAGCCGCGAAACCGAAGCGGATTCGGTACAAGCCGTTGAAGCGATAGGCGGGATTCCCATCCCACCTAATTCAGCGTCGGTCAGGCCTTCGGCAAACGGGACCGCTCAGGCGGCGACGTGAAAGCGATCGCGGCCCGCGCCTTTCGCCTCGTAGAGCGCCTCGTCCGCCTTCTTCATAAGCTCGTCCGGGGAGGTCGGTCCGGCGCCGGAGTAGAACGCGATGCCGAGGCTGGTGCTCGTTTGCACCGCGCGGCCGTCCAGCTTGAACTCCGGACGCATCGCCGCGACGATGTTTCCGGCGATGCGCACGCCGTCCTCGGCGCTGCCCAGCCTCTCGAGAATCACGGTGAATTCGTCACCGCCCAGGCGCGCCGTCGTGTCGCTGGCGCGGGCGCAGCCGGCGAGGCGGCGAGCGAATTCCCTCAGCAACGCGTCGCCTGTCCCATGGCCCAGAGTGTCGTTGACTTTCTTGAACCTGTCGATGTCGAGATATATCACCGCGATCAGCGCGTTGTTGCGCCGGCTGCGCGATATCGCTTGCGCCAGACGGTCGATAAACAAGGCGCGATTGGGCAGGTCGGTAAGCTCGTCGTGGGTCGCTCCGTACGCCGTTTGCAACTCCGCGCGCTTGCGGCTGCTGATGTCGGTGTTCGTGCCGATCGCCTGAAGGGCGCGTCCGGCATGGTCGCGCCCGATAACTTCGCCGCTGCTGTGGATCCACGCCCATTCGCCAGAGAGCGTGCGCACGCGGTGGTCGACGTCGTAGCGTGGGATATCGCCTTTCAGCATCGCGCGGATTTTTTCGCGCAGCTTCGCCGCGTCGTCGGGATGGACGAGCCCGCTCAGATCCTCGAAGGTCGTCTCGACCGGACCCCGCTCCCCGCCGAGAATAGTCTGCCAGGCCTCGCTGAGATGGACCTTTCCGGAGGAAATATCCCAGTCCCAGAGCGCGAGGTTCGATGCTTCCAGCGCCAGCTGCAGCCTGCGCTCGCTCGTCGCGAGCCGGGTGGCGGCCGGCCGGATGTACCACAGCAGCAGCCAGATTCCGGCGCCGAGCAGCAGCGCCGTCACCTGCAACAGATAGACGAGTTGCGTGCGCATCGGCGCATACAGCTCTTCGAGATCGGTCTTCAACACCAGACCGAGACTGATCCGGGTCATCAAAGAATAGGCGGCAAGCACGCGTTTGCCCCGGTGGTCGGTTGACTTGATCACGCCGTGTTGTCCCCCAAGCGCGTAGCTCATCGGCAGCGGTTCGCCGCGAACGATGCGCTCCGAGTCGTAGGGCCGGGGATTGAAACGCGTCGGGGCGCAGTGCATCGAGTGCCCCCGCGATCCGCACAGCTCGATCTCGCTGGTCTGCCCGAGGTCCGATGCTTCGAACATCAAATCCCTAAGCTCGACCAGCCGATGCTGGGCGCGGAGCGTCCCCAGTTTCACCGCGCCGTCGCTCACAACCGCTTCGGTCTGTAATAAGAGCTGACCGTCCCACATCAGTGCCGCGCGCTGCACGTGGGCGAGCTCAAGCTGCAGCGGAGAAACGGCGACGAACCTGCCTGCGGATGCGATCTGGCGCCCTTGAGCATCGAAAAGGGCCGCCGCCGAGAACCCGAACGTGATCGCATTGTTGGCGACGGCCTGCAGGGAGGCTCGGATTGCCGCATCCGCCGGATTTCTTGCGAGCAGCGAGTAGAGCTGGACGACGTTTGCGATGCGCGCCATGTCGGTGGTCTGCTTGATGTCGCGCTCGATCACGGTGGCGACCAGGCCCTTGCGGCTTTCCAGCGCGAACGACAGGTTTTTCGAGAAGCTGGTTTCCATGCCTGCTTGCAGCACCCGGAAACCCGAAACGCCTGCGACGACAATGGCGGCCGTCAGCACCAGGCCGACGGTGAAAACGATTCGCTCGTCCTCGTTCTTGATCCAGAGCGGCGAGTTCCACGACTCACTCTGCCAGGTCAGCCAGAAGGCGAGCGCCACGATAACGAAGCCGATCGCGGCCGGCAGCGACATCTGGGCGAGCCAGTAATTTTCGAACAAGTCACGCAATTCGAGCGCGTTGCCTGCAATGCCGATCAGGCCGACAGCGGCCACGATCGCGTTGAGCAAACGGACAGTCAACGAGCGCCTGTGCGTGGGGACATGATGCATGAGCACGAACGCCGCGCCGACCAGGAGAAATGCGGCGCTCGCCGCCGCCGCCATGCGGCCGGGGAATGGATTCGAATCGGGGAGCCACGCGTGCAGTTCGGGCCAATCGATGCCGAAGCTCGCGCCCGAAAGATATTCGGCGAGCACGAGCGCGCCGAGCGCGGCGATGGCGGCCCCGAGCGCGCTCTGTGCCCGGCGGCGCAGGGGCGCCGGCGCGGCATTGAAGGCGAACGCCAAACCGGCGAGCGCGAAGCACAGCACGGTGTTGAATACCATCAAGTAGCCGCTGAAGAACTGGACGATGGCGCGCTCGCGGACAATCCAGCCGGCAATCACAGCAAGCGACGCGAGCAGCAAGGCGATGCCGATCAACCCGGCGTAGGCCGAGCTGGTCTTCGGGAAGGGCAAGGGGCTGCGGCGCTGGGCTGCGAGGTCCATATACGGGATCGGGCGCCGTCTGATTTCCTGGATTGTAGGACTGTATTCGAAAGCGATGGCGGGCGTTGATGTATAGCTAAGCGCCGGTAAGAGTCCGCGCAGCCACGGCGCGAGTCCTCATTGCTGCTTGATTTTGGCCTGCTCGACGATCCGCCTGTAGGTGGCGATTTCGTCGCGCACGAATTTCGCGAACTCCTCGGGTTTCATCGGCGCGGAGGCGATGCCGAGCTTGTCGTATTGCCGGCGGACTTCGGCGCTTTGCACGCTCGCGTTCACCTGGGCATTGAGTCTCTGAACCACACCGGGCGGCGTTCCTGAGCGCGCCCACATGCCGAACCAGACCGAGAATTCGTATTTTGCGAGCCCCTGTTCGGCAATCGTAGGAACGTCGGGCAGCACGGCGGCGCGGCGGGCAGTGGTGACGCCGAGCGCGGCGAGCTTGCCCTCCCTGATCTGATCGACTGCGGTATTGATCGGCGCCATATAGAAGGACGTGCTTCCCGCCATCGTGTCCTTGATCGCCTCGGGAGTGCCCTTGTAGGGGATATGCAGCATCTTCACGCCCGCGAGCAGCGCAAAGTACTCGGCCGCGAGGTGTGTCGAGGCTCCAACGCCGGCCGACGCAAACGGGATTACGCCGGGCTTGGCCTTGGCCGCGGCGATCAGCGAGCCGAGTGACGGATAGGCGCCGCCCTTCGCCGTCACCATCACGTACGGCGTGACGCCGAGCAGCGCGACATCGACGAAATCCTTCAAGGGATCGTAGGGAAGGCTGCGGAAGATCACCGCATTTACGGCGTACGAAGCCGAGTGCACCAGAAGCGTATAGCCGTCGGGCTCCGCGCTGAGCACCACCTGGCCCCCGACCTGGCCGCCCGACCCGGGCCGGTTCTCCACGATCACCGGCTGCTTGAACGCATCGCTCATGTGCTTGGCCACGATGCGTCCGGCGATGTCGGCGCCGGAACCTTGAGTGAGCGGAACGAAGATGCGGATCGGCCTGACCGGGAATGCCTGCGCGGCGGCGATGGCCGTCCACGCGAGCGAAAATGCGGCGAATGCCGTCGCGGCCGCAAGCCTGATCGTGGTTCTCATGGGTTCCCTCCCATACGCAGACAGTGTGCGGGATGCCGGCTCACGGGATGGCGAGCCGCCCTTGAAAATAGCTTATCTCAGTCTACCGGGGTCAGGCTAAGATAAATTTGCAATCGATGGAGACTACCGTGCCGGTTCGCATTGCCATACCCGACATGATTTCGCCCTCGTATTTTCCGGCGATCCCGCAAGGTGGCAGCCATCCGGGGGCGGAACTCTCCTGCTAGTATTCCTCCTGAGCGAAACAGGAGTACGCCAATGCCCATCGTGAAAGTCACCGACATCGCCTATGGGCGGTTGCAGTCGCCGAGCCTCGATGAGGCCGAGGAGTTCCTTACGAATTTCGGCATGGTCCGCGCCGAGCGCACTCCTGACGCGCTCTACATGCGCGGCACCGACCCGGACCACCACATCCACGTGACCCATCTCGGACCGTCCAGGTTTATCGGCCTCGCCTTCTTTGTCGAGAGCGAGGACGACTTGAAGAAGTTCGCCAGGGCGCCCGGCGCCTCCGGCATCGAAAATCTCGACGAGCCGGGCGGCGGCAGGCGCGTGCGTATCAAGGACCCGCACGGCTACGAGATGGAGGTGATTTTCGGCATGCAGAGGCTCAGTCCTCTGCCGACGCGCAGGGCCGTGCTGAACTGGGGGGACGAGAAGCTCCGGCGCGCGGGTGAGCTCATGCGACTTCCCCGCGGGTCCTCGCAGGTGAAGCGCATCGCCCACGGCGTCATCATGACGCAGAACGCAGGGGAAAAAATCAAGTGGTACCGCGAGATGTTCGGTTTTCTCTGTTCCGATGACGTCTACGCCGGTTCCAAGGACAACATCATCGCCTCGTTCAACCGCTGCGACCGCGGCGAGACCTTCGTTGATCACCACGTGTTCCTGTGTCTCGAGGGCCCGAAGACAGGGCTCAATCACCTTTCCTTCGAAGTGCAGAGCATCGACGATGTCATGCTCGGTCACGAACATCTGAAGGGTGTCGGAAAGTACCGGCACGTCTGGGGCATCGGACGGCACGTCCTCGGCAGCCAGATCTACGACTACTGGAAGGACCCGTGGGGCCGCGTGCACGAGCACTGGACCGATACCGACGTGCTCAACGTCCGCCATCGCCCCAATCTGCTTTCGGAGGAGGAAGGTTTGACCTCCCAGTGGGGCGAGCCGGTGCCGCAGGAGTTCATCCGCCACGCCATCCCTTAGCGTCATACCGCGGCGTGAAACGCAGCACCGAGCGCTTTCTCACCACGCACACCGGCAGCCTGCCGCGGCCGGAGGACCTCGTGCGCATGATGTACGCCAGGGAGGAGGGCGTTCCGGTGGATCGCGCCGCGCTTGCCTCGCGCATCCGCATGGCGGTGGAGGAAGTGGTCGGCAAGCAGGCCGCTGCTGGCGTGGACGTCGTCAATGACGGAGAGATGAGTAAGCCCAGCTACGCGACCTACGTCAAAGACCGGCTCGACGGCTTTGGCGGCAGCGGCAACAGTTTCGTCTATCAGGACCTCGTCGATTTCCCCAACCTCGCCAAGCGCGTGTTCGGCGACCCGGGGCGCTCGCGCCGCAAGACCCCGGGATGCAACGCGCCGATCGGCGTGCGCGATGCGCAGGCCGCGCGCGACGATGTCGACAATCTGAAAGCGGCCGCGTCCAAGGTGGTGACTGAAGAAATGTTCATGAGCGCCGCCTCGCCGGGTGTGATCGGGCTTTTTTTCAGGAACGACCACTATCCGAGCCAGGAGGCCTATCTGTTCGCCATCGCGGATGCGATGCGCCACGAGTACGAAACCGTGGCGAAGGCCGGCGTCATCCTGCAGATCGATTGCCCGGACCTCGCCATGGGCCGGCATATCCAGTACGCGAGCCTCTCCCTGGAGGAATTCCGCAAGAGGGCGCGGCTGCACGTCGAAGCGCTCAATCACGCGCTCGCGAACATCGCGCCCGAGCGCCTGCGCATGCACCTGTGCTGGGGCAACTACGAAGGCCCGCACCACTGCGACGTGCCGCTCGAGCACATCATCGACATCGTGTTCCTCGCGCGGCCCGCGGGCATTTCGTTCGAGGCCGCCAACCCGCGCCACGCGCACGAGTGGAAGCTGTTCGAGACCGTGAAACTGCCCGAGGGCAAGGTGCTGATTCCCGGCGTGCTCGAGTCGAAAACCAATTTCATCGAGCACCCGGAGCTCGTCGCGCAGCGCATCGGCCGCTACGCCAAGCTCGTCGGCCGCGAGAACGTGATCGCCGGCAGCGATTGCGGCTATGGCACCTGGGTGGGCCAGGCGGCGGTGGATGCGGACGTGGTGTGGGCGAAGATGGCGGCGATGGCCGAGGGCGCGAGGATCGCGTCTCGGGAGCACTGGCCGCGCGCGCAATGAAATTCCCGCATCCCGTGCGGCGCTTCCTCGAAACCATAGAGCGGGAAAAAAACTCCCTGATCTTTGAACTGGTTCAAGTGAAGGGACTGATGCCCTTGATAATGAAAAAGCGCAACCGCGAGCGCTGGACCGAGCAGGACAAGGGTGAGCTCGTCGCCCACTTCAAGCGCCTGTCGCGGATCAGCCCCTATGTCGCGGTAGTGGTCATCCCCGGGGGCTTGGCCCTGCTGCCGGTGCTTGCGTGGTGGCTCGACCAGCGCCGCGTCCGGCGGAAGCAGTCCGATTAGACCGGGGGCACAGCGCCCCCGCATGGTGTTCCACTTATCTCCCGCCCGCGTACAGCTTGACGAGCCGATAGAGGAACTCGTGTCCTTCGTAGAGCGAGCGCACCCGGATGCGCTCGTTCAAGCCATGCACGCCGGAGCCGTCCGGGTCGCGGAACATGCCGTTCACGCCGTAGGTCGGGATGCCCGCGTTGATCGTGAAACGGCCGTCGGTCGCGGCTACGAGCAACGTCGGCACCACCGGCACGCCCGGAAACATCTGCGCGCTCACCGCCTCGACCGGCCCGAGTATCTCGCGCGTGAGCGGCGGCGGGGGCGAGAGGGTCGGCTCGTGCGTCGGCGTGATTTTGATCTTGTCGTTGGCCATTACCCGCGCGAGCGTCTGCTGCACTTCGGCGACCGATTCTCCCGGCAGGATGCGGCAGTTCACCGTGGCGCGCGCGCGCTGGGGCAGGGCGTTGGTCGCGTGCCCGGCCTCGAGCATGGTGGCGACGCAGGTGGTGCGGAAGGTCGAGTTGTTGCCCGCGGTCGCGGACAGGCGCGCGATCGCTTCGGCGTCGGGCGGCTCGCGCAGGATCGCCTTCATGTCGGCGGCGGTCTGCCCGGTCTCGATGCGCGACATCTGCTCGAAATAGGCGCGCGTGGTGGCCGAGAGCCTGAACGGGAAGTCGTGGGCGCCTAGGCGCGCGAGGCCGCCTGCAAGATGGGTGATCGCGTTGTCCTTCACCGGCCGCGAGCTGTGCCCGCCGGGGTTGGTCACTTCGAGCTGGTAGGTTTGAAATACTTTCTCGCCCGCCTGGATGGTCATGCGCAGATATTTGCCGTTCTTGTCGAGCAGGCCGTTGCCGCCTTCGTTGAGCGCGAACTCGGCGTCGATCAGATTGCGGTGGTTCTTGAGCAGATGCACGATTCCGCTGAAATTCGAAGGAATAATTTCTTCGTCGCAGGTCGCGACCAGGACGAGGTCGCGGTCCGGGCGATAGCCCTCCTGCCTGTAACGGATGAGATTGGCGACGAACACCGCCACCATCGCCTTGTCGTCCGACGCGCCGCGAGCGTAGAAGTAGCCGTTTTCCTCGACCAGCTTGAACGGGTCGCGCTGCCAATCCTCGCGTTTCGCCTCGACCACATCGAGATGACCGAGCAGCATGATCGGTTTTTTCGCGCCGGTGCCGCGGTAGCGCGCCACGAGATTGCCCTTATTCGGCCCCCCTGGCGGCACGAGGACCTGAACGTCCTGCGCGGGCAGACCTCCCGCCTTCAAGCGCCCGGCCATCGCTTCCGCCGCGGCGGTACAACTGCCGGCCGAATCAGTGGTGTTGATCTCGACGAGCTCCTGGTAGATCGCGCGCAGTTGCTCCTGCGCGGGCGTGAGCCCGCCACCCTGCGCGTGAGCGTGGAGTACGAGCGATGCTGCGAAGGCGATCCAAACTACGCGGCAAAGTACTTTCATGCCTTTCTCCAATGTCGAATGAACTGCGGCGAGGGTTGGGCGTCGCCTCGTTACGCGGCAATTTCCGCCTCGACGAGCTTGGCAAGGAGCGTAAGCGATTCTTGCCAGCCCAGATAGCAAGCCTCCAGAGGAATGACGGCGGGTATGCCTTCCTGCACGATGTTCAACTCGGTTCCGCAGGACACCTTCTTCAAGGACACTGTAACCTGCATCTGCCCGGGTAAATTTTGGTCGTCGAACTTGTCCGTGTAGCGAATGCGTTCGTGTGGCACCAGCTCGAGATACTCTCCGCCGAACGAGTGGCTCTGGCCTGTCGTGAAGTTAGTGAACGACATCCTGTGGGTCCCCCCAACTTTGGCGTCCATCTGATGGACCTTGCCCGTGAAGCCGTTTGGCGGAAGCCATTTGGCCATGGCATCAGGATCGAGGAACGCCCGATAGACGCGCTCCGGCGTCGCACGGAGCACACGGTGAAGCCGGACGGTGTTATTGGACATGATTGCTTCGCCTTTCGATTGGTAGAGCGGGCTGTCGAACCGGAACGAATGGGCCGACGAATGCGCCGTGACGCCAGCAACCAGTGGCCACCACCAGGGTTTTGGCCAGGATCTCTTGAACAACTCCAATTGCGGGATTCACTACCGTCGGAAGCTCGGTGAATAGCGTTGGGCGTCATTGGCGAGCCGCGGGCATCGCTACGGATGCGGGCCCCAGGGGGCTGCCAGCATGAGCTGCACGTTTTGGCTCCGCAGAAGTGGGCGAAGCTGTTTCGCAAACGCCATGAAATCGGCATTCTCATAAAGTCGCTTCCAAAAGGCTCGACGATCGGCATCGCTCTCGAAGCGCCACAGATGAATTAACTGATGCAGCTCGCCTGTGTCGCTGATGAAGTAGCCAACCAGATTCTTTCCAAAACCGCCCACTTCCAAAGCAGGCCACCCTTGAGTTGCATAAAGACGCGTCACTTCCGACATTTGCCCTACTGTGACGGAGTAGGTCCGCTTTTCATAGACTTGTGGCATGTCGTGGTCCCATTATTTGTTGGCCAAACTCGTGGTGCGCTGCCTTGTATGACGCCGAATGTGGCGCTCACCGGCGTGCGCCAGCTTCCTGGCGTGCGTGCGCGTGCAGCAGCGGGTTAGGGAGCTTTTTTGGGAAGTGCCGGAAACTGAGGTAGTTCATCGGTGATATCAAACCACGGCGCCCTATTGGCAACAAAAACATGAAACTTGGGTTTTACCCCCGGATCATCATCGAGCGCACCGAGCGGAAGTCCATAGATGGACGGGTCGTGATCGAAACGGCTAAGCAGAGGCGATCCACAGACGCGGCAAAAACCTCGATGATTGCCGGGCGACGACTCGTAATAGGTCACAAGTTCTTCACCCCGAACCCAACGGAAGTCTGCTGCTCTCACGCGAGCACGGCTGCGGAACGCCGCGCCGTGCGCTTTGCGGCACATTGAGCAATGGCAGTTGAGAGCCCCCGAAAGTACACCGGAGATTTCGTACCGCACACCATCGCATAAACAACTACCGCGTAGCATGACGCTCCCTAATGGGAATTGGTTGACAAGATAGTTGACACTTCGATCGGTTCGCAAGTTGCCATTCTGCTCCGGCCACAGGTCATCGTTCAAGCTGGTCTGGGTGCTACTGCAAATGCCGTCCGAGACACGAACCGACTATAGCCCGGCTGCGAAGGGAGCAAGAACCACGGGAAAATGCAACGGCGTCGCGGCAGGCGTGATCAGGCATTTGCTGGCTAGGTTCCAAGGCGGGACGTGCCGCCGCCCTAAGTCGCTGGATTCCCGCTTTCGCGGGAATGACAAAGCACTTACTCGCGGTACGACGGATCGATCGAGTCGAGCTTCTTGATTAGCGCCGGCCATTCGAGCAGGCCGAGCTTGCGGCGCACGCCGGGTTGATAGAGATGCGATGCGTCTTCGATGATCTTGCGCGGCGGGAGCGAGATCTCGGTGTTGCAGGCGAGCGTGGTGACCTGCAGCTGGCAGGCGCGCTCAAGGCGAAAGATGTTGTCGAACGCCTGCGGGATGCTTGCGCCGACGATGAGCAGCCCGTGGTTCCTCAGGATCATCGCCTCGCGATTCCCCAAGTCGCGCACCAGGCGCTCCTGCTCGTCCAGGTTGATCGCGATCCCTTCGTAGTCGTGATAGCCGATGTCGATGAAGCGCATCGCGGTCTGCGCGAACGGCATGAGGCCGGCTTTCATCGCCGACACCGCCATTCCCGCGATCGTATGCGTATGGATGACGCAGTCCACCTCGTGCCGCGCGCGGTGGATGGCGCTGTGGATCACGAAGCCCGCGCGGTTGATGTCGTACTCGGTCGGATTGAAGAGGATCTTGCCGTCGAGGTCGAGCTTGATGAAGCACGAGGCATGCATCTGCTCGTAGAGCAGGCCGTAGGGATTGATGAGGAAGGCGTTATCTTCTCCCGGCACGCGGGTCGAGATGTGGTTGGCGATCATCTCGTCCATGCCGTAGAGGTGCACCAGCCGGTAGGCGGCGGCGAGGTCGACGCGCTTGGCCCACTCTCCGGGGCTGACCTGTTCGCGGACGGATTTCTGCTTCTTGATGCGGGCGACGCTCATGGAAGGCTCATAGGCGAATGTCGACGTAGTACATAGTAAACAGCATAGACGAAATCCTGGAAAGAAGCGGCGGGACCCTGTGCAACGCGCTGCAACATGGAGTCTCCAGCCCATTGACCCATTGTGTTGGGGACGCCCCGGTGGTAACTTTACCCAAGCAGGAACAAGTCCGACCAACCCTTAGGAGGAGCCGATGGCTTCGATTGCATTTTCGCTCAATGGGAAACCCGTCCGGGTGGAAGCCGAGCCGGATGCGCCGCTCTTGTGGGTAGTCCGGGAGCACCTCAAGCTGATGGGCACCAAGTTCGGCTGCGGCATCGCGCAGTGCGGCGCCTGCACCGTCCACATCGAAGGCAGCCCGACCCGGTCGTGCGTCACGCCCGTCTCGTCGGTGGCCGGCAAGAAGGTCACCACCATCGAAGGCCTGTCACCCGACTCGAGCCACGCGCTGCAGAAGGCCTGGGTCGCCGAACAGGTGCCGCAGTGCGGCTACTGCCAGTCGGGCCAGATCATGCAGGCGGCGGCGCTGCTGGCGAAGAACCCCAAGCCGACGCGCGACGAGATCGTCGCGCACATGAACGGCAACATCTGCCGTTGCGGAACCTACCAGCGGATCGTTCGCGCAATCCAGCGCGCGGCGAAGGAGGCCTGAGCCATGGACCAGAAAACAGATCGGGGAATTCTCGACACCACCATCAGCCGGCGCGAATTTATCGCCGGCACGGGCGGACTGACGTTTTCCTTTGTGCTGGGGGGAAGCCTCCTCGGCCGGGCATCGGACGTGCTCGCTGCGGAGCCAGGCATGAAGATGAACGCGTGGGTG
>CAYSFD010000035.1:0-11840 GCA_964430565.1 uncultured Enterobacteriaceae bacterium
CGGTTGTTGCGCAGGCTGAGTGCCTGCAAGTGTTCCAGTTCGCCGAGTTCCGACGGCAACTCGGCGATGTCCTGCCAGCCCAAATTAAGGCGCGTAGCCCGCTCGGCATGCGCTTGCTGTATCTTTGCCAGAACCTGTTCAGCGGTGAGCATCGGTCAATGCCTATCCCGACAGACTTGTGCCGCCTGATGACGTGGATGTCTCAACGCCGGGGATTGCGGGCCATCGCGGCTGTAACGTCGCGGCGGTCCGCTCCGAATTCATGAGACATAACGTAGAAGTGACCGGCGCCGCGCAGCTTTATCGCGCGGAGTCCGTGTTGACTGCCGGGTTGGGCGTTCCCCAAGAGACGTATTGATCACGAGAGTCGTGGGCATTACTCGCTCATATGGCCAACGATGTGTTTCTGCATGATCGTACGGATGGCCGTTTGCTCGACGATGATGACGAGGTGACCCCCTGTCTCGAAACGAACTAGCCTCGCACCCGGAATGGTGGACGCAGCGAATTGGGCGTTGTGGTAAAGCTGCAGGGTGTCGTCCGTGGCATGAAAAATCAAGGTTGGGGCTCGAATCGCGGAAATCCGCTCATTCGGCATCACAGCCTTGTTGTCGAAAGCAGCGCCGGCGGATCGCGGCGAAACCGGGTTCATGAAATCAATAATCTGGTCGACTAATTCCCGCTGCGCGGGCGTAAGACCGGCAATGACCGCGTCGTTTGCGCCCATAAGTTCAATAAACTGTCTCCTGAACAGCTTGGTGATGGCCCAGTAAAGCGAATCATGCTTGAAGATCGTCATCAGCATGTCGCCCTTCTGGTTCGCCTGCGCCTGGTCTTGATCGGTTGATGAGGCTACACCTGCGGAGATGAGTGTCAGCGAGGACACCCGTTCAGGATGCAATACGGCAAAGAGGAGAGCCGAAGGGCCGCCGTGAGATAGCGTGACGATCGCAACTTTCTCGACGCCCAACCGGTCGAGCAGATACGCGTAGGCATGCGCTTGGTCGTCAAATGTGGCGCCATCACGAAAGGTCGAGCGCAAGTATCCAAAGCGCGAAGGTGCAATCCAGTGGAATCGCTCACCCAGCACCGCCCGCACCATCAGTTCGCCCTGATCGTAGCCGCCGCCGCTCCCGTGAATCACCAGAACCGGGGGGCCTGATCCACCTTCGGTGTATTCGATATCCCCATAGGGTGACGGAATGACCGTGCCCTTTGCGCGGACTCGCTCATAGGCTCGGTTCATGTCCCACATATATGCTGCTGAGGCCGAAACCAAAACTGCGATTAACGCTAACGCGATCCAGCCTAGAGTCCCTCTAAACATCTTGCTCTCGTTCTTGGAGCCGCCCAACGTTTGAATTCAGCGGCTGCCGCAGGCAGTCCGCTGGAATGAGGGGTTAGGCCGCACGCTTGGGCTCCAAACTCGGGCTGAACCTAGCTAGCTTCTCGGCTCATATCGCATCGCCACCGCACCCGAGCCGAACTCCAGCCGACTCACAAGCTTCAAGTCGACATACTTCGATAGGCCTGCGAACAACGTCGGCCCATGGCCAGCGAGCCTTGGGTGCACCACGAACTCGTACTCGTCGATCAACCTCAGCTCCGTCAGCGTCAGCGGGAGCTTCACGCCTGCCACGAACAGCCCCCTACCCGACTCGCGTTTGAGCTGCTGAACGGCCTTCTCCAGATCCCCGCGCACGAGCTCCGCGTTCCAATCGACTCGGTCCAGGGTGCTCGACACGACGAACTTCTTCTTCGCGTCGATCGTCCGGGCGAACGGTTCCATCCAGGGTGGCATCCAATCAGGCCTCACTCCTGTCCGCGCAGGCGCCCGCCACGCTGCTTCCATCATTTCGTAAACCACCCGGCCAAAGAGGAGGGCGTCGGCCCGAGCAAGGTTCTCGGCCGCGTGACGATGCAACTCTTCGTCCGCGACGATTGCACGATGATCGCAGCACCCGTCCAATGTGACGTTGATGGAATACCGAAGGGGTTGCATTGGCGCTCCTGAAGCGGCCTAACGTCATGCTCACCGGCGCGCTTCAGCGCGTCCGGTGCAGCTAAAGTTATACCCGACGCTGCCATACGGCAGGATTGCGACGACCATGAAATACAGAAAGGATAACCATCGAATTCCGGCGAACCCTGAAGTACACGGAAAATGGAAAGCGGCGCGCAACTGTTCGTCGAACATCGCCGAATACAATTGGATAGAGCTCTGGGGAAGCTGCGGCTTTGGCGACAGCTTGGTCAATTTCGAAGGTAAATTCCTCGCCAAGTCCTGGGCGTTGCTCGTCGTAGCGGTCAGCCGCATCTTCGAATTCGCGCTTTGCCGCACGTCGGAAAACTACGCGAAGTGTCATCGCCCCAAGCGCGAACGAGTCGAAGCCTTTATTTCGTCCCACGGTACTACGTCATCCGGGAATGCATCGTCGTCCGCAATGCGGCGATCCAATTCTGCGCGTTGCATCTCGGTAAGGGGGAAAGCCTTGGCATCGAGGCAGATGCTCGCCCAAATTTCCTCGACGAGCGCAAGCCTTTCGTCGACGCCTAGTCGGTCTATGCCCAAAGTCTTAACGGTTACACTCATGATTACCTCCGCCAAAAGCATCAAATTAGCACGTGCGCGGGACTGCTGCCTGAAAGGGTATAACTAGTAATGAACATCAATCGAGCCATCGTAAAACCATATACAGGTATCTGCAAACATCTACGCGTATATAGAACCATATGCCGCTATATAGCTCCAGTTTGCACCGGCATGGTGCTCACCCTGTCACGACGCGATGGGCGATGCCGAGCGCGCGCACCGCTTCCCAGGACATTTCCCAGAGTCTTTGTCTCTGGCGCCAGATCGCGCCCGTCTGTTTCACGGCCGCGCGCAGCTCGGTTTCGTTCCATGCGATGCGCACGCCGACGAGGTCGTGATCGTTGCGCCGCGGACGCCGCGAGCGCCCGCGCCAGGGTGTTTCCTCGATGACGAGCTCGACGGTCTTGAGCCTTCGGCTGCTGGCTTCGTCGTAGAGGTAGCGCACGCACACCAGCCGCTCGCCGTAGCGCGCGACGAGCCTCTTTGTGCCCGGCATGCCGGGACGCAAGGTCAGCCTGGTTTCCACGAGTTCCCCTTCCGCGGCTAAACGCGCGGCGCGGCGTGCGGTACACCGCGGCGATTCGTGTAAGCTTGCGCGCGAACGTCCCGGCAGATTCTTCGTCGCAAAGCTCCTCAGAATGACAATCATGAAATGACCGTCGCGCTCACGACCCGCTGGCCTGCCGTGCTCGCGGCCCTGTTCGCAGGCGTCGTCGGCGGCTTTGCCTTCGGCAAGATGTCGCCGGCTCTGCCGCTCCTGAAGGAGGAGTTCGGCCTTTCTCTCATCGAAGCGGGGTGGCTGGTGTCGGCGTTCAACACGCTCGCCGCGGCCGGCGCGATTTTCTTCGGCGCGTTCGCCGACCGCTTCGGCGCGCTGCGCTTCTGCGTCTCGGGCGTGCTTCTGGTGGCCGCCGGCAGCGCGCTCGGCGCGCTCGCTTCGGGGGCGGCGCTCCTCATCGCTTCGCGCTTGATCGAGGGGCTGGGGTTTCTCGCCGTCGTCGTTTCCGCTCCGGGCCTGATCGCTGCCGCGACGGCGCCGCGAGAGAGGGGCATCGCCTTCGGACTGTGGTCGGCCTACCTGCCTCTGGGCGTAAGCGCGGTGATCGCGGCGAGTCCGCTCTTGCTTGCCGACTTTGGCTGGCGAGCGGTGTGGTTGTCCGTCGCGCTCACCGGGGGCGCGTGCGCCCTCATGCTCGCCGCGCAGTCACGCCACTACGCCGGCGTGACGGGCGGCACGCGCAGGTCGCTTGCGAGCGTCAGAGGCTCGCTCGCGCAGCCCGTGCCCTGGCTGCTCGGCGTGGCGTTCGCGATGTACGCGATCCAGCACATGGCGTTGATAGTCTGGCTCCCCACCTATCTCCAGGAGACGCGCGGAATCTCCGGCACGGCCGCGGCGCTCGCGACGGCGCTCGTCGTGTTCGCCAACTGCTTCGGAAACCTGCTCGGCGGATGGCTGATCCAGCGAAATGTCCCGCGCGGGCGCATCATCGCCGCGACCTTCCTGGTGACGAGCCTCGCCTTTGTCGGCATGTTTGCCGCGGGCCTGCCCGATGCCTGGCGCTACGCGCTCGCGGTGTTCTACAGCTTCATCACCGGCACCATCCCGGCCGCCGCGCTGTCGGCCGGGATGCGCTACGCGCGCTCGCCCAGCGAGATCGGCGCGATCCAGGGGCTCATCGTCAACGTCACGCACTTCGGGATATTCTTCGGAGCGCCGCTGGTCGCCGCCACCGTCACCTGGGCCGACTCGTGGGACGCGGTACTCTGGGTGATGCTCGGCTGCGCCGCGGTCGCCCTCGCGGCTGCGTTCGCCATCGACCGCCACGAGCGCGAAGCGAAATCGGGATCATTTAAAGGAAACACACCATGAAGACCATCGCCATCGAAGAGCATTTCATCACGCCGATGTACCGCGAGAAGGTCGCGGCGAACGAATTCCGCAATTTCTATCTCAGCTCGCGCAGCGAGCAGATCGGACACGACATCGTCGAGCAGAACGCCGACCTCGGCGCCAAGCGCCTCGCGCACATGGACGCCGCGGGAGTCGACGTGCAGGTGCTCTCGTTCGGCTCGCCCGGACCCCAAGGCTTCGGCGCCGATGTCGCGATCCCGATGGCGAAGGACGCGAACGACCGCGCCTACGAGGCGGTCAAGGCGCACCCCGAGCGCTTCGCCGCGTTCGCCGCGCTGCCGACGTCCGACCCCGAAGCCGCGGCGAGGGAGCTCGAGCGCTGCGTCACCAAGCTCGGCTTCAAGGGCGCGATGATCCACGGCCACACCCAGGGGAACTTCCTCGACGAAAAGAAATACTGGGTGATCTTCGAGCGTGCCGAGAAGCTCGGCGTGCCGATCTACCTGCACCCGACTCTCGCTCATCCGGACGCGATGAACTCCTACTTCAAGGGCTACGAGGAGCTGGCCCGCGCGGGCTGGGGGTTCGCGATCGACACGAGCTGCCATTTCCTGCGGATCGTCTTCGCCGGGGTGTTCGACGCGTATCCGAAATTGCAGATCATCCTCGGGCATCTCGGCGAAGGGCTGCCCTTCGCCATGCACCGGCTGAACGAGCACACGGCCTGCGCGGCCGCGCGCCGCGGCCTCAAGAAAGCGCCGATCGAGTACCTTCGCGACAACCTGCTCGTCACCACCAGCGGCAACTGGTACGAGCCGGCTTTCGTGTGCACGCTGCTCGCGCTCGGCGCGGACAAGATCCTCTTCGCCGTGGACTGGCCCTACGAGGCGAACACCACGGGAATGGAATTCCTGAAGAAGCTCTCGATCAGCGACGCCGACCGGGAGAAGATCGCGCACGGCAACGCCGAGCGCATCCTGCGGATGTGATTCCGGTCCCGACCGGGGAAGCGTTCGGCGGGCGCCTCATTCCGCGAACACGCGAGGCAGAAAGGCTAAATTGAAATCGGCAATTCTTCGCGCCTTCGGACGCGAGTCGCAGGCTGCACCATGGGACAACGAAGAGTCCATCCGCGAGGAGCTCTTCAGTATCGAGCGTCTCGAGCAGCATGCCGAGAGCCTTGCGGCGGCCCAACCCGTCACCGCGAGGCCGACGGCCGGGCGATCGCTCGCCGTTCGATTGAGGGACAACGAATCGGTGCTGCTCGAAGCGTATCGCGCCATCGCAAGCGCGGTCGGCGCGGATCGTGCCATTACACCGGCGGCCGAGTGGCTGCTCGACAACTACCACCTCGTCGAAGGGCAGATCCGCGAAATTCGCGACGATCTGCCGCCGGGCTACTATCGGCAGTTGCCGAAGTTGACCACCGGACCTTTCGCCGGCTATCCGCAGGTCTTCGGCGTCGCCTGGGCCTTTGTCGCTCATACGGACAGCCGCTTCGACCCCGAGATGCTGCGCCGGTTCGTACGCGCCTACCAGCGCGTTCAGCCGCTGACTATCGGGGAGTTATGGGCGGTCGCGATCACGCTGCGGATCGTGCTCGTGGAGAATCTTCGACGCGGGGCCAAGCGCATCGTGGCCAGCCGCGCCGCGCGCCAGGAAGCGGACGCCCTGGCCGACCGGCTCTTGGGTGTGAACGGGCGTCCGGGCGAGCCGATGCGCTCGGTCTTTCAGCATTACGAACAGGCACCCTTGCCGGGGGCCTTCGCCGTTCAGCTCGTGCAACGGCTGCGGGACCAGGATCCGAAGGTCACGCGGGCGCTGATGTGGCTCGAGGAGCGCCTGGCGGCACAGGGAACGACCGCCGACGAGATCGTGCACGACCAGCACCAAAAACAGGGTGCGACGAACGTGACGGTGCGCAACATCATCACCAGCATGCGCCTGATCTCCGACGTCGACTGGGCGGAGCTGTTCGAGAACGTCAGTCTCGTCGACGAAACGCTGCGCTCCGGCAGCGACTTCGCGGACATGGATTTTCCGACGCGCAACCTTTATCGCAGCGCGATCGAGGAGCTGGCGCGGGGCTCGAAACTGACGGAACTTGAGATTGCGCGAGCGGCTCTTCTGGCCGCAAACGATCCGGAGCGTCGGGCACAGGGCGACGGTGTCCATCACCGCGACGGCGATCCTAGTCTCCGCGAGCGCGATCCAGGCTACCACCTGATCGCCGGGGGGCGCCGCGCGTTCGAGACGACCGTCGGATTTCGCGCTCCCTTACGGAGCTGGCTCGGTCGTTTCAATGCAAGGATCGGCATCGGCGGCTATATCGGCGGCGTCATCATGATCGCTGCGATCCTTCTCTCCTTGCCGTTGTTTGCGCTGGCGGTAGCGGGAATCGGCGGCCGGTGGCTCGGTCTCCTCGCGTTTCTCGGGCTGATCCCGGCTATCGATGCGGCGATGGCGCTGGTGAACCGCAGCGTCACCAGAGGGTTCGGCGCGACGATCCTGCCGGGCCTGGAGCTCCGCAACGGCGTACCGTCGCACCTGCGCACGATGGTCGCCGTCCCGATCCTTCTCACGACGCAGGCCGCCCTCGAAGAGCAAATCGAGCGCCTTGAGATCCACCACCTTGGAAGTCCGGAAGGCGAGCTGCATTTCGCACTGCTCTCGGACTGGGCGGACGCCGCGACCGAGACCGTCCACGGAGATGACGAGCTTCTGGAGGCGGCCGCCGCGGGCATCGCCCGCCTGAATCGCCGTTATGGACCGGGTGCCGGCGGGGACCGCTTCCTGCTGCTCCATCGCCGGCGGGTGTGGAACGAAGGGCAGCAGAGGTGGATCGGGTGGGAACGCAAGCGCGGCAAGCTCCACGAGTTGAACCGCCTGCTCCGCGGCGCGGCCGATACGACCTTCATCGCCGTCGGCGGGCCGCCTCACACCCCACCTCCTGCCCCGCCTGCCGGTGTCCGTTACGTCATCACGCTCGACGCCGATACCCGGATGCCTCGGGAAACGGCCCGCCGGCTGGTCGGCAAGATGGCGCACCCGCTCAACCAGCCGCGGTTCGACGCCGGCAAGCGACGCGTCGTCGACGGCTATGGCGTGTTGCAGCCGCGCGTTACGCCTTCGCTGCCGATCGGTCGCGAGGGGTCGCTGTTCCAGCGCATCGTCTCCAGCATGAACGGCATCGATCCTTACGCCTCTGCCGTGTCCGACGTGTATCAGGATCTCTTCGGCGAAGGCTCCTATACCGGCAAGGGCATCTACGACGTGGATGCGTTCGAAGCCGCGCTCGACGGCCGCGTGCCCGAAAGCACGCTGCTCAGTCACGACCTGTTCGAGGGAACCTTCGCCCGCGCCGGCCTCGCTTCCGACATCGAGGTCGTCGAGGAGTTTCCGTCACGCTACGACGTCGCCGCCGCACGCCAGCACCGCTGGGCGCGCGGCGACTGGCAATTGCTGCCGTGGATTCTCGGTCGCGACTACACCTCAGCGGATGATCGGAGCGCGAGCGATCATCAGCACGCAAGCGCGCTGCCGCTGCTCGGCCGTTGGAAGATGCTGGATAACCTGCGGCGGTCGCTGTCGGCGCCGGCGAGCGTCCTCGCCTTGCTGGCGGGTTGGGCGCTGCCCCTGCAGGCCGCCGTCGTCTGGACCGGCTTCGTTCTGTCGACGATTGCGTTGGCGACGCTGCTCCCCGTTCTCGCGGGAATCGTGCCGCGACGTGCCCGGGTCACGGCACGCAGCCACCTGCGCGGTCTCGCCGCGGATGTTCGGCTCGCCTTGTCCCAGACCGCATTGCTGGTCGTGTTCCTCGCGCATCAGGCATGGTTGATGGCCGACGCGATCGGAAGAACGCTGTTTCGTCTGCTCGTAAGCCACCGGCATCTGCTCGACTGGGTCACCGCAGGTCAGGCGATGGTGAGCCCCCGGCTCGACCTCGCCGGGTTCTATCGTCAGATGAGCGGCGGCGTCGCCATCGGCATCGTTTCGGGGATCGTCGTCTGGTGGGTCGGGAACGACGCCTGGCTGGTGGCGGCGCCGTTCGTGATCGCCTGGATCGCATCGCCGGCCATCGCTCGATGGACGAGCCTGTCGCCGCTCGCGGCGGGTCGCTTGTCGGTCTCGGATGCGGACGCCCGCGCTTTGCGGCTGGTCGCGCGCCGCAGCTGGCGCTTCTTCGAAACCTTCGTGACGGCAACGGACCACATGCTCCCGCCGGACAACTTTCAGGAAGACCCGAAGCCGGCTGCCGCGCAGCGGACCTCTCCCACCAATCTCGGCCTCTACCTCCTCGCCGCGGTCAGCGCCCGCGACTTCGGCTGGGCGGGGACCCACGACACCGTCGACCGGCTGGAAGCGACACTTGCGACCATGAGCGGCCTGCAGCGGTTCCGCGGCCACTTCTATAACTGGTACGACACGCGAGATCTTCGTCCGTTGGACCCGCAGTACGTCTCATCGGTGGATAGCGGCAATCTGGCCGGACACCTGATCGCTCTTGCGAATGCTTGTCGAGAGTGGATCGACCGCCCGCTGGCAGGTCCTGAATTATTTGCCGGCGTCGAAGATGGCCTAAACCTCACGCGTGAAAGCTTGGAAGGACTTCCCGACGACCGGCGAACGCAGACGATCACGCGGCATCAGCTTGCCGATGCGCTCGATGCGCTGGCCGCCGCGCTCCGCCAGGACCCGCTTCTCCAACACCCTGGTCCACCGGAGGAGGTCGCACTACGACTGGCGGAAGTCGCGCCTCACGGCGCCACCATGGTCGACATCGCCCGAACGCTGGCGAGCGAACGTGGCGACGAAGCCGGCGCCGAAATGCTGTTCTGGGCAGAGGCGACCCTGGCCTCGATCGAGAGTCACCGTCGTGACGTTACACAGAGCGCCGACGCCGTCCGCTCCCTGGAACAGCGCCTCGCGACGCTCGAAGCGACGGCGCGGACCATGGTCGAGGCGATGGAGTTTGGGTTTCTCCTCGACCCGGAGCGCAAGCTCCTCGCGATCGGTTATCGGGTCGCGGAGGGCAATCTCGACCCGAGCTGCTATGACCTGCTCGCCTCCGAGGCGCGGCTTGCGAGCTTCGTGGCGATTGCCAAGGGCGACGTCCCGCCGCGGCACTGGTTCCGGCTCGGGCGCGCCGTCACACCGATCGGACGCGGCGCGGCGCTCGTGTCCTGGTCGGGATCGATGTTCGAATATCTGATGCCCTCGCTCGTCATGCGCGCACCGACCGGCAGCCTGCTCGAGCAGACCAACCGTCTCGTCGTCCGTCGGCAGATGACCTATGGCGCCGCGCTCGGCGTGCCCTGGGGAATTTCGGAATCCGCCTACAACGTCCGCGACCTGGAACTCACCTATCAGTATTCGAACTTCGGCGTCCCGGGTCTGGGTTTGAAACGCGGCCTGAGCGAGAACGTCGTGGTCGCACCCTACGCGACGGCGCTCGCAGCCATGGTCGATCCGCGCGCAGCGGCGCGCAACTTCGCCGACCTCGCCGCCATAGGCGCGCGCGGCCGCTATGGCTTCTACGAAGCGCTGGATTACACACCCACGCGTCTGCCGGAGGGGAAAGACGTCGCAATCGTCCGCGCTTTCATGGCGCACCATCAGGGCATGACGGTGATCGCCATCGCCAACGGTCTCCTCGACGGAAAGATGCGGGCACGGTTTCATGCCGAGCCGATCGTGCAGGCGACGGAGCTGCTGTTGCACGAACGCACGCCGCGCGATGTCACGATAGCTCATCCCAGGGCGGAGGAAGTCGAGACGGCGGCGACGGTCCACGACCTGGAGCTCCCTGCGGTGCGGCGGTTCCGCTCAGCGCACAGCGCCACGCCGGAGGTGCACCTGCTTTCGAACGGCCGGTATACGGTGATGCTGACGGCCGCCGGTTCCGGATACAGCCGCTGGGGCGATTCTGCGATCACGCGCTGGCGCGAAGACGTCACCCGCGACGACTGGGGCGCCTACGTCTTCCTGCGCGACGTGCAGAGCGGCGACGTGTGGTCCGCGGGCTATCAGCCGCGCGGCGTCGAACCGGACAGTTACGACGTCACGTTCACCGAGGATCGCGCCGAGTTCGCCCGGCGCGACGGAACGATCACCACGACCCTCGAGGTTGTCGTCTCGCCGGAGGACAACGCCGAAGTCCGCCGCGTATCCGTCGCGAATGCAGGCAATGGGGACCGGGACATCGAGCTCACCTCCTACGCCGAGCTGGTGCTGGCGCAGCCCGCCGCCGACGCGACGCACCCGGTCTTTTCAAAACTTTTCGTGCAAACCGAATATCTCGCCAAGATCGGCGCCATCCTGGCGACGCGGCGGCGTCGATCGCCCGGGGAGCCCGAAATCTGGGCGGCGCATCTTGCCATCGTCGAAGGCGAGACGGTGGGCGAACCGGAGATCGAAACCGACCGGGCCCGTTTCCTCGGCCGTGGACGCGAAGTTCGGGCGCCAATCGCGGTGATGGACGGTCGTCCGCTCTCGAATACCGTCGGCGCCGTCCTCGATCCCGTTTTCGCGCTTCGCCGCCGCGTCCGGGTGCCACCGGGCAGGACAGTGCACATCGCGTTCTGGACGGTGGTTGCGTCGTCCCGCGGGGAGGTGCTGGATCTCATCGACAAGCACGAGGACACGACCGCCTTCGACCGCGCCGCCACATTGGCGTGGACCCAGGCGCAAGTGCAGTTGAGTCATCTCGGCGTCGATCCGGATCAGGCGACCCTGTTTCAACGTCTCGCCGGCCACGTGCTCTACGCCGATCCGTCGCTGCGTCCGTCGCCCGACGCCCTACGCCGCGGCGGCGGCGGGCCGGCGGCACTCTGGACTCAGGGCATTTCCGGCGACCTCCCGATCGTTCTCGCGCGGATCGACAACATCGAGGACATCGCCATCGTCCGCCAGTTGCTGCGGGCCCATGAATACTGGCGGATGAAACAGCTCGCCGTCGATCTCGTGATTCTGAACGAACGGGGATCGTCCTATATCCAGGACCTGCAGATCGCCCTGGAGACGCTCGTCCGGACGAGACGGTCCCGTCCCCAGGTGGGAGTGGACCCCGCGCACGGCGCCGTGTTCGTGCTGCGTGCCGATCTCATTCCGGCCGAGACCCGCGCCCTCCTGCTCTCCATGGCCCGGGCCGTGCTCGTGGGACGGCGCGGCACGCTCTCCGAGCAGCTCGAGCGTCCCGAGGAAACCGACACTGCGGCGGCGCCACCGCCTACGCGTGTACCGTCCGGGAGTGTGCCGCGGACCGTTCCGGTACCGCCGGACCTGGAGTTCTTCAACGGGCTCGGCGGATTCGACGCGGAGGGACGGGAGTACGTGACGATCCTCGGCCCCGCGCGGGCGATCCCGGCGCCGTGGATCAACGTCATCGCCAATCCC
>CAYSFD010000036.1:0-23341 GCA_964430565.1 uncultured Enterobacteriaceae bacterium
CCGGTCGCGCTCTACCTCGCCTCCGCGGGAGTGGGCAGCATCACGCTTTGCGACAACGAGGACGTGGACCTCACCAACCTGCAGCGCCAGATCGCGCACCGCACCGATAGCATCGGCCGGAAGAAAGTGGATTCGGCACGCGCGACGCTTGCCGCGATCAATCCCGAGGTCAAGGTCGTTGCGCTGGCCGAGCGGGTGGACGGGAAGCGGCTTGAAGCGCTCGCCGCACAGGCCGATGTCGTAGTGGATGGCAGCGACAACTTCGCAACGCGCCACGCGGTGAACCGCGCGTGCGTGCAGTTGAAGAGACCGCTGGTCTCGGGTGCGGCGGTGTGTTTCGACGGCCAGGTTGCGGTATTCGACCTGCGCGCGCCGGGCTCGCCGTGCTACGCCTGCCTGTTTCCGGAGCAAGGGGACTCGGAGGACGTGCGCTGCGCGGTGATGGGGGTGTTCTCGCCGCTGACCGGCATCATCGGCTCGATTCAGGCGGCTGAAGCGCTGAAGATCGTGGCGGGTGCGGGCGAGACGCTGGCCGGGCGGCTGCTGCTGCTCGACGCGCTCGCCATGCAGATGCGCACCATCAAGCTCGCCAAAGACCCGGCTTGCCCGGTGTGCGGCGCCGCGCGCCGGGGCGCCGCCTAGCTCGTCATATCCAGCGATGAGGCGTCGGCCGCGGGTGGCGCGGCGGGTGCTGGAGCAACTGCGGGAGCCGCAGCGGGCGCGGCCGCCACGGGCAGTCCGGCGAGCAGCGCATCGAGATCGCGCGTGAGCTGCTCCACGTTGGGGCCGGCGCGCCCCATGCACTGCATCAGCACGCGCGAGGGGAACTCCTGCAGCGTCAGCGGCCGGGTGGTGACGCGGCTCTTCGCGGCATAATCGAGCGCAGGCGCGAGATGGCCGCTCTTGTACCCCGCCTTTTGGCTTTCCACGCCGTCCACGATCGCCTGCTGGGTGCGGGCAATGCCGATCAGCAGTTCGGCGATCTGTTGAGTCGTCAGGTTGGCCATCCTCGTTCTCCCTGGTTTATGCGATCACGCCTTCCATCAGCTGGCGCCACTGCCTGGCCCACAGCTCGGCCGGGTCACGCTTGAAGCCGCTTTTCGCGAACTGGTGCCAGCGCCCGGTGACGAAGCTCATCAGCAGGTTCGCCTGCGCCGTCACGTCCGTGTCCTCCGCGATCTCCTTCTGCGTCACGCCGAAGCGCAGCGCCTGCTTGAGCGCCGCCTCCAGTCGCTCGTGCAGCTGGTTGATGCGCGCCTGCAACCGCTCGTCCTCGTTCACCAGCGCGTCCCCGATCAGCACGCGCGTCATGCCGCGGTTCTTCTGCGCGAAACCAAGCAACACCGCGACTATCGCCTCGAGCTGGCGCACGCCGCTTTTCTCCTCGCTGGTGATCTTGTTGATGAGCGCGAGCAGCGTCTGCTCGATGAACTCGATCAACCCGTCGAACATCTGGGCCTTGCCGCTGAAATGGCGATAGAGCGCGGCTTCCGACACTTCGATGCGCGCGGCGAGCGCGGCGGTGGTGACTTTTTCGCCCGACGTCTCCAGCATCTGCGCCAGCGTCTGCAGGATCTGGTCCTTGCGCTCGCCTGTCTTGGCCGCCATCCGCCACCTTTCCTCGCACTATTGTAAATATGCCAGCATACGGGGCAACTGCATGAGGTTAGCCACCTTCACGTCCACGCAGGCCGGCGCCTTCGCCGCCCGGGTGACCCACACCGTCTTCATGCCGAGCCGGCCGGCGGTGCGCAGATTGTCGAGCGTATCCTCCACCATAATACAGCGTTGCGGCTTCAGGTGGTTGACGCGGCACAGCCGCAGGAACCCGAAACTGTCGGGCTTGGGACGGTAGCGCGCCTGCTCGATCGAGAACACGCCGTCGAAGAGGTCGGCGATCGCGAGGGCCTTCAGCACGGCCCGCGCGTAATGCACCGGGGCGTTCGACAGCACAAATTTTCTTCCCGGCAGGCGCCGCAACGTCGTGCGCAATTGCGGCTCGCGCACCAGCATGCGCTCGAGCTCCGGGAACTGGTGGGTGTGCCACAGGAAATGCCGCGGGTCGGTCGCGTGGTGGCGCATGAGTCCCAGCAGCGTCGCTCCGTAGCGCTTCCAATAATGCCGACGCAACTCGGTCGCCGCGCCCTCGTCCAGCCCGAGATGCGCCTGCAAGTACGCGGTCATCGCACGATTGATGTGCGGGAAGATATGCGGCGTCGCATTGTGCAGGGTGTTGTCCAGATCGAAGATCCACGTCCTGCCGAACTTCATGCGCCGGTTCCAGCTAGCGGCGGCGGATCAGCGTGCCTACGCCCTCGTCGGTGAGGACTTCCAGCAGCAACGCGTGCTCGACGCGGCCGTCTATGATGTGGCAGGAGTTGACGCCGTTTTTCACCGCGTCCAGCGCCGAACTGATCTTGGGCAGCATGCCGCCGGAGAGCGTCCCGTCGGCCACCAATGCGTCGATCTTTTTCGGGGTCAGACCCGTGAGCAGCTTCTTGTTCCTGTCGAGCACGCCTGGGGTGTTGGTAAGTACAACGAGCTTCTCGGCCTTCAGCACTTCGGCAAGCTTGCCTGCCACAAGGTCTGCGTTGATGTTGTAGGACTGGCCGTCTTCACCCACGCCGATAGGCGCCACGACAGGGATGAAGCCAGCCTCCTCGAGCGCCCAGATCACTTTCGGGTCGATCGAGGCGATTTCGCCGACCTGGCCGATGTCGATCTTTTCACCGCCGTTGTGTTTGTCGGAAAGAAGCATCTTCCTGGCGCGGATAAAGGCGCCGTCCTGTCCGGTAAGGCCGACCGCCTTGCCACCCGCCTGATTGATGAGCGTCACTACTTCCTTATTAACCTGGCCGCCCAGCACCATTTCGACTACATCCATGGTCTCTGCGTCGGTGACGCGCATGCCCTGAATGAATTCACCCTTCTTGCCCAGCCGCGCGAGCTGTTCGTCGATCTGCGGGCCGCCGCCGTGCACGATCACCGGGTTCATGCCGACG
The DNA here is from genome assembly GCA_964430565.1 of uncultured Enterobacteriaceae bacterium. Taxonomy (GTDB): domain Bacteria; phylum Pseudomonadota; class Gammaproteobacteria; order Burkholderiales; family SG8-39; genus VBDM01. The sequence continues at coordinate 3,003 of CAYSFD010000036.1, forward strand.
AGTTTCAGCAGCACCACATCGTGAGCAAAGCTGCGCTTGAGTTTGTCGTCGGTCATCGCATTGCCGCCGTACTTCACGACGATGGTCTTGCCGTGAAAGCGCCGGATGTAAGGCAGCGCTTCGGCGAGAACCTTGGCCTTGTGAACCGGGGTGAGGGCGGGATCGCTCATCGGTGTGCGCATCTTGAGCGCCGATTGTACCCGCGGGGACGGGAAAAAAGAAAAGGCGCCCAACCGGCCGCCCTTCCCTCTTGGTGTCCCGCGGGTTGAACGGCGCGAAGCGTCCGTTCCTACCCGCGGAGTTAAACCGGCGGCCAACGGCCGTCCGGCTTTAACTATTACTGGATCGCAAGCTGCTTCGCCGCGGCCGTTGCTTTCTTCGGGAGCGTCAGCTCGAGCACGCCGTCCGAATACTTCGCGCTGGCGCGGGCTTCGTCGATTTCCTGACTCAGCCGGAATGCGCGCGACACCTTGCCGAAGTAGCGTTCGCTATGGAGCACGCGTTCGCCGTCCTTCTCATCGCGCTCGGCGCGCGATTCTGCAACAATCGACACCTGGTCGCCGTCGATGTTGACCTTGATGTCTTCCTTCTTTACTCCCGGCAGTTCGGCAAGCACTTTGTAATCGCCGTTCTGTTCTGCAATATCGACCTTCATGCGGCGCACGGGATTAGCCGCCTCAAACCCGACCGGCCCGACAACGAAGCCTCTCAATACGTCGTCAAACAGATCGCCAAACGGATCGTAACGGGTAATGCTTGTCATGGCTGTCTCCTTCAGTTCAGTCCGGGCAGTGCGCCCGTATTCCGGAGAGGTGGGGGAGGAGTCGCTGAATTTCAAGAGCGCTTGCGACACTCAAGCTAAGAAGCTAGATTGGGAGCATTATTTCTCCGCGCTTCGATGTCCATTCCCGCTTCCGCATCCAGCTCGCTTGAATTGGAGCGCCACCGCCCTTATTTATTGCGATTCGCGCTCCTTCAGCTTCGCGACCGCAGCGCGGCGGAGGATGCGGTTCAGGAGGCGTTGCTGGCGGCCATTCAGGGTGCGGAGCGGTTCGCCGGACAATCGTCGGTGCGGACTTGGCTGATCGGAATCCTCAAGCACAAGATCGTCGACAACATCCGAAAGACCTCCCGCGAACGTGCGACCGACCTGAGCGCAGGTGAAGACGGCGTTGAAGATGTCGATGCCTATTTCGAGAGGGACGGTCATTTCATGGAGCCGCCCGGTGAGTGGGCCGGCCCCGAAAGGGCGCTGGAACAGGGCCGATTTTTCGAAGCGCTCGAGCGCTGCCTGCAAACCCTTCCCAGGAACACCGCGAGCGCGTTCACGATGCGCGAGGTGCTGGGGCTGGAAACCGAAGAAATCTGTAAGGAACTCGGGATTTCTCCGTCCAACTGCTGGGTCATGCTGTACCGCGCCCGGATGAACTTGCGAGCCTGTCTGGAACGGACCTGGTTTCTGGCGGATGCTGCCGGCGCCGGATAAGGGAGACGTACTACGATGGCGATTCACCTTTCCTGCAGGGAAGCGAGCCGATTGATCTCGCAAGGGATGGACCGGCGCTTGTCTTTCACGGAGAAAATCGCGCTGAGGCTGCACCTGGTCATATGCGATGCCTGTACGCGCCTCAACCGACACATGGAGTTTCTTCGGCGCGCGCTGAAAAGCTACCCTGGCCCGGATGACCAACACGCCCGTTAGACCGGACCCTCTTTCGAGGGAGATCCTGCAGGAGAGCAGGTGCCCGCGTTGCGGCAGCGTATTCGAATGCGCAATGCAGGCAGGCCGCCAGAACTGCTGGTGCGCGGAATTTCCCGTGCTCACCGCACCCAAGCCGGGCATAGGCTGCTTCTGTCCCCGATGCCTTGAAGTCCTACTCGAAACGAATCACACCGGTCGAGAAAGCACGTCTTAGTGCCTGTGTTGTCCGGCCGCGGTCGCCTCGCGGATCTCGGCCCTGACCTCGAGCGTCCCGACTGACTTGTCCTTCATTTCGAGCTTGAGCCGGATGGGGAAGATTTCGCCCTTCTTCAGCGGCCGTTTCAGCTCCAGGAGCATCAAGTGATAGCCGCCGGGCCTGAGTTCGGTAGTCTTGCCGGGGAGAAGCTCAAGCCTCGATAGCGCGCGCATGCGCATTACCTTGCCTTCCATCTTCATCTCGTGGATCTCGACGCTGGCGGCGGCTGGGCTCTCCGCACCGACCAGGCTTGCTCGCTCGCTGGTCGTGAGCTGCATGTAGGCCCCGGCCGTGGTCTGACCCTGCACCGTCGCGCGCGCCCAGGCAGCTCGCGCCTCGACCTGTCCCTGCGCTGCTGCAGCGGCGGCAAGCAACACCGCACAGAGGATCGTTCGCATCGTTGCGCTTGCCTGCACGCCGCTACAGCACGTAGCGCGCCAGGTCCTCGCTTTGCGAGAGTTCTTTGAGCTTCGCATCGACGAAAGCCGCATCGACCCTGACGCTTTCCTTGCCGCGCTTGCCCGCGTCGAAGGAGATTTCCTCGAGCAGCCTTTCCATCACTGTATACAAGCGGCGCGCGCCGATGTTCTCGGTCTTTTCATTGACCGACCAGGCGATCTCCGCCATACGCCGGATCCCATCCGGCAAGAACGTGATTTCGACCTCCTCGGTCGCGAGCAGCGCCTGGTACTGGCGGGTGAGGCAGGCATCGGTCGCCGTGAGGATCCTCTCGAAATCCTCCACCGTGAGCGAATCGAGCTCGACGCGAATAGGAAAGCGCCCCTGGAGCTCGGGGATCAGGTCCGAGGGCTTGGAAAAATGGAACGCGCCACTCGCGATAAAAAGGACATGGTCGGTCTTGACGACCCCGTACTTGGTCGAGACGGTAGTGCCCTCCACCAGCGGCAGCAGGTCTCGCTGCACGCCTTGGCGCGAGACGTCGGCGCCAAACGTCTCTCCGCGGCTCGTGATCTTGTCGATCTCGTCGAGAAACACGATGCCGTTTTGCTCGACATTGGCGAGCGCCTTGGCGCGCAGGTCGTCGTCGTTCACCAGGCGCGCCGCTTCTTCGTCGGTGAGCATCCTCATGGCTTCGCGGACCTTCATCCGACGCAGCTTTCTCCTGCCCCCGCCCAGGTTCTGGAACATCCCCTGGATCTGCTGCGTCAGCTCTTCCATTCCGGGCGGGGCGAATATCTCCATGTGCGCCTGCGGCGCCGACACCTCGAGTTCGATCTCCTTTTCGTCGAGTTCGCCCTCGCGCAGTTTCTTGCGGAACTTCTGCCGGGTGGCCGATTCCTCACCGCTTCCGGACTTTGCGCCAAGGTCGGCGACACCCGTCCCCAAAGACTCGGTGCTGCGGGCCTGTGGCAAGAGGATATCGAGCACGCGTTCCTCGGCAGCATCCTCGGCTCGGCGACGCACTTTCTTCACTGCCGCCTCGCGTGTGTCCTTGATCGCGATTTCTACGAGATCCCGGACGATCGTATCGACATCGCGCCCCACGTAGCCGACTTCGGTGAACTTGGTCGCTTCGACCTTGATGAAAGGCGCATCCGCGAGTCGCGCGAGGCGCCGCGAAATCTCAGTCTTGCCTACGCCGGTGGGGCCGATCATCAGAATGTTTTTGGGGGTGATCTCCTGCCGCAGGGGCTCGGCCACCTGCTGCCGTCGCCAGCGGTTTCTGAGAGCGATCGCGACAGCGCGTTTTGCCCGCGTCTGGCCGATGATGTGCTTGTCCAGCTCGTGAACGATTTCCTGGGGAGTCATTGAAGACATAAAGGCTGGGGTCCCTGATCCCTCTATTCCAGAGTTTCGACGACGATTTGATTGTTGGTATAGATACAAAGCTCGGCGGCAATCGCCAACGACTTGCGCACGACACTCTCCGCGTCGAGCTGAGTATTCTCGAGGAGGGCGCGCGCTGCCGCCTGTGCGTAGGGGCCGCCCGAGCCGATCGCCAGCAATCCGAGCTCTGGTTCGATGACGTCGCCCATACCGGTGATGATGAGCGAAGTTTCCCGGTCGGCGACCGCGAGCATCGCTTCCAGGCGCCGCAGCACCCGGTCGGTGCGCCAATCCTTGGCGAGTTCCACCGCCGAGCGCAGCAGGTTCCCCTGGTGCTTGTCGAGCTTCGCCTCGAAACGCTCGAAGAGCGTGAAAGCGTCCGCCGTCCCTCCGGCGAAGCCGGCAAGAATGCGGTCGTGGTACAGGCGCCGCACCTTGCGCGCGCTGGCCTTCACGATGACGTTGCCGAGCGTGATCTGGCCGTCGCCGCCGAGGGCAATCTTTCCGTCACGGCGCGCCGATACGATAGTGGTTCCGTGAAACTGTTCCATATTATTGCCTGCAAAAAGTACGAAGGCTTCCTGGTCAGCTAACTACGCGGGATGATGCGAGCGACCTTGTCGATTCCCATTATGCGAAACAACGCGTGGATTAGCTCGCTCGCACCCCGGATCTGGATCGTCGTGCTGTCCTTACTCAACTTGGACAGCACCTTGAACATGAGGCCAGCGGTGACGAAGTCAACACGTCTTACCTGCGAAATGTCGATGACCAGCATATTGTTTGCCGCAGCCCAGTCCCGCAACTGCCTGGCGAGGTCATCGCTCGCACCGATAAGCTCCCCGCAGAGGGCAAGGGCATGCTCGGCCGCCTCGAGCGGACGCGCAGGCGCCGCGCCCTTTGTCCTTGCCTCTGCCTCCTGCTTCGACTCCCAGGAAGGCGGCGAGACCTCGAAGGTGACCGCGTAGTTGACCGCCGCTTCCTCGAACTTGTCCTTGAGATCGAGAATCCGGTAGATCTCGAAGAGCAGCTCCCAAGCGGCGCCGTCGGTTTCGGTCTTCTTCGGCCGGCAGGCGTCTTCGAGCAGCCCCAGGAGCCGAGCCTCTCCCGAAAGCAGCACCTCGCTGCCTGTGCCTCGAAGGAAAAGCAAGGCGTCGCGAAACAGTGCGCAGCCCGGCCCATCGAAACTTTCCACCTGGCCGCACGCTACGCGCACCGCGCGCCGCGCGGCGGCAGTGCTCCGCAGGTTCTCCATCTCGGGGGCGCTCGCCGCCGAGAGCGCGCCACTCAGCGCAAAGCTGCCGATGTCGATCGGGTCGAGCGCGGCGTCGCGATGCTCTCGAACCTCCAGCCAGGTCGGCGGAGACCGCTCGAACCTGACCGTGAATTTCAGGGCGTGCACCTCAAACTCGGCAGCCATGCCCAGGTGCTCGTAAAGATCGAACAGCATCAGCCAGCCCTGCAAAGCCAGGCCCCCGAGATCCTCATCGCGCACCGCGCGCGAAAGCATCGCAAGTGCCTGCTCGACTTGTCCGTTTGCGAAAAGGATCACCGTATCCTCGATGACCGAGGCGGCGCGTTCGGAGGCGGTAGCCGTTGACGCTGCTGTGGCGCTTGACGCAGGAGCGGGTGCTCGTACGCCGGACAACCCTTCGGCTCTCGGCAACTTCGATGCGGGCGGAGGACTGTAAGTCCTGAAGTCCAGTTCGCCCTTCGGACTTGCGGGGGTTCTTACAGCCGGCGCCCCGCCCGCTGCCGGCTTGCTCTCGGTCTTTCTGGAGAAGCCGATTGTCTTGCCGAATATCGAGAAGGCCACGGAAAATTATCCGGTTTTCCTGATGGACCAAGCGAGCGCGGATGCGCGCTTCCTTGTATCACTTTGCGCGACACAGCGCAACGCGGAATCTGAGTTCACCGCTAACTGGATCGCTCGTATCCGACGTCAGGTCTTGCGTTGGAGGAACGGATGGGGGCCGCGTCCAAGATAGGCTATTGCCATACCGACTGCGATCATGACGCACACGATCATCGCGCCGGAAGGAAGGTCGAGCCACAACGACGCCAGCAAACCGAGCGCGTAGCCGAGCACGCCTACTGAATAGGCCTTGAGATAGCGGTGGCCCTTCGCGTAGTAAGTCGAAAGCGCCGGAACAACCAGACTCGTGAACACCAGATAAAGTCCGACCAACTGCACCGACACGGTTACGGCACAGCCGAACAACACGTAAAAACCGACTCGACCCAGGCGCTCGCCGAGCGCGAACCACAGCGCGAGAACCACCGCGTAAATCACCGCGACAATCGGAAGGTGGGCGGCGTTCACCCACAGAATCTGCCCGACCAGCAGATCCTTGAGATGCTCGCCACCGCGCGGGTTGTTGGCGAGCAGCAGGATCGCGGCGCTCGAACCGAGGACGAACACCACGCCGATGATCGCCTCCTGGACTTCGGGCCAGCGGCGCTCGGTCCAGGTCAGCAGCATCGCGCAAGCGAGCGCCGATGACAACGCGGCGATCTGCACCGCAGCACCGGAAGGCTCCCATCCCAGGTAATCGGCAAGGATCACGCCGATCCCGGCGATCTGCGCCACGGCGAGATCGATGAAAACGATGCCGCGAGCGAGCACCTGCATTCCGAGCGGCACGTGAGTCGCCGTCACCAACAGGCCCGCGATGAACGCGGGCCACAGGATGTCGAAGCTCGCGGCGTCGAGACTCATTTCACCACGGCGAGCAATCGACCGATCATGTCGTCGAACAGCCCGAACAGATCCTTCGCTCTGTCCGTTCCGCCGACGGTGTAAGGCAGCATCAACGACGGGATCTTTGCGCGCTCGGAAAGAAATTCGGCGGGCTTCGGGCTGTTGTAGGCGGAATAGATGACGGCCTTCGCGGGCTCGCGCCTCATTTTCTCGACCAGCTCGGCGAGATGACTCGGCGTCGGTGGAAGGCCGGGCTTCGGTTCCAAGCTTCCCACTTCGCGCATTCCCACCCAGTTTATGAAGTAGGACATGTCTTTATGGTACACGACCACCGGAACGCCTCTCAGTCGAGCGGCATCCTGCTCCCAACGTGACACGGCAGCACGCCAGCGTTCGCGAAAAGAGCTTGAGCGCGTCCTGTAGGCCTCCGCATTGGGCGGGTCGAGCTGCACGAGTCGTTCGGCGAGCGCCTCGGCGATTCTGGCGATGTTGCGGGGATCCAGATGAACGTGCGGATTGCCGGAGGAATGAACATCCCCCAGCGAGCGATCGAGCACCTTCGGGACATCGAGCTTTGCTGTGTGCTGCGACGCCTCGAAATATCCGGGGCTCCCAAGCTGGATCTTTCGGTTCCCGCTTTGCGTGAGCAACAGCGGGAGCCAGCCGATCTCCAGCTCGGCTCCGGTGCAAACCAATAGGTCCGCGGATCGGACGCGCGCGATCAGGCTCGGACGCGCCTCGATCCGGTGCGGATCCTGCAGCGCAGTGGTCGCAGAGTAGACGGAGGCCTTGTCTCCGGCGAGTTCTTGCGCAAGCGCTCCCCACTCGGGCTCGCAGACGAAGATGTTGATCGCGGCCGCTGACGACAGCGCGAAGGACGCGAAAGTCAATGCAGCAACAAGTCGCACAATGGTTTTCATGTCCGTTTCCTTAGAATTTGTGGGCGCCGTGGGCACCCAGGCTCATGATGTACTGCACGAACACCTGCTTGTCGGTCACGTCGGAGCGCGACTTGTCCTGCGCGAGCTGCAACCGGATGCGGCTAAATTCACTGCCGCTCCAGTCGACCATCACGGTATTGCGGGTCGGATTGTAAGCAGCGAGGATCGGGAAATCGGCCGCGGTAAGCGCGCCCGAGTCCACCAGGCCGTTGCTCGTCGTACCAGCGTTCAGCCTGTCGTAGCGATAGCCCACTCGCCATTGGGGTATGAACTGGTACACACCCTGCAAATACAACCCTGACTGCGTGGAGGTAAACCCGCCGGTCTGCGGCCCAAGCGATGCTGGCGGCGTCGTGCTGTCGTAAGTGAGATCGCCGTTCTCCTTACGCCTGAAGAATTCGCCCTGCAGCTTGAAGTTGGTGTAAGTCGGGTTGTGGTTCGGCGCCCATTTCAGGACTCCCGAAAGCACCCACAGGCGGCTCCCGCCGCTGAAGCTGTTGGTGACGGTCGCTCCGGTCGAGTCGGCGTCGTCGTAGGTTCGGCCCTGAGGAGAAGTCGAAAGATACGACAGCCCTGCTTGCCAGGCGGTGCTTGTACCAACGTCGCCGCCGACGTGGGTGAAAAAGGTGCCCGAGCCGGTGCCGTTCTTGTTGCGTCCACCCTCGGGCCCGCTCGGGAAATGAAGGCCGCGACCTGCCTCGACTCCGATGTCCAAATAAAAGGGAGTTGGCGCCACCCATTTCAGTTGGATGCCGTCATCACCCAACTGGCCGCCCAGGAAAACCTTGTTGGCGAGCGGCGCGTCGGTGAAGTCCCAGGCATGGGGGTGGATTTCGTTGAGGTAACCCACTCCGGAGAAGAAGCGGCCCGCCTTGGCAGTGAGGCCGTGCGAGAGCGCGAGCGTCTGCACGTATGCCTCCTCGATCTCGGCCGTGTTCTCAGGCGTGAGCGCGACGATCATGGTGCCGCGGAAGTAGTGATCGACGTTCGCCGAAATCACCAGCTCCGATTCGCCAAGGCTCAGGCCCCGGTTGGGCGGGCCCACGTCGCCGAGCGTGGGCACAAACCCGTCGATCCTGAATCCCGTTGGATCCTGCGAAAGATTGGCGTAGGTTCCGTTAAGGATCAGGGAAATGCCCGGATTGTAGGCATTTTCGCCCCTAGGTCCGCCCGTCTGAACCGGCGTCTGCGCGCTTGCGGAATAGGGCAAACCGAGCGCTGCCGAGACAGCGAGCGCCATGACTCTTCTTCTGTACATGTTGTCTCTCCAGTTCAATGCAATCGCGACGCTCCCGATGGGAGTTCGCGGACACGACCGCCTCGAGCGCGAGGCGGAGTCCCAGGCAACGGAACTAGGAGAGGGCCGGCGGCGCGCGCGAATCGAACTCGATCCGCGGAGCGAACGGAAGAGGAAGAGCGACCGACGCTATCGCCGTAAGCGCGATCTGCGGCAGATCGAGCGCGAGCCCAAGGCTCGGTAGCGCGCTGTCGACGGCGTGAAAAGCGAGGCACTGGGCCGCCGGGTGACCGAGCGGCGGCGCGCATTTGCCGTCGCACCCGGCCAACTCTTGCTTGAGGTGCGACAGCGCGTGCAGTTGCGCCGCTTGCTGCCCAAACACTAGCGCGGCGGCGACAAGGAGGTGACGCAGCGTGCGTTTCATGGACGTACCAATTGGAAGAGTGTACCCCAGCAGATCTGCGCGAGGAAAGGGGACACGCCGAGATTACGCCGCGCTTCGGCGCCGCCTACTTCCCGTAGACTATTCCCCGTACAGCTTCTGTTTCTGCTCGCGTCGCGCCTGCGCTTCTATGGTCAGCGTGGCGGTCGGCCGCGCAAGCAGCCGCGGAATGCCGATCGCCTCGCCCGTCTCCTCGCAATAACCGTAGTTGCCTTCGTCGATGCGCCGGAGAGCCTCGTCGATTTTCTTCAGGAGATTCCGCTCCCGCTCGCGCGCGCGCAGCTCGAGTGCGTACTCCTCCTCGATCGTCGCCTGGTCGGTCGGGTCGGCCTCGAGCTTTGGCTCGCGTAGATGCTCCGAAGTGATGTTTGCATTCTCCAGCAATTCTTTTTGTGTCTCGAGCAAACGCGCACGAAAGAACGCGAGCTGCTCGGCGCTCATGTATTGCGACGCGGGCGCGCGCAACAACTCAGCCTCGCTCAAGCCGTTTTTCTTCGCCGGCTTTTCCTGGGCCGTCTTGGCCGGTTTTGCCACAGGTTTTTTTACTGCTTTTCCACCAAACATTGTTCCAACCCCTTAAAGAAAAGATCTTGAGGCAGATTCTTTCCGATGAAAACCATGGTGCTCGAGCGTTTTTCGTCCTTCCCCCAGAGACGGCCGAGGTCTCCTCCCATCAGCATGTGCACACCCTGAAACACGACTCGATGCGTGTTGCCTTTCATGTACAGCACCCCTTTGTACCGCAGCATGTCCGGCCCGTAGATTTGCACGACCCCGGACAGGAATTCCTCGAGCTTGACGGAATCGAACGGCTTTCCCGAGCGAAACACGAACGATTTGACATGCTCGTCGTGCTCGTGCTCGCCGTCCTCGATGAAATCAGGGTCGAGCTCGAGGGTCGCGTTCAGGTTGAAGCCGCGGATATCGAGGATGTCTTCGATCGGCGTGTTGCCGAAATGCGCCTTTCTTATCGGTGCGCGGGGGTTCATTTTCGCGAGGCGCTTTCTCAATGTCTCCTGGTCGCCTTCAGAGACGAGATCGGTCTTCGTCATGAGAATGCGGTCGGCGAAGCCGACCTGCTCCTGAGCCTCGCGGAACTCATCGAGCTGTTTTGCCGCGTGCTTGGCATCGACCATCGTAATGACGCTGTCCAGCAGATAATAGTTGCCGATTTTCTCGTCGATGAAAAAGCTCTGCGCGACCGGCCCTGGGTCCGCCATTCCGGTCGTCTCGATGATGACGCGGTCGAACTTGAGCTTGCCCGAGTCGCGGCCTTCCCGGAGCTCGCCGAGGATGCGGATGAGGTCGCCGCGCACGGTGCAGCACACGCAGCCGTTGTTCATCTCGATGATCTGCTCGTCGGTATCCTTGAGCAGGATCTCGTTGTCCACGCCCGCCTCGCCGAACTCGTTCTCGATCACGGCGATGCGGTGACCGTGCTGCTCCTTCAAGACGCGGTTGATGAGCGTCGTCTTGCCGCTTCCCAAGAAACCGGTGAGTATGGTCACCGGAACCATGTCTTCCTGTGCTGTTTTCATTGCAGGAGCCTACCGCGACGCGTGCACGGGACACCGGCCTCAAAAAATGAGGGCGAATTACAGCACGACCGGCATCACAACGCAACCGCTTAGAGCCCGTTTCAGAATTCGCTGAAACGGACTCAAACTTAGGGGAGCATGAGGGGCTAAGCAGGGGGAGGGGCTCTTCCTTTCCCTCTTAGGTTCCCCCCATTTTGTAGCCGGTTTTTAACACCGTTCCAGCAGCAGCCCCTTCAGGTACTCGCCCTCCGGAAACTCGATCCGCACCGGATGGTCCTGCGCGGCGCCATAGCGCTCCCGCAGGAGCAGCGGGGCGTCCGCGTCCGCGGCGGCGCCGGCGACGATCTTCTGGAAGAGCTCAGGCGATATACCGCCCGAGCAGGAAAAGGTCGCAAGCAGCCCTCTGGGCCGCAGCAGCTTGAGCGCGTTCAGGTTGATGTCTTTGTACCCGCGTGCCGCGCGTGCGGCATCCTTGGGGGTGGGCGCGAACTTGGGCGGATCGAGCACGATGAAATCGAATTGTCGGCCCTCGCGCTGCAGCGCGCGCAAAGCCCCGAACACGTCGGCTTCGAGCCACTGCGCACGGCCCGCCTCGAACCCGTTGAGGGCGAAGTTACGTTTTGCCGACGCGAGCGCTGGCGCCGAACTGTCGATAGCCAGCACGGAACGCGCGCCCCCGGCGAGCGCCGCAAGCGAGAAACCGCCCGTGTAGCAGAAGCAATCGAGCACCTCCCGGCTCTCGGCGAGAAGCCCTGCGCGCCGGCGGTTGTCGCGCTGGTCGAGATAGAACCCCGTCTTCTGTCCCGCGGCAACTTCGACTTCATACTTGATCCCGTGCTCGACGATTCGAACCGCGCCGCCGGCCGCTGAGTCCAGGAGCGGCCCGGCGGTCGGGGCGAGGCCCTCGAGCTTGCGCGCTTCCGCGTTCGAGCGCTCGTAAAGCTTTTCGCAACCGCTCGTCTCGCGCAGAATTTCAATCAGCGTGTCGCGCCATCGCTCGCATCCCGCCGAGAGGATCTGCACCACCAAAGTGTCGGCGTACCGGTCGGCGACCAGCCCGGGAAATCCGTCCGATTCCCCGTGGACAAGCCGCAGCGCGTTTGTGGTCTCGGGCGGAACCGCCGCGCGCCGAAGCGCGAGCGCCGCTTCGATCTTTTTTCTGAACAGCTCAGGTCCCGGGACCTCGGCTTCCTCGAAGCTCCAGACGCGGGCCCGGATCTGCGAGACGGGGCTGTACGCCGCCCAGGCGAGAAATCCGCCTTCCGCAGAGCACACCTCTACCGTGTCGCCGCTCTGGGGAGAACCGTGGACCTTGCCGACCGCGCCGGAAAAGACCCAAGGGTGGCGCCGGAGAAGCGATCGCTCGCGGCCGGGTTTCAGGGTGAGTTTGGGTGTGCCGCTCACGAGCGAAAGGCGAACTTTTTCAAACCCAGCCGGCAAAGCCGAGCAGCCCGGCGGCGCCAAACAGCCAGAGCGGATGGATCCTCGTCGCCAAGACAACGGCCGCGGTTACCGCCGTGACTGCGAAACCCATGACCGAGTCGTCGGCGGAAAGCGTGATCAGGTATCCGCCCGCAAGCATCAATCCGACCGTCACCGGGACGAGGCCGTCCTCGAGGGCCAGGCGCCAGCGCGCGTCGCGAAAGCGTTGCCAGATTTTCGAGACGGCGAAGGCCAGCACGCTCGAAGGCACGCAGACCGCCGCAGTCGCCACCGCTGCCCCGGGAAAGCCCGCGACTTTCCAGCCGATAAGGCTCACGACCAGGATGTTCGGGCCTGGGGAAACCTGCGCGAGCGCGAACAGATCGGCAAACTCCGCGCCGCTCATCCAGCCGCGGACCTCGACGACGCTGCGGTGCATTTCGGGGAGCACGGTGATGACCCCGCCGATTGCGAACAGCGATAGAAGGGAAAAATCGAGGGCGAGGTCCGCGAGAACTGTGTCGTTCACCTTCGCCTCCAAAACGCCGCAGCCACGCTCACCGGCGCCGCGACGAGGAGAAAAACGCCGAGCGGCAAACGAGGCTTTACCAGAGCGATGCTGATGAAAGTGATCACCGCGAACACCGCCATCACCGAGCGCAGCCGCCGGCTCGCCGCCATCTTGAGTCCCATGGCGACAATAAAGCCTGCGGCCGCCGCCGAGATGCCGCGAAATGCCGAAGAGACTGCGGGGAGATCGCCGTACTGCGTGTAGAGCACGCCCAGCCCAAGAATGATCGCGAACGGCGCGGCCATCAAGCCGGCGAACGCGGCCAAGGCTCCGCGGACGCCGTGAAAGCGCGCGCCGACACAAACGGCGAGATTCACGATGTTGGGACCGGGCAAAAACTGGCACAGACTCATCATGTCGGTGAATTCCTCGGCGTTGAGCCAGCCGCGTTCTTCGACCACCATCCTCTGCGCCCAGGGCCCAACGCCACCGAATCCCGAGACCGCGATCTGAGTGAATCTGAGGAACAGCTCCCCTGTCCCCGGGAGCGTCGATGAAGGCGCCTCGTTCACGGCTTCTTCGCCGAGACCGGCGCTTTCCTCTTGGCTCTCGGATGCGCCGCGTCGTAGGCTTTTGCGAGGTGCTGGAAGTCCAAGTGCGTATACACCTGCGTGGTCGAAATGCTCGAGTGCCCGAGCATTTCCTGAACCGCCCGCAGGTCCCCGGAAGACTGCAGCAAGTGCGTGGCGAAGGAGTGCCTCAGCATGTGCGGATGGACGTGCTGCGCGAGGCCTGAGCGTCGCGCCCACTGCGAAAGCGTGTAGCGCACCGAGCTCGGGCTGATTCGCCGGCCGCGTGCGCCGACAAAGAGCGCAGCTTCCCCGGGCCTCGCGAGCACGGCGCGCTCGGCGAGCCACGCCGCGACTGCGGTGCGGGCCTTGCCTCCCACCGGCACGGTGCGCGTCTTCGCTCCCTTGCCCGTCACGGTGACCTCGGCCTGCCCAAGCATGCTTTCGCCGTCGGCGAGATCGAGGCTCACCAGCTCGGCAAGCCGCAGTCCCGAGGAGTAGAACGACTCGAACATGGCCTTGTCGCGCAGTTGCGCCGGTCCGCTCGCCGGACCCTCCAATAGCCGCGCCATGAGATCGGGCGAGAGCGCCTTTGGGAGCGCCTTCGGGCTTTTCGGCGCTCGCAGGCCGACGCAAGGGTTGTGGGGAAAGCCATGGTGCTTGATGAGCCAATGGAAGAAGCCGCGCCAGCCCGAGAGCAGGTACGCAATGGTCCGGCCCGACATGCCCCGCGCGTGCAGCTGCGATATTGTGTGGCGGATGTGCTGGGCGTCGAGCTTTTCCAGGGCCACACTCTCGTTCAGTGTGAAGAGCAACTCGACGGCGCGCCGGTAATTGCGTCCCGTCCCGGGACTGAGCCTGCGCTGGTGCGCGAGCTGATCGAGGAATTCGTCGAGCAGTTTGCGAAGGGGGCCGTCCTGTAGCGTCATTCCCGCCGGCTGCGGCAAGTGATTCACGACCCTAGAGCAACCTCAGCAGGGCCGCACCCGCCACATCGCCCAGACGCTGCAGGTAGAGCGTTCCCATTTCCGGATAAAAGCGCAGCACATCCTCGCTGCCCAGGGCGAGCATGCCGAAGCACTCCTTGTCGCGCAGCGCCACGTGGGCCACCGAGCGCACGTGCGCGGCACCTTCGCCGAACCAGGCGGCGGCCTCAGCGTTGCCGCTCGGGCCGCAATAGGGTTGGCCGAGCGACGCGGCGTAGCGCTTCAAGGGGTCGCTCACGGGACTGAACTCCGGGGCGTCCCCGCTCGAACGCCAGATGCGCAGCGCAGAGTGCGGCACGGCAAAATCCTCGTGCAGATGGAGGTAGAAGACGGCGAGCAGGCCCTGGAGGTCTTGCGCAGCGAGCAGCGCGAGACACAAGCGGTGCAACTTTTCTCCGATCGCGTCGTTCTCCTCGCCGATTTTCAAAAGTTCCGAGAGTCGCGACTCGAGCGCCCTATTCTTCTCGCGCAGCCCGAGCATTTGCCGGTCCGAGAGCGGGATGGCGCGACCGCCGTGGGGATGGGGAACGTGGATTGTCGCGAGCATGTCGGCGTAGGTTTCGAAGAAGGTCGGGTTCTCCCGCAGGTAGCGCGCGACATCGTCAGCTTTCACTCGAACTCCCCTTCGAACACGGCCACGGCAGGGCCCGTCATCCACACCGCGCAGTTTAGATTATTTTTCCCGCCGGTCCAGCGTATTGTCAATTGCCCGCCACGCGTTGCGACTTGAACCGAATCATCGAGCAGCCCCTCACGGATGCCGGCGACGACCGCGGCGCAAGCTCCGGTGCCGCAGGCGAGCGTCTCGCCCGCCCCGCGCTCCCATACCCGCAAGCGGATGCGCGAGCGAGAGAGGACTTGCATGTAGCCCGCGTTGACGCGTTGTGGAAATCGGGGGTGGCGCTCGATCAGAGGCCCTTCGGTCGTCACGGGGGCGGAGTCCACGTCGGCAACCGTCTGGACCGCATGCGGATTGCCCATCGAAAGCACGGCGACTTGCACCGTGCGGCCCGCGACCTCCAGCGGCCACATCAAAGTGGGGGCGGGGGGAATGTTTCCGATCGGCGTGATTCCGGAGTGATCGAAAGGCACGCGTTCGGGCTCGAATACCGGGGCACCCATATCGACGCTCACTTGTCCGTCCGCCTCCAGGCGCGGAACGATCACGCCCGAGAGGGTCTCGACGCGTATCTCCTTCTTTTTCGTCAATCCCTTGTCGTGCACGAAGCGCACGAAGCAGCGCGCTCCGTTGCCGCACTGCTCGACTTCTCCGCCGTCGGCATTCCAGATGCGGTAGCGGAAGTCGGCGTCCCCTCGCTGCGATTTCTCCACCAGCAGAACCTGATCGCAGCCGACGCCGAAGTGGCGGTCGGCAAGACGCTTCGCAAGCGTCGAGGTTAAGTCGATGCGCCGGGTAACGCCGTCGAGCACGACGAAATCGTTGCCCGCTCCCTGCATCTTGGTGAATTTGAGTCGCATAACTGCCCTAACGTGAGCGCCCTTCCCGCTGATATAATAATGATATCAGGTATCGAAAGAGGCTTCGACCCATGACCGCAAAGCGTACCGGAACCAAACGCAAGCAACCCGCAGTTGCTGGGATCCTGCTTCGCTACCGCGATAAGGACACCGCCTACGGCGTCACGCGCAAGACCACCACCCGGCTCGCCCAGACCCTCGGGCTGTCCGAAACGCAGGTTGTCCACGTCGCGCTCGCCAATCTCGCGCGGCAGACGCTGCCGCGCTACGAACCCGACGACGGCCCGCTCACCCCGGAACAGCTCGCGGCGATCGACAAGCTCGTTCCGCAGGGACGCTTCAAGCCATCGAAGCGTCTGTTCTAGGGCGACACCCTTGGGGCCTCTTTGCCCCGCCGGAACCGGGCGACATCGTTTATTGCCGTTTCCCGGAAAAGGGACTGCCCGGGCCGGCAGCCAAGCCACGCCCGGCGCTGGTGCTCACGGTTGGCGAAATCGACGGCAATCCGGCTGTCGCGGTTGCCTACGGCACCTCGCGGAACACGGACAGGCTGCATTCCGGCGAATTCCTGATCGGCCCCGCAGACGGCGAGGCGTACACGCTTTCGGGACTGAGCTTGCCCACCAAGTTCGATCTGCGCAGCGTAAAGGAGCTGCCCTACGACGAGCAATGGTTTCGGGTCCCACCGGGCGCTCCGCACGGCCAGACGCCCAAGCTCGGAGTGCTGCATCCGAGCCTCATGCGCCGCGCGAAAGCGGCGTTCGATGCCGCGGCCGGCGCTGGCCGAACGTAACCCGCGCCAGGGTTGCTATGCATGCCACGACCCTAACGAGCAGCGTTTTCGCTCAGGTCGCCCATACCCCTCAATACCACTTGGCCTCTCCCGGGGGTCGCGTTTTGAAGCGTTTATGCGTCCAGAAGTACTGCTCGGGCATTTCGCGCACGCGCTCCTCGATGAATGCGTTCATGCGGCGGGCGTCGGCGGCATCGTCGTCGCTCGGAAAATTTTCCCAGACCGGATAGCAGACGAGCTCGTATCCCGCACCGCCGGGCAACATGCGCGTCACGCAGGGCAGCACGCGTGCGCCGGTGATCCGCACCAGGCGCGAGAGCCCGGTGATGGTCGCGGCGGAGGCGGCGAAGAACGGCACGAAAATCGCGTCGCGCGGTCCGTAGTCCTGGTCGGGCAGGTAATAGAACGGAATCCCCTCTTTCAGCGCGGCAAGCGCCGGCCGTACGCCTTCCTGACGTGAAATCGCGCGTTGGCGGCCGAAGCGCGTTCTTCCGGACAGGAGCAGCGTATTGAAAACCTTATTTTTCTGGTTCGAGTAGATACCCGCGATGTCGATCTCGCAGGTCAGGCGCGTGCAGCCTGCGTCCAGCCCGACAAAGTGCGGCGCGAGCAGAACGAGCGGCTGACCTTTGAGCGCATGCAGCCGCTCAAGACCTACGATGCGCACCATCCGCTCCACGCGCTCTCGCGGTGCCCACCACAGAATCGAGCGTTCGAGGACGCTCCGGCCGAACGCTCGGAAGTGCGCCTTGGCGAGCGCGATGCGCTCCGCCTCGGGCATCTCGGGAAAGCAGCGCGCAAGATTCGTCAAACAGACATGCCGGCGCTCGCGCCCGATGAAATACATGATCGTTCCGACGGCCTTACCGATCCGCGCAAACACATGAAGCGGCAGGAAATGCAGCGTCCAAAAAAGCGCCACGGCGATGCGCGTCAGCAGGACCCTCACTGTGCGTCAACGGCCGCTCGGAGGCTGCGCCCCCGCCGGCACCTTGTAACGGTTGTAGCCCCACAGGTACTGCTCGGGGCAGCGCCGAATCATTTGTTCGAGCGAGCGGTTGAGCGCGTGCAGCGGCGACTCGGGCGGTCGCGGCGCGAGCAGGGGCTCTAGGATAAAGCGATAGCCGCGTCCCTTGGGCAGCCGCTGCGCAAAACAGAGGAACACGGGCGCGCCGGTCTTCTCCGACATTCGCGCGAGCAGCGTCATCGTATAGGCGGGCTTGCCGAAGAACGGGACCCATTCGCCTTCACCGAGACCCGGCACCTGGTCGGGCAGCACGCCGATCGCTTCTCCGCGTTTGAGCGCCTTGAGCAGCGCGCGCACACCCGAGAAGTCGGCGGGAACGCTTTTCATGGCGGCGCCACGGCTGCGGCCGGCCCGCATCACCGCCTCGAGAGCCCGAATCTTGGGCGGCCTGTACATCACCGTGATCGGCATGCGGCTCGCGACATACTGTCCGGCAATCTCCCAGCAGCCGATGTGCGGCGTTGCGATGATCACGCCTTTGCCGAGCCTTGCTCCCTCCTTCACGTTTTCCCATCCACTCACCTCGACCACAAGTTCGGCGACGCGGCCAAGAGGGCGCAGCCAGACGGCCGGCACCTCGAGCATGCCCTTTCCCGTCTCCGCGACAACAGCGCGGCGCAGCGCGGAATCGTTCATGCCTGCGGTATCGAGGTTTTGCTTGACGTACTTGCGGTAGCGCGGAGAACAGAAGTGGACAACCCGGCCGAGAGCGCCGCCAACCGCATGCAGCAGCGGCAGGGGAAGACGCGCCACCAGCCGCATCAGGAATAACATGTTACGTGGGACGAATGTGGGATCGGAGTGGGTTGGGTGGGCCGAGCGGCCGTGTTAAACTTGCCGTCCTTTTTTTCGCAGGGAATGCCACAAGCATGAGCAGCTTTCTTTTCACGTCCGAATCGGTGTCCGAAGGACACCCGGATAAAGTCGCCGACCAGATTTCCGACGCCGTTCTGGACGCCATTCTAGCGCAGGACAAACGCTGCCGAGTCGCCGCGGAGACGCTGGTCAAAGACAACCTCGTGGTGCTTGCCGGCGAAATCACCACCGGAGCGCGGGTCAAGTTCGACGAGGTCGCGCGCAAGACCATCAAGCGCATAGGCTACAACGATCCGGCGCTCGGGTTCGATGCCTCGACCTGCACCGTGATGGTGGCTTACGGCGAACAGTCGCAAGACATCGCCAAGGGCGTGGACGAGGGCAAGGGCCTCGATCTCGAACAGGGCGCGGGCGACCAGGGTCTCATGTTCGGTTACGCCTGCGACGAGACGCCCCAGCTCATGCCGCTTGCGATCTACCTCTCGCACCGGCTGGTCGAGCGCCAATCGGAGCTGCGCCGCGACGGCCGGCTTCCCTGGCTGCGCCCGGATGCCAAGTCGCAGGTCACCATCAAGTACGTCGACGGCAAACCGGATGCGATCGAGACCGTCGTGCTGTCAACCCAGCACGCTCCCGGGATGACCCACAAGCAGATCGAGGAGGCGGTCATCGAGCAGGTCATCAAGCCGGTGCTTCCCAAAAACTTCGTCAAGGGGAAGATCAACTACTTCGTCAATCCGACCGGCAGCTTCGAGATCGGCGGTCCCAAGGGCGACTGCGGCGTGACCGGCCGCAAGATCATTGTCGACACCTACGGCGGATCGGCTCCGCACGGCGGCGGTGCTTTTTCCGGTAAGGACCCCTCCAAGGTGGACCGCTCCGCGGCGTACGCGGCGCGCTACGTGGCAAAGAACATTGTCGCCGCGGGCCTCGCGAGCAAATGCCTGATCCAGGTTTCCTACGCCATCGGCGTCGCGCGGCCCACCAGCGTCATGGTCACGACCCACGGCACGGGAAAAGTTCCCGACGACAGGCTCTCGGAGCTGGTGCAGAAGCACTTCGACCTCAGGCCGAAAGGCATCATCCAGATGCTCGACCTGCTGCGTCCGATCTACGAAAAGACCGCCGCCTACGGCCACTTCGGCCGCGAGGAGCCGGAGTTCACGTGGGAGGCGACCGACAAGGCGATGGCGCTCGCGGCCGACGCGGGGATCAAGAAGGGCGCACCGGTCACTGTCTGACGCAGCGATCTCTTAACGAAAAGCCGGCGCGAGCGCCGGCTTTTTTTCCTGCCGCCAGTTGAGGTAGAATGCGCCCCTCCCCGAGGAGCGTTGCAACAGGCCGCCAGGCTTGCCAGGCTCGGGGGATCGACCCTTGCAACGGCGCTCGCGAACTCTTGATTGAAAGGAGCGCGTGATGAGCGCAGTACCGCAACAATCCAAAGCTTCTGCCGACTATCGGGTCGCCGACCTTTCGCTTGCCAATTGGGGGCGCAAGGAAATCGCCATCGCCGAGACCGAGATGCCCGGCCTCATGGCGATCCGCGAGGAATTCGCCGCGACCCAGCCGCTGCGCGGCGCGCGCATCACCGGCTCGCTGCACATGACCATCCAGACCGCGGTGCTGATCGAGACGCTGCAGGCGCTCGGTGCCCGAGTGCGATGGGCCTCGTGCAACATTTACTCGACCCAGGACCACGCGGCGGCGGCCATCGCCGCCACCGGCACGCCGGTGTTCGCGTACAAGGGCGAATCGCTGGCGGAATACTGGGACTACACCCACCGGATATTCGAGTGGCCGGACGGCGGTTTCTCGAACATGATCCTCGACGACGGCGGCGACGCGACTATGCTTCTGCACCTGGGCACGCGTGCCGAGACCGATTCATCGGTGCTGAAAAACCCTGGCAGCGAGGAAGAGACTTTCCTGTTTGCCGCCATCAAGGCCAGGCTCGCCCGGGACCCGAAGTGGTATTCCACGCGGCTCGCGCACATCAAGGGCGTGACCGAGGAGACCACCACGGGCGTCAAGCGCCTGTACCAGATGGCCAAGGACGGGCTGCTCAAGTTCCCGGCGATCAACGTCAACGACTCGGTCACCAAGTCCAAGTTCGACAATCTCTACGGCTGCC
>CAYSFD010000037.1:0-14564 GCA_964430565.1 uncultured Enterobacteriaceae bacterium
CAGCACCGCCACAGCCGCGATCAGATCTGGGACGCGGTGTGCCGCGCGGCGAGCGCCGAAGTGAGCGACGGCGCGCACTCGCACGGCCTGGAGTGGTGGAAGCAGCAAGGCCTGGCGACCAAGCCGTTCCCGCGGAGCAGCTGGTACCTGCTGCCCACGCTCATCCAGCACGGCCTGCGCTTCGAGCTGCCGTACCAGGAACGGTTGCTGCGCGTCGGCACCGAGCTTGGCCGGCGCCTGCATGAAAACGACATGCACTGGTGGGACGAACAGCTCAAGGAGTACCAGGCGCTGCCGGCGTGGAAAGACTTCCCGGCACTTTGGGAGGCAATCATCGGCCAGACCGGCGGACGATCGGAGGACTACCCGTTCTGGCTGCTCACCGCACGCAGCATGCAGTACGCCTGGGGCGGCAACGTCGGCATGCAGATCATCCACGAGGTCGCCGGGAACATCGCCGGCCACGGCGGCGTGATCATCAATGCGGGCCGCGCCGAGGAAATGGGCATCGCCGAGGACGACGTCGTCGAGATCGCGACCCCGCGCGCGAGCGTCAGGGCGCGCGCGGTGCCGCGCCAGGGTATCCGTCCCGACACGCTGCTGCTGATCGCGCAGTTCGACCACTGGGCGACGCCGTACGCTAAGGACTTCGGCGTCCCGAGCATGAACTCGCTGGTGCCGATGTCGATGAATCTCACCGATGCGACCGGCTCCGGCGCCGACATCGTGAGAGTCAGCGTGAGGAAGTCATGACCCGCTGGAGGATTTCACAATGACCCGTTGGGTCATGCTCGCCGACTTGCGCCGCTGCGTCGGCTGCCAGACGTGCACCGCGGCGTGCAAGCACGCCAACGCCACGCCGCCCGAAGTGCAGTGGCGCCGCGTGCTCGACATCGAAGTGGGCGAGTACCCGGACGTGAAGCGCG
This sequence comes from uncultured Enterobacteriaceae bacterium, assembly GCA_964430565.1. Lineage (GTDB taxonomy): Bacteria > Pseudomonadota > Gammaproteobacteria > Burkholderiales > SG8-39 > VBDM01. Next base: position 927 of record CAYSFD010000037.1, read on the forward strand.
TGTTCGTTCCCGTGGGCTGCATGCACTGCGCCGATCCGCCGTGCATGCATGTCTGTCCCTCCACCGCGACGCGGCAGCGCGCCGACGGCATCGTCACCATCGATTACGACCTGTGCATCGGCTGCTCGTACTGCGCCGTCGCCTGCCCGTATCAGGCGCGCTACAAGACCGACGAGGCGAGTTTCGCCTATGGCGATGCGCCGATGGAGAATGAGGCGGCGATGTTCGATCCGAAGCGCCTGGGCGTGGCCACCAAGTGCACTTTCTGCAGCGACCGCGTCGATGCGGGCCTCGCGAGAGGCTTGAAGCCCGGCGTCGATCCGGAGGCGACGCCGGCCTGCGTCAACAGCTGCATCGCCAGCGCGCTGCACTTCGGCGACAAGGAAGACCCGCAGAGCAACGTCTCGAAGCTGCTGGATGAGAACGAGCACTTCCGCATGCACGAAGAACTGGGGACGGACCCCGGTTTCTACTACCTCTGGGACAAGACCGTGAAGGAAGGCTACGAGCGCGGAGGCGAAGGCAAATGAGCTACGGTCCGAGACCGTGGATCCAGCTCCACTGGGACGTGCGTGCCGCGCTGAACTTCATTTTCGGCGGTACCGGCTGCGGCTTCATTCTTTTTTCCGCGTTCGTCCCGCTCTCGCCGCGCCTCGCTCAAGTCGCGCTGCTCCTCGGCCTCGCGCTGGTTGGCGCCGGGTTGACGGCGGTGTGGATGGAAATCGGCAGGAAGCTGCGGGCGGTGCACGTGTTCTTCAATCCGATGACGTCCTGGATGACGCGCGAGTCCTTCGTCGCGGCCCTGTTGTTCGCTTCGGGGCTCGCCGCGGCGTGGTCCGGCTCGGCGCAGCTCGCGATCGTGACGGCCCTCCTCGCCATCGGATTCATCTATTGCCAGGGCCGCATCCTGCGCGCGTCCAAAGGCATTCCCGCCTGGCGCGAGCCGACCATCACCTGGCTCGTTTTCTGGACGGCGGTCGCCGAAGGCGCGGGGCTGTTCCTGATTTTCTCGGCGCTCGCCGGGATGTCTATACCGACCGCGGTCGCCGGCGGCCTGGTGCTCGCGGTGGTGGCGCGGGCCGTGGCCTGGTCGGTGTATCGCCGGCGCGTAGAAGCGGACCTCGTCCCGAAGGCGCGCGCCGCGCTCGAGCTCGCCGGCAAGCAGCTCTACCAGCTCGGGGCGATCGTGCCGCTCGCGCTGATGTTGACGGGCGGCGTCATCGAAAGCGTCACTACCGCGGCCGCGGTGCTCGCGGGGATCGCCGCGCTAGCGACCGGCTGGCGCTTCAAGTTCGTCCTGGTGACGCGCGCCGCGTACAACCAGGGGTTCGCATTGCCGCGCATTCCGGTGCGCGGCGGGAAATAGGGGAGCAACGATGGCAAAGCAGGCCAAGCGCACGGCGCGCTATCGCTTCGACGCGGCGGCGGAAAACATGCCGCGCGAAAAACTGCGCGCGCTGCAGTTGGGCCGCCTGAAGCAGACGGTGAAGAACGCCTACGACAACGTGCCGCTGCACCGCCGGCGCATGAAGTCGAAGCGCATCACGCCTGCCGACGTCCGCAGCCTCGACGATCTCGCCGGGCTGCCGTTCACCGTTAAGACCGATCTGCGCGACCACTATCCGTTCGGCATGTTCGCGCGGCCGAGAGAGGAGCTGGTGCGCGTGCACGCGTCTTCGGGCACGACCGGGAAGCCGACGGTGGTCGGCTACAGCGCGAAGGACATCGCCACCTGGGCCGAGCTGATGGCGCGGACCATGGCCTGCGCCGGCGCGCGGCCGGGCGACGTGATCCACAACGCCTACGGCTACGGCCTCTTCACCGGCGGTCTGGGCGCGCACTACGGCGGGGAGCGCCTCGGGGCGACGGTGGTGCCGATGTCGGGCGGCAACACCGAGCGCCAGATCGTGCTGATGCAGGACTTCGGCGCGCGCGTGCTGTGCGCGACGCCTTCGTACGCGCTGTCGATCGCCGAAGTCGCGGAGAAGCAGGGCATCGATCTGCGCAAGTCGAAACTCGAAATCGGGATCTTCGGCGCCGAGCCCTGGAGCGAGGCGATGCGAAAAGAGCTCGATCAGCGCCTCGGCATCAAGGCGGTCGATATCTACGGCCTGTCGGAAATCATGGGGCCGGGCGTCGCGGCGGAATGCGTGGAAGAGCGCGACGGCCTGCACGGCTGGGAGGATCATTTCCTGTTCGAGGTGATCGATCCGGACACCGGAAAGGACGTGCCCGAGGGCGAGTCGGGGGAACTGGTGATCACGACGCTCACCAAGGAAGCGCTGCCGATGCTGCGCTACCGCACCCGCGACATCACGCGCGTCACCCGCTCACCCTGCGGCTGCGGCCGCACGCACCTGCGCATCCGGCGCATCACCGGACGCAACGACGACATGCTGATCATCCGCGGCGTCAACGTCTATCCCTCGCAGGTCGAGGCGGTGCTGGTGGGTTTCCCCGATGTTGCTCCGCACTACCAGCTGGTGGTCGAGCGCAAGGGCGCGCTCGATCATCTCACCGTGGAAATCGAGATCGCGACTTCGTTGTCCGCCGTCCAGACTGCGTACGCGCTGGTCGCGGACAAGGTGGCCCGGCACATCAAGTCGATGATCGGCGTCACCACCGAGGTGATCATGAAGCAGCCGGGCGACATCCCGCGCTCTCAGGGCAAGGCGGTGCGCGTGCGCGATCTGCGGCCGAAGCTCGACTGATCGGGAAAGGGACATCCCCATGAAGTTCCAGCGCCAAGTCAGCCGCCGTCTCCACGACGAGCACGTCGCCATTCTCGAACTGCTCAGCCAATTCGCGCAGGCACTCGGGAGATTGAAGACGGAGCCGCCTGCGGCCGGCGATCTGGTATGGGCGAAGCTCCTCGCCTCGCTCGAAGCGGCCCTGCAATACGAGGTGTCGCCCCATTTCGATTTCGAGGAGGTCCAGCTTTTTCCGCGATTGCACCAGAGCGGCAACGGCGAGCTCGCGGAGATGCTGTTTGAGGAACACGAGGCGATCCGCAAGGTGGTCCAGCCAATGTTCGAACCGCTCGCAAAGGCCCGGGCGCACCGGCTCGACGGGCCGGGCTGGCAGTCGCTCAAGGTTTCGGGCATGGAACTGGCAGAGCGGCTCAGCTCGCATGCCGAAAAAGAACAGGCCGCGCTGGTACCCCTGATCGACGAATTGCTGGACGAAAAAACCGACCAAGAGCTGTTCGAAACCTACGGACTAGCGTGATTCCGGCCGAGCGCCTTCATAGGGGCGATCGCTCGCCTCATCGAAACCGTCTTTAACGGTTGAATTCCAGGACGTCGAACCCGGCGTAGCAGGACGGCGACGCCCACGACGTCGAGATCGTGGATTACCATTGAAGGAGATTGGCGGCCGCCTGATCCGCAGGAGCCGGCGCGCGGTCGCAACGTTCAGTTCCCTTGACCCCCATTTACCGCAAAGGAATCCCATGACCCGCACTCTTCTCGCCTTGTTTGTCGCCGCATGCCTCGGCGCCTGCGCCGGCGCGCCCACCGCCCCGAGCGCCGCGGTCGCGGACCTCGCGCCCACCGGCAAGCTGCGCGCGGTGATCAATCTCGGCAATCCCATCCTCGCGAAGAAAGTCGCTGCCACGGGCGAGCCCTCCGGCGTGTCGGTGGATCTCGCCCGCGAACTCGCGCGAAGGCTCGGCGTTCCGGCGGAGCTGGTTACCGTCACTTCCGCCGGGCAGTCGGTCGAGACGCTCAAGTCCGCGCGCGTGGACGTGGGGTTTTTCGCCATCGACCCGGCGCGCGCTGTGGACACCGCCTTCACCGGGCCCTATGTGCAGATCGAGGGTTCGTACCTGGTGCGCAACGACTCGCCGCTGCGCGCCAACGAGGAAGTGGACCGCGAAGGGATTCGCGTCGCCGTCGGCAACAAGAGCGCCTACGACCTTTATCTGTCGCGCGAATTGAAGAAGGCGAAGATCGAGCGGGCGCCCACCTCGCCCGCAGTGGTCGATTATTTCGTCGCCAACCGGCTCGACGTCGCGGCCGGGGTGAAACAACAGCTCGAGATGGATGCGAAACGCGTTTCGGGGTTACGGCTGCTGCCCGGGCGGTTCATGGTGATCAACCAGGCCATGGGCATGCGGCTCGGGCGCGAGGCGGGGGCGAAGTACCTGACTGCGTTCATTGAGGAGATGAAGGCTTCGGGGTTTGTGGCGGAGGCGTTGCGGAGGCACGCGATCGAAGGGGCGGTGGTTGCGCCGGCAGGTGGGGCGCGCTGAGAGCAGGGCGCTGCGCAAGAGGCCCTTGGTCGAATCCCTTACCCCAGTAAGGCGCGAGTGATCGTCTGCTTCGACGCGGAGCGCGCCGGTCAAGCGCTACGTCGAAGGCGCGCTTGACGGCGTTTCTACGAAACTGTAGAGTTTTCTACAAGGTAACGAAATGGACAAGGAAACCCAGATCTCTGCGCTCGTCTCCCGCACGACCCGGGAGCTGCTCGAGCGGCGCGTGCGCGCCACCGGCGTGAAGAAGGGCCACCTCGTCGAGCAGGCGCTGCAGCATTACCTGATTGCCCTGGAGCAGTTGCCCGCCGACGTGATCGTCCAGCCGAAGCTCGTCGTGACGCGCAAGTCGGGCGACGCGATCCTCGAAAAAACCCGCACCGCCAAGCCCACGAAAGCCCTGCGCCGCCTGATGCGCGATGCAGATTAGGGCGCTGCGCGAAGCGGACGACCGCTCGCGCTTCCGCTCCGGCGACCCGGACCTCGACCGCTTCCTGCAGCGCTTCGCCGGACAGAACCAGTTTCGGCACTACGTCGGCGTCACCTACGTCGCGGTCGAGGAGGACGGCGTTCTCGGATTCGCGACCGTCGCGCCCGGCCACATCGAGATCGAGGGGCTGCCGGCCGCGGAGCGAAACAAGCTGCCGCGCTACCCGCTCCCGGTGCTGCGGCTCGCGCGGCTGGCGGTGGACCGCTCGGTCCAGGGGCAGGGGCTCGGCGGTCGGCTGCTGCGCTTCGTCCTTCAGCTCGCCGCGCGCATGGCCGACGAATACGGCTGCGTCGGCGTCGTCGTCGATGCGAAGCCCGGAGCGGTCGAGTTCTACGCGCGGTACGGCTTTGCTTCGGTCGAGGCAGTCCTGGGGGCCTCCGCGGCACGGCCGCCGCCCAAGCCGATGTTCCTCGCCATGCGGGCCATCAAGGCGGCGTCGGGACGACCGTGACTTGCGGAGCGGTAACGGCCCATCACGAGCGTGGCGGCTAGCGCGCTTTGCTTGACCCTGCTGCGCTCGGCGCGTATCGTCTTACTTGCGTATCTTACTTTTCAAGAGGGCGCATTCCGTGGAGAGCACCCGGGTATCGAGCAAGGGCCAGATGATCATCCCCAAGCGGGTGCGGGAGGCGCTCGGCCTGAAGAAGGGGACCGAGCTTGCCGTCGAGCTGCTCCCCGAGGGCGGGTTCGCCGCGCGGCCGAAGGCGACCGACCGGGTGGCCGAGGTGAGAAGCATCGCCGGGATGCTCTCTCACCTGCGCAAACCAAGGCGGCCGGGCCTCACCGATGACGAGGCGGTCCTGCGAGCGGTCGCCGCGGACGATGCGCGCACCCGCGCCTACGCGCGCAAGCGCCGCCGCAAGTGATCGCGCTCGATACCAACGTCCTCGCGCGGATCCTGCTCGAGGACCAGCCTGACCAGGCGCGGCGCGCACGGCGGCTCCTGGCCGAGCAGGGCACCACGTTCTGGGTACCGGTCACCGTCGTCCTCGAACTCGCCTGGGTGCTGCGATCCACCGGGCTCGCGCGCGAGGCCGTCGCCGGCGCAGTGCGCGGCCTGCTTGCCTTGCCACAGATGCGCTTCCAGTCGCCCGACGCACTGGCAGCCGCGGTGCGGTGGGGCGAAGCAGGCATGGACTTCGCCGATGCCCTGCACCTCGCCCTGAGCGGCAACGCGGAGCGCTTCGTGACATTCGACGAGGCACTGGTGAAGCAGGCGCGCAAGGAGGGAGCGCGGCCGGCCGTCGGGGCGCCATGACCGCGAAATGAGAACCCGCCTCAGCCTCCGCCAGCGCCTGTCAGCGATTCGGAAGACAGGACTCGTACAGTGGAGCGGGCGAAAGCTCTGCCGTCGCAAGCCGGTTGCTACGCTTTGCGGAAGGAAAACGGTCGCTGAGTTGCTCGTGGAAAGTCGAAGGTAGGCGAGGAGGGGCTGCAGATCCGGCCGCAAGCGCATGTCCCCGATGCGCGACCGCGAGCTGTGGCGCGGCGCGAAGGCGAGCGGTCTGGCCGCCTGGCCGGCAGAAATGCCGTGAACTTCTTCAGCGACACCCTGGAATGGGTGGAAGAAGACGGGCGCATCGTGGTGCGGCGCGCGATCCATCATGACAGTGCGGCGGTGCACGGCGCACTGTTCCCCGAGGGCACACCAGCCCGTAAGTCGCTCGCCGAGTTGAATGCAGGGCGTCGCCCTGGCGATGCAGCTCGCTGCTGCGCGCTGGCGCGAGTGGCCGCCCTGAGCTAGAATGGTTCCATTCTGGTACCAAGCCTTTTCCGAGGATGCCGCGATGCTCAACCTGACCCTCAAGAACATCCCGAAAGAACTGCACGCCCGGCTCAAGGAAAGCGCCGAGAAGAACCGGCGCAGCCTCAACAGCGAGATCCTCACTCGCCTCGAGACTGAATTCAGCGCGCCGGTCATCAATATCGCGGCGCAGGAACGGGCGCTGCGCGAATTCGTCGCCAGGCTGCCGCAGGTCGATCACCGCATCGGCGATCGGGCCAAGCGCAAGGGCCTGAAGTGATCGTCGTCGACACCAACGTCATCCATTACTGCTGGGTATCGGGACAGAATACGGAACTTGCCCAGAGCGTATGGCGGCGCGATCCCGACTGGCACGCGCCGTTCCTCTGGCAATCCGAGCTGCGCAACATTCTCGCTGCGTATCTCAGGCGCGGGATGATGTCACGCCAGCAGATCAACGGCATCCTCCGGGCAGCCGGTCACGCGCTTGCGCAGGGGTCGCACCATGTCGGGGATGCAGCCGCGCTGGACGTGATCGAGTCCAGTCCGCTCACTGCTTACGACGCGGAGTTCGTTGCGCTGGCCAAGGGGCTGTCGGTGCCGCTGGTGACCGCGGACAAGGCGGTGCTCAAGGCGTTTCCGGACCGCGCCCTGACGATGGAGGCGTTCGTGGGCAGGGGTCCCTCGACAAGGTGATGGCGATGAACCGGATCGAGATCGAAGTGCTGAGTTCCCAGGCGGCGCTCGAGGCGGACGATCAAACTCGCATCGAATAGGGCTTAGCGGCGCAGCTCCAGCACGTCGAACCCCGCGTAGCGGTCCACGATGTAGATCAGTCCGCGCGAATCGACATCGACGTCGTTGGTCTGCGGCGCGGCTTTCCCCGGCGCCGGCTCGGGGATGAAAAAGCCGACTTCGCGCGGCGCGAGGGGATCGGCGATGTCGACGATGCGCAGGCCTCCGGCGAACCAGGCGCAGTACACCAGCGTGTCTTTCATGTGTTCCTGGAACTGGTGCGCGCCGAAGCGTCCGGGTGTCGCGCGGCTCCAGGGCGAGTCGAGTTCGCTGACTTCGTAGATCGAAAGCGGCTTGATCTGCGCGAGGTCGGTCACGTCGAGCACCTGGAGGCAGGCGTGCGGCCGGCCGCGGCGCCGCTCCATTTCCTTTTCGTCGTGCGCGTGATCCTCTTCGTCGATCGCCAGTGCAATGCGCCGGCCTTCGATTGCTGACGGAACCGGCATGAAGGTATGCGAAGGCTCCGGAAAAGGCGGGTGGTAGTTGTATTCGCCGATCGTTTTGGGAGCGCGGATGTCGGAGACGTCGATCACGCGCAATCCCGCGTGCCAGCAGCCGGCCCACAGCTTGTCTCCGAAACGCAGCGCGTGGTGCAGCCGGTGGCGCTTGCCCGCCCAGGAGGGTTTCTCTCCGCCGGCGAGATGCTGTCCCGGCATCCACCAGCGCGAGACCTCTTCCGGTTTCGCCGGATTGCGAATGTCGTAGATCACCAGGATGTTGCCGACGTAACCCGCCATCTCGGTCGAGATATAGGCGTAGTTCTCGTCCATGTCGAAGCGGTGCACGCCGATGCCGCCGGTTTTCTGAAAGGCGAGGAGCTTCGGTTTCGTTCGATCCGCAACGTCGTAGATGCGGAATCCGCCCAGCGCGTAGGGATTGCGCTCGGCCGCCTCGACCATGGGAATGTCGGATTCCTTGATGCCGAGCTTTTCCGCGAGCTCTTTGTGACTGGGTTCCCGCGCAAGCGTCTCCCGCAATCTTGCGCGCAGCCGCGGGAGCTCCTCCGCGCGGCGCCCGATGGGCGTCATGTTGCGCTCGCTGTTGACGATCATGATGTCGCCCGCGACCCGCGCCTTGTGGCTGTGCGAGTCCGGGTCGTCGAGAAAAATCTGCGAGACGATTCGCGGATTCTTCGGATCGCGCACGTCGAGAATCGAAGTGCCGAGCTGTTTCTTGTTCGGGATGTGGCCGACGTAGGCGAAGTCCCCGGCGACGTAGACCTGTCCCGCGCCCGGCAAGTCCAGGTGGGAAAGGCGTACTACGTTGCGGGCGAGGTGTTGGGGCGATCGGTCCATGGGTGCTCGTTGGGGTGAGCCCTGGAATTCTACCAAGCCTCCTCGTCTTTTCCGCGATTCTCCAGGGCAGGAGGGCTGCTTGACGTATTACGTTCGGCGTAATACCCTTTCCGGGTGATCAAGTCCTTCCGGTCACCCGATGCCGAGGCCCTGTTCAATGACCAGCTGGTCGCCCGCTTTCGCGCGATCGAGCGCCCGGCGCGGCGCAAGCTGCTCTACCTGAGCCAGGCCCGGACCCTTCAGGATCTGCTCGTCCCGCCTGGCAACCGGCTGGAAGCGCTGAAGGGCGATCGCAGGGGCCAGCACAGCATCCGCATCAACGACCGGTGGCGGATCTGCTTTCGCTGGGCCGAAGCGCATGCTTACGACGTGGAAATCGTCGACTATCACTGAACGGAGACATCATGGCCGCCAAACTGCTCGAACCGATCCACCCCGGCGAAATCCTCTATGAGGAGTTCATGAAGCCGATGGAAGTCAGCATCAACGCGCTTGCGCGCGAGATCGCCGTGCCGCCCAACCGCATCAGCGACATCGTCAATGGCAAGCGCTCGATCACCGCTGATACTGCGCTGCGCCTCGGCAAATACTTCGGCGTGTCTCCTGAGTTGTGGCTGGGCCTGCAAGTGGACTACGACCTTCGCGAAGCCAAGCGCACGACCTGGATGAAGGCGGAGCCGCGGGTGAGGGTTCACGCGGAGTAAGCGTCGCAACGTCCTGTTGAGCAGAAAGAAAACCATGATCCGCGCTCTCCCCGCCTTGTTTGCCGCCGCGTGTCTTGCCGCCTGCGCCGGCGCGCCCACCGTCCCTGCGCGATATTGCGAGGTCGAGTTACGGGGAAGCAGGTGCTTCTAGTCGCGCAGAAACCGGACGACATCGGCAACGCGCGCTCTGAAGAGATGCCGCGGTGAGCGCGCAGGCGGCGGCCCCGGCTGGAGGTCCGGCGCTGGGATTCTTCGAGCGCTGGCTGACGCTCTGGGTGTTCCTGTGCATCGTCGCCGGCATCGCGCTCGGCCAGGCATGGCCCGGGCCGGTGCGCGCGCTCGGCGCGATGGAGGTGGCGCGCGTCAATCTCCCGGTCGGTCTGCTGATCTGGGTGATGATCATCCCGATGCTGCTGAAGATCGACTTCGGCGCGCTGCACCAGGTGAAGGACCACGTGAAGGGCATCGGCGTGACGCTCGCCATCAACTGGCTGGTCAAGCCGTTTTCGATGGCGTTCCTCGCATGGCTCTTCATCCGCGTGTTGTTCGCGCCCCTGCTGCCGGCGGGCCAGATCGACAGCTACATCGCCGGCCTCATCCTGCTCGCCGCCGCGCCGTGCACGGCCATGGTGTTCGTCTGGAGCAGGCTGACCCACGGCGATGCGTATTTCACGCTGTCGCAAGTGGCGCTCAACGACGTCATCATGATTTTCGCTTTTGCGCCGGTGGTCGGCCTGCTCCTGGGAATATCGAGCATCACCGTGCCCTGGGCGACGCTCTTCACCTCGGTGGTTCTCTACATCGTGATCCCGGTGATCCTCGCGCAGATCCTGCGCCGGATGCTGCTCTCGCGCGGCCAGGCGGCGTTCGATGCCGCGCTGGCGAAGATCCAGCCCGGGTCGACCGTCGCCTTGCTGCTCACGCTGGTGCTGCTGTTCGCATTCCAGGGCGACGCCATCCTCGAGCAGCCGCTCGTCATCGCGCTGCTGGCGGTGCCGATCCTGATCCAGGTTTTCTTCAACTCGTCGCTCGCCTACCTGCTGAACCGGGTAGTGGGCGAAAAGCACAGCGTCGCCTGTCCGTCCGCGCTGATCGGGGCCTCGAATTTCTTCGAGCTCGCGGTCGCCGCCGCGATCAGCCTGTTCGGCTTCGAGTCCGGCGCCGCGCTCGCGACCGTCGTCGGCGTCCTGATCGAGGTGCCGGTGATGCTCCTGGTGGTCAGGGTGGTGAACGCGTCCAAGGACTGGTACGAGGCGTAGGCTCGCCAAGCGCAGGAGCCTTGATCCTGCCCGAGGCGTCGGGGGCGCCTGATACTCCGCGCTAATCCTGAACGTCCGCTCAATCGCCTGCTCCGTCCCCGGCCCGAACCGCGCCGCCCGGAATCTCGCCGCTTCCCCCGAGGCCTCGATGTCGAGGAGCGCCTGGTCGATCGCGGCCTTCATGCGCGGCTCGTCCTTTTTCATGGCGAAGCCGACGTTGCGCGACTTGGCGAAGTCGGGGAGAAAGACATAGTCCTCGCGCATTTCCGTCTGCTCGCCGTCCTCGCGCACGATCGCCGCGAGCACCGTCTCGTCGGTGGTGATCCCCTCCTCACTTGAAGAGGGGTGCCCGCGAAGCGGGCGGGGTGGTCCTGCCGCTATCCTTCGAAATCGCGGTTACCCTTTCAATTCCCCCCGGTGCTAGTCGCTGGCTCGCCGATGACGCCTTGCGGCCCGAGAGCTCGCGCACCGAGGCGATGCCGGAGGACTTCTGTCTTGCTTCAGTCCCAAATTGGGACTACACTGCGACATGCGCGTGATCGCCCTCTCGACCCTGCGTGCTTTTTGGGAGGGCAAATCGGCTTACGTTGACGCCCGGGAGCCGACGCTAGCATGGTATCGGCATGTGCTGAAGGCGGACTGGCGCTCGCCCGCCGAAGTGAAGCGAGAGTTTGGCTCGGCGAGCATCCTGCGCGACGGGCGGGTGGTGTTCAACATCGCCGGCAACAAGTATCGGCTGGTTGTGTGGATCAACTATCCGTATCGCGTCGTGTACGTGCGCTTCATCGGCACGCACGCGCAGTACGACAGGATCGACGCGCAGACCATTTGAAGGAGAGACGCAATGCAAATCAAACCGATCAAGACCAAGGCGGACCACCGCGCCGCGTTGAAGGAGGTCGAGACGCTGATGTCGGCGCGGGCCAATACACCCGAAGGCGAGCGCCTTGAGGTGCTGGTCACGCTGGTCGAGGCTTACGAGAACAAGCACTACCGCTTCGAGATGCCCGATCCGGTGGAAGCGATCAAGTTCCGCATGGAGCAGTCGGGGCTCGCGCCCAAGGACCTCGTGCCGATGATCGGGCAGATCAACCGCGTCTACGAGGTCCTGAACCGCAGGCGCCCGCTGACGCTGCCGATGATCCGACGGCTGCACCGGGACCTGGGCATTCCGGCGGAGTCCCTCATCAAGGAATCCGGCGAGCGCCGGGCGGCGTGAGTCGGCGGGGGCTAATACCCCGCCGTAATCCTGAACGTCCGCTTCATCGGCTGCTCCGTCCCCGGCCCGAACCACGCCTCCCGGATCCGCGCCGCTTCCCCCGAGGCCTCGATCTCGAGCAGCGCCCGGTCGATCGCCGCCTTCATGCGCGGCTCGTCCTTTTTCATGGCGAAGCCGACGTTCGCGCGACTTGGCGAAGTCGGGGAGGAAGACATAATCCTGCGGCTGCCCGTCCTCGCGCACGATCGCCGCGAGCACCGTCTCATCGGTGGTGATCCCCTCCTCACTTGAGGAGGGGTGCCCGCGAAGCGGGCGGGGTGGTCCTGCCGCTATCCTTCGAAATCGCGGTTACCCTTTCAATTCCCCCCGCTGCTAGTCGCTGGCTCGCCGCTGACGCCTTGCGGCCCGAGAACTCCCGCACCGAGGCGATGCCGGAGGACTTCTTCACGATCACCGCGTGCGGGGTGACGAAATAGATGTGGCTGAAGTCCACCTCGCGCAGGCGCTCGGGCGTGCGCGTCATCGAGGTGGCGACGAAATCGAGCTTGCCATCTTTGAGCAGGGGAATGCGCTCGGCACTCGCGAGCGGCAGCATCTCCAGGGCCACGCCCAGGCGCTTGGCGACCGCGCGCACCAGATCGAGGTCGTAGCCGGCGAGCGTGCCGTCCGCGGCCCTGCGAAAACTGAACGGCGGCGTGGTCTCGCTCACCCCGACCAGAAGCTTGCCGCGGGACTTTATCTCGTCGAGGCGGTCGGCCAGGGTGGGGGATGCAAAGGCGAGGAGCAGCGATGTTGCGAGGACGGCGCGGAGGTTTTTCAGGTTGATCACGGAGGCTCCGGAAATCTTCGATCAAGCGCTGAGTATTTCCAAACAGCGCTGATCTGCGTTCACCGTGTACTTCAGACTCACCCAAAGTTGCGCTGATGTAGCCTGGGCTTGCCGATAAGCCCAGCGCGCAACCTGCATCGCCGCAAGCGGGTCGTCGAGGAATCCTGCAGGCGACAAGCGGCCCGCGAGTTCGTCCCCCAGTTCGCTGTTGCGCTTTACCCAGTGCGAGAGGTGCGCAGGCCCGGCAAGCATGTCGCCCTTGTCCAGATTACAGCCGCCGTGCGCAAGAACAAAGTTTTGGACAATATCGCGCGGGTACCGCGACCACGGTATGAAGTGATCGACATGGGAATCTGGCCTCATCGTGCTTCCGCAGTAGAAGCAGCGGTTCTCCTGCATGTCCTGCAGCGCGGCCCTTGCCGCGGAGAGATCCACCCGTGCGCCGCCGAACAAAAACAACTCCAGATCGGTCGCGCCGCCTACCGTGGGCGCGTTCCTGGGGTTCGCGCGGATGTGCTGCACCCATGCGGACCTGGCAAGAAGCTGGATCAGGGCGCCGAATCGCCGCAGATTGAAGGCAACACCGGGAAGAAGCGTGATGCGTGGGCCGCTGCTTCGTTCGTAGAGGAAGCGAACGTTCTGGCGCCGCAGGGTCTGCAGCTTCCAGAGGGGCATCTCCTTGACGATTTGCGCGACGCTGCCGACGAAGCCTCGCCAGCTCCTGTCGCTTTTGGCGCGCGCGAGGTTGCCGAATCGCCCGCGCACTGCCGCGACGCGCGCCACGATCGCCGCTTGGCGGCCATGGTTCTGGACGAGCACGGCAGGCGCGCCGTCTGCGGCGCCGTAGGGTGCGGCGTGAGGCCAGTACTGCTCGATGAATTTCTCCGCGATGGAATGCAGATCCAGCTCGAGGGGCGCGCCCGTGTCGTCGCCGCGCTCTATCGCCAGCTCCACCAGCGCGATGAGCAGGGCGAACTTGTACGTCGCGACAAACTCGCCTTCGTCAAAAATCCGCTGAACGTGCTGCAGGAAATCGAGCTGGCCCCTGTCG
>CAYSFD010000038.1:0-15118 GCA_964430565.1 uncultured Enterobacteriaceae bacterium
AGGTCAGCGGTTCGATCCCGCTTACCTCCACCAAACCGGCCTGCGGCCGTCGTAATCGTAAGAGTCCTTCTGGTCCCCATCGTCTAGAGGCCTAGGACATCGCCCTTTCACGGCGGTAACAGGGGTTCGAATCCCCTTGGGGACGCCAACAAAGCCGGGGGCATTTGCCCCACAATCGACCGCACCATGAGCGCGCCAGCTGTAGCACCATGTTTCGGGACGCGGAGAAATTCACCGCCCACCGGTCGTCCCCCACCCGCAAGGCACCTCAATCGTGAAGGCATCCCCGCTTGCGTGCCTTGCCCTCTATCTTGTCGCGGCTTCCACCGCTGGTGCTGGGATTACCGGCCACGTAGTCAGCATCGCTGACGGCGACACCTCCTCACGGTCTTAGACTCAGCAAGGCGGCAGCACAAGGTTCGCAGATACACGCAAACTTAGGTGCGCTACTTCAACTGGACGGCGACCCTCGACTGCTACAAGGTTGACCGATTCAAACGTCAGGTCTGTCGAGTAAGGGTGGACCGTCAGGACGTGGGACTAGCTCAAGTCCAAGCAGGACTTGCACGGCACTACAAGAAGTACCAGGGGGAGCAAACGCCAGAGGAACGGACGGCGTACTCACGCGCAGAAAACGATGCCCGCTTGTCTCGGCTGGGGTTATGGGCGGATGATAAGCAGATGCCGCCGTGGGACTGGCGGCGCACGAAGGGGCAATAAGCGCAGTTTTTCACAATCGCCGTGATGGCGCCTCTCAGAATTTATGACGCTACGCTACAGCAATAGAATCGGCCATACCCTTTTCAATGAGGGGGAGCGCAGCGATTTTGTTTACCGCTTGGTATCCGGGCAGGTAGAAATAACCCGACGTGTGCCGGGCGGATCGACGGTCGTCGGGCAAATCAAGCCGGGCGAGTTTATCGGTGAGATGGGAGTGCTTGTCGCGTGCCCGCGGAGTGGAACTGCTCGGCTCACGGCCGATTCGGAGGTCGAGCAGTTTACTCGCACCGAGTTTCTCGACTTCATTTCGAAGGACGCCGCGATGAGCGCGCGGCTTATGGATGCGCTGAGCTTGAGAACGCGATCGCAGGTAGAGCTGCTCAAGCAATTGCCTGACTTACGCTGTCGAAAGGCACTGAAGGGTTTCGGCCCGGTGTTTCGCTATCGCTTGAAGCGTTTTGTCGATTGGCTGCATGAGGCATTGAGAGCCCGCATGAAGTCTATTCCGTTTACTCGCGGGGCTCGTTCTGTAGCCATTAAGCCTGGGCTGCCCGAGCGTATCTTCAAGAAAGGCAGCCATCTATTCGAGGAAGGCGATCCTGCGGATCAGCTGTTCTGGATCCGATCGGGCCGCGTCCATATCATGAAACGCATGGAAGGAACCGTACACCGCCAGATCGGCGTTGCGAGCAAGAACGAGTTTATCGGCGAGATGGGCGTCTTGGAATCGCTGCCGCGTAGCGCAAGTGCCTTGGCGGCGACTGAAGTGGTGGTAACGGTGATTTGCCAGTCCGATTTCTTTGAATTGATGCAGAACTCGCCTTCCGCGTATTTCACCGTGATCGATTCTCTGTGCGAGCGTGCCAATCGGCTGCGTCAGGTGATCCGACGTCTCAGCGCTGTGCACGGGATTTCCGAATATGCCGACGAGAGTATTTTTGAGATCGTGCGATCCGTGGACAGCGTGGCTCAGCTGGCAACACAACGCCTCGTGGACGAGACGTTGAAGGTGCGGCGGTTCTTCCATCTGCAGTTAGAGAACGGGAAGTACATGAGGAATATCTACCAAAAATCCTTAAGGAGGGAGGCCTCGAAAGAGGAATTGGAAAGAGCCAATGCGTATTTTCGCGACTACCTCAAGATAGCTGGGATCGGGACTCTGCTCCTTCTTCCGGGCGCACCCCTCACCATCCCTCTCGCGGTCAAGATAGGGAAGGCGATGGGCGTGGATATTCTGCCGGGAGAAGCGGCCGAGCAGCCGAGGAAGCAATGGGCTGGGAAGGGGACATAGGCGGCCCTCCATAGATACGCGCGGGTCGTGCCGCAATTCGGTCCCAGCGGGGTATGAATTCTCTCCCTTGAGCCAATTCTGATCTCGGATAATATGGATTCCTCGAGCTTGGGCTATCGGGTGCCGAATCCGGATTACGACATCAGAAACTTTGATCGATGTATGCGCACCAGGAGAAAGGACAAATGAATATGAAGAACACAATGCTCGCACTGGTGATATGTATCGCTATGGTCGGATGCGCCACGCCGCTTACGGTGACGTTCGACTACGATACGGCAGCGAATTTCGCAGCTTTGAAGACCTTTAACTGGATGCCGGCCACCGGCAATGCGGCTGCCGATGAGCTGCTGGTCAAGAAGATCAGGAACACCGTGGATGCCCAGCTCCAGTCAAAAGGACGCATCGTGGCCGCAGACAATCCTGATTTTCTTATAGCCATGCAGCTTTCCGGCAAGGCCACCTATGGTGGTTCCACGGCGGTTGGCGTATCTGTCGGCATTCCGGTCGGCAGGGCGGGAAGAGTCTCCGTGGGCGGGGGAAAAAGCAAGGCCCACGAAACGAAGGAGGGAACGCTGGTGCTGGACTTCGTGGACGCCAAGACCAAGTCGCTCCTCTGGCGGGCAACTGCTTCGGCCGCGGTCAGCCCGGCCGGTTCGCCCGAGGAACAGCAGCAACGGATCAGCGAAGCGATCGCGGAGATGCTTGCGCACTTTCCGCCCGGGAAATAGCGGCAAGCGCATGAACGCCTACACGATTACAGTGATGGAGATGACCAAGGCTGAGCTGCCGGCGGCGGTCACCGCCCTTTCCAGTTCCCGGCTGCGGGAACACAGGCTACCGTCGGAGTGACGGCGCTCGTCGGGCACATGAATGTCGGGGTCGACGCGACTCTGCGGGACCGGTCGGGGGTCGCCTGGGTGGGCGAAGAGTGTGCGTCAACGCCGGCCTCGAGAAGGTGAGACAGTTCCCGCGATAGGCTTCCCCGCTGGGCTGGGAAGCCAGGCTACGGCGCCCGCAACCACGCATCGCACGGCAGCGCGACCCAATCGGTTATATACGCGGCAAATCCCCTTGGGGACGTCAATATTTTCAACAGATTAAAGCACAATCGGCTCGCCAGAATCCAGTCGTGCTTAACTGACGTCGCAAAAAGCGCCCGTTTCGCCCCCATCGGCCCATGTGGAAATCAGGCGAACGACGTCGGGCTCGCGATACGTGTACACGACGCCGCGCTCCTTTTGATTCGCGTCGGCTTTTTCAGGATCCCACTTGTAGCGCACCGCCGAAAGTGTATAGACAATTGTCTTCCGAGGCAGGCGCGTTTGCGTGCAGGCGCTCGTCCACGTTCAGATTGCCTTCGTATTCGGGGAGATTCCGGACCGCAACCCGCGCCGGCCCGGCTTGGCGCTCCCCCCGTACACGACTGAATCAGCGCCCCGACGCGATCGAGCCGAGGTCGGTGGCATCCGAGCCGACGATGTATTTCACGACCTCGTCCATCGTGAAGTCGCCGATCGGGCGGTCGGCGACGGACTGGCCACTGCGCAACACCATGATGCGGTCCGCCACGCTAAAAACGTCTTGCAGCCGGTGACTGATGATGATGACCGAGACGCCTGTGTCACGCAGACCCCGGATGATGTCCAGGACCTTGCCGACCTCCTTGACTGCGAGGCTTGCCGTCGGCTCGTCCATGATCACAATGCGCGCCTTGAACGCGACTGCGCGGGCGATGGCGATCGCCTGCTGCTGACCGCCCGACATGCGCTCCACGGTGGTCCGCACGGAGTCGATTGTGATCTTGAGCCGATCGAGCAAAGCCCGGGTTTCCCGCGCCATGCGGGACTCGTCCAGCCACGGCACGAGCCCGGCAAACCAGGAGTGCGAATGCTCGCGGCCGAGAAAGACGTTTGCCACGACATCCAGGTTGTCCGCCAATGCCAGGTTTTGGTAGATCATCTCGATACCGCGCGCCCGCGAATCGCGCGGAGACTCGAACACCACCGGTGCACCATCGAGCCGGATCACGCCGCTGTCAGGACGGTGTACCCCAGTCAGCGTCTTCATCAACGTCGATTTGCCGGCGGCGTTATCGCCGACGAGGCCAAGCACTTGATTTCGATTCAGCGTCAGGTCGGCGCCGCGCAACGCTTGCACTGCGCCGAAGGATTTGGTGATGGCGTGCATCGCCACGAGCGGTGCGTGGGACTGGACCGTAGCGTGAGCTGGCGAACTGGTCACCGTTCTTGATCGCTGGTTTGATGTCGATTGAGGGCGCCGTCAGCGCCGCTTGCTGCGCCACTGATCGGCGTAGACCGCGCCGGCAATGATCATACCCATAACAACCATCTGGTAGTACGTCGACACGTTCACTAGGTTGAGGCCGTTGGTGAGAATCGCCATAGCGATCACGCCCAGAAACGTGTTGAAAATGCCGCCGCGTCCGCGACCGAGCGCGGTGCCACCGATCACCGTTGCCGCGATCGACTCGAGCTCCATGCCCTCGCCGAGCGTGGCATGCCCAGAAACCGCGCGCGACGTGAGCACGACCGCAGCCAGACCGACCAGAAAACCGTGCAGCGACCAGACCGCGAGTTTGACGCGTGCGACCGGCACGCCAGAGTAATGAGCGGCCTCTTCGTTGCCGCCGATCGCATACACGTGTCGACCGAACCGCGTCTTCGTCATTAGATAGGCGCAGAACAGGAATACCACCGCGGCGACGATGGCCGGCACCGGGATGGTCAATATTTGGCCCGCACCTAGCCAGCTGAATTCAGGCGGCATGTCGGTGATGGGCAAACCACCCGAGAAGATGAGCGCGAGCCCGCGCGCCGCGGAGAACATGGCTAGCGTAGCGATGAACGGCGGCAAGCCCGCTTTGGCCACCATGAGGCCATTCATTGCACCCACGGCGAGCCCAATCAACAGCCCTGAGATGATACCTGGCCATAGGCCGTAATCGCTCATAATCATCGAACTGGTGACGCTGACGAACCCGATCGCCATGCCAACGGACAGATCGAACCCGCCGGACAGAATCACCATCGTTTGGCCGCATGCGGTAATGCCGAGGATCGCCATCTGCCGCGCGACGTTGCGCAAGTTGGTCCCGCTCGTGAAGTTTTGATTGAGCGTGGCGAACACGGCGACCATCAGGACGATGACCAGGAGCAAGCCGACGCGCGTCCACGACATCGCCTTGAGGTCGCCTATCAGCACCTCGCGCCAAGTGCGCAGCGCGACCTCACCGGCAGGCGGATCGACCTTCGCCGTCATTGCACTCGAACAGCCTTCAGATTGCCGTGCCGAATGCGCGAGCGTCTCAGAGTGGCGGGCGCCAGCCCTTAGGTTGACGGACTGCGGAGATGTCCACTTGGTCGGCGTTGTCCTTGGTCATCACCGAGGTCGGCGTCATCAGTTTCTCCGGCGCCGGGATCGGTTTTTTCTCGATCGCGAGCAGCGCCGCGCGCATTCCCCATCGTCCCATCAGAACCGGGGTTTGCGCCATCGCGGCGGTGATCCAGCCATTGCGCACAAAGCGCTCGGTGTCGTCGTTGTAGTCGACCGTGGTGATCACCACCTGGCCCGGCTTCTTGCCCTGCGCGAGGAGGGCCTGCGCCGCACCGATCGCCAGTCGATCGGCACCAGTGAACACCGCATCGATCTTCGGGAATGTCTGGCTCCAATCCTCCATGAGCTTCAGGCCGCGATCGGTGGCATTGGGCGTCCACTGCTCGGAAAGGATCTTGATGCCGGGATGCTTGGCCGCGTAATCCTGGAAGCCTTTGGCGCGATTGATGAAGGCGCCATTGCCGGATACTCCGCTCATCATCACCACGTTGCCCGTGCCCTTGAGCGCCTTGACGATGAACTCGCCCTGGAGCCGCCCCATCTCGTAGTCGTCGGAGCGGATGCGGCCAATCGCCCGCTGGTTATCGCTCATGATGTTGACGTTGATCACCGGAATCCCGGCAGCGATCGCCTGGTCGATCTGGGCCATTGCTGTTACGGAGGTACCGGGCACCAGGCAGATGGCATCGACCTTGTTGGCGATCAAGTCCTCCATCTGCGACACCTGTTTGGCGATGTTCTTGTGCTCGCCGGCATCGAATAGGAGGACCTTCACCCCGAGTTTCTCGGCCTCATCCACGAAGCCATAGGCCTGCGCCACAAAGTGCGGGATCGACATGTTAGGCTCGAGCACGCCGATGCGATAGGGCTTGCTGGCTTTCGCGGGGCGCGGGATGGGCTCCTGCTGGGCCCATGCAGACGAACCGATGGACAGCGCGGCAACGGCCAGCGCTCCGGCGAACAGTTTTCTCATGGTTTCCTCCTTGTGGTTGAGATTTGAGGCGAAGCAGATTGAATTGTAGTCTTACTCGAGGCGCGAGCGACCGCGTTGTCGCGCGGTGTCCGCAATGGCTCAGTCGATGCGTCCGCCCGAAAAGCGACGGCCCGGAACCGATAGGAAGTAGCCAACCGCTTGCCCGCCATCGGCGCCGATGACGCTGCCGGTGGTGTAGCGCGACTCGTCGGAGGCTAAAAACACGGCCGGACCGGTAATATCCTCGCCCGAGCCGACGCGCCCCATCGGCACGCCCTTGCGCCGGCCCTCGTAGATTTCTGGATCAGCGTACATCCCCTCGGTTCCCGGCGTGCGAATGTATCCCGGTGTGATGGCGTTTGCGCGGATGCCGTAGGACGCCCACTCCACCGCCTGGAGTTTGGTCAGCATCAGCAGTCCGGCCTTGACGACGCTATACGAACCCGCCCAGTTGTAGGGGAACAGACCCGCGATGGATGCGATATTTACGATGCAACCGGAATGCTGCTTGATCATGTGGCGAGCAGCGCCTTGACTCACGAGAAAGGCGCCCTTAAGACCGATGTTCATGGTCGTATCCCAGGCGAGCTCGGAGAGCGCTTCGAGCTTGCCCGGCACGATCTTCATCGCGTTGTTGACGACGATGTCGATGCGGCCAAATTCCTTGATCGTCGTGTCGATGAGCCGCGTGATGTCCGCCGGCTGGGCAACATCGGCGGCGACCGCGATGCACTTCGTGCCGCGCTCGCCCGCATCGGCAGCCGTCGCTGCGCAGGTGTTTGGATCCACGTCGTTCACGACGACGCGAGCGCCTTCATGCGCATAAGCGAGAACGATGTCCCGACCGATGCCGCGCCCGCCGCCGGTGACGATCGCCACTTTTTCCTTGAGTCTCATGATTCCCCTCTTCCCGCGGTTCGGTGAGCCAGGCCGGATCGTCTATTAAGTATACGCTGGCACGAGCGACGGATAATAAAGATCGATCCGGCTTGCTTGACGTGTTGCTCGGGTTGCGGCGGTTTCGCGCGGATTCGGGACGGACAGAGAGCGCGCCTGTGGGCATTTGGCGCGCACGATCACCCGAATCGCAACGCCGCGGGCCTCCCACGGTCAGGATCGCGCCCGGCGTAACGCAATCGCAAGGCACGAACGTCCGCTTTGGGGGTCGAAAGAGACCCTCGCTGTCCCCCGTTAGCGGCAAGGAGTCCTGCGTTAAACGGCCTGCAGCCAGGCCTCGCAGGGTAGGGCGACGCGGGTAGCGTACAAATCCCCTTGGGGACGCCAACTAAATCACTTAGTTAGCACGTATGGCTCGTGTCTATTTCTTGTCTGTTCGGGCGCATCTACGAGTACTTCCTCGCCAAGTTTTCGATCCAGAAGGCGCTCCTTCGCGCTCGCCGCCTGAGAATGTTTTAGCACAGGAAAACTCTTCCTGAGCCGTGCGTAGAGATTGATCGCCCATCATGGCAACACGGTCACCAACCGCCCCTATGCGCCTCTTTGGCGTGCCGCTGGGGTGATGTATTCTCCGGGCATGGATGCAATCGCAACAGAATCCGGCGAAGAGAAGGGGCCGCTGCTTCGCGAGGACCGCCGGCTGCTTGGTCGTCTGCTCGCGACGCAGGCGCTCAAGGCGCTCGCCTAGAATGCACGCATGCGGAATCTAGGCGTGGACCACATCAGGGCGGCGGCGGTCGCGATCGACCTGCATCGCGGCCACCTCGATCTTTCAGTTGCCACCATGCCGGTGCAATCGGATGCGCAAGCCCGGCGTGTGATTGACGCGAATCGCCGCTTCCTCGACGGCTGCCGGCAAGCGGGTGTTCCGGTCGTCCACCTGCTGACGCAGTACCGTGATGCGCAGGAGATCCGCGCCAACCCGTTCTGGCGCACCCGGGCGGAGAACCCGGACAATCCGCGCAAGAACGTGCTGCGCCACAACCTTGCGGGCATGCAGGGCTGCACCATCATGCCCGAGGTGCTCGATGCCCGCGACCACGTGGTCGACACCAAGAAGCGCTATGACTGCTTCGTCGGCACCGACCTCGATTTCCTGCTGCGCTCGCGCGGCATCAACACGCTTTTCATCACCGGCGTGAATACGAACAGCTGCGTGCTGTCCACCGTCACGGCCGCCTGCTCCAGGGACTATGCCGTGGTCGTGGTCGAGGATTGCGTCGACACCATGGATGCGCCCGAGCTGCATTCGGCGGCGCTGCTGTGCATACGCACCGCGTTCGGTTTCGTCATGCGCGGCGACGCGCTGCTCGCCGGACTGCGCTGATCCCGGACCGAAAGTAAAGGAGACTTCCCGTCCATGCTGCCCACCGAACGCATCGCCTACTCGCCGATCAGCAGCCGCGCACCGCTCAAGCTGCCGGGCGGCGCGCGCATGGTCGTCTGGACCATCGTCAACGTCGAGGAATGGGACATCAACCAGACCATGCCGCGCACGGTGCTGACGCCGCCCGCCGGCGGCTCGCCGATGCCCGACATCCCGAACTGGGCCTGGCACGAGTATGGCAACCGCGTCGGCTTCTGGCGCATGCTCGAGGTGCTCGATCGCCTCGACATCAAGGCGGTGCTCGCGATCAACGGCTCGGCGATCGAGGTCTACCGGCCGATTGCCGAGGCGGCCAAGTCGCGCGGCTGGGAGTTCATGGGCCACGGCTATACGCAGCGCAGCATGCAGAAAGTCGAGAATGAAGCCGAGGACATCCACAAGACCGCCGCCGTGATCAAGGCATTTTCGGGCCGCGCGCCGCGCGGCTGGCTGGGGCCCGGCCTCACCGAGACTTGGCAGACGCCCGACCTGCTCGTCGCGGGCGGCTACGACTATGTCTGCGACTGGGTGCTCGACGACCAGCCGGTGGTGCTCAAGACGCGCACCCGGCCGATCGTCAACATCCCCTACACCCAGGAATGCAACGACGTCGCGATGATGCTGATCCAGCACCATCAGGGGATCGAGTACTTCCAGCGCGCCTCCGACCAGTTCGACCAGCTCTACGAGGACGCGCGC
The DNA here is from genome assembly GCA_964430565.1 of uncultured Enterobacteriaceae bacterium. Lineage (GTDB taxonomy): Bacteria > Pseudomonadota > Gammaproteobacteria > Burkholderiales > SG8-39 > VBDM01. Next base: position 9,364 of record CAYSFD010000038.1, read on the forward strand.
GATTCGGCGCGCGTCATGGCGCTGGTGGTGCACCCGTACATCATGGGGGTGCCGCACCGCCTCAAGTACTACCGCATGATCCTGGAGAAAATTCGCGCGCGCACGGACGTGCTGTTCTGGACCGGCGAGCAGATCCTCGACTGGTACCTCGCGCAGCGACCCGACGCGCTGAAATCAAGCTAGCGGGGGAATGCAGGATGAGGGAGCCGTGAATACGCAATTCTGGGTTATCCAGACCTTCAACGGCGTTTCCTATGGCGCCCTCCTGTTCCTGGTCGGCAGTGGACTGTCGCTCATTTTCGGCGTCATGCGGATCGTCAATCTCGCCCATGGTTCCTATTTCCTCCTGGGCGGCTACGTCGCGCTGTCGGTGATCTGGACGACGGGATCCTGGCTGCTGGCGATTCCGGTAGCGGCTTCGAGCATCGCATTGGTCGGCCTTCTGATGGAACGGTTCTTCCTGCGGCCTTTGGGATTCGACCCCCTGCGGCAGGTTTTGCTGACGGTGGGCTTCGCGTTCCTGTTCCAGCAGGCTGCGCTGGATATCTGGACCGGCAACAATTTCAATATCAATCCACCCGATGCGTTGACCAAGAGCATCGTGGTCGGCGGAATTTATTTTCCGCTGTATCGCGCCTTCATGATTGCTACGGCGCTGACGATCGGCTTGATCCTATGGCTGGTGATGGAAAAAACCCGCATGGGCGCCGCGGTGCGCGCCACGGTCGACGATGCGCAGATGGCACGCGGCGTCGGCGTCGATACCTCGCGCATTTCCATGTTCATTTTTGCCCTGGGTGCGTTCCTGGCGGCATTGGGCGGCGTGATCGGCGGCGCCTTTCTCGGCATCTACCCCGGACTGGACTTTGAAATACTGCCGCTCGCTTTCGCGGTGGTGATCATCGGGGGGATGGGAAGCCTCGGCGGCGCGGCGATCGGTGCCCTGATTGTCGGATTGGCCGACAACTTCGGCAAGGCCCTGTTCCCGGAGATTTCCTATTTCACCCTTTACGCGCCGATGGCCTTGATCCTGGCGGTGAAGCCGACCGGCCTGTTCGGCAGGGAATGAGAGCGCCGATGAGCAGTCAGCAGAAAAAGATACTGGCGGTCGCCGCGGCCCTGGTCGCTCTCGCGATCATCATTCCGCATACCAATTCCTTCATTATCCTGCTGGCCACGCGCGCCCTGGCTTTCTCCATCCTGGTGATGAGCCTGGACCTCCTGCTCGGCTTCACCGGCCTGCCGTCGCTCGGCCAGGCCGCCTATCTCGGCGTCGGCGCCTACCTGACCGCGATCCTGGCGACCAAATTCCAGTTCGGGCTGGGGTATGATTTTTGGGTGGTGGTCGTTCTCGGAATTCTGGCCGGTGCGGCACTGGCGGCGATTTTCGGCCTGCTGGCGATCCGTGCGGCCGGAGTCTATTTCCTGATGATCACGCTCGCGCTCGGCCAGTGCGTATGGGGCTTGGCCTACCGCTGGAATTCCCTCACCGGCGGCGACAACGGCATCAATCTGCGCAGCCGGCCCAAGTTCGGCATCGACCTCGCGCACGATGTGACCTTTTTCTACCTGGTGTTCGGTTTCTTCGTCGTGTCGCTGCTCGCCATGTACGTGCTGGTCCGCTCGCCGTTCGGACGAAGCCTGGCAGGCATTCGCGAGCGCGAGCTCCGCATGAAGATCCTGGGGTACAACACCTGGTTGCACAAATACATCGCCTTCGTCATCGCCGGCGGCTTTGGCGGACTCGCGGGGGTTCTGTGGGCCCATACCGCGGGTATCGTGAGTCCTGAAAATGTCGTCTTGACCACCTCGGTGGACGCGCTCCTGATGGCGGTCCTGGGCGGCGCCGGAACGCTGGTGGGCGGGGTGATCGGCGCGTTCATCGTGTTCGGCTTGCGGGAGTATCTCAGCACCCTGGTCCCCTGGTGGCAGTACGTGCTTGGCGGCGTCTATGTGGCGACGATTCTCTATCTGCCGGGCGGTTTGATGGGCATTCCGGAGCGAATTCGCCAGTGGCGCGCAATGTCAGGCAGGGCGGAGCGACAATGACTGGTATCCTCGCCTTCTCGTAAGGGACAGGCGATCACAACGACGATGGAGGAACGACCATGACTAGCAAATTTCTGCGAAGACTCAGTCCGGTGCTGTTCGGCGGCTGCCTGGCGTCTGGCTTGATCGCGACGGCCGGCGCGCAACAGGCGGAGTTGCGCATCGGCTTTCTCGCGCCAACGACCGGCATCTTTGCCCAGATCGGCAAGGATATGGTCGATGGCTTTCAGATGTATCTCGACGAGGTCAAGAATGACTTCGCCGGAGCGAAGGTGACGTTCATCGTCGAGGACGAGCAGGGCAAGCCGGACACAGCCGTCATCAAGGCCAGAAAGCTGGTGTTGCAGGACAAGGTACAGATATTTGTCGGTGGTCTGCTGGCCTCGACCGGCTACGCGCTGGCGCCGGTGAGCACGAAAGATTCGATTTACATTTCCACAGTCGCGGCCGCGGACGACTTGACGCAGCGGGACCTTGCCAAATTCCCTTATTTCATCCGGACCGGCTGGACGAGCTCGCAGCCGAGCCATCCGTTCGGGCAATGGGCCTGCGACCAGGGCTACAAGAAGATCGTCACTGTCGGGGCCGACTACGCCTTCGGCTACGAGGTCATTGGCGGCTTTCAGAAGGCGTTCGAGGCCTGCGGCGGTCAGATCATCCAGAAGATCTGGCCCCCGCTCGGCACCAAGGACTTCGGGCCCTACCTGCCGACCATGAAGCAGGACGCGGATGCGATCTTCTCGCTGATGGTCGGACCGATGTCGCTGCAGTTTCCCAGGCAGCTGGCGGCGGCCGGCAACAAGAAGCCGGTGATCGGCGGCGGCACCAGCTATGACGAATTCGTTCTGCCCTCCATGGGCGACGAAGTCATCGGGCACGTGTCCGCTTTGCAATACAGCGCGGCGCTCGACACGCCGAAGAACGCCGAGTTCGTGAAGAAGTATCGCGCCAAGTACGGCAAGGTGCCCTCCTACTACTCGGAGAGCAACTACACGACCGCCCAGATGATTCACGAGATCCTGAAGCAGAACAAGGGCAAGTGGCCGGGTGGCGAGGCGTTCATCAAGCAGCTGAATTCCATCAATATGGATACGCCGCGCGGGCCGGTCAGGATCGACGAGATGCGCAACCCGGTGCAGAACATCTACATCAAGAAGGTCGAGAAAAAGAAGATGTTCGGCTACGACAAGGAAGAGCTCTGGAACACGGTCATCAAGACCTATCCGAACGTCGGTCAGTTCGGGCAGTTCGACAAGGCCGAGTACCTGAAGCAGCCGCTCTACAACCGTGACGTTCCGGCGTGTAAGTACTGCTAATCACCGCAAGCGGTAGGCCGGGGCTCCGCCTCGGGGCCCCGGCCCCGTCCGTCCAGCCAAGGGGTCGAGCGTGAGCCAGAACGCGCCATCGCATCGCGGCGGGCCGGTGCTGGAGCTGAAGGGGCTTTGCAAGAGTTTCGGCGGTCTCCATGCCGTACGCGACGTCACGCTCGAGATCATGCCGGGGGACCGAAAGGCCATCATCGGCCCGAACGGCGCCGGCAAGACGACGCTGTTCAACCTCATCACCGGAATCTTCTCGGCCTCGTCGGGGCAGGTGCTGCTGTTCGGGCAGGACGTCACAAGCTGGCCGAGCCATCGGCGAACAGCATTGGGAATGGCGCGGACCTTCCAGGTGACTCACCTGTTTCCAAAGCTGACCGTCCTCGATAACGTGCTGCTCGCGATCGAAGGGCTGCGCAAGTCGAAGTTCGTGATGTGGCGCTTTCTCTCCTCGTACCGCGACGTGTACGAGAAGGCACACGGCCTGCTGGGGCAAGCCGACTTCCTGGATCGCAGGGACACCGAGGTTCGCTACCTGTCGCACGGCGAGCAGCGTCAGCTTGAAATCGTCCTCGGTCTTGCCAGCGACCCGAAGGTCTTGCTGCTGGACGAACCGGCGGCTGGCCTGTCCTCGGGCGAGTCCACGGAGATGACAAGATTTCTCATGGGACTGGATCCCAATCTGGCGATCCTGCTGATCGAGCATGACATGGACGTGGTGTTCGACGTTGCCGATCAAATCACGGTGCTGCATTTCGGCGAGGTGCTCGAAACCGGGACACCCGAGCAGATCCACGGCAGCAAGAAGGTGCAGGAAATCTATCTGGGGACCGATTGACTCATGGCAATTCTGGAAGTCCGGGACATTCATACCTATTACGGGGACGCCTATGTCCTCCAGGGAGTGTCGATGCAGCTCGAGCAGGGGCAGATACTGGGGCTGCTCGGGCGCAACGGCGTGGGCAAGTCGACGCTGGTGAACTCGATCGTCGGTTTCAATCCTCCGCACCGCGGAAGGATCATGTTCAAGGGCGTGGACATCACCCGGATTTCTTCATTCGAAACGGTGCGCAGCGGGATGGGGCTCGTTCCGCAGGGCCGGCGCGTCTTTCCGACCCTGAGCGTGGAGGAAAACTTCCTGGTCGCCGAGAGAAACGTCGACCGTCATGGCTGGAATCTGCAGCGTGTCTATGCGCTCTTCCCGCGCCTGCTTGAAAGATGCGATCAGCGCGCCAAGACGCTGTCGGGGGGCGAGCAGCAGATGCTGGCCATCGGCCGCGGCCTGATGACCAATCCGGACTGCCTGATCATGGACGAGCCCTCCGAAGGACTTGCGCCCATCATCATCCAGGGGGTGTGGGAAGCGATCGAAAAGCTGAAACAGCAAGGGATGTCCATTCTCCTCGTCGAACAGAACGCCCACCTGGCTCTCAAGCTCGTCGACTACGTGCACGTGATGAGCAAGGGCCAAGTGGTCTATTCCGGCCGCCCGGAAGAACTGCGGGTGAACGAGCAAATCAAGTCCAGCTATCTGGGTATCTGAGAGCGCTCGCCTGTTCCGAATCAAGTCCTGATCGTCCCAAATGGGCACGTGTGGTCAAGGAGTCGGGCGCACGCGCCGAATGATCGCGCGGCCGGTATTTCAAGCGGGCGCGACGTTCTGCTCAAGTTGGATCTGCGAATGCAGTGCTGCCCCAGCATGGCGTGCAGATAGCAGGTGTTGGCGGGTTCAGTCGTCCCCTGGGTGTCTGCTTCGGGCCCAAAAGCGCACATCTGAGATTCGCTACTTCTTCGCGAACGGATAGCCGGCCTTTGCCCAGTCGTCGATTCTCATATCTGCCGCGGTGACGGTGCTGAACCCGAGGTCCTACAGGCTCTTCGCGTCGATAGCCGCCCGCGCGCGCGCTTTTAGGACGCCACCCCCACGCGCGATTGTGATATACCTGTCGGCAACCGGAGGCGTGGTTCGGCCGACGATACGGCCCGTTTGAAATAGAAGGAACCCATCGTGAATCAGTATTTCAAGTGCAGCGTATGCAGGGAGCAGGTTGATGTTTCCGTACCAATGGAACTTTGCCCGTTTTGCAGGACTCGCGCCGGCAAGAAGCTCGGTGAACGTGTGGGTCAGGGAGTCGGCATAGGGACCATCGCCATTTTCCAAGCGGTAGCGCCTGCGTTTAGCAACCAACTCCCGATCACATACGGCGCTCTTGATCTGCATATTCGCGCGCCGCACGAGCACATCCACAGAAGTGGTCCCGCAAATCTGAACAGCGCTATAAGTGAAAACTCTTGGTATAAAGCCGGACCGAAGCTGGTCTGGCAAAAAGGAGTTTCTGATGAAAAAGAAGGCATCGGGGCGGCGCACCCGCCGCACCCACAATCCG
>CAYSFD010000039.1:0-9244 GCA_964430565.1 uncultured Enterobacteriaceae bacterium
GAAAGCCGTGGCGGATTGCTGTAGCACCGATGATGAGATCGAGAGCTCCGAGCGTTACGCCTCGCCCGAGCGAGCTCACGAGATGCGCGTGGACGCGCGCGACTTCAAGGTCGAAAGGCAGCGGGCGAAACAACCTGAAGACTGCCTCCACGAACGCCGAACGTCGCGCCCGGCGCTGCTCCGTGTTGGCGAGATGCACGCCGACGAGGAGTTCCGAGCAGGTGGCCGCCGATATGAACCCCTGGCCGTATGCAGGCATGTAGGTGGAGAAATCGACGGCCGTGGAGTCCTTTTCCAGCCTTATCAACACACCGGTGTCGATGATCAATCCCATTCGACGGCGTCCGGACGTATTCTGGCCAGCCCGCGCTCGATGTCGTGCGCGAAAAGCTTGGCCTCGCGCGGGCCCAGGCGGGGCAGCGAGCGCACGAGCTCGTCGAGCTGATCCAGGGCGACACCTCCCGGCGGCGCTGCCGGCACGAGCCGTGCAACCACTTCCTTGCCGCGCACGATATCGAACTCCACGCCTTGATAGCGCACTTGGTTCAGGAACTCCGAGAACCCACGCGCGGCGTCCGTTGCGGTGATCGTCTTGCTTGCCATGGCGATGTTCCAAAGGTCGTGGGGACTCAGGTTATCAGAAAATCATATAATGCGAAACGACCTGCCCTGAGAGGCGAAACGCAGTTACCCTTACTCGTCTAGTCTAAGATGACACTTGAAACCAAAACAGACTGGCAGCTGCGGCTGCAGATACAGTTCCTGTTTCCGAAATAAGGGGCGAATCAAGGCACGCCGAGCAGCAGATACAACGACCGGCGCCCGGCTTCGCCGATGCCCAACCCGAAGTAGAACGGCCCGATGGAGGTGTCCGCGCCCAAGAACAGCGAGCCCGACGCTATCGTTCCCGCACCGGAACTGCCGTCGAACCGGTTCTTCATCTGGCCTGCTTCGAGCGATGCGCCCGCGTAGATGCCCGATCCGAGCAGGTCGGGCAGCGTAATCGTCCGGTTGTAGTACATGAGCCGGCCAAACGCCATGTTGCGGCCGGAAAATTCGTCGATGCGGTATCCGGAGAAGCGCAGCGGGCCACCGAGCGTGAAGGTCTCGTAGGCAGGCATGTCCGTGCCCAGGTCCGTGCCTCCGGAAACTGCGATGTTCAGGGTGTGCGCCCTCCAGCTCATGACTCCTTCCAGCTGCCCCTCCAGTCGCTTGTAATTAAGGTCCGATCCGAAACTTTCGTCGGCGACGTACGCGGAAGCGGCGACTCGATAGCCGCTGCGGGCGAAGAAGGCGTGATCGAGCTGGTCCGCGAACAAGCGCATCCTGGGGCCCGCCGTCGTTTCCTTCACGCCCGGCAGCACGGGCGAGCCCGTGTCCACCGCCGCGTCCACGTGCCGCCACAGCGCGCCGATGCGCAGCTCGCCCACGGTGTAGAGGACCGCCCCTGCATCGAGCCCGACGCGCGCGTCGTCCACGTCGTATTGCGCGACCCGGTCCTCTCCGACAAAGACGGGGCGCGCCGTCCGGCCGATGTTGCCGTAGGGCGCGACGAAGTAGCGGCCGCGTTCGTCCACCGGCTGGTAGAACTCGCTGAAGAGGCGCGAGACCTGGCCCACCTGGACCTCGTTCAGCCACTCCCCGCCGAGGCGGTTCAACCAGGTCTTGCGGTAGCTCACCAGCGCGCTGAAAGCGCTTTCCCCTTGGAAGTCGCTGGCGAGCCCCACGCCGAAGCGCAGGTAATCCGGCCCCCACGATTTCTCGCGCGGCTGGATCACCATGACGCGCGAGCCGGGCTCTTCCATGATGCGGTAGTCGATGCTCTCGAAGTCGCCCCGCCCGTAGATGCGGCGCAGGTCCGCCCCGATTGTCTCCTCCTTGAGCGGCTCGCCCGCCTTGCTCTGCATCAGCGCGCGCAGCAATTCCGGATTGGTGCGCTGCAGCCCCTCGAAGCGTATCTCATCCACCGTGCCCAGGCCTTTGGGCTCCCTCACCTGGCGGCTGCGCAGCGCGGCGTATTGTTCCGGCGGCAGGCTGTAGCGTTTGATCTGCTCGGCCATCGCCCGTGCGGCGGCCTCGCCGATGCGGATCGCATCGGCTGCGCGCTCGAAGCTCCCGGCCGAGATGTCGCCGAGATCCGGAGCGATCAGCACGTCGCGCGGTCCCATCCTGGCGAGCTGCCGGTCAACGGTCTGCTTGCCGAGGAAGTTGAGCAGCTGGATGCTGACGCTGAACGCGGATGTAATTTCCGCGCGCGTGAGCGGGGGCGTGGAAATGTTGACCGCGATCACGACCTCGCCACACAGCTTGCGCGCCTCGTCGATCGGAAGGTTGTTGGCGATGCCGCCGTCAACCAGCAAGCGTCCGCCGATCTCCACCGGCGCCATCGCGCCGGGCACGGACATGCTGGCGCGCATCGCTTGGGCGACGTTGCCGCGATCGAGGACCACCGCCTCGCCCGTTTCGATGTCGGTGGCCATCGCGCGGAACGGAATGGGAAGTTTGCGAAAATCATGGATCTCGACCGCCGTCTCGGTGAGGCTCCGGAAATACGCCTCGATCGAGATTCCGGAGAGGATGCCCTTGGGAAGCACCAGCCCGCCGTCCTGCACGCCGTATTCCGGGGCGAACAGAGTCTTGTAGTCGTCTTGCTTGCGCCGGATGGAAATCTCCGAGCGCGGCGGCCGGTCGGTAAAGACCTCGCTCCAATTCGTCTTGAGAACGGTAGCCTCCAGCCTCGCCGGTGGCGCACCGGAGGCGAAGCTGCCGCCGACGACCGCGCCCATGCTGACGCCGGTCACGCAGTGCACCGGCACGCGCAACTCCTCCAGCACCTTGAGCACGCCGAGGTGCGCCAGGCCGCGCGCGCCGCCGCCGGAGAGCGCGAGGCCGATGCGCGGAGCGGTGGCGGGCGGTTTTGGGTCCGCCGCCGGCTGTGCAAGCACCGGCGTTTGAGCGTGAAAGGCGAGGCTCAAAGCGACAATCGACGCGGCTAGGACCCGGCCAGCGGCCACAGCTGGAATTTTCTTCATGTCACGCCCCGTTCCGTTGGCGCAGCGACGACTAGCGTTCCGATCTCAGGTCAACGAGCAGCCTCTGGAAAGCAGGCGCCTCGCGCAGGAGCCGGCCGGCAACTTCGCGCAGCCGATCCACCTGATCCTTGGGCAGCGTCAAGCTGGTCTTCACCTGTTTGAAATAGAGTCGCTCGGCAGGATCCTTCAGGTTCTCGAAGGTGACCTGCGCGAAGTACGCGCGCCGTTCCGGGGCAGCGGACTGCCAGGCGGCCAGCTTTTCACGCACCTGCTCCACGCTGTCCAGGGTGATCCGGTCCACCGGGATCGACCACATCTGGTCGGTCACGATGCCGGTGTCCGGCGGCGCGTCGGAGCTATCCCAGTTCACCACGGGGAAGCGCAGGGCGTTCACGGCGATCACCACCACCTTGCGGGCCCGTCGGAACGCCGCAAGTTCTGCTTCGTCCGTAGAGATCTTCAGGATCTCCATGGCCCTCACCACTTCGGCCAGGCCGAGATTCTCCGAGAGACCGCCGTCGAAGACGTGGACATACAGGCGGGCCGGGTCCGCGTAGGACTGGAGCGCTCGGGCGCGGAGCAGCGCGCGGCCCGGCGTCTCGGATCCGGCGGCAGCGGCCTCGGCGGCGGCCTGCCAGGCCGGCGCCTTGCTGCCGCAGGTCCCGCCGCGGTTCTCGAAGGTGATGGGTGTGAGCAGCGGCGGCAGCGCCGTCGAGGTGGCAATGGCCCGCCCCAGCGTCACCTTCGAAAGGTCGCCGCAGATGGCGTCGAACTGCTCTTGCGTGAAGGAGAACCGGGCGCCGATGGTGATATCGGTGCCGTTGATGATCACGAGCGGCCCCTTGGCCCGCTTCAGGTCGGCGAAAGTGGCGTGGTCGAACACCGTTTCGTCGTAGACCTCCGCGAAGAGGTCCGATTTTCCGAAGGTTCCGGAAGGAAGCCGGAACCAGTTGGTCGGGGTCAGGATGCGCTGCACCAGCTCGCTCTCGAAGTTGCGCGACAGCACCTTGGCCTCGAACTCCTCGAAGGTCTTCTCGCCGTGCAGGGCGTAATAGGTTGCCGGGAAGGTGCCGCCCGACACCGCCGAGATCACGTCGACCTCGTCGATGAGGCGGCGCTTCACGCCGTTCACTCTCACCTCGGTACGGCGCAACTCTTCCAGGACGCCGTAGCCCAGCGCCGCGGCACGCGTGCCGCCGCCGGAGAAGGCGAGGATCACCAGCAGGTCGTCGGACTGGCCGGGGCGGACGACCTCGGCGAGGCGATAGCCGGGCGCGCCGGCCTGCTCCAGCCGCGGTGTGGCGGGGTAGTGGGCGCAGCCGCCGGCGAATACGAATACGCAAAGTGAGGTCAGCAGGGCGACAGCACGCACCCAAGCGAAGATCGAGTTGGGTTTCATGGACTGCCCCTGGTTAGGCTGCCGTATGTTTGGCGGCCGGCAGGAAGCACCCGTGTCGCAACGGCGCCCGAGGGCGTCTTGCTGCTGAGAATGTTCCTGCGGCCGAACCGTTTTTTGTAGCTGTGGATCAGAACCTGTAGAACGCGCTGATCGTCGCCATGCTCGCGCTGTCCAGCTGTTTGATGTCGATCACATCGTACTCGGCGCGCACGCCCAGGCCGAACACGGTAAACCAGACGCCGACGCCATAGACCGGCGCATTGCCGGTGTAGTCGGTGCTGCCGACACCGATGTTCTTCTTCAAGTCGTAATTCATCCCACCCACTCGTGCGAACAGGTCGATGGGGCCGAGTCCCAAACCCGCCAGTACGCCATAGTCGAAGCCGCTGGCCTGGTATTCCACCGGCGCGCCCGCCACCGTCGTGCCGGTCGGTTTCCCGAGGTCGCGATAACCCACTTCAGCGGCGAATCTCACAAGGGGAATCCAGTCGAAGTAATAGCCGACAAAGGCCTTGCCGGCGGTACCCGATGCGTCGAACGTACCGCCGGGCGCAGCACCAGGATTCCCGGGCACGTCCTTCATGTTCGATTGCCCAGCCCCGGCGCCGATATAAATTCCGCTGCCAGCATGGGCCGACATGACGGGGAGGCTGGCGGCGCAGACCAGTGAGGCGAGGATGATCAGTTTTCGGTGGTTCATGGTGGACTCCTTTATGTTTGCCGGCGGCTCCTGCCGAGCCGGTGCTGCCGACAGATTTTACAAGGTACTCCGGCGAAATTCCGGTGGTTTGATCCACGTCAAGCAAGCCCCCGGTCTGGCGGGCCGACGCCGAATGCTACTGGAGCCTAGAGCTGAGATTCGATCGGCAGCAGCCCGAGAAACCACACCGAGAACCGGCGCCAGGTGCTCACCTCGGGTTCTTCCAGGCGCTGCCGGACGCCCTCGGCGCCGCTCTCCACCCAGGCAATGCGCGTGTTGCCGGAGGCGTCGACGATTCGCTCCAGACGCCAGGCGATCTTGTCGAAGTTCTGTTCAAGCCTGCCGGCCAGATCCTCGGCGAGAGGCGCGCTTTCGCAAACGAGGCCGATTTCCGTATTGAGCTGGATCGAACGCGGATCGAGGTTGAGCGAACCGATGAAGACCGCGCGTCGATCGAACACGAAGGTCTTGGCGTGCAGGGAGGCGCGTGAACCGCTGATGCCACCTTTCCCGCGCTTGGCACGCTCGTACTCGATCGCGTCGGGCTTGACTTCATAGAGCCTTACGCCCGCTTCGAGCAGCGCTTCCCGATAGTGCTGGTAGCCCGCATGCACCGCGCCGACGTCGGTCGCGGCGAGAGAGTTGGTCAGGACCATGACGCGCACGCCGCGCTTCACCAGCCCACCCAGCCAGGCCACGCCCGAATTGCCGGGGACGAAGTAGGGCGAAACGATCAGCAGTTCGTTCTGGACCTGCGCGCCGAGATCGGCGAACTGGGGCAACAGGTGCCCCTCGGTATCTTCGGGCGCACGGCTGATCTTGGCCGGGTCGTCATAGAGCAGATGGGCCTTACCCCAGAATAAGCCATCGCTACCTGCTGCGATCATCTCAGCCAGTTGGGATCTTGAGCGTGTCACGTAGGGGCTGTCGCGTTGCGCCTCGACAAAGGCGGCGAGCTCCGCGCGCAGGGCGTCCAGGCTTGCGGTCTCGCCGCTTCGACCGAGCAGCGCCGAGATCGGGATCGACGCGGGTGCGTTCCAGTAGCGATCGAACGCATCGGAGACGTCGCTCACGCCAGGACCCACCGTCAGCACGTCAAGATCGCCGAAGGCGACCTCGCTCTGCGCCTCGAAGTATTCGTCGCCGATATTGCGTCCGCCCAGGATGGCGCGCTGATTGTCGGCGATGAAGCTCTTGTTGTGCATGCGCCGGTTCACGCGCTGAAAGTCGGTGAGCATCCCCAGGCTGCGGAAACTGCGCGAAGCAACCGGATTGAATAGACGGATCTCGATGTTGGGATGCGCGTCGAGACTCAGAAGGTTCTCGTCATTCGCCCGCGCGCCGACATCGTCGAGGATGACGCGCACCCGCACGCCGCGGTCGGCCGCGCGCAGCAGCGCATTGGCGAAAAGGCGCCCGGTCAGATCGTCATGCCAGATGTAGTACTGGACGTCCAGCGAACGCTCGGCCGCTTCGGCCAGCACCATGCGCGCGAGCAGGGCATCGACGCCGTTGCGCAGCGGGAGAAATCCGCTCATGCCGGGATGCGCCTTCAGCATCGGTTCGGCTATCTGGCCAAGGCGGGTGGTCTCCGTGCCGCGCAGGGCATGGGACTCACTGCGCTCGATGTGAGTGGGAAGACTGGCGCAGCCGTTGACCAGCAGCAGCGCTGCGACCGTGAGCCGGCGCCGTACATTCAGTTGCCCGTGCATTCGAAGCGGATGTCGGCGTACTCGCCGACGGCCTTCTTGCCGGTATTGTCGGTGTCGGTCATCACCGCGACGCCGAGCACCGGACCCGGCTCGGCGCCGTAGGCGCGCCGGTAGTCCTGCGCGACATCGCGCCGTACCGATTGCCAACTTCCCAGGTCGCTCGTTCCGGAGGCGACCACCAGCATCTTCACCCGGCTGGTGTGAGCGGAAGGAATCAGGCTTTCGACCTCGACCTGGTCGCTCCAGATGTACATCAGCATCGCATAGGGGAGATCCTTCCCTGAAAGATTCTTGGCCCGCTTGAAGCGCGTCTTCTCGGCCTCCGGCAGGGTGGCGTGGTCGCCGTCGAAGGCCACGATCACGCGCAGGGGTGCGTCTTCGCGCGCCTTGTCGCGGTTGTCGGCGCCCGAAACCAGCGCGTCGGTCTTCCAGCGCCAGCTCAGGGCCGAAGGCACAGCCGCCGGCGGTTTCACGTACGCGACGTAGGCCGAGGCCGAGCGGTCGGCTGCGCCGCGCAGCACGGTGCGATCCTCGTTCTGCGCCAGCGTGTAGACGGTGTCGCGCTTGAGTTTCGACAGCGGCTGATGCGTCCAGCCGACCTCTGATCGATCAAATCCGAGATTGCGCGGCTCGCAGGGTGCCGCGACGCTGCCGGATGTCGCACCGACCGAGACGCAGCAGGCCGTGAGACACGCTAGGGCGATGTGATGCCGGCGCTTCATTGGGGCCTCCAAAGCAGGTTGATTGCAGTCTCATACAGTATGCCCTAGCGAATGGCCAAAGGGTTCTCGGATGCCTTCTCAGAAAGGCACCCTGAGACTCAACAGCGGCGCGCTGCCGCCGTTACGGATCGCCGAGATGCCGGCGAGAACGTTGATCCAGTAGTGCAGGGCGACGCCCTCGCCGATCTGGAAGCCGTTGCGCTGGTGCATCCAGCCCAGGTACGCCCCGGCGATCGACGCCTCGACGGCGTTGGCGGTCTGGCCCTGGCCGGTATGCGCGATGCCGAAGAGCAGCGACGACGCGGTCAGACCCCAGCCGTTGCCCCAGCGGGAGCTGGACTCGTTGTTGACGAAACCGCGAAAGAAGCCTTCCTCGCCGACCGCGGTGAACTCGTTGGCGGTGACGTTGTAGACGTGCAGGTCGCGCGTGCTGACGTCGCTGCCGCGATAGATGCCGTAACCGTTCTTGCTGCGTGACACCCCCCAGGCTTGGAGGGCGAGCGGGATGAAGGTCGTCGGGCGCGACAGGAATTCCCATGAAAACGGCGCGAGCGCAAGTTCGGAAAGGGATTCCTTCGGCGCCGGAGTTCGGTAGGCGCGGTCGTCGCGCGCTCGCGCGTCGCGGTAGGCGCCGAAAGAGGAGTAGAGCATGGTGTCCGCGGCGAGGCGCAACGCGAAGTCGCGGCGGAGCGTGGTCTGGTTGATGTACTCGCGGTTGGCCGCGCTATCGTAGCGGACGTCGTCGCTCAGAAAATCGGGCTTGCGCTGGTAGTAGATGGCGGTCGATAGCGACACAGCGAAGACGCCGAAGTGCGCCGCCGCCTCTTCGTAATTTCCGTAGCTCGCCTGCCCCAGACCGGGAACGATCGCGCTCGCGAGCGCGGCGAGCGAAGGCGAGGGCTGGGCGAGTGCCGCGGCCGGGCAGACGCCGAGCGCGCAGGCGAGCGCCGCGGAGATCAGCGCGTGTGCGCGCCACGCGCGCATTCCTTCTGGACTCGTGGTCATTCCGGGTCCGGGTCCCACAGGGATCGGGTGGCACGGCCCGCCGGTGACTGATCAGGATGGCAACACGCAGGGAACGGCTTGGCGGCTGTGGCGGCGGCTCAACAGGGCGACCAGGAAGCCGGTGTCAACGGCCCCGCTTCTGGCCATAGCCGGTCGTCTTCAAATACGCCTTCTTTCTCGCGCTCAGATCGGCTGGCAGCCCGTCCACTGGGCCGACGAGGTCCGCGATGGCGTCAAGCAGCACGTGCCGTCTGCGGGAGGGCCCGTCAGCAACGCTCAATCGTTCGCGGACGACATCGGATTTCGAAAGCTTCCGCCCGCGGGACGCGGCGTCAATCGGGGCGACGACGGCTTCAGGCAGCCGAACGGTAAGTGTCTTCATGCGAGCATTGTAATACGGTAATGCCATATCTGCAGGACAGAACGCGGAAGGAAGATTGGTCCACTGGATCTTCGGCATTACTCACATGAGAATTCTAAAGTACAACTTTAGGATCCTCATGCAGTTCCGTCATCGTTTTCCAGGCGCCAGTGGGATTGAAAACGTGCTGCGCTATACTTCGTTCGCGTCCGCAAGGGGCGGACTGGACTGATCTGTAGCGATGTCAAAACGCCGCCGTAAATCCCGCCAAAGCACAACCCCCGCTTCGTCTCCACCCCCTGGAGCACCGATT
>CAYSFD010000040.1:0-8302 GCA_964430565.1 uncultured Enterobacteriaceae bacterium
TCGCTTTCAATTCGGATTGGGTGCCCGAATCGAGCGTCGTGCTGACTGCATTGCCCCCGAAATTGACTGACTTCACGTTGCTGTCATCTACTCCCAACTTCATGTAGATGATGTCGCTGAACGCCAGCCACTTGCCCTTGCGCGCCTCAAAGGCAAGCATCAGAGCCATCTCCACATCGCCCAAGTAGTCGTTCGGGTTGGCCTTGAAGTCCACGGTGGGCCCCCCCGAGGAGCCACGACTGGGGAACTGCAGCGTCCCGCTAATGGTGGGCAGCCACAGGTACGGCATGACATTGAACTGCCACTTGTCATCGGCCGACTGGGCGGCTGCGGGCAGCGGCATCGCCAGCAGCGGCACCAGCACCGCAGCGCTGGTCGCGCTGCGCAGCGCACGAACAATCTTCTTAATTGGTTTCATGCAGACCTCCCGTTCGGAAATATTGGTTCCTGACACCTTTTCCGTTCCAAGTGTCGCTGTCGATCGCGCGGTCATGCGGCAACCTGTTCGTATGAGAACTGCGGCGCTCCCGCTCGCTGGGAGGCATGCTCGACAGTGATGCAGCAAATGTTGCCCTGAGCGTCAACATCGAGCACCGTGTTCTCGTCGAGGTCACGGGTTTCGGCCACCGGTGAATCTCGAAACTCGATCAGCAACGTGTCTGTGTCAGAGAAGTAGCGTACTTTCATGGCGTGAACCTTCGATCAAAGAATGCATTATGGACGGTTTCCCCGTCCGTCAATAGCACAACACGCAAGAAGCGATTCTCCATCTCCGGCACCTGCACCCAACGCTGAATTCGACCATCCGCCTGGACGGCTTCGCGAATAGGTTTCCGGATGGCCTGTTCAATCCACTCATCTCGGATTACGGCCCGATCGGGCCGGCTACGTATTGCCTCAAAGTAGCGTGTGACCTTCACCTCGCCAACGTAGCAGATTTCCCATTCGTCCGCCTATTTTGCCGAATTAGACTTTCCCGGAAACACGACCATCACGAAGCATACTGTGACTGCCAACTGGTGAGATCATCTTCCACTATTCGGACTAAAGACAATTGATCGGTTTTCATCTTATCGCTATTTTCCCGGGCGCAGATGTTAATTTGGTTCGGTGCCGTATATCATGTCGAACGCATGCTGGGACGATGCGACAATTACCCAGGATGGGTCCTTAGTGTTCTTTTCTACCTGCACCGCGCATTCATTCCGAGTAGTTGGATTCGATTAACGGGGAGACCCTCATGAAGACGTTGCTGTGGTCAATATTGTGCTTGACGGTTTTCGTTTCCATGCCCGTTTACGCGCAGAGCAAGGCCGCGGATACCCCCCTCGATCGCACGGTGCTGCCGATCCCGGAGCCGCAGTTGAAGCCGATCACCGAGCTGGACGCGCGCAATGCGAAGGCGCCGCCGCGCTTCGAGGTAAAGGCGCCGGCAGGCGCGCCCAACGTCGTGATCGTGCTGATCGACGACATCGGCTTCGGCCACAGCAGCGCCTTCGGCGGGCCCATCCCCATGCCCACGCTGGAGAAGCTGGCGGCCGGCGGCCTCAAGTACAACCGCTTCCACACCACCGCGCTCTGCAGCCCGACCCGCACGGCCCTGCTGACCGGCCACAACCACCACGCCAACAACGCCGGCGCGATCATGGAGCTCGCCACCGCCTTTCCCGGCAACACCGGCATTCGCCCGCGGACCATCACGACCCTGGCCGAGATCCTGCGCCAGAACGGCTACAGCACGGCCGCCTTCGGCAAGTACCACGAAACCCCGCCCTGGGAGGTCTCGGCCTCCGGTCCGTACGATCGCTGGCCCACGGGGTCCGGTTTCGACAAGTTTTACGGTTTCATCGGCGGCGAGACCAACCAGTGGGCGCCGGCCATCTACGACGGCGTCACGCGCGTCGAGCACAGGCAATCGCCCGACTACCACTTCACCGTGGACATGACCGACCAGGCGATCAACTGGGTCAGCGCCCAGCAGGCGCTCACCCCAGGCAAGCCCTTCTATATGTACTTCGCCACCGGCGCGACGCACGCGCCGCACCACGTGCCCAAGGAGTGGATCACGAAGTTCAAGGGGCAGTTCAGCGGCGGCTGGGACAAGCTGCGCGAGGAGACGTTCGCCCGCCAGAAGAAGCTCGGCGTGATCCCGGCTGACACCAAGCTTACCCCCCGGCCCAAGGAGATTCCCGCCTGGGCGGACATGAGCGCCAATCAGAAGCGGCTCTTCGAGCGCCAGATGGAAACCTTCGCCGGTTTCGCCGCGCACACCGACCATGAAGTGGGAAGGCTGGTGGCGCAGCTGCAGGCCATCGGCGCGCTGGAGAACACGCTCTTCTACTACATCGTCGGCGACAACGGCGCCAGCGCCGAAGGCGGGCCGGAAGGCACGTTCAACGAGATGATGGCGCTGAACGGCATCATCGGCAAAGCCGACCAGATGATGGGCCACATCGACACCTGGGGCGGCCCCACCACGTTCCCGCATTTCGCCATCGGCTGGGCGTGGGCGGGCAACACGCCCTTCCAGTGGACCAAGCAGGTGGCGAGCCATTTCGGCGGCACGCGCAACGGCATGGTGCTGCACTGGCCGAAGGGCATCAAGGCCAAGGGCGAGATTCGCAGCCAGTTCCACCACGTGGTCGATGTGGCCCCCACCGCACTGGAAGCCGCGAAATTGCCGCAGCCCAAAGTCGTGAACGGCATCAAGCAGCGGCCCATGGATGGCGTCTCGATGCTGTACTCGGCCGACAACGCCAAGGCCCCCGAGCGGCGCAAGACGCAGTACTTCGAGATGTTCGGCAACCGCGGCATCTACCACGAGGGCTGGATGGCGAGCACCCGGCATTCCATCCCCTGGGACATGGCCGCGAAAATACCCCCCTTGAAGGACGACGTGTGGGAGCTCTACCACGTGAACGAGGACTTCAGCCAGGCGAACAACCTGGCCCAGAAGCAACCGGAGAAGTTGAAGGAGCTGCAGGCGGTCTTCATGAAGGAGGCCGCCCGGAACAACGTGCTGCCGATCGACGACCGGCGCGCCGAGCGCTTCAACGCGAGGATCGCGGGCCGCCCCGACCTGCTGGGCGGACGCAAGACACTGACGGTCTATCAGGGCATGACGGGCATGCTGGAGAACGCCTTCATCAACGTGAAGGGGGTGCACCACACCATCACCGCCGAGGTGGAGGTGAAGGACGCGAAGACGCAGGGCGTGATCATCGCCCAGGCCGGCACCTTCGGGGGCTGGGTCCTGTACATGAAGGACGGCAAGGTGCACCACGAGCACAACTTCTTCGGGCTGGAGCGCACCAACGTCGCTGGCACCGCGGCCCTCGCGCCCGGGAAGCACACCATCGTCTATGAGTTCATCCCGGATGCAGCCAAGCCGGGCACGGGCGGCAAGTCGATCCTGAGCGTCGATGGCAAGAAGCTCGCCGAAGGGAAAATTCCGAAGACCCAGCCGTTCGTGTTCTCCGCGGACGAGGGCGCGGACGTGGGGCTCGACGGCGAGACCAACGTGTCCAACGACTACAAGCAGGGCAACAACGCCTTCACCGGCAAGATCAACAAGGTGACCGTCAGCGTGAAATAGACCGAAAGACGGACGCTTCGGTGGATTCGAACTCGGCGTGAACTTCCGGCGGTGGGGAAGGATTGCCCGATACTCCACGTACTGCACCACCGTGCTCATCGTGGTGGTCGCCGCCGCGGCGCTGATTCTTCCCGAATTCCTCAACAGGCCGGCGGTAAAGGCGGAAATCCAGCGCAGGCTTTCCGAGGCTGTGCATGGCGAAGTCGCCTGGGAAAAGCTGAGCATCCGGATCCTGCCTTCGCCGCGCGGCGTCCTGCACAACGTGCGGGTCGAAATACCCGGGATCGCGAGCGCGAGCGCGGAAGAGACGTACGCGCAACTGCAGCTTTGGCCGCTGCTGCGCGGCCGCGCCGAGATCACGTCGGTGAGCGTCGTGCGGCCGGTGATTCGATTCGATGTCGCGAGCTCGCCGGCCGCGGAGAGTAAACAGACAAAAGAGCCGGCGAAGGACCCGGTCGAGATCTACCGGTCGGTGGCGGGTCCGATCGCGGATGCCCTCCGCGCCTTCGCTCCGGACACAGCGCTCGAGATCGAAGACGCCAGCGTGGACGTTCGCGTTTCGGGCATGCCCCCGATCCAGTTGACCCAACTGTCGCTGCACGCGCAAGCCGGCTCGAAATCCCTGGATGTTGAAATGACGGCGTCGAGTAACACCTGGAGTCGCCTGAAGTTCTCCGCCCGCGTCGAGATTGCCGATCTCTCGGGAAGAGCCAGCCTCGATGTCGCCGAAATCAAGCCTCAGGCCTGGCTCGACCGGTATCTCTCTGGATCCCCCCTTGGCGTCGCGGTTCCCTCCGCCACCCTGCTCGCGCAGGCGCGCACCGATGCAAGGACTTTCCTGGAATGCGACTTCGATGTGCGCGCCGCATCGGTCGAGATCTTGCGCGCCAAAGAACGTGTGCGGGTTCCCGACGTCGCGGTGAAAGCCAAAGTCACGGCCGGTGCGCATGAAACCGTGATCCACTTGAGCGACGCGCGGCTCGGCTCGAGCCAGCTCGCCGGCGGGATGCTGCGCTTGTCGTCCAAGAGCAAGACCATCGCGGGACGCATTGCATTCGATCTCGATCTCGCGCAGGGGATGGACGGCACGCGGCGCCTCGTTCCAGAAAAGGCAGGCGCGGTGCTGGCCGGGTTCCAGCCCGTTACCGGCCGCGCGCAAGGCCACGTGAAGCTGGCTTCCGGGGACTCCGGCTGGAGCGTCAGCGTGGACATCCTGAAATCGGATGCCTCGGTGCAGATACCGAACCTGCCGGCACCGGTGAAAATCACCGGCGGCTCCTTGGAGATCGATCCCAAGAGCGTGAGTGTGGACCGCGTCGCGCTCGCCATGCTCGATGCTCAGGCGCTGGTATCGGCCACGGTGAGCGACTATCGCACGGACCGCCCGCGGGCGACGGCGGCCATGCCCGAAGGGGTGGTGGGCGAGAAGTTTCTGGCTTGGATCCGGCAGATCGCGCACCTGCCGCCGCATCCGGAACTCAAGACTCCGATTCGAGTCGCGGCGCCGCGTGTGGCATGGGGCCTGGATCAGGCGCTGGATGTACAGGCGACGGCCCGCTTCGACGCCGGCCCGGGCATCACCGTCGAGTTGGGCTGGATGCCGAAGTCGCTCGATATCCGCCGAGTCGCGATCAAGGATGAGCACAGCGACGCCACGATCGCTGTGCGCACCGAGGGCCGTCTGCTGGAAGGAAAGTTCTCCGGTTCGCTGAACAGCAGAAGCATCTCGGCCATGCTGAAAGGCGGGAACATGCCCTCGGGTAGCGCAACCGCGGACTTGCGCTTCACTATCGACTCCGAGCATCCCCAACGCACTTCGGCACAAGGCAAGCTGACGGGCGAGGCACTCGATCTCGCCTGGTTGCTCGGCCGGCCGGTCAAGATCGATCGCATCGACCTGGTGGCGGACGGCACGAGCCTGCGTATCGGCGAGGCGTCTGTTAGCTGGGCCGGGCAGCGCGCCACAATACGTGGGGAGGTCAAGCGCGGTGACAGCGGTCCGGTCATCGACGCGCAGCTCGATTCTCCGGGCGTGAATGTGGACGCGCTGCTCGCGCCCGCGGACGAGACCGCGGGGGAGAGACCTCCGGCCGCGGAACAGCAATCGAAGCAGCCGCCGGGCGAAAAGGGCGAATCGTCCCGGCTGTGGCCGCTGCCGGTGACGGGGCGCATCGCAGTCCGTTCGGATTACGTCCAGTACGGCCGCCACCGCGTCGCGCCTGTATCCGCGACGCTCGTGCTCGAGGAACAACGCGCGCACATGGACTTGAGCCAGGCGCAACTGTGCGGCATCTCGCTGCCGCTTGCGATAGAAGCGAAGCCTCAGGGCTTCGCCGTTTCGGCGCGCATTGTCGCGGAGAAGCAGCAGCTGGAGCAGACGGCCCACTGTCTGACCGACCATGGCGTGCAGATCAGCGGCGCTTTTGATTTGCGGGCCGATCTCAGAACGGAAGGCAAGGCCGCGGAGCTGGTACGCAATCTGAAGGGGACGGTCCGCGCGGATGCGCGCGATGGCAAGGTGATGAAGTTCGCCATGCTTGGCAATATCCTGTCCATGGGAGACATCGCCGCGCTCCTTGAGAAAGAGGGAACCAGGCTCGATGACACCGGATTCCCGTATCGCAGCGTCACGGCCGCGGGTCGCTTTCAGGAGGGCAGGTTCATCGTCGAGGAGAGCGCGTTCCGCAGCGATGCGGTAGGGATCGCGGCAACCGGCTGGATCTCCGTCCTCGACTACCAGAGCAGGCTCGCGGTGCTCGTCGCGCCTTTCGGCCGCATCGACCAGCTCGTGCGCGACGTTCCGGTCCTCGGCTACATCATTGGTGGCGCCCTGACCAGCGTGCCGGTTGGCGTGAGCGGCGACATCCGCGATCCGCTCGTCGTGCCGCTCGGCCCCGAAGCCATTACCTCGGAGCTGGTCGGAATCTTCGAGCGCACGCTGAAGCTGCCGGTCAAGCTGCTCAAGCCGCTCAAGCCGCTTAAGCCGCCGTGAGAGAAAGAGCATTTCCGTTGGCCGCCTGGGTATACAGCAGAGGTCTGAAGGCGCTGGGGTACGCAGAGGCGTTCAAGCCGATCAGGTTCCTCGCGCTTTCCGTATCGTTCGGCATCCCCGGGATCGTGCACGCCGGTCCTCCGCAGCCGGAGGAGGTCCTTTCCCCGCCTGCGATGGTTGAGACGGCATCGGTCGCGAAGAACGATGCGGACGAGGGTTTTGTCGGCATGGTCTGGAGAGCACTGACCGATGAGGCGCACCTAAGCGTCGGGTACGGCGTCGTCCAGTGGGCCATGGATGTCAAGCGAGCCAGCGACGGCGCGACGGCCAGGCTCGTACAGCGCGACAACAGCGCCGTTTTCATCGGCTACGGTTCAAAGCCCTCGTTCTTCAAGGATACGAACTTCGGCTACACCTTCATGTTGGACTACGTGAGTTTCGACATGAAGAAGCAGGAGATCCCCGGCGACAAGTTCGCGGACCTCGGCACGGAGGTGAGCGGGTACCTGGTCTATGCGGTCCCGACCTTGTATTACCAGTGGGGCGAGCACCGCGAGGCGGGCAAGTTCGTGCGGCTGGGCATTGGCGCCGGCGTCGGAGCGGCACGCTACAGCGGCACGGTGCAGCTTTCGACCGGCGAAACCGTCCATACCGAGAAGAAGTCCTACGAGCCGCGGCTGGCGCTGAGCAATTTCCTCGAGGCGCGCTGGAACAAGTTCGGCCTGACGGTCAGCTATGCGTCACCGCGCGTCTACGGAGACGGCTACGACATCCGGGTGTCGGGCTTCTCCGCGAACCTCGGATACCTGTTCTATTTTTGATGAGCGGCGAGACCAGGCCTCTGGCATTCCTCTGTTTCATCCAGTCTGCGCAGGCGCGCCGCGTCATGGCAGATCCCTCCCCTCGGGGAGCGAGGGATAGACGCGGCAGCCGCCGCCCCTTAGACTCGGCGGCAAGGGGCTGCGGTTCCGGCCTCGAAGGGGCCGGTCAACTCGGAGAATAGCAGCCGTGAGAATTGTCTTTGTCGTCGTGGCGGCGCTGCTCGCGTCGCCGGTGCTCGCGCTCAACTGGAATGTTTTCAAGGACGCGCCGATCTCGCGTCTCAGCGAAGACGAAGTGAGGTCATTCCGGACGTTTATTCTCAAGACGCTGGATCAGACGCCCGACGGAACCATGGTCGAATGGAAGGCGCCGAAGACCGCCTTTACCAGCAAGATCACACCGCTCAACAGGTTCGACGACGCCGGCATGAAGTGCCGCGACGCGACGATCGAATCCGACGGCCAGGACCGCCACATGCGCGGCCGCTACACGTTCTGCAAGAAGGGAAAAAACGACTGGGAGTTCAAGACCCCGACTGCGAAGCGGCCGGCCAAGGGTTCGTGATGAGGCGGTCGAAACGGCCGCCGATGCCGAGTCCGAAGGAGGCCAATGTCACTCAGAAACCGATAATCATGCCCTAGCCAGGTCGTTCTCGCAGTGAGTGGAAGACGTGAAGCGGGCGAACGGTTACAGCGCTTCTACATTGCAGCCCGGCATGCGGCGGAAATCGGCCGCATTCGTGGTGAGCACAGGAAAGCCGTGGCGGATTGCTGTAGCACCGATGATGAGATCGAGAGCTCCGAGCGTTACGCCTCGCCCGAGCGAGCTCACGAGATGCGCGTGGACGCGCGCGACTTCAAGGTCGAAAGGCAGCGGGCGAAACAACCTGAAGA
>CAYSFD010000041.1:0-21332 GCA_964430565.1 uncultured Enterobacteriaceae bacterium
GAGATGGTGATGCCGGGGGACAACATCAAGATGGTGGTGACGCTGATCGCCCCCATTGCCATGGAGCAGGGCCTGCGCTTTGCCATCCGCGAGGGCGGCAAGACCGTCGGGGCGGGCGTCGTGGCCAAAGTGATCGAGTAATCGAGTGACGCGGGTTAAAAAGGCCAATAGCTCAACTGGCAGAGCGTCGGTCTCCAAAACCGAAGGTTGGGGGTTCGATTCCCTCTTGGCCTGCCAAGTACTGTGAGGCTGCCCGGCAGGGGTAGATTGAAGGAACCGATAGCGGGAGTGTGGTCCCGCTCGACTTAAAGGCGGATGGTGGACAAAATCAAGGTTTCAGTGGCGGTGCTGCTGCTGATTGCGGGTATCGCGGGGTTCTATTACCTTTCGGAAAGCCCGATGGTGCTGCGCATCGTGAGCGTGCTGGCCGGCATTGCAGCCGCGGCGGTCGTCGGTTGGACGACCGAGCCGGGAAAGCAGTTCTTTGTGTTTGCGCAGGAGGCGGTCGTCGAGACCAAGAAGGTTGTATGGCCGACCCGCAAGGAATCGTTTCAGACCACTGGCGCCGTATTCGCTTTCGTAGTGGCGATGGCTGTGTTCCTGTGGATTACAGATAAAGGCCTCGAATACGTGATGTACGACCTGCTCCTCGGATGGAAGAAGTAGCTATGACGATGCGTTGGTACGTGGTTCATGCCTACTCGGGCTTCGAGAAGTCGGTGCAGCGAACGCTGCTCGACCGCATTCAGCGCGCGAACATGCAGGAAATGTTCGGAAAGATCCTGGTGCCGACCGAGGAAGTCGTCGAGATGAAGGGCGGGCAGAAGAACATCTCGGAGCGAAAGTTTTTTCCGGGCTACGTTCTCGTGGAAATGGACATGACCGACGAGGCCTGGCATCTGGTAAAGAACACGCCCAAGGTCACGGGTTTCGTCGGCGGGGCGCACGGCAGGAAGCCCCCGCCCATCAGCGAGAAGGAAGTGAAGAACATCCTGCAGCAGATGCAGGAGGGGGTGGAGAAGCCCAAGCCTAAAGTGCTCTTTGAAACAGGCGAGGCGGTGCGCGTAAGGGAAGGGCCGTTTACGGACTTTCACGGCACGGTCGAGGATGTGAATTACGACAAGTCGAAGCTGCGCGTGTCGGTGACGATCTTCGGGCGGGCAACGCCGGTGGAGTTGGAGTTCGGGCAGGTCGAAAAAGCTTAAAGCCGGACGCGCAGAGCGCGCCGGTTTAAGTCCGCGCGTTGGATCGGACGCAGAGCGCCGATCAACGCGCGGGGGATGCAGCGAAGTTGCGTAGTGCAGTAATCGGGGAGAGTGCGTGTGGCGCTCGTTTGGACCCACCTTAGAGGAGTAGAAAGTGGCGAAGAAAATTGTCGGATTCATCAAGCTGCAAGTTCCTGCGGGCAAGGCCAATCCCAGCCCGCCGATCGGGCCGGCGCTCGGACAGCGCGGGCTGAACATCATGGAATTTTGCAAGGCGTTCAATGCGCAGACGCAGAAGGTCGAACCTGGGTTGATGCTGCCGGTCATCATCAGCGCGTATCAGGACAAGAGCTTCAGCTTCATTATCAAGACGCCGCCCGCCACCGTGCTGATCAAGAAGGCGGCGGGGATCGAATCGGGCAGCAAGACGCCGCATACCGACAAGGTGGGCAAGATCACGCGCGCCCAGGCCGAGGAGATCGCCAAAGCCAAGATGCCGGACCTGACCGCAGCCGATCTGGACGCGGCGGTGCGCACCATCGCGGGGAGCGCGCGTTCGATGGGCGTGACCGTGGAGGGCGAAAAATGAGCAAACTCCCGAAACGAAAACAGGCCTGGGAGAAGCTGCGCGAGCACAACAAGAACTACCCTGTGCTCGACGCGTTCAAGATTCTCAAGCAGGCGGCCATCGCGAAGTTCGACGAAGCGGTCGATGTCGCGATCAATCTGGGCATCGATGCGAAAAAATCCGACCAGACGGTGCGCGGTTCTGTCCTGATGCCGGCCGGGACGGGAAAGAAGGTGCGGATCGCCGTGTTTGCTCAAGGCGACAAGGTTGCTGCGGCGAAAGAGGCGGGCGCGGACGTGGTCGGGCTGGAAGATCTCGCCGAGAGCATCAAAGCGGGGAAGATCGACTTTGACATCGTGATCGCCAGTCCGGACACGATGCGCGTAGTCGGGCAATTGGGTCAGATCCTCGGCCCGCGCGGGCTGATGCCCAACCCGAAAGTGGGCACGGTGACGCCCGATGTCGCCGCAGCGGTGAAGAATGCCCGCGCCGGCCAGGTCCAGTACCGCGCCGACAAATCCGGGATCGTTCAATGCTCTATCGGGCGAGCCTCCTTTACACCGGAGCAACTGCGCGACAATCTGGCGGCGCTGGTCGACGCTGTAAACAAATCGAAGCCGTCCAACGTGAAGGGCATTTATCTGCGCAAGGTTTCGATTTCATCGACCATGGGACCGGGCGTACGGGTAGATGTAGCGAGTTTCGGCGGCGGGGCGGCACAACATTGAGTGAGGCGTATTCGAAGAATTTGGATCCCCGCTTGCGCGGGGACATGACTTTGGGCCATCGCACGTCTCGAACGGCGTGCGGTGGGTTATCAAAGACCGTAGGGACCGCGAGGTTTAATTTTGAAAGAACCCTACGCAGATGGCGAACCCCAGACAGGATTTTCCTGAATGCAAGGTCGCCGTGGGTTCCGCAAGCCCTTGTGGCGTGCGGTTTTGACAAATGGAGGTAGACCTTGGGTCTTGATCTTGACAAGAAAAAGGCGGCAGTCGCCGAAATCTCGGCGCAGTTGACGAAGGCAAAGGCGATCGTCGTCGCAGAGTACCGTGGTCTGGAAGTGGGCCGCATGAACGAGCTGCGCGCGAAAGCGCGCAAGGCGGGCGTGTACCTGCGCGTCCTCAAGAACACCCTTGCGCGCCGCGCCGTCGAAGGCACGCCGTTTGCCGGGCTGTCCCAGCACTTGAAGGGACCGCTGGTATATGGCATGTCGCCCGACCCGGTAGCGACCGCTAAGGTGCTCAACGAGTTCGCCAGGGCGAATGACAAGCTCGTCATCCGCGCCGGCGCCATGCCAGATGGGGTGATCTCCGCGAAGGAAGTCACCGCGCTTGCACTGATGCCGTCGCGCGATGAGCTGCTCGCGAAACTGCTGGGTACGATGCAGGCCCCGATCGCGCAATTTGCGCGGACGCTCAATGAGGTGCCCGCGCGCTTCGTGCGCACCCTCGCGGCCGTCCATGACAAACGCGCCGCCGCTCAATAGGCGCGGCGGCGCTGCCGGGGACTGTAGCGGCAGGCGATCGACCACTTCTTAGCCGGTTTTAACGAACACTGATTCAGGAGAAACGAAATGGTAGTAGCAAAGGCTGAAATCCTCGATGCGATTTCCAACATGTCGGTGCTGGAGCTGTCGCGGTTGATCAAGGACCTCGAAGAGAAGTTCGGCGTGTCCGCAGCCGCGGCGACGGTGGCCGTGGCCGCCCCTGCAGGCGGCGGCGCTGGTGCGGCGGTGGCGGAAGAGCAGACCGAGTTCACGGTCATGCTTACTTCGTTCGGAGAGAACAAGGTCAATGTGATCAAAGCAGTCCGCGAAGTTACCGGGCTCGGCCTCAAGGAGGCGAAGGACCTGGTGGATGGCGCGCCCAAACCCGTCAAGGAAGGCGTGTCCAAGGCGGATTCGGAAGCGATTCTGAAGAAGCTGATCGACGCCGGCGCCAAGGCCGAGATCAAGTAATTGTTGGAGCTTTGAACCGCGGAGGACGCGGAGGACGTGGAGAAAACTTATCTCCGCGCGCTCCGTGTTCTGCGTGGTAGAAGTTTTTTGAGTTTGGCCTGTCGAGCGCAGACGACAGCGGACGGAACCTTCGGGTTCCGCCTCTGTCATCTGTCCTCCGGCCCCGAAATGGAGCGTCCATGAGCATCGCTGCAAACTATTCGTCCACCGAGAAGAAACGCATCCGCAAGAGCTTCGCCAAGCGCGCGAGCGTGCTGAACGTGCCGTTTCTTCTGGCGACCCAACTCGAGTCCTTCGCTGCGTTCCTGCAGGCGGCGGTGCTGGCGGAGAAGCGCAAGAACGAGGGCCTTCAGGCGGCCTTCACCTCGATCTTCCCCATCTCCAGCCACTCGGGAAACGCGCGCCTGGAGTTCGTCAGCTATTCGCTCGGCGAGCCGCCCTTCGATGTAAAAGAATGCCAGCAGCGCGGCCTGACCTACGCGAGTCCGTTGCGCGCGAAGGTGCGCCTCACGATCATGGACAAGGAGGCCTCCAAACCCACGATCAAGGAGGTGAAGGAGCAGGAAGTGTACATGGGCGAGATCCCGCTCATGACCAACACCGGCTCGTTCGTCATTAACGGCACCGAGCGCGTGATCGTCAGCCAGCTGCACCGCTCCCCCGGGGTTTTCTTCGAGCACGATCGCGGCAAGACGCACTCTTCGGGGAAGCTGCTCTTTTCTGCCCGCATCATTCCCTACCGCGGCTCCTGGCTCGATTTCGAGTACGACCCCAAGGACTACCTCTACTTCCGCGTCGACCGCCGGCGCAAGATGCCCGTCACCATCCTTCTCAAGGCGATCGGCATGACGCCGGAGCAGCTTCTGGCGGCGTTCTACGACTTCGACAATTTTCTGCTCTCGAAAAGCGGCAACCAGTTCGAGCTGGTGCCGGAGCGCTTGCGCGGTGAAGTGGCGCGCTTCGATTTCGTTGATAAGGCCGGCAAGACGGTCGTGCAAAAAGACAAGCGCATTACCGTCAAGCACATCCGCGACATGGAAGCCGCCGGCATGAAGCGTATGGCTGTGCCCGACGACTTCCTCCTCGGGCGGGCGCTTGCGCACAGCGTCGTCAACAAGGAAACCGGCGAGATCTTGGCAAACGCCAACGACGAAATCACCGAACCGCTGCTTGCAAAGCTTCGCGAAGCGGGTGTCGAGGCGATCAAGACCATCTACACCAACGATCTCGACCAGGGGGGGTACATCTCCCAGACCCTGAGAATCGACGAGACCGCAGACCAGACCGCGGCGCGCGTCGCCATCTATCGCATGATGCGCCCCGGCGAGCCACCCACCGTGGATGCCGTCGAGACGCTGTTCAAAGGCTTGTTCTATTCGGAAGAGCGCTACGACCTTTCGGCCGTCGGCCGCATGAAGTTCAACCGCCGCGCCTATCCGGAGAAGGTCGATGAAAGGACGCCGGGCTGGCTGCGCAGGTTCTACCAGCGCTGCGGCACGCACGCAGCCGAAGGGGCGGGAACGCTCTCGAACGACGACATCCTTGCCGTGGTGGGAATTCTGGTCGAGCTGCGCAACGGCCGCGGAGAGATCGACGATATCGACCATCTCGGCAACCGGCGTGTGCGCTCGGTGGGCGAACTCGCCGAAAACCAGTTTCGGGCCGGCCTGGTTCGGGTCGAGCGGGCGGTGAAGGAACGCTTGTCGCAGGCGGAATCGGACAACCTCATGCCGCACGACCTGATCAACGCGAAACCGATTTCGGCGGCGATCAAGGAGTTCTTTGGCTCCTCGCAATTGTCGCAGTTCATGGATCAGACCAATCCGCTCTCCGAGATTACTCACAAGCGGCGCGTCTCCGCGCTCGGACCCGGGGGACTCACGCGCGAGCGCGCGGGGTTCGAAGTGCGCGACGTTCACCCCACCCATTACGGCCGCGTGTGCCCGATCGAGACGCCGGAAGGTCCGAACATCGGCCTGATCAATTCGCTCGCGCTCTACGCCCGCACCAACAGGTACGGGTTCCTGGAGACGCCCTACCGCAAGGTGGTGAACGGCAAGGTCACCAGCGAAATCGACTTCCTGTCGGCAATCGAGGAAGGTAACTTCGTTATCGCCCAGGCGAACGCGCAGATCGACAAGGGCGGCAAGCTGGTTGACGGCCTGGTGTCCTGCCGCTTCAAGAACGAGTTCAACCTGGCAACCGCCGACCGGGTGCAGTACATGGACGTCGCGCCTGCGCAAATTGTATCGGTTGCGGCCTCGCTCATCCCGTTCCTCGAGCACGACGACGCCAACCGCGCGCTGATGGGTTCCAACATGCAGCGCCAGGCGGTACCGTGCCTGCGGGCGGAGAAGCCGCTCGTCGGCACCGGCATCGAGCGCACGGTTGCCGTGGACTCGGGTACGGCCGTGCAGGCGCTGCGCGGCGGCGCCGTCGATTATGTCGATGCGAGCAGGATCGTGGTGCGCGTGAACGACGACGAGACGGTTCCGGGTGATGTCGGCGTGGACATCTACAACCTGGTGAAGTACACCCGTTCCAACCAGAACACCAATATCAACCAGACGCCCCTGGTGAAACCGGGCGAGCGCATCTCCAAGGGCGACGTGGTCGCCGACGGCGCCTCGACCGATATGGGAGAGTTGGCACTCGGGCAGAACATGTTGGTCGCTTTCATGCCCTGGAACGGGTTCAATTTCGAGGACTCGATCCTGATCTCCGAGCGCGTGGTCGCGGACGAGCGCTATACCTCGATCCACATCGAAGAGCTGACGGTCGTCGCCCGGGATACCAAGCTGGGGCCCGAAGAAATCACCCGGGACATTTCGAACCTGTCCGAAGCGCAGCTCGCGCGGCTCGACGAGTCCGGTATCGTCTACATTGGAGCGGAAGTCGAGGCGGGCGACGTGCTGGTCGGCAAAGTCACGCCCAAGGGAGAAACGCAGCTCACTCCCGAGGAGAAGCTGTTGCGCGCGATCTTCGGCGAAAAGGCTTCCGACGTGAAGGACACGAGCCTGCGCGTGCCTTCCGGGATTTCAGGCACTGTCATCGACGTGCAGGTGTTCACCCGGGAAGGAATCGAGCGCGACAAGCGCGCCCAGGAGATCATCGACGAGGAACTGAAGCGCTACAAGAAGGACCTTGCCGACCAGATGCGCATCGTCGAGACCGACGCTTTCGAGCGCATCGAGCGCATGCTAATCGGCAAGACCGCCAACAAGGGGCCCAAGAAGCTCGCCAAGGGCACCAAGATCACGAAGTCTTACCTGGAGGGCGTCGAACGCTACGACTGGTTCGAGGTGAGCCTTGCGAATGAGGATGCCGCGCAGCAGCTGGAAAGTCTGAAAGAAAGTCTCGCGCAGACTCGGGTGAGGTTCGACGCCGCGTTTGAGGCGAAAAAGAAGAAGCTTACCCAGGGCGACGAGCTGCCCCCCGGGGTGCAGAAAATGGTGAAAGTGTACGTCGCCGTGAAGCGGCGCCTGCAGCCCGGCGACAAGATGGCCGGCCGCCACGGGAACAAGGGCGTGATCTCCAAGATCGTGCCGGTGGAGGATATGCCCAGCATGTCCGACGGCACCCCCGTGGACCTGGTGCTCAACCCGCTGGGCGTGCCCTCGCGAATGAACGTGGGCCAGATCCTCGAAACCCATCTGGGTTGGGCGGCCAAGGGCCTGGGAGTGAAAATCGGCGAGATGCTCAAGGCGAGTGCCAAGGCGGCCGAGGTGCGCAAGTTCCTGAACCGCATCTACGGCCACGGCGGCAAGCCCGAGGATCTGAGCGGGCTCTCCGACGAAGAAGTGATCACACTTGCACATAACCTGAAGCAAGGGGTGCCGTTCGCGACCCCGGTCTTCGACGGCGCTTCCGAGAACGAGATCAAGGAAATGCTCGATGCAGCGGGGCTGCCGCAAGGGGGGCAGGTGACCTTGCACGACGGACGAACCGGCGACCCTTTCGACCGGCAGGTGACGGTGGGATTCATGCACGTGTTGAAGCTGCACCATCTGGTCGACGACAAGATGCATGCGCGTTCGACCGGGCCGTACAGCTTGGTCACCCAGCAGCCTCTCGGGGGCAAGGCGCAGTTCGGCGGACAGCGCTTCGGAGAGATGGAGGTCTGGGCGCTCGAAGCCTACGGCGCCGCGTACACGCTCCAGGAGATGCTCACGGTCAAGTCCGACGACATCAACGGCCGCACCAAGGTCTACGAAAACATCGTCAAGGGCGACCACAAGATCGACGCCGGAATGCCGGAATCGTTCAACGTGCTGGTGAAGGAAATTCGCTCTCTGGGAATCGACATCGACCTGGAGAGATTCTGACACAAGTTCGACACCCGGCGTTTTGCGCCGGGTGTCGGTGAAAGTCTGGAACAGTAGTTCTGGCACAGGAGCAATACATGAAAGCACTGCTCGATTTGTTCAAGCAGGTCACGCAGGAAGAAGAGTTCGACGCGATCAAGATCGGGATCGCTTCTCCCGAAAAGATCCGCTCGTGGTCCTACGGGGAGGTGAAGAAACCCGAGACGATCAACTACCGCACCTTCAAGCCGGAGAGAGATGGTCTCTTCTGCGCGAAGATTTTCGGACCGATCAAGGACTACGAGTGCCTGTGCGGCAAGTACAAGCGCCTGAAGCACCGCGGGGTGATCTGCGAGAAATGCGGCGTCGAGGTCACGCTCGCCAAGGTCCGTCGCGAGCGCATGGGGCACATTGAACTCGCCAGCCCTGTGGCGCACATCTGGTTCCTGAAGAGCCTGCCTTCGAGACTGGGGCTGGTGCTCGACATGACCTTGCGCGACATCGAGCGCGTCCTCTACTTCGAGGCCTACGTCATCACCGACGCCGGGATGGTCAACGACGAGAAGATCAAGCGGGCAAAGCTTCTCTCCGAGGAGGATTACCTCGCCAAGATCGAGGAGCACGGGGACGACTTTCAGGCATTGATGGGGGCCGAGGGGATCCGCGAGCTGCTCCGCGCCTTGGAGCTGAACCGGGAAATCGAAACCTTGAGAAAGGACCTTGAGGCCACGGGTTCGGATACCAAGATCAAGAAGCTCGCCAAACGCCTCAAGGTGCTGGAGGGCTTCCAGAAGTCCGGCATCAAGCCCGACTGGATGGTCTTGGAGGTGCTGCCGGTGCTGCCTCCGGAACTCCGGCCTCTGGTTCCGCTCGACGGGGGACGCTTCGCGACCTCCGACCTGAACGACCTCTATCGCCGCGTCATCAACCGCAACAACCGGCTGAAGCGGCTGCTGGAGCTCAAGGCGCCCGAGATCATCGTCAAGAACGAAAAACGCATGCTGCAGGAGGCGGTGGATTCGCTCCTCGACAACGGCCGCCGCGGCAAGGCGATGACCGGCGCCAACAAGCGACCGCTTAAATCGCTCGCCGACATGATCAAGGGAAAGGGCGGGCGCTTCCGCCAGAACCTGCTCGGCAAGCGCGTCGACTACTCGGGCCGCTCGGTGATCGTAGTGGGCCCGCAACTGAAGCTGCACGAGTGCGGCCTGCCCAAGAAGATGGCCCTCGAATTGTTCAAGCCGTTCATCTTCAACAAGCTCGAGATGCAGGGCATCGCCACCACCATCAAGGCCGCCAAACGCGAAGTCGAGGCGGAAACGCCCGTCGTTTGGGACATTCTCGAAGAGGTGATCCGCGAGCACCCGGTGATGCTGAACCGCGCGCCGACCCTGCACCGTCTCGGTATCCAGGCCTTCGAGCCCGTGCTGATCGAGGGCAAGGCGATCCAGCTGCACCCGCTGGTCTGCGCCGCGTTTAACGCGGACTTCGACGGCGACCAGATGGCCGTGCACATACCGCTGTCGCTCGAAGCGCAGATGGAAGCAAGAACGCTGATGCTCGCTTCGAACAACATTCTGTCTCCAGCGAACGGCGACCCGATCATCGTGCCTTCGCAGGACATCGTGCTGGGCCTGTACTACGCCACGCGCGAGCGCATCAACGCGAAAGGCGAAGCCATGGTTTTTGCCGACGTGACCGAAGTGGCGCGCGCGTACAACTCCGGCCAGGCCGAGCTGCATGCCGGGGTCACCGTGCGCATTCGCGAGGCCGAATTCGGCCCGAACGGAGAGAAGGTCGAAAAACTCGTCCGTCACCGGACCACTGTCGGCCGCGCCCTGCTCTCGGAGATCCTGCCGGCGGGTCTGCCCTTCGAGCTCATCAACAAGGCGCTCAAGAAAAAAGAGATCTCCAAGCTCATCAACGCCGCTTTTCGCCGCTGCGGGCTGCGTGAAACGGTGATCTTCGCAGACAAGCTGATGCAGGCAGGCTTCGGCTTCGCCACCCGCGCCGGCATCTCGATCTGCGTCGATGACATGCTGGTGCCGGTGCAGAAACACGACCTTATCGCCGCGGCCGAGACCGAGGTGAAGGAAATAGAGTCGCAGTACACCTCAGGCCTGGTTACGGTGGGCGAGCGCTACAACAAGGTGGTGGACATCTGGGGCCGGGCCGGCGATCAGGTCGGCAAGGCGATGATGGACCAGCTTTCCTCCGAGGAGGTCGCGGACCGCAAGGGCAACCGCGTCAGGCAGGAATCGTTCAACTCGATCTACATGATGGCCGACTCCGGCGCGCGCGGGTCTGCGGCCCAGATTCGCCAGCTCGCCGGAATGCGAGGCCTGATGGCCAAGCCGGACGGCTCGATCATCGAGACGCCGATCACGGCGAACTTCCGTGAAGGACTGAACGTGCTGCAATACTTCATCTCGACGCACGGTGCGCGCAAGGGCCTCGCCGACACGGCGTTGAAGACGGCGAACTCGGGTTATCTCACGCGGCGTCTGGTGGACGTGACGCAGGACCTCGTGGTCACCGAGGATGACTGTGGCACGAACAACGGGGTCGTCATGAAAGCGCTGGTCGAAGGCGGCGAGGTGGTCGAAGCGCTGAGAGAGCGCATCCTCGGCCGGGTCATTGCGTCGGACGTTCTGCACCCGGAAACCCAGGAAGTTCTCTATCACGCCGCAACCCTCCTCAACGAAGACGAGGTCGAGACCATCGAGTTGCTGGGCATCGACGAGGTGCGCGTGCGCACCCCTCTCACCTGCGATACGCGTTGGGGTCTTTGTGCCAAGTGCTATGGGCGCGACCTCGCGAGGGGGTCGCCTGTCAACATCGGGGAGGCGATCGGCGTGATCGCCGCGCAGTCGATCGGCGAGCCGGGAACGCAGCTCACCATGCGTACCTTCCACATCGGCGGAGCAGCGTCGCGCGCCGCGGTGGCGAATCAGGTCGAGGCAAAGTCAAACGGCACCGTGCGTTTTACGCCGCAGATACGCTACGTGACCAACCACAAAGGCGAGAAGGTGGTGATCTCCCGGACCGGAGAAGTGCTCGTTACCGACGACAACGGACGCGAGCGGGAACGTCACAAGATTCCGTACGGTGCGACACTGCTCGTCGCCGACGGCAAGCCCGTCAAGGCGGGGCAAGTGCTCGCCTCGTGGGACCCGCATACCCGCCCGATCATCACCGAGTACGGCGGCACCGTGCGCTTCGAGCACATCGAGGAAGGCGTCACCGTCGCCAAGCAGATCGACGAGGTGACGGGCCTTTCGACGCTGGTGGTCATCGATCCAAAGCGCAGGGCCGCGGCTGGCAAGGGCCTGCGTCCGCAGGTGAAGCTGCTCAACGAGTCCGGCGAGGAGATCCGGATTGCCGGCACCGACCATCCGATCACCATCACGTTCCAGGTCGGTTCGCTCATCACCGTGAGGGACGGGCAGCAGGTGCACGTGGGCGAGGTGCTCGCGCGGGTCCCGCAGGAGACCTCCAAGACCCGCGACATCACGGGCGGTTTGCCGCGTGTTGCGGAGCTCTTCGAGGCGCGCTCGCCCAAGGACGCGGGCTTGCTCGCCGAGATCACGGGAACGGTGTCCTTTGGTAAGGATACCAAGGGCAAGCAGCGCCTGGTCATCACCGACCCGGAGGGCGTTGCGCACGAGTACCTGATCTCGAAGGACAAGCACGTCATGGCGCACGACGGGCAGGTCGTCAACAAGGGCGAGTTTATCGTCGACGGCCCGGCCGAGCCGCACGACATCCTGCGCTTGCAGGGCGTCGAAGCGCTGGCGCGCTATATCACCGACGAAGTGCAGGACGTGTATCGCCTGCAGGGTGTGCGCATCAACGACAAACACATCGAGGTGATCGTGCGGCAAATGCTGCGCCGCGTGCAGGTCGACGAGCCGGGCGACACGCGCTTCATCGTGGGCGAGCAGGTGGAGCGTGCCGACGTGCTCGAGGAAAACGAGAAAGTGCAGGCCGAAGGCAAGAAACCGGCGACCTACAGCTACATGCTGCTCGGGATTACCAAGGCGTCGCTGTCGACCGACTCGTTCATCTCCGCTGCGTCGTTCCAGGAGACCACCCGCGTGCTCACCGAGGCCGCGATCATGGGCAAACGCGACGAGTTGCGCGGCCTGAAGGAGAACGTCATCGTCGGCCGGCTAATTCCGGCGGGCACGGGCATGGCATACCACAACGCCCGCAAGATCGCGCCGCCGGCGCAGTTGTTCGAGGAAAGCCCGCCCGTCGTCGAGGCCGAAGCGCCAGCGCAGATCGAGAACGCCTGAGGGGTAGGGCTCTCGTGGCTGCCGGCGGAGTCGTGAGAATCCTCCGCGCGCTGCTCTTGACCGCAGCGGCCGCGATTGCGCCTGTTCCAGCGGCGGCCCAGGCGCCCGACGCCTGGCCGAGCAAGCCGGTGCGGCTCATTCTGCCCTTCCCGCCGGGAGGCGGCACGGACATCCTGGGTCGCCTGATCTCGGAGCGCCTGAGCGCGGGACTCGGGCAGCCCGTCGTGACGGAAAATCGCGGAGGGGCGGGCGGCAACGTCGGTGCGGAGGCGGCAGCCCGGTCCGCGCCCGACGGCTATACGATCGTTCTGGTTGCGCCTTCGCTCGCGATCAGCCCGAGCCTGTACTCAAAGCTCAACTACGATCCGGTCAGGGATTTCGCGCCGGTAAGCCTCGTTGCGACGGTGCCGAACGTCATGATCACGCATCCATCGGTGGCCGCGAACACGCTTGCTGAATTCATCGAGCTCGCGAAGACGAAACCGGGTGGGATGAACTTCGGCTCGGGTGGCAGCGGCACGTCCAACCATCTTGCCGGGGAGCTCTTCAACATCGTGGCGGGGGTAAAGCTCGTCCACATCCCTTACAAGGGTGTGAACCTCGCCATGCAGGACGTGCTCTCGGGGCAGGTTCATCTTGTTTTCATCGGCATTCCCGCAGCCGCGCCTCATATCAAGGCGGGAAGGCTGCGGGCGCTCGCTCTCGTGACGCCGCAGCGCTCGGCAGCCCTTCCCGACGTTCCCACCGTCGCCGAGGCGGGATTGCGCGATTTCGAAGTCACGACGTGGTACGGCATCCTTGCTCCCGCCGGCACGCCGCGGCCTGTCGTTGCGCGCCTCAACGCGGAAATCGTTCGCATCATGCACGCGCCGGAGATGAAGGAGCGGCTCGCCGCGATGGCGACCGATCCGGTGACCAGTACGCCGGAGGAGTTCTCCGATTACATCAAGCGGGAAATCGCGAAGTGGGGCGATGTGGTCCGCAAAGCAGGTTTGAAGGCGGACTGAGCCTCATTCGTCGCTTTGGAAGCGAATACGGCTTCCTCCTATGGCTCGACCGAGAGCACGTAGCACCTCGTGGAATTCGGCCTGCCGCCTCTGAAGGAGCTGCACGCGGTCCCACGCATCATTGATGCGCCCGTTCCGGCCCTAGCACGAACACTCGCTCCTCGCGGCCCACCGGCTGGTTGTCCGAAAATGTGCCGCGGAACAGCGATTCATGCTGAAGCCCGGCGCAATCCGGGTACTAGCGCCTGAGGTCATACGACAGATAGAGATTGCCAGCAATCCCAATGAAGACGAGTCGCCCGAAGTCGAGACTAAGCTCGGATAACCAGGATGTGGTGGCATTGTGAAGTTGATCAATATCGGAGGGCTGGCGAAGAGGCAAATGGTCGTCAACGGCGACAACGAGAACGTGGTCACCTCCGTGGTGAGAGCGTGCTTTTTCCTTGAGTCTCTCCCTAACAATGGCCAAATAGGTCTCTAACATGGCGAGATGGGAAGCTGCCTCGTTTTCAACATGCACTTTGCGGTTCGGCCAACCTTTGCGCCCTGACGAGGAGACCGGGCCGGTCAAGTTTACGTGGCCTTGGCGACAAAGAACCTCCATCCGGCGCGATTCATCGTAGCCGTCCTTCGCGTATGTGAGCTCAACAAAAATGGCTCTCGCGTCCGATCCCGTCCCGACGGTGATCCTCCCATCGAAGTTATCGTTCTCTAGATTGGGTTGAACGAGAACGTCGTCACGACCTGAGAACTCACGCTCGGCGAAGATAGCGAGAGGGTACACCTCGTCATAGAACTTCTTCGACAGCACAGCACCTGAGCGCGCGAACGCCTTGGCGTCCGAGGTAGCCCCTAGCTCGGAGCACTTCTCCATGACCCATTTGAAAAGCTCGCTAGGGCGGCGGGGCCGCTCCATGTCAGACCGATCGAGGATGTGCGCTGCGTCCCTAGATTGCGTGCCCTAGTACTTTTCGTGATTCATCAGCGCAGCCAAATGCCGCAGTTCGCCGGCGCAACTTTTGGCTCGATGAACCTCCTCCTTCATGCCTTCCAACTGAGTTGCTACGCCTGTGTCCTGACGGGCTTGCTTGGCGAGCACAGCGACCCTGAAGAGGATCCATGCCACCCCGATTGCCATGTCGAGTAAGTTCTCATCTATGTGTGCGTCACCGCTCTCACGCTTGCGAACCTCTCCATTCCATCGTGGGTTTCGTATGAAGAAGGGAGCGCCCGGAATTGCAACCAACGTCCCGTGCAATAGGGAATGTCGATAACTCATTAGACTCTGCGCGGCTTCGGCCGCGAGCTTCAGAACATCATTACAACCCGATGACAGATTGTCGTGGCCCGCTTCGAGAACCTTGAGCCATTCGCTCACCGGCGTCCTGTCTGTCGATGGTCGAGCGCCTCTTACTTGCTCGTCTTTGAGCGCCCATATCGCGCCTTCCAAGTGCGTTTCAAACATGCCCCAACAGACAGCAAACGCTCCTATCCTTTGCTGTAGGACGTACGTAATGCCTAGGCTGGAGATCTTCTCCATTGCCGTAGCTGCAATCAGATTGCGTGGGACATTCCTTTGCATTTCAGAACCTACTTCAGCTTCTACATGCGCTCTAAGGCCCGTTTTAACCGGCGCTGGCCGTGATCACAAAACACTGCGCTGCCGTCACACTGCATCCGGTTGAAAATATAGTTATGCGTTTTTTCCTTCGTTGTTAGTGCTTCGCTCAGCTTGAAAGAGTGAATTTTGAACCTCTGAAATAGACTTGCACGGAAGGAGACGATCTCGGAATGTGTCCAACGGGTGCTTTAGGTCTGACGCAAGTGGATCGTGAAACATCTTCACTAACTTCCGAATATAGGCGTCGTAACCACCGGCCATTGTGGGGTTGTACTCCCAGATAGTTTGCAGTGGCCAAAAACCGAAGAAAAGCTTGACTATTTTTACGCTAGGTGTTGGTGCACTTGCTATTGAGATTAGTATTCTTTCGCCGCTGTCGAGCCTGATTTGGCAGTAACACTGATACTTGTTGTTGGCATAAGTAACAACTCTGCTCATCGGTCCCTCGCTACGAACGCATAACTCCATTGAGTCGTGAAATGACATGATCCTCCTTGCTCATGGAGGGCCCAAGCAAATAGAGCAGCCACCACGATACTCGACCACTTGCACAAGAGATCATGGCCCACTCAAGGGGCAGCTAACGTACACTCGTTACCCATTCTCGCGCTGTCGTAAAGCGCGTATCTCGGAAAGCTGCTGCATCCTTGCTGTTTTCAGCGATAAGCACCGGTCCATTATCGCTCGCATCGGATCAAAAGCGTCGGCCGTTTCCTTCGCAAGTTTCGTAAACGCAGCGCCCTCGGCATTGAGGAGTTGGCCCCGTTGACTCAGAACGCTTTCGAACCGTTGAACAATCACGTAATCCTCATCTGAGACAAAGTCTTCAAGCAAGAGGAACACGCTCTCCATTGCGTCCACTAGTTTGGGCGTAGTTGGCGACACCATCTCCTCCACCAGTGCCTCCCGAATAAGTTCCTTCGGGTAGGGAAGTTCGGACTCGCGTCCGAATGTGGATTTCTCTGCTTCGAGATGCGCGCCAAACGCGGAGATGATCTCAATACGTGCCTTGGCATCCATCAGTGCGCTCTAACAGGCTGTTGAAAAACGCGCCCTAATCAAGATAGCCTGACCGAGCCTGTTCAAGATTGTAAAATGGACGACCAAAGGGAGGAACCGCCATCCACATCAGCAGGTGCTGACCCTTGTCGGCCCCGCTGCGTACGCACGTCATCACAAGGCGGTCGCCACATTCCCAGTAAAGGAATTCTCCTAACAGCGCATACTTCGCACGCGGCACAGAGCCCAGATACTTCGGAACCAATTCATCGAGCGTCTTTGGATATACACCGTTGGTTGCCTGGTACTGCTTGGACGCTTCGATAATCTTCTGGGCGTGCGCCTGAGCCACTCGCGACTGCAGCCAAGCATTGCTAAGCACGATCACGAGCGTGATCAGGGGGATGACGACCCTCGAAACGGACACACGCCAGTCTCTCCCCCGGTCAGTCGCTTTGAAAAGCGCTACCAGAAACCAAATCGGACACACGAAAATCGAGAAAAGGAAACTGCCGGACGCCGCACCGTCCAATCCAAGCATGATACCCGCGCCGATGAGACTGCCGCGCATCTGCCGGAAGAAGCTAGTTTCATTGTCTGGAACCATATGGCTCGAACCTTATCCTGGCAGATGCAAAAGAACGTGTCCACCTGGGCATCACCGACCTCCTCCCTGGTCTGCCGTAAACGGATAGCAGAATCGCGTCCCGGTGCGGCGTGGTGTTAGGCATCACGCCAATCTAGTGCGGGTGATGCTAGAACGATCTACCTATGGATGCAACGATCTATAGCTAGATCGCGCTATATGCCGGCAGATTGGTTGCCGATTTTTTCTCGCCCCGGGTCGCGGCGTGTGGGTCGAAGAAAAGGGGACGGTGAAGTGCCAGCTCCATGGCATCAGCGCTCGAGGACCGCTCCGCGAATCAACTCCGCGCGCGCTTGCGCTCGCCTGAGACCGCTCGAGGGGCGGGAACGGAGCGCAGATATTGCGGAGGCACGCGCGGCGACTCGCCCAGCTCGAACGCCGCGTGCCACGCCCAATGGGGATCCCACAGGAATCCTCGCGCCAGGGCCACCATGTCGGCCTTGCCTTCCGCGATGATGCTCTCGGCATGCTTCGCTTCGGTGATGAGGCCGATGGCGATGGTCGCGATGCCCGTCTCCTTGCGAATCCGCTCGGCGAAGGGCACCTGGTAACCCGGCGCGACCGGGACAACCTGGTTCTTCGCCACTCCTCCGCTCGAGCAGTCGATCCAGTCGCAGCCGAGCTTCTTCAGCTCGCGGGCGAGTGCAAGGGTCTGCTCGATGTCCCAGCCGCCTTCCACCCAGTCGGTGCAGGACACGCGGATACCCAAAGGCTTGTGAGCGGGCCAGACCGCGCGCACCGCGGCGAAGACTTCGAGCGGAAAGCGCATGCGGTTGGCGAGCGAGCCGCCGTATTCGTCTTCCCGCCGGTTGGCGATCGGCGAGAGGAATTCGTGGATCAGATAGCCGTGAGCGCCATGCAGCTCGATCGCGTCAAAGCCGATTCGCTCGGCGCGTTGCGCGGAATCGGCGAATTTCGCCACCAGGGCCTTGATCTCTTCACGGCTGAGCGCACGAGGTGTCGGGGAATCCTCGTCCATCGCTATGGCCGACGGGGCAACCGGTTGCCACCCGCCTTCCTCGGGCCGGAGCGGCTTTCTCCGCTCCCAAGGGGGGGCGGTTGAAGCCTTCCTTCCTGCATGCGCAAGTTGAATGGCGAGCTTCGCCTGTCCATGAGCGCGGCAGAACTGCACCACGCGGCGCAGCGCCGCTTCGTTCGAGTCGGAATAGAGGCCGGAGCACCCCGGCGTGATGCGGCCGATCGGTTCGACGTCGGTCATCTCGAAGCACAGCAGCGCGGCGCCCGAGTTGGACAGCATGCCGAGGTGGGCGAAGTGCCAGTCGGTCATCGAGCCGTCCACGGCCGAGTACTGGCACATGGGCGACACCATGATGCGGTTTTCGAGCGCGAGTTCGCGTAGTCGAATCGGTTGAAACAGTGCGCTGGTCATCGAGGAAGGCATCGAGGAGCGCCCAATGCTACCCGGAATACGCAGATGTCATCAGAATGGCGATAACTTGTTGACCACTGAGTGATTTCCCAGCTAAAATCCCGCCTCTTCGAATCTCGTAGGGCGGCCGTCTTTCTTGGACAGGCAGACGGGCCGCCCGGTTTTTTTGGTACGCCAGATAATGCCGACAATCAATCAGTTAGTGCGCCATGCCCGGGTTCGCTTGCCTGCCAAGAGCAAGGTGCCCGCGCTTGCCGGCTCCCCGCAGAAACGCGGCGTGTGCACTCGCGTGTATACGACGACGCCCAAGAAGCCGAACTCGGCGCTGCGCAAGGTCGCCAAGGTGAGACTGACCAACGGTTTTGAGGTCATCAGCTACATCGGCGGCGAGGGCCACAACCTGCAGGAGCACTCGGTGGTGCTGATTCGTGGCGGGCGCGTCAAGGACCTGCCCGGCGTGCGCTACCACATCGTGCGCGGCAGCCTCGACACCCAGGGCGTCAAGGACCGCAAGCAAGGCCGTTCGAAATACGGCGCGAAGAAACCCAAGGCCGCCTGAGCCTCGAACGAAAAAACCCAGCGAAACGCCATGCCCCGACGCCGAGAGATTCCCAAGCGCGAGATCCTGCCGGATCCGAAGTATGGCAACGCCGACGTGGCCAAGTTCGTCAACGTGCTGATGACGCGCGGCAAGAAATCGATCGCCGAGCATATCGTCTACGACGCTTTCGACGCGATCAAGTCGAAGAGCGGCAAAGACCCTCTGGAAGTGTTCAGCCAGGCGGTACAGAACGTGAAGCCCATGGTCGAAGTGAAGAGTCGCCGCGTGGGCGGCGCCAACTACCAGGTTCCGGTGGAAGTGCGCCCGGTGCGGCGTGCGGCGCTGTCGATGCGCTGGATCCGCGAAGCGGCGCAGAAGCGTGGCGAGAAATCCATGGATGCCCGCCTGGCGGGCGAGCTAATGGAGGCCGCCGAAGGCCGCGGCGGCGCGATGAAGAAGCGCGATGAAGTACACCGGATGGCCGAGGCGAACAAAGCGTTCGCCCACTACCGGTTTTAGGAAATCCAGGTGCTGCTCGTGGCCCGCAAGACTCCCATAGACCGTTACCGCAACATCGGCATCAGCGCGCATATCGATGCCGGCAAGACCACGACCACCGAGCGCATCCTTTTTTACACCGGTGTTTCGCACAAGATGGGCGAAGTGCACGACGGCGCCACCGTGATGGACTGGATGGAGCAGGAGCGCGAGCGTGGCATCACCATCACCTCGGCGGCGACGACCTGCTTCTGGAAGGGGATGGACGGCAATTTTCCCGAGCACAGAATCAACATCATCGATACGCCCGGCCACGTCGATTTCACCATCGAAGTGGAGCGCTCGATGCGCGTGCTCGACGGCGCGTGCATGGTGTACGACGCGGTGGCCGGCGTGCAGCCGCAATCGGAGACGGTGTGGCGCCAGGCAAACAAGTACGGCGTGCCGCGGCTCGCGTTCATCAACAAGATGGACCGCCAGGGCGCGGACTTCTTCAAGTCCTATGGACACATCAAGACCCGCCTGAAGGGTAATCCCGTGCCGATCCAGATTCCGCTCGGCGCCGAGGAGAAATTCGAGGGCGTCATTGACCTGGTGCGCATGAAGGCGATCTACTGGGACGATTCCACCCAGGGCATGAAGTTCGAGATTCGCGACATTCCCGCCAGCCTTCTCGGCCAGGCCAAGGAATGGCGCGAGAAGATGGTCGAGGCGGCCGCCGAGGCCAACGACGATCTCATGCACAAATATCTCGAGGGTCACAATCTCTCGAACGATGACATCAAGAAAGGCCTGCGCATCCGCACCATCAAGAACGAAATCGTGCCGATGCTGTGCGGCTCCGCATTCAAGAACAAGGGTGTGCAGGCGATGCTCGATGCCGTGATCGATTACCTGCCTGCGCCGGTGGACATTCCGCCGGTCAAGGGCCAGGACGAGGACGGCAAGCCCAACGCGCGCAAGCCCGGGGACGAGGAGCCGTTCTCGGCACTCGCG
Organism: uncultured Enterobacteriaceae bacterium; assembly: GCA_964430565.1. Taxonomy (GTDB): domain Bacteria; phylum Pseudomonadota; class Gammaproteobacteria; order Burkholderiales; family SG8-39; genus VBDM01. The sequence goes on from CAYSFD010000041.1 coordinate 20,034, forward strand.
TTCAAGATCATGACTGATCCTTATGTCGGCCAGCTGACGTTCTTCCGCGTCTATTCCGGCGTGCTCAACTCGGGCGACACGGTGTATACGTCGGTACGCGGCCGCAAGGAACGCATCGGGCGGCTGCTGCAGATGCACGCCAATCAACGCGACGAGATCAAGGAAGTGCGCGCCGGAGACATCGCCGCGGCGGTGGGCCTAAAGGACGTCACGACCGGTGAAACCCTGTGCGATCCGGACGAGGTCATCATCCTCGAGAAGATGGTGTTCCCAGAGCCAGTGATCCACGTCGCAGCCGAGCCCAAGACCAAGGCCGACCAGGAGAAGATGGGTGTCGCGCTCCACAGGCTTGCGCAGGAAGACCCGTCCTTCCGCGTGCACACCGACGAAGAATCTGGCCAGACCATCATCTCCGGCATGGGCGAGCTGCACCTGGAGATCATCGTCGACCGGATGAAGCGCGAGTTCAGCGTCGAGGCTAACGTGGGCGCGCCGCAAGTGGCCTACCGCGAAACCATGAGGAAGTCGGTCGAGTCGGAAGGCAAATTCATCCGCCAGTCGGGCGGACGCGGGCAATACGGTCACGTATGGCTGAAGCTCGATCCGCAGCCCCATGGCGCGGGCTACGAATTCGTCGACGGGATCAAGGGCGGCAAGGTGCCGCGCGAATATATTCCGGCCGTGAGGAAGGGAATCGACGAGGCGCTTCAGGACGGCGTGCTCGCGGGCTTCCCGGTCGTGGATGTCAAGGCGACGCTGTTCGATGGCTCCTACCACGAGGTGGACTCGAACGAGAACGCATTCAAGATGGCGGCGATTTTCGCTTTCAAGGACGGCATGCGGAAGGCCAACCCGGTGTTGCTCGAGCCGATCATGGCGGTCGAAGTGGAGACACCGGAGGAAAAAATGGGCGACGTCATGGGCGACCTGTCGTCTCGTCGCGCCGCTCTCCAGGGAATGGAAGATCTCGGCGCCGGCAAGGCGATTCGCGCCGCGGTGCCACTTGCCGAGATGTTCCAGTACTCGACACAGTTGCGCTCGCTCACTCAGGGCAGAGCGACCTATACGATGGAATTCAAGCATTACGCCGAGGCTCCAAAGAGCATCGCGGACGGAATTATCGATCGCAACAATCCCGATAAGAATCCCCCCCGCAAAAAATAGCAGGGAAGGAACACATCATGTCCAAGAGCAAATTTGAGCGCACCAAGCCGCACGTGAACGTGGGGACGATCGGTCACGTGGACCACGGCAAGACGACGCTGACGGCGGCGATGACGCACGTGCTGGCGAAGAAGT
>CAYSFD010000042.1:0-36692 GCA_964430565.1 uncultured Enterobacteriaceae bacterium
TGATCAGCATCAGCGGCGCGCAGGAACTGTGGATGCGCGAAAAAAACGCGAGCCAGGACATCGACCAGGTCACCTTGTGCAAACCGATCACCAAGTGGGCGTACTCGATTCCGTCGGTCGCCAAGGTGCAGGAGGCGGTGCGGCGCGCGTTCAGGGTCGCGCTGGACGAGCCGCTCGGCCCAGTGCACCTCGACGCCTCGCGCGACATCCTGCTCGAGAAGACGGAGTCAGAACCTGTCGCGCCCGAGGCCTACCGTCCCGGCTCGCTGGCGGCCTGCGCGGCGGCGGAGCTAGAGCGCGCCGCCGCGCTGATCGCGCAGGCGAAGCGGCCGGTATTGCTGGCGGGTGGCGGCGTGCTGCGCGAAAACGCGCTAGACCCCCTGCGCGCCCTGGCCGAGCGCACCGGCATTCCCGTGGCGACGCTGCAGTTCCACCCGGACGCGTTCCCGACCAGCCACGCGCTCGCGCTCGGCGCGCTCGGCCGCAACGGCTGGGGGAGCGCAAACGTGGCGATGCCGCAGGCCGACGTGATCGTCGCCGTGGGCGCGCACATCGATCTTTTTTCCACCACCTTCAAGTACGGGCTCATCAGCCGCGAGGCGAAGCTGATCCATCACAGCCCGGTGGGCACCGACATCGGCGTGGTGTTTCCGGTCGCGCAGGCCGTGACCGGCTCGACGCTCAGCTTCATCGAAGGCCTCACCGCACGCCTCGAGAGGAAATGGAACTGGATCGATGTCGCGGCGCTGCGCCGGGACTGGGACCTCGAGCGCGAGAAGCTGATCGACATGAAGGCGATACCCATACTCCCGCCGGTGGTGGCGCGCGCGATGCGCGAGGCGCTGCCGCGGGACGGGATCATGATCGTGGACGCGGGCAACGCGGGCAAGCACATGCGCGTGTTCATGGACACCTACCAGCCCGACACCTTCATGTACAGCGACGACTGGGGATCGGTCGGCGCGGCGTTCCCGATCGCGATGGGCGCCAAGCTCGCGCGCCCCAAGCAGCCGGTGATGGCCGCCGTCGGCGACATGGGAATGATGTGCAATATCGGCGAGCTGGAAACCGCGGTGCGCGAGAAGATCCCGGTGGTGTGCGTCGTATACAACGACCGGGGCCTCGGCAACGAACGCGCGTTCCAGAAAGAACTCTACGGCGGCCGCTATTTCGCGGTCGACTACGGCGACGTCGATTTCGCCGCGCTCGCGAAAGTGTTCGGCGCCTACGGCGAGCGCGTTACCGAGCCCTCGGGCGTGCTGCCCGCGATCAGACGCGCGCTTGAGAGCGGCCTACCCGCGGTGGTCGACGTGGTGATCGACCCGGACAGCCACGCGCCGGTGGTCTTCAAGCGCTAGGCTTCAGGCGACGCGGTTTGCGGGATTCGGCGGCTTACCCTGCAGGAAGTCCACGGTCTGCTGCGCAATCCACAAGGCGCTTCGTTCCTGGGTCTCGAAGGTATTGCCGGCCACGTGCGGGGTCGCGATCACGTTGGGCAAGGTGAGCAGCGGATGATCCTTCGGCGGCGGCTCCACGTCCCAGACGTCGAGCCCCGCGCCGAACAGGTGCCCTGCCTTCATCGCCGTGTAGAGCGCGTCCTCGTCCACCACGCCGCCGCGCGCGAGATTTACGAGATACGCGCCCGGCTTCATCGCCGCGAGGATTTTCGCATCGACGATGTTCTTCGTCTCGGGGGTGTAGGGCGTGAGGAGCACGAGGTAGTCGAGCTCGCGCACCGCCTGCTCGAGCCGGTCCCGCCCGACTATCTCGTCGAACCCCGCAACCTCGCGCTTCGCCGAGGAGATGCCCACCACCTTCATCCCGAGCGCCTTGCACTTCGGAGCCAGTTCCGCCGCGATCGTGCCGACGCCGAAGATGCCGGCCGTCTTCTCCTTCAGGAGCTTCGCAGGGAAGCGCTCCCATTTGCGCCGCGCCTGCAGGCGCAGGGAGCGCGGCAGGTCGCGCGCAAGCGAGAGCATCGCCATGAGCGCCGCTTCCGACACCGGGCCGCCGTGAAAGCCGTGCATGTTTGTCACCAGCACGTCACGGCGCAATCCGGGCTGGTCGGTAATGCCGTCCACCCCAGTGCCGAGCGCCTGTACCCACTTGAGGTTCTTCGCCTTCTCGAACACGTGGTTCGTGACCTGCGGCCCGAAGGTGATCAGCACCTCGGCTGCATCGATGTAAGGATCGACCTTGCTGTGGTGATCGACCATGTCGAGCTTGACCTCGGGGAAACGCGTCTTGACGTGACTGAAGTACTGCATCCGCACCGGCCCCGGAAGGGTGAGGACGATCAGCACGTTAGTCATTGCGGGATTCCGGGGGGTGCAACGCGGGGTGGGAAATTCCGGGCGCGCTCATTCTCGAATCGGCTCCCACCCTTGTCAAGCGCGCCGGCCGAGCGGGAATCCAAGCGCTACATCGCTGCTCGTCTAGCGCGCGGAGCAGCCGGCTCCTGACGGCGCTTGAGCCCGTTGCGCGCCGGTGGTAGTCTGAGGCCTTATACACATCCAGAGGTGTATTGTGCGAACCAACATCGTGCTCGACGACAAGCTCATCAAGGAAGCCATGCGGCTCGCCAACGTCAGGACCATGAGGGAAGCGGTTGCCGTCGCGCTCCGGCGTTTTGTGCAGAGCGGAAGGCAGCGGAAACTTCTCGATCTTTACGGCACCGGCGGGGTACGCAAGAACTACGAGCACAAGCGGGCGCGCTCCGCGAACTGATGGTCCTGGTGGACACCTCAGTCTGGGTCGACTACCTGCGAGGCAACGCTACCCGGCAGGTTGATGCGCTCAGGGAGCTTCTTTCAGGAGACCAGATCGTGGGCGTCGCGCCGATCATCCTGCAGGAGATACTCCAGGGCGCGGACTCGGACGAACGCTTCGAGAAGTGGAGGAAGTATTTCTCGGGACTGTGCTGCTATTCATCCGCGGACCCGGTCGCGTCGCACGTCGCGGCGGCGCGGCTCTATCAAGACTGCCGCCGCGCGGGCAAGACGCCCCGCAGCAGCAACGACTGCCTGATCGCCCGCATTGCGATCGAACACGACCTGGTCTTGCTTCAGGATGACAGGGACTTCGCGGCCATCGCGTCGGTTGCGCCCGAACTGCGCCTGTACCCGGTATAAGCAGTTCCGCGGCGACACGGGCCGCCGAGCGTAGAATTGACGCCCGGAACGCAAAGCAAGGACGCAGACCATGAACAAACCCGAACGCATTCCCGAATCGGCAACCGAGGAGTTCATCGTCGGCGGCGTGCGCATGCCGCGGCCGTTCCGCATCCGGCGCCTGGGCCACTTCGGCGTGAACGTCGCCGATCCCGAGAGGAGCAAGGACTTCTACTGCCGGCTGCTGGGCTTCCGCATCTCCGACCCGCTCGACTTCGGCCCGCGGCTCTCCGATGAGCAGCGCAAGACGGCCGGCCCCACTCAAGGGTATTTCTCGCGCCACGGCACCGATCATCATTCGTTCGTGTTCTTCCCCAAAGGCGCCTACGCGTGCGTCAATCCGCATTCGCTCACGCCCTCGGGCACGCTGAACCAGATCACCTGGCAGTGCGGGTCGTTGCAGGAAGTGTCGGACGCGTTCGACTGGTTCGAGAAGCGCGGGCGGCCGATCCGGCGCGCGGGCCGGGATCTGCCGGGGTCGAACTGGCATTTCTATCCGCCCGATCCCGACGGCCACACCAACGAGCTCTACTATGGGATCGAGCAGATCGGCTGGGACGGGTACTCCAAGCCGCGCGAGATGTACGGCGTGCGCTACACCAAGCCGCCGGAGTTGCCGCATAAGTCCGAATACGCCGAGGTGATGCAGGCGACCCAGGAGGGCATCCCGATCGAAAAGGGCCTGCGCGCAAGCGATTTGGGCGGCGAGGAGAAGTACGACGTCGGCGGGATACTGCTTGCGCGGCCCTTCAAAATCCAGAAAATCGGGCCCGTGCGGTTGTTTGCAGAGAACATGGAAGCGATGGTGGGCTTCTACCGCGACGAACTCGGCTTTGCGATCACCGAAGAAGTGAACTACAAGGGCCACCGTTGCGTTTTCCTCCGCGCGAACACCGAGCACCACAGCATGGCGATTTATCCGGTGAAACTGCGCGAGGAGTTGGGGTTGAGGTCCGACACGACGCTCATGTCCTTCGGCCTGCAGCTCGGCAGCTACCAACAACTGCGCGATGCGATTTCATTCCTCAAGAAAAACGGCGTGACCATCAAGTACCTGCCCCCGGAGCTATTTCCCGGCATCGACTACTGCGCCTTCGCCATCGACCCGGACGGCTTCGCCTTCCAACTGTATTACTACGTGGAGCAGATCGGCTGGGACGGCAAACCACGGCCCGTAGCGCTGCGCCCGAAAACCGATTACTGGAAATGGCCGGAAGCGGTGGAGGGGCAGAGCGATACGTTCTTGGGGGAGCCGTTTTTGGGGCCGTTGGGGTAGGTCTTCGCCCTTTCACCGCGGTAACGAGGGTTCGGATTCCCTTGGGAACGCCAGTTGGACCTTCTACGTTTTCATTGCGTACCCCGTTCCCTGAATGCCCGTACTTTGAGATAGCGCAAAGTACAAGGCCAGCGGGCGAGTATACGTAGGGGTTCCCACAACAACGTCCCCAACGGGCAGATTAAGGAGACCAAGAATGAGACCGGCCCGAATCGCAGCAGGACTGCTGGCGCTAGGGGTGTTTACCACTTGGGGAAACGGCTACGCCGCAGATAAACTCGACTTCGGTAAAGTTGAATACGAGAGGAAGTGCGCCGTATGCCACGGTCTGAAGGGCAAAGGCGACGGCGCCTTCGCCGTCGTCGGCATGAGCGTAGCCGACCTGACGACGCTTTCGAAAAGGAACAACGGGGTGTTTCCCGTCCAACACTTGTATGACGTCATTGATGGCACCGAGATACTGGCGGGGCACGGCACACGAGACATGCCCATCTGGGGCACAGTGTACAGAAGGCAGGTAGAGGAAGCGTATCCTGATGCTCCTCCTTTTGCGGCGGAGGTGTATATGCATTTCCGTATCCTTGCGCTTATTGATTACATCAGCCGCCTGCAGGCAAAGTAATCCTGCGGCGATACGCCGCTGAAGCTGCTGGAACACTGGTTAATCCGCTTGATTCGGCGGATTTGAAAACAGGAGGTACCGTGCCTAACAGATATCTGTCCGCGGGCGCAGTTTTCGCGGGAGCCGTCATACTGTTCGCGTCGGGCTCAATTCTGGCGCAGCAGCAGCCCAAGTCTGACTTCGGCAAGCGAGAGTATGTCTCAAATTGCGCTGTCTGCCATGGTCTCACCGGCAAGGGTGATGGCGTCTACAAGGAGTTCCTGAACAAGAGTCCGTCCGATCTCACCAGCCTCGCCAAGGCAAACAAGGGTGTGTTTCCGTACCAGAAGGTGTATGAAATTATCGACGGACGGCAGCAAGTTAAGGCGCATGGCCCGGGTGATATGCCGATCTGGGGCGACGAATATCGCGCAAAGGGCGCGGCGGACTATCTGGAGACCCCCTATTATCCGGAGGCGTATGTCCGGGCCCGGATTCTCGCGCTTGTCGAATACGTGTATCGGCTGCAGGCGAAGTGACGCGATCCGTGTTTTCAGGCGGCTACCCGCCGGATCCCATGACACCCAAGCAGGTCTCGGACACCTGGGAAAGCGGCAGCCCCTACGAGCAGTACGTCGGCCGCTGGAGCCGCCGCGTCGCGCCGCAGTTTCTCTCATGGCTGAATGTTCCGCCCGGCCGCAGGTGGCTGGACGTCGGATGCGGCACGGGTGCGTTGTGCGCGGCGATCGTGGACCGGTGCTCGCCGGCGTCGGTCGCCGGCGTCGAGCCCTCGGAAGGATTCCTCAAGGCAGCGAAAGAAAATCTCGCGGGCCGGGTGGAGTTTCGCCAAGGCAGCGCTACCGGCATACGGGAGCGCTTGCCCGTGCGGCCGGACGGTTCGATCCCGCTCACCGCGCAGGCCTGGGCAGTCCGGGCCGCCGCTGCCAACGCACCTCCGGTAATGGTCTAATTCGGACTATGCTGACCGCGCCGGACCTCTTCTCCCATCGCAAGTTCTGGGCCGCGCGCTTCGGCCCGGCGCCTTTCCTGCCGATGTCGCGCGCCGAGATGGACGCGCTCGGGTGGGACAGCTGCGACATCATCCTCGTCACGGGCGACGCGTACGTCGATCACCCCAGCTTCGGCATGGCGATCATCGGGCGCGTGCTCGAGGCGCAGGGCTTCCGCGTCGGCATCATCGCCCAGCCCGATTGGCGCAATGCGGACGCTTTCGCCGCGCTCGGCCGGCCGAACCTGTTCTTCGGCATCACCGCGGGAAACATGGACTCGATGGTGAACCGATACACCGCCGACCGCCGCATCCGAAGCGACGACGCTTACACGCCCGGTGGGGAAGGCGGCAAGCGCCCGGATCGCTCCGTGATCGTGTACGCGCAGCGCACGCGCGAAGCGTTCAACGACGTGCCGATCGTGATCGGCGGCATCGAGGCCTCGCTGCGGCGCATCGCGCATTTCGACTACTGGTCGGAGAAAGTGCGCCGCTCCGTCCTCCTCGATGCGCGCGCGGACATTCTCGTCTACGGCAACGCCGAGCGGGCGATCGTCGAGATCGCGCATCGCCTCGCGAAGCGCGATCCGGTCGCGAGCATCACCGATCTGCGCGGCACGGCGTTGGTGCGCAAATCACCGCCGCTGGATTGGATCGAGATCGACTCCACGCACCTCGACACGCCCGGCCCGCTGAATCCGCCCATCGATCCGTACGCGATGGAAGACAACGCGGGAACGAAAGCGCAAACCGCGCGACCCGCGACGAATGTCGTTCGCTTCGAGCGTCGCGTGAAGAACGCCGACCGTGAGCGCAGCGTCATCCGGCTTCCTGCCTACGACCAGATTGCGAACGATCCGGTGTTGTACGCGCATGCCTCGCGTATCCTGCACGTGGAGTCCAATCCCGGAAACGCGCGCGCGCTGGTGCAGCGGCACGGCGAAAGCGACGTATGGCTCAACCCGCCGCCCATTCCGCTCGCGATGAAGGAGATGGACGCGATCTACGAGCTGCCGTACAGGCGCATGCCGCATCCCGCATATGGCGACGCGAAGATTCCCGCGTACGAGATGATCCGCTTCTCGATCGCGATCCAGCGCGGATGCTTCGGCGGCTGCACGTTCTGCTCGATCACCGAGCACGAGGGACGCATCATCCAGAGCCGATCGGAAGATTCGGTGATTCGAGAAATCGAGACGATTCGCGACACCGTGCCGGGCTTCACCGGCGTGATCTCCGATCTCGGCGGGCCGACCGCCAACATGTACCGCCTTGCATGCAAGAGCCGCGAGATCGAGAGCGCGTGCCGCCGGCCCTCGTGCGTGTATCCCGGCATCTGCCCGAACCTGAACACCGACCACGCGCCGCTCGTGAAACTGTATCGGCGCGCGCGCGAAGTGCCGGGCATCAAGAAAGTGCTCATTGCATCAGGCGTGCGCTACGACCTGGCGATCGAATCGCCGGAGTATGTGAAGGAGCTCGCGCAGCATCACGTCGGGGGCTATCTCAAGATCGCTCCCGAAGCGATCGGCGAAGGCCCGCTGTCGAAGATGATGAAGCCGGGCGTCGGCGCGTACTACCGCTTCAAGGAGCTCTTCGACCGCTACTCGAAGGAAGCGGGCAAGGAGCAGTACCTCATCCCGTACTTCATCGCCGCGCACCCGGGCACGACCGATGCGGACATGCTCGAGCTCGCGCTGTGGCTGAAGAAGAACGGCTTCCGCGCCGACCAGGTGCAGGCGTTCCTGCCATCACCGATGGCGACGGCGACTGCGATGTATCACAGCGGAAAGAACCCGTTGCGGCGCGTGTCGCGCGCGAGCGAGGACGTGATCGTGCCGAAGGGTTTGAAGGTGCGCCGGCTGCACAAGGCGTTCCTGCGCTATCACGACGCGAACAACTGGCCGGTGCTGCGCGAAGCGCTGCGCCGCATGGGCCGCGCCGATCTCATCGGCCCGGGCAAGCGTCACCTCATCCCCGCGTGGCAGCCGGCGGGAACCGGCGAGCAGCACGAAGGCCGGCATCGGCCGCAGGCTGCGAAACCATTTCGCACGCAGCACACCGGACTGCCCGATGCGCCGCGGGCGAAGAGCGGCACCGCCCGAGCGCATGACAAAGCGCGTCCTGCGGCGACACGTGCAAGGGAAGCGGCGCGCAGGAAGATCGGAAGGTGATTCGCGTCGCCTGGCTGACGGAGATGCCAATGGGCGTGCTCGTGCTGCTGAGAAATAGCGCGCGTTCGAACCCTGGCCGCTAGCGCTTAGCGCCCGCTATCGATCTGCACGAGATCTTCATGACCACAACCCCCTTAGTCGCGCCGCTACATCCACTCTCGGCAAGGGTTTTGCATCGGTAGGTTCCTGGGCCTGCTCGGCGGATGGCCATACCAGGGCCCCGAATGTGGCCATCACACCCGGAGTTAGAAAGCGGCTGCGCGCGCCGTAGACATGGGCGTCGCCCATGCGCGGCTGCTGGGTGACGTAGTACTTGAGCGGAGAGATAAGATCGAGCTCGTCCTTCGCGCGCGTCATCGCCACGTAGAGCAGGCGCCTTTCTTCCTCGATGGCCTCCGGCTTGCCGGCGGCGTATTCGTTCGGGAAATTGCCGTCGCTCACGTTGAGCACGAAGACGTGGTCCCACTCCTGGCCCTTGGCCGAGTGCACGGTCGAAAGGATCAGGAAATCCTCATCCAGCGAGGCTGCGTTTGAGATGTCCGAGGTGGCGTTCGGTGGATCGAGCGTCAATTCGCTTAGGAACCGCTCGCGCGAGGCGAACTGCAGCGCGATGCGCTCGAGCTGCTCAAGGTCGCCGCTGCGCACCGCCCCTGCTTCGTAGATACGCATGAGTTGCGGCTCGTACCAGCGCCGCGCGAGGCCGACCTGGCCCTGCCAGCGAGTGGATGCGGCTCCGATCGAGGCCAGGAGTTCGAGCAAGGCCGACCAGTCTTCTTGCGCAGCCGTGGGCGCGCGAAAGCCCCCAAGCGCATTCCATTCGTGCCCGCCGGCCTCGAATGCTTTCCAGCAGCGGTCGGCGTTCCCCGGGCCGACGCCGGGCATGAGCTGCAGCACGCGAAACGCTGCGATGCGGTTCTTCGGGTTGTCGGCCCAGCGCAGGATGGCGAGCAGATCCTTGACGTGAGCGGCTTCGAGAAACTTGAGTCCGCCGTACTTCAAGTAAGGGATGTCGCGCCGCACGAGCTCGAGTTCCAGCACGTTGCTGTGGTGCGAGCTGCGAAACAGCACCGCTTGCCGGCGAAGGAGCACGCCCGCCTCGCGCGCAGCGAGGACGCGCTCGACGATGTACTGCGCCTGCGCCTGGTCGTCGAGGAGCGTGACGTGGCGCGGGCGGGTGGAACTCTTGCCTGTCCCGCGGTGCGCCCGCAACTCCTTCTGGTACTGCCGTGAAGCCTCGGCCATGAGGCGGTTGGCGGCGTCGAGGATGGGCTGCGTGGAACGATAGTTGTCCTCCAGCTTGACGACCTGTGCGGAGGGCGAGAAGTGCGAAGGAAAGTCGAGGATATTCTCGACGTTCGCTGCGCGGAAGGAGTAGATCGACTGCGCATCGTCGCCCACGACGCAGAGGCCCGCGCCAGTCGGTTTGAGCGCGAGCAGGACCTCGGCTTGCAGACTGTTGGTGTCCTGGTATTCATCGACAAGGACGTGGTCGAAAAGCGCGCCTACGTCTTGGGCAAGTGAACCGTCCTGCATGAGCGTGTGCCAGTAGAGGAGCAGGTCGTCGAAGTCGAGGACCTGCTGCGTGAGCTTCGCCTCGACGTAGCGCCGGAACAGGGCCTTGAGTTCAGCCTCCCATTCGACGCACCAGGGGAAGGTGTCAGCGAGCACCTTGCCCAGCGGCAGGCGTGTATTCACGCAATGCGAGCAGATCGCAAGGCAGGTGTCCTTGCGGGGGAAGCGCCGGTCCTTGGACGATAGCTCCAGCTCGTGCCGGGCTAGGTCGAGCAGGTCCGCGGAATCGCCGCGGTCCATGACGGAAAAGCCGGGCTCGAGGCCGATGTGGCGCGCGTAGCGGCGCAGCAAGCGATTGGCGACCGAATGAAAGGTGCCGGCCCAGGGAAGGCGCACGCCGGATGCGTCGGTGGAAACGACGGACGGGCCACCCCTGCGCTTCGACGCCAGTGCCTGAGCGACGATGCGATGCGCCCGGCGCACCATTTCCTCGGCGGCACGGCGCGAGAAGGTCAGCAGCAGAATCCGCTCGGGTGCCACGCCGTTCAGGACTAGGTGTGCGACGCGGTGGGCCAGGGTATTGGTCTTGCCCGTGCCCGCCCCGGCGATTACCAGCAGGGGGCCCGAGGTCCAGGCGCCCGCCTCTGAGCGTGCGCCATAGCGCACCGCGGCGAGCTGCGCCGGGTTGAGGGCAGCCTTTGCTGCGGAGGGCTCGGTTGCAGAAGTTGGAGCGACGTCGGGCAGGGTCTCGGGCTGCACAGCGCCATTATGACCCAAGGCTGTATGGACATCCAGTATAGCTGGAACCGCCGCCCCAGAAGGGCGCTAGTCGACGAAAAGCTCCCGTACCGAGACCTTGAGTCCACCGGCAAGATCGCCCGGCGGTACGCCTGCGCTATTTCCGGTACTTCTTCGCCGCCGCGAGCAGGGCCTCGTAGTCTTCCTTGTGCTGCGGATTCTTCGCCACGATGCCTGCGGCAACCGAGACCACGTCCTCGACGTAGCGGTTGGCCTCCGCCGGCGCGAATTGGATGGTCTGGCCGCCGTTCGATTCCCAGTTCTTCCGGATGCGGCCGACTTCATCGTAGCCCCAGGTCGAGAACACCGCTTCGGCCTTGCGCGCCTCTTCCCTGACGATGCCTTCGAGTTCCGGTCCGAGAGATTTCATGAAGTTCCGGTTGACCAGCCCCGACGCGACGAGGAAGGACTTCGGCAGTTGGGTCAGTCCCTTGGCGACGTCGTAGTACTTGAACGCGGTGAAGACCGAGAACGACGCGATCGATCCGTCGATAGTGCGGTTCTGCATGGCGGGCAGCGCTTCGCCCAGGGGCATCGACAAGGGAGAAGCACCGAGTTTTCTGATTGGCTCGATGTGCAGCGGCGACGGGCCGGGCACGCGGATCTTCTGGCCCTTGAAGTCGTTAAGCGTGCGCACCGGCTTGTGCGACAGCAACATCAGCGGTCCATTGAGAAACATGTACAGCGGCTCGACACCTTTGGTCGCGCCGAACGTCGCGAGACGCTTGCGGATTTCCGGGTCGTTGAATACCGCCTGGCCATGACGCACATCCTCGAACAGCCCAGGCACGTCGAATACCTCGAAACGGGGCTCCAGCCCGATGAGAAAGCCGACCGCCGGCGCCGTCAGTTCTATGGTTCCCAGGGCCACGCCTTCCACGGTGCGCGGAATCTGGCCCAGCTGGTTGGCGGGATAGATCTCCACCTTGATGCGAGCGCCCGCCCGCGCCTCGACACCCGTCTTGAACGCCTTCATCCACTCGTGCTGGACGTCGTTGATGGTGGGCGAAGAGAGCTTCATGGTGAACTGCTGGGCGTGTGCTGCGCCTGCGGCGAACAGGCCGGCTGCAAAAACAGTTGCAACGTAGCGGGCAAGCGAGCGAATGACGTTGGGTTTCATAGTCGATCTCCTCAGGTGTAATGAAAACGAGCGGCTCAGCCGGTTGCCATCAGCAGCCGCATTCCAAACAGCGAAATCTCCGGTATGTAGGTGATCATCATTAGCGCGACCAGGTAGATCAGCAGGAACGGAATGATGCCGCGATAGATCACGCCCAGCTGCAGTCCGAGCACCGACTGCGCCACGAAGATGTTCATGCCGAATGGCGGGTGAAACAGGCCGATGGCCAGATTCACCGTCACCACGATGCCGAAGTGCACCGTGTCGATGCCCGCTGCCTTGACCAGGGGCACGAGCAGGGGCGTCAGGAGCAGGATTGCCGACAGCGGGTCGAGGAAGCAGCCCACCACCAGCAGGCCGACGTTGATCGCCGCGAGCAGCATCCAGGCCGAAATGTGCAGCGAATCCAGCCACACGACCATGGTCGCGGGAACCTGGTTGACCGTAAGCAGCCAGGCAAACACGCTCGCGCAGGCGACGATGAGCAGCACCTGCCCCGTGAATATCGTCGTCGTCGCAGCCGCTTCGACGATTTCGCGCCAGCCCAGTTCCCGATAAATAAAGCGCGTGACGAAGGCGGAGTATACGCAGGCCACGGCCGCGGCCTCGGTGGGGGAGAACACGCCCCCATAGATGCCACCCAGGATGATGAACGGGGCGCCGAGTGCCCACACGCCCCGGCCGGCGGCGCGAAGGAAAACGCTCAGCTGGAACCGCTCGCCCGCGCCGATGCCATTGCGCCGCGCAAACCAGACCACGTAAGCGGCGAGCATGGCCGAAAGGAGCAACCCCGGCAGAATTCCGGCCGCGTAGAGCCTGGGGACGGATTCCTCGGCAGCCATCCCGTAGACGATCATGGGAATGCTGGGCGGAATGATGATGTCGATCGCGCCCACCGAGGTGATGAGTCCGGCGGTGAATTTCTCCGGGTAGCCGGCGCCCCGCATTGCCGGCAGCATGACCTTGCCGATGGTTGCCACGGTGGCCGCGCTGGCGCCTGAAATCGCGCCGAAAATGGCCGAGGCGCCCACGGTGGTGACGCCCAGACTGCCGCGCACGGGCCCGACGCCGGCATGAACGAAATCCACCAGCCTCTTGGCGACGCTGCCGCGCCCCATCAGTTCGCCGGCGTAGATGAAGAACGGGATCGCGAGCAGCGCATAAGCGTCGATGGCACCGAACAGGTTCTGGTGCAGGGCGGCCAGTGGCACCTTCATGTAAAAGACCAGCGCCACGGTGACGCCCGAGAGCAGCACCAGAAAGATCGGGAACCCCAGTAGCAGCAGCACCACCGGTATCACGCCCAGGGCGAAGCTCACGAACCGGCCCCTTCGCGCCCTCGAGCGTTTTCCGCCTCCGTCGGCCCCTTGCTGCGCGCGAACTGCACGCCGCGCCAGAGCGCAGTCAGCGCGATCAGGCCGAACCCGATGGCCACCGCGCTGTGGGGAATCCACATGGGAATCCCGGCGTTGTCGCTCTTGTGGCCGAGCGCGAACATCTGCCAGGCGTAATTCGACGACTGCACAAGCACGAAGCCCGCAAGCAGCACGACAAGGGCGAACTCCGCGGCCTGAAGGAAGGTGCGAAACCAGGCCGGAAAGAACTGGACCAGCACGTCCATGCGCAGGTGCTGGCGGCGCCAGGAAACCACCGCAGCGCCCAGGAACGCCATACCGACCATGATATAGATCTGCACCTCATCCGCGCCGAGAATCGACCTCCCGAGCGCGTAGCGGCCGACGACATTGGCGAAGTTCAGCGCGACGGCAAACACGAACGCGAGGGCAAGGGCGCGCTCGATCGCCAGGGAAAGTCTCTCGAATACCCTGTCGATCATCTGCCACGGCCCCGCGGGCCGGCTGCGGATGGTCAGGTTGCGACGCGCGCGCCGGTCCTTGCCAACATGCGAAATATCGGTGCGTTGGGGCAAAAACTGTTGTCGCCCTCGGCTTTTCCGGCGAGCCACCTGTCGCACAAGGCCTCGGACCGGCATTTTTCGCACCGGCTGCGCACGTCCTGCATGATGGCCTCTGCGTCACCCTGCCGCGCAAGTTCGGGGTCAACGCCGGCATGCGTCAGCATCTGCATCACGCGCCTTGCCGAGACAGCCGCCAGGTATCTTGAAAACCACACGATGAGGGCAACGATCACGGCTAACATGATCGTGGCCAGGCCGATTTCGAACAACGTTGGGTTCATGGTCCAGTTCTCCTGTTGACTCCACCCTAGGTACACCAGGACACGCGTTTGATCCGGCTAAATCGCGTACATGGTGAGGCCTTGAAAACGAGGCCAGCAGCCGGAAGCGGCGAACCACCGCGTCCAGTCCCTGCAACCCCTCGCACCGGGCTAAGGGACACCCCGGTACATCTATAATCCTCCTGCCGGACCGCAGGCGATGCTTTGAGATATATCAACAACTCTCCACGGTCCATAGGCCGGCCGGCGTGGGCAGGCAGGTCAGCGCGCTGCGCGTTCCGTTCGGAACCGAGAGCTCGGGCAGGCTTGTCCTATAGAGCAAGAGCTTTACTGGCCGCCTCTGGCCGGTTTCGCGACAGATGGCGAGCGGCTCAAATCGGCCCGAAGCAGTCATTCGCGCAGCAACGGCGGTGCGCCTTGCCAACGGTTGGCCGCGGTAGTAGGTTTCCGTGTTACGGGTACGGGCGCGTAGTGAAAAGCGCTGACTAAAGGCTGCGGGCGGGGAGGATTTGTGATCAGAAACTCAGTAGCAATCCTTGTTTCGGTTCTAGGCTTTGCACTTGCATCTTGCGGCAGTCAATCCATTCGGCCCCTGGATTCCGAGAGTTCCGGAGCGATCATTGGAAATCTCAAAGTGCCAGGCGGCTATAGATATATCAATCTCAACAAGATCGGCAAAGTCTATGTGGCGCCATTCAACTCCCCGCCCCAGGCTTTTGCCGACGCAAATGGAAACTTTATCTTTGAAAACCTGAGCCCCGGGCAGTATTACCTGTTGAATGTGAGTGACGGTCATCAGGTTTACGCCATCGCCACCTCTGAGGCGGAAGTCAAGAAGAACCTGATTGAAGTAAAGGCCGGGCAGATCGTATTTATAGGCTCGCTTGTTTTTACCAATATCAAGAAACCGTTGCTGGCAACCAGCACATTTCAAATCACTCGGGTGAATACTCCTGACGAGAAAACGATTATCAAAGAGCTTATCCCTCCCGCAAAAAATACGGGCTGGGATACAAGATTGGAAGCCAAGCTAAGAACACTCAAGTGACTCAATTGCAGCTTTGATAGTGCTCAATTGTGTACGTTCTGAATGACCGCTCCTGGCTGATTGCGGGCCTTCAAATGCTTTCGGATCCCGCGGTCTTTCCCCTCAAGCCGGATACCCAAGTACCGCACGCCTCCGCGATCTCGCTCAAGACCTCGCCGTCCGACCTTCCCGAACTCTTGAGGACATGGAAGCTGTGATCCGCGCCTTCCAGCCAGTGCATCGTCCAGCGGTCGGTCAAACGTTCAACCACGCGTTCCATCAGATCGTGCCGGCATAGCGCGTCGCGGGTGCCGTTCAGGCAGAGGACGGGCACTTCGATGTTCGTGAAATGCGCATCGCGCAGTTCATCCGGCTTGCCCGCCGGATGCAGGGGGTAGGCGAGGAGCAGGAGGCCGTCGCAGGGAAATCCGTCTGCCGCGAGCATCGACGCTGCGCGTCCGCCCATCGACCGTCCGCCGAGGATGAGGGTCTGGAGCGCGACTTCGCGGCGCGCGTGCGAAACCACGGCGGCGATGCACTCCTTCAGGCGAGGCATGGGGTCCGGGCGGCCGGACCCGTTCTCACGGTAAAGGAAGTTGAAGCGAACGACGTGGAACCCGCGCCGGCGCAGGTGCTCGCTCGCCGCGAGCATGCCGCGATCGGCCATGTGGCCGCCGGCGCCGTGCGCGAAAACAAAAAGCGCGCCGTTGGAAGATGCGAGCGCGGGCTCGAAGACCGCCGAGGTCTCTTCGGCGCCGACCCTGACCCGCCAGTTTGCTGGAAGCAAAGCACCCGCCGCCGGCGCGCTCACGGCAGGTGCATTCAGGCGAACTTACTTCATTCGATCCTTGATCTTGGCGAGGGCCGCGCGGGCGCAATCTTCATCGATCGCACCGCCGGGGGCGCCGCTCACGCCGAGCCCGCCGATCGTCGCGCCGCCCGCCATGATGGCGACCCCGCCTTGCGCAAAAGTGACGTTCGGCAGCGGGGTCTGCGGCACGGTGGTCGGAGCTGCTTTCGCCAACCTGTCGGCGATGGCTTTGGTGGTCTCTTCCTTGCGCGCGAGAGAGAGCGAAGCCACCGTGTAGGCCTTGAAATAGGCGTTGTCCATCGAGTGGATCGGCGCGCCGTTGCCGCGCAGCAGGGCCTGGCGAACTCCGTCGAGATCGACGACCACCGCGACCACCGGGTGACCCTTCTGGGCGCACTGCGCGACGGTTTCGCCCACCAGCTCGTTGGCGAGCGACGCCGACAATTTCTGCATCGTGACCAAGCCCTGGGCCTGGGCTCCCGCCGCGATGGCGCCGGCGGAAAATACGAGCACTTGCAGTCCTGCTGAAATCCGTGACATGAGGTTTTCCCTTTTGGTTTGTTGGGGGGCTCCTACGATACGTCAAAACTCCCGGCCGAGCTTGCGGTCGAGCGAATAGCGCCCGCCGCCGCCGATCACGAAGGCGATGCACACGAGCATGAGCAGCAGCGCGAATTCGTAGCCGCGGGCGGCCCAGAAGTAGCCGTTGCTCCACTGGATGAGAAAGGTGATCACCGCCATCTGGATCGCGAGCGCCAACGCGACCGGGCGCGTGAACAGCCCGAGGACGAGCAGGATGACGCCGAAGAATTCGAGGCAGCCCACCGCCCAGGCCCAGGCGAGCGGCGGCGAGAAGCCTATCTTCGCCACGTTGCCGGCGGCGATGCGCTGCACGCCGCCCTGGAATACTTTTTCCCATCCCGAGTACAGGATGACGACGGCGAAGGCCACGCGCGTGAACAGGTAGCCGAGCGGCGCAAGCCGGCGGTAGAGTCCCGCGAGCCCGGGAAAAACCAGCCTGCGCTCGTCGATGGCGGAGCTTTCGTCGATCATGTTCTTCTCCTTCAGATTTCTTTGCCGATCAGCCGGTCGAGCGAATAGTGCCCGCCGCCGCGAAGGAGAAAAGCCAGCGTAAGGCCGAGCAGGAACAGCGGGTACTGGACGCCGCCGCGGTTCCACAGCCAGCCCTTGTCGATGTGCACCCCGAAGATGAAGACGAGCAACTCGATCGCGAACAGCAGCGCGACTGGACGCGTGAACAAGCCGAGCGCGAGCAGGATGCCGCCGAAAAGCTCGAGCACGCCGATGCCGTAGGCCCAGGCGAGCGGCGCAGGGAAGCCCCAGGCGGCAAAGGCCTTGCCTGCGACGGAAGAAGCCGCTCCCCCATAGAACAGCTTCTGCACGCCGTGCGGCACGAGGATCGCCCCGGTGCAGATGCGCACCAGGACGTATCCGAGGGGCGCCGCGGGCGCGTAGATACGCGCGAGGAACGGGATGAGGGGTTTTACGGTCTCGGCTTGCACGCTCGACATGTTGACTCCTCCTTCAACTGGGACCGGCGGCCGGTGCGGCAAAACTATAGCACCGCTCCGGAGAGAGTCAACCGAAACGAAGCTCAAGTGGAGTACCCTGATGCGATACCACATACAGCTTGTTGAACCGCGCGCCTTGGGGGCGAACAATCGCGCGACAACCGCGGAGCTTATGGATCGAGTCCAGCAATTTGCGTTGGGAATTGCGTTGTCCTACGCTATTGGCACCTGGGTGGCAGGCTACTATCTCACCCGCTGGCGGATCGGCAAGGACCTCCGCGAACTAGGGAGTGGCAGCGCGGGCGCGCGCAACACGGCACGGCTGCTCGGCTGGAAGTTCGGCGCGATCGCGTTCGTTTGGGATTTCGCGAAAGGGGCCATGGCGGTGCTGCTTGCCGGTCATCTCTTTGCCGACGAGGTCGTTTCAAGCGCTGCCGCGGTAGCCGTGGTGCTCGGGCATATCTGGCCCGCGCAGCTCGGATTCCGAGGGGGAAAAGGCGTGGCGCCGGCCGCCGGCGCGCTTGCCGTGTTGCAGCCCTTAGTCCTTGCGATTGTCGCGATCGCGTACGTGTTCAGCGCGATCGTGACTCGCGGCGTCTCCAGACGAGCGCTCGCAGCATTTGGAACCGGTGTCGTATCGATCCCGATCTTGGACGTGCAACTGGGCGAATCAGTTGCCGGCGTTATCATGCTGGCGATCTTGATTGGGACGCATCGAGATGGCTTCCTATCCCAAAGTGATGTTATCAAGGCGGAGGTGATGAAATGATCAAGAAACAGCCGGGGCTCTGGTTTGGGCGAGCTACTCAAGACGACGAGTTCGAACAGATTTTTCTCTTGAATCATCGGACGTTTGCTACGGAGATCCCGCAGCACCCATCGCGCGATGATGGTCGACTGGTCGACCGGTTCCACGCTGAAAACGAGTACGTGATCTGCAAGGACGACGATGACGTCGTCGGAATGATCGCGCTGCGGGGACGGCGTCCATTCTCGCTCGATGAGAAGCTCCCCGACCTCGACCGATACCTGCCTGCCGACCGTTCAGCATGCGAGATTCGCCTGCTTGCGGTGCGCCCGGGATATCGGCACAGTCGCGTACTGCCCGGCTTGGTGCGCGAGCTGGCTCGAGTGTGCCGTAAACAAGGCTATGAATACGCCGTGATCTCGGGTACGACTCGGCAGCTAAAACTTTATGCGCATCTTGGCTTCGAGCCGTTTGGTCGTGTCGTGGGGAAGCCGGGCGCCCACTATCAACCCATGGGGATTGCGATCGAGCGTTTTTCGAGCAAGGTCGCTTGGCTCGATTCGCCTGCAAATACGCAACCCGCGCACGTGTCCTCCCCGGCCGGCACGGCGATATGCCTGCTTCCGGGCCCCGTTCACGTGCATCCAGAAGTTCTCGAGGCATCAGCCTCCCGTCCCAGCTCTCATCGCTCGCCGGAGACGGCAGCCCTGCTGGAGGGCTGCCGGAAACGTCTCCTGAATATGACTCAGGCGGATGAGGTGCAAGTGCTGCTGGGAAGCGGAACGCTCGCGAACGACGCGATTGCACAGCAGTTGCGCTTGCTTGGAACGCCGGGCGTCGTTTTCTCGAATGGTGAATTCGGGGAACGCCTGATTGATCATGCACGCCGTGCCGGATTGGCCTTCGGTATTTGTCGGACGAAGTGGGGCAAGTCGTTCAACTTCGACGCGATCGGGAGTCGGATCGGAAAAAACGCCCGCCCGCGTTGGTTGTGGATGGTCCATTGTGAGACTTCGACCGGCGTAGTGAACGGCCTCGGCGCCTTTAAACATATGGCCCGCAAACTCGGGGCTGAGCCGGTACTCGATTGCATCAGCTCGATCGGTAACGTCGAGCTCGACCTCAATGGTGTTGCCTATGCCTCCGGCGTGAGCGGCAAGGGACTGGCTGCGCTGCCGGGACTCACTTTTGTTTTCCACAGACGCAATCGTCTACGCAATGGACCGTTGGTTCCAAGGTATCTCGACCTCACGCTTTACGCGGCGAGCGCGAGCATTCCATTTACCCACTCGTCGAATCTCTTGGCCGCGCTCGGCAAGGCTTTAGAGCGTTTCGATCCACGGAGTTTCGAGCGGCACGTGACCACGTCGACCATCGTGCGCGCCGCAATTGGGGGATGCGGACTTCGGATCGTTGACGATGGTACTGCAGCCGCACCGTTCGTCGTGACCATTGCACTGCCGCCAAACATAGATTCCGCGGAAGTTGGTGGAGCAATGCTCGCGCGCGGCTATCAGATAGCCTTTGAGAGTCATTACTTGCACGCACGAAAGTGGATTCAGATTGCCTGGATGGGAAGTGTCGATAGGGCAGATGTCCTCTCCGCGGTCGCGACTCTGGATGAAGTCATTTACGCTGGTAGACGAGCGCTGAGGGCGGCCTGAGCATCGAGGAGCGTCTATGTGACCGGAAATGCAGACAAGGACGCGTATAGCGCGCCCGGCCGCCAGCGCATCGACAAGTGGCTGTGGGCGGGGCGCTTCTACAAGACCCGCAGCCTTGCCGCAAAAGCGGTGGAGGGCGGCAGGGTGAAGCTCAACGGCGAGCGCGTCAAGCCGGGCAAGGAAGTGAAGCCGGGCGACGAGCTCGAGCTGCGCTCGGGCGAGCTGCAATGGCGGGTGGAAGTGCGCGCCATGGCGCTGCGCCGCGGTCCTGCGGCCGAGGCGGCGCTGCTGTATACCGAGGGCGAGGAAAGCCGGGCGAGGCGCGAGCATATGATTGCCATGCGCCGCGCCGGCGCGCATCCGGCGCAGGCAGTGCACGGCCGGCCGACCAAGCGCGATCGCCGCATGATCCGGCGCTTTACCGGCGAGTAAGACTCGGGCTTCCGCCTTGCGGCGCCGTCGGGTGATTGCTAGACTGCAAGCTCCCAACTTTGAAAAGGAGGTGATCCAATGAGAGACCATCAAGGCAGGACCGGCCTACAGGCCTCGAACAGCGGATCCATCCGTGGATTTGGGATGTCCGCCAGCCGATAGGCCGGCGTGCCTTACAGCAGGACGACGCCCCGGGGAACCGGGGCGTTTTGTTTTGGAAAGGGAAAGCAGATCCTTCGTTGCGCTCAGGATTTTTTTTATTTTTCCGCCGTGCCCGGTCTGGATATAATGACGTTGACATACCATAGCCGCCGTGGCCGCAATAGCCGACAAGGAGGTACCTAATGAGACGTGACATGCGCGCCGAAGCGCGTATTGCGGTCAGCCAGAGAGGGTCGCTGAGGTTTGGGGACACCTCCTGGTTCCCGTGCATGGTCATGGAGATGAGCGATCACGGTTTATCGCTCATCTGCATGAAGAAGCTCTCCGTAGGGCAGCTTTTTCTATTCAGGTGCCAGCTCTACCCGGAAAAGAATCTCGTGTGCAAGCTTGAGGTGAGACATGTCAGCGAAGCGGGCATGGGCACGAAGATCGTGGGGATTGACAAGAGGGGAGCCAGCCTGTTCCAGTCGTATTTGGAGGAAAGGTATTCGGAGAGGTTGACCAGATCCGGATAACTTTTGCACTGGTCGTCGTTCTGCTCGCCGGCTGCGCCACGCTGGAGCGTGACTTTACCGACGCCAGGGACAGCTGGCAGGGCGCCACGTACGACGAGGTCGTGGTTCGTTGGGGCACGCCGGTCCGCAGCACCAAGCTCAGCGACGGCCGCAACGCCTATACCTGGATGTCCGAAAGCTCGATCTCCCGCGGAGGGGTCTCGCCCTCGATCGGAATCGGCGTCGGGAGCGGTGGCGCAGTCGGCACCGGCACCGGCGTCATGTTCAGGTCCGGCGGCGGCGAGCCCGTCCGCTGCGAACGCACGCTGATATTCAAGAACCGGCGCGTCGCGGAGCAGAACTGGCAAGGGCCGGCCGAATACTGCAAGGATTTCCGCCGCAGCAACTGAGCTTCACCAGCCCCTTGGGTCGCGCATGAAACTCCACTCGCACGATCTCGACAAGATCTCCGCCCTGACGCTGGAACACTACGAACGGCGCGCCGAGGATTTCCGCGAGGGCACGCGCGATCACGACGTGAGCCAGAACATCACCGCGCTGCTCGCGCATATCGAAGGCGAGCCGCCGTTCACGATTCTCGATTTCGGCTGCGGGCCGGGACGCGACCTCAAGGCATTTTCCTCGCTCGGCCACGTCGCGATCGGGCTGGAGGGCGCGGCTCGCTTCGTCGCGATGGCGCGCGCCGGCACGGCCTGCGAGGTGTGGCAGCAGGATTTCCTCAAGCTCGACCTGCCGGACGCGCGCTTCGACGGCGTGTTCGCCAACGCCGCGCTGTTTCATGTCCCGGGCCGGGAGTTGCCGCGCGTGCTGGGGCAATTGCGCGCCGCACTGAAGCCCGGCGGCGTGCTCTTCAGCTCCAACCCGCACGGCGGGAACGAGGAAGGCTGGAACCGCGGGCGCTACGGCGCATACCACGACCTCGAGGCGTGGCGCCGCTGGATGTCGGAAGCGGAGTTCGTCGAACTGGAGCACTACTACCGGCCCGCCGGCTTGCCGCGCGAGCAGCAGCCGTGGCTGGCGAGCCTGTGGCGCAGGCCGGCGTCTTAGAGTCCTACGCGCGTCCCGCGAGCGCACGCTTCCTCATGCGCGAGAGCATCACCGCGAGCGCGACGCCGACGACGCAGAAGGCGCTCGTTCCGAGAAATCCCAAGGTGAAGGCGCCGGCGGTGTCCTTCACCACGCCCAGTGCATAGGCGAAGGTGAGGGCGCCCAGGTTGGCGAACATGTTGCCGAACCCGGCGGACATCCCGGCGACGCGCGGCCCGAGCACCTCCACCGGCACGTGGAACAGCGGCCCGAAATAGAACTGCACGAAGATCGAATTTACCGCGACCACGAGCACGAGCAACGGGATCGAGTCCACGACCACGAGCAGCGCGGAAGTGCAGGCGAGAACGGCGAGCGCCCCGCCGATCACGAGCGGCGGGTTTCTCAAGCGGTCCGAAGTGTAGCCCCCCAGCGCGTTGGAAGGCCCGGTCAGCGCGAATCCCATCGCCGTGATGAATCCCGCGGCCTGGAGCGAAAGACCCCGGTCGGACACCAGGAGCGAAGGCAGCCAGAAATTGAACGAAGTGGTGACGCCGAAACGGATGAACTGGATGCCCGCGCAGACCCACATGATCGGGTAGCGGAAAAGCTGGAACGCATCCAACATGCCCACTGGGTGCTTCGGCCCCGCGGCAGGCTTCTCCCTGCCGAAGGCGAGGTACACGAATGCTGCGCACACGCCGAGCGCCGCAAAGCCCATGAACGGCGCTCGCCAGCCGTAGTGGACCACGAGGAACGGCCCGATGAGCGACAAGAGGACGTTTCCCGAGACCCCGCCGATCACGTACACGCCCATCGCGGTCGCCTTGCGGTCCGAAGGGAACCACGAAGCGACGAGCGTCATTCCGGGCGCGAAAATCATCGCGCGGAAGACGCCCGAGACGACCTGGTTCACGAGCGCGGCCGAGTAGGACTCGATCATTCCGAAGTTGAGCGACAGGAGCGTCGAGCCGAGGATGCCGATGAAGAACACGCGCTTGGGCCCGAAGCGGTCGGCGAGGTAGCCGCCCGGAATCTGGCCGAGCGCGTAAGTGAAGGTCGCGGCGGCGGACAACATCCCGGCTTGGGTAAAGCTTATGCCCAGGTCTTCGCGGATGAGCGGCAGAAACAGCGCGATGCCGCCCAGGGACAGCATGTTGAAGCCCTGGCAGAAGACTACGAGCGTGACGGTGAGCGCGGCGTCGCGCCGGCGGGGGGAGGAAGGGGGCGATGGGAAGGGCACGGTTAGAAGCGCTCGTGCAAGCCCTCGCACCAGCGCTCGATCGCCTCGCGCATCTGCTGCGGCTGCTCTGTGGGAATCCAGTGCAGCGCCGCGATGCGCTCCAGCGTCACGCGCGGCAGCGCGCGCAGCGGCTCCTCAATAAGGGCCGGGTCGGTGAAGTGCGCTCCTGTCGAGGTCAGTGCAAGCGCGGGTGCGACCACCGTCTCCAGCGGCGGCAAAGGCCGCCAGAGTTCGACGAGATCCTGCACGTAGGCGGCGCTCGGCATGAAGCGAAGATCGAAAAACGGTGATGCGTACAGCCGAGATATGGCCTGCGGGTCCTGGCGTGCGGCTGCGCGCGAGGCCTTATCGAGCGCCTCGAGATCGAGAAAGGGGAGCCGCCTGCGGTACAGGCCGAGCGCATTCAGCGCGCGGATGCCGCTGGCCGCGAGCCGCAACAGCGGCGCGAGCCAGCGCAGGCTTCGCAGAAGTCCCGCCTGCGCCTCGAGCGGCATCGGCTCGATGAGCACCAGCCCCGCGGTCCGGCGCGGATAGCGATGGGCGAAGTGCAGCGCGAAGTTCGCACCGAGGCAGTTCCCGCCGACGACGGCGCGCTCGTAGCGTTCCGCGTCCAGAATCGCGGCGAGGTCGTCGGACCAACTTTCCATCCCGACCCGGCCGCGCCAAATCGAGCGCCCGTGGCCGCGCATGTCAAAGCGCAGGAGATCCCAGGAAGCTTTCAGCGTGGTCTGCTCGAAAAATTCCGACCAGCGTGTCATGTTGCTGCCCATGCCGTGCGCGAGCGCGAGCAACGGGCGGGGCGTCTCGCCGCGGACGATGCCATACCCGACGCGCGCGCCGTCGGGACGATCGAGAGTACGGACTTGCTCGTTCATGGGTTCGATCTGATGAGTTCAGATTCCGCGCTCATACGCGAAGCGGTTCTTCATCCATCAGCGCGATCTGCTCCTTGAGTTCCAGGACTCGATCCTGCCAATAGCGCTGCGTATTGAACCACGGAAAAGCGGCGGGAAAGGCGGGATCGTCCCAGCGCCGCGCGAGCCACGCCGAGTAGTGGATGAGGCGCAGCGTGCGCAGGGCCTCCAGGAGGTGCAGCTCGCGGGGGTCGAACTCGTGGAAGTCCTCGTAGCCTGCGAGCACGTCGGCGAGCTGCCGCGTCATATCGGCGCGATCACCCGAGAGCAGCATCCACAGGTCCTGCACCGCGGGACCGGTGCGGCAGTCGTCGAAGTCGACGAAGTGCGGGCCATCGTCGGTCCAGAGCACGTTGCCCGCGTGGCAGTCGCCGTGAAGGCGCAGGCTGCTGACGTCGCCCGCGCGCTCGTAGCAATGCGCGACGCCGGCGAGAGCGAGATCGACCGCGCTCTTCCACGCGTCGAGCAGGTCCGCCGGGATGAAATCGTGCGCAAGCAGCCACGCGCGCGGTTCGCGACCGAAGCCTTCGATGTCGAGCGTGGGCCGCTCGGCAAAGGGGCGAATTGCGCCCACGGCGTGAATGCGCGCGATGAAGCGTCCCATCCATTCGAGCGTGTCGCGGTCTTCGAGCTCGGGAGTGCGCCCGCCCCTGCGCGGATAGACCGCGAAGCGAAAACCGCCGAATTCGTGCAGCGTCTTGCCCGCGAGCGCAAGCGGCGCAACCACGGGAATTTCCCTTTCGGCAAGCTCGTTCGTGAACGCGTGCTCCTCGAGAATTTGCCCATTCGTCCAGCGCCCGGGGCGGTAGAACTTGGCCACCACGGAGGCCGCTTGCGGCTCCACCGGCGCTTCGAGCCACGCTTGATACACGCGATTCTCGTAGCTGTTCAACGCGAGCAGCCGCCCGTCGCCGGCGAAGCCCACGCTGGCGAGCGCATCAAGAACGGTATCGGGCGTAAGCCCCGAGTAGGGCGGCTCGGCAGGCATCGCGCCATTGTACGGTGCATGCTTCGGCGATCGGGACCGGAAAAGTCCGCCCGAAGGCGGACTTTCGCCAAGGCGCCTACAAGCTCGCGGCTCTACCCACGCCCAATGCCTCGAGGCGGATACGCAAAAATACTTCTTTCGCCCCGCTGAGCCAAAGGCTCCATGTGTGTCCGCCCGTCAGTTCCAGGTAGTGAGCTTCGGAAAGCTCAGGCGCCAGCAGTCGCACGTCGTTTATCAGGTGATCGCTTGTGCCGCAGACGAGCCACACGCGGCGCGCGAGCTCTGGCCGGTCCGCCCAGTCCTTGACCATTTTCCACACCTGGCGCTGGTAGTTATCGCCGTTCATCTCGGCAGGCAGGGGCCCCGGCTGCCACTTTCGCGGACCGCCGGCGGCGCGGATTTCGTTCAGCAGTTCGCCGTTGCCGAGGAACGGCGCGAACAGCGCGATTCCGGTGAGCTCTCCCGGGTGCTCCCGTTCATAGAGCAGTGCGCCCATGCCGCCCATGGACGCGCCCGCCAGCCAGATTCGGGCGTAGCCTCTGCGACGCGCCGGCTGCACGATCTCCTCGTGCAGGCGCGGCACCAGCTTGCCGTCGCGATAGTAGGCGAAGGTGGCGCTCGCAAGCAGTACGTCCGCTTCCGGCCACGATTCGTGGATGGCCTTGGCAACGCCGCGATCCTTCATATCCGTTGCGTCGTCGCCGAAGCCCGGGAGGATGATGACGAGCGTGCTCTCGGCAAGGGGCCGCGGCGCGGCTACGGACACCGTGCCTATCGGGATGTCCGAGTTGCCGATTGCGAAGCAGCCGGCGAGGCTGAGGGCGACCAGGCAGATTCCAAGTGATAGGACGCGATTCATGTTGGCTCTCCCTGTTTCAATGGACTTTGGTCCCGAGCGCCCCGGCTCCAGCGCCGGGCAGAGGTGTTGAAACTCGAAAAGATCAGTGACGCAGGCCCATTGACGGCGAACACTCGCGCGCGAAAGGCGGCATAATTCTCCGGCGTTGGCCCAGATCGGAGGGAGTATGGAGATGAATACTATTACCTACGAGCCGTTCGTAGTTGCGTTGTCGTATGCGATATCCGTATTCGGTTCTTATGCGGCGCTGCAGCTTGCCATCGCGATCCCGCAGGCGAGAACCTGGACGGCTGTGATCGGTTCGGTGACAGGCGCGGCGGTGGCGCTGGGCGGCGGCGCGATCTGGTCGATGCACTTTATAGGCATGAACGCGGCCGACATGGGCATCCCGGTGGCCTATGACGCATTCCTTACCATTGCCTCGCTGCTCGTGGGAATCGTCGCATCCGCCATCGGTTTGTTCGTTGCGGGACGCAGCGACGGCGGGCCATTCAATTTGCCCCTGGGCGGGCTCGTCACCGGGCTGGGCATCGCGTGGATGCAATACACGGGAATGGCGGCGATGACCATGCAGGCCAAAATCAGCTACGACGACACCTTGTACTACGCATCCGTCGCAATCGCAGTGGTGGCTGCAACCGTGGCATTGTGGCTCGCATTCAATTTGCGGGGCACCTGGCAGCGCTTCGGCGGCGCAATCGTCATGGGGATTGCGTTGTGCGGCGTGCACTATGCGGGCATGTTTGCCGTCCACGTGGAGCGCACGAAAGGAGCCGTCGCTACGACTGATATGTCTTTGTCTCCGTCTGACCTGGCCTACTCGGTGTTCGGAATTACCGCGATACTTCTTACCGTTCTTTTGATCTATGGCTCAAGGATCCAACGCGCGCTCGAAAGCAGTACATAGAGCGGGCAAGCCAAGGCGGGGACAGGAACCTGCCGCCTGATGCACCGGCGCCGCGGAAACCCGCGGCGCTACGCTTTTCCGGTCTTGGGAATGAACCTCAGAGCCACGCCGTTGTTGCAGTAGCGCAAGCCGGTGGGCTGCGGCCCGTCGTCGAATATGTGGCCGTGATGCCCGCCGCAGCGCACGCAGTGGTACTCGGTGCGCTCCATGAAGAGCTTGCGATCCTTCGTAGTCCCGAATACCCCGGGGATGGTCGTGAAAAAACTCGGCCAGCCGGTGCCGCTGTCGAATTTCATCGCCGAGCTGAACAGCGGCAAGCTGCAGCCCGCGCACGCAAATATGCCCGGGCGCTTCTCGCGGTCAAGCGGGCTGGTGCCGGCTCGCTCCGTGCCTTCGTGGCGCAGCACGTCGTAGGCCGCGGGCGGCAGGCGCTTCTTCCACTCGGCGTCCGAGAGCTTGAGCGGTTCCGGGCTTGCCGCCACGTCCGCCCCTTCGGCAAGCAGGGTCTTCCAGTTCTTTTGCAGTTCTTCCACCTTCACGGCTCCTTTCGCGGGCTTCTGTCCCAGTGCAGGGCCAACGAGACCCGCCAGGGACAGCGCCGACAGACCTCTTAACCAGTGGCGACGATTCATTTTTCCCACCTCCGTAGTTGTGCAGTATAGACGGTTGGCCCGGTCCGGAAATTCCATGCGGCTCGAACAGGCATTGGTCGTGGAAGCCCGGCGCAGCTTACATGCAAAGCCCGCGCTGATGGCGTCGGCTACAATCGGCTGACTCTACCAGAGCCCGATCATCCAGTGAGCACCGATTCTCCCGACCTCTGGCTCGCCGCAGGCTTGCGCACGCCGTTTGCGCGAGTGGATGGGCCGCTTGCGCAGCTCGGCGCAGTGGAGCTCTCGGTGCCAGTCATGCGGGCGATGGTTGAGAAGGGGGTAAAGCCGGATCTGCTCGTCTGGGGGACGGTAATCCCAAATCTTGGCTACTCGAACATCGCGCGGGAGATTCAGATCGAGGCGGGACTCGACCAGAGCATTCCGGCGTTCTCGACGGTGCTCGCCTGCGCGACGAGCATGCTGGCGGCGTTCGAGGCGGCCTCCATGCTCGGACGCGGCGGCAAGGAGCTCGCGCTTGTCGGCGGCGTGGAGAGCATGAGCCGCGTGCAGATCGGGCTCTCGCAGAGTCTTTCTGACTGGCTGCGGCGATTTTTCCAGGCGCGCCGGCTGGCGCAGCGGCTCGCCTCGTTCAAGGACCTCCGGGCGCGCGACGTCCGGCTGTACGTTCTCGCCGTGAAAAACCGGGCGACCGGAAAAAGCATGGGCGAGCACTGCGAGGAGATGGCGAAGGCCTGGACCGTTACGCGTGATGCCCAGGACCGGCTCGCCCTCGCAAGCCACGAAAAAGCGGTCGCCGGGCAAAAAGCCGGGTTTTTCGACGAGCTGATCGTGCCGGTCGCGGGACAGTCGCACGACGGATTCCCTCGACCCGACACCAGTCTCGATCGGCTCGCGAAGCTGCAGCCGGCCTTCGACCGGTCGAGCGGCAGGGGTACGCTTACCGCGGCCAACTCCTCGCCGCTCACCGACGGCGCGGCGGGCTTGTGGGTCGCGACCGGCGCCGGGCTCAAGCGGCTGTCCGGGCGCTTGCCGCGCGCGCGGCTCCTCGATTGGGAGATCGCCGCCGTGAACGTCTTCACCGAGGGGCTGCTCATGGCGCCGGCGTACGCGATTCCGCGCCTGCTCGCGCGCAACGGCCTTGGCTACGGAGACATCGCGCTGTGGGAAATCCACGAGGCGTTCTCGGCGCAGGTGCTGTGCAACGTCGCCGCGCTCGAAAGCGGGGATTTCCGACGCCAGAACGCGGGTGTGGACGCGGACCTCGGCAAATTCCCGTGGGAGCGACTCAATCCGAACGGCGGCTCGGTCGCGCTCGGTCATCCGTTCGGCGCGACCGGCGCGCGCATCCTCTCGCAGGCGGTGAAGGAACTTGCGGCGCTGCCGAGGGGCAGCCGCGCGGTGGTGAGCATTTGCGCGGACGGGGGCCTCGGGACCGTGGCGCTCCTTCAGAACGAATAGAAAGCCGTGTTAAATTAGTGTTCTCATGAATTCCTCCACCGAAACCCTCGTCGAAATCTCCGGCGTCGAATTTGCCTACGGTCCGCGAAAGCTCCTCAAGGGCCTGAACCTCAAGATTCAGCGCGGCAAACTCGTCGCGATTCTGGGCGCCAGCGGTTCCGGGAAATCGACGCTGCTTCGCTTGATCGGGGGCCAAGCGAAGCCCGACCGCGGAACCGTCATAGTGGCGGGCCAGGTGGTCCACGAACTCGACACGCGCGCCCTGTACGCGCTGCGGCGCAAGATGGGAATGATGTTCCAGGCGGGGGGCCTCTTCACCGACATGTCGGTGTACGAGAACATCGCTTTCCCGATGCGCGAGCACACCAAGCTTCCCGAAAGCGTGCTCCGCAGGATCGTGCTGATGAAGCTGCAAGCGGTCGGTCTGCGCGGCACGCACGCGCTTACGCCGAACGAGCTCTCCGGCGGCATGGCGCGCCGCGTGGCGCTCGCGCGGGCGATCGTTGTCGATCCGATGCTCGCGATGTACGACGAACCGTTCGGCGGGCTCGATCCGATCTCGATCAACGTGATTGCGAACCTGATCCGGCAGCTCAACGACGCGCTCGGCGCGACCTCCATCGTGGTGAGCTACGACGTGAGCGAGGCGGTTAAGCTCGTCGACTACGTCTATGTGATTGCCGACGGCGTAGTCGCGGGCGAGGGGACGCCCGACGAAATGCTTTCCTCGAAGGACCCTTACGTGCATCAGTTCATGCACGCCCGGCCCGATGGCCCGATCGCGTTTCACTATCCCGGCAGGCCGATCGGCGAGGATCTCGGCGTGAGGCGGTCCGCGCGATAGGCCGAAATCCCGGACGCGGCGCAGCCGGCGTTCGTCCGGGCGATCCGCTCAAGTCAATCGAACGGCTACCTGTTTCGTAGAAAAACTGAAACAAAGATACTCGTAGCTCCAGCCGTAACGAGCGATCGCCTCCTGGAACGCCCTGAATTCGTCCTGGCGCCACTGCTCGTATCCGATATATTCGTCGAAAACGATCACCGTTCCGGGGACGATGCGCTCCGCAAGCAGGTCGAGCACGGTTCTGGTCGAGCTGTAGATGTCGCAGTCGACGTTCATGAAACGCACCGGGCCCGCGTTGTTCTTCAGGAACCCGGGCAGGGTGTCTTCGAACCAGCCGACGTGCAGGATCGCGTTTTCGGGGACCGCGGGAACGACCCCTTTGGTCGTGTAGCTCCCGCGCGGTTCGTGATGCCAAGTCTCGGGCAGCCCTTCGAAGCTGTCGAATCCGTGCACCTCCTGATTTGCCAGGGCGGCAATTTGACGGATCGACGTTCCGAACCTGACGCCGAATTCCAGCACCAGCCCGCTCGGGCGGGCCGCCGCAAGACCGAGCTGAAATGCCTCGATTGTACTTCCCGTTATTGGAGGAATCTGGCTGCCCGCCGACTGGATATGCCGCCAGGCATCGAGTTTGGCCCGATGCAATTCGGGTCCTCGTGAGATGCGATCGAAATGATCGGCCGCTGCCCCGGAATCACCGGAATAGTCCAGGAGCATTCCCAGAAAAAACCTGAACTCGGCGTTATCCGGTTTCAGAGCCACCGCTTTCTTCAGGCACTCGATGGACGCACCAGGATCGGAAGGGTCGAGCAGCAGGGAGTGAAGGTTGAAATACGCCTCGAAATAGTCGGGCTTCAGCTTCAATGCCGTCTGCATGCTCTCGATCGCCTCGTCCAACCTGCCCATTTCCTGGAGCACGGTGCCCAGATTGTTGTGCGCCTCTGCTAATGCCGGCTTGAGTTTCAGCGCCGTTCGAAAGCTCTCGGCTGCCTCGTCCATCTTGCCCAGTTGCTTGAGCGTATCGCCCAGATCGTTGTGCGCCTCGGCAAAATCCGGCCTGAGCGCGAGGGCCCGCTCGTAGCAAACGATGGCTTCGTCCAGCTTGTCCTGGATGACAAGCGTATTGCCGAGATTGTTGTAGGCCTCGACGTAATTCGGATCGATTGCCAGCGCTCTCCGGTAGCAGGCGACAGCCTCGTCATGCTTACCTTGATTGATCAACGCACCGCCCAGGTTGTAGTGCGCGGCGGCGTTATCCGGCGCGATAGCGATCGCCC
Organism: uncultured Enterobacteriaceae bacterium; assembly: GCA_964430565.1. Taxonomy (GTDB): domain Bacteria; phylum Pseudomonadota; class Gammaproteobacteria; order Burkholderiales; family SG8-39; genus VBDM01. The sequence goes on from CAYSFD010000042.1 coordinate 30,881, forward strand.
TCCGGTAGCTGGCGATGGCTTCGTCTGTCCGGCCCTCAAGGAGGAGGGCGTTCCCCAGGTTGCAGTGCGAGTCGACATGATCGGGCGCAATCGCAACTGCGGTTCGATAGCAGGCGACGGCCTCCTGCGTCCTGCCCAGCATCAGGAGGGCGATCCCCAGATTGTTGTGAGCGACGGGATGATTCGGCGTCTTTGCGAGCGCCTTGCGGAAACGGGCTACCGCTTGATCGGGCTTGCCCTGGCGGATCAGGGCGATTCCCAACTCTTCATCGTTCGGCGCGTGCTGATGCGGGGCTTGCGCCTGGCTCGGCTCGCGCAGCAGGCAGCAGTGCTTGTATTTCTTGCCGCTGCCGCACGGGCATGGATCGTTGCGGCCGAGTTTCTTCATCGCGGCATCAGCGGGGACTGAAGGGTTTTTGGAAATTACCCCTCAGTCTATTCTGATGTTCTTTTCCCGGATGACCTTGCCCCACTTGGTCGATTCCGACCTGATCAGCTCGCCGAACTGCTCCGGGCTGCTCGCAACGATGTCCGCGGCCTGAACGTCGAACTTGTCCTTTACGTCCTGCGTGGCCAGGATGCGCACAAGGGTGCTATTCAGTTTTTGGATGACGGCGCGCGGCGTGCCCGCCGGCGCAATCAGCCCGATCCAGGAGGTCGTCTCGAAGCCCGGATAGAACTCGCCGATGGTCGGCAGGTCCGGGTACTTCGGCGTGCGCTCGCGTCCACTCGTCGCGAGGCCCACGAGCTTGCCGGCCCTGACGTTGGTCCCTATGGCGCCGCCCGCTTGGATCAGCATGACCTGCACCGTGCCCGCCAACAGATCGTTGATCGCCGGGCCGCCGCCCTTGTAGTGGATCGGGTCCATCTGGATTCCCGCAACCTCCTTGAAAAGCTCATAGGCGAGGCGGCTCGAAGAGGCCGGGCCGGCCGAGCCGAAATTCATCCTCGCTCCATTCGCTTTCGCGTAAGCCACGAACTCGGGGACCGTCCTCACCTTGAGGCTCGGATGCACGACCAGGATCTGCGGATAGCGCGCGACCAGCATGATCGGCGCGAAGTCCCCCACGATGTCGTATTGCAAGTCCTTGTACATGTGCGGATTGGTGGCGAAGGTGTCGAACGTCAACATGAGCGTGTGGCCATCCGGCGCCGAGCGCGCAAGCTGCGCGGTCGCCACGATCCCGCCCGAGGTGACGCGGTTCTCCGCAATAAACGGCTGGCCGAGTGCCTCGGCGAGCTTGGGCGCGAGCAGCCGGGCGGCGATGTCGGAGGCGCCGCCCGGGCTGGCGGGAATGAAAACATGCACCGGCTTCACGGGGTAGTCTTGCGCCGCGAGGGGCGAGGCGATCAGTGCGGCGAGCGCGGCAAACGCGACTCTGGATGACATTGAACGGTCTCCTTTGCGAACACCCGGATTTTATAGAAAAGCAGCAAGGTATGATGATTTCAAACGCGGCCCGGGAAATTTCGTCGAACGGCTGGGCCGGCGTGATGTATCTTTGCCGGGGATCGTAAATCGGGTCAAGAGGAGGTAAGTATGAAAACGCTGTTGCACTTCGCATCGCGCCTGGCTGGGCGCCTCGCGGCTCTGGCTGCAATCGGGCTTGCAGCGGCCGGTTCGCCGGTTCGGGCGGCCGACCCGGCCGATACCATCCTGCTCAACGGCAAGATCGTTACGGTCAACGACCGCTTCGCAATCGCGCAGGCGGTGGCGATCCGGGGCCAGCGCATCGTCGCAGTCGGCAGCAACGCCGACGTGCTCGAGCATCAGGGACGCGCTACCAAGATGTTCGACCTGAAAAAGCGGACCGTCATTCCCGGGCTGATCGACAACCACTCGCACTGGATACGTGCGGCCGAGCACGATGAGCTGCGCCTGGACGGCGTCGCATCGCGAAAAGCTGCGCTCGTGCTGCTCGCCGAGCGGGTGCGAACCGCGCGCCCGGGCGAATGGATCGTGACCCTCGGTGGGTGGTCCGAGGAACAGTTTACCGACGATCCGCGCGGGTTTCCGCGCGAGGAGCTCGATCGCATCGCTCCGGACCACCCGGTGATCTTGCAGGCGATCTACAACCAGAGCTATCTCAACACCGCCGCGCTCAAGGCGGCCGGCATCGATGAGAACACGCTCGATCCGCGCGGCGGCAGGATCGAGAAGGACGCGGGCGGTAAGCCGACCGGCGTGGTGCGCGGCGCGGGCGGCGTTGCTTTTGTTGCGGCGAAAATCCCATTGCCCGATTCGGCGGGATGGCTGACCAATGCACGCAGGCTCGTCGCCGAGCTGAACGCGATGGGAATCACCGCGTGGTACGACGCGGGCGGGCGCGGCGTGAACGAGAAACACTATGCGCCGTATCAGCACCTCGCCGAGCGCGGCGAACTGGACGTGCGCGTGTTCTGGAGCACGATCCGCCAGCCGACGACGCCCGAGCAGGTGGATAAAGTGCTCGCCGAGATCGCGCAGCTCAAGCCCTTCCAGGGGAATGATTACTACGACCACATCGGCTGGGGCGAGACGCTCTATGCGCCGGTGACCACGAACTCGCTGCGCGTGGAAAGCAACACCAAACCCGAGGACATGGCGCAGATGCGGCGCGTCGCCGAGGCGCTTGCGGCGCGCGGCCTCTACGCCAACGCGCACGTGGAAATGACCGAGGCGATCGACGCGTTTCTGGACCAGTACGAGGCGGTCAACAAGATTCATTCGATCAAAGGGCTGCGCTGGAGCTTTTCGCACCTCGACCAGGTGAACGAAGCGCAGCTTGCGCGCATGAAGCGCCTGGGCATGTACGCGGGGCTGCACAGCCGCCCGCTCATTCAGGGCGCGCTCATGCACAAGGTGCACGGCGAGCGCGCCTGGGACATGCCGCCTTTCCGGCGCGTGCAGGATAGCGGCATCGTCTGGGGGCTTGGTTCGGATGCGACCGCGGTGACGACCTCAAACCCGTTCTATACGCTTGGTTTCGCGGTGACCGGGCGCATGGTCGGTGGACAGAAAGTGAACCGACAGTCGATCACGCGCCAGGAGGCGCTCATCGCGCACACGCGCAACAACGCCTGGTTCGTTTTCCAGGAAAACAATCTCGGCTCGATCCAGCCGGGCAAGTACGCCGACCTGCTGGTGCTCGACCGCGATTACCTGACCATGCCGGCCGATGGGATCAAGGACATCAAGCCGCTGATGACGATGGTCGGCGGGAAGATCGTGCATCGGGCGAAGGGCATGTAGCGGGCGGGCGTTGGGCTAGGGAACCTCTGAGTATGTCATCCCCGCGCTAGCGGGGATCCAGCAGTTGTCTGAACTTCCTGGATTCCCGTTTGCCTGGGAATGACAACATTTCCCTAGCGCGCGGCGCGAATCGCGATGCGCAGCTTTTCGATCATCGTTGCGATCTCGTCCTGCGTCGAGATGAACGGCGGCGCCATGGCGATGGTGTCGCCCGAGAAGCGATACAGCATGCCTTCTTCCATGCCGCGTTCGAAGACCTTGATCCCCCGCTGGCCCGGCTTGTCCGAAATCGGTTCGAGTTCGACCGCCGCCGCCAGGCCGATGTTGCGGATGTCCATAACGCCCGGCTCGCCCTTGAGGGAGTGCACGGCCTGCTCGAGAACCGGTGCAAGCTCGCGCGAGCGCCGGATGAGGTCTTCCTCCTGCATGGCATCGAGCGCCGCATGCGCCGCCGCAGCGGCGACAGGGTGGCCCGAGTAGGTGTAGCCGTGGAAGAGCTCGACCGCGGTATCCGGCCCCGTCATGAAGGCATCGTAGATCGCGGGTTTCACGATGACGCCGCCCATCGGGATGACGCCGTTGGTGACGATCTTGGCGAAGCAGATCATGTCGGGCGTGACGCCGAAGCGCTGCGCGCCGAAGGGCTCGCCTAGCCGCCCGAACCCGGTGATCACCTCGTCGAAGATGAGGAGGATGCCGTGCTTGTCGCAGATGCCGCGCAGCTTTTCGAGGTAACCGACCGGCGGCACGATCACCCCGCCCGAGCCCTGCATCGGTTCGACGATGACCGCGGCGATGGTCGAAGCATCGTGCAGCGCGACAATGCGCTCCAATTCTTCGGCGAGGTGCGCGCCCCATTTCGGCTGGCCGCGCGAAAAAGCCATTTCCGCGGCGCGGTGAGTGTGGGGAAGGTGATCGATGCCCTGCAACAGGAGCGGCGCGAACATCTTGCGGTTCGGCGCGATGCCGCCGACCGAGATTCCTCCGATGCCCACGCCGTGGTAGCCGCGCTCGCGGCCGATCAGGCGCGTGCGCGAGGCCTCGCCCTTCATGCGGTGATACGCGACCGCGATCTTGAGCGCGGTGTCCACCGCCTCCGAGCCTGAGTTGGTGAAGAAAACCTGACCCATGCCTTGGGGCGCCATTGCGACGATGCGCTCGGCGAGCGAAAAGATCTTCGGGTGCCCCATCTGGAAGGCGGGGCTGTAGTCGAGCTCCTTGATCTGGTTGGCGACGGCCTCGGCAATTTTCGGATGGCCGTGGCCCAGAGGGCAGCACCACATGCCCGAGAGGCAATCGAACAGGCGTTTCCCCTCGACGGTCGTGTAGTACGCGCCCTCGGCGCGCGCGAGGATTCTCGACTTGGGGTTCTTCTTGAGATAACGATTGTGGGTGAAAGGCATCCAATACGCTTCGGTACGGACGCCCGTGACCTGATCCAGCGCTGCCGTTTCGCGTTTCATGGGCATGCTCCTTCGTGAGTCAAGCCGCGGAGAAGCGGCTCTTATACAATTGCACCAGCAGAGAGCTTACACTGGCGCTTGAAAATCATGCCGCTATCGCACATCGAGCACTACCTCATCGCCGCCGACGACATGGACGGGACGCGCGACTGGTACCGCGACGTCCTCGGCATGGAGGAAGGCTGGCACCCGGACTTCGGCTTCCTGGTGTACTGGATGTACCTCGACGGGGTGGACGTCGTGCACATCGGCCGCAGCGCCAGGCACGCGAGCGAAAACCAGAAGACCTACCTCGGGCGCCTCGGCGAGGACTCGGGCGTGGGCACCGGCGCGATCGACCACATCGCTTTCCGCGCGAAGGGCCTGAAGCAGACCATGGCGCACCTGCGCCGCCACAAAATCGAGTTCAACGAGCGGCGCGCCAACGGCCAGGCGCTCTACCAGCTTTTCATGTACGACCCGAACGGCATCAAAGTGGAGCTCAACTTCGATGCGGCCGAGGCGGAGGGGTTGGAGCCTGAGATCACCGCGGAGAAGCTTGCTGCGGGGAAGTGAGGAAGCGGGCCTGGGTCAACTGGAAGCCCAAACCTTGCATTGCTGAAAAAACGAAGGGGTTCTCCAGACCGTCATTGGCGGAGCGTCCGTGATACGTGCGATTAGCTCGGCCGTCTTTGCCTTGTCTTTGGACAGGCAAGCAAACTTGGCGAAATTATTGATGTTCCAGCTGTCCGGGTATTTGTTCAGAACGTCGTCGATTCCTCTTGTCATCGTAGTCCAATCGACGAGTGATTCAGAAAAAAGTCTGTCGTCAAACTGAGTTTGCGATGCATACCAATATATGCGAGCGTACATGGCAAAGCCTTCAGTTGATCTGGTCCGTTCTAGCCCTTCTCTCGCAAATTGTTCTATAGCAGCTGCGCTGCCACCCCACTTCGGCGCGTAATAATCGATTGCCGCAAAGTATGTTTGATAGAACAGAAGTGGCTCCGTTTGTTTGAACAACTTTCCCCGATTTATAAGTGGACTCCGGGCGGATTGGCAAAGGTGCAGAGTTGTCCACGGCGGCGTGCGTCGCTTGCGACGAACGCAACGCCGCGGTGGGCAACTCGGGGCGCAC
>CAYSFD010000043.1:0-11982 GCA_964430565.1 uncultured Enterobacteriaceae bacterium
GGGGGGGGGGTCGGTAGTAGGCCGGTTCGCCCACTATCCGGATTTGAGAGTTTTTCGCGGTTTCGGTATGGGGCCTGTGCTATCAGCCTGCCGGCAGCAAGCGTAAGCCGAGTTCGTCCGCCGATTGATTAAGGACACGATCGAAGGACGAAAAACACAGAAAATCCGCCCCGTGGCCCACGAGCAGCGATTCGGCGGCGGACAGATGCACACTGTCGTAGCCGCGCAGCCCGAAACGCTCGGCCAGGTCCCCGGCGCGGCGCAGCATACGCTCGTCGGGCAGGATGGCGTAAACCGCGTTCCAGTCCGCCTCGAATTCCCGCTTGTGTTGCTTATGCGCCGCGGAGGTCTGGCGCCCCATGCGAAACAGGCGCGCCAACGCCGAACGCATCTCGGGATGGGTAATCCAGTGACTATGGATCGCTGTCGCCTTGGCGACAGCGGGGCGCACGATCTCCGCCCCGGGTTCACCCACGTACAGCTTGATGAACGCCGAGGTATCCAGATACAAGATCAATCGCGGTCTTCCAGCACGATGTCGGAGGCAAGCTTGTCCCCCGGCTTCCATGGGATGAGATGCTTGGCCCCCTTGACCTTACCGCCGTTGCCGGACCGCACCCAGGGCAGCGCCTTGATACGCTCAATGACTTCCGCCTCGGTCTCCTCGGCCGCCGGCTTCACCGGCGTCAGCCGCGCCACCGGCCGGCCGCGGTCCGTGATCACCACGTCCTTGCCCACCTGCACGAGCTTCAGGTACTTCGACAGGCGGTTTTTCATTTCCCGGATCGAGACTTCCATCAGTTATCTCCGTGTAGCTACGTTCCTTTGATTGTAGCTACATTGCTTGGATGCGTCCATGCGCCCCGCACCGCTCCCAGCCGCGTCTTGGTTTCGCCCGCTCATCGGATCAAAACCGAGGCCGCACGCTACTCCGGCGCCGTAGCCAACTCCCGCACCACGCCCTCCAGTCCCTTCACCACCCGCGCGAGCCCGTCGTAATCGAGCTTGTCCGGCGTGTCGTGCAGCGTGTGGTAATGCGGGTAGCGGTAGAGCGCGGTGTCGGTGACCATCACCGCGGGCCATCCCCGTTGCCAATAAGACCACTGGTCGGACCAGCTTATGCCCCTGATCGACTCCGGCCCCACTGCCCCTTCGGAGGGGAACGCCGCGTGACGGCGGAACGCGCCGACGACGCGGCGCACCAGGCTGCGCGAGCGCGGGTTGGCGACGAATCCGATGAAATCTCCCGTGGACGGGTAGAGCAGGTTGAAGGGAAACGGATAGTGCTGGCTGCCGGGCGCGCTGCTGTACCAGCCGATGGTCTCCAGGGACATCATCGCGACCACTTCCCTGCTCTCGCGCGCGAGGCCTTCGGCGTGCCGGTTGCTGCCCATGTTCTCCGTGCCGAACCAGGGCAGCTCCTCGTTGACATAGAAGACGAACCGGATTTCGAAACCTTCGCCTGGCTGGAATTCTCTGAAGGCGCGCGCAAGCTCGATCAGCGCGGCGACGCCCGAGCCGTTGTCGTCCGCTCCCACCGCGCCCTGCGCGGAGTCGTAGTGCGCACCGACGACGACGAGGTGTTTGCCGTCGCCCGGACCCGCGCGCGCCACCTCCAGATTGCGCACTTTGACGCCCGCAGTCTCGAACTCCTGTCGCCCCACTGCGTAGCCGAAGTCGGCTAGCGTCTTCTCGATGTAGCGGGCCGATCGCTCGAGCGCTTGCGGATGGCCGACGTTGTGCTCCTCGCTCGCGACGGCGACGACATGCGCCTTCAGATTCTCTGCGTGCCGACTATCCTCGACGCCAAGCGGCTGGAGCGGACCGCGGTGGCGCTCGCCTGGCATCGAGGTCATGAACCAGACCGCGAACGCGACGAACACAACAAGAATTGCGAGGACGGCGAACTCGATGCGGAGTCTCGTGCTGTTCGGTGACCGCGTACCTTCGGGGAGCAAAGTCTATCGATTTCTACTCGGGCGAGTTCTTGATGTAGCCCTTGAGCATGCGGTTCTCGAAGTCCTGCTCTTCCAGCACCGCTTTTGCGACGTCGCGAAAGGAGATCACACCGATCAGCGTGTCGCGGTCCATGACCGGAAGATAGCGCGCGCCTGAGTGGATCATCGCGCGCCGCAGGTCGTTCACGTCCACGGCAGGGCCGGCCGTCACCGGATCGCGCTCCATGATGTCGCCAACCCGGGCGTCGCCGAGCGCGCCGCGGCCTCGGTCGATCGCAAGCAGGATTTCCTTGAAGGTCAGTATGCCCACCATGCGGCCTTTTTCGATCACGACCAGCGACCCCATGTTGTGCTGGGCCATCACCGATACGGCCTCGGTCAGCTTGCCCTCGGGCGCGATCGTGAATAGCGCGTTGCCCTTGACCTTGAGGATTTCGCTCACTTGCATGGGATTCCTCCTGCTGCACGCCTTTTCCCGCGGGATCATACTCCCGCGACAGGCGCGCTGTCAGCCGAAACGCAGGGAGACCCGGGCACGGCACTCAAATCGTTAAACCGCGGCGCGATCTGGTAAGGTTGCCTGCGCGGGAGCGACGAAAGGCCGGGGAGATTGCATGCCGTTCGACTGGTCGAAGATGGGCAGGACGCCGCCGACGGGGCTCGTTGAAGCTCGCAATCTCGCGCATCACGCGGCTCAATGGGTAACTAAGGCCGCGCGGGCGAACTTGAATCCCGCGGCCGACGACAGCCACTCGAGCCTCACCTGGGACGCAACGCACGCAGCGCTGCTTTCGCAACCGTTGTCGGCGAAAGACGTCGAGGTCCGCATCGGACTCCGGATCGCCCGCCTCGAGCTGATCGTCATCAGCGGAGACAACATGCTCGATACTTTCCAACTCGACGGAAAGACCGACGCGGCGGCCGGCGCCTGGATCGATTCGAAAATGCACGCGCTCGGTCTCAAGCCCGCGGGCGGTGTCGCGCTCCCGTATTCGTTGCCCGATCACCCCGCCGGCGGCAAACCCCACGAACTCACCATGCTGGGCCGCGAATTGGGAGACCTGTCGCGCTGGTTCGCGGGCCCGGCCGACGTTCTGGAGGAATTCAGGGGAAAGCTCACCGGCCTGCACCCCGGCCCCGGACCGCTGCTGTACTGGCCGCATCACTTCGATATCGCAACGCTGGTCCCGATTGGGGAAAGCAAAGGAAACTCGGCCCGAACTATAGGCGTCGGCGCCTCGCCCGGCGACGAGTTCTACGCGCAGCCCTATTTCTACGTCTGTCCATCGCCGCGCCTTGATGGCGCGGCGCTGCCCGAGCTTCCGGCGCCCGGACGTTGGCACACCGAGGGTTTTTTGGGCGCGGTGGCCACCGGCGAGAATATTCTCGCGCTCAAGGACCGCGGGCCGACACTGCTCGCTTTCATCGCCGGGGCGTTCGAGATCTGCCGCACTCGCCTGGGCGCCTGAAGCGCCCGCCACACAGAAGGGAATCGCAATGGCGCAAGAGAATTGGCAAGACCTGGGACCCGCCGCGGAATTCGAACGCGCGGAGCTGACCGAAGCATCGGTCGGCCGAACGAAGGTCGCGATTTCCTGTCGCGACGGCAAGTTCGGCGTCATCTCCGGCACTTGCAATCACGCCGGCGGACCGCTCGGGAAAGGACGCCTCGACGGCGATTACGTCGTGTGCCCCTGGCACAACTGGAAATTCCACCGATCGAGCGGCAAAGGGGAGCCCGGGTTCGAAGAGGACCGCGTCCCAGCGTACGAAGTGCGCGTGGAGAAGGGGCGCCTGCAGGTGCGCGCCGACAATCCCACCGCACGCAGCAAAAAACCCCACGAGCCGCATCCGCTCTCGCGCCGGGTCGAGCGCAAGAGCGGTCCGCCGCGCGTCGTCGGGATCTCAACCACCAAAATGGACGAAGGCAACCCGCGCTATTCGACCTCGGACGCGCTGCTCGGCGTCGCGCTCGATCACGCAAGGGATTCGCTCGGCTGCGAGTCCAGGCTCATCCGGCTCTCGGCCCTCAAGTTCCGCAACTGCGAGGGTTACTACTCCAAGAGCGCGAACGCCTGCACCTGGCCCTGCTCGATCACGCAGATGGACTCGTCGGACGAGCTGACCGAAGTCTACGAAGCGCTGGTGCATTGGGCCGACGTCGTGCTCGTCGCAACGCCGATCCGCTGGGGCGTGGCGAGCAGCCTGTACTTCAAGATGGCCGAGCGCCTGAATTGCGTCCAGAACCAGATCACCATCCGCGACAACGCGCTGATCCGGCGCAAGGTCGCGGCCTTCGTGATCACCGGCGGGCAGGATAACGTGCAGGGCGTGGCCGGAGAAATGCTCTGCTTTTTCTCCGAGCTGGGCTTCTGCTTCCCGCAATTTCCCTACATCGCGCACTCGCGCGGCTGGTCGGCCGAGGACATGGAGCGCAACGTCGCGCACGTCATGGCGAGTGAGGAGCTGCGCGAAGGCGCGCGAGAGCTTGCCGCCCGCGCAGTGGACCTCTCGCGCATCCTGCTCGCGCATACCGAACCGGCCGAGCACACCCCGCGCGGCGGACGCAAGGCGTTCCGGCTGGAGATCGAGCGCGGTGGTCCTGTGAGCGGCGCGCAGCCCACGGTTGCGGGCAAGACCAAGGCGTGACGGGCAATTCCTGATGAGTTCCATGTAACTGGCGTCCAAGTGTTCGCATGGGTTCTCTCGTCAAGCGAGAGAAACGAGTCGCATCGAATGAACACCGCTCGATGCGGGCGATCTCACCCAGGCCACGGCCTTCGGCAGCCGTTCTGAAATCCCGGCTCACCGCTCGCAAAAAGACCCAAGCTGTCAGGAAAACCTGACATCGATTGTCGGGTACGCCTGACAGTCACGCCCGGGAGATTTGTGTAGAGTAGGTCGCGCGTTTTCGAAACGTCACCCGCAATACCTTCGCCGCGCCAAAAGAGCGAAGGGTGTTAGGTAACAAGAAAGGTGTTCGGGGAGACTTGAATGAAGAATAACGTTCGCGCGTTCTTGCACGCCGTGTCCTGTCGCGCTTTCGTATTCCAGAATGCCCTCTGCCGATCCCGTTCGTTCTTGTCGTCGTGTTCACGAGTATTTTTCGGAGCTGACCTCATGAAATCCCCTCTGCGGTCCGCGCTGTTCGTTCTCACGTGCTTGGCGCCTTCGTGGCCAGGCTCCTCTCGGGCGGATGATCCTTTTCCCGTCCCGCAGATGTTTATCGCGGGGAATAATGTCGTAGGGGGTACGAGTTCGAGGTGCGTTCACAATGGCGTGTGGGTCCTGGACCCGTGCACCGAGTTTTCACCTCGTCGTGCGGCGTGCCAGGCGATCATCGATATGTTCAACAACGCCGCTCATGGCGCCGAGTGGTGCGGGCCCTACACTCTTGACCTTTGTGACCCTACACCGCCTGCCTTTGGCGTTCTTGGGCGAGCCTATAAGGAGGCATTTTTCCCGGGTCCCGTACTTACCTGCCACCCTGGACTGTTTTTAGCTGGTCACACTTACGGACAGCCAAAGTGCCCGGCACACTCCAAGCGCTTCCCCATCCCGTCGGCGCCGGATTGCCTTTGCGACCCGGGTTTCCAGCATAAGATCGACTCGGCGGGGACCGACTTCTGCGTGCCGAAAACGTGTCAACCTACCGTTGCCAATCCGTGTGAAGTCGGTACCGGCAACAAGGTCGAGCATCAGCCGGTGTACCGCGGTTTGAACGGTTTCGAGCTGTCGCTCACCTTCAACAACGCCGACGCGCGTTACCCGTCCCGCTTCGGACAGCGTTGGCGCGATTCCTTCGATCGGCTGATCGCCGTGTCCGGGAGCAACGTGAGTGCGCTTCGTCAGGACGGTAACGCGTTCCGGTTCGTACCGGCCGGAGGCGGCTGGGCGCCCGATGCCGATACCAACGATCGGCTGACAGAGCTGAAGGATTCCCAGGGAACGCGCACCGGGTGGCAGCTCACCGTTGCGGCAGGCGACGAGACGGAAACCTACGATGCTTCGGGAAATCTCCTTTCGATCCGCTCCAGAAGCGGGCTCACCCAGACGCTGACCTACAGCGATGGAACCGGTGGCGCGAACGGCGGGTTCCTCCTCGACGCCAGCGGCCAGCCCACGGTGGCGCTTCTTCCCGCCGGGCAGCTGATCCGTGCTGCCGACAACTTCGGGCGGACGCTCGCTTTCAGCTACGACGCGGGCGTGCACGTGGCGAAAGTAGTCGACCCCGCAGGAGCGACGTACCGGTTTTCCTACCTGGCGGCCAGCTACACCCTCGCCTCGATCGCTTTCCCCGACGCCAGCGTCCGAAGCTTCGTCTACAACGAGCCGGCCAACACGGGTGGCGCGAATCTTCCGAACGTGCTGACCGGCATCGTCGACGAGAACGGTGCGCGCTTCGCGACCTTCAAGTACGACGCGCAGCAACGCGCCGTTTCGACCGAGCACGCGGGCGGCGCCCAGCGCTATACGCTCTCCTACGGCGCGGGCTCGACCACGGTGACCGATCCCTTGGGTGCCGCGCGCACCTACGGATTCCAGCTCGTCCTGGACGTTCTCAAGAATACGGGCATTTCCGGCCCCGTCTGCCCGTCCTGCGGTCCCGCGTCCCAGACCGTCGACGCCAACGGCAACGTCGCCTCGCGCACCGACTGGAACGGCACCGTCACGATCTTCGGCTACGATCCGGCGCGCAATCTCGAGACTTCCCGCACCGAGGCCGCCGGCACGCCGCAGGCGCGCACCCTCAGCACGCAGTGGCATCCGGCGCTGCGGCTGCCGGTGCGCGTGGCCGAGCCGCTGCGCATCACGAGCTACGTCTATAACGGCGACGGCGTGAACTGCGGCGTTTCGGCGGACGGCGCATCCCTCGTTCCCGGAGTGCTGTGCTCTAAGACGATTCAGCCGACTTCCGACGCCACCGGCTCGGCGGGCTTTGGCGCGGCTTCTGCGGGGGGTCTCCGCACCTGGAGCTATACCTACAACGCGAACGGTTCGGTGCTGACGATGGACGGTCCGAGGACCGACGTGGCCGACGTCACCTCCTACGCCTATTACGCCGACAACGATGCGGATCCCGGACGCCGCGGCAACCTCGCCGCGTTTGCCAACGCGCTGGGATATACCACCCAGATCCTCGCTTATAACGCGCACGGCCAGCCGCTTCTTATCGTCGATCCGAACGGACTCAGCACCACGCTCAGCTACGACAGCCGCCAGCGTCTGACTTCGCGCAACGTCGGCGGGGAGGTGACGAGCTATAGCTACGACGGTGTCGGGCAGCTCATCCGCGTGACGCTCCCCGACGGGAGCTTCGTCGCCTACGGCTACGATGCGGCTCACCGCTTGACCGCCATCGCCGACAACTCCGGCAACAGCATTGCCTACACGCTGGACGCGATGGGCAACCGCACGCAGGAACGGGTGTTCGATCCCGGCGGCGCGCTCGCGCAGACGCGCAGCCGCGTCTACGACGCCCTGAACCGCCTCGCGCAGGAAATCGGCGCGCAGAGCCAAGCGACGCACTACGGCTACGACGCTCAAGGGAACGTCACTTCGATCACCGATCCGCTCAATCACACCACGACCAATCAGTACGACGCGCTCAACCGCCTCGTCCGGGTCACCGATCCCGCGAACGGCCAGACGCAGTACGCCTACAACGGCATCGATCAGCTGGTTGCGGTGAGCGATCCGAGGAACCTCGCCACCGCGTACAACTACGACGGGCTTGCGAACCTGAACGCGCAGTCAAGCCCCGACACCGGCGCCACGGCGAACGCCTACGACTCGGCCGGCAATCTCCTCACCCAGACCGACGCCAAGGGCCAGACCACGAGCTACACCTACGATGCGTTGAACCGGGTGACTTCCATCAACTTCGCCGACGGCTCCAGGCAAAGCTACGGCTACGACCAGGGGGCGAATGGCCTGGGGCGGCTCACCTTCTTCGCCGAGACCGATCCCCAAACCCAGATCACGATCCTGCACGACTACGCCTACGACGCGCACGGCAGGCAGGTGACCGAGAACCGCACGATGAACGGCGTCACCTACGCCATTCGCACCAGCTACGACGCCGCGGGCAGGCTCGCCGGGCTGACCTACCCGAGCGGGAGAACCGTTGCTTACGAGTTCGATGCGCTCGGCCGCATCAGCCAGGTGAGCACCACGCCCCCGAGCGCGAGCGGCGGCGCGACGCAGATCGTCGCCACCAACATCAGCTACCAGCCCTTCGGCGGGGTGAAGGGCTATACGCTGGGCAACGGCCAGAGCTACAGCCGCACCTACGACCAGGACGGGCGGATTGCGAGCTACGCGTCCGGCAGTCAGTTCGTCTCCCTGGGCTACGACGCGGCCGGGCGCATCGTGTCGATCGCCGATGCGACCGCGAGTCCCAACACCTATGGCTACGACAGCTTGGACCGGCTGACGAGTGCGATCACGCCGGCCGCGTCCTACGGCTACGGCTACGACGCGGTGGGCAACCGCACCTCGAAGAGCGCGGGATCGGCGACCGACACCTACAGCTACAGCCCGACGAGCAACCGCATCGCTGCCATCGCCGGCGCGGAGAGCCGCAGCTTTTCATTCGACGCGAACGGCAGCACCGTGAGCTACGGCGCGAAGCAGTTCGCCTACGACGCGCGCGGGCGCATGGTTCAGTCGGTCGGGTCTCTGGGCACGACCGCCTACCAGGTGAACGCCCTGGGGCAGCGGGTCAGAAAGACCAATTCCACCGACGATCGCATTTTCATCTACGACGCGCGCGGGCGGCTCATCGCCGAGACCGACCCGGGCGGCACCTTGAGGCGCGAGTACCTGTACGTCAACGACATCCCGCTCGCGGTGATCCAATGAGGTCCTCCATGAGGGTCCGGGGAACGCCGTCCTTCGCCAACGCGCGCGACGAGAGCCGGTTTCGGCCGGGCACAGCGACCTTGGACAGGTTGCGCAAGCTCGCCGGGGGATTGCTGTTGTGCGGGATTGCGCTCGTCTCTGCGACGGCCAACGCCCAGACGACATTGAGCGCGAGTCCCACGAGCGTGCTCGTCAACGGCACGGTCACAGCCACCTGGAGCGGAATCCCCGCACCTTCCACATCCAACTGGCTGGGCTTGTACACTCCCGGAGCCGCTAGCAATGGCTTTAACCTCTACAGCTACCGCTACACGAACGGGGCGGCCAGCGGCAGCGTCCCCTTCACCCTCCCCACGGCTGCCACGCCGGGAACCTACGAGCTGCGGCTGTTCTCGAGCGGCTATACGCTCCTGGCCACCAGCAATAGTTTCTCGGTCGTTGCGCCGCCGTCGGTGAGCGGCACCGTGACCTTGAACGGCTCGCCGCTCTCAGGCGTCGCCTTCGCCGCGACCAACGGCGTCACGTGCACGGCCTCGAATACCTCGGGTCAGTACAGCTGCTCCGTGCCGCTGGGGTGGTCGGGGAGCGTGACGCCGTCGCGCGGCGGTGTCAGCTTCACGCCCGCCTCGCGCAACTACAGCAATGTGACCGCCAATCAGACGGCGCAGAACTATCCGGCCACCTCCACCACGACATTGAGCGCGAGTCCCACGAGCGTGTTCGTCGGTGGCACGGTCACGGCCACCTGGAGCGGCACACCCGGGCCTTCGGGAGCCAACTGGCTGGGCTTGTACACTCCCGGAGCCGCTAGCAATAACTTTAACCTCTACGGCTCGAGCGGCACGAACGGGCAGGCCAGCGGCAGCGTCTCCTTCACCCTCCCCGTGGCTGCGACGCCGGGAACCTACGAGCTGCGGCTGTTCTCGAGCGGCTATACGCTCCTGGCGACCAGCAACAGCTTCACGGTCAACGCGCTACGGACGGTGAGCGGGACCGTGACCCTGGGCGGCTCGCCGCTCTCAGGCGTCGCCTTCGCGGCGACCAACAGCGTCACGTGCACGGCCTCGAATGCCTCGGGCCAGTACAGCTGTAACGTGCCGCAAGGTTGGTCGGGGAGCGTGACGCCGTCGCTGAGCGGACACAGCTTCACGCCCGCGACGCGGAGTTACACCAGCGTGCAGGTCAATCAGACTGGGCAGAACTTTGTAGCGGCTGCGGTGGTTGCTCAGGTGATTTACTATATCCATCCGGATCATCTGAACACACCGCGGATGGTTGCGAATCAGGCCGGCGCCACGGTTTGGAAGTGGGACCAGCAGGAGCCGTTTGGATCGACACCGCCGAATGACAATCCCTCAGGACTCGGAGCGTTCGACTTCCCCTTGCGATTCCCGGGGCAGTACTTCGACAAGGAGACGAATCTTCACTACAACTACTTCAGGGATTACGATCCGAGCATCGGTCGGTATATGAGCAGCGACCCCATCGGACTGGGTGGCGGCATTAATACGTATGCCTATGTGTGGCAGTCGCCGTTGATGTTCTTTGATTTCTTCGGGCTTGTTGAGTGCTGGTGGCTTGATCTTGGTAACCAACCGAAATGCGAGCCTACCGGACTTCGCCGACAAAAACCCACCGGTCCCTATCAGACCAAAGAATGGTTCCCCGCCCCAGATCCAACATCACCCAGTCTAGGGATCGGACCTATTCCACCAATGCCGCAGCCTGGAATGAAATTAATATGGCGAACGGTTTTCAACGAAAAAGGGTACTGGGAGGCGGAGTTCGAGTGCAAAGTCTGGTCGACCTACGTATGCCGCGAAGACTGCGGGAAGATCACCTTCTATCCCGGTAATAGGTATATCGGTAAGAAATGGGAAAAGGAAGAAGACTACGATGAGATAATCGGATACGGACCTTGGTCAAGCGTAGGCGCACCACCTGGACCATGGGATCTGCCCGGGCCGAGACCCAGGCGCAGATGAGAGCGATCGTGGGGAGCCAATTTGTAGTTTGCCAATGGCGCAGAAACCTTGCGCCTCGAATGGTGCTGGTGCTCTTGCTTGTCTCTTCGGTTTTCTCTTTCGCCAGTGACGTTGACGAGCTTGTGTTCAGCGCTCAGAGGGCCTACTCCGCTAAAAGGTATGACGAAGCGATCAAGGTTTATAGTCGGGCAGCTTCTTTGGGAAGTCCCATTGCGCTATTTCAGTTGGGGGCGATGCATGAACGCGGGGAGGGCGTGGATCGCAATATCGTTGAGGCGACAAAATGGTACGAACGTGCAGCAGATGCTGGCTCGGTTACTGCAGCTAAGAAATTGGCAAACATGTACTACGACGGTGAAGGTGTGCCGAAAGATTTTGGTCGAGCCGCTTCGCTCTATCGACGCGCCGGTGAGCTAGGGGACTCCAGCTCCTTTTTCACTCTGGGTCAGATGTATTGGATGGGTTCTGGTGGAACGCGAGAGCCTGAGAAAGCGGTAGAAGTATTTACCAAGGCAGCGGAAAGAGGCAATCCGCTCGCAATGAATGCTCTTGGAATTGCCTATCGATTTGGAGATGGAGTAGACAAGAGCGACTCCGCTGCATACGCTTACTTCAAGCTGGCTCGTGAATTCGGAAGCATTCTGGCAGCCGATAACCTCGAAAAGTTGACGACCCTAATATCCGATTCGGACCGCAGTGCTGGGGAGAAACTTTTGGAGCACCTTCGACGTAAGACGTCTACAGGTCCCAGGAAAGCGAACTAGAAAGTCATCCGGATCATCTGAACACACCACGGCTAATTGCCAACCAGGCGGGCGCCACAGTGTGGAAGTGGGACCAGCAGGAGCCCTTCGGCAGCACACCGCCGAATGACAATCCCTCCGGGCTCGGAGCGTTCGACTTCCCACTACGATTGCCCGGACAGTACTACGACAAGGAGACCGCACTTCACTACAACATGTTCCGAGACTATGACCCAAGTATCGGAAGATACGTGGAAAGTGACCCGATTGGGCTTGTTGGAGGCCTAAATGAGAAGTGGCCCCGCAAAACTGAACAGCGCTATAAGTGGAAACTCTTGGTATAAAGCCGGACCGAGATCGGTCTGGCGATAAGGAGTTTCTGATGAGAAAGAAGGCATCGGGGCGGCGCACCCGCCGCAGCCACAATCCGGC
>CAYSFD010000044.1:0-128916 GCA_964430565.1 uncultured Enterobacteriaceae bacterium
ATGCCGAGCATCAGTATGCGCGAGCCCCGCACCGGTTTGCCGCGCTGGTTGAGCGCATCGGTGATCTTGCCGACCACCCACTCGGGCATGTTGCGGTTGACCTCGCCGGCGAGCTCGATGAATCGAGTGTCCAGGCCGTATTCGCGCGCCTTCCACGTGAGATAGTAGGGATCGATCGGGATGCAATGCCCGCCCAGGCCCGGGCCGGGGTAATAAGGCACGAAGCCGAACGGCTTGGTTGCTGCAGCGCGGATCACCTCGTGGATGTCAATGCCCATCCGGTCGGCGATCACCTTCATCTCGTTGACGAGCCCGATATTGACCGCGCGGTGGATGTTTTCGAGTAGCTTAGTCATCTCGGCCGCGCGCGTCGAGCTTACCGGTACGACGCGATCGATCACGGCCCCGTAGAGCGCGGTGCCGGTCTCGAGGCACGCGGGCGTAATTCCGCCGCAGACCTTGGGGATGGTCTTGGTCACGAATTCCGCGTTGGCCGGATCCTCGCGCTCGGGGGAAAAAACGAGGAAGACGTCGCTCCCGACTTTCAATCCCGTGGACTCTAGTCGCGGTCTTAGCTCCTCGTCCGTCGTGCCCGGATAGGTGGTGCTCTCGAGGCAGACGATCTGCCCGCGCCTCAAGTGGGGCAGGATTGCGTCCGTGGTGTTGAGGACGAAGCTAAGATCCGGCTCGCGGTACTTGTTGAGCGGCGTGGGGACGCAGATGATGATCGCGTCCGCTTCCCGCAAGCGGGAGAAATCGGACGTCGCAGAAAATCCGTTCGCCCGCGCTGCCGCGACTGCGGCTGCCTGGATATGCCGGATATAACTTTCGCCGCGATTGAGTTTTTCGATCTTGACGGCGTCGATGTCGAGCCCGATGACGCGGAATCCCGTTTCACTGAAGCGCAGTGTCAGCGGCAGCCCGACATAGCCCATACCGATGATCGCGACGACGGCGCTCTTGTCCCGAATTTTCCGGATAAGCTGTTCTTGCTGCATCAGCCGGCGTCCTGATTTGTCCGTGTTTCCCAACTCATTGCGATCCGATTCGCGAGCCTCAACTCTTGCGTGACTCGCGCCGCAAGAGCTCGATTTCCCGCTGCAGCGCTTCGAACTCCGTCATCTTGCGCTCCAGAAACCGCGTCGTCGCGCGCGCCTTCTCGGCAATGCCCTTGCGCGTGAGGAGATACATGTAGGCCTTCTTGTTGTTGCTGTTCTTGAAGTTGTTGGCCTTGACCAGGCCTTTGTCGATCAGCGCCTGCAGGCAGTAGTTGACCTTGCCAAGGCTGATGCCCAGCTCACGCGCAAGGTTGCGCTGGCTCATCTGGGGATCCTCTTCAAGCAGGCGCAGGATCTTGTAGCGATACTCGTCCGAAAGCACGGTTATGAGTTTGTTCAACGGTTGAACGCACGCTATTAAATCGCAAAACGACACCGTTGGCAAGTCGCACTCGCATGACCGTAGAGGGGACGTGGGTCGCTGGAGGGGTAAACCGGTGCCCTGCGGCGCGGGCTCGGCCGCCCGCGGAGGCGTTCTCAGAGCTCGATCGGCTCGTGCTTGAGGATTGCGGCGAGCTGCTCGCGTGTCAACCAGGCTGGATTGGTGTTGCTCGAGTACTGAAAATCTTCGGCCACAGCTTTGCCACGGGCCGCTTCGAGGTATTCCTCTCTGTCCCACCAGCGGGCCGCCGGTTGAATCGCGTAGTAGCTTTCGAACTCCGCCGTGTACAGGGCGTCGTCCTGGGTGATCATGATTTCGTGCAGCTTCTCACCGGGACGGATGCCGATGATTTTCGTTTTGCACCCGGGCGCCACTACTTCGGCTACTTCGCTCACTTTCATGCTCGGGATCTTGGGAACGAAAATCTCGCCGCCGCGCATGCGCTCGATCGATTCCAGTACGAACTGCACGCCTTGGCTCAGGGTGATCCAGAATCGCGTCATCCGAGGATCGGTGATCGGTATCACGCCGGTGGCGCGCTGCTGGATGAAGAAGGGAATGACGCTGCCGCGCGAGCCGATAACGTTGCCGTACCTGACCACCGAGAACAGCGTGCGATGTCGCTCGGAAAGCGCGTTGCCGGCGATGAAAAGCTTATCGGCGCAGAGCTTGGTCGCACCGTACAGATTCGCCGGATTCGCGGCCTTGTCGGTGCTGAGCGCGATCACGCGCTTCACGCCCTGGTCTATGCATACGTTGATGACGTTCTCGGCGCCGATGATGTTCGTCTTGATCGCCTCCATCGGGTTGAACTCGGAAGCTGGGACTTGCTTCATTGCCGCCGCGTGGATGACAACTTCGACGCCGTCTATCGCCCGGTAAAGACGCTCCTTGTCGCGCACGTCCCCCAGCATGAAACTGAGCTCGGGGGACTTCAACTGCTCCCGCAATTCGAACTGTTTCAGCTCGTCCCGGCTGAAGGCGACCAGCCTCTTGGGCTTGCAGCGCTCCAGTACGGTTTTCAGGAAGCGCTTGCCGAATGAGCCGGTCGCGCCGGTCACGAGGATGGATTTGCCGTCGAGGAAGGACATATCAGCCTGCGGTCACTGCGTGAAGGAGTTCCGAATCCCGTTTCGAGAGCTGCTGGCGACGAAGACCTTCGAGATACTCGTCCAGCGTTCCCAAGCTGCCGCCGAGCACGGTCCGAGCTTTGGCATTGTCGAGCGACATGTCCGACGGTCGTCGCGCCGTCAGCTTGGCCTGCGAAATTCTACCACGGCGAATCAGCGCTTCCGGGAGGTTGAAGACCTTCGCAAGCCGCTGCGCGAACTCGTGCCGGGAAACACGCTCGTCTCCTACCACGTTGAAGATGCCTGATGCGTCGCGCTCCATCAGGCGATGAGTGCTGCGGGCGAGGCTGTCGGCCAGGGTCGGGGTGATGAACACGTCGTCGAATAGTGTAAGGGCTTCGCCCCGGAGAAGGTTGTAGATGATCCAGTCGCTGAACGACTGCCGGAAACGGTGTCCCCAGCCGAAGAAATTGGTACGGACGATAAGCGCGGCAGGGTGCGCCTCGGCTACCCACTGTTCGGCAAGCAGCTTGGTCCGGGCATATGTGTTGAGCGGTTCGGGGGTGTCTTCCTCCTTGTACATGGGACGCGTGCCGCCGAAAAGGTGGTCCGTCGAAATGTGAATGAGCCGCAAGCCCAGGCTGGCGGTGGCGCGGGCAACATTGCGTGCCAGGACAGCGTTGACTTCGCGCGCCTTCTCAGGTTCGCGCTCGCATTGGTCAACACCGGTCATTCCGGCAGCGTGAATGACCGCATCGGGTCGGTACTGCTCCATCTGGACCGAAAGGGTTTCGACGGTCGTGAGGTCCAGGGGCACGGTACGCGTTCCGCGAAGCTGGACACGGCGCAGGTGCTGCGCGAGATAGACTTCGCATTGCTCGCGCATGCAGCAAGCCCAGTTAAGGGCCAAAAGCCCGCTGCCGCCGGTGATCAATACGCGCTTTGTGCTCAACCGAGAGGTTCTTGTTCGTGCTGTCTTGCCGTGCCGGACTTTTCTCTATCGGGAGCGCCTGCCCGGTCCGAGGACAGCGACAGCCATCCGCCGAGGAGGAGCATGCAGAGCAAGGCCTGCTCATGGTGCAAGGTCGTGTTCAACGCTCCCGCCACGACCGTGATTATCCACGCGGCGCCGGCGCCGCCCCAATACGCCCAGCGAAGTTGTGGCGAATGCGCATCGGGGACTCGGTGGACTAGGGTCACCGCCCAGGCCGCGAGAATCGCAAGGAGCAGGCCGAACCCGAGGAGCCCACGTTCGGCGAGCGAATTGACATACACGCTGTGGCCGTGCGGGGCAAGAAGCACGGTCTGTCTGTCGAAGGCCTCGCCCCGCTTCGCGCTCCAGCTTTCCAAATCCTCGTAGTTGATTCGGCCGAAGTTGTCCATTCCGATGCCGAAGAACGGAAATTCGCGCCACGCGGCGAGTCCCACCTGCCACACGAGGTCGCGCCCGTTGAGAAGATCACCCTGCTGCAGGAACTTGGTGTTCTTCTGGAGGACCTGGGGCTGGAGCAACAGCGCGACGCCCACCGTGAGCGCGGCGAACAGGGCGACCGTGCGGAGGTGCCGGCGCTGGCGCACGGCGCGGACGGAGAGAAGCAGGAGGGCAGCGATGAATGCTGCCCCGACCGCGGCCCGGCTCTCCATCCACATGAGCGATACGACGAAGAAAGCGAGCAACACGAAGCCCAGCGCTTTCCGCACGGGGTCTGCAGTGCGCCACCAGGCCTGGGTTGCCGCAAGCGCGACCCCGGATACGATCGCCAAGTAAATCGCGCTGTGATTGACGTGGCCGATCGAATGCAGTTTTAGTGCTCGGTGAAGGTCTGCGATCAGCACCCCGTAGTAGCCCCAAACCAGCCCCACGGCCGTTCCTGCAACGATGGCGGCGAGCAGCGCCGCCCACGTCCGGTCCGGATACCGGCTGCGTTTGAGGATCCACAGCACGCTCGCGTAGCGTACGATGTCCGCCGCCGCGCGCCACTCGCCATCGTGGATTCCGGCGAACGCTGCAGACGCGTAGCCCGAGGCAATCCACAACGCGATGAGCGTATCCCAGCGGTCCCAAGGCCCGCCGAAGTCGCGCGCACGCCAGCGGTTCGCGAGCCAGATCGCGAGTAGCGCGATCCACAAGACGTTCTTCGGTGCCTCAAACAGGGGCAGGATGAACGCGAGCGCCAGCAGCGCTCCGCGCTCGACGCGTTCTGAAATCTGCGCGCGCCCAAGAGAGCGTTGGATGGTTTCGTTCAAGAAGGACATCGCGCTGAGTGTATCTCAGCCGCGCGCGGATCTGAACCAGCGCGCAGTTTCGGCAAGGCCTTGATCGAGCGAGTACGAAGGCCGCCAGTCGAGCAGTCGGCTCGCCCTGGAGGGGTCGATCGCGAGATTGCCGGTCAAGCGCCGGATTTCGCCGCGGCGGCCTGCGATCGTTCCGGCCAAGTGCAGGAACGCCGGCGGTACGGACATGAGCCTTTCCGGGCGATCGAGCGCGCGGGCAATGCGCGACACCAGTTCGGCAGTTGAAACCACCTCCTCATCACTCACAAGAAACGGTCCGCTTGCCGCGGGGTGCTCCGTGCAGCGCACGATCGCGTCGACGAGATTGCCCAGATAGATCAGGCTGCGCCGGTTGCGGACCCTCGCGAAGGGCAGCGGCACACCCGAGTCGACCCAGCCGAGCAGGCGCAGAAAGTTGGCCTTGACGCGCGGCCCGTAAACCAGCGGCGGCCGGATCAAGACGAGCTCCATTCCGCTTCGAGTAGCCAGCTCCGTCAATGCCCGCTCGGCTTCGAGCTTCGAGCGTCCGTAGGAGTCCTCCGGCCGAAGGGCTTCAGTCTCGCTGTATGCACCCTCACCGGAGTCTTCGCCGTGCACCTTGACCGAACTCAAGAAGACAAAGCGACGCACGGATTCTGCCGCGGCCTCGCCGAGCCGGACCGTCGCATCGACATTGACGCGCCGGATTTCCGCTTCTGCGCCGCCCGAACGGTGGGCAATCGCGGCAAGATGCACGACGGCGTCAACGCCGCCAAGGAGCGCGCGTCGGTCGAAGTCGGCAGCGATGTCCGGGATCAGGACCTCGTGCAGATCAGATGAAGCGGCGCCGGCCGGGCTTGTCGTCCTCACCGCCGCGCGGACCGTGTGTCCGCGCGTGATCAGCTCACGGCATAGAGCCGTGCCGACAAAGCCCGATGCACCGGTGACGAGAATACGCATACTGAACAGCAGAGAAAAAGCTGATTCCTTCTTGTCGGCGCTAAGCGGAATTCTAGCAAGCCCCTACTTGTGCCATTACAATACGCGCTCCATCCGAACGCAAGGCCGCGCGAGTGACAGTCTCCTTCTACCCCGTAATTCTTTCGGGCGGCTCAGGCAGCCGGCTCTGGCCCATGTCGCGGCGGCTCCTTCCGAAGCAGTTCCTGCCGCTCGTGTCCGAGCGTACTTTGATTCAGGACACGGTCTTGCGGCTTCAAGGTTTCGAGGGCGCTCGCGCGCCGATCGTTGTTTCAAACGACGAACACCGTTTTTTCGTCGCCGAGCAAATGAAAGAGATCGGCGTGCGACCCGAGGTCCAGATACTCGAGCCCGTCGGTCGCAACACCGCGCCGGCGATCGCCGTTGTGGCGCTGCACGTCCAGAGTCTCGACCCCGACGCATGTCTTCTCGTGCTGCCATCCGACCACGTGATCAGGGACGTGCCCGCGTTTCACGCGGCGATCGCCGCAGCGCTCCCCCTCGCCGCAAGCGGTTCGCTCGTTACTTTCGGAATCACGCCGCAGGGGCCGGTCACGGGATACGGTTATATCGAACGCGGGGACCCGATTTCGGCAAGCGAGCGCAGCTTCCGCGTAAGACGCTTCGTGGAAAAGCCCGATTTGGAGACCGCGCAGCAGTATGTTTCCAGCGGCCGGTTTTTCTGGAACAGTGGCATGTTCGTGTTCCAACCCAAGCGCTTTCTCGAGGAGCTGCAGCGCTTTCGCCCCGAGATGGCCGCCGCTGCAAGCTCGGCGTTGGAGGCGGGCAAGCGCGACCTCGACTTCCTGCGGCTCGATTCAGCTGCGTTCGCCGCCTGCCCGTCGGACTCCATCGACTATGCCGTGATGGAGCGCACTTCTGCGAGCGCGATGGTCCAGGCCGATATCGGCTGGAGCGATGTTGGCTCGTGGACGGCGCTCTGGGAAATCGGAACAAAAGATGCGGGCGACAACGTCGTGCATGGCGACGTGGATCTGTCGGATGCGAGCGGGTGCTACGTTCGCGCCGAACACCGCATGGTGGCCGCGCTGGGCGTGCGCGATTTGGTCATCGTCGAGACCGATGATGCAGTCCTCGTTGCCGAGAAATCGCGCGCGCAAGAGGTCAAGGAAGTGGTCGAGCGCCTCGACCGGCAAGCCCGTACCGAGCACGTTTCACACAGCCGCGTCTATCGACCCTGGGGTTACTACGAAAGCATCGATGCAGGTGAGCGCTTTCAGGTAAAGCGCATCATGGTCAATCCGGGGCAGGCGCTGTCGCTGCAAATGCACCATCATCGTGCCGAGCATTGGGTCGTAGTTTCGGGGACTGCAAGAGTGACGCGGGGCGAGGAAGTGAAGCTCTTGCCGGAGAACGAGTCCACCTATATTCCGATCGGCACCAAGCACCGGCTGGAAAACCCGGGGAAAACGCCGCTCTTTCTGATCGAGGTTCAATCGGGCGGCTATCTGGGCGAGGATGATATCGTGCGCTTCGATGACCGGTATCAGCGGAACTGAGCCCGCTCGTCCGCAAGATTTGCTGGCTGGCGTCCGAGGAGACCGCGGCGACTAGCGCCGGATGAGTTTCCCGGCCCGGCGCCAGGTTCCGGACAGAAGATAGCGGGCCATGCTGCGGAGGTGCCAAAAAAAATATCGTATGTCCCGCCGGCTCTGGCGCCTCGCAGAATGCACGGCGCGCGCTTTGGGCACAAGCCTGACGTCGTAACCGTCGAGCCTGAGGCGGGCGCACAGATCGACGTCCTCGTAATACAAGCGATAGCGAGCGTCAAATCCGCCCACCGCGGCAAAAGCGTCCCTGCGAAGCAACATGAACATTCCGCCCACCCAGTCCGGAGAGAAGCTCTCGTCACCGATTTCGTAATATCGTCTCGGCTCGACCCCCAAGGCCTTGCAGATCAGGCTTGAAGGCGTCGGAAATGGGCGGGCGCTGTCCTCTATTGCGCCATGGGGATCGAGAATCAGCGGAGCGACCGTTCCCACACGAGGGTCCCTCAGCTCCTCAACCAGAGCCGAAAAAGGATCGGTGTTCAACCGGATGTCGGGATTCAGGATGCAGAAGGTGCCCCCGCGGGCGAGCTTGAATGCCGCGTTGTGATTGAACGCAAAGCCTCGTGGACTCGCGTTTCGGATCGTTTTAACCGAGAAAGGAAAAGAGTCGGGATCGAACGGCAGCACTTCCTCGATGTTGAGGGTGAGGATGACTTCGATTCCCGTCGGCTTGTGCGCACGCAGGTCATCGAGAAGTTGCGCAACGAGCTCGCCGTGGCCATGGCTCACGATAGAAACCGATATCAGGTCTGGAATCTCCTCCCCGTAAATGATGCCTGATACGGTCATCAACTCAAAGACGAACCGAGAATGTTGTCGGGCATGGGGATTCCCCGGTCGCTTAGCGATCCAGCCTGACGCAGAACAACAATGCCAAATTGCGCATCAAGCCCGGCATGAGGATGCCGTGGCGGAGGAGAACCTGTCTTCGGCCGACCCAATTGCTACCGGGTAAGTTTACAAAATCCTCGATCAAAGTTCGGTATTCAGGCGCAATTGAAGCATGGCAGCGCTCGGAGAGAGCCGCCGCCTGCCGACGCAGCGCACCCATATCCCAAAGTGCGAACCCGCTCGCAAGACGCTCCATGAAGGATTTCCAGTGATAAGGTCGGGCTCCAATCGCGTTGCGTGCGTGCTGACGATAAGCCATAAGGGGCTCTTCAACGACGCCTACGTGTCCGGCGGCACCGGCCACCAGAGCAAGCCAGTAGTCATGCACGAGCGCCGCCGGAGGTATGGGCAGTGCAAGCTCGATCAGCGCTCGATTGACCAGCGACGCACATCCGGTGATCGTATTCTTGATCAACAATCGCGCCAAATTCGTGCCTCTGGGGTCAAAGCCCGAGTAGCGCCAGAACGAAGAATGCCGCTCGCGAAGCGTTTCGTCGACGACAGTGAGATCGCTGTGCACCAGAAGGGGTGTACCGGTGCCGTGACCGCTCTCCAGGTCGCGCATCGCTTTTAGCAGGGTGCGCAATTTGTGGGGCGCCCACACGTCGTCTTGGTCGCACAGAGCGGCGTACGGAGCTTTCGCTTCACCGAGCAGATAGGCGAAGTTTCCGACCAAGCCAAGATTGTCTGAGCCGCTCAGTCGAATGATGCAATCCGGTCTCAGACGCCTGTAGTGTTCGATGACGGCAGGCGTTTCGTCCACCGATCCGTCGTCTCGCACCAGAATGCGGAACGATACGTCCTTCTGACCCAGTAGCGATTCGATCTGGGGTCCGAGGTGGCGCGCTCCGTTGTAGGTGGCGAGCAGGATATCGATACTTGGAGAATCCATGCTTGACCGCTCACCGCTCGGGGTAGTCAGCCGACTTCGCCACTTGCGATTCGATACATGGAGATTTACGTGTCGGATTTCTCGAGGCCATGCGCGTGGTAGGCGAGCATCTCGAGCGTGTATTCGCCTGAAGGCGCGTCGCCTTTCCCGCGGCCGCGGGTGCCGAAGCGCAGTACCTTGAAGCTGCGCCTGACACGGCCGTCGGCTCGTCTCACATCGACAGATCGCAAGCGAGCGAGTGGCTCATCACTGGCCACGAACCCTCGCCCTCGACGGTGCGAGGCAATTCGATGCGGTCGGTTCTGATTTTCATTGTTGAGTTTGTCCCCTGAGTTTTCCGCCTCGACGCATTCTAATCCACGTCTCTTGCCTCCAGCCACCCCGAGCGTGCAATATAGGCAACCTTTTCTGTCCGCTCGCCATTCAAGGACAATGTCAAAATCCAAAATTGCGCTGATGACCAACAAGCCAATCTACGTTACTCAGCCTCAACTTCCAATGCTGGAAGAGTTTATTCCGTACTTGGAAAACATCTGGGAAAGCAAGATCCTCACCAATAACGGCCCTTATCATCAGCAGCTGGAGCAGGCATTGTGCGACTACCTGGGGGTGAAACACATCGCCTTGCTCACCAACGGTACCCTGGCGCTCGTCACCGCCCTGCAAACGCTGCGCATCACGGGCGAAGTCATCACCACACCGTATTCGTTTGTGGCTACCACCCACTCCTTGTTGTGGAACGCCATAGAGCCCGTTTTTGTGGATATTGATCCAGTAACGCTCAACCTGGACCCGGACAAGATCGAAGCGGCCATCACGCCGCAAACCACGGCCCTTCTGCCGGTCCACTGCTACGGTCACCCCTGCGATGTGGATCGCATCCAGAGGATTGCCGACAACCATGGGCTGAAAGTCATCTACGACGCCGCCCACGCCTTTGGCGTTCAATGCCATAGCGGCAGCGTGCTCAACCACGGCGACCTGTCCGTACTCAGCTTTCACGCCACCAAGGTATTCAATACTTTTGAAGGCGGCGCCATCGTCTGCCCAGATGCCAAGACCAAACAACGCGTCGACCACCTCAAAAATTTTGGGTTTGTGGATGAAACGATTGTGGTCGCCCCCGGCATAAACGGCAAAATGAGCGAATTCAACGCCGCATTGGGCCTACTGCAACTCAAGGGTATCGATGAAGCGCTAAAAAAGCGCAAAGCCATTGATGCCCGATACCGCGAAGGACTGGCTGGTGTCAAAGGCATTCACTGCCTGTCGGATGCCGGGGAGAAAGTAGCCAATTACGCCTATTTCCCGGTTCTGGTGCGGCCTGAGTATCCGTTGAATCGTGAAGCGCTATATCAAAAATTCCGGGACAACGGCATCTATGTGCGCCGCTACTTCTATCCGCTGATCAGCGATTTCCCGATGTATCGGGGCTTGCCTTCGGCGGCGCCGTCGAATCTTCCAGTGGCGAGCAAGGCTGCGAGCGAAGTGCTTTGCCTGCCGATTTATCCCGCTCTGTCAAATGAGCAAGTCGAATCCGTCATTGAACAAATCGCCTGTTAGGCTGGCTGATGAAACGCCTGGCCATCATGCAGCCCTATTTTTTCCCCTATATCGGATACTTCCAGCTGATCAATGCTGCCGATCTATTTATCGTCTATGACAATATCAAGTATACGAAGAAAGGTTGGATCAACAGGAATCGCTTTCTCCAAAATGGAAAGGATGTTGTATTTTCTATCCCGTTAAAAAGAAATTCCGATTTTTTGGATATAAGGGATAGAGAAATATCCGCTGACTTCAAGAAAACCAAATTGCTAAATCAGATTCGAGAAGCATACAGACGATCGCCATACTTTGAGCAGACGTTTTCTCTTGTTGAAAGGATTGTTCTGGAAAAAGAAATAAATCTCCTTAAATTCGTTCTGAATTCGATCAGAGAGACCTGCAAGTGCTTGGCGATTGGAACCGAAATCGTCGTATCGTCATCACTTCAAATCGATCATTCCCTGCCGGGTAAAACCAAAGTAGTCGAGCTTTGCAAGCACGTTGGCGCGGATGTCTACATAAACGCAATTGGAGGACAGACTCTTTACTCGAAAGACGACTTCAGTACGCACGGCATTAGTCTCAAATTCCTGAAAACGAAGTCTTTCGAATATGAACAACTGAACAACAAGTTCGTTCCATGGCTCTCAATAGTGGATGTGATGATGTTCAATTCCCCAGATGTGATCAGAAAATGTCTTGATTCAAACTACGAGTTGATATGAAAAACCTTTGAGGAAAAAAAGTCGGAATAGGCGCAATTGAGATACAAAAGAGACAATGTTTAAGTGGAACAAAATGGGTAAGGTATTTACGCCACAAGATGTTGAGGGAAGAACGTGGCTAAAGGAATTCGCCCAGGCTCCCGCAGCTTTGATTTTTGATCAATTCGTACGAATCTATTTCTCATGTCGGCCGCAGGCCGATGACAATGGGCAGTACGTTAGTTATTCCGCTTACGTTGATGTTGATCGAGCCGACCCAAGGAAAGTCCTGGAAGTCAGTACGCGTCCGATTCTGGAACTAGGGGCGTTAGGTGAGTTCGACGAATTTGGTATCTATCCAGTTTCCGTTGTGCGAAGTGATCGCGAAGTGCGTGCTTATTACGGCGGTTGGACAAGGTGCGAATCCGTTCCGTTTAATGTCGCCATAGGATTTGCCACGAGTCAGGACGAGGGTAAGACATTTACAAAGTTTGGTAATGGCCCAGTGCTGTCTTATACCCCGGATGAGCCCTTCATACTGAGCGGCCCCAAAATTCGATTTTTCAATAACACTTGGTATTTGTGGTACATCGCGGGAAGAAAGTGGAAGGTCGTAGATGGACTGCCTGAGCCCGTCTACAAGATTCGCATGGCATCGTCGCCTGATGGGATCAATTGGTCGAAAAGCAACAGGGATTTAGTCGAGAGTAGGATCGAGGAAGACGAAGCGCAAGCCAGTCCTGATGTTCTTTATTGCAACGGCAAATACCACATGTTCTTTTGCTACCGATACAGCAGCCACTACCGGGGCAAAGAGAAGGGTTACCGAATCGGATACGCTTCAAGCGAAGATTTGACCCATTGGGTTCGGGACGATTCGAAGGCCGGTATCGATGTTTCAGATGAGGGGTGGGACTCTGAAATGATCAGTTATCCGCACGTATTCGCGCTCGATGAAGAGATATATATGGCCTATCTTGGAAACCAGGTAGGCAAGCACGGGTTTGGCCTCGCTCAACTGGATGGAATCTTAACTTAGGATGAGTCCGGTACCGCCGTGAAATGGAAGAAGCTCGGGAAACTTTTCGATCCCACACAATTCAACCTACCTAATGACTGTGCTCAGTTTGCGCAGTCCCCACAGGCGCTGGTCTTCGAGGATTTCGTCAGAATCTATTTTTCCACTCGATCGGTGGACAAGACCAATGGCAAATATCTGAGCCATATTGCTTTTGTCGACATGAATAAGAACATGCGCGACATCATTGGAGTATCAAGGCATACGGTCATCGAGTTGGGCAAGCTCGGATGCTTCGACGAGCATGGAATTTTTCCGATGAATGTGCTTTGGCACGGGGAGCATGTGTATGGCTATACCTGCGGATGGAGCCGCAGAGTCTCCGTATCCGTAGACACCGCTATCGGACTTGCCATTAGTCGCGACGATGGACACTCTTTTCAGAAAATTGGCGACGGGCCGATTCTCGCGGCGTCATTGCGGGAGCCTTGCCTGGTTGGCGACCCTTTCGTCAAAGTTTTCGGGAATGTGCATCACATGTGGTACATCTTTGGCACCGGATGGAAAAAATTCTCGGTGAATGCCGCGCCCGATCGGACGTATAAAATCGCGCATGCGGTTTCAAATGATGGTGTGACTTGGGTGAAGGAAGAAGCGCGGCGAATCATCGACGACCGATTAGGCACCGATGAAAGCCAGGCGCTGCCATCGGTCATACGGATTGGCCGGACATATCACATGTTCTTCTGCTATCGGCAGTCGTATGACTTCAGAATGAACAGCAGCAGAGGCTACCGGATCGGTCATGCTCACTCGGATGATCTGGTCAACTGGACCCGAAACGACGATAACCCCGGACTGGATGTAACCCGGGGTGATTGGGATTCAGAAATGTTGTGTTACCCGCATGTGTTTGAACGCAACGGCAACGTATATCTGCTTTATAACGGGAATGAGTTCGGTCGCTATGGTTTCGGGCTGGCGATATTGGAATGAATCCCGATAGCTTGGATTTCAAGGTAAATGCGTGCACCGAAAAGGATATTCGATCGCACCTGGCTAGCTGCAATCTTCAGTTCAGCCCGCCACTCAGCGACAGAGTCGATATCGGCGAGTATTCCAAAAAACTTCGGCTCAACGCTTTTACCTTCGAGGCTTGGAATAATGAATCCCTCGTTGGAATAGTGGCCGCTTATATCAATACTCAGGACCACTCCTGTTTCATCACCAACACGAGCGTACTGGCCGAGTTTTTCCGTCGGGGCGTTGCGGCGAGATTGCTCGCCGCATGTCTCGAGCACGCCCGTGCCGCCGATATTGAAACCGTTTCGCTGGAAGTCTCGGAAGACAGCTATCCGGCAATCTCTTTATATAGACAATTCGGCTTTCAGGTCGTTGAACATCGGGAGGGTTTTCTGACAATGCGGTGCAAGCAGCTTAAATTGCAAGGCGTATTTTGCAACAAGGGATCAGATCCATGAGAAACCACAATCAGGAATACCACGACAATGAATCCAGGCGATACGCCTACGATTTTGACTACGTAGTTCGCCGCTACATGATGCGCACGCTCTCCCCGTTCTTCACAAACGGAAGGGCATTGGAGCTGGGCTGCTTTGAAGGCGAGACGACCAAATTATATGCGGAGCATTTTGACGACCTCACTGTGATTGAGGCAGCGGATAGTCTGATTGAAATAGCAAAGACGAAAGTGCCGGCAAGCGTCCGCTTTATTCATTCAACAATCGAAACCGCAGAACTCGAGCCTTCATACGACTCGATTTTTCTAGTGCATACCTTGGAACATCTGGATCATCCCATTGAAGCATTGTCACGCATACGTAGGTGGTTGAGTCCAACCGGCAGGCTTTTTGTGGTGGTGCCCAACGCGGATGCCGCTTCACGTCAGATCGCCGTGAAGATGGGCTTGATGGAGACCAACAATTCTGTCACGGCGGGCGAACTTGCGCACGGGCACCGCCGTACTTACAGCCTGGATACGCTGGAACACGACGTGCGCCAGGCAGGCTTGAACATTGAATCAAGAGGGGGGGTTTTCTTCAAGCCATTCGCCAATTTCCAGTTTGATTTACTTCTCAAGAACAAGGTGATTGACGAAGCTTATCTGGATGGTTGCTATGCCCTTGGCATGCAGTATCCGGAATTGACGGCAAGCATTTATCTCGTATGCACACGGGGTTGATTGGCCGTGTTTGGAGAAAGTTTCGCCGAGTCGCGTTGCAGGTTCGCGAGATCCATGAAACGCATGAAGGATGAGCAAGCCAAGCTCCCTCAGACGTAACATATTTGCCAACTATGCGAGCCAGGTCTATGCGGCCCTGATCGGCATCGTGATGGTTCCCCTGTATTTGAAGTACATGGGAATGGAGGCCTATGGTCTGGTCGGGTTTTTCGCGGTGGTCCAGGCGTGGATACAGTTGCTTGATTTCGGTTTGTCTCAAACGCTGGGGCGGGAGGCTGCAAAATTCAATGCGGGTGTGACGACTGTCGAATCGCTGAACATGTTTTTGCGCCTGCTGGAGATCATTTTCAGCATCCTGGGTGTTGTAATAATCGTTCTGAGCTGGGCTCTGGGGTCTTGGGTAGCTGATTCGTGGCTGAAACTCGATACGCTCGATCCCGCGGATGTCGCCGGATGTGTCGGTGTTGTCGGGTTCGTCATCAGTTTGCGGCTTGTTTCGGGTGTTTATCGCGGTGGGTTGCTCGGCCTTGAACATCAGGTAAGCGCAAATGCCATTGCGATAGCGGTCGCGACATTAAGATCCGTGGTGGTGGTTCCAATCTTGATTTGGATATCGAATTCAATTCTGGCATTTTTCTTTTTCCAGCTGGTTATCGCCGTGGTGGAGGTCGCGCTGCTGAGAACCAAGTTGCGGAGATTGTTACCCGGCAGTCCAGTCCGTAGGTTTCAATGGGAATTGCTAAAGGAACCGATACGGTTCGGGAAAGGGCTGGCCTTTCTGACTTGGATGTGGATCGCCACCAGCCAGGTCGATAAGCTGATACTTTCACACATGCTGCCCATGCAGGAATATGGGGGATTCATTCTGGCAACGACCATTGCGCTGAGCACGATCCTGGTTGTGTCGCCCCTTCAGCAGGCTGTTCTCCCCCGCCTCATTGTTCTCGCAGAGCAAAAGGAGCACGCAAAGCTTATTCAGCTGTATCGCAAAACCACAATTTTGCTGGTTGCCCTGCTCGCAGGGTTCGGCGGCGTAATGGTTGCGTTTCCTGCCCAGGTTCTTTATACGTGGACGGGTGATGTCAAGGCCGCCTTGCAAGCGGCGGAGGTGCTTGGATGGTATGCCGCCGGAACCTGTTTCATGGGGACGGTGGTAATGAGTTACCTGCTGCAGCACGCGCACGGTGATCTCAAGCTGCACATCAAAGGTAACCTCGTTTGTCTGTTCATACTGATTCCCGCCGTGGTATTCAGCACCTTGTATTACGGTGCCGTGGGAGCGGCAATGGCCTGGGCGACCACGAACCTGTTCTTCTTGCTTTGCTGGACGCCCATCGTGCATGGAAAATTTCTGCCGGAAATCCGAATGACCTGGCTGCTTCGGGATGTTTTTCCGGCGCTCGCAATTGCTTCGGCATTGGTGTTGTTGTCCCGGCAAATTGCCTGGCCGCTGGCATCGAGAGTTGCTTCGGCGCTGGGGCTTTTTTCTTTGGCGTGCCTGGTCATCGCGGCGGCACTTTTCGTTCACTTTGAAACCAGGCAACTCGTTCTGGGTTTACTGCGAAAAATCGGCAAGCATGCGTGAAAAACGCCTGAAGATATCCGTCTGCATCGTGACCTACAACCAAGGTCAATACATCGACGATTGTCTGGCCAGCGCGGTGGGGCAGCAGGTGGATGCGGACCTGGAAATACTGGTGGGAGACGATTGTTCCACGGACCAATCCAGGCAGATCATCAGTGAGTACGCCGAAAGGTATCCGGGCTTGATCGTTCCTGTTTTTCACCAGAAAAATATCGGCGGCACACGGAACTATCAGTTTCTCATCGGCAAGGCCTCGGGGAACTACATCGCCCATCTGGACGGCGATGATTATTGGCTTCCGGGAAAGCTGGCGGAGCAAATCAGCTTCCTCGAGAAGAATCAGGATTGCGTTGCGGTCTACACCAATGCAATAGTCATCAGTAATTCCGGTGAATTGGTGGCCCGATTCAATGGGGTGCTTCCGCAACAATTCGATATGGACTATTTGCTTAGGAGAGGCAATTTCCTGAACGGCAGCTCCACCGTGTACAGGGCCCGCTGCAAGAATCCCATCCTGCAATTGCAGGGTGATGCGCTGGACTATCACTTTCACGTCCTGCTGGCCGGCCAGGGGGCATTGGGATACATCAATCGCGTCCTGGCAGCCTATAGAAGACGTTCTACAACCTCGACCATGTTGACAAATTATGGAGTCGTACTGGAGTTGTACTGGAAGGCGATCCTGAGTGCCTGGTCAATGGGAGCGGAAAGCGACGCCTTGCGGCAATGCGTGCTGGGTTTCTACCAAAACCTTTTCCGCCTGGCTGTCAAGCGCGGCAAGCTGCAAGAGGCCTGGCACTGGGGCGATAAGATCATCAGAGAGTGCCCGCTGATGTCGAGGAGATTACTGGTTCAATCCGTGGTGGTTCTCCCGTTTTCCGTGGGAAGAAGGATTGTGCGCAGGCTGGCGCGCCGCATCTTCAAGGGCGGGGCCGAAATTATGTATGACCGGTAGATGGGAGCGGGAAAAATGATCGGGAAGTGGAGTTCACGGGCAATGAGACTGGTCGCCCGGATTCTCGCGAGTTTGGGTTCGGGCAAACTGTGCTATGCCTGCAACAAGCGTGTAGGCCGGTTCTTGCCGTACCGGGGAGGCTGGAAGAATGTGCCTCCGTTGATGAAAGTGTTGGATGTGATCGGGAGTGATGTGGAAAACTTCTCGTGCCCAAGGTGTGGGGCGCACGACAGGGAAAGACATCTGTTGATGTATTTCGATTATGCTGAAATATGGAAAAAGATTGAGGGTGTGAACGTTCTTCATTTTGCCCCGGAACGCATCCTGGCCGCGAAAATCTCAAACGCGAGGCCTGCAAGATATATCAAGGCGGATCTATTTCCCACGGCGGCGGATATAACGCGAGAGGACATGACGAAACTTTCATTCGGCGACCGCACGTTTGATCTGGTGATTGCAAATCATATTCTGGAGCATGTAATAGACGATCGTGCCGCAATGATGGAGATATTTCGCGTGCTCAAGCCGGGTGGTCTGGCCGTTCTTCAAACGCCGTACAGCGAAAAACTCACCAATACATTTGAAGATGAAGGTATTTGCGACGACCAAGCCAGATTGCAGGCGTTCGGGCAGGAAGATCACGTACGGCTCTATGGGAAAGATTTGTTTTCAAAATTGGGAAGTGTCGGATTTATCTCGAAAGTATTAAAACACGATGTGGCGCTCAAGAATTATGGCGAGAGTTTTTACGGAGTAAATCAGCGAGAGCCGTTTATATGCATGGGACGTCCTTGAGGAGCCATGCTGAATGAGACGCCGAGCACGCATTAACCAGATTGTCAAAGACTCTGCCCGTAAACCCCTTCCCGACTCACGAATCCTCGATCTCGCCTCATTAGAAGGTGACTTCTCTGCTGAGTTTGCGCTCAGAGGTGCTGAGGTGCTCGGCGTCGAGGGAAGACGTACGAATATCCAGCGTGCTGCGGCACGCTTCTCCCTCCCCAATCTTAGATTTGTACAAGATGACGTAAGGAATGTATGCCGGGAAAAATACGGAGAATTTGACGTTGTTCTCTGCCTTGGAATTCTCTATCACTTGGATGCGCCCGACTGTTTCAAATTGCTCGAAGCCATTGCGGGAGTATGTATTGATATCGCAATTATCGACACACACATTAGCCTCACACGCGATGAGATCATTAAATACAAAGGACATGAATACTGGGGCCGGCGATACACGGAGTACAGTCGTGAGCCGACCCCGGAGCAAACGGAGGAGAGCACATGGGCATCGATCGGGAACGCGCGGAGTTTCTGGCTGACAAAGCCATCACTCGTTAACGCCATCGTTGATGCAGGCTTCAATTCTGTTTATGAGTGCCAGTATCCGGCATGGAATGACATACCATCGGACAGGGTAGCGCTGGTTGCGCTCAAAGGTAAAAAGGAAAGAATTCTCGCTGTGGATTTCGATGAAGGGATTTTGGATGAGAGAGTTGACGAGGTGCCAAGGGTCGGCCCAGTCCGTCGGAAGGGAAAGGCCCTGTCAGCCATAAAGCTACAATCTAGCAGGATTGCTCGGCTCTTCGGTCTCCGTTAGATCCCGCATTTTGCCCAACATCGCATGACAGGCTTCCAGGCTGGTCTCCCACCGGGGCAGCGCAACGCCGAAGCGCCGAAACAACTTTTCGTTCGATAAGCGCGAATTTCCGGGGCGACGCGCCGGCGTTGGATACTCGCTCGATGTAATCGGTACGATACGGGCCGGAGAGTCGGGCCGTTCAAGCCGAGCGATCTCCCTTGCAAACCCGTGCCAGGACGTGGATCCTGAGGCCGTAGCGTGATAAATGCCGCGCGCATCTCCGAGCGCAGCGGCACCATGACGCCGGAGAAGTTCTGCGGTCGCTTCCGCGAGCCCCCGGGCGGAGGTCGGAGCTCCGATCTGATCGGATACCACGCGTAGTTCATTTTTTTCATGAAGCGAACGCCGAATAGTAAGAAGGAAATTCTTGCCACGCGCCGAGTACACCCAGCTTGTGCGCAGTATCAAATGTGCGCCGCCGATACTATGGATCGCCTGTTCTCCCCCGAGTTTGCTGCGGCCGTAAACGTTAACAGGATTAGGGCGGTCCTCCTCGATATATGGCGTATCCTTCGTTCCGTCAAAGACGTAATCGGTCGAATAGTGGATAAACAGGGCTTGGACGCGCTTCGCCTCCTCGGCCAAGATGGCGACCGCAGTGGCGTTGATAGCGTAGGCAGCGTCCGGCTCGCTTTCCGCGCGGTCGACTGCCGTATAGGCTGCGGCATTGATGAGCACTTCGGGCCGCGCTGAGCGAACGACCGAGACTATTTGATCTGGGTCCGCGAGATCCAGATCCCCACGGTCAAAGGCGATGACTTCGCCGAGCGGTGCAAGGGCCTGCGCGAGCTCCCAGCCGACCTGCCCGTTTTTTCCGGTCAGCAGAATCTTCACTGAAACACTTCGGCATCCCGCAGCCGCGTCCCAGCGGCGTCTTTGGCCGACAGCGCGGGCGCACCCGCGAGGGGCCAGCCGATGCCAAGCTCCGGATCGTTCCAAAGGAGGCAGCGTTCGTGCTCGGGGGCGTAGTAGTCCGTAGCTTTATAGAGAACTTCGGCGAAGTCGCTCAGCACGCAGAAGCCATGCGCGAAACCGACGGGGATCCAGAGCATGTCGTGCGATTCAGCGCTAAGTCGAACGCCTTCCCACTTGCCGAAACCGGGGGAGCCGCGGCGAATATCCACTGCCACGTCAAAGATTTCACCGGCGATGGCGCGTATGAGTTTGCCCTGTGGCTGGCGTACCTGGTAGTGCAGCCCGCGCAGCACGCCTTTCCCCGAGCGTGAGTGATTGTCCTGCACGAAGTGCGCGTGAATTCCCGCGCGCTCGAACTCGCGTTCGTTCCAACTCTCGAATAAGAACCCGCGTGCATCGCCGAAGATTTCCGGCTCGATGAGGAGCACTTCTGGAAGTCGCGTCTGCGTGACTCTCATGCAAGGGGCATTCGCGCGCCGTCGCGAACGAGGGACAGGAGGTAGCGGCCGTAGTCGCTGCTCTTCAGATCTGCCGCCAGCGCTTCGAGCTGGTCGGTTTCGATGAAGCGCATATGCCAGGCGACTTCTTCTGGACAGCCGATCTTGAGGCCCTGGCGTCGTTCGACGGTCTCGATGAACTGGCTTGCTTCGAGCAGCGATTCATGCGTCCCGGTATCCAGCCACGCGTGACCGCGGCCAAGCTTCTCAAAACAGAGTTTTTTGTCTTTGAGGTAGTGGAGATTGATATCCGTGATTTCGAGCTCTCCGCGCGCAGAAGGTTTGAGCAATTTCGCAATACGCACCACATCCTTGTCGTAGAAGTACAGGCCTGTGACCGCGTAGTTCGACCTGGGTTTCGCGGGCTTTTCCTCGATGCTGACTATGCGATCCTCTTTTTCGTTGAACACTATCACGCCGTAGCGCTGCGGGTCCTTCACGCGACAAGCAAACACCGTTGCACCCGAGGATTTCTCCGCCGCTCGCCTGAACGTAGGTTGTAGCTCGTGGCCGTAGAAGATGTTGTCTCCGAGCGCCAGCGCGCAAGGTTCGTCGCCGATGAACTTCTCGCCGATGATGAACGCCTGCGCGATACCCTCGGGCTTGGGTTGCACGGCGTAGTGGAATCTAACGCCCCAGCGCCTGCCATCACCTAGCAGTTGCTTGAAGCGGGGGGTGTCCTGTTTCGTGGAGATGACGAGAATCTCGCGGATACCCGCGAGCATCAACGTGCTCAAGGGGTAGTAGATCATCGGCTTGTCGTATACGGGAAGCAGCTGCTTGGACACGACCTGCGTGACCGGGTAGAGCCGCGTGCCGCTGCCGCCGGCCAGGATGATGCCCCTCATGCTTTGCCTCGGCCTGCGTAGTTCTTCTCGATCCAGTTGCGATATGCGCCGCTGGTCACATGGGCGACCCAGTCCGGATTGTCCAGGTACCAGGCGACCGTCTTGCGCAGGCCGGATTCGAAGCTCTCGGCGGGCTTCCAGCCGAGCTCGCGGGACATCTTGCCTGAGTCCATCGAATAGCGCCGATCGTGGCCGGGACGGTCCTTGACGAACGTAATGAGGGCGGCATGCGCGCGGTGTTGCCGGGCTTCGTCGAGGAGCGTACAGACGGCGTTCACGACCTCGAGATTGGTCTTTTCGACGTTCCCGCCGATGTTGTAGGTTTCGCCCGCGCGCCCGCGGGCAAGCACTTCGCCGATCGCGGAGCAATGATCCTGCACGTACACCCAGTCGCGCACGTTCTTGCCGTCGCCGTATAGCGGCAGGGGCTTGGCCATCAGTGCATTCAGGATCATAAGGGGGATCAGTTTCTCCGGAAACTGATACGGTCCGTAGTTGTTGCTGCAGTTGGTAACCAATGTGGGCAGTCCATAGGTGCGATGATAGGCGCGAACCAAATGGTCTGATGCGGCCTTTGACGCCGCGTACGGGCTGCTAGGGGCGTAGGGCGTGGTTTCGCTGAAAGGCGGGTCCGCCGGTCCGAGAGAGCCGTACACTTCGTCGGTGGAGACGTGCAAAAAACGAAACGCTTCGCGCGCCGGTGGCGGCAGCTTTTCCCAGAAAGTGCGGGCTTCCTCGAGCAAGACGAAAGTGCCGATGACGTTGGTCTGAACGAACTCCGCGGGCGCATGTATCGAACGATCGACGTGGCTTTCGGCGGCGAAGTGCACGATGGCGCGCGGAGCGTGTTGCTCGAGGAGCTTGCGTATCAGCTCCCGGTTGCAAACATCGCCGTGGACAAAGACGTGCGCCGGATTGTCCTTGAGGCGCTGGAGATTCGCCGGATTGCCCGCATAGGTCAGCTTGTCGACGTTTACCAGGCTCTCGCCGCTTTGCGCAAACCATTCCAGGACAAAATTAGAGCCTATGAAGCCGGCACCGCCTGTCACGAGGACAGTCATTGTTTGGTCCGGCAAGTCGAGAGCGCGCTCATTGGGCGGCGCGCTCCAGCGCTATTAGCTTGGCGTATTTGGTGAAGCTGTTCATGCAGCCTATCGCGATATGCACCAGGCCCGGGATACCGTCGAGGAAGCCGAGTCGCAATAAGTAGTACTTGATGAACCGCAGCAAGGGCGAGATCACCAGCTGCAGCACATTCGCACGTCGGCCCGAGGCGTGCATCGATTCGGCCTGAAGGCTGGTATAGCGATTCTGTTTGTCGAGATATTTTTCGAGCGTTTCCGCCGAATCGTGCAGGAGATCTCCGGAGAGCTTCAGCACCGGCGATCGGGACATGACCTTTTCATGCACGGGCTCGTTGCCCCAGTGCGCGTGCGCGCGGTGAAACAGGCGCACGCTCCAGTCAGGATACCCCTCGCCGTGGTTAAGCCAACGCCCCAGAAAGCGGTTGCGGCGCGGCATCGCGTAAGCAAAGCCGCGCGGCGCCTTGAGCTCCGCGACGATGCGCTCTCGAAGCTCCGGGCTCACGCGCTCGTCGGCATCCACGCACAGTACCCAGTCATGGCTTGCGGCTTCGACGGCAAACTGCTTTTGCGCGCCGAACCCGAGCCACTCCCTTCGGATTACGCGTGCGCCATGGCGAGCAGCGAGCTCAAGTGTTCCGTCGGTCGAGCCCGAGTCCACGACGATAATTTCGTCGGCAAATGCGACGCTCGCGAGGCAATGCTCCAGCTGCGCGGCGGCGTTTCGCGTGATGAGGGCTACGGAAAGGGGCATGGGCGCAAAGGAAGGGCCGGCAAACCCGTATAATCAGCGGCTTATGCGCGGCATTCTAACCGCTTTCCGCGTCTTGAGGCCGCACAGTTCCGAACTCGGGGCACTCTGATGTGGGGCATCGGCTATCGGCTGCTCCTTTGGTTCGCGTTTCCCTGGGTGCTTGTACGGCTGTGGTGGCGTGGGCGCGCCGAGCCGATGTATCGGCGGAACATCGGCGAACGATTCGGGTTCTACGGCAGGCCGCCCGTGAAACCGGTGATCTGGCTGCATGCGGTCTCGATGGGTGAGACCCGAGCCGCGGAGCCTCTGCTGCGCGCGCTGCAATCCCTTCATCCGGAGTGCGAACTCCTCATCACGCAGATGACCGCGACCGGCCGGGAGGCGGCGCAAGCTTTATTCGGCGGCGCCGTCCGGGTGGCGTGGCTCGCCTACGACTATCCGTCCGCCGTGAGGCGGTTTGTGCGCCATTTCCGGCCGAGGCTGGGGATCCTGATGGAAACCGAGATCTGGTTCAACCTCGTGGGCGAGTGTGAACGCTCGGGCGTGCCGCTACTGCTCGCCAACGCCCGTATGTCGGCCCGGTCGGCGCGCGGTTATGCCGTCGTCGCGCCGCTAGTGCGATCTGCACTGCGGCGAATGAGCGCGGTTGCCGCGCAGACAGACAAAGACGCCGAGCGGCTGCAATCGCTCGGTGCGCGCGCAGTGAAAGTTACCGGCAATCTCAAGTTTGACGCCGTGCCGAGCGCAGGCAGCGAGGAGCTCGCGGCGCAGTTTCGGCGCTGGTTTGGCGATCGTTCGGTGCTGCTTGCCGCGAGCACGCGAGAGGGCGAGGAAGAACTCTTGCTCGACGCTTTGGAAAAAAATGTCCTGGGCAAAGCAATTTTGATCATCGTTCCGCGGCACCCACAGCGCTTCGACGCAGTGGCGCGACTCCTTTCCGCCCGGGGACTTAAGTTCACGCGGCGTAGCGTGAATGCTCCGCTCGAACCCGATTGCGACATTGTGCTGGGCGACAGCATCGGCGAGATGGCAGCCTACTATCGGGCCGTCGATGTGGCTTTTGTCGGCGGTACCTTGCTTGCCTACGGCGGGCAGAACCTGATCGAGGCGTGCGCAGCGGGCGTGCCCGTGCTTGTGGGACCCTACACCTACAACTTCGCGCAGGCTGCCGAAAGCGCAATCGCCGCCGGCGCGGCGCTCCGGGTCAGCGATGCGGGGGAGACGATTCGGCTGGCGCGTTCGCTCCTGCAGGACCGCGAGCTGCGCGAACGCATGGGGAGGGCCGGAGTCGAATTTTGCGCGGCCCATCGAGGCGCCGTCGAACGGACTTTGGCGATCTGCAAACGGCTGCTCGGGTGAGCGCGTCGCGCGTCAGTTCGTTCCCAGCAGGCGGTTGACTTCCTCGACGTCCGCTTCGCCCAAAGTCCCTGCAGCGGCCTTGAGCCTCAAGCCGTTCAAGATCGTGTCATAGTGCGCCCTGGAAAGATCGCGCAGGGTGCTGAATACCTGCTGCTGGGCATTCAGGACGTCGATGTTGATGCGCACGCCAACCTCGTAGCCGAGCTTGTTCGAGTCGAGCGCGCTGCGGCTGGACACAAGCGCCGCTCCCAGAGCCTTCACCTGCGCCGTGCCGTTGGTCACGCCAAGGTAAGACTGGCGCGCGGACAACGCGGCGGTGCGACGCGTGCTTTCCAGATCCTGCTGCGCCTTTTCGCGATTGGCGAGGGCTTGTCGAACGAGCGAGTCTACGTTTCCTCCGGAATACAGCGGGATAGCGAGCTGCAATGCGATGTTCCGGCTGGTCACATCTTGGGAGCTGTTGACGAGTGCAGAGGTATTCAAGGACGAGGAGTTATTCGTGACGTTGCCGACTATGCTCAGAGTCGGCAGATGCCCGGCACGGCTGCGCTCGACCTCCCTTATTGCGACTTCAAGCGCGGCTTCCTGCGCCCGCACCAGATAGCCTTGCGAGGTCGCGGCCGACGCCCAATCCTCCATAGAATTGGGCTTGGGCGCGTCGAGCTCTGTATTGGGTTTCAGCGGCTCGATCTGCTGCGGAAACTTGCCGATAATGTGCTGCAGCGCGCGTTTCTTGATCTCGATGTCGCTCTGGGAAGCGATTTCCTGCGATGTCGCCAGATCGTAGCGTGCCTGCGCCTCATGGGTATCGGTGATCGTGGTCGTGCCAACCTCGAAATTGCGTTTGGCCTGCGCGAGCTGCTCTGAAATCGCCACCTTCTGCGCCTGGATGAAGGCGAGGCTGTCCTGGGAAGCGAGGACGTCGAAATAGGCTTGCGCGACGCGCAGGATCAGGTCCTGTGTGGCTTGGCCGAAAGTCGCCTCGGCCTGCGCTACCTTGAAGCCTGCCTCTTTGTAAACCTGGAAGTTCTGCCAATTGAACAAAGGCTGCGTAAGCGTCACCGTGTAGCCGTTGGAATTGCCCTGGCGCTGCTGGGAGGCTGGCACGGGGCTGAAGAAATCGATATCGATATTGCTGTACTGCGTGAACGCGGTCGCATTGACGCTAGGCAGGATCTGCGCCCGCCCCTGCGGCAGGCTCTCCAGCCCGGCATCGCGCGTCGCCCGCGCCGAGGCATACGTAGCATCGTTCGCTAGGGCATCGCGATAGATCTGCAACAGATCGGCTGCGCGCGCGGATGCTACAGACAGTGCAGCGATTAGCGGGAAGGCGAAACAAAGTCGTAGCATAGCTGCTGGGTCCCGGACGAGCATGGCACTAGAATTCGAAACGCGCCGGACGCGGCGCGTTCTTGAGCGGGGCAAGGCAGGTCTCGAACAGATCGGTCGTGTGGCATGAGCCCTCGCCGACGCGAGTAATCAGCCGCGCTTCCATGACCGGCGAATCTCCAACGATGGCGAACAACCGCCCGCCGGCTCGCAGCTGAGAAAGCAGGACCGGTGGCAGCACCGGCGTCGAACCCGTCAGGACAATGATGTCGTAGGGCGCGTGTCTGGGCCATCCTTGCGATGCGTCGTCGAGTTCCGTCGTTACGTTTTCCACGCCGGCGCGACGCAAATTCTCCTCGCCAAACGCCCTGAGTCGGGGATTGATCTCCACGGAGTACACATGATGTGCCTGGGCGGCGAGAAGCGCCGCGAGATAGCCGCTGCCGGTGCCCACTTCGAGGACCCGCTCGGTCTTCTTTACCGCCAGCTCCTGCAGGATGCGCGCCTCGAGCTTGGGCTGCATCATGCGTTCGCCTTCGCCGGCGTTTTCGTAAAGAGGGATTTCCAAATCCGAGAAGGCGAGGTCCCGGTATGCCTCGAGGACGAATTCCTCGCGGGGCACGACGTACAAGAGATCGAGAACATCCTGATCGAGCACTTCCCAGGGACGGATCTGCTGCTCGACCATGTTGAAGCGGGCTTGCTCGATGTTCATGACGAGACAGAAGCTGGGCGAAAAGGCGCAAATTCTAGCACTGTTAAGAACTCTCCCTCCGCATAGCCTTGCAGTACGCTGGCGGGCTGGTCGTTGCAGCCCGTAAGCGCGCCGGCAAGCAGAATGGCCCCAAGGTATTTCATTTGAGCACTTCCGTCGGCGGCCCCATCACGGCGTCGCGCCGTCGGATCGTTCTACGCTTGACGATGGCACGCAATGCTATTCTAATCACTGATTGGTCAGCCATTAGAATTGACAACAGCCTTGATATCAATAGCTTTATGAATACCCATCGACAGCGACCAACGCGGCTCATCGATTGCGCTACGCGCGCGTTCAACCGTCCGGAATCCCGATTGTTTCCATGCAACTAACCGAAGAACGCTATGGCGATACGCTGGTACTCCACCTTGCCGGGCGCGTCGACAACAGCACCACAGACGGACTTAAGTCATCACTTGAAACGTATGTAGCGAACTGCCGCGCAGAAGGAGATCGGCTAGTCCTGGATTTTTCCAAAGTCGACTACATCAGCAGCGTTGGGCTTCGCGTCTTGATGCTGGCGGCCAGGCAGAGCCGTGAGCAGGGAGGCACGATCGTGGTGGCAGCGCTTCAGCCCGTGGTCCGCGAGAT
Organism: uncultured Enterobacteriaceae bacterium; assembly: GCA_964430565.1. Taxonomy (GTDB): domain Bacteria; phylum Pseudomonadota; class Gammaproteobacteria; order Burkholderiales; family SG8-39; genus VBDM01. Next base: position 26,883 of record CAYSFD010000044.1, read on the forward strand.
TTTTGAGATCAGCCGCTTTAACCTCGTGTTCCAGTGTTTTGGGTCGGTGCGCGAGGCTCTGTCCAAAGTGTCGCCGGCTGGGATAGCGGTCTATGACTCCGCCCGCGGCGCCTGATCCATGGCCCTGTGGGTCACCTTCTGGGGAACGCGCGGCTCGATCCCGGTTTCCCTAGACTCGGCAACGATCAGGGACAAGCTCGCCCACGCATTAGTGTCGGCTTCGGGCAAGGGACTCGACACGCAGGAGAAAGCAAGGGCATGGGTCGACACCGAGCTTGATTTTGCGGTTTCGCACACTTTCGGTGGTAATTCCGCATGCGTTCAACTCGACGCAGGCGATGCCGAGTACCTGTTGTGCGATCTCGGGAGCGGCGTGCGAGTTTTCGGAAACCACGTATTTGCGCGCGACGGCGCGTCCAAGCCCAACGTCTTCCATGTGTTCCAGTCCCATCTTCACTGGGACCACATCATGGGCTTTCCTTTTTTTGCGCCGGCCTATGTCCCTGGAAATAAAATTCGGATTTACGGCTGCCACCAGAACCTCGAAGAAGCCCTTCGGCGACAACAGGACCCGCCGAGCTTCCCCGTGCCGTTTGATCGTCTTGGCGCTTCGATCGAGTTTGTGACGCTGCAGCCTGGCCGAATCTACGACATCGCCGGATGGAGTGTGACCGCCAAGCTTCAGAGCCACTCCGGAGATTCCTACGGCTATCGGTTCGTTAGAGACGGACGGATCATCGTTTATTCAACCGATTCAGAACACAGGCTTGACGATCCGAAAGTGGCAGAAGCTGCCGCAACTTTCTTTGCCGATGCCGACCTGGTGATCTTCGACGCCATGTACTCGCTCGCCGAGGCGGTATCGGTGAAAGAGGACTGGGGCCACTCGAGTAACGTCGTCGGCGTCGAGCTGTGCCAGCTCGCCAACGTGAAGCACTTGGTCCTTTTCCACCACGAACCGGCCAATAACGACGAGCGCATCGGCGAGATCTGGCGCGAAACGCTGCGTTACGAAGAGATCTCGCGAACGGGCGAGCCGCTCCGCGTCACGGCGGCGTACGATGGCCTGGAGATTGAACTCTGAGGAGCGAACGCCCGCGGGATGCTGCGCACACCAGCGGCTACTCAGAGACGGAGCTTACCGTCCGCGTCAATCGTCCCGGGACCGTGCTCGGTGCCCGCGGCGTAGGGCGGGGTCTCATCTTGCTTGCTTTGCTTCTTGTGCCGATAATCTGGCAAGACATGCCGGTGATTGGCGCGATGCGCCTTGCGTGGCTCGACGGCTACCAAGCGCTCTCCCCTCGCGAAAAACGCTCGGCCCCGGCTGTCATCGTGGCAATCGATGAGGTGAGTCTGGAGCGATTCGGGCAGTGGCCGTGGCCTCGCACCCAGCTTGCCCAGCTCATCGATCGGCTTCGTGCGGCGCGCCCAGCGGCAATCGGCGTAGACATCCTCTTTCCTGAGGCCGACCGTCTCTCCCCCGAATGGCTCGCGGCTTCATTGGCCGCCGCCGATCCGCAGTTGGCCGCGCGTCTTGCAAGGCTGCCGCGTCACGATGCAATCTTTGCGGGCTCAATCAGGGCCGCGCCAGTCGCCTTGGGAATAGCCGGCCTCGATACGGGCGCGGACTTCCCTGCGACATTGACTCCGTCTCTGCAGAAGGGAGCCGATGCGCGAGAATCTCTGCGTCACTATGCTTCCACGCTTCGCAGCCTGCCGGAGATCGATGCGGCTGCCCGGGGGCATGGGCTTCTTAGCGCGGACACCGAAGGGGGAATTGTGCGGCGCGTGCCTTTGGTAGCTCGCGTCGGCTCAACTCCGGTGCTGCACTTGAGTCTGGAGACGCTTCGCGTGGCGAGCGGCGAGCCCCTCTTTGTTGTGTACGGCGGCGCGGCCGGGGTCGAGGCCGTGGGAATCGGCGACCTCGTTGTGCCCACCCAATCAGACGGGCGCTTGTGGGTCCACTACACGCCTCACGATGCGGATCGCTTCGTTTCCGCTGCCGATGTGCTCAGCGGCGAGATCGACAATGCCCAGCTTGAGAGCAAGCTCGTCCTCGTCGGAGTTACCGGACTTGGTCTCATCGACTACCAAACTACGCCGCTTGGCGAGCGCATGCCTGGCATCGAAATTCACGCGCAGGTGCTCGAGAACGTTTTTGACAGCGCCTTGCTGAAGCGCACGCGCTGGGCGCCTTGGGTCGAGGGGTTGTTGCTGCTTGTCGCGGGCGTGATTATCATCTGCGCCGTGCGTCGGCTACCTCCGGGACTTTCGGTGGTTCTGCTCGTTTTTTTGCTGGCGACTCTCGGCGCAGCCGGATTCGTGGCGTACCGCGGATTGGGCCTTCTGTTTGACGCCTCGGTTCCCGGCGCCGCCATTGGTTTCTTGTTCGCTGCCATGCTCGCTCAGATGCTCGCTGAATCCAACGCGCAGCGCGAGTCGCTGCGCGAGCGCCTGCAGCGCGAGCGCGAGGCGGCGGCGCGTATCGCCGGTGAACTCGACGCGGCTCGACGCATCCAGATCGGCATCCTCCCGCGGCCCGAAATCGCGTTCCCCGCGGAACGACGCTTTGAGATCTCCGCCTCGATGGAACCTGCACGCGAGGTAGGAGGCGATCTCTACGATTTTTTCATGCTCGATGCCGACAGGCTTTTCTTTCTGGTAGGCGACGTGTCCGGGAAGGGCTTGCCCGCCAGCATTTTCATGGCGGTGAGCAAGGCATTGTGCAAGAGCGCAGCACTTCGACGCGGGCAGCCAGTGGATGAATTGCTGCGTGAGGCGAACACGGAAATCGCGCGGGAAAATCCCGAGTCCTTGTTTGTAACCGTCTTTGCTGGCGTGCTGGACACGCGCAGCGGTCGCCTTGAGTACTGCAACGCAGGACACGAGCCCCCATTCGTTCTCACTCTCGATGGCGAGATTACGCGGCTTGAGGCAGGCGGTGGGCCGCCTCTGTGCGTTCTCGACGGATTTTCATACCTTGCCGCCGAACATAGAATGAGCCGCCATGAGATTCTGTTCGTTGTCTCCGACGGCGTGACTGAAGCGATGAACCCGGAGGGAGATCTTTTCGGGGCGGGGCGGTTGCGCCAGGCCATCGGGCGTGCGCGCCACGCCGACACTCCCGCAACGTTTGCTAAGGCGGTCCGCGCCGATGTGGCGCAATTTGTCGCGGGCGCCGAAGCAGCCGATGACCTCACGCTGCTGGCGCTACGCTGGAGCGGGCCCTAGAACCCGGCTCAGCGAACGTTGATTTCGACGCGCCGATTACGGGGTTCGATAACGCCGTTCGCCGTAGGTATCAGAGGTTCGCGTCTGCCGCGGCCGGCGGTCAGGATGCGCTCGGCGGGCACGCCCATTCCCACCAGTATTGACTTCACGCGGCCCGCGCGCTGCAAGGACAGCGCATCATTGGAAGGGTCCGGTCCCACCAGATCGGTGTGGCCGATCACGGTAATATCGGAGGCCTGTCGGCGCGCCATCTCGGCGAGTAAGCGCTTTACTTCCTGCTTTGACTGCTCGCTGAATTCGTCGCTGCCGCTCTCGAAGTAAAGCGTAAATGAGATCGGGCGTGGTGGCTGGGCAGCGAGCGCATGGCCAAACACTTCCTTGATCTCGGCTTGGCTTGCTGCGCTGCGTTGCACGCTGCCGTCGGGCGCGGTCCGAGCGGTAGCGTACGCAGTATTGAGTACGGCACTGCCCTTTTGATTTTGGACGACGAGCGTTCCGACCTTGCCATCCTTGTCCGGCAAAAGTACGACTAGGTTCTGGCTAGGGGGGGTGGCACAGCCGCCGAAGACCAGTGCCGCAATGAGCGCAGGGTAACTCCGGCGCATGAAGTGATCGGTTCAGTCGCCGGCGCGAACTAGGAACTCGGTCCCACGTACCCCGAGAATGGAAGACGGTATTTTTACCTTCATCGCATCGGGAGATTGCTTGGCGATCTTGCCCGACACTACTGCAAGGGTTCCCTTGCGTAGCGAGGATTCAAAGGTTCCCTCATGCGTAGTCGAGTTGAACGTGTAGCGCTCGATGGCAAGCACGCTGTTCGGTCCGACCGACAGAAGCGAATTGTCGACGAAGGCGATGCCCGCCGACCCGTCCGCCCCGGTGATCACGGTGTCGGTCGCCTGCAGGGGCGTTCCCACCCGCGCCGGAAGGCGCTGGCCGCTGCGCTCAATGTGTACCGCGCCTTTAGTGACTTTGAACTGCGCGATGTCGTTCGCCCAAGCGGAAATCGGGGCAATCACGCATGCACAAGCAACGAACAATCGAAGAATTGCGACGCGACGAGTTGACAGCATAGTACCCTCCATTTTGTGCCTCGCATTGCCTTCCGGAGGAGGCCAGCACCCTCCAGGATGCTTTGTTCATATAATAGCTCAACCGGCCTATCCCGGCCGACCCTGTCCATGGCTAACGCTCCGCGCGCTCGGTTTCCGGCCAAGATGGATTCCATGACCGAGATCCGGACTCTCGTTGAGAGCGCTTGTGCCACGGCCGGGATCGGTCACGAAGCGTGCCTGAAGATCCTGCTTATCGTCGAGGAACTATTCACGAACACCGTCCTTCACGGGTATCGAGGTGAATGCGAATCCCCGGTCTGGATGGCGCTTGCACCTGGTGAGGGGGGATTCACCCTGCACTACGAGGACGCAGCCCCGTCGCACAACCCCTTCGGCGAGTTTCGCCCTACCGATACCGCGATCCTGATCGCACGACAGCCGGTAGGAGGGCTGGGCTTGAAGCTAATTCGATCGCTTGCCAAAGACGCGAGCTACAGCCGTGAGGGAGGGCGCAACGTTATTCGAATCATCTTCTCAGCAGGCGCGCGCGGCTGATGCGCTTGCCAACCTCCCTCCTGTGGAGTAACTTCTATCGAGCAACGTAGGGGTCCTGACCGAGGGAGTTTGCCTTGGGCGGGTGAGAGTAAACCCTTCGAACCTGAAGCGGATAATGCCGCCGCAGGGAAGCGTTGAGAGGCTCGTCCTACGCTCCCGGCGGAACCAGACTAGAGGAGCGTCATGAACGCCAATCCCAAGTTTCTCGCACAGACCGCCCAAGTGGATCAGGCGGCGGTCAAGCCGCTTCCAAATTCGCGCAAGATCTACGCCCAGGGTTCACGTCCTGACCTCCGCGTGCCGATGCGGGAAATCACGCAGTCGGAGACGCCGACTTCGTTCGGCGCGGAAAAGAATCCCCCCATCTCGGTCTACGACACTTCCGGACCCTACACTGATCCGCAGGCGAGGGTTGACATACGAGCCGGGTTGCCTGCGGCGCGCGCCGCGTGGATCGAGGAGCGCGGCGATACGCAGGAACTGCCGGGACCGACTTCGAGATTTGGACGCGAGCGCCTCACCGATCACGCGCTTGCAAGCTTGCGCTTCGACTTGAGACGTCGCCCCAGGCGTGCTCGGCAGGGTCACTGCGTCACGCAGATGCACTACGCGAGAAAGGGACTTGTCACGCCCGAAATGGAATTCATCGCGATTCGGGAGAATCAGCGCCGCGAGACTCTTTCCGAATTGCTTTCACTCCAGCACGCGGGGCAGGATTTCGGCGCCTCGATCCCGAAGATCGCTAGACCGGAATTTGTTCGGGACGAAGTGGCCCGGGGTCGCGCGATCATTCCGGCGAACATCAACCACCCGGAAAGCGAGCCGATGATCATCGGCCGAAATTTTCTGGTAAAGATCAATGCGAACATCGGCAATTCGGCGGTGAGCTCGGGGATCGCCGAGGAAGTCGAGAAGATGACCTGGGCGATCCGCTGGGGCGGGGATACCGTGATGGATCTCTCTACCGGAAAGCATATCCATGAGACTCGCGAGTGGATCATCCGCAACTCGCCAGTACCAATCGGTACCGTGCCGATCTATCAAGCGCTCGAGAAGGTAGACGGTAAAGCCGAAGAGCTCACCTGGGACATCTTTCGCGACACGCTCATCGAGCAGGCCGAGCAGGGTGTGGATTACTTCACCATCCACGCCGGCGTGCGGCTGCCCTTCATCCCACTCACTGCGAAACGCATGACGGGTATCGTCTCGCGCGGCGGTTCGATCATGGCCAAGTGGTGCCTCGCTCACCACCAAGAGAGCTTTCTTTACACGCACTTCGAAGAGATCTGCGAGATCATGGCCGCCTACGATGTGAGCTTCTCTTTGGGCGACGGCCTGCGGCCGGGCTCGATCTACGATGCCAACGACGAAGCTCAGATAGCCGAGCTAAAGACGCTCGGTGAGCTGACCGACATCGCGTGGAAGCACGACTGCCAGGTGATGATCGAGGGGCCGGGACATGTGCCCATGCAGCTCATCAAGGAGAACATGGACCTGCAGTTGAAGTACTGCAAAGAAGCGCCGTTTTACACGCTGGGACCCCTCACGACCGATATCGCACCCGGTTACGACCACATTACCAGCGCGATCGGCGCGGCGATGATCGGCTGGTACGGCACGGCGATGCTGTGCTATGTGACGCCCAAGGAACACCTCGGGCTTCCCGATAAGGACGACGTCAAGGACGGCATCATCGCCTACAAGATCGCCGCTCACGCGGCCGATCTCGCGAAAGGTCATCCGGGTGCGCAGATCCGCGACAATGCGCTGTCAAAAGCGCGCTTTGAGTTCCGTTGGGAGGACCAGTTCAATCTGGGTCTCGATCCCGACAAAGCGAAAGCGTTCCACGACGAAACCCTGCCGCAGGAGGGCGCGAAGCTCGCGCACTTCTGCTCCATGTGCGGTCCGCACTTTTGCTCGATGAAGATCACGCAGGATGTGCGCGAGTACGCTCAGAAACACGGCTTGTCGGAAGAGGCGGCCCTGAAGGACGGCATGCAGCAGAAGGCCGTGGAGTTCGTGCGAAAAGGCGCAGAGCTCTATCACAAGGCCTGACACCGCATTCACTGTGCTGGCCCGTGGGCGTTTTCGAGCCGGAATATTCCGCCGGTCTTACCTGTTCATCCAGTCATCGCCTAGCTACGTAGGTTGATGCTGGAGTAGTGCGTAAAGATCATTACCTAAAGGGGAAACACCATGAATACTCGAAAAACTGTCCTTGCCGTGGCGGTTGTCGCAGCGCTCGGTACGCTTGCTGTGCAGGTGCGCGCGGGAGGGGAAAAGGTCGCGTTTCCGGAGGGGTTCGAAAAAGGTACCCTGTACGCAACCATCGACCGACACGACATCAAGCAGTTCCGCGAGCTTTATGCGAGCCCGGGAGTGGTGGACGCGGTGCGCAAGGGGCAGCCGGTTCCCAGCGGCGCGGTGCTCACCCTGGTGCAGTACCGGGCCAAGGCCGACGACAAGGGCAATCCGGTACGAGGGGCCGACGGCCGCTTCGTCAAGGACGCGCTTCTTGCCTACACGGTAATGGAAAAGCGCGCCGGCTGGGGTACGGAGTATCCGGCCGATATTCGGAACGGCGAATGGGAATACCAGGCGTTTTCCGCGGACAAGAAGGTCAACCCGAAGGCGAATCTGAACTCGTGCTTTCAGTGCCACAAGCCGCACGAGAAGCAGGACTTCGTCATGTCGCTGGCGAGCCTGTCCGGCACCGCTATGGGAGGTCCGGTCGCGAAACGCTCCGGACCGGGCATCGTCAGCATTGCCGAGTTTCTGTTCGGGCCGGAGAAAGTCGCGGTGAAGGCAGGGGACACGATTACCTGGACCAACACCGATGACTCGCCCCATCAGGTCACGGTGCAAGGTGAAACCACGCTGCGCACCCCGGTACTGCTCAAGGGCCAGAGTACGGCGATCCTCTTCAAGCAAGTGGGCAGCTACGACTACATCTGCGGGCTGCATCCCAGCATGAAGGGCAAGATCGAAGTCACCCGATAGAGCCGCTACGCCGCAGCGCCTGACGGTTTCCGTTAGAATTTCAAGGCGGCAGTTTCTGCCGCCTTTTTCTTTTAGGAGACCTGGTGGACTGGGCGCTGCTTGCGAAGGCTTTGATCCTCGGCGTTGTCGAAGGTCTGACGGAGTTTCTGCCGGTGTCCTCCACCGGGCACCTGATTCTCGCGGGCGATTTGCTCGGCTTCAGCGGGGAGAAGGCGAAGGTCTTCGAGCTCGTAATTCAAACCGGGGCAATGCTTGCGATAGTCTGGGAATTCCGGATGAGGTTCTGGCGAACGCTGGCAGGTCTCGCTTCGGATCGTGCCGCGCAGCGATTCGCACTGAATCTCCTCATTGCCTTCCTGCCCGCGGCGGTGTTGGGCCTCACGTTTGGGAAGTTGATCAAGGCGCACTTGTTTCACGCCGTGCCGGTGGCGCTCGCTTTCGTCATCGGCGGGTTCATCATCCTGTGGGTGGAAAAGCGCCAGCGCAAGGCCATCGTTGAAAGCGTTGACGACATGACCTGGCGCGATGCGTTGAAGGTCGGCATCGCGCAGGCGTTCGCGCTCATCCCGGGTACCTCGCGCTCCGGGGCGACCATCATCGGTGGAATGCTCTTCGGACTCTCGCGTCGTGCGGCGACGGAGTTCTCGTTCTTCCTCGCGGTGCCGACGCTTGTTGCCGCCGGTGCATACGATTTTTGGAAGAATCGCGCGCTGTTCGACTCGAGCGATCTGGGTATGTTCGTAGTCGGCTCGGCCGTCGCGTTCCTATCGGCTCTCGTGTGCGTACGCTGGCTGATTCGCTATGTCGCCGGCCACAACTTCACGCCTTTCGCCTGGTACCGAGTTGCGTTTGGCTCGGCCGTGCTGCTTACCGAATACGCAGGGCTTGTCGCTTGGTCCGCCGGCCAATAGAGCGAGGTCGGGTTGAATTCATGAGCGTGGGTCAACCCTGGGCCCACGGCAAGCCGGCAAACCGCCACCCGCCTACCCTGCTGCGGTGGCCGTAAGCATCCTTGTCGCCCTCGAAACCCTCCAGGATGTTGTACGAATTGGGGTACCCCCCTAGGGTTGCCGCGGCAGCGGCGTGGTGTGATCGTGCTCCAGATCTGCACAAAAACATCACCGGAGCTTCGGTCTTCGCGACCTGGGCTTGGAGCTGCTCGAGGAATTCGCGATTTCGCTCACCGTGGGGGTACGTGTTCCACTCAACGAGCACTGAATCAGGAATATGGCCGACATATTCCCACTCAGCCTGGGTGCGCACATCGACCAACTTGGCCCCTGGAACCTGCTGGGTCAGGGTATGGGCTTCGACAGGCAACAAGGCTCCAGCGTAGGGAAGTTTCATCGCTTCAGCCCGCTGTCTGGCTCGGGCGAAGATGTCTTTAACAGAGTCGTTCGACATGGAAAGATTGAGCAAGACGGAAAGCGTGTAGTTTAGCTAGCACAGTCGTTGGGAGTTGATTCGCACCGACATGGTGCGCATAATGGCCGCTCTGCGCCGATTGGGTGCTCGAGTCCCCGAGATCGCCCCCAGTGTCCCCTTATGGCACAATGGCGTGCCTTTTTTGCGCCGGATGGCATGGATTCTGCTGATTTGGAGCCTTATTTCCCATCTGCGCGCTTTGTTTCCCTTCAATTCTAACAATCAGCAACCCTGAGGAGACCCTGAAATGGCAATGTCTGCCAATGACGTGATGAAAATGATCAAAGAGAAGGAGGTCAAGTTCGTCGACCTGCGCTTCACCGATACCCGCGGCAAGGAACAACATGTATCCGTGCCGCTCAAGTTTTTCACGATGGACAAGTTTGAGAGCGGACATTTCTTCGACGGGTCGTCGATCGCAGGCTGGAAGAGCATCGAGGCCTCGGACATGCTGCTGATGCCCGACCCGGACAGTGCGCGAATGGACCCCTTTACCGACGAGCCGGTGCTGAACCTCAGCTGCGACTGCGTTGAGCCTTCCGACGGAAAGGGTTACGACCGCGACCCCCGCACCATCGCAAAACGCGCCGAGGCTTACCTTAAATCCAGCGGTTTGGGCGATACCGCCTACTTCGGCCCGGAGCCCGAGTTCTTCATATTTGACTCGGTGACCTGGAATGTGGACATGTCCGGATGCTTCTGCAAGATCAAGTCGGAAGAGGCCCCATGGTCCTCGGGAGAGGAATACGAGGGCGGCAACATGGGGCATCGGGCCCCGGTCAAGGGCGGCTACTTTCCGGTGCCGCCTATCGACACGCTGCAGGACATCCGCAATGCCATGTGTCTTGCACTGGAGCAACAAGGCGTGGAAGTCGAAGTGCATCACCACGAAGTGGGTGCGATGGGCCAAAATGAAATCGGCACCAAGTACAACAGCCTCGTCAAGCGCGCCGATTGGATGCAGATCCTGAAGTATACGGTCTGGAACGTCGCTCATTCGTACGGCAAGACCGCCACATTCATGCCCAAGCCGGTCGTGGGCGACAATGGCTCAGGCATGCACGTCCACCAGTCTGTGTGGAAAGACGGCAAGAACCTGTTCCAGGGTAACGGCTACGCAGGCCTTTCGGATTTCGCCCTGTACTACATTGGTGGAATCATCAAGCACGCCAAGGCGCTCAATGCGATTACCAATCCGGGCACCAATTCGTACAAGCGGCTTGTACCGGGGTTCGAAGCGCCGATCAATCTGGCCTATTCGTCGCGCAACCGGTCGGCCGCCTGCCGCATTCCGCTGGTCACCAACCCTATTGCACGCCGCGTGGAGGTGCGCTTCCCGGACCCGACGACCAATTCTTATCTCGCTTTCGCAGCGATGCTGATGGCCGGGCTGGACGGCGTGCAGAACAAGATTCACCCGGGCGACCCGATCGACAAGAACATGTACGACCTGCCGCCGGCCCAGGCGAAAAAAGTCCAGCAGGTATGTTCATCGCTCGAAATGGCGCTGGAGTGCCTGAACAGGGATCGCGAGTTTCTTACCAAAGGCGGAGTGTTCTCCGACGACATGCTGGATGCGTATTGCGCACTCAAGCATGAGGAGCTCACGCGCTTTCGCATGACGACCCACCCGGTTGAATTCGATATGTACTACAGCTCCTGACCGGGGAGGCATGCGGAAGGCCCGGTTGCGCCGGGTTGGGGGACCAGAAATCCAGGAAACCAGGAGAACGGGACGCTCTGGTACAGGGAACTCCATTCTTTTTCCATTTGAAATCAGGGCCATTTTCCCCTAGACTTAAAGTCGTGCGTGGGGTTTGGGGGGATCATGGCACTGGACAGGCAGCTGATCGGTTGGGTCTTTGTCTTGGCGGTGCCCTTGGGGCACGCCCAGGGCGAGGTGTACAAATGCCCGGACGCAAGCGGCCGACCGACCTACACCAACGTCAAGCGCGACACGGTCGGCAAGAATTGTACTTTGGTGAGCAAGGAAGTGTCGGTCGTACCGGCGCAGGCTCCGGCGCGAGCCACGCCTACTTCAGCCTCCCCAAACACGAGCGCGACGCGCAACGAAAACCGGCGCAAGATCCTCGAGTCCGAGCTGGAGAACGAGCACCAATTGCTCACCGATGCCAGACAGAAACTCGCCGAGCAGGAAGGAATCCGTGTCGGCGACGAACGCAACTACGCCAAGGTTCAGGAACGCCTGAAGCCTTACCAACAGACGGTGGATCAGCACACCAAGAACATCGAGCAACTTCGCGGCGAATTGGGTCGGATCAGGTAGTCGCGGCGCACGCCGCGTACCCGAGTAGCAAGACCGGGAGTAGCTACAGGTACGACGCGCCGGCGTCGTCGCGCGCTGCTTTAAGCAACCGGCGCCGCAGTCCCGGTAGTCATACCCGTACATGACTCCGGCAGCCTTTCCGGGCCTGGATCTGCTAGCCACCGCCGTGGTGCTCCTGGACAGGGAGCTTCTCGTGAAGTACGTCAACCCCGCCGCGGAAACCCTGTTTGCGGTCGGCCGGAAAAGCATTCTCGACCAGGCGTTCCCGGGACTTTTCTCCGACTCGGGTTCGCTCGCGGGCTTGCTGCATTCGGCGATCCTCGAGGAGCGCGGTTTTGCCGATCAGGATCTGATCCTCGCGCCCCTGGGTCATGAGCCGCTGCACCTCAACTGCATCGCTACGCCGGTGGAGCATCCTCAAGCCGCGTTGTTGCTTGAGCTGCGGCCAATCGACCAGCGGCTGCGCATTGAGCGCGAGGAGCAGCGCATGACCCAGCACTCGGCTAACCGGGAGCTGATCCGCAATCTCGCCCACGAAATCAGGAATCCCTTGGGAGGCTTGCGCGGCTCAGCCCAGCTCCTTGAGCGTGAGCTGGATCGGCCGAGTCTGCGCGAGTACACCCGGGTCATTATCAAGGAGGCGGATCGGCTCCAGGCGTTGATGGACCGGCTCCTGACCCCGCATCGCCCCCTGAAGCAAATGCCCGTCAACATTCACGAGGTGTGCGAACGAGTCCGCACCCTCATCCTGGCGGAGTTTCCTGAAGGCGTAAGGGTGGAACGCGACTACGACGTCGGTTTGCCCGAATTTCTCGGCGACCCCGAGCAGCTTATCCAGGCCGTGCTCAACATAGCCCGGAATGCCGCGCAAGCCATCCTTGGAGTCCGGCTGAGCCCGGGGCAAGGTCAGGGCGAGATCGTGCTGTGCACCCGGGTCGCCCGCCAGGCAACGCTCGTCCGGCGCCCTCATCGGCTGGCATTAGAATTGCAAGTGATTGATGATGGACCGGGCGTACCAGCGGAAATACGCGACAAGATTTTCTATCCCCTGGTGTCGGGCCGTGAGGGCGGGTCCGGGCTCGGTCTGATGCTGGCCCAGACTTTCGTGCAGCAGCATGAGGGTGTGGTGGAGTGCGATAGCCGGCCAGGAAGGACCTGTTTCCGTATCGTTCTGCCGCTTCGCTGAAGGACCGTTATGGGACCTGTCTGGGTTATCGACGACGACCGCTCTATCCGCTGGGTCTTCGAGAAGGCGCTCGCTCGCGAGGGCATCCCCTTCAAGACTTTTGCGCAGGCGAGCGAAGCGATGGAGGCCCTCAACGCGGACGGTGCGCCGCAGGTACTCGTGTCGGACATCCGCATGCCGGGCACTTCGGGCCTGGAGCTGCTGCAAGATCTGAAGCAGCGTTTTCCCAATCTTCCGGTGATTATCATGACCGCCTACTCCGACCTGGAGTCGGCGGTAGCGACATTCCAAGGCGGTGCGTTTGAGTACTTGCCGAAGCCGTTCGACGTAGATCAGGCTGTTGCGCTGATCCGTCGGGCACTCGGCGAAAGCATGCGCGAGCATGAAGTCGGGGAATCGCTCACCGGATCGCCGGATATCCTGGGGCAGGCGCAGTCCATGCAGGAAATGTTCCGCGCCGTCGGCCGGCTCTCTCAATCGAGCGCGACGGTCCTGGTTACCGGCGAATCCGGAACCGGAAAGGAACTCGTCGCGCGAGCGCTGCATCGCCACAGCCCGCGCGCAGACAAACCTTTCGTCGCCATCAATACCGCGGCAATGCCCAAGGACCTTCTGGAATCGGAGCTTTTCGGACACGAGCGCGGCGCGTTCACCGGGGCGCAGGCTCTGCGGCACGGCCGCTTCGAGCAGGCCGAAGGCGGCACGCTATTCCTGGACGAGATCGGCGATATGCCGGCCGAGCTGCAGACTCGCCTGCTGCGCGTGCTGTCTGACGGCACGTTTTACCGGGTTGGCGGCCACCAGCCGATTCGCGCGAACGTTCGCGTCATTGCTGCAACCAATCAGGACCTGGAGGCGCGGGTCCGGGAGAGCCTCTTCCGCGAGGATCTTTTTCATCGGCTGAACGTGATCCGGCTGCGGCTGCCGTCGCTGCGCGAACGACGCGAAGATATTCCGCTGCTGGCGCGGCACTTCCTGGCAAGATCGGCGCGCGGGCTCCAGGTTGAACCCAAGCGCCTTTCGGATGCCGCGATGGCCTATCTCTCCGCCCAGCATCTGCCCGGCAACGTGCGGCAACTCGAGAACGTCTGCCACTGGCTTACCGTGATGTCACCGTCTCAGGTCATTGAGGTCGGCGATTTCCCGCCGGAACTGCGTGAAGGTGCGGCCTCGCCTTCCTCCGAGTGGCTTGCGGCGCTGGCGCGCGAGACGGATCGACGGCTGGCACAAGGCGAGACCAATATCATGGAGAGCCTCTCCAAGGGTTTCGAGAAGACGCTCATCACCCAGGCCCTTGCGCATACCGCAGGACGGCGCATCGAGGCGGCGGGATTGCTCGGCATAGGCCGCAACACGATCACCCGCAAAATCGGCGAACTCGGTATCGAAGACGAGACTCCCACCGACCCTGATGAGTAGGCCTTAACAAAGCTCGTCACGACGAAGGCATGCGACTTGTCACTGCCGCTCGATTGCCGCGATGACTCGCTCCGACGTGAGCGGCAGCTCGCGCACGCGCACTCCGAGCGCATGCGCGACGGCGTTCGCGATCGCTCCCGCAGTCGGGCCCTGGGCGGCTTCTCCCGCGCCGACGGCGGGAAGCTGCGGCCGATCGATCAACTCGACCTCGACCGCGGGCACTTCGCTGAATTTGAGGATGGGGTAGTCCTCCCAGCCCAGGCTGGTGATGCCGCGCTCATCGAGTTTTACCTCCTCCTTCAGCGTCCAACTCGTCGATTGAATCGCGCCACCCTCGATCTGATTGACTACGCCGTTTGGGTTGACGACCAGACCCACATCGACCGCGATGAAAAGCCGCTTTACCCGTACTTCGATCTCCACCTCGACTTCCGCTACCACCGCGCAGTAGGCGCCGAGGTTCTTGTATTTTGCGAATCCAATGCCGTGGCCTCGGCCTTCGGCGTTCGTCCAGCCTCCCCAATCGGCACGCTGCGCAGCAGTCTCAATCACGGCCCGCGCGCGAGGATCCTTGAGGTGCCGCAAGCGAAAAGCGATCGGATCGGCGCGGGCGGCGAGCGCGAGTTCGTCCATGAAGGATTCGATCGCGAACACGTTGGCGTAGGCGCCCAGCGAGCGCAGCGCCGAGGTGCGCACAGGCATCTCGCGCACGTAGTGGTTGGTGATGCGCTGGCTCGGGAAATCGTACAGCGGAATCGCGTTGCGGTCCGCCGCGCCAGCGGGGAGCGGCATATTGATCGCCGCGGGTCGCTCGAACGGACGCGCCAGATGCCACGCCGCGACCAGCGCTGGATTGTCCAATCGGCCGGGCCTGCCGCTGTGCCCGTTGCTCCAAAGCTCGTGCTGCCAGTCCACGATATTGCTCTGCGGGTCGAGCGCGGCGCGCAAAGTCAGTGCCATGGCCGGACCGCACGGCGCCCAGGCGAATTCGTCGTCACGCATCCATTGCACCTGCACCGGGCGACCGCCTGATCTTCGCGCGAGCAGCGCGGCGTCGAGCGCGACATCGTCTGCGCCGTTGTGCCCGTAGCAGCCGGCGCCTTCGGCGTGCCGCACCACGACCCCGTCTTCGCGCATGCCGAGCGCCAGCGCAAGGTCGCGGCGCAGATTGAAGATGCCTTGGCTATGACTCCACACGATGAGTCTGTCGCCCTGGAAATGGGCGATCGCACACGACGGGCCGATCGAAGCATGCGAGATATAGGGCTTCGTATAGGACGCTTCGAGCGTGCTCGTTGCCCGGGATTTCGCGCCCAGGTCTGTTTTTTCGTTGATGACCCGATGGTCGGAGGCGTGCGACTTCAGCCAGGCATGGATGTCCTGCGGAATTGGTGGCAAGGCGTCCCATTCGCTCGCCTTTCGCAAGGCGTTTTGGGCGGCGATTGCACCTTCTTCCCGCTCGGCGAGCACTGCGACAAAACTTCCCTCGCGCACGATCGCCACGAGTCCCGGCATCGATTTGACCTTGCCATCATCGAGCGAGGCGAGCTTGGAGAAACCGTAACGGGGGCGGACCACGCGGCCAAAGAGCATGCCCGGCAACACCATGTCCTGAAGGTAGCGCGGCCGGCCCGCGATCTTATCCGGCAGATCGAGCCGCGGCGCAGGCTTCCCGACGACGCGATAGTCGCGCGGCGGTCTCGCCGCCGCGGTCGCGTCGATCTCGCAGTCGAAAAGCGCATCGCCCGCGCATTCCCAAAAGCTGGTGCTGCGGCCTGCCGCCTTGATCGCACCGTCCTCAACGTCTAACTCCGCAACCGATACGCCGAGGCGCTGTGCAGCGCGCTCCAGAAGAAGTGCGCGCGCGTGCGCGCAAGCGCGGCGTAATGCAGCGCCGGAATCCTGGATCGAGAGGCTGCCTGAAGTGACGCCTTCGTCGGGGCTCAGCGCAGTATCGGCCGCACCCATGCGGATGCGCTCCGGCGCGAGTCCGAGTTCCTCGGCCGCGATTTGCGCGAGCGCGGTGAGTATGCCTTGGCCGATCTCGACCTTTCCGCTGAATATCGAAACCGTGCCGTCCCGGTGCACGCGCAGCCACTGCGAAAGGCGCGGATTCTTCTCCAGGCTCCCGGGGCGCTTGAGCTTGCTGTCGGTAACGGTGTTCACGAGGCTTGACCGCTCGCGCGCAGCACCGCGCGCACCATGCGGTTGTGCGAGCCGCAGCGGCACAGATTCCGGTCGAGTGCCGCGCGGACTTCGCTCTCGGTCGGCTTGGGATTGCTTTCCAGCAGTGCCGCAGCGCTGATCAGAATGCCGCTGGTGCAGAAACCGCACTGCGCCGCCTGCTCGGCGAGAAAAGCGCTCTGGAGAGGGTGCAGCTCGCCCCCTTTGCCCAGGCCCTCAACGGTCGTGACGTGCTTTTCGGCCACGGACCAAAGCGGTGTATCGCAAGCGGGGGCCGCGTGGCCGTCGATCAGGACGAAACAGGCGCCGCACTGGCCGCTGCCGCAGCCGAAGCGCGTGCCTTTCAGCGCCAGATCGTTGCGCAGCGCATAGAGGAGCGGCGTGTCGCCGCTCGCCTCGACCTCGGCCGGAGTGCCGTTGACGGTGAGCCTGAAGCGCTCGGCCATGGATCGTAGTATCGACCGGCCTTAATCGACTTTGGCTCCGGAAATTTTGACGACCCTGGCCCACTTCTCGATGTCCTGCGCCATGTATTTCGTGAATTCCGCCGGCGTCATGTGCATGGGAAAGGCGCCCTGCTTGGCCCAGGCTTCCTTCACTTCGGGCAGGCCGATGATCGTCTGGATCTCGGAGTTTAGTTTTTGCACGATCGGGTTCGGCGTGCCAGCCGGCACCATCACCCCGAGCCAGATCGTCGCCTCGTAGCCGGGTACGCCCGCTTCCGAAACCGTCGGGAGGTTGGGCGTGACCGCGGAGCGCGAGAGGCCACTCGTGGCTATCGCGCGGACGTTGCCCGCTTCTGCCTGCTTCGACATGACCGTGATGGCGTCGAACATCATCTGCACCTGGCCGCCCATGACGCTGGTGCGCGCGCCCGAACTTTCCTTGTGAGGTACGTGCACGATGTCCAGACCCGCCATCGCCTTGAACAGCTCGCCCGCCATGTGATAGGGCGTGCCCGGTCCGGAGGAGGCGTAGTTGAGCGCTCCGGGTTTTGACTTGGCGAGAGCGATCAGCTCCTTCAGGTTTTTCGCGGGCACGCTGGGATGTACAACGAGGAGCAGGTCCGAATAGTTCACCGGCGAGACCGGAACGAGGTCGGTCATCAGCTTGTATGGCTGTTTCGAGCGGAGCGACTCGTTGACCGTGTGTGTGTTGGACATCATCAGCAGCGTGTAGCCGTCCGCCGCCGACTTCGCCACCGCATCGGCGCCGATGACTCCGCCGCCGCCCACGCGGTTCTCAACCACGACCGGCTGGGCGAGTGGCTTTTCCAGGCGTTGGCCGAGATAGCGCGCGTAGAGATCGGCAGGGCCACCGGCGGAGAAGGGGATGATGATTCTCACAGGCTTGGTCGGATAGCTTTGGGCGTACGCGCTTACGGCGGCGCAGGCTGTGAAGACGAACCCGGCGAAGTAGCGCAGCAGTTTTTCAGATGTCATGATTCCTTCCTCCTGTTTGATTTCACCCGCAGGATTATAACGACTCAAGCTGCAACTCAGCCATCACGGGTGCGTGATCGGATGGCCGTTCGAGCCGGCGCGGCGCGACGTCTATCTCACAGCCCCGGCAGCGCGAGGCGAGCTCGGGACTAAGCAGCACATGGTCGATGCGCAAGCCCAGGTTGCGCTTGAACGCGTTCATGCGGTAGTCCCACCACGTGAACGATTTCTCCGGCTGGGTAAACAGCCTGAAACTGTCTTTTAATCCCAGAGCTAGAAGTTTCCGAAAGGCCTCCCGCTCCCGAGGGCTGCACAGGACCTGACCTTCCCATGCCTTGGGATCGTAAACGTCTTCGTCCGCGGGTGCGATGTTGTAGTCGCCCAGCACCGCGAGCCGGGGGTATCTTTGAAATTCATCGGCAAGCCAGGCTCGAAAAGCCTCGAGCCATTTAAGTTTGTACTCGTACTTTTCGGAATCGACCGCCTCTCCGTTGGGCACATAAGCGCACACTACGCGAACCGCTTCAGCGCCGCCTCCAATCGTCGCGGCAATAATGCGCTTTTGCTCGTCGGGAAATGCAGGCATCCCGGTTGTGACGTCGGCGAGCGAAGCCCGGGACAGAATGGCGACGCCGTTATAGGTCTTTTGCCCGGACCAAGCGCAGTGGTACCCCGCGGCCTCGATCTCCATGAGCGGGAACCTGGCGTCCTCGAGCTTGATTTCCTGCAGGCACATGATCTCCGGGACTTTTTCTGCCAGCCAATCGAGCAGATGGGGCAGGCGCACTCTGAGCGAATTGACGTTCCATGAGGCGAGCTTCACTAGCGCGCTGCCCAGGAAGACAAACGCTTCCGGTCTATTTGTAGACGCTATCGGACGCCGGCGGCGCACCGGCGCCCGCACCCTGCTGCGCTTGCTCCGGCGCTTTGGCGGGGTCCATCTTGCGAAGCGTTTCAATCGGCACGGAAGATCCGAAAGCAGGATAACCGGCTGCATCGAGCAGGCCGTTATAGACGCCTTCCTGGAATCCGGCCTGCACCTGGGCGCCGACGACGAGCAAGGGTATGTCGCTCTTGCCGGAAAGCCTTTTCAGTTCGTCCACCTCATTTTGCGTAAGGACGCTGACTTCCCTGAACGGTACGGTGCGCTTGACGAGCAAGGCGCGCGCCCGATCGCAAGGCTCGCCGCAGTCCGGCGCGGTGTAGAGGGACACTGGGAAAGTCTTTGCCGCGACCTGCGTGGCGTAAGGCAGGTTGGAGGTTTCTCCCTGGCCTTGCCGAAAAGTTTTCTTCTGTACGCCCTTCGCGCCCGGGGGCGGCGGCTCCTGCGTGTAGTGGACCTTGCCGTCCTTGTCCACCCAGCGATAGGCCTGCCCCGAGGCGTCGGCGCAGGCAGTTAAGAAGATCGCTGCGGCGAGGAGATGGATGCGCATACGGCGCTTGCTTTACGCGGCGATCATACCATTGTGACGCAGCAGTGCGTCGATTCTCGGTTCGCGGCCGCGAAACGCCTTGAACGACTCCAGCGCCGGGCGGCTGCCGCCGACGGCGAGAATCTCCTCGCGGAAGCGCGCGCCGGTCGCCGGATCGAACACGCCGTTCTCCTCGAACACGCTGTAGGCGTCGGCCGAAAGCACTTCGGCCCACTTGTAGCTGTAGTAGCCGGCTGCGTAGCCGCTCGCGAAGATGTGCGAGAAATTATTGAGAAAGCGGTTGTATCGGGGAGGGACGACCACGGCAACTTTCGCCCTGATCTCGTCGAGAAGCTGTAACGGCGTCCTGGATCCCGTGGGGTCGAAATCATGGTGCAGGTGCATGTCGATCAGCGCGAACTCGATCTGGCGCACGGTCTGCATGCCGCTTTGAAAGTTTTTTGCCGCAAGCATCTTGTCGAACAGGTCCAGCGGCAAGGGCTTCCCGCTTTCCACGTGAGCGCTCATCCGCGCGAGTGCATCGCGCTCCCAGCAGAAGTTCTCCATGAACTGGGAGGGTAGTTCGACCGCGTCCCATTCGACCCCGCGCATTCCGGAGACGCCGACATCGTCCACCCGAGAGAGCAGATGGTGCAGCCCGTGACCGAACTCGTGAAACAGGGTCATCACTTCATCGTGGGTGAGCAGCGCGGGCTTCCCGCCTACCGGTGCCGGAAAGTTGCAGACCAGGTGGGCGACGGGAGTTCGGAGCCCGCCGGGAAAGCGCTGACGCGCGATCGCCTCGTCCATCCAAGCGCCGCCGCGCTTGGTTTCCCGCGAATACGGATCGAGGTAGAACTGGCCGATGAGACCGCCGCGTTCGTCGTTGATCCGGAAAAACCGCACTTCGGGCTGCCAGGTCTCGGCGGCGTCCGGAACGATGCGAATGCCATAGATGCTCTCCACCAGCCTGAACATGCCCTCCAGGACCTTCGGTTCCTGAAAATACTGCTTCACTTCCTGATCGGAAAACGCGTAGAGCTTTGCACGCAGTTTTTCCGACGCAAAAGCGATGTCCCAGGTCTGGAGTCGATCGAGCTTGAGCTCCGCGCGTGCGAACTCCTCGAGCTCGGCATAGTCCCTGCGTGCATGAGGCAGCGCCCTCGTCGCTAGATCGTTGAGGAAATCGAGCGCCGCCTTGGGCGACTCTGCCATCTTTAGCACCAGCGAGAATTCCGCGAAGCTCCGGTAGCCGAGCAGCTGCGCCTTTTCGTTCCGCAGCTGGAGCACTCGCGCGATGATCGAAGTGTTGTCGAATTCCGATTTTCCGAATTCGCTCGCCCGCGTGACGTGCGCACGGTAAAGCGACTCCCGCAGGCTGCGGTTCTCCGCGTACTGCATCAGGGGTCCGTACGAAGGCGCGTGCAGGGTGAATTTCCACCCTTCCCGCCCGTCCTTGCGCGCCGCTTCGGCAGCGGCTTGCAGCACGTCTTCCGGAATGCCGCTCAATTCTTGGCGGTCGCTCATGAACGCGGAAAAGGCGTTGGTTGCGTCGAGCACATTCTCGGAAAACTTCGCCTCGAGCGCCGCAAGCTCCTCCTGGATCTGCGCAAAGCGCAGCTTTTTCTCCGGTTCCAGCTCCGCGCCTCCCAAACGGAAGTCGCGCAGGGCGTTCTCGACGATTGCGCGCCGCGATCGCGACAAGCTTTCGAAGTCCTTCGCGGCGCGCAGCGCCTTGAATTTTGTGTAGAGGCCAAGGTTCTGCGCGAGTTCGGTCCGGTACTGCGTGACCTTGGGGAGGCTGGTGTTGTAGGCGTCACGGATTGCGGCGTTGTCGTCCACGGCGTGCAGATGGGCGACCGCGCCCCAGGCGCGCGAGAGCAGCTCGTTGGCATCCTCCAGCGGCTCGGCAAAATCGCTCCAGGTGGCAGGGGTGCCTTCTCCCGCGAGCCGGGCAATCAGGTCGCGGTTCTCGCCGAGCAGATGATCGATCGCCGGCGCGACATGTTCGGGCCTGACCGACTTGTAGCGCGGCAGTCCGGAGAAATCTAGCAGCGGGTTATCGGCGGCTTGCATGCTCTGCATTAGTCGATAGAAGCAGTGCGTTCGGCGGCGAGTACGGTGTTTTCGATCAGCATGGCGATGGTCATCGGGCCGACTCCGCCCGGCACGGGAGTAATGCGCGAAGCGGTTCCCCAAACGCTCTCAAAATCCACGTCGCCCGAGAGTTTTCCGTCCGCAAGCCGATTGATGCCGACGTCGATCACAACAGCGCCAGGCTTGATCATGCTTGCGGTAATGAGCTTGGGCTTTCCTGCAGCCACGACGAGGATGTCGGCCTGACGCGTCATCTCGCCCAGATCGGGAGTTCTGGAGGTGCAAATGGTGACCGTGGCGCCCTTTTGCAAGAGCAGCAGCGCCATCGGTTTGCCCACGATATTGCTGCGGCCGACGACGACGGCGTGCCGGCCTTCCGGATTGATTTCCTCGTGCTCGAGCAGCTTCATCACTCCGAGGGGAGTGCAGGGCACGAACCGCGGACGGCCGATCGCGAGCAGCCCGATGTTGATCGGATGAAAACCGTCGACGTCCTTTTCCGGAGCGAGGGTCTCCTGCACGCGATCCACCGAGAATCCCGGTGGCAACGGCAGTTGGACGAGGATTCCATGGATGCGCTTGTCGAGGTTGAGGTTTCGAATGCGCTCGAGCAAAGCCCGCTCATCGGCGCTATCGGGTATTTCGACGTGCTCGGAATGCAGGCCCACCTCGCTGCACGCCCTGATCTTGTTACGAATGTAGATTTTCGACGCGGGATGGTTGCCGACCTGCACCACGGCAAGGCCGGGACCGACGCCATTTGCGGCAAGGGCGCCGATGCGCCGCACGAGACTCTCGCGGAACTCGCGCGCGATGGCCTGGCCGTCAATAGTGCGGGTGTGCAAGGAAGGAGAGTGGTGCGGCCGACACGGGAAGGCGCGCATTCTATCATTCGGCCTATTGATCCAGTGAGGCGGGCGGGGTAAGCTTCAAGCCGTTCTTCGCCGGTCCCCGACTCCCGCGCACGCACCCGCACGCACTCCTACCAAGAGGGAAACGTCATGTCTGCGCTGCCTGAATTCTCCGCTGCCGACGATCCCGATTCACTTGAAACGCAGGAGTGGCTCGACGCTCTGCAATCCGTGCTGGAGCGCGAGGGCCCGGAGCGCGCGCATTACCTGCTGGAGAAGCTCGTCGACAAGGCGCGCCGCTCAGGCGCTTACATCCCGTTCTCGCTCAACACCGCTTACCTGAACACGATTCCGGTGCACCTGGAGGAACACTCACCGGGGAACTACGCTCTGGAGGAGCGAATCCGCTCGTTCTGCCGCTGGAACGCGATGGTCATGGTGGCAAAAGCGAACAAGTCGGACGATGAACTGGGCGGCCACATCGCGAGCTTCGCCTCGGTTGGGACGCTGTTCGGCATCGGCTTCAATCATTTCTGGCACGCGCCGCACGAAGCTCACGGGGGCGATCTCGTCTACTTCCAGGGACATTCATCGCCGGGCATCTACGCTCGCGCTTTTCTCGAAGGCCGGCTCAGCGAAGAGCAGCTGCTGAACTTCCGCCGCGAAGTGGACGGCAGGGGCATCTCGTCCTATCCGCACCCCTGGCTGATGCCCGATTTCTGGCAGTTCCCGACCGTCTCGATGGGTCTGGGGCCGATCCAGGGCATCTATATGGCGAGGTTCTTGAAGTACCTGCACGCGCGCGGCCTCGCGAACACGGAAAACCGAAAGGTTTGGGTGTTCTGCGGGGACGGCGAGATGGACGAGCCGGAGTCGACGGGGGCGATCGGCCTTGCCGCGCGCGAAAAGCTCGACAACCTGATCTTCATCATCAACTGCAATTTACAGCGGCTCGACGGCCCTGTGCGCGGTAACGGCAAGATCATCCAGGAGCTCGAAGCCGATTTCCGTGGCGCCGGCTGGAACGTCATCAAGCTTATCTGGGGCTCGTACTGGGATTCGTTGTTCGCACGCGACAAGGAAGGGAGGCTCTTGCGCGTGATGGAGGAGACCGTCGATGGCGAGTATCAGAATTACAAGGCCAACGACGGCGCCTACGTGCGCAAGAATTTTTTCGGCAAGGACCCGAAAGTTCTCGAGATGGTTTCGCGCATGACCGACGAGGACATCTGGCGTCTCAACCGCGGCGGCCATGACCCGCACAAGATCTACGCCGCCTACGCGGCGGCGGTAAAGCACAAGAATCAGCCCACGGTAATTCTCGCCAAGACCATCAAGGGATACGGTCTCGGCAAGCAGGGTCAGGCGAAGAACCCGACCCACCAGTTAAAGAAGATGGACCTGGCAACCATCCGCGAGATGCGCGACCAGTTCAACGTGCCGATTTCCGACGACAAGCTCGAGGAACTGCCTTTCTATAAGCCCAAAGACGACGATCCGGTCATGGTGTACCTGCAGGCGCGGAGAAAAGCGCTGGGCGGCTACCTGCCGCAGCGCCGCCGGAAAGCCGACGGCATTCCGGTCGTGCCGCCTCTCGCGGCGTTCGACCAGCAGCTCAAAGGCTCGGAGGGGCGCGAGATCTCTACCACGATGGCGTTTGTGCGCATCCTCACTACGCTTGTTCGCGACAAGAATCTCGGCAGGCATGTGGTTCCTATCGTCCCGGACGAAGCACGCACCTTCGGCATGGAGGGCATGTTCCGACAGTTGGCGATCTACTCATCGGAAGGACAGAAGTACGAGCCGGTTGACCGCGAACAGGTGATGTATTACCGCGAAGACAAGGCGGGCCAGATTCTCGAAGAGGGCATCAACGAGGCCGGTGCGTTCTCCTCCTGGATCGCCGCGGCCACTTCGTACAGCCACTCGGACCTGGTGATGGTGCCGTTCTACATTTTCTACTCGATGTTCGGCATGCAGCGCATCGGAGATCTGGCCTGGGCTGCGGGCGATCAACGCGCGCGAGGATTTCTATTGGGCGGCACGTCCGGCCGCACGACGCTGAACGGCGAGGGGCTGCAGCACGAGGATGGGCACAGTCATGTTCTCTCTTCGGTGATTCCAAACTGCGTTTCCTATGACCCCACTTTCGCCTATGAACTCGCGGTGATCGTTCACGACGGCCTGCGCCGCATGATCGCCAATCAGGAGGACGTGTTCTATTACATCACCGTGATGAACGAGAACTACGAGCATCCCGCGCTGCCGTCGGGCGCCGAGGAAGGGATCCTGAAGGGCATGTACCTGCTTCGCGAGGGATCGAAGAACAAACAGCGGGTGCAGTTGATGGGCTCGGGGACGATCCTGCGCGAAGTTATCGCCGCGGGCGGGCTGCTCGAGTCCGACTGGGGCATTGCGGCGGACATCTGGAGCGCGACCAGCATGACCGAACTGCGACGGGAAGGGCTCGCGATCGATCGCTGGAACATGCTGCATCCGGAAGCGAAGCCGCGCGTTCCGTACGTTACAGGGTGCCTCGAAAAACGCACCGGCCCTGTTGTCGCGGCGACCGACTACATCAAGACCTACGCCGATCAGATCCGGCCGTACGTTCCCAGGGACCGCGTCTATCGCGTGCTCGGCACGGACGGATACGGCCGCTCGGACTCCCGCGCCAAGCTGCGTCACCTGTTCGAGGTGAATCGCTATTTTGTCGCGATCGCGGCGCTCAAGGCGCTCGCCGATCAGGGCGAGACGAAGCCCAAGGTCGTCGCTGACGCGATCAAGAAATACGGCATCGATCCCGAGAAACCCCAGCCGACCACCGTCTAGGCGAAGGGGGAGCAAAGTCGCGTGTCGGAGTCATTAACTCATTCAGAGGACGAGGGCGAATGAGTTCGCTCAAGGAAGTGCTCGTCCCCGACATCGGCGACTTCAAGAACATCGACGTCATCGAAGTCTTCGTCAAGCCGGGCGATGCCATCCGACCGGAGCAGTCGCTGATCTCGGTCGAGTCGGACAAAGCGACGATGGAGATTCCTTCGCCCGCCGCCGGCGTCGTGAGGGAGTTGCGCGTCAAAGTGGGCGACAAGGTGTCCCAGGGCAGCTTGATCCTGCTGCTCGATTCGGCGGAGAGCGCGCCGGCTGAAGCGCCAAAGCCGGCTGCTCCGTCTCTGGGCGCCATACCGGCGAAGGCTCAACCCCCTCAGCGCGCTGCGGTCACTCAGGCCCCGAGACCGGTTGCGGCAGCCCCCAGGCCTGAACCGGTGCCCCACGCACCCGCGCCCGCTCCGGGCGTCATGGCGCACGCAAGCCCATCGGTGCGCAAGTTCGCCCGCGAGCTGGGAGTCGATCTCGCCAAAATCAAAGGCTCCGGCCCCAAAGGTCGCATCACTCAGATCGACGTCCAGGAGTTCGTCAAGGGCGTCATGAGGGGAGCGCCGGCGGTCGCGCCAGCTCCTGCCGCTCCCGTGGCGAAAGGCGGCGGGTACAGCCTGAATCTCCCCGGCTGGCCGCAGGTGGATTTCGCCAAGTTCGGGGCGATTGAGACCCGTCCGCTATCCCGCATCAGGAAACTCTCGGGTGGATTCCTGCATCGCAACTGGGTCGGGATCCCGCACGTCACCCAGCACGACGAAGCCGATATCACCGAGCTGGAGGCCTTCCGCAAGGAAAACGCCCAGGTTGCCGAGAAACAGGGCGTCAAGCTGACCCTGCTCGCGTTTCTGGTGAAGGCTTCGGCCAACGCGCTGCGGCAGTTCCCGGATTTCAATTCATCTTTAGATCCGGCCGGCGAGAACCTGATCGTCAAGAAGTATTTCCACATCGGCGTCGCCGTGGACACGCCCGATGGGCTGGTCGTGCCGGTGATCCGCGACGCGGACGCGAAAGGCGTGTTCGATGTTGCACGGGAACTGGCTGAAATCTCCATACGCGCGCGGGAAAAGAAGCTCAAGCCGGACGAAATGCGCGGCGGCACTTTCAGCATTTCCAGCCTCGGCGGCATCGGCGGCACGGCGTTCACGCCGATCATCAATGCGCCCGAAGTCGCGATCCTGGGAGTATCGCGGTCCCAGATGCGGCCGGTATACAAGGACGGCGCTTTCGTTCCCCGGCTGATGCTGCCCTTGTCGCTCGCCTACGATCACCGCGTCATCGATGGCGCCGCAGCCGCGCGCTTCACCGCGTACCTAGCCTCGGTCCTCGCCGACATCCCCCGCACTCTCCTGTGAGACATAGATGGCGCAGAGTGTAGAAGTCAAGGTTCCAGACATCGGCGATTTCAAAGACGTCGACGTCATCGAGGTTCTGGTGAAGCCCGGCGATCGGGTGGAAAAAGAAACCTCTCTGATCACGCTGGAGTCGGACAAGGCGACAATCGAGATTCCTTCCTCGCACGCCGGTATGGTCAAGGAATTGCGGGTCAAGGTCGGCGACAAAGTCTCGCAGGGGTCGGTCATATTGAGGCTCGAGGGCGAGGACACCGTAACCTCGCCTCCAGGATCTGCTCCACCCCGGGAGAAATCGGCGCCCCCGCCGGCAAAAACTGGCTCACCGGCCGCGGCCGCATACTCCGGCTCGGCCGACCTCAACTGCGATGTGCTGGTCCTTGGCGCGGGCCCCGGAGGCTATTCGGCGGCGTTTCGCGCCGCGGATCTGGGGATGAACACCGTTCTCGTCGAGCGCTATCCGGCGCTCGGCGGGGTGTGCCTCAACGTCGGTTGCATTCCCTCCAAGGCGCTGCTGCACGTCGCCGCCGTGATGGACGAGGCGAAGCACCTGGCCGAGCACGGCGTTGCATTCGGCGATCCGGAAATCAATCTGGAAGCGCTACGCGCGTGGAAAAACAAGGTGGTTGGAAAGCTCACCGGGGGCCTTGCCGGCATGGCCAAGGCGCGCAAGGTGACGGTGCTGCAGGGTATCGGCGCGTTCGTCGGGCCCAACAACCTGACCGTCACGGCGAAAGACGCGCGCAAGGTGGTTGCGTTCAAGAGCGCAATCATCGCTGCAGGCTCGCAGTCCGCCAAGCTTTCGTTTCTGCCCGACGATCCGCGCATCGTCGATTCGACCGGAGCGCTCGAATTGCGCTCGCGGCCCAGGCGCCTGCTTGTCATCGGCGGCGGAATCATCGGGCTGGAGATGGGAACGGTCTATTCGACGCTCGGTGCACGGCTGGACGTGGTCGAGATGCTCGATACGCTGATGGCGGGCGCGGATCGCGATCTCGTCAAGGTCTGGCAAACGTTCAACGCGCGGCGGTTCGACAACGTGATGTTAAGAACCAGGGTCGCCAAGGTCGAGGCGCTGAAGGAAGGGCTGAAAGTCTCGTTCGAAGGCGAGAATGCGCCGGGCAAGCCGCAGCTCTACGACACGATTCTCGTCTCCGTCGGACGCACTCCCAATGGCAGGAACATCGGAGCGGAGGCTGCGGGTGTTTCGGTCGATGAGCGCGGCTTTATCCCGGTCGATTCGCAGATGCGCACCAACGTCCCACACGTATTCGCCATAGGCGACATTGCCGGCCAGCCGATGCTCGCGCACAAGGCCGTGCACGAAGGGCACGTCGCCGCCGAGGCCGCCGCGGGCAAGAAAGCGTACCTCGATGCACGCGTCATTCCGTCAGTGGCCTACACCGATCCGGAGATCGCGTGGGTGGGGCTGACCGAGGAGGAGGCCAGGAAACAAGGCGTCAAATTCGGGATTGCCAAGTTTCCCTGGGCGGCATCCGGGCGCGCCATTGCCAACGGCCGCGACGAGGGTTTCACCAAGCTGATTTTCTCCGAGGAAACGTACCGCGTCATTGGCGGAGGCATCGTCGGCGCCGGTGCGGGCGACCTGATCAGCGAGATCGCCCTGGCGATCGAAATGGGGGCCGACGCGATCGACATCGGCAAGACCATCCACCCGCACCCGACGACGAGCGAGTCGATCGGCATGGCGGCGGAGCTGTACGAGGGCGTATGCACCGACTTGCCGCCGGTACGCAAGCGTTAGACGGAGGTCGTTCACCGTTCTCATGACCCAGGACGAACTCAAACAGGCGGTCGCTCGCGAAGCGATCAAGTACATCGTCGACGATGAAGTCGTCGGCGTCGGCAGCGGGTCCACCGCCAATTTCTTCATCGACGAGTTGGCCAAGGTGAAGAATCGCATCACCGGCGCTGTGGCAAGCTCGGAAAAAACCGCGGAACGTCTGAAGCGACACGGCATCCGGCTGTTCGATTTGAACGGCGTCAACGAACTGCCGGTCTACATCGACGGCGCGGACGAGATTACCGAACATCTCGCCATGATCAAGGGCGGAGGCGGCGCGCTCACTCGCGAGAAAATCGTCGCGGCTGTGGCGAAGAAATTCGTCTGCGTTGCCGATGAATCGAAGCTCGTGCCGGTGCTGGGCAAGTTTCCCCTGCCGGTGGAGGTGATTCCGATGGCCCGCGCCTACGTTGCCCGGCAGATGGTGAAGCTCGGCGGTCACCCGAAGTTGCGCGAAGGTTTCACGACCGACAACGGCAACATCGTCATCGACCTTTGGGGGCTTTCGATCCTGAACCCCGTCGAGCTCGAGACGAGCATTAATAACATCACTGGCGTCGTGACCAACGGACTGTTCGCCCGGCGCGGGGCGGACGTGCTGTTGCTTGGTACAAGGAACGGCGTCAAAACATTGACTGCGAAATGAACGGCAGTCTTACACTGTCCGTTCGATTTCGCGGGCGACTAGCGATATTGCGCCCAGGTCAAGGGCGCTCGGCGGCGGGCGCTGCCATCGCCGCATACTCGGGGCGGATATCGAAGTGCAGCCGGCGATGAGCGATGCGCAGCGCGCTTTCAGCCTCCGCGGGATTCTCCGCTCGGGCGAAGATGAACCCCAGGTAGCTCGCGCCGTCGGGAGGCGGCGCAATGATCTGGCCGGGCTCCGCCGTAATGCTCACCCCGGTGACGCCAGGCACCGACTGCGCGTCGGCCAGGCCTTTGAGCGCATGGTAAATGCCGCGCCGTGGAATCGGGATCATCATGACTCCCGCAGCGCCGCCCTCCCCGGCAACGGCAAGCGGTTCTGCCACCGCCTGGCGCAAAATCAGCTCCTCCAGGCTCATCCCCAGGGAATGGGTGAGCACCCGCCCGCATAAGCCCCCGATGGAGCGCGCCGCGACCTCCAGAATCCAGATGCCCCGGTCATTGACCCGCACTTCGGTGTGGATCGGCCCAACCGCGAGCCCGGCAACGCGGCATGCCCGCGCCACTTCCCGATGGATACGGTCCTGGAATTCCCGCGGCAGCCGAGAGGGCGTGACGTAGAGGGT
The DNA here is from genome assembly GCA_964430565.1 of uncultured Enterobacteriaceae bacterium. Classification (GTDB taxonomy): domain Bacteria; phylum Pseudomonadota; class Gammaproteobacteria; order Burkholderiales; family SG8-39; genus VBDM01. Next base: position 56,331 of record CAYSFD010000044.1, read on the forward strand.
TTCCTCGAAGTAGGGCCCGTTCAGGGGATCGGGCTTGTCGAACAGGGCGAGCGTGGTGAGTTCCCCTTGTTCCAGGCTGCCTTCGAGCGCGTACTCGCGTCCCGGAATGAAGTCCTCGATGATGAGCCCCAACTCCTGGGCGTCGCGGTCGGCCCGGGACTGGATCGTGCGCACCCAGTTCACTGCCTGCACCAGCGCTTTGGAATCATCGGCACGGATCACGCCGCGGCTCCCTGACAGGCGCCGCGCCTTCACTACCACGGGAAACTTCAACCCGCGAACCAGTTTCCGGGGGTCTTCGCCGGTCGGCAGGTGATGGAATTCCGGACACGGGAATTCCCGTTCCAGGAGCAGCCGGCGAAACGCCAGCTTGTCACGCACCCGGCGCACCGCGTGGGCGGGATTCCCCGGCAGGCCAAGACGCTCCGACAGCAGCGCCGCAAGCTCGACGCCCGAATCGTCCACCGCCAGCACGGCATCGAGATTGCCGCCGATCTCCCGCACAACGGTGTCGGCCGCCTGCTCCGGCCGGTCGAAATGCAGCGCCATGATGGGCGCCAGTCCCCAGGACGGGGCGAGTTGGTGGCAGTAGTTGGCTGCAGGCACGATCTCCACGCCGAGCTTTTTCGCGGCGGCAAGAAAATCCTTGTTGCGGTAGCCGGTGGTAGGCAGCAACAGCAGGACGCGTTTCATGGACAAAGTTTCCTGCGAGTGCGTGCTAGGGCGCGGCAGGCCGGGCCGTTCGATCCGAGTAATACTTTCCCATCGCCACGTTGGCTTCATGCGCTTCGGTAAGTTTCTCGATGACAGCCTCCCATTTGTCACCGGGAATGGCCACATACATTTCTTCGTCCGCCAGGCCGGTAAATGTCCGGTTGCCTTTGCAACCGAGTGAGATCGATGCCTGGCCGTTGGCCATTGTCAGCGGTAGGACGGCGCAGGCAGGACGACCCAGCGCGTTCGTCACGGCGCTGCCCGCCCCCGCCTTGATGGCTGCTTCGTAAATCAGCATGGCCTGCGCCGGTTTCGCCGCGATCAGCACCACATCGGGTTTGAACCCGGCGCCGTCCATTGGGCCGTACGCCACGGCACCGGGAGATCTGGCCAGCGTGGGGATACCGGGCACTTCCGCGGTCGCAACGTATTTGTTCTCAGCCATGAAAGCGATCGTGTCATTCAGTTCGTGCGCACGCTCCACCGGCAGTGCGATCTTGTGGGTGTAACTTCCGATCGCGCAGTTGTAATGATCGGATCGGACCGTATAAAAGCTCTGCCCGCTCATCGCTTTTTCCCAGAACATGCAACCGGCAGCCACAGGCCCGCCGTCCCAGCGCGGTACACCGGTGGGTGGCGACTCGAAAAAGCCTATGGCGATCGGTGGTTTGCTAAGTCCAAGAAGCCCCACAGATCTCGATGCTTTGCTCACGACGGTCTCCTCAGGAATCAGAACGACTGGAGCTGCTGCTCGGTGGGCTCGGCGCAGCAGTACCACGGTTCCGACAGACGGGAGATCGGAGATCCCAGGTTCCCCGCGAGATTTGGTGCAGGGCGCCCGGCAGCCTCGTGGGCCCTGCGCCAGACGGCGGCGAACACTTCGCGGCGCGGAAGATTCTCCTTCTCGGATCGAGCCACCAAAGCCTGCAGGTCTTGCTGCAGACGATCCACCCGCGGATCCAGATGGACCCACGGATAACCCAGGAGCCCGGGATCGAAAGCCATCAGCTTCTCCTGGAAACCGGGGAGCTTCAGAAGATAGGAGCCTGCGGGAACGAGCAGCCGGATGGTGAGCTGCACCGGGGGCACGCTCTCCACGAGTTGCAATTCCACGAGCCGCTCCAGCAGCGCGATGGTGCCTTCCAACGTCGTCCAGGGGGTGAAGGCTACAAAGGTGGGGGCGAGCGCAATGCTGGCTTCGCGGGTGAGCGCCACCGCCCGATCGAAGTCCCGGCTGGTGTGGTTCTTGTCGAGAAGACGCAGGATATTGTCGTCCACGGCTTCCACCGCGGAGGTGATGAACAGACACCCGCTGCGCCGCAACTCGGGCAGCAGTTCGGCGTGATCGATGATGTGCTGGATTTTGATGGTGGCATCGAACGTGACGTGCGGGAATGCTGCGTGCAAGGCGCGCGCCAGCCTCAGGCCATGGGTGGGACCGTTGAAGAAATCCGGGTCGCCGAAGGAAATATGGGTTGCCCCTTCTCTCACCTGCTGCCGGATGTCTTCCATCACCACGTCCGCCGGGACGATACGGAACTTTCCCTGGTACACCGGGACCACGGGGCAGTGCCGGCACAGGTGCTTGCAGCCCCGGCTGCCCTCGGCGAACCCGGTTACGCGCGTAGATCCGTCCGGCAGCACCAGGTGGGCGTAGCGTGAAAGCTTCGGCAGCACGCTTCGGTCCGGCACCACGAACGGGACCCTGCCCAGGCTGATGACCGGCTCGCTCTGGCTCATTTGCGTTCCGGTCGCCGTTCCATTGGCCCGCAGTCGCTGGCAAAGGGAAACCAGCGCGGGCTCCAGCTCCCCGCCCAGCACGGTGCCCACGCCCAGTCCGCGCAGCAGCGTCTCGTTCATGGGGGCGTAGAGCCCGTATACGCACAGGTGCGCCTTCGGGGCGAGCTGTTTGATGCGGGGCAGGGCCTGCACCGCGATGCGGGTGGCGGTATGCATCCCGACATAGAGAGCCACCAAGCCCACATCCTCCAGTATCTCGGGCTCGAGCTTCTGCAGCGAGAGATCGAGGCAGCTCACCGCAAAGCCCTCGCGCTTGAGCCACGCGGCAGGCTGCGCCAGGGCAAACGGCTGCCGCCCCAGCTCATAGGGATTGATGAGAACGACCCTAAAGGAGGCAGTCGCTCCAGGCGCGGGCATGGGATCCTGAGTGTTGCGGTTCAACTATTTTGATTTCGGCCGCTGCTCGAAAGGCGCGGGGCCCGGCTCGCGGCTCGCCCCGGCCTCTTCCAGGCGCTTTAGATAGTGCTGCCACATGTCCTCCTGGTGCAGGCCGTAATCGTAGAGCAGCTCCCACGAGTAGATCCCGGTGGCGTGGCCGTCGGAGAAGGTAGGCTGGATGGCGTAGCTGCCCGCCGGTTCGATCTGGGTGATCTCCACGTTTTTCTTTCCCGCCTGCAGCACTTCCTGCCCCGGGCCGTGGCCGCGCACTTCGGCGGAAGGCGAATAGACCCGCAGAAACTCGCAAGGCAGCTGGAAGGTCTTGCCGTCGGCGAATGAGATTTCCAGCACCCGCGACTTTTCGTGCAGCTTGATTTCGGTGGGTCGCGGCGTATTGGTGTCCATGCGGACATTTGGGGGCCTGATCGCGCGGCGTCAGCGCCTACTTTTCTTGCGGCGGGACGTAGCCCGAGGCAACGTCGGCGCCGCTGCCGAAGAAATGATTCTCCATCTGCTGGGCGAGGTAGTCGCGCGCCTTCTTGTCGGCGAGGCTGAGCCGGTTCTCGTTCACCAGCATCTTCTGGTGCTCGAGCCACAGCCGCCACGCTTCCTTCGAGACGTTCTCGTAGATGCGCTTGCCGAGCTCGCCGGGGTAAGGCAGGTGATCGAGCCCCTCGGCCTCGCGCCCGAGTTTGACGCACTTAACCATCCTTGCCATGTTCGCTGCTCCGTTTCGGCGGGGCGATCATTCTAGCGCGAATCGTTTTCGCCGAGGACGCCGTGTGAGGCTCAGATCCGTTTCGCCAGAATCTTCGAGCGCCTCTGGTAGTTGTACAGCTCCTTCTTTTCCTTCGGAAGCGCGGTTACCGCCGTTTCGGAAAAGCCGCGCTCGATGAACCAGTGCGTGGCGCGCGTTGTGAGGACAAACAGCCTCTTCATCTTTCGCGCCCGCGCTTGGACCTCGACGTGCCGCAAGAGGCGCTCGCCGTAGCCGGCATCGCGGTAATCGGGCTGGACTGCAAGGCAGGCGAGCTCGCCGGCGCGAGCGCTCAGGAACGGGTAGAGCGCGGCGCATCCGACGATGACCCCGTCGTGCTCGATGACGGAAAAGCGGGCGATCTCGCGCTCAAGCAACTCGCGGCCGCGGCGCACCAGCGTTCCGTCCTCCTCGAGCGGCTCGATCAGCTTGAGAATGCCGCCGGCGTCGTCGATCGCGGCGGGACGCAATTTCACTACTTTGTCCGCGGTGATCATCGTGCCCGAGCCCTCGTGCGTGAAAAGCTCGATCAGCAAGGCGCCCGCGATCTTGCGGCTGATGACGTGGGCGCGCTCCACGCCCGCGCGCACCGCCTCGACGGCATGTGCAAGATAGAGACGCGTATCCGCAGTGAGGCGATTGCTGCGGGTGAGCAGCTCGGCGGCCTCCTGCGCAGTAAGCTCCGGTAGAAGCTCGCCTTCCTTGTCTTCGACCGGCGCATCGGAGAAGAAAACCAGCTTCTCGGCGTGCAAAGCGGTCGCGGTGGCGACGGCGGCGTCCTCCATGGCCAGATTGAAGACCTCGCCCGTAGGAGAGTAGCCGACCGGCGAAACGACCGCGATGTTGCCGCCATCGAGACAACCCGAGATCGCCTGCGCATCGACCTTGCGTACGGAGCCTGTGTATTGAAAATCAATTCCACCGTGCACGCCAATCGGCTGGGCCGTAAGGAAATTTCCCGACACGGTGTTGATCGCGGCCCCCGCCATGGGCGAGTTCGGAAGACCCAGCGACAACAGCGCATCGATCTCAACGCGCAGCAGGCCGACCGCTTCCTTGACGCATTCGAGCGCAACCGTATCGGTAATGCGCAATCCCTTGGCGTAGTGCGAGCGGACATTGCGGCGCTTGAGGAGAGCCTCGATCTGCGGGCGCGAGCCGTGCACCAGCACGACGCGGATTCCGGCGCTGTGCAGGAGATTGATATCGTGCGCGAGTTCCACAAACTTGCGCTGCGCGAATATTTCCCCGCCGAACGCAATCACAAATGTCCTTCCACGGAACGCGTGAAAATAGGGGGCAACCGCGCGGAACCAGTTGATGAACTGTGCTTCGGGAGCCGGCATGGTTGTCGTTGTTCTTGTTGTCGTTCTCGGGGAAGTCCGATTTTAGCCAGTTAGCGGGGCGAGATACAGTCGCTGCCGATCCGGCGGATACCGTGACTAGCAGTCACCCCATAGCGTCTGCATGGCCGCAATCGCGGCGAGCGGCGCGGTTTCTGTGCGCAGGACCCTCGGTCCGAAGCGAATCGGGATGAAACCCCTCGTTTCCGCCTGCCGTCTCTCCTCCGGCGCGAGCCCTCCCTCCGGTCCGACCAGCAGCGTTACCGCGCGTGACGGTTCGAGGTTCTTCAGATCCCGACTCGCGTCCGGTGCGAGGAGCAACCGTACCCCTTCGGGGTCCGGGCCGCCGAGAAAAGCTGCAAAGTCGGTAATCGCAGTGATCTCCGGCACGCGATTGCGCCCGCACTGTTCGCATGCGGCGACGAGCACGTTGCGCCAATGTGCCAGGCGTCTGTCGGCCCGTTCATTGGAGAGCCTCACGACTGAGCGTTGGCTAGCGATCGGAACGATCTTGGAGACGCCGAGCTCGGTTGATTTCTGCAGAGTGACGTCCATTCGGTCCGAGCTCGACAGGCATTGCGCGAGGGTGATGGCGAGGGGAGACTCACGCTCCACCGCCTGCTTCGAGATCAAGCGGGCGCGCACATCGTCGCGGGAAACGCACGTCAGCTCCGCGGAAAACTCCCCTCCTTCCCCGTTGAATACGACGACCTCGTCGTCGGGACGCAACCGCAAGACTGCGCAGTGTCGCGCGGCACGCTCGGGCAGTTCGATCTCCGTCCCTGAGGAAAGTTCGAGCGGGACAAAGAAACGCGGTACAGCACGGGGCGCAAAACCTTTCATGCTAGGATTTTATACATATCCACTGACAGCTCTGCTCCGAGGCTAGGGGGTAAAGGGCCGATCGGATCCGACCCGAAACTCCGTTATAACCCGCTGATTCCACGCTAACTACGGCTTTCCTTTCCCTGCGCTGTGATAATATTTGGTCAGACAAGAATGGCTCTTGGGGAAACCGGCTCACGCAGGAGGCCGCCGCAAAAACTGCTCTCGTCGAGGCCACCGCGAAAAGGGATGAGCGGTTCAGGAAACCGACGATATCAACCTACCTCGCTCGCGCTTTGATTTGAGCTCACTTTGGGCGTCGCGATTTGCGCAGGCGGCGGCATGTCGATCTGGAAAGGAAGAAGAAAATGAAGCTTTGCCGTTATGGCAGGAATGGATTCGAAAAACCAGGCGTCATCGATGCGCAGGGCCAGTTGCGTGATTTGTTCGGAGTTGTCTCCAACATCGACCAGGACACGATATCCACCAAGGGACTGGCGAAACTGCGCAAGATTCGCCCGGAGTCGCTGCCGCTGGTGCGCGGCAGCCCGCGTTTCGGCGTCCCTTATACGGGCATTTCCAAATTTGTCGCGATTGGCTTGAACTATATCGATCACGCGCACGAAGCCGGCTTGCAAATCCCGGCCGAGCCGGTGGTATTCATGAAGGCAACGACCTGCATTAGCGGCCCGAACGACGACATCAGGCAGCCGCGCAATTCCACCAAGCTCGACTACGAGGTCGAGATTGCAATCGTCATCGGGACCCGGGCTGAATATGTACCCGAGGGAAAAGCCCTGGACTACGTCGCGGGCTATGCCATCGTAAATGACGTGTCCGAGCGCGCCTTCCAGCTGCAGTCTTCCCAATGGGACAAAGGCAAGGGCTGCGATACATTTGGACCCATCGGGCCCTGGCTGGTGACGACCGACGAGATCAGCAACCCGCAAACGCTCGACATCTGGCTCGACGTCAACGGCGAGCGCAGGCAGTCGTCAAACACCAAGAACATGATTTTTCCCTGCGCGAAGCTAGTCTCATACGTAAGCAACTATATGACTCTCCTGCCCGGCGACATCATTACTACCGGCACGCCTGCCGGGGTCGCTCTGGGTATGAAACCAACCCAGGCGTGGCTGAAGCCGGGTGATGTGGTCAATCTCGGCATCAAAGGACTCGGGGAGCAGAGGCAGAAAGTGATCGCCTATCCGGGGAAGTAGGCTGATCCGCCGTTTTTCGGGTTCAAGAGCCCAGTGAGGGTGCCACGCGTTCGCGTTTTCGAATGCCACCAACGGCCGTGAATTTCTCCCAATCCAGCGCCGGAATTCGCTTGCTCGGAGAATGTCAAAAGTGTAGATTTGTTTCCACGCGGGAGAGCGCAGTCCCGAAGGTTCGTAACGGGCGACCTGCCGCCGGTTGCTGAAACACCGGGCCGCATCTCTGGGGTTACACGAGGGGGAGAGTGCGAGCTTTCCCCCTTTTTACTTTTCAGCGGGGGCTGACGTGAGGGTGGTTGTTCTCGGAGCGGGCGTCATCGGCGCGACCAGCGCGTGGTATCTGGCGCGGGCCGGCCATGAAGTCATGGTGGTTGACCGCCAGCCTGAGGCCGCGCTCGAAACCAGTTTCGCCAACGGGGGGCAGATCTCGGTCAGCCACGCCGAGCCGTGGGCCAATCCGACGGCCCCGCTCAAGATCTTGCAGTGGCTCGGGCGCGAGGACGCCCCGCTGCTCTTCCGGCTGCGCGCCGATCCTGCCCAATGGCTGTGGGGCCTGCGTTTCCTGTTTGAATGTCTCCCCGCCCGGACCCGCAGCAACACCGAAACCGCGTTCGCGCTCGCCGTGTACAGCCGCGAGCAACTGGCCCAGCTGCGGCGCGATACCGGTATCCGCTACGATTCTCAGACGCGCGGCATCCTGCACCTTTACGAGGAGCGGGGCGAATTCGAGCGCGCAAAGGGGCAGACCGGGCAGCTCAGAGCGCGCGGCCTGGACGCGGAAGTCAAGACACCCCAGGAGTGCCTGATGATCGAACCAGCACTCGGGAATTCGAAGATCCGGATCGTGGGCGGCGTTTATGCCGCTTCCGACGAGTCCGGCGATGCGCAGCTTTTCACAAGAAATCTTGTCGACCTCTCTCGTGCCCAAGGCGTGCGTTTCCGCTTCAACGTCAGCGTGAGGCGTCTCGAGGTCGCGCGCGGGGCGGTCGAGCGCGTCGTGATCGATGACGAAGAAGGAATCGAGGAATCGCTGAGGGCCGACGCCTATGTCGTCGCGCTGGGGAGCTACAGCCCGCTCTTGCTCGGGGGCATCGGGCTCTCGATTCCGGTGTACCCGGTCAAAGGCTATTCGATCACTGTGCCAATCGAGCCCGGTGACGAAGCCCCCCAGGTGAGCCTTACCGATCACGCGCGCAAGATCGTCATTTCGCGGCTCGGCGATCGGTTGCGCGTTGCGGGTACGGCCGAGATGAACGGCTACGATACCGAGATCAATGAATTTCGCTGCGCAGCGCTCGTGAAGCGCTGCTTCGAATGGTTCCCGAAGGCCGGGCATCCGGAGCGTGCGCAGTTCTGGACGGGCCTGCGGCCCGCAACGCCGAGCAATCTGCCGCTCATCGGCCGCTCGAAGTATTCCAACCTCTACTTGAACACCGGGCACGGCACGCTCGGGTGGACGCTCGCGTGCGGCTCGGCCCGCGCGCTCGCCGATATCGTGAGCGGGAGGCGGCCGGAGCCTCAGTTCAGTTTTCTTGGGATGGCGGGCAGTAAAAAACGAACGACAATCTCAGTTGCTCCCCGGCTGAGCGCGTAAGCCCGCAATTCTGCCGTCATTCCGGCCAAAGCTCGCGAATCCCCGCTTTCGCGGGGAGGCGCGAGCCGGAATCCAGCGACTTTCCAAGACACTGGATTCCCGCCCCCGATCGCAGTCAAGGGCAGGCTTGCGCGGGAATGACGACATGGCGCTACTTGACGCCGACCGCAGCCCGTTTTCTTGTCACCACCAGACGCGGCTTGGGTACTGCGTTGATGGTCAGTTCGCGCACGAAATTCGGTAGCGCAAACAGCGCCTGGTGCGTCGGCCCGTTGTAGTACTGCAACTGCATTATCCCCCGTGCGGCGATGCGCGAGTCTATTTCGGCCGCGCCTACCGACGCGACGTCGGTCGAGTCCGAGCAGGCGCACATCGCCCACAGGCAGCCGTACAGCGGGATGAACATCGTATAGGGACGGGCAAACTTGAACACCTTCGCCAGCCGCCCATAAAGCATCTTCACGCGGTCGGGGCGCGACCAGGGCGAGCCCATGTGCAGCGTCAACACCCCGCCCGGCGCGAGCGCCCGCTTGCAGTCGCGGAAGAATGTCTCCTCGTAGAGGGCTGTCGCCGGTCCGATCGGATCCGGCAGATCCAGGGCGATGTGATCGAACTTCTCCTTGGTCTCGGCAACGTACTTGAGCCCATCCTCGATGAGAAGTTGGAGCTTGGGGTTGTCGAATGCGCCGCGGTGGATCGTGCCAAAATGCCGCCTGGCAATCTCGACCACTTTTTCGTCGAGTTCAACCATCACGACCTGCTCGACCGAAGGATGTTTGAGGGCTTCTTCAGCGGCCCCCCCGTCCCCGCCGCCAATTACAAGAACCCGCTTCGGCGCGGGGTGGGCCGCTAAGGCCGCGTGAATGAGAGTTTCGTGGTAGACGAACTCCTCGCGCTCCGAAGTCATGAAGCACCCGTCCAGGCGGAACAGTTTGCCGAACTGGGGGGTTTCGTGGATCTCCAGATCCTGGAAGCGCGTCTTCGAGGCTTCGATGAGCTTCGATGAGCGCACGAAGAACCCGTAATCTTCGTTCAACGACTCGTACATGAGGCGCTTGTCGCGCGGCACGTCATGCTGAATGTGCTCCTCAGGACGATAAAGGCCCATCAGATCGGCGACGACTTGTCGCGCCTTGGCGCTGTTGTCCTGGGTGTAGTTGCAGACGTAGACGTCGAGGGTGACGCTCTGAAGCTCCGGCCAGGTGTGCATCGCGAGATGCGACTCCGCCAGCACTACCGTACCGGTGACTCCGCCACCATCGAACTCGTGAAACAGGTCGCCGAGAATAGTCAGGCCGGCCCGGTTGATCGAGTCGTGACAAAATTGACGCAGCGCGGCTGCGTCAGTCAAGTACCGTGCATCCCCCTCGCAACGGTACAGATTCGCAACAATGTGTAATCCGTCCAATTTGCATAAATCCCCACGACGGTTGACAAATGAGACACCGCTAAGCTGCGGGCATCTCCCCAATTGCCGCATCGATCAACCTGCGGGCGACGCTGATTTTAGCAGGCAAGCGCGGCAAATTTCCAACATCAAACCACTGTGCGTCGACAATTTCGGTCCCGTCGACGTGAATCTCGCCGGCGACGTAATCTGCGAAGAAAGCGATCATGAGCGAATTCGGGAACGGCCAGGGCTGGCTTGCGAAGTAGCGCGCATTGCGTACCCGAATATCCGTTTCCTCATGGATCTCGCGTTCCAAACACTGTTCCAGCGTTTCTCCTGGCTCCACGAACCCCGCCAGGGCGCTGTACATGCCTTCCGGAAACCGCGGCGAGCGCGCCAAGAGCAGCGATCTTTCCCGCCGCACCAATCCCATCACCGCGGGTGCCAGCCGCGGGTACACCACCAACCTGCAGCGCGGGCATTCCCGCGAGCGCTCGCTCGTCCGCGCTACCGTTACTTCCCCGCACGCACCGCAGTACTGATGCGTGCGGTCCCATTCCACGATCTGCACCGCCCGGCCCGCAAGCGCGAACTGGGCGTCGTCGAGCGCGCCAAACAACCCGCGCAGGCCCTGCCAACTCCATCCTTGGGGCGGCTGAGCCTCCGCCGCCGCCTCGGCCGAAAAACAGTGCTCGGCGCCGAGGACCCCAAGATATTGTGTACGCAGCAGCATCATACCCAAATCCTTGGGGTTATTGCAATGGGGAATTGTTGCCGGTGCGGGGATCGCCGCGACCAGAAGCTCGCCGCCGCGGAACACGAACCAGAGCGAACGCTCGGGGGGCTCCTCGGGAGGATGGACTGCCGACACATACGCGCTCGGCCACTGGAACGGCATGCTCATGGCGCTCCCCAGGAACGCCGCGCTACGGGACCTAAGCCCGACGCAGCCGCCGGATCAGGCTGGAAGTATCCCAGCGCCCGCCTCCCATCTTCGACACTTCATCGTAGTAGCCCGCCACGAGCTGGGTTACCGGAAGCTGGGCGCCGTTCTCCCGAGCGGTTTCGGCGCAGATGCGCAGGTCCTTCCTCATCCAGTCCACGGCGAAGCCGAAGTCGAACTTGTCATCCGCCATGGTCTTGCCGCGGTTCTCCATCTGCCAGGACTGCGCAGCACCTTTCGAGATCACGTCGAGCACGAGCTTTGCGTCGAGGCCCGCCTTGAGGGCGAAATTGAGCCCCTCGGAAAGCCCTTGGACGAGTCCGGCAATGCAAATCTGGTTCACCATCTTGGTGAGCTGGCCCGCCCCTGAACCACCCAACAGCGTGACCGCCTTGGCGAAATGAGAGATCACGGGCTTCGCACGCTCGAACGCCGCGGCATCCCCGCCCACCATCACGGTCAGCTGCCCGTTCTCCGCGCCCGCCTGCCCCCCCGACACCGGCGCGTCGAGGAACTCGAAGCCGCGCTTCTTGGCTTCCGCGGAAAGCTCACGAGCTGCTTTGGCCGAAGCAGTCGTGTGGTCCACAAAGATCGTGCCTCTGGCCATCTTTTGAAAGGCGCCATTCGCGCCCAAAGTGACCTCGCGAAGGTCGGGATCGTCGCCTACGCATGAAAACACGATGCTTGCCCCTTCGGCGGCCTTCGCCGGAGTTTCAGCATGGCGTCCGCCGTGCTTGGAAACCCAGGCCTCCGCCTTGGCGCGAGAGCGGTTGTATACGGTGACCTCGTGACCGCCGCGAGTGACGAGGTGTCCGGCCATGGGAAAACCCATGACCCCAAGGCCGATAAACGCGAGTTTGCTCACTGATTTCCTCCAGTTCGTATCTAGTCTCGCCAAGCAGGCGAGATTCACCGATAATTATAAAGTCTTAGTCCAATCTTTCCGACCCTATCCCTACATGAGAAAAGACCTGACCAACGCGATTCGCGCGTTGGCCATGGATGCCGTGCAGGCTGCGAACTCGGGTCACCCCGGCATGCCGATGGGCATGGCCGAAATCGCACTGGCGCTGTGGGGAAAGCATCTGCACCACAACCCGGCCAACCCGAAGTGGGCCGACCGCGATCGTTTCGTGCTCTCGAACGGCCACGGATCGATGCTGCTCTACACGCTGCTGCATCTTACGGGGTACGACCTGCCGATGGACGAGTTGCGGCGTTTTCGCCAGCTGCACTCGAAGACACCCGGCCATCCGGAATACCGGCTTACCCCAGGGGTGGAAACGACGACCGGCCCGCTGGGACAGGGCCTCTCCAACGCTGTCGGCATGGCACTTGCCGAGAAGATGCTCGCGGCGGAATTCAACAGGCCGGGGCACAACATCGTCAACCATTACACCTACGTCTTCCTCGGTGACGGTTGCATGATGGAGGGTGTATCTCACGAAGCCTGCTCGCTCGCCGGTGCGCTTGGACTCAACAAGCTCGTCGCCTTCTACGACGACAACGGCATATCGATCGACGGGAAAGTAGCCGGCTGGTTCCAGGACGACACGCCCAAGCGTTTCGAAGCCTACGGCTGGCAAGTATTTCGCGGCGTCGATGGTCACGATGTCGATGCAGTCGACCGCGCGATTCGTGAATCAAGAAAGTCCGCAGAACGCCCAAGCCTCATCTGCTGCAAGACGGTCATCGGTAAAGGCGCGCCGAACAAGGCGGGATCGCACGACGCGCACGGCTCGCCGCTTGGCAAGGAAGAGGTGGCTGCGACTCGCGCCGCGATCGCTTGGGACCACGGACCATTCGAAATCCCTCCACAAGTATACGAAGGGTGGGATGCGCGCGTTGCAGGCGCTGCTGCCGAAGGCGAATGGAACGACAAATTCGTCGCTTACGAGCGAGCCCACCCCGAACTCGCTGCAGAGTTCCGTCGCCGCGTCGCCGGCGAACTTCCGGCGGACTGGGTAGCGAGTTCCGCGTTGCTTGTCGAAAGCGTCGATACGAAGGGCGAGGCTATTGCTACGCGCAAGGCGTCGCAGAACGCCATCGAGGCGATCGCACCGCGGCTCCCGGAACTGGTTGGGGGCTCGGCTGATCTCGCTTGGTCAAATCTCACCGTGTGGTCTGGCTCGCGTCCGGTGACGCGGCGCGACGGCGGAAACTACATTTACTACGGCGTCCGCGAGTTCGGCATGTGCACGATCATGAACGGCATCGCGCTGCACGGCGGCCTGATCCCTTATGGGGGCACGTTCCTCGTGTTCTCCGATTATGCGAGAAACGCCATGCGCATGGCTGCGATCATGGGCCAGCGGGTGATCTACGTGCTCACCCACGACTCGGTTGGCCTTGGCGAAGACGGCCCAACGCACCAGCCCATAGAGCATGCGGCGAGCTTGCGGCTCATCCCGAATATGGACATCTGGCGTCCCTGCGACGGCGTCGAGACCGCGGCGGCCTGGGTGGCGGCGATCGAGCGGCGGACCGGCCCGACCGCCCTGCTGCTGTCGCGACAAAACCTGCCTTTCAACAAACGAGACGCGCACACGATCGCCGCGATCGGGCGCGGCGGCTATGTCCTTTCCGACGCACAGGAACCGAAGGCGGTGATCGTCGCTACCGGATCGGAGGTGCAGCTGGCCATCGGAGCGAAGCAAGAGCTTGCCAAAGAGGGCATCCCAGTGCGCGTCGTATCGATGCCGTGTACCTCGGTCTTCGACCGCCAACCTCCGATGTACAAAGATGTCGTGCTCATCCCCACCCTTCGCAGGGTTGCCGTAGAAGCCGGGGTCAGCGACTATTGGCGCAAGTACGTGGGCCTGGAAGGTGCGGTGGTCGGCATCGACCGGTACGGGGAGTCGGCGCCAGGAGGGAAGCTCTTCGAATATTTCGACTTCACCGTCGAAAAGGTGGTGAAGGCAGTGAAAAGTGTCTTGTAGAGGTCAAAGATTTTCTGGAGCTAAGCGATGACGATTCGAGTGGCAATAAACGGCTACGGCCGTATCGGCCGAAACATCCTGCGTGCGCACTATGAAGGCGGCAAGCGGCACGACCTGCAATTCGTTGCGATCAACGATCTTGGCAACGCCCAGACCAACGCGCACTTGACGCGTTACGACACCGCCCACGGAAAATTCCCGGGAACCGTGGCCGTGGAGGGCGACGCCATGCTGGTAAACGGCGATCGCATCCAGGTCTGCGCCAAACGCAATCCGGTCGAGCTTCCCTGGAGGGACCTGAAAATCGACGTTGTCCTCGAGTGCACGGGCTTGTTCACGACCAAGGAAAAGGCTTCGGCGCATCTCGGAGCCGGTGCGAAGAAAGTGATTGTTTCGGCGCCCGGCGGCAAGGATGTCGATGCGACCGTCGTCTACGGCGTGAACCACACGACCTTGAAGGCTGCGCACACGGTGATCTCGAATGCATCTTGCACGACCAACTGCCTTGCGCCGTTGGTGAAGGCGCTGGATGACCGGATCGGTGTGTTGAGCGGTCTGATGACCACGGTGCACAGCTACACCAACGACCAGGTGCTCACTGACGTATATCACGAAGACCTGCGCCGCGCTCGCTCGGCCAGCATGAACATGATTCCGACCAAGACCGGCGCCGCAGCCGCGGTAGGCCTGGTCTTGCCGCACCTAAACGGCAAGCTGGACGGCTACGCCATCCGCGTGCCAACCATCAACGTGTCGATCGTCGATCTCTGCTTCGTGGCGAAGCGTGCGACGACGGTGGACGAGATCAACAACGCTGTCAGGCAAGCTTCGGAAACCGACCTGAAGGGCATCCTCGAATACAACAAAGACCCGCTCGTCTCGATTGATTTCAACCACAACCCCGCTTCGAGCATCTTCGACTCCACCCTCACCAAAGTGTCGCAGGGCACCTTGGCGAAGGTATCCGCGTGGTACGACAATGAATGGGGTTTCAGCAATCGCATGCTCGATGTCACCGTAGCGCTGATGAACGCGAAATAAACGGACGGAGCCCGGAGGTAATGGGCTCGCTCGCCCCCACCGGGTCCCAAATTCCCATGCCCGTCCTCAGAATGTCCGACCTCGACCTGCGGGGGAAGCGGGTTTTCATGCGGGTCGATTTCAACGTCCCGATTCATGACGGAAGAATCGCCGACGACACGCGCATTCGAGCGACCCTCCCGGGAATCAGGCATGCGCTCGCTCAGGGGGCGCGACTGATGCTCGCTTCGCACCTGGGCCGCCCGGCAGAAGGAGGGTTCAGCGAGAAGGAGTCGCTCGCGTCTGTGGCAAAGCATCTATCGACGCTGCTTGGCGAGGAGGTTCCGCTCAAGCGCGACTGGCTGGGAGGGGTCGCCGTCGAGCCGGGCCGGGCGGTGCTCCTGGAGAATTGCAGGTTCAACAAGGGCGAAAAGAAGGACGATGACGCCCTGGCGAAGACCATGGCGGGGCTGTGCGACGTCTACGTCAACGACGCCTTCGGCGCGGCACACCGGGCCGAGGCGAGCACGCACGGCATCGCCCGATATGCGCCGCTCGCCTGCGCCGGTCCGCTCATGGCCGCGGAAATCGAGGCGCTCTCCAAGGCGCTCGAGCGCCCCGCGCGGCCCTTGGTGGCCGTCGTTGCCGGAGCCAAGGTCTCGACCAAGCTCACCGTCCTTGGGGCCCTTGCCGAAAAAGTCGATCGCCTCATCCCGGGCGGCGGCATCGCCAATACCTTCATGCTTGCGGCGGGAATGAAGATCGGCAAGTCGCTCGCCGAGCCGGGCCTTGTCGCGGAGGCGAGGAAGATCATGGCGATCCTCAAGGCGAAGGGCGGCGAAGCGCCGTTGCCGGTGGACGTGGTGTGCGCGAAAGAGCTCTCGGCCACGGCGAAGGCCGAGGTCAAGCCGGCCGCGGCGGTCGAGGACGACGACCTGATTCTCGATATCGGCCCGCAGACCGCGGCGGCATTGGCGAGGAGCCTCTCCGAAGCCGGCACCATCGTCTGGAACGGCCCGGTGGGCGTGTTCGAGTTCGACCAGTTCGGACAGGGAACGAAAGCCGTTGCGCAGGCGATCGCCGGCTCGCACGCTTTTTCGCTTGCCGGCGGCGGCGATACGCTCGCCGCTATCTCCAAATATGGTGTGACCGATCGGATCTCCTACATCTCGACCGGCGGTGGCGCCTTTCTCGAATTTCTCGAAGGGAAAAAGCTGCCGGCGATCGAGATCCTCGAAGCACGGGCAACGGCTTAGATTTTTTCCAACGCTGACAATCAAGCCCAGGCTGTCATCCTGAGCCGTGAAGCGGCGAAGGATCTCATCCCCGCCGGAGCCGGCTGTCGAGTGGTCTTCTACTTGGCCGGGCGGGTCTCGATTCCCGCGGCGCGGGCGAGCTCGCGATGCACGCGCGAGACGCGCTCGACCTCTCCCTTGGCGGGAAAGCGCTCGTAGAAACCCTCAGAGCGGAAGACCTTCACCTGCTCGCGCCAGGGGCCGAGCCGCTCCTCCCAGCGCTTGGGACGGCCGTCGGCCGAATCGCCGTCCTCGCGCGCCAGATCGGCGCACACGCGGATCATCGCCTTGAGGGTTACCGGCTTGGTCACCATGTAGTTGGCGTGGCCCCAAGCCTCGCCCCACACGCGTTCGGCTGCTTTGAGAAAGTCCCGCACCATGGCGTAATAGCGCGGCACCTCGCGGCTGCTCCCGCCCGCGACCTGGATGCGGCGCCAGTCGCGATTGACCCAGCGGTGCAATTCATTGAACAGCTCCGCCTGCAGGATCCATTTGTCCTGCTGGCTGCGCCCGCCGAGCCGGTTGATGCGGTAGCGCAAGGGGCTGTCCCCTTCGCTGTAGAGGCTTCCGACCAGGCGCGCGGCGAATTTGCGGTGGGGTTCCGCCCAGGACACGCGCTCGTAGAGGTCCACCAGATGGCTCTTGTTGATGCGCGTCGGCGTCGAGTTGATGATCACGAACATCTCGGTGGCGAAATCCTCGCTGCGACCGTCGAAGATCACGCACGGCACGTTGATGGTCTTTGCGTCGTCCGGATGCTCCTCCATATAAAAGCGCAACGCCGCGAGCCGGTGTTGGCCGTCGATGATCAGGAACTTCGACTGCGGCTCCGATAGCTGACCGACCGAGTCGGTGCCGTTGGCCGTCTGGAAGCGCAGTTTCTCCGCCGTGAACAGCAGCACGGTTCCCGGGATCGGCGGCTGCGTAATGGCGGTTTCGTAGAAGTTCTTGAGCTGGCGCACTTTGGCCCGGGATAGCGTCCTCTGGAAGGCCTTGTCGGTGCGTTCGATCTTAGCGATGAACTGGGCGATTTCGTCGTCCTGGGAGATGCGCACCGGGGCGATTTCCGTCCCCTCGCCGTAGAAACGGCTGATGAAACGGACCTTGGCGAGCAGCTCGGGCGCGCGGACGCTGCCGAAGTAGAAAATGCCGTCCTTCTGGCGAATCTGCGTGGCAAGCACGTGTTCTCCCTGTCGGTATAGGTATTGAGCGTTGGCGCAGATCGGAAATATAGCCGAAACCGGGTGTTCCCTGCCAAAAAAAGGAGTCCAAGGCCATCCTCGGTCGGAGCTATGCCTGCGGCTCCTTCGCACAGTCCCGGCGCGTTGAGCGGCTCCGTCCGCTCCAACGCGCCGAGCTAAACCGGCGCCATGAGGCGTCCGGCTTTAGCGTTTCTTGAGCGTCACGCCCATCCCGGCGTCGTGCATATTGAGAAAAACCGTCTCATAGGCAGGATGGGTGGTCACGGCCTCGATGTAGCGCGGGTCGGGCGGCGGCGAGGCCATGTTGTGCGCGGCGATCAGCCCGCCGGCTCGCACCAGCGGCCCGAGTTTTTTCAGGTAATCAGGATAACCCTCCTTGTCGGCGTCGATGAACAGCAGGTCGATCGGCTCCTTGAGCTTGGTCACCTCCTCATGGGCGTCGCCGAGCACCAGCGTCGCCCGCGCGAGCACCCCCGCTTTCTCGAAGTTGCCGCGCGCCATCTCATGGCGGCCGCGGTCGATCTCGTAGGTGGTCAGTCTGCCGCCGGTCTTTGCGAGGCCGAGCAGGATCCATAGCCCCGAATAGCCGGTCGAGGTGCCGAGTTCGACGACATGTCTCGCGCCGATCGACTCAACGAGAACGCGAAGCAGGCGGCCATCGGACTCCGGAACGCTGAGGTAGCGATGGTTGCGATAGACCTCGTCGAGCACGGCAAGGACACGCCGCTCCTCGGCCGAAGCCGCGAGCGGCGGCCTTTCCGCCGTACCGCGCCGGCTCTGCGCCATCGCCGGGGTGCTCAGAAGCGCTGCGGCGGCCAGAGGCGCGCCCAAAACCACGCGCCTGCCTGGATTGCTGGGATGTTCCATATGCGCATTTCCTTTCCTGGGGAGGAAGTCGTGTCATAGGCATCTGGTAAAGTAGAACGGTTTTCCCGGAGGGTCAATGCACAGAAGCACCAAAATCGTCGCCACGCTTGGGCCGGCCTCGAGCGACCCTCAAACGCTCGAGCGGATGATCCTCGCCGGCATGGACGTCGTGCGGATGAATTTCTCGCACGGGACGGCCGCGGACCATGAGCGGCGCGCCGAACTGGTGCGCGAGGCCTGTCGCAAGACGGGGCGCACCGTGGGCATCATGGGCGACCTGCAGGGCCCCAAGATCCGGATCGGCAAGTTCAAGGAAGGAAAGGTCACGCTTAACCCCGGGGACGCGTTCGTGCTCGACGCCGACTGCGAGCAGGGCGACGACGGCCGCGTCGGCCTGGACTACAAGGAGCTGCCGCGCGACGTGCGGGCGGGCGACGTGCTGCTGCTTGACGATGGCAGAATCGTGTTCGACGTCGAACGAGTCGTGGACAACGAGGTCCATTGCCGCGTGCGTCACGGCGGAGTGCTTTCCAACAACAAGGGAATCAACCGCCTGGGGGGCGGCCTCACCGCTCCCGCGCTCACCCAGAAGGACATGGAGGATATCCGCACCGCGGCGAAAATCAAGGTCGATTACCTGGCCGTTTCCTTCCCCAAGTCGAGCGCCGACATGTACATGGCAAGGCAGCTCTTGCGCGCCGCTGGGGGCGAGGCTTTTCTGATCGCCAAGATCGAACGCGCGGAAGCCGTCGAGCCGACTGCACTCAAAGACATCATGTCAGCCTGCGAGGGAATCATGGTTGCGCGCGGCGACCTCGCCGTGGAAGTCGGCGACGCCTCGGTCCCGGCGCTGCAAAAGCGCATGATCCGGCTCGCACGCGAGCAGAACAAGCTCACCATCACCGCCACCCAGATGATGGAGTCGATGATTTCGAGCCCGGTGCCTACCCGCGCCGAAGTCTCGGACGTCGCGAACGCCGTGCTCGACGGCACCGACGCGGTAATGCTCTCGGCGGAAACCGCGAGCGGGAAGTACCCGGTGGAGACCATCGCCTCGATGAGCCGCATCTGCGAAGTGGCGGAAGATTCGGCCGAGGTAACCCTCGACCGCGATTTTCTCGCCCGCGTCTTCACCCGCGTCGACCAGTCGATCGCGATGGCGGCTCTTTTCACCGCCTATCACCTCAAGGTCAAGGCGATCGCCGCGCTGACCGAGTCGGGCTCGACCGCGCTGTGGATGTCGCGGCTCAACTGCGGCGTGCCGATCTACGCGCTCACTTCACAGACGACGACGCGCTACCGCTGCGCGCTGTTCCGCGATACCTATCCCCTGATGGTGAAATACGTCGGCGACAGCCGCGAAGAGCTGCTGGCGGAAGCCGAGAACGTCCTGGTGCGGAACGGTGTCGTGCAGAAGGGCGATCTCATCGTGCTCACCATCGGCGAGCCCATCGGCAAGGCTGGGGGCACCAACACGATGAAGATTGTGAAAGTCGGGGAGCATCGCCGAGATTGACCAGAGGCACATAGGGCATGGCTGAAAGAAGACTCGGCATCATCATGCACGGCGGCTATGACGAAAAAGCGCGGGCGGGGCGCCGCTTCGCGTCGCCCGCCCGGTCACGCCGCAATCGACGGTGACATGAGCCATGGCTGAAAAAAGACTCGGCATCATCATGCACGGCGTGACCGGCAGGATGGGCATGAACCAGCACCTGGCGCGGTCGATTGTGGCGATTCGCGCGCAGGGCGGGGTGCGGCTCTCCGACGGCACGCGGGTCATGCCGGACCCGATCCTGGTTGGGCGCAACGCCGAAAAGTTGAACAAGCTCGCCGTCGAGCACGGGGTCAAGCGCTGGACCACCGATCTGGATGCGGCGCTCAAGAACGCGGACGATACAGTCTTTTTTGATGCAGCCTCGACCCAAATGCGTCCAGCGCTCCTGAAGAAAGCCATCGCTGCGGGAAAGCACATCTATTGCGAAAAGCCGGTGGCGACTTCGCTCGCCGATGCCGTTTCACTCTACCGCACTGCGAGGAAGGCCAAGGTCAGGCACGGCGTGGTGCAGGACAAGCTCTGGTTGCCTGGGCTGCTGAAGCTGAAGGCGCTGCGCGACTCGGGGTTCTTCGGACGCATCCTCTCGGTACGCGGCGAGTTCGGCTACTGGGTGTTCCAGGGTGACGATCAGCCGGCGCAGCGGCCTTCCTGGAATTATCGCAAGAAAGACGGTGGCGGGATCATCCTCGACATGCTGTGCCACTGGCGCTACGTGCTCGACAACCTGTTTGGCGATGTGAAGAGCGTTTCCTGCCTCGGCGCCACGCATGTTCCGGCGCGCTGGGACGAAACCGGCAGGAAGTACAAGGCGAGCGCCGATGACGCCGCTTACGCGACGTTCAGGCTCGCGGGCGGGGTGATCGCGCATTTCAACAGCTCCTGGTCGGTGCGCGTGCGCCGCGACGACCTCGTCACCTTCCAGGTGGACGGCACCAAGGGCTCAGCAGTCGCCGGCCTCACACGGTGCTTTACCCAGTCGCTTGGCGATACACCGCGGCCGGTGTGGAATCCCGATGAACGCCAGACCCACGATTTTTCCGCCGACTGGCGGGAAGTTCCCGACAGCATCGCCTACGACAACGCCTTCAAGGCCGAGTGGGAGCTTTTCATCCGCCACGTGTGCGAAGGAACGCCGTTCAAATGGAACCTGCTGGAAGGCGCCAAGGGACTGCAACTCGTCGATTGCGCGCTCAAGTCCTGGCGCGCGCGACGCTGGGTGGACGTTCCGAAGCTGAAGGCGTAGAGCGGGTTGAGGTGCTGGGACTGATTCAGGCGGCGACCACGGACGACGGATGGATTTTCTGGTCCACCCCTTGCCGGATTCCAGAGTGGCTCGTATACTGGCTATTAAAATAGCTATAAGGGAATGTCATGCCCCATGTCGATCAATATGTGTCCGTGACCGAGGCCAAAAATAAACTGCTGGATCTGATCCGGAATCTCAAGGCCAGGCAGGAGATCGTGGCCATCACGCGAGACGGCGTGCCGGCCGCCGTGCTGTTGAGCATGGATCAGTTCGAGGGATTGACGGAGACGATCGAGATTCTCAGCGATTCAGTCGCGATGCGGTCATTGAGGAAATCGCTGAAACAGGCCAAGGCGGGCAAGTGGGTCAGCCACGAGGCGGTGTTTGGGCGTGAGGGTGCGTGAAGGGCTATCGCGCGCGGTATACCCCCGAAGCGGCAGGCCGGATTCGCAAACTGCATCCGCAGATCAAGAGGGAGATTCGAGAGGGAATCCGGAGTCTGCTGCAGACGCCGCTGGCCGGCCACGCGCTGCACTTCGAGCTTGCCGGGTACTGGTCCTACCGGGTCCGTATCCACCGCGTCATCTATACGGTCAACGACGACGACGCAACGCTCGATATCGTCTTTGTCGGGCGGCGGCGGACCGTGTATGAGGAATTGAGAGCCCTGCTGCTCGAGCAACGTCGCCGCTATTGAAGGAAGCAGATGAACGCGCCGGAAAAACTCGCATTAAGGATCAAGCTGCCTACGGCAGCAGGCAAGCTCGAGGATTTTCAACTGAGCGTGCCGCGGGATTTCGACGTCACCGGCAAGAAAACCTTCAATCGAGTCGCGCTCGCAGCGGCGCACGTGGTCGCCGATCCGCTTGCCGCCGGCAATCCGTGGCTCGATGCCGCCGTCGACTGGGAGGCGACCATCGCCTACCGGCGCTATCTGTGGTCGCTCGGGCTCGGGGTCGCCGAAGCGATGGACACGGCGCAGCGCGGGATGGGTCTCGACTGGAAGAATTCACTCGAGCTGATCCGCCGCTCGATCGAAGCTTCAAAGGATATCCGTGGAGCGGTGCTTTTCAGCGGCGCGGGCACCGATCAGCTCGCGCCCTCTGCCGGAGTTTCGCTTGACGATGTCGTTGCCGCCTATGAGGAGCAGATCGAGGCGATCGAGAATCTCGGCGGGCGCATCGTGCTCATGGCGAGCCGCGCGCTTGCCGCCTGCGCCCGCTCGCCCGACGACTACCAGAAGGTCTATTCGCGCATCCTCTCGCAGGCGAAGCGGCCGGTCATCATTCATTGGCTGGGCGAGATGTTCGACCCGCAACTCGCCGGCTATTGGGGCGAGAAGGATCACCACAAAGCCATGGACGTGGCGCTGGCGGTAATCGAGACGAACCGCGCGAAAGTGGACGGCGTCAAGGTTTCGCTGCTCGACCGGGAAAAGGAAATCGCCATGCGCCGGCGCCTTCCCCAAGGCGTGCGCATGTACACGGGAGATGACTTCAACTACGCGGAGCTGATCGAGGGCGAGGGCAGCCACTACTCCGACGCGCTGCTCGGGATCTTCGACGCCATTGCCCCCGCCGCTTCGGCTGCGCTGGGCCGCCTCGCCGCAGGCGACGCGAAGGGCTTTCGCGACATCCTCGCACCGACCGTGCCGCTCGCGCGTCACATCTTTGCCGCGCCGACGCGCTTCTACAAGACGGGCCTCGCGTTCCTCGCGTGGCTGAACGGCCACCAGGAGCATTTCGTCATGGTCGGTGGCCAGCAGTCGGCGCGCTCGGTCCTCGATCTCGCCGAGACCTTCCGGCTCGCCGACGTCGCGGGATTGCTGCGCGATCCCGAGCTTGCCGCATCCAGGATGAAGCATTTTCTCGCCGTCAGCGGCATGGACGGATGAGCGATCCGCCCGATCCGGACCTGCTCTCGCTCAACACCGCCACGGTGCGGGAAAAGTGGAGCCTGCGCCAGATGATCGAGGGCTGCTCGCGCCACCGCATTCGCGGCATCTCGCCCTGGCGCGACAAGCTCGCCGAGATGGGCGTGACGGAGGCGGCCAGGGCAGTCCGCGACAATGGCCTCACAGTGACCGGACTTTGCCGCGGAGGCATGTTCCCGGCCGCCGAGCGCAAGGGGCGCACGGCGGCGATCGACGACAACTTGCGGGCAATCGACGATGCCGCGGTTCTGGAGGCAAAGTGCCTGGTGCTCGTCGTCGGCGGCCTGCCGGCAGGCTCGAAGGACCTGGGCGGAGCGCGCGAGATGGTCAGGGACGGGATCGGCGAGGTGCTCGAGCACGCGCGCTCGGCCGGCGTCCCGCTCGCGATCGAGCCGCTGCACCCGATGTACTGCGCCGAGCGCGCCTGCGTCAACACGCTGGCGCAAGCGCTCGACCTGTGCGACGAGCTGGACCGGAACGCAAGCGGGGCCGTGGGCGTTGTGGTGGACGCCTATCACGTCTGGTGGGACCCGTTGCTCAAGGCGCAGATCGAGCGCGCCGGCGACAAGCGCCTGCTTGGATTCCACATCTGCGACTGGCTGGTGCCCACCGCGGACCTGCTTACCGACCGGGGCATGATGGGCGACGGGGTGATCGACCTGCCGCTCATCCGCTCATGGATGGAACAGGCCGGATACCGGGGTTTTCAGGAGGTCGAGATTCTTTCCTCGCGCAACTGGTGGCGGCGGGATCCGGACGAAGTGCTCGCCACCTGCCGCATGCGGCACCAGACTGTCTGTTAGCGGTTCCGGGTCGACGGTCGTTTGGCGGCGCCGGAGCCAGGCAGGGTAAAATCACGATCTCCGATTTCCAAACTCCCCTACAGCAACAGGAACGTTTCATGGACCGAAATCTGTTATCCAAGACCGCAGCAGCCATGGTCGCCAAAGGCAAAGGGCTGCTCGCCGCGGACGAATCCAGCGGCACCTGCGAGAAGCGCTTCAAGTCGGTCGGGGTCGAATGCACCGAGGCGAACCGCCGCGCGTACCGCGACATGCTCTTCACGACCAAGGGGATCGAGGATTTCGTCAGCGGCGTGATTCTGTTCGACGAGACGCTGCGCCAGAGCACGCTCGCCGGCAACGAGCCGTTCCCGGGTTATCTTGAGAACAAGGGAATCATTCCCGGCATCAAGGTGGACAAGGGCATTCACGATCTCGCGCTCTGGCCGGGAGAGAAGGTCACCGAGGGGCTGGACGGCCTGCGCGGCCGTCTGGAGGAGTACTTCAGGCTCGGTGCGCGCTTTGCCAAGTGGCGCGCGGTCATCACCATCGGCCCGGGAATTCCCAGCCACGCGTGCCTCTACGCCAATGCCCACGCGCTCGCCCGTTATTCGGCGCTGTGCCAGGAGGCCTCCATCGTGCCCATCGTCGAGCCGGAAGTGCTGCTCGACGGCGACCACACGATCGAACATTGTTACGAGGCATCCGAAGCAACGCTCACGGCGCTGTTTGCAGCGCTGCGTGCCTACAACGTATCGCTCGAGCACACGGTCCTGAAAGCCTCGATGGTCGTATCGGGCAAGGATTGCCCGAAGCAGGCCGGCGTGGAACGGGTAGCCGAGGAGACCGTGCGCTGCCTGAAGCGTACTGTCCCCGCGGCGCTCCCCGGCATCGTGTTCCTTTCAGGCGGCCAGAGCGACGAAGCGGCAACCGCCCACCTGAACGAAATGGCGAAGACGCCGGGCCTCCCCTGGCCGCTCACGTTCTCCTACAGCCGGGCGCTGCAGAACCCGCCGCTCAAGACCTGGCGCGGTTTGCCCGGGAATGTCCCCGCCGCCCAGCGCGCGTTCTACCACCGCGCCCGCATGAACAGCCTCGCGGCGCAGGGGAAATACCGCTCCGATCTCGAAAAGCAGGCGGTCTAGCGCACATGGCGGCGCCGCTTTACGAATCGAGCATCAGGAGCCTGCCTTTGCTGGGGCGGGGGAAGGTGCGCGACATGTATGCCGTGGGCGATCGGCAATTGCTGATCGTCACCACCGATCGCCTGTCGGCTTTCGATGTCGTGCTGCCCGACCCGATTCCCGACAAGGGTGAGGTGCTGAACGAGATGTCCAATTTCTGGTTCAGGCGGCTCGCGCACATCGTGCCCAATCACCTGAACGGCGCTGCGCCGGAGAAGGTGATCAAGGGCAGCGAGGAAGCGGCGCAGGTGAGGGGCCGCGCGGTCGTCGTGAAGAAACTCAAGCCCCTGCCGGTCGAGGCGGTGGTGCGCGGCTATCTCATCGGCTCGGGCTGGAAGGACTACCAGCAGAGCGGCGCGGTCTGCGGAATTCCCTTGCCCCGCGGGCTGAAACAAGCCGACAAACTGCCGGAGGTAATCTTTACTCCGGCCACCAAGGCCGAGGCCGGCGCGCATGATGAAAACATCTCATTCGAACGGATGGAGGAGCTGATCGGCAAGACGCTCGCGGCAAAGGTGCGCGAGGTGAGCATCCGGCTTTACCGCGAAGCGTCCGACTACGCGCGCGAACGCGGCATCATCATCGCCGATACCAAGTTTGAGTTTGGCACCGACGACAAGGGAGATCTCGTCCTGATCGACGAGGCGCTGACCGCGGACTCCTCGCGATTCTGGCCGGCGGACCAATATCGGCCCGGGACCAGCCCGCCTTCCTTCGACAAGCAGTACGTGCGCGACTACCTCGAGACACTCGACTGGAAGAAGAAGCCGCCCGCGCCGCGGCTTCCACCGGAAGTGATCGCAAAGACGTCCGAAAAATATCGCGAAGCCCTGTTCCGTCTGACGGGGCAAAAACTGGGAGGATAGCGATGGCCAGCCGCTCGCCGCTTGTCGGGATCGTCATGGGAAGCGCAAGCGACTGGGAGGTGATGCGCGAGGCGGCAAAGCAGCTCGCCGATTTTTCCGTCCCCTACGAAGCCAAGGTGCTTTCCGCGCACCGCTCGCCCGAGGCGCTTGCCGAATGGGTGGAACGGCTGAGCGCAAAGGGTGTGCGCTGCTTCATCGCGGGCGCAGGCGGCGCGGCGCATCTGGCCGGCGTGATCGCAGCGAAAACAACCGCGCCGGTGCTCGGAGTGCCGATGCCCTCCAAATATCTCAAAGGCCTCGATTCGCTGTTGTCGATCGTGCAGATGCCCAAGGGGATTCCAGTCGCGACTTTTGCGATCGGCGAAGCGGGCGCGGCCAACGCGGGCCTGTTCGCCGTCGCGATGCTCGCCCAGGGCGATGCGAAGCTCGCCAAACGGCTCGCCCGGTTCCGCGCCGGGCAGGCCGACGCGGTAAAGCGCGCCAAGCTGCCGGGGTGACCCGGATCTCACTTCACGAAGCTGTCGCGGTCCTGAAGCGCGGCGGCCTGGTCGCATTTCCTACCGAAACGGTATACGGACTCGGCGCCGACGCATGCAACCCCGAAGCGGTAGCGCGCCTCTACGAGGTCAAGGGCCGCCCCCAGGACCATCCGGTCATCGTTCATCTGGCCGACGTCGGGCAACTGGTTCGCTGGGCACGCGACATCCCCGAGAGTGCGACCCGGCTCGCGGCGCGCTTCTGGCCGGGGCCGCTGACGCTCGTGCTGAAGCGCGGCCCTGCCGTAGGGGATTATCTGACCGGCGGCGAAGATACAATCGGCCTGCGCATCCCCGGCCACCCGATCGCCCTCGATCTGCTGCGCCAATTCGGCGGCGGTATCGCGGCTCCGTCCGCCAACAAATTTGGCCGCATCAGTCCGACCACCGCAGAACACGTGCGCAACGACCTGGGTGACGAAGTCGATCTGATCCTTGACGGCGGACCGTGCGAGATCGGCATCGAATCGACCATCGTCGATCTGTCGCGCGGTCGCCCGGTTCTATTGCGACCGGGCCGAATCAGCGCCGAAGAAATAGAAGCGACGCTCCAGATGGAAACCGGCCCGCGCGGTCGAAGCGCCCCGCGCGCCCCGGGTACTCTTGAATCCCACTACGCGCCGCGGCAGCCGCTGAGGCTCATCCCCTCGGCGCAATGGGATGAGGCGCTGCGCACCGCGCCGCTCGCTCGCGGCGTGCTTTGCTTTCGCCCGCGACCGGCGAGCGACGCCAGCGCGAAGTGGATCGAGGCGCCTTCGGATCCCGTGCGCTATGCCCGCGGACTGTATGCGAGCTTGCGCGCGCTGGACGCATCCGGCTGCGATGAGATTCTGGTCGAGGAACCGCCGGCGAGCGCTGAATGGTCCGCGGTGCGCGACCGGCTCGCTCGCGCCTGCTCGGTTTGAGCCGCCGGATTAGAAAGCGAGAACGATATTTTTTTGAAGAGCATCATGCCGAGCCGCAAGGCGACGCGGGATTTCTTATCGGGAGACAAATGACATGAACGGCGAAAGGCTGTTGGAACAGGAGATTCTTGCCTCTTTCGAACAAGGCGAGTGGAAGCCCGTTCGGAACCAGAAAGGCGAGATCGCGCGGCTCAGGGCAGCGGCGGAGGCTGGCTTGCTTAAGAACAAGCGGGTCAACATTAGAATTTCGTCGCGGGACCTGGAAGGGTTACAGGCCCGAGCCGCAGAGGAAGGAGTTCCATACCAGACGCTTATGGCGAGCGTCTTGCACAAGTTCGTGTCGGGTCGTCTGGTCGAGACGCAAAGACGTATAACTACGCGCTCAAGTCGGACGGCGCGCAAGCGCGCCGCCGCCCAGCGCAACGTTTAGGCGCTATCGTCAGGCTCATCCATTTAGGCGTCATCGACAGAGCCCGCATAACCCATGCCAAGAAATAGAACGCTAATAATTGCCGCCGGCATCGTCGTTTCGTTTACTGGTCTCGCCGGCACGATTATTTTTCTGTTGGCAGCGAAAACAATAAGCTTCGCGATGGCGATGCTAATGCTGGTTGCGTTGCTGGGGATGTACATCGGATTCGGAATTTTAATTGCGGTCTATCGCTTAATTAGTAAGCTGGAATGAGCGTCTTACCGGCACCGCGAGATCGGGCTGAAGACCGGCAAGCGAACGTGACCGGCCGGGGAGATAGGTAATAAAACATCGGGGGCATGGGTTACAGATTGTTGTCGGGGCAAGGGTTCGCAGCTAAAATTGCCGTGACATGGGGTTGTAGCTCAGCTGGGAGAGCGCTGCGTTCGCAATGCAGAGGTCGGGAGTTCGATCCTCCTCAACTCCACCATTACTTCCCGCGGTCCGGCATGGCTCTTGCTCGCAGTCCGGGAGATGACGATGCAGCGCAGATCGGAATTCATCAAACCCCCCGCGGGCAACGCGGAGGAACGCCTGCGTTTCGCGGCGCGCGCGCGCGAGGTCATGGCCGAGTGCAACCGCGTGCTGATGCGCGCTTCCGAAGAGCCTCAACTGCTGCAGGACATGTGCCGTATCGCGGCCGAAAAGGGCGGCTACCGCATGGCCTGGGTGGGCCTGGTGCGGCACGACGATGCGAGCACCGTCGAGCCGGTCGCGAGCACCGGGGATGACTCAAACTACCTGGCGTCGATAAGGATTTCCTGGGCAGACAACGAATTTGGGCAAGGCCCCGCCGGGAGAGCCGTGCGCAGCGGAAAACCCCAGACAGTCCGCGACATCAGCGGCACGCACCCGGGCTTTTTCCGGTGGCGCGACGTGGCGCTTGCCCACGGCTACCGCGCTGCGGCAACGTTTCCCCTGATAGGGGAAGGAGAGACTTTCGGGGTATTCGGCGTTCATGACGACGAGCCTCAGGCGTTCGAGTCGGAGGAAGTCGCGCTGCTCGAGCAGCTTGCAAGCGACATCGCCTACGGCATCGGCAACCTGAGGCGTCGCGATGCGCAGCAGCGCGCGGAGGAAGAACTCCAGCAAAGCGAAGCGCGCTTTCGCAGCCTGACCCGGCTGAGTGCGGATATTTATTGGGAGCAGGACGGGCAATATCGCTTCACCTCCTTTTCCGACACCGGTCCGGACTGGATCACGTCGGGGACGCGCCGGTCGATCGGCAAGAGGCGTTGGGAAATGCCCTACCTCAATATGAGCGCCGAAGATTGGGTGGCGCATATCGCCTTGCTCGATGCTCGAAAGCCCTTCCACGACCTGGAACTGTGCCGGCTGAACGAGGCTGGCGACCGGGTCTGGGTGAGCGTGAGCGGCGAGCCGGTGTTCGAGGCCTCCGGCACCTTCCAAGGCTACCGGGGCGTGGGCAAGGACATCAGCGCGCGCAAGCGCGACGAGCAGGCGCTGAGGCTGGAGCTCGCGGTGACCCGGATTCTCGACGAAACAGAAAATGTCTCCGCGGCGCTGAAGGCGGTGCTCCAGACTTTGTGCGAAGCCCAAGGCTGGAACGCGGGCCGTTACCTGTGCGTGGACGAGCAGGCCAATGTGCTCCGCTTTCTCGAATCCTGGAGCATCTCCACGCCGGAGGTCGAGCGCTACATCGATCACTCTCGCCAAATGGTATACAGCCCGGGAGTCGGGATGGTCGGCCGGGTCTGGCAATCGGGCGCGCCCTTATGGGTCGCCGATGTCACTCAGGACAAGCGAGTGGCGCGCTCGAAGCTTCTGATGGAGACCGGCATGCGAGGCTCGTTCGCTATTCCAGTCTCGGCAGAAGGAAAGACGATCGGCGTACTGATTTTCACCAGCCATGAGATTCGCGAGCCCGACGAGCGGTTGCTGAGGGCGGTTAACGTAATCTGCAGCCAGATCGGCCAGTTCGTGCAGCGCAAGCAGGCCGAAGAGTTGCTGCGCGAGAGCGAGGAACGCTTTCGCAGCCTGACCCAGCTTTCTTCCGACTGGTACTGGGAGCAGGACGATCAATTCCGCTTCACCTTTTTCTCCGGGTCTCCTGCAGAGGAGCGGTCCGGCATAGCCGCAACGTCGTACCTGGGAAAGACCCGCTGGGAGCTGGCGGACAACCATACGGAGGAGAGCTGGGCGCGCCACAAGGCCATGCTCGCGAGGCATGAACCGTTCCACGACTTCGAGGTTTCCCGTATCGGCCCCGATGGGCAACGGCGCTGGAACTTGACGAGCGGCGCGCCGATCTTCGATGCGGACGGCAGGTTCAAGGGCTATCGCGGCGTCGGCAAGGATGTCACCGAACGCAAGCGGGCGGAGCAGTTGCTGCGGCTGGAGCACTCAGTAACACGCACACTCGCCGGATCGGACAATGTCTCGACGGCGATGAAGGCCATGATGCGCATGGTATGCGAGACGGAGGGCTGGGAGTGCGGCCGTTACTTTCGCGTGGACACGGAAGCCGGCGTGATGCGCTTTGCAGAAGGCTGGGGCGTGCCGAACGAGGCGATCCAGGGTTTTATCGCCGGATCGCGCGACCTCACCTACGCCCCGGGCGCCGGAGTGATGGGCCAGGTATGGCAGTCGGGACAAGCGATGTGGGTCTCCGATATTTCCAGCGATCCCCGCGTGTCCCGGTCGGCGCTCGCTCGCGATGCTGGAATACACGGCACATTCGTCTTCCCGGTACTGTCTGACGGAAAGATGATCGGCGGGCTTGCTTTCAACAGCCGTGAAATCCGCGAACCGGATGAGCGGCTGATGCAGGCGATTCAGATCATCGGCAGCCAGATCGGGCAGTACGTCCGGCGCAAGCAGACAGACGAAGATCTGGTGCGGTTCCGC
This sequence comes from uncultured Enterobacteriaceae bacterium, assembly GCA_964430565.1. GTDB lineage: Bacteria > Pseudomonadota > Gammaproteobacteria > Burkholderiales > SG8-39 > VBDM01. Next base: position 86,965 of record CAYSFD010000044.1, read on the forward strand.
GCGGCGATGGATGCGTCGGCGGATCTGGTGTTGCTCATTGACCGCGCGAGCCTGCGCTACATCGATGTCAACCAGGCGGCGTGCCGGGCGCTGGGCTATGGGCGCGAAGAGTTCCTGAAGCTGGGTCCCCCCGACATCTTTTCCATGTCCCGGGAGAAATTCGTCCAACTCTACGATCGGATGTTTGCCGGAGAGCTAGTCGCACCGACGAACCGAGGCGCCTACCGCTGCAAGGACGGATCGCTGCTGGCCGTAGAGGCGTTTCCCCGTGCCGTGCGAACCGATAGTGGAGACATCGTCGTGACGGTCGCGCGAGACATCAGAGAACGCCTAGCCGCCGAGGAAACGCTGCGCCGGTTTCGCCTCGCCATGGACAGTTCGGCCGACATGATCGTGCTGATCGAGCGCGCGACGATGCGGTTTGTGGACGTCAACGAGACTTCATGCAGGTTGCTCGGCTACTCGAGGGAAGAATTGTTGCAGATGGGTCCCCAGGACGTGCTGCCGGAGAGCCGCGACGAGCTCGAGCGTTCCTACGACGAATTCATCGCGGATCCCTCGCACACTACCGGCTTGAAAAGCACCTATCGACGCAAGGACGGCTCGACGTTCCCGTTCGAATCGACGCGGCACGTGCTGCGCTCGGGGGAGGGCTACATTATCGCCGCCATCTCGCGGGACATTCGCGAGCGGCTCGCCTCGGAAACGGCGCTCAAGGAGAGCAACGAGCGCTTCGACATGGCGGTGCGCGCCACCCACGATGTCATCTGGGACAGGAATCTCCTGACCGACGAGGTGTGGTGGAACGAGAACTACGCCGAAGTGTACGGACGCGGCCAGGACGCCAAATTGCGTGGCCGCCCGTGGCGCGAAGGCCTCCATCCGGAGGACCGCGAGCGTGTGCTCGCGGGGATCGACAGCGTAATCGAGTCGGGCCGGGAGGACTGGAGCGACGAGTACCGCATCCGCTGCGGGGACGGAAGCTACGCCCAGGTGTTTGACCGCGGTCATATCATTCGCGACGGTTCCGGGCGTGCGGTGCGCATGATCGGCGCGATGGCCGACCTCACCGCCCGCAGCGCAGCGGAAGCCAAGGCGAGGAACCAGGCCCTGGAGCAGCTGGTGGCCGAGCGCACCGCCGAGCTGGAGGGGACGACCAAGGAGCTGGAGGCGTTTTCATACTCGGTGTCCCACGACCTGCGCGCGCCGCTGCGTCACATCGATGGCTTTGCCAAGCTCGTTCTCGAGCGCGCGCACGGCGTGGACGAGACGACCGAGCGTTATCTGGGAACCATTTCCAAGGCCGCCGGAAAAATGGGCAGGCTGATCGACGATCTGCTTGCGTTTTCGCGAACCGGCCGCGCCGAGCTGCGCACCCAGAGCGTCGATCTGAGCGCGCTGGTGCGCGAGGTCCGCGAGGAATGCATGCGCGACGCAACCGGCCGGGCGATCACCTGGAAGATCAGCGAGCTGCCGCGCGTGGTGGGCGATCCAAGCCTGCTGAGGATCGCTCTGGTCAATCTGTTTTCGAACGCGGTCAAATTCACGGCGAAGCGCGAAGACGCCCTCATCGAGGTCGGTGCCCGCCCGGGGGAGCGCGGTGAGGTGATCGTCTGCGTCAAGGACAACGGCGCGGGGTATGATCCGCGTTATGCGGACAAACTCTTCGGGGTGTTCCAGCGCCTGCACCGCGAGAGCGAGTTTGATGGGACCGGCATCGGGCTTGCCACGGTGCGGCGCATCGTCACCCGGCACGGCGGGCGCGTCTGGGCGGAAGGCAAGATCGGGAGCGGCGCGAGCTTTTATATGACCCTGAAGGACAACGGAGCGAACCGATGACTGATAAGCACATCCTGCTCGTCGAGGACAGCGAGAACGATATCGAGCTCACGCTCTCCGCATTCGAGAAGCGCGTCTCCAACAGCGTGGTCGTGGCGCGCGACGGCGCAGAAGGGCTGGACTATGTCTTTCGCCGCGGCGCCTTCGCCGGGCGCGCAACCGATGACCCGGTGCTGGTGATGCTGGATCTTAAATTGCCCAAGATCGACGGGCTGGAAGTGCTGCGGACCATCAAGGCCGATCCCGTGCTCAAGATTATCCCGATAGTGGTTCTGACTTCCTCGCGCGAGCAAAGCGACTTGGTCGAGAGCTACAGACTCGGGGTCAATGCCTACGTGGTCAAGCCCGTCGAGTTCGAGAAGTTCATCGACGCAGTAAAGCAGCTCGGGCTGTTCTGGATGCTGGTCAACGAGCCGCCGCTTCGCTGACGCATGCTCACGCCGCTCAAGCTGCTGATTCTCGAGGATCACGCGCTGGACGCGGAACTCGAAGTGGGGCAGCTCCAGGCCGCCGGCTACGAATGCGACTGGCGACGGGTGCAGACCCGTGAGGAATTCGAGGCGTGTCTGGATCGGGCCGATTTCGAGTTGATCCTCGCCGACTACGATCTTCCGAGTTTCGACGGTCTGAGCGCGCTCGGCCTGGTGAGGGAGCGCGGCCTGGAAACTCCCTTCGTCCTGGTCTCCGGCACGATCGGCGAGGAACGCGCCATCGAGAGCGTCAAGAAGGGTGCCACCGACTACGTGTTGAAGGGAAGGCTCGAACGCCTTGCGCCGGTGGTCGCCCGGGCCTTGCACGAACGCCGGCAGCTGGCCGAGCGCAGGGAAGCGCAGCAAGCGCTGCAGGACGCCCACCGCAGGTTGCAGGCGCTTTCGGCGCGCCTGCTCCAGGTCGCGGAAGCCGAGCGCCGCCGCATCGCGCGCGATCTGCACGACAGTGTCGGGCAATTGCTGACCGCGGTGAAACTGCGCCTCGCGAGCCTCAGTCCCTCGTCTGCCGATTACGCGTCGCTGCGAAACGAGTGCGTCGCCACGATCGATGAAGCGCTCGAGCAGGTGCGTCGCATGGCGCGCGATTTGAGACCGTCGCAGCTCGATGATCTTGGGTTGGTGCCGGCGCTGCGCTCGCACCTCGACCAGCAGGCGGGCAGCGCCGGATTCAAGGCGTATTTCCTGCACCAGTTGGTGCCTGCGTTTCTCTCCTCGGAGATCGAGACCACGTGCTTTCGCATCGCCCAGGAGGCGCTGACCAACGTCGCGCGTCACGCCCAAGCGAGCGATGTGTGGGTGACCCTCGCCGGCACGGAGGCCGAATTGCATCTGGAGGTGCGCGACAACGGGCGGGGTTTCGATGTCGCGGCGGCGCGACGGGGAGCGACCGCCGGCCGGAGCATGGGCCTGCTCAATATGGAAGAGCGCGCGACCCTCGCCGGCGGGAGGCTGGCGCTCGACTCGGCGCCGGGGCGCGAGACCCGCTTGAACCTTACGCTCCCCCTGATTCGCGGGAGTGCGGGACAGGCATGACGCCGGTTCGGGTCCTTCTCGCCGACGACCACGCGTTAGTGCGGGCCGGAATAAGCGCGCTCCTGAACGGTCTGGAAGGCGTCACCGTCGTGGCCGAGGCAGGCAACGGCGGCGAGGTGATGGATCTGGCGCGTATCCATCGTCCGGACGTCGTGTTGCTCGACATCTCGATGCCCGGCCTGAACGGACTGGATGCGAGCGCGCAGCTCAAGCAGGAGTTGCCCGAGGTGCGCGTAGTGATCCTGTCCATGCACGCCAACGAGGAATACGTGCTGCGGGCGCTGAGCTCCGGGGCCGTGGGCTACCTGCTCAAGGATTCGGCGATCGCCGAGCTCGAACTCGCGCTGAAAGCCGTGATGCAGGGCGAGACCTATCTCAGCCCGCCAATCTCGAAGCAGGTCGTCGAGGGGTACGTCCAGAGAGTCGGGGACCGGCGGCCCGGAGCGGACAATCTCACCGCGCGCCAGAGTCAAGTGCTGCAGCTCATCGCCGAGGGCCACAGCACCAAGGAAATCGCGTTTCGGCTCGAGCTTTCGGTCAAGACCGTCGAAACCCATCGCGCGCAGTTGATGGAGCGGCTCCAGATCCGCGACATCGCCGGCCTGGTGAAGTACGCGATCCGCAACGGCCTTGTTACGACGGGAAAGTAATTGTCTTTGCAATCATAGGTATTCCTGTGCGGTTCTTCCCAGGAACCGGATGCAACATGAGGGTTCCTCCTCATCCCCATGAGCTCGCTTTCCCAGTTTTGAGACGGCCTCTAGGGTATTTGGAGTAGGACATTCAGGTCTAGCCTGATTGGCCCGGCTGTGTCGCTTCTCTAAGCTTCCTCGCGTCAAGTTCCGCGGATGTCTTTCCGCCCGCCCCGGGAGAGTACGTTGAAGCGCATCAGGGTCATGGTTGTCGACGACAACCCGCAGTTTGCAAGCGCCGCGGCGCAGTTTCTCGCCCGCAATGATTTCGAGGTGCTGGCGAACGCGCACTCCGGCGGCGAGGCGCTCGCGCGCGCGGATAGCGAGCAGCCGGACCTCATGCTTATCGATATCAGCATGCCGGGGCTGAACGGATTGGCCGTGGCTTCCCTGATCAAGGCGAGAGCGGACCCGCCCAGAATCGTGATGATGACGCTCGACGCCAGCGAAGGGCATCGTCGCGGTGCAGTCGCCGCAGGTGCGGATGGATTTCTGGCCAAAAGCGATTTCGCGCGCGACCTGCGCGACCTGGTCGATGCGCTGTTTGGCGCTGGCGCGACGCTACGCTCATGAAAAAAACTGCCGACATGCGCGGAACGATCCGCTCCAAGCGCAATCTCGAAGAGCGCATACAGAGGCTCGAGCATGCAGTCAACCGCCATATTGCCGAGGCGGACAGCGCAGCCACGGCCCTCAAGGCCACGATACGCGACCTCTGCGAGGCAGAAGCTTGGGAGTGCGGCCGCTACTTTCGCTGGGACGCTGTGTCCGGGCTGCTGCGCTTCAGCGGCGCATGGTGCGTCCCGATCGCCGCGGCCGAGCAGTTTATCGAGAACTCGCGTGACCTCACTTATGCTCCCGGTGTCGGACTGGCGGGTCGGGTGTGGCAATCGGGGCAAGCGCTGTGGGTTCCGGATGTGACCCAGGACCCTCGAGTCGCGCAGTTCGGGCTTGCCCTTAAATCCGACATACACGGCGCCTTTATCTTTCCGATCGTCGCCGACGGATCAGCAATCGGCGTGCTCAGTTTCAGCAGCCGGGAAGTCCGCGAGCCGGACGAGCGGATGCTGCAGGCGGTGCGCGTGATTGGCAGCCAGATCGGCCAGTTCCTGCGCCGCAAGGAGGCCGAGGACGCGCTGCGCGGGAGCGAAGAGCGTTTCCGCCGCCTGACGTTGCTGTCCTCGGATATCTATTGGGAGCAGGACGATCAGTATCGCTTCATGTCTTTTTCCGAAACGGGCCCGGAGTGGATCAAGAAACGGGCGATCGGCAAGAAGCGCTGGGAGCTGAACTACCTCAACATGCGCGCGGACGATTGGGCCGCACACATGTCCCTGCTGGAGGCGCGCCGCCCGTTCCGCGACCTGGAGCTGTGCCGACTGGACCAGTCGGGCCGGAGATCCTGGGTGAGCGCGAGCGGCGAAGCGGTATTCGACGCCTCCGGCGCCTTCCAGGGCTACCGGGGCGTGGGCAGGGACATCACCGCGCGCAAGCGCGCCGAGCAATTACTCGCGCTGGAGCACGTGGTCAACCTGTCCATTGCCGGGGCCGAAAGCGAGTCGATAGCGGTGCGCGCCGCTATCCGCGCCATATGCGAAAAGGAGAGCTGGGAATGTGGCCGGTACTGGCGCGTGGACGAGAAGGCCGGGGTGCTGCGCTTTGGCGAGGCCTGGAGCGTCCCGGGTTCGAAATTCGATGAGTTTCTTGAACAGTGGCGCGCCGTGGTTTATCGCCCCGGCGAGGGTTTGGCGGGCAAGGCGTGGCAGTCGGGGGAGCCGCAGTGGGCCGCCGACATCACCCAGGACGCTCGCCTTGAGCAGAAATTGCTCGCCCTGCGAAGCGGCATGCGCGGCGTGTTCGCCTTTCCGGTGATATCGGGAGGCAATCCGATCGGCGTACTCGTCTTCAACAGCCGCGAAGTCCGCGAACGTCAGGAAGAGCTGGTTCAGGCGATACGCGCGATCGGCAGCCAGATGGGCCAGTTTCTGAAGCGCAAGCAGGCCGAGGAGGCAGTGCGGGAGTTGATGCTGAACGTCGCCCGGGGCGTGTCGGCCACGACAGGCGAGCCTTTCTTCCATTCGCTGGTCCGGCACCTATCGAGTGCGCTCGGTGCAGACTTCGCCTTCGTCGGCGAGCTCGATCCGGAGGATCCGGGTTCGGTGCGCACCGTTGCCGCCCAAGCCGACGGCGTGCCCGTAGAGAATTTCAGATACAAGCTTCACGGATCACCCTGTGAGACTGTCGTCGGGCAGCGGGTATGCGTTTACCCGAGCGAGGTATACAAGAGCTTTCCCGAGGACACGCCCCTCGCGCAGAAGCACATCGAGGCGTACGTGGGGGCGCCGCTCACCGGTGCCTCGGGCCAGCCGCTTGGGCTGATCGTCGTGATGTTTCGCAGCCCGCTGCGCGAAACCGCGCTCGCCCAGAGCCTGCTGCAGATCTTCGCGGCGCGCGCCGCGAGCGAGCTCGAGCGCGTGCATCATGTCACCGCGCTCGAACACCAAGCGCAGCAACAGCGTCTGGTGGCCGAGTTGGGCCAGCAGGCGCTTGCAAGTACCGACCTCGCGAAGGTTCTGAACCGGGCAGTGGAGCTGGTTTCGACGATGCTGAAGGCCGAGTACTGCAACGTTCTGGAGCTCGACTCCGAAGGCAAGCTGCTGATGTTCAAGGCCGCGGTCGGCTGGCCCGCCGAGTGGGTCGGACGCCGCACGGTGCCGCTCGGGCCGGGCGGCTACGCCGAATACGCCCTGTCGCATGGCGAACCTCTCGTCATCGAGGACCACCGCCGGGATACGCGTTTCGTCGATTCCCCATTGCTGTCCGAATTCGGCATCCGCAGCAGCATGCGTGCGCCCATTGGGACCCAAGGAGCTTTCGGTATCCTCGCGGTGCACACCGCGCTACTGCGACGCTTCACCGAAGACGAGGTGAACTTCCTGCGCAACATCGCCAATACCCTGGCGGTGGCGATCGAGCGCAAGAAATCCGAGGAGCAGCTCGCGTACCTCGCGCAATTCGACTCGCTCACCGGCCTGCCCAACCGGCACTTGTTCCAAGACCGGCTGGCGCAGAGCATGGCGCAGGCCAAGCGCAGCGGACAACCCATGGCGGTGCTGTTCATCGATCTTGACCGCTTCAAGCGGGTGAACGACACGCTCGGGCACAGCGCCGGAGACAAGCTGCTCAAGGAGGCGGCGGAGCGGGTCGAGCAGTGCGTGCGTAGCGGCGACACCGTGGGACGCTTCGGCGGGGACGAGTTCGGCGTGATCCTCACCGACTTGAGCGCGACCGGCGACGCGGGCCTGGTGGGGCAGAAGGTCATCGGAGCCCTGGAGCGACCGTTCAATTTGGAGGGAACAGAGACTTACGTGTCCGCGAGCATCGGCATCACCGTGTTTCCGGCCGACGGCGACGAAGCGGGCGGCCTGATCATGAACGCGGATGCCGCGATGTACCGGGCCAAGGAACAGGGCCGCAACAACTACCAGTATTTCACGCGCGAGATGAACGAGCGAGCGACGCAACGCGCACAGATGGAGGCGGCATTGCGCCGGGCGATCGAGCGCAAGGAATTCCTGTTGTACTACCAGCCCAAGGTCGACCTGGAAAGCGGGGATATCTGCGGCCTGGAGGCGCTGCTGCGCTGGCAGCATCCGGACAAGGGGATCGTGCTTCCGAGGGAAATCATTCCGGTGTTGGAAGACACGGGTCTGATCGTTCCGGTGGGCGAGTGGGTGATGCGGGAAGTGTGTCGCCAAGCCCAAGCGTGGCGGAAGGCCGGAATCGCGGTCCCGCCGATCGCGATCAATCTGTCGGCTCGCCAGTTCCAGCAGAAGGAGCTGGAGGCGACCGTGCGCGGCATCTTGAGTGAAACGGGGGTCGATCCTTCGCTGATCCAGTTCGAGCTCACCGAATCGCTGCTCATGGAAGAGCCCGATGCCGCCGCGCTCACCCTGCGCGGGCTGAAGGAGTCCGGGGTGAAGATCTCGGTGGACGATTTCGGCACCGGCTACTCGAGTCTTGCGTACCTGAAGCGCTTCCCCATCGACGCGCTCAAGATCGACCGCGCGTTCATCCGCGACATCACCACCGACCCGGAGGACGCCGCGATCGCGCTGGCGATCATCGGCCTTGCGCACAGCTTGAAGCTGAAGGTAATCGCAGAGGGCGTGGAGACCGAGGGCCAGCTCAATTTCCTTTCCACCCACGCCTGCGACGAGATGCAGGGTTACTATTTCGCCAGGCCGATCGCACCCGCCGAGATCGAAGCCAAGCTGCGCGAGGGTTGGCGGCTGCAACTTTCGGAGGGTAGCGTTCCGGACAAGCCGGCGGTGCTGCTGCTCGACGACAGCGAGCAGGATCTGCTCCTGCTGGAGGGGATCCTGCGCTCCGATGGGTTCCCCGTGCTGACGACGACCGACCCGAAGCGCGCCTTCGAGCTGCTCGCCGGGCATCCCATCAGCGTCGTCATCTCCGACAACGGCATGCCGGGGCTGACCGGGGTGGAGTTCCTCGGGCACGTGAGAAAACTCTATCCCGAGGTCGTGCGCATTCTCGCGACCGGCGCACACGACCCCGAGGCGATCGCCGGCGCCGTCAACGAAGCCGGCATCCATAAGTTCTTGTCGAAGGATTGGGACAGCGCGCGCCTGCGCGCTGAGGTGCGTGAAGTGCATCGCCGGCACTTCCCGACCGCCGGCGCAGAATTTCCGCGGTTCGCGTCGCAGCTTGCCGAAGGGTAGTCTGCACCCAAGGCCAAGGAAGAAGAGGCGGGCCGTTCCCGCCTGGCCCTTTAAATCTCCTTCGCAACACCCTGCCAAACGCTGTTTGTTTCAGGTCTAATGTATCGGAGTCGGTGGGCGGCGAGGTGAGTGGCCCCGCTGCCTGGCAGAATACAGGACGGCGAACTTTGAAGGCCCCGGGGCCCGATGACAACGCAACGCAAATCCAAATCCAGGGCCCCCTCGGGGGCCGTGCAAGCGAGCCGCCGGGAGCAGTTGGAGATCGAGCTCAGCGAGCAGCGCTTCCAGGCTACCTTCGACCTGGTCCCCGTTGGCATCTGGCACATCGATTCCGGAGGTCGAATTCTTCTTGCGAACCCCCGCGTGGGACAGATCCTGGGTTACGCATCCGACGAACTGATCGGCCGCGACATCAAGGAGTTCTGGTTTCCGGAGGACGAACAGGCGACCCGGGAGTTATGGACGCTTCGCGAGAAGCTCTACGCCGGGGAAATGCAACGCATTTCCACCGAGAGGCGCTACCGCCATAAGAATGGGTCAGCCGTTCTGGTCGTCATAACGATCGCGCTGCAGCGCGATGCAGAAGGCAAGGCCTTGTACGACATCACGGCGATGGAGGACATCACCGCGCGCAAGCGCGGTGAGAGGATGCGAAACCTGGAGCACTCGGTGACGCGCTGTCTGTCCGAGGCGCACGGCACTTCGGGGATCCTCGAAGCCGTGATTCGCGTCGTATGCGAATCGGAAGACTGGGATAGCGGCGGGTACCACCGATGGAACGGCGAGGCCGGCGAGCTGCAATTCGGCGGCGCCTGGGGCATTCCCACCCCCGCAGTTCAGGAATTCATCGACAAGTGGCGCAAGATCGTTTTCCGACCCGGGGAGGGCCTGGTCGGGCGCGTATGGCAGATGGGCGAGCCGCTTTGGGTCCCCGATATCACCCGGGAGGCGCGCGCGCTGGGAGTGTCGCCCAGGCTCGATCTGGGAACCCGCGGCCTTTTCCTCTTTCCGGTTTCCGCGGAGGGGAAAGCGATCGGAGTCTTGGCTTTCTCCAGCGGCGAAATCCGGCAACCGGATGAGCAGCTGCTCGGCGCGGCGCGCGTCATCGGGGGCCAGATCGGCCAGTTTCTGATGCGCGCTCGCGCCGAGGAAGCGGTACGCAAAAGCGAAGAACGATTCCGCAGCCTGACCCAGCTTTCCTCGAATATCTACTGGGAGCAGGACGACCAGTACCGTTTCACTTCCTTTTCCGGCAGCGGCCCGAAGCGGCTTCTCGAGGGACTTCCCCTCACCATCGGAACGAGGCGCTGGGAGCAACGTTATATCAATATGACCTCCGAGGACTGGGCAGCGCATATCGCGCTGTTGGTTGCACGCCAGCCGTTTCACGACCTGGAGTTATGCAGAGCGGAAGAATTCGGCAGGAAAGTCTGGTCGAGCGTGAGCGGCGAGCCGGTGTTCGACGCAGCCGGCGCCTTCAGGGGCTATTGGGGAGTGGGCAAGGACATCACGGCGCGCAAACGCGTCGAGGAGCTGCGCGCGCTCGAGCACGCCGTGAACCGTTCCCTCGCCGACGCGGACAACGCGAAGGCGGCGGTGCAATCCGCGATCCGCGCCATCTGCGAGAGCGAAGGCTGGGAATGCGGCCGCTATTTCCGCTGGGAAGAAAAGGCCGGGGTGCTGCGGTTTATCGATGCCTGGGGCATTCCGGATCCCACCATAGAGCGTTATATCGAGCAATCGCGTGATCTTTCCTACACGCCAGGCTTGGGACTCGTCGGGAAGGTCTGGCAGTCGGGTCTTCCCATATGGGTTGCCGACGTCAGCCGCGACGCCCGCGTCGCGCAGGCGGCGCTTGCCCGCGACCCCGGCATTCGAGGCGCATTCGCCTTCCCGGTCGTTTCCGAAAGCGTGACGATCGGCGTGCTCGCTTTCAGCTCCCGCGAGATTCGCGAACCCGATGAGCGGCTCGTCGAAGCAATACGAATGATCGGCAGGCAGATCGGGCAATTGGTGCGCCGCAAGCAAGCAGAAGAAGAACTGCGCCGCTTCCGCGCCGCCATGGACGCGTCGGCGGACCTGATCCTGCTGGTCGATCCCGTGACACTACGCTACATCGACGTCAATGACGCGGCCGTCCGAGCGCTCGGCTACACCCGGGACGAATTCCTGGCGATGGGTCCGCATGACGTTTTTTCCGTATCGCGCGAGGCCCTCAGCGAGCTCTACCAGCGCCTGATCAAAGGCGATCAGACCTACGAAAAAGTGGAAGGCTGGTACCGGGGAAAGCACGGTTCTCGGTTCCTAGTCGAATCGTTCCCCCGCGCCTTGCCTTCCGCGGATGGTCACATCATCGTCGCCGTTGCTCGAGACATCACGGAGCAGCGCAAGCGCGAGGAAGAGCTGCGCCGCTTCCGGCTCGCTCTGGACAATTCGGCGGACATGATCGTGCTCATCGATCGCGCCACGATGCGCTTCGTGGACGTAAACAGGACGGCGTGCAAGCTACTCGGCTACTCGAGAGAAGAACTGTTCGAGATGGGCCCGCAGGACGTGCTGCCGGTCGGCCGGGAGGAGCTCGAGCGGTCCTACGACGGCTTGATCGCGACCCCATCCGCCAATACCGGCGTCCTTATGAGCGGAATGAAGTCCCATTACCGCTGCAAGGACGGGTCTTTGCTCCCATTCGAATCGACGCGACGCGTGCTGCGCTCGGGAGACAGCTACATCATCGCCGCCATCTCGCGCGACATCCGTGAACGAGTCGCCGCCGAGGCGGCGCTCAAGGAAAGCAACGAGCGCTTCGACATCGCAGTGCGAGCCACCAGCGACATTATCTGGGACTTGGACCTCATCACCGAATCGCTGTGGTGGAACGAGAACTTCACCAAGGTATTCGGATACCCGCGCGAGAGCGTCAATCGGACCGTGAAGTCCTGGTACGACGCAACCCATCCGGATGACCGGGATCGTGTGGAGGCGGGCATGCGCCGGCTGATCGAGTCGGGCGGGGAGAGCTGGGGCGACGAGTACCGATTCCGCCGCGCCGACGGCAGCTACGCTGAGGTGCTGGACCGGGGGCACGTGATCCGCGACAGCGCCGGGAAGGCGGTGCGCATGATCGGCGCTATGGAGGACGTAACCTCGCGCAAGCAAGCCGAGGAAAAAATGCGCAGCCAGGCGCTGCGGCAGCGCCTGATCGCGGAATTTGGACAACAGGTCCTTGCGAGCACCGATCTGGCCGACGTGCTCAACCGTGCCGTCGAGCTTGTCTCGAAGACGCTGAAGTCCGACTACTGCAGCCTGTTCGAGCTTGATCACGACGGCAAGAATCTGGTGTTCAAGGCAGCCGTTGGCTGGCCGGCGGAATGGATCGGGCGCCGCACGGTGCCCGTCCGCCCCGGGACCCGCGCGGAGCTCGTTCTCTCGCGCCACGAGCCGCTTATCGTCGAGGACTACAACCAGGAAGCGGGTTACTCTACTTCGGATTTCCTGATGGAGTTCGGGGTACGCAGCGGCATCGTGGTGCCCCTATTCGGAACCACGGGAACTTTCGGTATGCTCAGCGCGCATGCTCTGCAGCCGCGGCGCTTCACCGAAGACGAGGTGAACTTCCTGCGCAACGTCGCCAATATCCTGGCGGTGGCGATCGAGCGCAAGAAGGCCGAGGAGCAGCTCGCGTACCTCGCGCAATTCGACTCGCTCACCAGTCTGCCCAACCGGCACCTGTTCCACGACCGGCTGGCTCAAACCATGGCCCAGGCTAAGCGCAACGGACGTCCCATGGCGGTGCTCTTCATCGATCTCGACCGATTCAAGCTGGTGAACGACACGCTGGGGCACGGTGCGGGCGACGAGCTGCTCAAGGAGGCGGCGGGGCGGCTCGCGCAGTGCGTGCGCAGCGGCGACACGGTGGGACGATTCGGGGGCGACGAATTCGGCGCGGTTCTCGCGGATCTTGGCAAGCCGGGGGACGCGAGCATCGTCGCCCAGAAGATCATCGACGCTATGGGGCGCCCGTTCAACCTCGACGGGCACGAGACCTACGTCAGCGCGAGCATCGGGATCACTCTGTTTCCGGCGGACAGCGACGAACCCGCCGCTCTAGTCGTGAATGCGGACGTCGCGATGTACCGGGCGAAGGAGCAGGGCCGCGGCAACTACCAATACTTCACGCGCGAGATGAACGAGCGTGCGACGGAGCGCGTGCAGTTGGAGGCCGCACTGCGCCGTGCGATCGAGCGCAAGGAATTCCTTTTGTATTACCAGCCCAAGGTCGACCTGAAAAGCGGGGCGATCTGCGGCCTGGAGGCGCTGCTGCGCTGGCGGCATCCGGACAAAGGCATGGTATCCCCGGTCGAATTCATCCCGGTGCTCGAAGACACTGGCTTGATCGTGCGCGTCGGCGAGTGGGTCATATGGGAAGCCTGCGCGCAGATCAAGATGTGGCAAAAAGCCGGTCTTCCCGATTTGCCTGTCGCGATCAACCTGTCCGCGCGCCAGTTCCAGCAGAAAGAACTGGAGCCGACCGTGCGCAGCATCTGGAGTCAAGCAGGGGTCGATCCCTCGCTGATCCAGTTCGAACTCACCGAGTCGATGCTGATGAAGGATCCAGAAGCCGCCGCGCGCACCCTGCGCGGGCTGAAGGAGTCGGGGGTCAAGCTCTCGGTGGATGATTTCGGCACAGGCTATTCGAGCCTTGCGTACCTGAAACGCTTCCCGATCGACTCGCTCAAGATCGACCGCGCGTTCATCCGCGACATCACCACCGACCCGGAGAACGCGGCAATCACGCTCGCGATCATCGGGCTTGCGCGCAGCTTGAAGCTGAAGGTCGTCGCCGAGGGTGTGGAGACCGAGGATCAGCTCGAGTTCCTCATCGCACACGCCTGCGACGAGATGCAGGGCTACTATTTCGCCAAGCCGGTCGCACCTGCGGAAATGGAGGCCATGCTGCGCGAGGACCGGCGGCTCAAACGTGGCCGAGCCGCCCTCGGTGCGATGCAGACCTGACCCCTGGAGTACCGAACTGACATGCGCGGAACGATCCACTCCAAACGCAATCTGAGGCGCTATCGCCGACGCGAGAACTCCGTACGCGAGCCCAATCACTTCCCGAATTCTGGGCCTCGAGAGTGCCGAATTCCTCGGACGAAGCGCGCTTGGTTCTATCCACTCGAACGATCGCCTAATGGTGCGGGCCAAGTTGGCTGGGCGGCAGGGCGATCTGCGGCCTGGCGGCGCTGCTGCGCTGAAAATCCTAGGATGGCAAACGCTGAAGGCCTTGGAGCCCGATGACGACGCAACGCAAATCTAAACCCAAACCCAGAATACCCGCCGGGGAAGAGGTGCGAGTGCGCCGCCGGGCGGAGTCGGAGATCGAGGGCGGCGAGGAACGCTTCCATGCCACCTTCGACCTGGTCCCCGTCGGCATCAGTCACATCGATCCCGAAGGTCGAATCCTTCTCGCAAACCCCAGCGTGGGACAGATCCTGGGTTACGCAAGCGAGGATCTGATCGGCCGCAATATCAAGGAATTCTCGTTTCCGGAGGACGAACGGGCGACCCAGGAGCTATGGATGCTTCGTGAGAAACTCCACGCCGGGGAAATGCAACGCATTTCCGCCGAGAGGCGCTACCGCCATAAGAACGGCTCGCCTGTCCTGGTAGCCGTAACGATCACGGTACAGCGCGATCGAGAAGGCAAGGTCTTGTACGACATCACGGTGATCGAGGACATCAGCGCGCGCAAGCGCGCCGAGCAGTTGCAGGCGCTGGAGCACGCGGTAAACCGTTCCCTGGGCGATGCCGACAACGCCAGCTCGGCGGTGCGCGCCGCCATCCACGCTATCTGCGAAACCGAAGGTTGGGAATGCGGCCGCTATTTTCGTTGGGACGAGAGAACCGGGGTGCTGCGGTTTAGCGACGCCTGGTGGGTTCCGGATTCCGATATCAAGCTGTATGTCGAAAGGTCCCGAGATCTTACTTACGCGCCTGGCGTGGGATTAGTGGGGAAAGTGTGGCAGGGGGGGAAGGCCATATGGGTGGCCGACATCAGCCGCGACGGTCGCATAGCGCAAGGCGCGCTCGCCCGTGAGCCCGGCATTCGCGGGGCGTTCGCCTTTCCCGTCATTTCCGAAGGGAAGACCATCGGCGTGCTCGCGTTCAGCAGCCGCGAAATTCGCGAACCCGAGGAGCGGCTGATCGAGGCCATAGAAGTGATTGGCAGCCAGATCGGCCAATTCGTGCGGCGCAAGCAGGCCGAGGAAGAGCTGCGCCGCTTTCGCGCCGCCATGGACGTGTCGGCGGATCTGATCCTGCTCGTCGATCCCGTCCAGTTGCGCTACATCGACGTCAATGACGCGGCGTGCCGGACACTGGGCTACTCGCGCGAGGAATTCCTGGCGATGGGGCCGCACGACGTATTTTCCATATCCCGCGAGGGTCTCAGCGAACTCTACCAGCGCCTGATCAAAGGCGACCAAAGCGACGAAAAAATAGAAGGCTGGTATCGGCGCAAGGACGGTACTCGGCTCGCGGTCGAATCATTCCGCCGCGCGGTGCACTCCCCGGACGGCGACATCATCGTTGCCGTTGCCCGAGACATCACGGAGCAGCGCAAACGCGAGGAAGATCTGCGCCGCTTCAGGCTCGCCATGGATAACTCCGCGGATATGGTCGTCCTGATCGATCGCGCGACCATGCGCTTCGTGGACGTGAACAGAACGATATGCAGATTGCTGGGCTATTCGAGGGAAGAACTGCTCCAGATGGGCCCGCAGGACGTGCTTCCAGTAAGCCGAAAGGAACTCGAGAAGGCCTACGACTCCTTGATTGCGACGCCCTCCGTCAAGACCGGTGTCTTGAGCAGCGGCATGAGGAGCCACTATCGCTGCAAGGACGGGACTTTACTCCCCTTCGAATCGACGCGGCGCGCGCTGCGCTCGGGAGACACCCACATTATCGCCGCCGTCTCGCGAGACATCCGCGAGCGGATCGCCTCAGAAGCGGCGCTCAAGGAAAGCGAGGAAAAGATGCGCAATCAAGCGCTGCGGCAGCGCCTGATCGCGGAGTTCGGCCAGCACGTGCTTGCGAGCAGCGATCTTACCGACGTGCAAAAGCGGGCGGTCGAGCTGGTTTCGGCGACGCTCAAGGAGGAGTACTGCGACATCCTCGAATGCGCTCCGGACCGACGGCGCCTGGTGTACAAGGCGGCGGTCGGCTGGCCGAAGGACTGGATCGGTCAGCGCACAGTCGAGCTCGTGCCGGGCGACAACCTCGAGCATGTGCTGTCAAGCCGCGAGCCTGTATTTATCGAGGACCTGCAGACTGAGAAGCGGTTCTCGCGTTCGCCACTGGTCGAGCTCGGGATTCGAAGCACCGTGCGGGCGCCCATACTCGGAACCAAGGAAGCCTTCGGAGTGCTCGGCGTGTATTCGACGCGACTGCGGCGTTTCACCGAAGAAGAAGTAAATTTTCTTCGGAACGTGGCGAACATTCTGGCCGTGGCGATCGAACGCAAGAATGTCGAGGTGCACTTGGCGCGCCTCGCGCAGTTCGACGGTCTTACGGGATTGCCCAACCGTCACCTGTTCCAAGACCGGCTGCTGCAGGCCATGGCTCAGGCCAAGCGCAGCAAACGGCCCATGGCGGTGCTGTTTATCGATCTCGACCGCTTCAAGTTGGTGAACGACACGCTCGGCCACGCCGCCGGAGACAAGCTCCTCAAGGAAGCGGCGATGCGGCTTACCCAGTGCATTCGCAGCGGCGACACCGCGGGCCGCTTCGGCGGGGATGAGTTTGGCGCCGTCCTGTCGAATCTCGGCGATGCGGGCGACGCGAGCATCGTGGCGCAGAAGATCATCGACGCCTTGGGCCGGCCGTTCGATCTGGACGGCCACGAAACCTACGTCAGCGCAAGCGTCGGCATCACGCTATTCCCGAGTGACAGCGAGGAGGCGGGCGCGCTGATCATGAACGCGGATACCGCCATGTTTCGCGCGAAGGAACAGGGCCGCAATAACTACCAGTTCTTCACCCGCGAGATGAACGAGCGCGCGCGCGAACGCCTGCGCACCGATGCGGAGCTGCGCCGCGCGATCGAACGCAGGGAGTTCCTGCTGCATTATCAGCCCAAGGTCGACCTGAAGAGTGGTGCGATCTGCGGCGTGGAGGCGCTGCTGCGCTGGAAGCATCCAGAGAGAGGTACCGTGTCGCCGGCCGAGTTCATCCCCGTGCTGGAAGATTCGGGCCTCATCGTGCCGGTGGGCGAGTGGGTGATGCGCGAGGTGTGCGAGCAGATCCTGGCCTGGAAGAAAGCCGGGCTCGCCGTGCCGCCCGTGTCGATAAATCTGTCTGCGCGCCAATTCCAGCAAAAAGACCTGGAGCAGACCGTGCGGCGCATCCTAGAGGACACGGGTGTCGATCCCTCGCTGGTGGAGTTCGAGCTCACGGAAACGCTGGTGATGAAGGAGCCCGAAACGGCCGCGCGCACCCTGCGCGGGCTGAAAGAATCGGGGGTGAAGATCTCGGTGGACGATTTCGGCACCGGCCACTCGAGTCTCGCGTACCTGAAGCGCTTCCCCATCGACGCGCTCAAGATCGACCGCGCCTTTATCCGCGACGTTACGACCAACCCGGAGGACGCGGCGATTACGCTCGCGATCATCGGGCTCGCGCACAGCCTGAAGCTGAACGTCGTCGCCGAGGGCGTGGAAACCGAGGGGCAGGTGAGTTTCCTTTCCCGGCACGGCTGCGAGGAAATGCAGGGTTTCTACTTCTCCAAACCCGTAACAGCTTCCGAATGCGAGGCCATGCTGCGCGAGGGGCGACGGCTCAAGCGTTCGGGGGTTCTGGCATAGCGAGCGTCGCCCCGCGTTTTCCAATAACCTGTTAAACACTCAGCTTCATCGGCAGGATGATCATCTGCATGCCGCGCAAATGGAAACGGCGTTGCAGCGCCATCGCCGCCTGGTTGTGCAGCAGCTGCGTCAGCCAGTTGTCGTGATCGAAGATCAGCTTGCTGGTGAAGAAGTTGGCGTTGGGAAATTCGGCCTGAACGCGCTCTGCGAGCTGCGTAAACTCGTCGATCGAGTCCGTGCCAAAGGCGAGATACGACTTCGCCGCCCAGCCCTTGCTGTTGCAGAAGTTCACAAAGTAAGAAAGCGAGGCGTTCGCCTCAACCTTCATCGCCTCGAGGTCTTCGCGCCCGCCGAAGCCCTGCGAGTCCACGGTGCGCGCGTTGACGAAGATGAAGTTCCTGAAGTGGTCCGGGAACATGCGCTGCACCCACAGCAATGCATGCAGCCCGCCGCCGCGCGAGGAGCCCACCAGGAACACGGCGGTGGGCCGGCTGGGATCCGGCTTAGGCGGATTGACGATGCTGCCAAAGGGAACGTTCGAGAACTCGGCGTCGATTTTCTTCAGTTGCGCCCGGGTCCAGTTGTAGTGGTTGCGGATGGTCACGCATGCGGCGATGATCGCCAAGATGATGAGGATAGCCAGCCATCCGCCTTCCAGAAGTTTCTCTGCGAGCAGCAACAGCAGAATGCCCGCGCATACGACGAATCCCGTTGCAGACAAGGCCAGCCTTCCGATCCAATTGTGCTCGCTGCGGTGCGCGGCCCAGTACAAACACAGGCCGAAGAGCGAAACCGCGAAAGTGAGAAACACGCTGATGCTGTAGAGGACGATGAGCGTCGAAACGCTGCCACCGGTCCACAGCAGAATGCCGAGCGACGCAATTCCCATGACGAGAATCCCGTTCTCGGTGACCAGGCGTGTCGAAAGATAGCGGAACTGGTGCGGTACCCAGGAATCGGCGGCCATGTTGGAAAGCACCGCGGGGCCGCCGAGAAAGCCGGTGTTGGCGGCGACGAAGAGCAGGCCTGCCTCCAGCGCAAGTACGACCAGCAACGCGGCCTGGCTGATGCGCAAGTCCCAGCCGAAACTATCTATGATCGCCCCGAAGGCGACCGCGTTGAGCGTCTGTCCTTCCACCGGGCGCGCGTTCCACAGCAGGTAGAGCAAGATGATCCCGCCGGCAGTGAAGGCGAGCGACAGCGCCATGTACAACATCGTGACCTTGCCGGTGCGCACGCGCGGCTCGGCCAGCACGTTAACGTTGTTCGACACCGCCTCCAGGCCGGTGTAGGTGCCGCCCCCTTGGGAGTAGGCGAGCAACAGCAGCGCGGCGACCCCGGTCCAGCCGACCTGGCTCGAGAGCGCCGAGGTGTCGCGCCAGGTGTCGGGAACCAGAGTCGGCAGCGCGGAAGCGTGGGACAGCACCCCGTAGACGATCAGGAACGCGTGGGTCAGGATGAAGCCTACAAAAATCGGCAGCAACACCGTGATCACTTCCTTCATTCCGCGCAGATTGAGCAGCACCAGCGCCACGATGAGCGCGACCTCGGTGGCGAGCTTGTATGGCTGGAAGCCGAGCGGAAAAAGCGAAAAAAGCGCATCGACGCCGCTCGCAATCGAGATCGAAATAGTGAGCACATAATCGAGAACGAGCGCGGCGCCCGAGGTCAGTCCTGCGTACGGGCCGATCAGGCGCGTGGCGACCCGGTAACCGCCGCCTCCGGTCGGAAATAGTTCGATGACCTGGTTGTAGGCGAGCGCGATGATGAACACCGTCGCCGCCGTGGCGAGCGCAAGGTAAAGGCCCAAATGCGTGTTCTCGCCGAGCGCGCGAAACGCCTCTTCGGGGCCGTAGCAGGAAGACGATATCCCGTCCGCCCCGAGACCCACCCAGGCGAAAAAAGCGACGAGCGCGATATGCCGCCGCGTTTTCTTATCCAGCGGATCGAGCGGCTTGCCGAACAGCGTTCGGCGCAGATTCGAAAGCACGCTCATGAGCCTGCGTCGCCTTCCGCGCCCGATGCGAGCGCCTTTTCCAGGCGGCGCGCGAACACGGCCATTTCCATGGCTGCTTGCCGGTCACCCTTGCTTTGTGCGACCTCGATGCCTCTGCGATAGGCCGCGAGCGCTTCGCCGTTGCGCCCGCTCTCGCCAAGCGCCCTTCCGAGCAGCTTCCACGCCGCCGAATACCCGGGGTCTTTTTCGACGGCCGCCTCGAGGTGCGCAACGGCCGGTTCGAGATCGGCGCTCTTCAGGTATTCGCTCCCTAGGGAAAAACGCAGAAGAGCGCCGTCGCGAGGCGTTCCCACGAGCTTCAGGAGATTGGGGATTTGCTGCGAAGTCATTGGGGAGGCCGGGATGCTGGCGCCTTCCGGCCTTGCGCGGATATTATAAACGCTCGCCTTACATCGACATCAGGCCCGACATGGCACGATCGACTGTTTCCACCCCCAACGCGCCTGCCGCGATCGGCACCTACTCCCAGGCCGTGCGCGCAGGCAATACACTTTACCTCTCCGGGCAGATCGGGCTTGACCCTGCCACGGGGCGGCTGGTCGACGGAATCGAAAACCAGATCCTTCGGGTTTTCGAGAACCTCAAGGCTGTGGCCGAGGCTGCGGGTGGGTCGCTCGCCGATGCGGTGAAACTGACCGTCTATCTGACCGATTTAGCGCACTTTGCCCGCGTCAACGAGATCATGGCCGCATATTTCGCGCAACCCTATCCGGCGCGGGCAGCAGTCGGCGTCGCGGCGCTGCCACGCGGGGCGCTGATAGAGGCGGACGCGATTCTCGTTCTCGCGTAGCGAGGTGGAGTTCTCCGGTCTCAAACCATCGGTCCAAGCGAAGCTCGCCAAGCTCGGTATCCGCCGCGATTTCGATCTCGTTCTTCACCTGCCATTGCGCTATGAGGACGAGACACGCATCACCGCAATAGGGAGCGCGCTTTTCGGTTCCCCCGTGCAGGTCGAGGGTGCAGTGCGCTCGACCGAGATCGTCTATCGTCCTCGGCGCCAACTCGTGTCCCGGATCGAAGATTCCAGCGGTGAGTTGGTCCTGCGTTTTTTCAACTTCTACGGGAGCCAGGCAAAGGCGCTCGCACCCGGCGCAACGGTGCGCGCCTTTGGGGAGGTGCGCACCGGGATGTTCGGCGGGGAGATGATCCACCCGCGCTTTCGCGTGCTGCGCGAGGCGGCGCCGTTGCCGACCGCGCTGACGCCGATATATCCGACCACGGCTGGCGTTGCGCAGGCTGCGCTGCGGCGGCTGATCGAAGGCGCGCTGTCCCGCGCGGCACTCGATGACACTCTGCCCGAAGACATCTCCAAGGCTCTCGGGCTGTGCGGCTTCCGCGAGGCCGTCGATACGCTGCACCATCCGCGTCCGGGAGCGGACCCGGAGGCTTTCAGCCGACGCACGCTGCCCGCGTGGCGACGCATCAAGTTCGATGAGCTGCTGGCGCAGCAACTTTCCATGCGCCGGCACTATCGCGAGCGGAAGGCGCGGAAGGCTTTCGCGCTTGCGCCGCCATTCGGGCCGGCGCGCCGGTATACCGGCGAGCTGATCGGGCGGCTGCCGTTCCAGTTGACGCGAGCGCAGCAGAGGGCCTGGCAGGAAATCCAGGGCGATCTCGCTCAGCCGCACCCCATGCACCGATTGCTGCAGGGAGACGTTGGCAGCGGCAAGACCGTCATCGCCGTGCTTGCCGCCTTGCGCGCGGTCGAAAACGGGCACCAGGCCGCGGTGATGGCGCCCACCGAGATTCTGGCCGAGCAGCATCTGCGCAAGTTCGGCGAGTGGCTCGGGCCGCTGGGCCTGAAAATCGCATGGCTTACCGGAAGCCAGACCAGGAAGGAACGCGAATCGGCGCGGCGAGCGATAAGCACCGGGGGTGCGACCGTCGCAATCGGCACCCACGCGCTGTTCCAGGAGGGAGTGGATTTTCGGTCGCTCGGCCTTGCGGTTATCGATGAGCAGCATCGCTTCGGCGTCGAGCAACGCCTGGCGCTGCGCGCCAAGGGCGAGGAGGCGCACCAGCTGATGATGAGCGCGACGCCGATTCCGCGAACACTCTCGATGAGCTACTACGCCGATCTCGACGTGTCGGTCATCGACGAGCTGCCGCCGGGCAGAACGCCCGTGAACACCAAGCTGATCGCCAATTCGCGCCGCCCGGAAGTCGTGCGCCGAATCCGCGAGGCCTGCCGAGCCGGGGGGCAGGCTTACTGGGTGTGTCCGCTGATCGAGGAGTCTGAACAGCTGCAGCTGCAGACCGCGCTCGACACTTACTCCGCGCTTGCAAAGGAATTCCCCGAGATCGAAGTAGGACTCATACACGGGCGCCTCAAGCCCGCCGAGAAAACGCAGACGATGGCGGCTTTCCAGGCGGGAAAAGTCAAGCTGTTGGTCGGAACGACTGTGATCGAGGTGGGCGTGGATGTCTCCAACGCTTCGCTCATGGTAATCGAGCATGCGGAGCGCTTCGGGCTGGCGCAACTCCATCAGCTTCGCGGACGCGTCGGGCGGGGCGCCACGGAGTCTGTATGCATTCTCCTTTACCAGAACCCCTTGGGAGAAGCCGCCCGTCGGCGCCTGCGCGTGATTTTCGAGAACACCGACGGTTTCGTCATTGCGCGCGAAGATCTGCTGCTGCGTGGCCCCGGCGAATATCTCGGCGCGCGCCAGAGCGGGGCGCCGCTGTTGCGCTTCGCCGATCTCACCGAGGACGCAGACCTGATTGAATCTGCGCGCGCGTTTGCCGAAACACTCCTCGTAGAGCATCCCGAGTCGGCCGAACGGCACCTCGAACGCTGGCTTGGCGGACGCTCGGATTTTCTCAAGGCATGAGTCTCAATGTCTGAGGGCCGCGGGCTACAATGCCCTATGACTCTCGCCGCCTTCGCCGCGAGGCTGACGCTGTACGAGCGTCTGATGCGGCTCGACAAGCCGATCGGCACGCTGCTCCTGTTATGGCCGACGCTGTGGGCGCTGTGGCTGGCGAGCAACGGCGCGCCGGAGGGGCGAATCGTGTGGATCTTCGTTCTGGGAACGCTGCTCATGCGCTCGGCCGGCTGCGTGATGAACGACCTCGCCGATTGGCGCTTCGACGCCGAGGTGGAACGCACCAGGGACCGACCTCTTGCGACGGGCGCGCTCGCCCGGCGCGAGGCGCTCATTCTCGCCGCGGCGCTCGTGCTGGCTTCGTTCGCCCTGGTGCTGTCGCTCAACCGGCTCACGCTGTTGCTGTCGTTTGCCGCGCTCGGTCTTGCGGCGACTTATCCTCTGACCAAGCGGTTTTTCGCGGTTCCGCAGGCCTACCTTGGGATCGCGTTTGGTTTCGGCATTCCGATGGGGTACGCGGCGATCCTCGGAACCATTCCGCCCGAGGGGTGGTGGCTGCTCCTCGCCAACGTCTTCTGGGCGATCGCCTACGACACCGAATACGCGATGGTGGATCGCGAAGACGACCTGCGCATCGGCATCAAGACGGCTGCCCTTACCCTCGGCCGATACGATGTACTGGGGGTGATGATTGGCTACGGGGCGATGCTCGCGTTGCTCGCGGGTATCGGCCTGCACCATGGCCTGGGTCCGGCCTATTATCTGGGTCTCGCCGGCGCCGCCGGATTGGTGGTGTACCACTATCGCCTCATCCGCGGCCGCGATCGGGCGGCCTGCTTCAAAGCGTTCAATCACAATAACTGGGTCGGGGCGATGATTTTTTCCGGGATTCTTGCCGATTTCGCGATAAGGCGGGGAATTCCGTGGCTATGAAGCTCGACGAAAGCATGGTGCCGTGAGCTATCGCGATCTGCGCGACTTCATGTCCCAGCTCGAGCGCTCAGGCGAGTTAAAGCGCGTGCGCGCCGAAGTCGATCCGAAGCTGGAGATGACCGAGGTGTGCGACCGCGTGCTCAAGGCGGGCGGTCCGGCCTTGCTCTTCGAGAAGCCCAAGGGTCACGCGATTCCGGTGCTCGGCAACCTGTTCGGCACGACCCGCCGCGTCGCGCTCGCCATGGGCGCGGAGGCCGGCGCGGATCCGCGCGAGGCGTTGCGCGATATCGGGAAGCTTCTCGCGTTTCTCAAGGAGCCGGAACCGCCCAAGGGCTTTCGCGATGTCGTCGAGCGCTGGGTCCCGATCATCAAGCAAGTGATGCACATGGCGCCGAAGGAAATTTCCGGCGCTCCTTGCCAACAAACAACGTGGGCGGGGAAGGAGGTGGACCTAACCCGCCTTCCCATGCAGACCTGCTGGCCCGAAGACGCAGGACCGCTCATCACCTGGGGGCTTACGATAACGCGCGGGCCGCGCAAGGCGCGGCAGAACCTCGGTATTTACCGCCAGCAGCTCATCGCCCCGGACAAGCTCATCATGCGGTGGCTTCCCCATCGCGGAGGCGCGATCGACTTTCGCGAGCATTCGGAGGCGCGGCCGGGCGAGCCCTTTCCGGTGGCGGTGGCGCTGGGCGCCGATCCGGCGACCATTTTAGGCGCGGTCACGCCGGTGCCCGACACTCTCTCCGAATACCAGTTCGCCGGGCTGCTGCGCGGTTCGCGCACGGAGGTCGCGAAGTGCCTCGGTTCGGATCTGCAGGTGCCCGCGTCCAGCGAAATCGTGCTCGAAGGGGTGATTCGACCCGGGGAGTCGGCGCTCGAAGGCCCGTTCGGAGATCACACCGGCTACTACAACGAGAGGGAAGCCTTTCCGGTGCTGACGGTGGAGCGCGTCACGATGCGCCGCGATCCGATCTACCACTCGACTTACACAGGAAAACCGCCGGATGAGCCGGCAGTGCTCGGTGCGGCGCTGAACGAAGTGTTCGTTCCGATCCTGCAGAAGCAGTTTCCAGAAATCGAGGATTTCTATCTACCGCCGGAGGCCTGTTCTTACAGGCTTGCCGTGGTGAGCATTAAAAAGCAATACCCCGGCCACGCCAAGCGCGTGATGTTCGGCATTTGGAGCACTCTGCGCCAGTTCATGTATACCAAGTTCATTGTCGTTACCGACGATGATCTGAACGTTCGCGATTGGAAAGAGGTCGTCTGGGCAATGGCCACGCGCGTGGACGCAGCCCGCGACGTCCTCATCGTCGAGAACACACCGATCGACTACCTCGATTTTGCGAGCCCGGTCGCCGGGCTGGGCTCAAAGATGGGGATCGACGCTACTCACAAATGGCCGGCAGAAACTTCACGTGCCTGGGGTCGGCCGATTGCGATGCAATCGGAAGTGAAAAAGCGCGTCGACCGGCTCTGGAAGGACCTCGGTCTGTAGCGAAACGGGCGAAAAAGCCGGGTAGGGTCGGCTTTTCCCGCTATGAGCGGCGTCAGAAAGGGAAGATCAGGTTGGCCGAAAGCATTGATACGTCGGCCCGGCCGGTACAGCTTGTACTGTTGCTGGAGCAGGCGCTGCCGACCTGGCCATAGTTCTCGAACTCGATGCGGATCCCGCTCCCTTCATCGAAGAAATACTGTGCCCCGAAGCCGATCAGAGGGCTGAACTGGTTGCTCTGGAGGCCGGAACTGGAATTGCCAACGCTAAAATCTTGATTGTGAACAGTCAATCTTGTCTGGGAAGCGAACCCTCCCAATCGGCCATAAAGGGAAAGTTTCCGGGAAAGGGGAATCATCGGCACGAATGAGTAGCCCGCGCCCTTAACTTCGTAGATGGCGTCCTGCGTGACACTCCCATTGTCGACCTTGTAGTGAAACTTGCCGGCGCTCGTCCAGCTCACCTCGAACGCCCAGTTCTTGTTGATTTGGTAGCCGACGAACCCTTTGAAACCGACGTCGAACTCCTGTTTGCTGTCTGTGCACGTGACCGGGGGGGCGCACCCGGGGGTATTGGTGTTGAAATCCGCAGTGTAGAGTTGAGCGTACCCCAAGCCCGTCCCCAAGCCGATGTACCAATAGCTGTCCGCGGCAACGGTCGCAAGCGAGCCCGTGAGCAGCAACGCCGCGACCGCGAATCGGAGAGCAGGGCATTTCATCGGGTGTCCTTCCAGTTAACGCGTCAAATCTGGCCAGAAAATCAGGTCTTGGCGACGCATCGCACTGTAATCCATGGGTGAAACTCGTGTCAAGCCAAGCCCTTGGCTGACCAACATAATCCAAGTTCTCCGATTTGTAAGGTTGTCGTCGGAATTTTGAGGCTTATCGCAGCTGCGGTGGGCTCCCCGAGATGACAAAAGGCGCGTTTCGGCCACCTGCTGATCGGTGATGAGCGGCAGTCGATGAGGCCGGAGCGGCTCACCGTTCACTGCGTACGGATGCGGGAAGGCTTCGCGGGGGCTTGAAATTCCCGGGGCCGAACCCTATTATTAGCACTCGACGGAGACGAGTGCTAAAGCAAGTTTCCCCTGTTTACCATGGCCACAGCGTTGGCTAGTGGCCGCTAACTATCTGGAGGTTTTTTCATGATGACCAAGATTCGTCCCTTACACGACCGCGTTGTAGTCAAGCGTCTGGACGCGGAAAGCAAGTCCGCGGGCGGGATCGTGATCCCCGACACGGCCGGAGAAAAACCCGATCAAGGCGAAGTCGTTGCGATCGGCAAAGGCAAGATCCTCGATGACGGCAAGGTGCGCCCGCTCGACGTCAAAGTCGGTGACCGCATCCTGTTCGGCAAGTACTCCGGCCAGGCGGTCAAGGTCGAAGGCACCGAGTATCTGGTGATGCGCGAAGACGACATCATGGGCGTCGTCGCCAAGTAAATTCAACGATTCCAATTCAGGAGTAAAAAATGCCTGCTAAAGACGTACGTTTCCACGAGTCCGCGCGGCACAAGCTGCTCGCCGGGGTCAACATCCTCGCCGATGCGGTCAAAGTGACCCTCGGCCCCAAGGGCCGCAATGTGGTGCTGGAGCGCTCTTTCGGCGCGCCCACCGTGACCAAGGACGGTGTGTCGGTCGCGAAGGAAATAGAACTGAAAGACAAGTTCGAGAACATGGGCGCGCAGATGTTGAAGGAGGTCGCCTCCAAGACTTCGGATGTCGCCGGCGACGGCACGACCACCGCTACCGTGCTCGCCCAATCGATCGTGAAGGAAGGCATGAAGTTCGTCGCCTCCGGCATGAACCCGATGGATCTGAAGCGCGGGATCGACAAGGCGGTCATCGCCGTGGTGGAGGAGCTGAAAAAGCTTTCCAAGCCCTGCACGACGAGCAAGGAAATCGCCCAAGTCGGCGCCATATCGGCGAACGCGGACGAGGCGATCGGCAAGATCATCTCCGATGCCATGGACAAAGTCGGCAAGGAAGGCGTGATCACCGTCGAGGACGGCAAGGGTCTGGAGAGCGAGCTCGAGGTGGTCGAAGGCATGCAGTTCGACCGCGGCTATCTCTCACCCTATTTCATTAACAACGCTGAAAAACAGAGTTCGATACTGGAAGATCCCTACATACTTCTGCACGACAAAAAGATCTCCAATATCCGCGATCTGCTGCCGCTTCTCGAGCAGGTGGCCAAATCCGGCAAGCCGCTCCTGATCATCGCCGAAGAAGTCGAGGGCGAGGCGCTCGCGACGCTGGTGGTGAACAACCTGCGTGGCATCCTCAAGACCTCTGCGGTCAAGGCGCCGGGTTTCGGCGACCGCCGCAAGGCCATGCTCGAGGACATCGCCATCCTGACCGGCGGGCAGGTCATCGCCGAAGAAGTGGGACTGACGCTTGAGAAGGTGAGCCTCAAGGATCTCGGGCGCGCGAAACGCGTCGAGGTCGCGAAGGAGGAAACCACCCTCATCGACGGGGCGGGCGACTCCAAGGTGATCGAGGCGCGGGTCAAGAACATCCGCACCCAGATCGACGAAGCCACCAGCGACTACGACAAGGAAAAGCTGCAGGAACGCGTGGCCAAGCTCGCGGGCGG
Source organism: uncultured Enterobacteriaceae bacterium (assembly GCA_964430565.1). Taxonomy (GTDB): domain Bacteria; phylum Pseudomonadota; class Gammaproteobacteria; order Burkholderiales; family SG8-39; genus VBDM01. The sequence continues at coordinate 114,489 of CAYSFD010000044.1, forward strand.
CGTCGCGGTGATCAAAGTCGGCGCGGCGACCGAAATCGAGATGAAGGAAAAGAAGGCGCGAGTTGAAGACGCTCTGCACGCGACCCGAGCGGCGGTCGAGGAAGGCATCGTCGCCGGCGGCGGTGTTGCCTACATCCGCGCCCGAAGCGCACTCGACAAGGTCAAGGGTGACAACCCCGACCAGGAAGCCGGCATCAAGATCGTCCGGCGCGCCCTGGAAGAGCCGCTGCGCATGATCGTTGCCAACGCGGGCGCCGAACCCTCGGTGGTCATGAACAAGATCGCGGAAGGAAAGGGCAACTTCGGCTTCAACGCCCAGACCGAGCAGTTCGGCGATATGGTCGAGATGGGCGTCCTCGATCCGACCAAGGTGAGCCGCACCGCGCTGCAAAATGCGGCCTCGGTTGCCGGGCTGCTGCTGACCACCGAAGCAATGGTGGCCGAGCTGGTCGAGGAGAAGAAGAGCACCGGCGGCGGTCACGGCCACGGCGGCATGGGCGGAATGGGCGGAATGGAAGGCATGGATATGTAACCCGCTACGCGGGTTACATAATCCGACCAAACTTCGGAACAGGGGGAACCAAAGGTTCCCCCGTAACCCCGAGGTAACCCCGCAAACTTCGGAACAGGGGAAACCGAGGTTTCCCCCGTAACCCTCTTCCTAGATGTTTGAAGCCCCGCCCCCGGCGGGGCTTCTTGTTTTGGTGCCCGCATCGGCAGGCCGGCTTTGCTACACTGAACGCTCGGTACGGCTCGTGCGTCCGGGCCGCGAGGAGGAGCCGATGCGCGTCCGGGTCGCAGAAGACGATGGGCTTCCGTACTTCCCGGAGGGCTCATGATCCGTCCGAACATCAAAGGGCAGCGCCTGGCCGCCCTGTTCCTTCTGGGTTTCCTCCTTTTCAACTACCCGCTTCTGACTCTGTTTGCCGGATCGAACCACCTTTTCGGCATTCCGGTGCTCTACGTCTACGTGTTTGCCGTGTGGGCGCTGCTGATCGGATTGATGGCGTTGGTGGTGGAGAAGCGCGATGACTAAGAGGGAGGGTGGGCACAGGTGGCCTGCCGAATCCTGACGCATGCTCACCGCTCCCGTCATCGTCATCGCCTCCTTCGCTTATGTGGGGTTGCTGTTCGCGATCGCCTATTACGGAGACAAACGCGCGGACGCAGGGCGCAGCATCATCTCCAATCCCTACATCTACGCGCTGTCGCTCGCCGTCTATTGCACCTCCTGGACGTTCTACGGCAGCGTGGGGCGCGCAGCGACCAGCGGCATCGGCTTCCTGCCGATCTACCTCGGGCCCACCCTGATGGCGGCGTTGTGGTGGTACGTGATGCTGAAGATCATCCGCATCAGCAAGCAGAACCGCATTACCTCGATCGCCGACTTCATCGCCTCGCGCTACGGCAAGAGCCATATGTTGGGCGGGATGGTGACGATCATCGCCGTGGTCGGGATCATCCCCTATATCGCGCTGCAGCTGAAGGCGATCTCCGGCACCTTCCTTATCATCCTGCAGTATCCCGAGGTCGCGACGCCCGACAAGCACGGCGCCCTGCTGTTCCTCGGCGACAACACCTTCTACATCGCGATGCTGCTCGCGGCCTTTACCATCCTTTTCGGTACCCGCCACCTCGACGCTACCGAGCGCCACGAGGGGCTCGTCGCGGCGATCGCCTTCGAGTCGCTGGTGAAGCTTCTTGCCTTCATCGCGGTCGGGCTGTTTGTCACTTTCTGGCTCTACGATGGCTTCGCTGACATCTTCAGCCGAGCCGGCCAGACGCCCGAGCTCATGGCCCTGCTGACGTTCGGCGGCGAAAGCGGCAGCTACGCGACCTGGGCCTCGCTCACTTTTCTCTCGATGGCCGCCATCATGTTCCTGCCGCGGCAGTTCCAGGTGACGGTCGTGGAGAACGTCGACGAGCGCCATCTCACCAAGGCGATCTGGCTGTTCCCGCTCTACCTGCTCGCGATCAACATCTTTGTGCTGCCGATCGCCTTCGGCGGTCTGTTGCATTTCCCGAGCGGCACGGTGGACGCCGACACGTTCGTGCTGACGCTGCCGATCGCGGAGCAGCAGCCGTGGCTGGCCCTCTTCGCCTTCATCGGGGGGCTGTCGGCCGCGACCGGCATGGTGATCGTCGAGACGATCGCGCTCTCCACCATGGTGTGCAACGACCTGGTGATGCCGGTGCTGCTGCGCATGAAGGCGCTGCGGCTTACCGAACGGCGCGACCTCTCGGGGCTGCTGCTGGGCATCCGCCGCGGCGCCATCGTGTTGATCCTGGTGCTGGGCTACGTCTACTTCTATCTGGCCGGGGAGGCATATGCGCTGGTGTCGATCGGGCTGATCTCGTTCTCGGCGGTAGCGCAGTTCGCTCCGGCGATCATCGGCGGCATCTTCTGGAAGGGCGGCACGCGCACCGGCGCAATCTGCGGCCTGGCCGCGGGATTCCTCGTTTGGATCTATACGTTGCTGCTGCCCTCTTTCGCCAAGTCGGGCTGGCTGCCCATCACATTTCTCTCCCATGGACTGTTCGGCACGGACTTTCTCAAACCGCAGCAGCTGCTCGGGCTCCAGGGGCTGGACGACATCACGCACTGCCTGTTCTGGAGCATGCTCGTGAATATCGGGTGCTACATCGGCGTATCGCTGATCAAGGGGCCCAATGCCGCCGAACACGGCCAAGCCACCGTATTCGTCGATGCTTTCAAGCCCGCGGTAGCGGTTCCCGGTTCGCGCTTCTGGCGCGGCAGCGCGTCGGTCAACGACTTACTGATGCTGGTGGGCCGCTTTCTGGGGCCCGAACGCGCGCACGAGGCGTTTGCCGCCTACGCCGGCAGCCGAGGTGCGAGATCGGTCGAGGCGCTTTCGGCCGACGCGAACCTGGTGCACCACGCCGAGTCGCTGCTCGCCGGCGCGATCGGCAGCGCTTCCGCCCGCGTCATGGTTGCCTCGGCAGTCGAGGAGGAGCCGCTGAGCATCGGCGAGGTGATGAACATCATCGACGAGGCCTCGCAGGTTCTCGCCTACAGCCGGCAGCTGGAGCAAAAATCGCACGAGCTGGAGGCGGCGACCAATGAGCTGCGCAGCGCGAACCAGCGGCTGCAGGAGCTCGACCGCCTGAAGGACGACTTCATCTCCACCGTGACGCACGAACTGCGCACGCCGCTCACCTCGATCCGCGCGTTCTCGGAGATTCTCAATGACAATCCCCGCCTCGACGAAGCCGAGCGCGCCAAGTTCCTCGGTATCATCGTAAAGGAGTCCGAGCGGCTTACGCGCCTCATCAACCAGGTGCTCGACCTCGCCAAGATCGAGTCGGGCGCCGCAGAGTGGTATTCCAGCGAGATCGACATGCGCGAGGTGCTCGAGGAGTCGGTCACCGCGGTGAGCCAGTTGTTCAAGGAGCGGAAAATCGAGCTGACGCTGGAGCTGTCGCAGCACGTCCCGGGCATCGTCGCCGATCGCGACCGCCTGATGCAGGTCATGCTCAATCTCCTCTCCAACGCCGCCAAGTTTTCCGGGCGCGCGCCGGGAACGGTCACCGTCTCGCTTGCTCTGCAGGGCGGTTACCTGCGCGTGGAGGTGGCTGATAACGGCATCGGCATCAGCGCCGCCGACCAGGAGGTCATTTTCGAAAAATTTCGGCAGGCGGGCGATGTGCTCACCGGTAAACCGCAGGGCAGCGGGCTGGGTCTGCACATCAGCCGCCGCATCGTCGAGCACTTCGGCGGCCGCATGTGGGTGACGAGCCGCCCCGGTGAGGGAGCCTGCTTCTCGTTTACCCTGCCGCTCGCGCGCGGGCCGGCGCTGATCAAGGCAGCCTGAGGCTCGCCCGGGAGCCATGACCCACCGGATTCTCATCGTTGACGACGAGCCGAACATCGTCACCTCGCTCGAATTCCTGATGCGCGGTGACGATTACGACGTACTGGTCGCGCGCAACGGAAAGGAGGCCCTGCGGCTCGCGAAGAGCTTCCGGCCCGACGTGGTCCTGCTCGACGTGATGATGCCGCACAGGAGCGGGTTCGACGTGTGTCGGAAGATCCGCGAAAATCCTGTGCTTCGGGACACGAAGATTGTCATGCTCACCGCCAGGGGCCGCGATGCCGAGAGGGAGAAGGGATTGAACTTGGGGGCGAACGCGTACGTCACCAAGCCGTTTTCCACCAAGGAACTCATGATCACGGTGCGCGGCTTGCTGCCGAGCGGGTGAACGGGCCGATGAACGAAATCTCTCCCGATCAACACCCGACCGCTTATGTGGTTGACGATGACGAGTCGATCCGCACCCTTTGGCGCTGGCTCATGGAGTCGAACGGTATCGCCGTGAAGACTTTCGCCACGGCGGCGGAGTTCATCGAGTCCTATCGGAACGGGAGCGCAGGCTGCCTCGTGTTGGACCTCAGGCTGCCGGGCATGAGCGGCCTGGAGCTGCAGGAATACCTCAATGGCAGGGACATCGAGATCCCGATCGTCTTTGTCACGGGGCACGGTGACGTGCCAACAGCGGTGAGCGCGCTCAAGGGCGGCGCCGTCGATTTTATCCAGAAGCCGTTTAGCCATCGGGAGGTCGTTGCGATCATCGCGAATGCTTTCCAGCGCGACGCCGGGCTCCGCGACAAGCGCGCGCGGCGATCGCGCATCGCCGGCCTTCTTGCTACTCTGACCGAGCGCGAACGAGAGGTATTGCAGCGCATCATCGAAGGCAAGCCGAACAAGATCATCGCGAGCGAGCTCGACATCAGCGTGAAGACCGTGGAATTCCATCGCGCTAAGGTGATGGAAAAAACGGGCGTGGACTCCGTGGCGGAGCTCGTGCAGGTTGCAATGCAGCAATCGGAGTAGGCGCCCGAACCTAGGGTTTTCCCTAATAGAAGTGCCCGGAGCGCCCGGCTAGCATCTGCCGATTGTCCGAGAGTCCATCCGAATGCTCTCGGCAAACAAAGAGGAGGCGACCATGGCAACACTGACACTGACGCCCGCGCAGCGCGACGCGCACTGGCGGAAAACGTCCCGCCTGATGTGGATCATCATGTTCCTGTGGGTCTTCTTCAGTTTCGGAGTGCACGTGTTCGCGGTGCAGCTCAACACCATCAAGTTCCTCGGCTTCCCGCTCGGTTTTTACATGGCCGCGCAAGGCTCGCTGATCGCGTTCGTCGTGCTGTGCTTCTGGAATGCATACGCGCAGAACAAGATCGACGAAGAATTCGGCGTGACTGAAGACTGACCCGACGGGAGCGATATTCCAATGGCCAACAAAACCAGTAGCAGCAATTTCGTCGCCAATCTCGGCAAGATCTACGGCGTCTACACCGGCGGCTTTATTTTCTTCGTGCTCGTGCTCGCGGTCCTGGAGCAGATGGGCGTTCCCAACAAGATCCTCGGCTATTGCTTCGTCTTCCTGACGATTGGCGTCTACGCGTACATCGGGTGGATCTCGCGCACGGCGGAGATCTCGGAGTACTACGTAGCGGGCAGAGTGGTGCCGCCGTTCTTCAACGGCATGGCGACCGGCGCCGACTGGATGAGCGCGGCCTCGTTCATCTCGATGGCCGGCGGCCTGTATCTGGGGGGCTACGGCGCCCTCGGCTACGTGCTCGGCTGGACCGGCGGCTACGTGCTGGTCGGCGTCCTGCTCGCGCCTTACCTGCGCAAGTTCGGCCAGTTCACGGTGCCCGACTTCCTCGGCGTGCGCTACGAAGGTCACACCGCGCGCGTGTGCGGCGTGGTCGTGCTGTTCTGCGCGTCCTTCACCTACATCGTCGCCCAGTGCTTCGGCATCGGCATCATCACCTCGCGCTTTCTCGACATTCCGTTCGAGATCGCGATCTTCGTCGGGCTGCTCGGCATCCTGGTGTGCTCGATGCTGGGCGGAATGCGCGCGGTCACCTGGACCCAGGTCGCGCAATACATCATCCTGATCGTTGCCTATCTGGTGCCGGTGGTCTGGCTTTCGACCAAGCTCTACGGCATCCCGATTCCCGAGCTGACCTACGGGCAGGCACTTCAGGAGATCGCACAGCTCGAGCAGAAGCTCGGCATCCTCAAACCGCACGTCGGGGCCTACGTCGACGCCGCGGGCAAGTTCAGCTGGGTCGAGTTCAACAACTTCTGGGCGCTGACGCTGTGCCTGATGGTGGGCACCGCCTCGCTGCCGCATATCCTGATGCGCTACTTCACGACGCCAAACGTCAAGGACGCGCGCACCTCTGTGGGCTGGAGCATCTTCTTCATCTTCCTGCTCTACTTCACCGCGCCGGCCTACGCGGCGTTCGCCAAGCTCGAGGTCTACACACACGTGATCGGCCAGCCGATCGCGTCGCTGCCCGCTTGGGTACAGAACTGGTCCCAGGTCGGCGGCCTGCTCACGATCAAGGACGCCAATAGCGACGGCATCTTGCAACTGAGCGAGTTCGTCATCAACCAGGACATCATCGTCCTGTCGATGCCGGAAATCGCGGGCCTGCCGTACGTGATCTCCGGCCTGGTCGCGGCCGGCGGCCTGGCAGCGGCGCTGTCGACCGCCGACGGGCTCCTGCTCGCCATCGCCAACGCCCTCAGCCACGACATCTACTACAAGATGATCGATCCGCATGCGTCCACAATGAGGCGCCTGATCGTGGCCCGCGTCCTGCTGGTCGGTGTCGCCCTCATCGGGGCGGCAGTCGCCGGCACCCGGCCCTCGGGCATCATCCAGATGGTGGCTTGGGCGTTCTCGCTGGCGGCGGCCGGCTTGTTTGCGCCGCTCGTACTCGGTATCTGGTGGAAACGCACCACCTCGGCGGGCGCCGTCGCCGGTATGGTCGTCGGCTTCGGAATATGCCTGTACTATCTCGTCGGCACGCGCTATTTCGATATGCAGTTGTGGTTCGGCATCCGCAACATTTCGAGCGCCGTGTTCGGCATTCCGCTGGCGTTCCTGGTGACTTGGGCCGTCAGCCTGATGACCGCGGCGCCGTCCAAGGAGATGCAGGACTTCGTCGATTCGATCCGCGTGCCCAAGGGCGATCTCGCCTGGGTCAAGGGCGCGGTGCACGACTAGCCGCCGACTCGACGTTCCGATGCGAAAGGCCCGCTCGATGCGGGCCTTTCGTTTTCGCTACAGTGACGCTGCCATGTTCATGACACCCATTCAACGCCTCGCCGTGGCGGGCGCGCTTGGCCTCGCGCTCGCCCTCGCCGGTTGCGCCAGGGGCAAGGACGAGCAGGCCGCATACGACGTCTGCCTGGCGGCGGCGAAAAAGGACCCGAAGTACGCGAAGGCAGCGTTCGTCACCAAGGAGCAGTCGAATATCCAGGCTTCGACCGGCGACTCGGGCATCCGCGTCAACATTCCCTACGAGCTCGACGGCAAGAAGGGGCTCTACCAGTGTATTGCCGACAAGCAGACCGACGGCAGCTACAAGGTTACGTTCTAGGCAAGAAGCTGCCTGACTAGGTCCGCGCCGCGCATGCGCCGGTGCATTTCCTGGCTCACCGCGATCATGCGGAAGCGAACGGCGCCATACACCACCTCCTCGTCCAGTTCCCGCATACTGATGTGAATCGGCAGCGTATCGAAAAGGCGCTTCGCCGAATGGTCGGCGACATCGAGCGCCTGTTGCGGCGGGCCGAGGCTGGCCGCTTTAAGGCGCAGGGTGAACGAATCGATCGCGTCGCTCCACCCTTGGTCCCGGTGCGTGGGCGCCGGCTGGGGGGTCAGGATGTCCGAATGCAGACTGATCAGGGCTTCGCAGAATCGGGGGCGCTGCTCGGCCGCGACCTGCGGCCGCAGAGTTCCCTCAGCGACAATGAGCAGGTCGCCAAGCACGGTGACGAACGTTTCCCACCGGCAGACGTCGAGGGCGTCGAGAAAAGGCTTTTCCGTGAACAGGGCGAAGCTCGCCAGCCCGGTCTTACCGCGGCAATAGTCGATCGCACATTTCTGGGCGATGAGGGCGGCGCGTTCTCCTAGAAAGGTCCTTAGCGCATCGACATTGGCGATTGGCGCTGGCCGCAAGCGTGCTTCCAGGCGTCGCCAGAGTCGCCCTATCCAGCCGGTGGCCAAGGGACTCGGAATGATCGCCGGCGGACTTGTCATGAGGGAGCTTCCTCGGCTGAGTTAGTGAGTTCCAGCCATTGGGGTAGTAAGTTCTTATAGCATAAGATACCGTCATGCAGAGTCAGGACATCTGGTGGTCGTATTGGTACTTTCATCTGCCGAACTACGCCTTCTCGGTGCTGTTCTGGACGTTGATCGGGCGGTTCATGTTCGCGATCTTCCTGCCGCCCGACTCGCCCAACTACATCTACCGCTGGTTCCGGCGCCTCACCGACTGGCTGATGCGACCGGTGGCTTACATCACGCCGTCGATCGTGCCGCCGCTGGCGCTCGCACCGATCGCCGCCTTCTGGGTGGCCATCGCACGCGTGGCGTTTTTCATGGTGCTGTACGCCGCGGGCCTGACACCGCGCATGGCGCAGTGAACCGCGCATGTTGGACCGCCAGACCCTATTCCCAGTGGTGCTTGGCGTTTGCATCGTCAACGGCATCTTCTCGCCCTATCTCAAACTCGCGATCCCGATCACAGCCGTCTTGATGCCTGAGCTTTTCCCGCGCACGGTCGAGTGGGTGCTGTTCTGGAGCTCGGTGCTACTCGCGAGCGCGACGCTCCTTTTCAGCGGCGTTCCGGCGGCGCTCTATGAGCGCCTCGTGGAGCGCGATCCAAAAGGCACCGCGTCGATGTGGATCTGGCTAGCCGGCGCGGTCATGTTGGGCCTTCCTGCCGTTCAGAGAGGACTTTAGCCGCATCATTCTTGGCGAGTCGGCGAACTTGACCTTATAATCCGCGCTCCTTTCCCGCGCGTCCCGGCCTCCGGAACGCCGCGCCCGGGCCAAGTAGCTCAGTTGGTAGAGCAGCGGACTGAAAATCCGTGTGTCGGCGGTTCAATTCCGTCCTTGGCCACCATTTCTCAATAAGATCCGGCCTGTTTCGGCAGTCTGAAACGGCTGGTCTTCGGAGGAAAGATCGGATTCCCACCTACGATGAGGTAGGGGAATTCCCTGAAGCGAAACCGGGAAACGCCCGATTGTCGTGGCTCAACTGATGGCGGTAAATTAGAGATTGCCGCGCGAAAGCAAGACCAGGGGTGCCGGCGATTCGTTTCGCGACTGCCCGTGCATCCTCGCGTAAAATGGATCGAATCGGGAGATCGTCGGACTCCAAGAAACATGCATAGGCTGCCTCGTTCCCTGCAAAGGTCGCAAGCTCCGCGAATGCAACATGCCCCATCTGGGGTCTCGGTTGCGTACAATTGAAAGGGAGCGTCATGAAGGACAAGACAACCGAGGTACAACTGTCGAGCGAAGGCAAGACAGTGCGCCTGGTTTTCCCCGCCGACTTCGGAATCGGCGCCGCGAAGGCTTTCGTGGCGGTCGTGGGCCGCGCGCTGCGCAAGAAACCCCAGATGCTCGTTCTCGATGCCGGTGCGCTGGAACGGGTGGACGCGGCGGCATTGCAGGCCTTGGTGGTAGTGTGGCAGGCCGCGAAGGACGCAGGCATCGCCGTGCGTTGGCAAGGCTGCAGTGCAAACCTCGTCTCCGGCGCGAGACTGGTCGGGCTGGCCGGCGCCACAGGAATCGAACCATGAGTACGCCATCCATAAAGTACCGGGCTCACCGCGACCGGCTGTGGCCGCTGATGATGATGCTCGCCGCGCCGTGGGTCTGGGCCGCATTTCTGATCCCGTGGTGGGTCAGTCTGGGGGCCGGTCTGCTCGTGCCGCTTGTTGCTTTGGCGACCATCGTGTACGTCTTTCCTTCGCCTGCCTCGCCGCGCAGGGTGAGCGACAGGGCCGCGCTGTCGAACGATCAGATCGAAAAGATGCGCGGCGCATCCTCCGGATTAGACAATTTGCTCGGACGCTGGTCTTCGGTCTCGAGCGATGCCCGCGTCAGCCTGGAAGAGGTCCAGCAGCATGTCGATGACGTGGCCGCGCAGACCGAGACTGCGGTGGTCGAAATCACCAACAGCTTCATCGGTATTACACGCAAGACGCGCTCCCAGATGGACTTCGCGCTCAGCCTGCTGCAGCAGACCCAAAGCACCGACCCTCAATCAGGCGAGGCGAAGGAGGATCTATCGCTGCCCCAATACATACGCGCATCCGAGGCTATGCTCGGCGCGCTCACGTCGCATCTGCAGCATTTCTCCGAAGCAGCGCTCGAATTGGTGAGCCGACAAGAGCGCATACGCGAGCAGGCGCGCCGCATCGACGACCAGCTGGATCAGATGACCTCGATGGCCAAGCAGCTCGGCGTACTGGCTCTGAACACTTCGACGATCGGGGAAGGCTCAGTCAAACGCGATTTCGTAGGGATGGCCGACAAGGTCAGGGCGCTCAGCCAAACGGCCAACGACCTCACGCGCGACGTGCGGCAGTCCCTGGATAAGATCAAGGAAGAGATATCCGAGGCCTACGCCGCGATAAAAAACGTGGCACAGGAAGCGCGCGCTACCGGAGAGCAGGTCTCGGGGGAGGTGGGCCAGTTGAGCACCGGGATGCTCGACAAGAACCGCCAGGTTGCCGAGATACTCGACCGCATAAACGCCGTAGGTCAGGAAATCGAGCGGGACATCAATCAGGTCATCATTTCGATGCAGTTTCAGGACATCACCCGGCAAAAACTGCAGCGTCTTAAAGACCCGGTTGTGAAAGACGTGCTCGACGCGCTGAATTCTCTGTCTGAAGAGACGCACCTTGCTCATGAGAAGCTGAACGCCCGTAAGAGGGACGCAACCGACGCTGCCAGCGCGGCGCCCTTCAGGGTCGCCAGAGGCGGTACGACCTCGACTGTGGTCACGCCGGAGGATAAGAAGGCTCCCGCTGAACAAAAGCGGCCGGCCGCACCCGACGACAAGGTAGAACTGTTCTGACTGGAGAATCCAGATGGCTCTGATACTCGCGGTTGATGATTCGGTCACGATGCGGCAGATGGTGACCTTTACCCTGACCAATGCCGGGCATCAGGTTCTCGAAGCGGAGAGTGGCGACGAGGCGCTCAAACTCGCGAAAAGCAACAAGTTCGATCTCATTATCACCGACGTCAATATGCCGGGGATGAACGGCCTTGATCTGGTGCGCGCGCTGCGCGCCCTGCCGGAATGCAAGTTCACTCCGGTTCTCGTGCTCACCACTGAAGCCGGCGCGGAAATGAAGGAGCAAGGCAAGGCTGCGGGAGCCACGGGCTGGATCGTCAAGCCTTTCAACCCCGAAGTGCTTCTTTCCGTGCTGAAAAAAGTCCTCAATTGAGGCAAAAAGTCCTCAATTGAGGCGTAGCTGAGGTTGCAGATGGCGCGAATAATGATTGTCGACGACGTGGCCACGATACGGCAGATCGTCTCATCGGTATTGAAGGACGTGGGCTACAAGGTGATCGAGGCGGCAAGCGCGGAAGAAGCTCTCGCGCTGGCTGAAGTGAAACGCTCTCACCTCGTCGTAACGGACGTGAACATGCCGGGGAAAAGCGGCCTGGAACTGATCACGGCGTTGCGCGGGATAAAGACTTACGACAAAACCCCGATCGTGATCCTCGCCAAGGACGCGAACGATGAAAACATCCAGAAGGCGCAGGGGTTGGGCGCATGCGGCTGGATCGCCAAACCCTTTACCCCGGAGAGCCTGCTCGCGACGATCAACCAGATCCTCGTTGATCACTATGTCAGTTGATCTCAAACGTTTCCATGCCACCTTCTTCGCCGAGAGTTACAAGGGCCTGGACCATATGGAGGCGGACCTGCTTCGCCTCGAGCGCGACGGGGCGGACGAAGAGCTGCTGAATTCGATCTTCCGGGCTGTCCACTCGGTAAAGGGATCGGGAGGAAGCCTCGGGTTTCGGGAAATCGCGGAATTCAGCCACGAGCTGGAGTCGGTGCTGGACGAAATTCGCAAGGGCCGATCGAGCGTCACGCCGCGCACCTCCGAGCTTCTCCTGTCCGCTCTTGATTGCTTGCGCAGCCTGTTGCGCGATGCCGAGCGCGAACGCCCGACCGACGAAGCACGCAGGACGCTGATGAAGGAAGTGCTGTCCGAACTTGTTGACGAAGCCGGCCCTGCGGCCTCGCTGGAAGCGGCCGAGAGCGCATCGCACGGGTCCGTCGGCGCGCCGGGCAAGCGGCGCATCCGCATCAGCTTTCGTCCGTACCCGCGAATTTTCTATTCCGGCAACGATCCGCTGCGCTTGTTCCGCACTCTCGCCGAACTGGGTGAGTTCGAGGCGAAGGCCGATCTCGATGGGCTGCCCGATCTTAAACATTTCGATTCGGAGTGCTGCTATCTGACCTGGACGCTGGAGCTGCGTACCGACGCGCCCCGCGAGCAAGTGCTGGACACTTTCGAATGGGTGAAAGACGAATGCAAGCTCGACTACGCGGAGCTCGATGCTCCGGCCGCAGCGGCGGCTGGATCCGCGCTCTTGCCGCAGCGCAGGAAGCTCGAGCGGCGCGAGAATGACCGTCGCGTCTCGGGGCGCCGCACCGCCGACTTGGACACGCAGGAAGAACTCGCCACCAGCATCCACGTCAGCACCAAAAAGGTCGACAAGTTGGTCAACCTCGTCGGCGAGCTGGTGATCAACCGCACCATTCTGCGCGATCTTGCCGAAAACTTTTCCATGAGCCGACTCGAGCAGCTCACGGCCGCGCTCGCGCAGCTCGAGCGCAATACGCGCGATCTGCAGGAAAACGTCATGGCGGTGCGCATGCTGCCGGCGAGCTTCGTGTTCGGTCGGTTCACCCGTCTGGTGCGCGACTTCTGCCAGTCGAGCGGCAAGAGAGTGGATCTGCGGATCTCCGGTGAGCAAAGCGAACTGGACAAGACCGTGATCGAGAGGCTCGTCGATCCGCTAGCCCACCTGGTGCGCAACGCACTCGATCACGGTATTGAAATGCCGGAAATCCGGCGCGCCGCCGGCAAGTCCGAGGTTGCGACGCTTGCCCTGCACGCCCAGCACAAAGGCGGGAGCATCGAAATCCTCGTCCGGGACGACGGACAGGGGCTGAACTTTGACAAGATCCGGGCTCGGGCCATCGAGCGGGGGCTGATCGCCGCGGACAGCGAGCCGAACGAAGCAGCGCTCACCGAAGCGATCTTTGCTCCTGGCTTCTCCACTTCGGATTCGGTGAGTGACCTGTCGGGTCGGGGCGTGGGGCTGGATGTGGTGCGGCGCAATCTGGCAAGCCTTGGCGGAAACGTGGAGGTGGCCAGCCGCCGCGGCGAAGGCGTGACGTTTGTCCTGCGCTTGCCGCTCACGCTCGCGATTCTCGACGGCATGTCGGTCGGCGTCGGTTCCGAGACCTACATCATTCCGCTCAGCTTCATCCTCGAGTGCATCCAGCCTGAGCCGGGCCAGGCCAAGAGCATCTCGGGCCGGGGCGCCGTGTTCGAGGTCCGCGGCGAATATGTGCCATTTATCGAGCTCGGACGCTTGCTGAACACAGGCGGTGCGGCCGGCGTCGACTCCGGTATCGTGGTCGTGCTGGAGGCGGAGGGGAAGAAAGTGGCGATGCTGGTGGACTCGCTGCTCAGTCAGGACCAGGTCGTGATCAAGAGCCTTGAAGCGAACTACCGAAAAGTACCGTACATCGCCGGAGCAATGATCATGGGCGAGGGCAAGGTCGTCTTGATTCTCGACGTGAACGCCGTAGTGCGTTCTGTGCGAGATTGAGACGACCGAACGTCGCGGCCATGCAGATTGGATTTCCCCCGATAGCATGAAAACCCTGATCGCGCCGGCAGTCTCTTTCATGAAATTGTTCACGACGCCGCAGCGTTTTTCCGTGATGACCCTCGCGTACAGCGTGCCGCTGGCGGCAGCCTTGTATTTCCTTCTGAGCCGGTCCGGAGAAGTCCGCGACATCTATCTTCTGGTGCTGATCGTATGCGGTTATCTCTTCACGCTCTATCTTGTGTTGTGCTGGCACCTGCAGGTGAACCGCGGCTTTCGCAACGTGCGGGAGGTCATCGATCGTCTGACCAAGGGCGACCTTCAATATCGCAGCGAGAAGGGACATCGCGGATTGGTCTGGGGTCTGGCCTACCAACTGGGCGACCTGAGTGCGAATCTTTCGGCGATTTTTGCCCAGGTTCAGGCGAGCGCGCGGGCGATCGATGGTGCGTCCAAGGAGGTGGCAGCGGGGCATGTGAACTTGTCGCAGAGGACCGAGGAGCAGGCCTCGACGCTGGAGCAGACGGCCTCGGGGATGGAAGAGCTGGCGGCGACGGTGAGGCAGAACGCCGATAACTGCCAGTTGGCCAGCGGGTTATCGAAGAGCGCAAGCGAAGTGGCGCAAAAGGGGGCGCAGACGGTGCACCGTGCGGTGGATCGCATGGGGCTCATCGACAAGAGTTCCAGGAAGATCGTGGACATCATCGGGGTGATC
>CAYSFD010000045.1:0-26642 GCA_964430565.1 uncultured Enterobacteriaceae bacterium
GTGCGCCCCGAGTTGCCCACCGCGGCGTTGCGTTCGTCGCAAGCGACGCACGCCGCCGTGGACAACTCTGCACCTTTGCCAATCCGCCCGGAGTCCACTTATAAATCGGGGAAAGTTGTTCAAACAAACGGAGCCACTTCTATCGGGCTCAATGACGATTCGCAGGAAGACTTAAAGTTAAGAGTGGAGGCACGTATGGGGCAGCAACTTTCGCTTCAGATTGGGCTGGACGTAATAAGCTCGTACAAGCGCCTTGCGTATACGCCGTGGCACGCTATTGCAGAGTTCGTCGACAATTCCACGCAGTCGTATTTTGACAATCGAGCTGTACTTGATAACGCTTATGGGAGGGATGGAGAAAAGCTACGTGTCTCGATCTCATACGATAAAGATGCGGCAAACGGTTTCTTGCGAATTGCAGACAATTCCATCGGAATGTCGTTCCCTGACCTGGAGCGCGCACTTCACGTTGCGCTACCTCCAAACAACGTTACTGGAAGGTCAAAGTATGGAATGGGGCTGAAGACTGCGGCGTGCTGGATCGGTAATCGCTGGACCGTAAAGACAAAAAAGCTTGGCGAATCCGTTGAGTATCAAGTTGTCGTGGATGTTGAAAAGATCGCGAAAGGCGACGGAGATCTCGAATACAAAGAAATAAAGGGGCGCCCCGCGGAAATCCATTACACGCTCTTGGAGATCACAGACCACAATCAAAAATTCCAGGGCCGAACGCTTGGAAAGATCAAGGACTTTCTATCTTCAATGTATCGAGAGGATTTTCGGCACGGATTTCTAATTTTGGAGTGGCAAGGGATCCCACTAAAGTGGGACGAGTTAGACAGCAAGATGTTGGTCGATCGCAGCGGCCAAATCTACAAGAAGAAATTTGAGTTTCAAGTAGATAGCAAGAAAATTCACGGTTGGGTGGGGATACTCGCTCGCGGAAGCCGCGCCGATGCGGGATTCTCGATCATTCACTACGGCAGAATGGTTAAAGGCTGGCCTGAATCCTGGCGTCCGTCGAGCTTGTACGGACAGCTCTTGGGCTCCAATGACCTTGTCAATCAACGATTGATAGGTGAAATTCATTTAGATGAGTTCGACGTTAGTCATACCAAAGATGACATTTTGTGGCTGGGAAGCGAGGAGGAGGAGGTCGAGGAACAGCTCTTGGTGCACTGTGGAGATTATAAGGAGGCGGCGAAAAAACACAGAAAGGGTGATGACGACGAACGAGGGCCGACTGAAAAGGAAATTGATGTTGCACTTGACGAGCTCAAGAAAGAACTCACTTCGCCAGAAATGGTCGACTTAATTACTATAGACGTCATTCCTTCTGCGGAAGTTGTTGCTGAATCGATTAGAAAAATTGCAGCGAGCGTAACGACTCGTGCTGAGACTTTTAGGACAACGATTGATTCTCTTACCGTTAAAGGTTATCTCGCAAGCGATATGTCTCCGAACGACCCGTACGTTGTTGTGGATTCAGCGCGTAGCTCGGAGGTGATAGTTATCATTAATCTTGCTCATCCTCATTGGCCGCAACTTAAAGGTAGCGATGGAGTGGCGAACTATTTGAGGCACTGTACGTATGATGCCATTGCCGAATGGCAAGCGCGCCATAAGGCTTCGCGTATCGATCCGGATACGATAAAGATACTGAAGGATAAGCTCTTGCGAGTCCCATTCGAAATCGAAATGCACTCCGGGCAGGCGGATCTCTAGTCCGATGATAGTGTTTTGCGTCCGTTACGTAGTGCCTTAGGCAATACAGGGAGACCCGCCTGAACAAACGCGTGAACGAAACCTATGTCAGCCTGTGCTAAGTGCGGTTCCAGCGACTTCGGCGTCTGGACGTCGGCCACTACTGGCCGAGTTAATCGTTACTGTCGTGCATGTCGTCGCCTCCGCGCAGCCGCTTATTCCGCCCGGAAGCTGGCCAGCGGCGACCAACACACGCGAGCCGAGTGGCTAGCCAAGCTGGCCTCGTTCGATCACTGCCCAATTTGTAACCGACCCTGGAGTAGCATCACTCCGCGTCCCGACCGTCGCTATCGCCACGTCTGGACCCGGGATCACATCGTTCCACTTACTCGCGGAGGCGCAGACCACATCAACAACATTCAACCGGCCTGCTACCAATGTAACTCAGGCAAGTGCGATGGCAGAACTCCGAAAACCCGCAGCGCCTAGCCATGCGCTGCAGCGAACTGGCGGCGCTGCTGTCACGCCCGCTGCCTCGGCCTCCGCCTTTCCCCCGCCGCGCAGCGGTCGCTCCAGCCGCGCCGGTCGCTGAGCTTGGGGTCGTTAAGCCAGTCAACGTTTGATTTGACGTTCTGCCAGCGTCCGCTCCTGGGCCGGTAGCGGTCATCGCAGAATCCTCACCGACCAGGTGCCTTTCCGGCCGCCCTTCAGCGGATGCAGGACCAGCCCCGGAAGCGCCATATCTTCGGGTTTCGCCGCCGCGTTCAATTGAGCCAGGATGAGACGCAGGCGTTCGGCGTGCTGGGCTTCTATTCCAGATTTGCTATCGGTTTCGAAGAATCGCTGCAACTCCCTGTGCCGCGCGGCGCCTACTCCGGCTTGATACCGGCGGCGCGGACGACCTCCGGCCAGCGCTTCAGTTCGCCCTTGATGAATGCATCGAATTGCTGCGGCGTGCCGCCCACGATGTCGGCCGCCTGCGCTTCGGTGATGGCGGTGCGCACCGTGGGCACCTGCAACACCTGGTTGAAGATGCCGTTGATGCGCGCAACGAGCGCCGGGTCCATGCCCGCCGGGCCGACGATGCCGTGCCAGACGCTCACGTCGAAGCCGGGCAGCGTTTTTCCGACCGGGGGCACGTCGGGCAGTTGCCGCATCGGCCGCATCGAGGCGCCGGCCAGCGCGCGTATCTTGCCGTCCCGGACCTGCCCGAGCGAGGTGGAGACGGTGATGATCGCGGTGTCCGCTTCGTTGCGCAGGAGCGCGAGCAGCATTTCCGCGCCCGAGCGGTAGACCACGTTCACCTGCTCGATCCCCGCCTGGTTGTTGAGATAGGACATGAAAAGGTGCGTCCAGTTGCCCAGGCCCGCGGAGGCGTAGTTGAACTTGCCCGGCTGCTGCTTCGCCGCGGCGATGAACTCGGGGAGCGTCTTGTAGGGCAGCGTCGAGCGCACCAGCACCACCGCCGGCAGGTTGACCGCGTGGATGATCGGCGTGAACGCGGTGTGGGGATCGTAGGGGAGCTTGGTGAGCATGTGCGAGACGGCGTTGGGTCCGACTTCGGCGAGAAACAGCGTGTAGCCGTCCGGCTTCTCGCGCGTCACGGCGGTCGCAGCGATGGTGCCGCCCGCGCCCGGGCGATTTTCGACGACGAGCGGCTGGCCGTTCGCGAACTGCGCGAAACCGCTCGCCAGGTTGCGCGACAGCGTGTCGGCCGCACCGCCCGCGCCGACCGTGACCAGCAGCTTGACCGGGCGCTCGGGCCACTGCGCGGCCGGCTGGGACAAGGCGGGAACGGGGGCGAAGGCGGCGAGCGCAAACGCCGCGGTCGCGGCGGCGCGCACGAAGAGTTGACGTCGGGCGAAACGGGTCATGAGAATTTCCTCCGGGGCCTACACAGGATCTATCCGCTGACTTTCTTCTTCCGCTCCGCCTCGTACTTCTGCCGGGCCTTGAGGTAGTAGGCCCAGACCTGGCGCACGTTCTTGTGGCCGTCGGCCTCCTGCTTCTTGAACATCTGCTCGTTGGCCGCGTTGCCCGCCTGCTGGATGAACTTCGCGTCCTCGGGTGAGGGGTCGTAGAACTTGACCCCGTGCTTCGCCTGCCACTCGTTGCGGATCGCGCTCTCGTCGTCCATCAGCGTCTGCGCGTAGCGTACGCCGTACTCGCGGCGCAGGTCGAGCAGCATCTTCTGCGTGTCCTTGGGCAGGGCGTTGAACTTCTTCCGGCTCATGTAGAACCCCGAGGCGAGCGCGCCGCCGTTGCCGTGCACTCCCGGCGGGGCGTTGCTGTACACCGCTTTCGCCACCTCGTGGAGCTTGAAGGCGTTGCTGAGCACGATCGCCATGTCGCCCAGCGCGTCGACCGTGCCGCGGTTCATGGCCTCGTACATGTCGCTGAAGGACATGAAGATCGGGTTGGCGCCGAGGTTGGTGTAGAAGATCGTGCGCACGCCGCCGTAGGTGCGAAGCGACTTGCCTTTCAGCTCCTTGATCGACTTGAGCTGGGTCTTCGTGCCGATGGGCGCGTGGCCGCTGATGTGCGGCATGAGCAGGATGATGTCGGCCTTGGCGAGCTCCGCCTTGAGGTTGGGCTCGTTGTCCACCGTGTCGATCAAAGCCAGGATCGAGGCGACGTAGTCGTCGCCGAAGTTGAACAGGTTGTCGAGCATCAGATAGCCCGGGAACTCGCTGGGGAAATACGTGCTGCTCACCCAGGCGAGGTCCGCCACGCCGGACTGGATGCCGGGCAGCGCGTCCTTCCATTTCACCAGCGACTCGAGCCAGAAGATCTGAACCTTGAGCTTGTCGCCGGTGCGTTTCTCGACCTCGCCCACCCACCACTTGTGCTGGCGGCCGAACCAGGAGCCCTCCGGCACGACGTTCGCCATCTTGAGCGTCTGGGGCTTGAGCTCCTGCGCCATGCCGGGTGATGCCAGCGCGGCCGCCAAGGCGGCCACGGCGATCTGCGTACGGATGCAATGCATGATGCTCCTCCTCTAGGTTATTACGATGGGCTCGCGGCTTTCCTCCCTCTTCAATCCGGCGTACGAGTCCCGGCCGCGCGCCAGGGCCAGATGCTTCACGGTATTGATAGCGAGCTGGATCGTCAAGAGCGCGAGGCCCGCGGCGAACAGCGTCTTGAAGGGCCAGAGCGGGAAGCGGTAGACGCCCAGCCGGAATTCGAGCAACGAGATCGACCGCAGCGCCTCCGCCCAGGCGCCGGCGGCGAGGTAGCCGAAAACCAGCGCGGCCAGCACGTTGGCGAGGGCATCGAGCAGGTGCCGGGCCCAGGGCGGCAGCCGGTCCGTCACGATCGTGACGTTGACGTGGCCGCCCTCCAGCGCGACCAGCGCGACGCCGAAGTACACCGACACCACCAGCAGGCTCTCCACCGACTCAACGGTGCTGGGAAACGGGATGAAGAGCTTGCGGCCGATGGCGTTCAGGAACTCGATGACCGTCATGGCGAGCAGCGGCAGGAACACGAGATAGGTCGCGACCCGGCGGTAGCCGCGTTCGTAGGCGACGATGGCCCTTTCCATGCCTAGCGCCCCGCCATCATGCCGGGCAGCCACAGGGAGATCGCGGGGAAGGCGGCGAGGATGAGCGCGATCACCAGCATCAGGCCGACGAAGGGCAGCGCGCCGGCGAAGATCTCGTTCAGCTCGACCTCCTTGCCCATCGCCGCCTTCATGACGTAGCAGTTGAGCCCGAGCGGCGGGGTTACCGCGCCGATCACGACCATCATGCTGATGAACACCCCGAACCACACCAGGCTCTGACCGTGGGCCGTGATCAGCGGCGCGACCAGCGGCATGGTGAGGATCATCATCGAGATGGCGTCGAGGAAGCAGCCGAGCACGAGGTAGAGTGCGATCAAGCCGAGCATCAGGCCCCAGAAGGGCAGGTCAAGATCCATCACCGCCTTCGTAAGCGTGGCGATCACGCCGGTGACCGAGAGGAACTTGGAGAAGATCGCCGCCGAGCCCAGCAGCAGGAAGATCATCGCGCTCGCCTTGGCGCTGTCGATCGTCGCCCCCTTCACCGTCGCCCATGAGAAGCGGCGGCGGTAGGCGAGCAGCGCAGCCGAGCCGACGACGCCGACCGCCGCAGCCTCGTCCGGGGTCGCCCACCCCGCGTAGATGGCGCCGAGCACCAGACCGAAGAGCGCGACCACGCCCCAGAGGTTCTTCACTGCGGCCCACTTCGCCGGCCAGGACGTGTCGATGTTCTCGATGGGCGGCGCGAGCTCGGGCTTCCACCAGCATGCCAGCGCGATCGCCACGGCGAATATACAGGCGTAGAGGATGCCGGGCAGGATGCCGGCGATGAGCAGTTGGCCGATCGAAGTCTCGGTCATCACCCCGTAGATCACCATGATGATGCTCGGCGGGATGAGCACGTCGAGTCCGCCGCCCGCCGCGACGACCCCGAGCGAAAGCTTGCGGCTGTAGCCGCTGCGGATCATCTCGGGCACCGAGATCTTCGAGAACACCGCGCAGGTGGCGAGACTCGACCCGGAGCAGGCGCCGAAGATGGCGCAGCCGTAGACCGTGCCGACGGCAAGCCCGCCGGGAACTCTCCCGAACCAGGCCTTGGCGGCCTCGTAGGAATCCCGGGCGAGGTCGGCGTGGAACGCGAGATAACCCATCAGCAGGAAAAGCGGCAGCGCGGCGAGCGTGAAGCTCGAGGTATTCGAATAGAGCTCGAACGGGACGAACCTGAAGACCGCGAAAAAATCGTAGACCGAGAAGAGGCCGAGCGTGCCGACGACGGCCATGGCGTAAGCGATCGGCACCCGCAGGCAGATCAGCGACACGAAGGCCGCGAAGCCCAGATAGCCGGTCGTCAGCGGGTCCATGCCTCGCGCGCTCCTCCCTCTCAAGCAAGCTTACACTATACGCTGCGCGCTCAGCCAAACGGGGAGGGGACATGACGAGTGAAGGGAAATTGCAGACTCGCGAAGAGAAATCCGAGATTCGCGACGGGATGCGCATCGACTGGGATGTGCCGATCACGATGGACGACGGCGTGGTCCTGCGCTGCGATGTCTATCGGCCCATCGCCGAAGGCAAGTACCCGGTGATCCTCAGCTACGGTCCGTACGCGAAGTGGCTGCATTTCGAGCAGATTTACAAGACCTGCTGGGACAAGATGGTCGCCGAGCATCCCGAGGTGCCGGTGGGCTCGACCAACCGCTACCAGAACTGGGAGGTCGTCGATCCGGAAAAGTGGGTGTCGGACGGCTACGCCTGCGCGCGCGTCGACTCGCGCGGCTGCGGCCGCTCGCCCGGCTATGTGGATCTGTGGGGCCCGCGCGAGACGCAGGATTTCGCGCAGTGCATCGAATGGGCCGGCGTGCAACCGTGGTCGAACGGAAAAGTCGGCCTGAACGGCATCTCCTACTATGCGATGAACCAATGGCAGGTGGCCGCGCTGCAGCCGAAACACCTCACCGCGATGTGCGCCTGGGAAGGCGCCAACGACTGGTACCGCGAGGTGAGCCACCAGGGCGGCATCCTCTGCACCTTCCTCGCCAACTGGTACGACATGCAGGTGAAGACGGTGCAGCACGGCCTGGGCACGCGCGGCTTTCGCAGCCCGATGACCGGCGACTGGGTGTGCGGGCCGCAGACGCTCTCGGAAGAGGAGCTGCATGCCAACCGCTTCGACTTCGGCCGCCTCGCGCTCGAGCACGAGTTCGACGACGAGTTCTGGCACTCGCGCACGCCCGACTGGTCGAAGATCGGGACGCCGCTCCTTTCCAACGGCAACTGGGGCGGCCAGGGTCTGCACCCGCGCGGCAACATCGAGGGTTACGTCAACGCGGGCAGCAGGGAAAAGTGGCTCGAGATGCACGGCGACGCGCACTGGACCCACTTCTACACGGACTACGGGCTCAAGATGCAGAAGAAGTTCTTCGCCTATTACCTGAAGGGCGAGAGGAACGGCTGGGACCGCCAGCCGAAGGTGCTCCTGCAGATCCGGCACCCCGGCGAGAAATTCGTCGAGCGCGAGGAGAACGAGTGGCCGCTTGCGCGCACCCAGTGGACGAAGCTGCACCTCGACGCGCGCAACCTCACGCTGTCGCCGAACCCGCTGAAGGACGGGGGCAAGGCGGGCTTCCAGGGATTCTCCGAGGGCCTCACCTTCCTGCTGCCGCCGCTCGAGCAGCCGATGGAAGTCACCGGCCCGATCGCGGCGAAGCTCTTCGTTTCCTCCGCCACCGCCGACGCGGATTTCTTCCTCATCGTCCGAGCCTTCGATCCGAACATGAAGGAGCTGGTGTTCATGGGCGCGCTCGACCCGCACACGCCGCTCGCGCAGGGCTGGCTGCGCGCGTCGCACCGCAAGCTCGATCCCGAGCGCTCGCTGCCCTACCGGCCCTATCACCCGCACAAGACCAAGGAGCCGCTCACGCCCGGCCAGACCTACGAGCTCGACATCGAGATCTGGCCGACGTGTATCGTCCTTCCGGCGGGGTATCGCGTCGCGCTCACGGTGCGCGGCAAGGACTACACCTATCCGGGCGGCAGCGGCGGCAAGCTCTCCAACATGAAAAACGAGTTCACCGGCGTGGGTCCGTTCCTGCACAACGACGCGCGCGACCGCCCGTCCGGGATCTTCAACGGCACGGTCACCCTGCATACCGGCGGCGCGCACGACTCGTGGGTCATGCTGCCGGTGATTCCCGATAAGGGACGCTAGAGAATGAAGGCACCGCTGGTGTGGGGCTAGACCCCAAGCCTTGACCGATGAGCGACCGCTCGCCACGCCCCTCGCAGCACGCCGGCCGCGTCTGGCGCTTCGGCGACAATCTCAACACCGACGTCCTCGCGCCGGGCCAGTACATGAAGTTCGGCATCGAGGAGATCGCGCGCCACTGCCTGGAGGCGGTCGAGCCGCGCTTCGCGAAGGAGGTGCAGCCCGGCGACGTGCTGGTCGCGGGGCGCAACTGCGGCGCGGGCTCGTCGCGCGAGCAGGCGCCGCAGGCGCTCAAGCATCTCGGGGTCGCGGCGCTCGTCGCGGAATCCTTCGCCGGGCTTTTCTACCGCAACGCGCTCAATCTGGGCCTGCCGGCGCTGGTGTGCGCGGAGGCGAAGCGCATCCGCGCGGACGACCGGCTGCGTGTCGATGCCGAGTCGGGGAGAATCGACAATCTCACCACCGGCGAGACGCTCGCCTGCGAACCGATTCCCTCGCACCTCATGCAGATGATCCGCGACGGCGGGCTGCTGCCGCACCTCGAGAAGCGTTTCCCCAAGGCATGAGCCTGCGCAAGCGCCTGAAGAACAAGCCGATTCTCCTCGCCCCGGCGCTGGTCTGCGGCCGTCTTAGTACGGAATCTCGACTTCCGTGTAGCTGCCGGGAGCGGCAGCATCGATTGCAGCGAGGATAGAAGCGGCCGCCCGCTGTATCCGAGGCCAGCTGGTCGAGAGCAGAACGACGATCGCGAGGCGTCGGCCGCTGAGATTCTGTTGGTACCGAAGGTTCGAGTCAGTAGTGATTAACAGCCCGAATCCCTCGCGTTCGGCGGCGTCGAGCAACTCGCCGTTCCGTAGCTTGGACCAGCCGCGCTCGTAGGTGGTGGAGACTTCGTGCAGCGTCAACGAGTCCCGCAGCGGGACAGGAGTGCCTTGGTCGAACAGTATGCGCACCTAGGCGGGGGCCAACGCGCTCCGCGCCGCGTGCTCCAGGACAGCACGAACTTGATCAAGCGTTACGCCCGGGAACCACTCGATGAATTGTGCAGCCGAAGCGCCGTCTTCCAGATTTTCAAAGAGCGCGGCCACGGGCACTCGTGTACCGCGGAACACCCAAGCTCCGCTCACGCGCTCCGGATCCCGTTCGACCGCCGAGCAAGTGGACCAATCGATCATGGGCAAATCCTACCACCGCGACGATGAGACGGCCAACGACGCCGTCCTGCGCCGTGGACCCCCCACCCCGCAACCGCCTCGCTCACCGGTGTTACGATTCACTCCTTCGCCTGTGAACCGATCCCCACTCACCTCATGCAGATGATCCGCGACGGCGGGCTGCTGCCGCACCTCGAGAAGCGTTTCCCCAAGGCATGAGCCTGCGCGAGCGCTTGAAGCGCAAGCCGATCCTGCTCGCCCCCGGCGTGTACGACGCGCTGGGCGCGCTGCTCGCCGAGCAGGCGGGATTCGAGGCGCTCTATCTTTCCGGCGCGGGCATCGCCTACACGCGCCTCGGCCGCCCGGACATCGGCCTCGTTACCGCGAGCGAGGTCGAGAACGCGCTCGCCAGCATCCGCGAGCGCGTCGCGCTGCCGATCATCGTCGACGCCGACACCGGCTACGGCAACGCGCTCAATGTCGCGCGCACGGTGCGCATGCTCGAGCGCGCGGGCGGGGAGAATCTCGCGATCCAGCTCGAAGACCAGGTGACCCCCAAGCGCTGCGGACACCTCGACGGCAAGAGCGTGGTATCGGCCGGCGAAATGGTCGGCAAGATCCGCGCGGCGCTCGACGCGAGGCAGAACGCCGAGACCCTGATCGTCGCGCGTACCGACGCGGTGGCGGTCGAAGGGCTGAAGCCCGCGCTCGAGCGCGCCGAGCGCTATCTCGAAGCCGGCGCGGATGTGCTCTTCATCGAGGCGCTGCGCTCCGCCGAAGAAATGAAGACCGCGCTCGCGCGCTTCGCCGGGCGCGCTCCGCTGCTCGCCAACATGGTCGAGGGCGGCAAGACGCCGCTGCACTCCGCGACTGAACTCGAGGCCCTCGGCTACTCGGTCGTCATTTTCCCGGGCGGCCTGGCACGCGCGTTGGGTTACGCGGCGCGCGAGTATTTTTCGATCTTGAAGCGCGACGGCACCACCGGCGCGTTGCGGGAACGCATGCTCGATCTCGCCGGGATCAACGCGATCGTCGGCACGCCGGAGATGCTCGCACTCGGCAAACGCTACGAAGAGGAACCGAAATGAGCGACGCCTGCGACCTTCTCATCAAGAACCTGCGCGTCGTGCGGCCGCGGGCGAGCGGCGTGCTCGATGCCGACATCGCGGTGAAGGACGGCAAGTTCTCGCGCATCGCGCCCGACCTCCCGGCCGCCGGCGCCAAGGAGGTTTACGACGGCAAAGGGCGCCTTGCCTTTCCCGGCGTGGTCGATGCGCACATGCACGCGGGCATCTATTCGCCGCTGAAGGAGGACGCGGTCTCGGAGAGCCGAGCCGCGGCGCAGGGCGGCGTCACTTCGATGCTCACCTACTTCCGCACCGGCCAGTACTACCTCAACAAGGGCGGGCCGTACGCGAAGTTCTTTCCCGAGGTGCTGAAGATTTCGAAAGGCAAATACCACGTCGACTACGCCTACCACCTCGCGCCGATGGACGCGACGCATATCCGCGAGATCCCAACGCTTATTACCAAGCACGGCGTCACCTCGTTCAAGATCTTCATGTTCTACGGCTCGCACGGCCTGCACGGCGCTTCGGACGAGCAGCGCAAGTTCCTCATGATCAAGCCCGACGAGCGCTACGACTACGCGCACTTCGAGTTCATCATGCGCGGAGTGCAGGCGGCGCGCGAGCGCTTCCCCGGGAAGGCTTCGCAGATCAGCCTTTCGCTGCACTGCGAGACCGCTGAGATCATGACCGCCTACACCAAGCAGGTGGAACGCGCAGGCAAGCTGAAGGGCCTCGCCGCCTACCACGCGGCGCGCCCGCCGCACTCCGAGGGCCTCGCGGTGTTCATCGCCTCTTATCTCGCCAACGAGACCGCGCTGCCGAACATCAACCTGCTGCATCTTTCCTCGCGCAAGGCGCTCAGCGCCGCGCTGCAGATGGCCGAAGTCTTCCCGCACATCGACTTCCGCCGCGAGGTGACGATCGGGCATCTCATGCTCGACACCGGCGCGAAGGCGGGCGTGCTCGCCAAGGTGAATCCGCCGATCCGCCCGCGCGAGGACGTCGAGTTCCTGTGGGAGAAGCTCCTCGAAGGCAAGGTCGACTGGGTGGTGAGCGACCATGCCTGCTGCCGGCACGAGACCAAGGCTGCAAGGAAGACCTTCGGAAACATCTGGCTCGCGAAATCCGGTTTCGGCGGCACCGAGTACCTGCTGCCGGCGCTCGTCTCCGAGGGCACGCGGCGCGGGCTGTCGCTCAACCGTATCGCCGGCCTGACGAGCTCAGCGCCGGCGCAGCGTTTCGGCCTCAATGCCAAGGGCGACATTGCCGAGGGGCTGGACGCCGATCTCGCTCTCGTCGATCCGCGCGAGACCTGGACGGTGCGCGCCAGGGACTCGCAATCGACCCAGGGTTACACGCCCTTCGAGGGGATCGAGTTGTCGGCGCGGGTCAAGGCGACCTTCCTGCGCGGCCAACTGATTTGCGAGAACGGCAACGTGCTCGGGCGGCCGCGCGGCGAGTACCTGCGCCGCCCGACCGCGTGATACTGGTCTTGTTCGACGACAAGCCTCGCGGGTACCCCGAGTGCGCTCAGTCGCGAGGGACTTCAATTCCGTTATGATCGACACCGTGCGTCTCAGAGGAAGACCATGTCGAGGCTGAAACTGACCATCGCGACCACGGACTACGATCATTTCCGGGATTTCAGGTTGGGTTTGGTAACGGCCGAAGGAATCGATCACAACTGGCTCAACCTCGGTCATCACGAGTGCTTCGCGCGCTTCACCGCGAATCGGGAATTCGATCTGTCCGAGCTTTCTTTCGCGAAATTCGCCGCTCAGATCACACGCAAGGACAGCGACATCGTAGGGCTTCCGGTAGTCTGCTCGCGGCTGTTCCGCTTCGGCTCCTTCTACGTGAACAAGCGCAGCGGGATCAGGACCGTGCAGGATCTGAAGGGCAGGAAGGTCGGCTCGCCGGAATGGGCTCACTCGGCGGCGGTATACATGCGCGGGTGGATGCACAACGACATGGGCGTGAAGCTCACGGACGTGCACTGGGTTCAGGCGGGCGCGAACGCGCCCGGCCGCGAGGAGAAGGTCGAGCTCAATCTCCCCAAGGGGCTCGAGCTCACGCGTATCGCCGACAAATCACTGAGCGCGCTGCTTGCCGCGGGCGAGATCGACTGCGCCATTATCGCGCGCCCACCGAACTGCTTCCTCGAAGGCCATCCCGACGTGACGCGCCTCTTTCCCGATTATCGGGAGAGGGAGGAGGATTACTACCGGCGGACCCGGGTCTGGCCGATCATGCACATCATCGCGATGCGAAAACGCATCGTCGACGAGCATCCCTGGGCCGCGCGCAATCTCTACAATGCGTTCCTCGAGTCGAAGCGCCGCAGCATCGAGCGGCTGCTCGACCCGGCGGTGTCGCGCTATCCGCTGGCGTGGCTGCCCGACTACGCGCGCCGGATGCGCGACATATTCGATGGCGATCCCTTTCCCTACGGCATCGAGGAAAACCGCGCGACCTGGGAGCAGATGGCGCTGTACACTTGGCAGCAGGGCATCGCGCAGCGCCAATTCAAGCCCGAGGAAATCTTTCCCGAAGGCATCATGACCAAGGTGATCATTTGAGATTCGAATCGGAGCGAGAATGAGCGGCGTTACACCCACATCGGGCGGTCCGGTCGCAGCCGAACAGATTGCAGACCTGGCCGCCGCCAGCCGCATCCTCGTCGCCCAGGGTGTGGTCGACGGTTTCGGTCATGTCTCGATGCGCCATCCATCGGCGCCCGATCGCTATCTGATGGCGCGCTCGATCGCGCCGGCATTGGTGACGCCCGTCGATATCATCGAATACGATCTGGACAGCAACCCGTGCAATGCCGAGGGCCGCGGCAGTTTCCTCGAGCGCTTCATCCACGGCGAGATCTACAGAGCGCGGGCCGATATCATGTCCATCGTGCACAGCCATTCCGCTTCGGTGATTCCATTCGGGCTGGTCGGCGTGCCGATGCAGGCGATGTTCCACAACGCGGCCTTCATCGCGGCCGGGGTGCCCGTGTTCGATATCCGCAAGAAGTTCGGCGTCACCGACATGCTGGTCGGCAACGCGCCCAAGGGCGTGGCGCTGGCCGCGGTCATGGGCAAGAAAGACGTCGTGCTCATGCGCGCGCACGGCAGCGTGGCGTGTGGGCCGACGCTGCAGACAGCGGTGTTCCGCGCCGTGTACACCGAGGTCAATGCGCGCATCCAGCACTGGACCGCGGCGCTCAAGGGTGGTGCGCCGATCGCCGCGCTCGACGTTGAGGAAGGTCGGCTCGCCGACGCGATCAACCAGACCGCCGGCATGCGCGCCTGGGATCTGTGGCGCTGCCAGGTCCGCAGCCAGCTGAACTGGTGACGATTACAGGGGAAGGCACGCCCATGTCCGAGGCCGCATTGAAGCACTCAGGCGAGGCCGCATCAGAGTCTGAGCTCAAGCAGCAGCTGGTCGACTGCATCCGGATGCTCGAGCGATCCGAGATCATCGACTACAACGGGCACTGCAGCGTCCGCCTCGACGACAACCGCATCCTGATCAACATCGGCTCGTGCCAGCGCAGCCGGCTCACGGTCGAGGACCTCTGCACGATCGACCTCGAAGCGAACCAGATCGAGGGCAAGGGTAATGCGCCGCTGGAGCGCCACCTGCATTGCGGCATCTACCGCGTGCGGCCCGATGTGAAAGCGATCGTGCACGCGCATCCGAAGTGGTCGACCTTCCTCACCATGGTCGGTGAGAGCTACAAGCCGGTGTATGCGCAGGGCTCGCTCGTCTATCCGGTGCCGGTGCTCGACTCGCCCAATTCGATCAACAACCGCGCGATGGCCGAGCGGCTCGCGGCCACGCTCGGGGACCGGCCGGCGGCGCTGATGAAGTCGCACGGCGCGGTGACGGTCGGCAAGGACATCGTCGAGGCGTTCGTGCTCGCGAACTACATGGAGGAGAACGCCTACCGGCAGTACATGGCGCTGCAGATCGGCAAGCCCTACGCGTTCAGCGAAGAGGAATTGGCGCTGTGCCGCGAGAAACTCTGGAACAAGAATCTCTTCAAGCGGACCTGGGATCATTTCCGAGCGAAGCTCGGATGAGGGCCTCATCTTCTTGCCGTCGAGCTTTCGTCGACAATGTCGGACCTTCGGCGACCCTCTCAAACGTCCGCCCGCTCGTCATATTGTTTTCGGAGCTTGGTGAAAAACTGGTGCATTCAAATTCGTTTTCCGTGGCGTCTGCGCGAGGCGACGTGATAACGTTTGCGACCGCGGAGAGTGACGGCACATTGCGAGGGTCGTGGCGCATGCATCCGGCGAGAGGATTGCAGAATGCGTCGGTTTCTCCACAACGTTCGCGCGCGCGGTTTCACGGCTGTCGAGCTGATGATCAGCTTGGCGATCGTGGGCGTGCTTGCGAGCGTCGCCACTCCGATGTACCAAAACTACCGCGAGCGGATCCGGGTCAGCACGGCCGTCGCTGATATCGCAGCCATGTCGGCGGCGATCAAGCTCTACTACACCGACGCGCGCCAGCTGCCGGTATCGCTCGCCGATATCCGCAACGGCGGCAAGCTCGACCCCTGGGGATATCCCTACCGGTATCTCGACCTGACCACGGCGAAGGGCCACGGCGCGTCGAGAAAAGACAAGCGCTTGAATCCCCTGAATTCCGATTTCGATCTGTATAGCGTGGGCAAGGACGGCGGCACAAGCACTTCGCTAATGCCGCCGGTGAGCCGCGACGACGTGATACGCGCGCGCGATGGGCGCTTCATAGGACTGGCCCGGGATTTCGATCCGTGATCCAGCTGACCTATCGCGCGTTCAAGGGCCGTGTCGCGCGCAGGGTGTTTTTGCTGTTCGTCCTGTCTGCGTTCCTTCCCCTCGCACTGGTCGCGGGCCTGTCGGTTACGCAGCTGCGCCAGTCGATTCTTGCGCAAGGCGAGAGGCGGCTTGCCACGGCGGGCAAGGAATACGGCATGGCGGTATTCGACCGCCTCCAGGTCGCAGCGGATTCCGCGGCTTCCGCCGCGGAGCTGATCGACCGGCAGCAGCGCGGGAAAACGATCGCGATACGACATTTCCGCTCGCTGGGGATCATGGATCCCCGGCTTCCTCCAAAAGCCCTGTTCGGGGAAATCCGCCCACCCTCCCTGGCAGGAAGCGTACGACAAAGATTGGCCGAGGGGAAAAACGCCCTTGTCGCCCTGCAGGATGGGGCCGCGCTGCGCCTGCTGCTGCTTGTCCCGGTCGGCAGCGCCGCTTCCGGGCGCATTATTTTCGGCGAACTGCTACCCGACTATCTCTGGGGGACGCAGGAACTGCTGCCCACCGCTATCGACATCTGCGTCGTCGATAGCGACTCTCGATCCGTGCTGTTTTGCCCGGCGCCGGTGCCCGAGGAGGTATTGGGCGAGATCGCGAATTCCTCCTCACAGTCCGCGTTTGGATCTCTCAACTGGGAGAGGGAAGGAGAGACGCAACGCTCGGTCGCCTGGAGCCAGTTCCTTCACGCGGAGTTCGGCGCCGCCGACTGGGTCGTTGTTGCCAGCCAGTCCGAGAGCTACCAGATGAGATACGTCGCCGGCTTCCAGCAGCTCTTCATCCCGGTCGTGGTACTTGCATTGCTCGTGGTGATGCTGCTCAGCATCCGGCAGATCCGAGGCACCATGGTGCCACTGGAGAAACTTGCCGCCGGCGCGGGCCGCCTGGCGCGAAACGATTTCACTACAAAGGTGGAAGTTAAGAGCAACGACGAGTTTGGCGAACTTGCGACTGCGTTCAATCTGATGTCGGAGAAACTGGGACGCCAGTTCTCTGCGCTGAAAACTCTTTCCGAAATCGATCGGCTGATCCTGTCCGCGCCGGATACCGAGGATATCGTTCGCGCCGTGCTCGAGCGTGTCGCGGACATGGTTCCCGCCGACTTCGCCGGCGTCATGTTGCTGGACCACGATAATCCCGCCCTGGCAAGGACCTATTCGCGCCCGCTGCAGGCGGGAGCGGACATGTCCATTGCGCGCGAGCAGATCCAGAAGCACGATCGCGAAATCCTGGAGAAATTTCGAGACGGATTTTGGATTCCGGCTGCCGGAGCGGCGCAGGACCATCTCGCGGCGTTTCTCCCCGAGGGCATTCGCACCGCCTTTGTTCAGCCCATTCTCTGGCGCGACGTCGTCTGCGGCGCGCTCTCGCTCGGTTTTCGCGTTGCTCCGACTCTGAACGAAGAGGGTCGCAAGCAGATCGGTGAGTTTGCCGATCGCTTGACGGTGGCGATGTCATCGGCCTGGCGCGACGAGCAGCTGTATCAGCAGGCGCACTATGATTCGCTGACCGGCCTTCCCAATCGATTGGTCCTCATGGACCGGCTTACGCAGGAGATCGCCAGATGCCAGAGAGAGACCGGCGGTCTGGCCCTGCTTTTCGTCGATCTGGACCACTTCAAGAATGTCAACGATACCCAGGGACACGCAGCCGGGGACCGGGTGCTCAGGGAGGCTGCTGGCCGGATATCGCGCTGCATTCGGGACTCGGATACGGTCTCGCGGCATGGAGGCGATGAATTCACCGTCATCCTGGGGAAAGTGAATCGCCCTCGGGACGCGGGGCGAGTCGCAGAGGATATCGTCCGCTCCCTGTCCGAGGCTTTCGTTGTGGACGGGCAAACGTCCTTTCTCAGCGCGAGCGTCGGCATCGCGGTCTATCCGCAAGATGGTGACTCAGCCGAGACACTCATCAAGAATGCCGATACAGCGATGTATCGGGCCAAATCCGGAGGGCGGGCGCGGTCCGTGTACTTCAAGGAGAGCATGAACGTTGAGGCCGTCGAAAGGGTTACGCTGGATCGGGAACTTCGCGAGGCCCTCGAAAGGCACGAGCTCGAACTGCATTATCAGCCGCAGCTGGATCTTCGCAGCGGCGAGGTCACATGCGCGGAGGCGCTCATGCGCTGGAGGCACCCGCGGCTCGGTCTTGTTCTCCCGGGGCGTTTCATCCCGATCGCCGAGGAGTTCGGCCATATCGAGCAGATAGGGCGCTGGCTCCTGCGCGAGGCGTGCATGCAGTTGAAAGCATGGCGGGACGACGGCCTGCGAGTCAGCCGGCTGGCAGTGAACGTTTCGGCGATACAGTTCCGCAAGCGCGACCTTGTCGATTTCATCAAGGAGTGCACCCGCGAGGCGGGTATCGGGCCCGAAAGCCTCGACCTGGAAATCACCGAATCCGTCTTGATGGACCGAGGCAGCGATGTCGAGCGCACGCTCCGCGAGCTGGCGGATTGGGGCGTATCGATCTCGCTCGACGATTTCGGAACGGGTTTTTCTTCTCTGGCCTATCTCAAGCGGTTTCCGGTTCGCAAAGTCAAGATCGACCGGGGGTTCGTCGATGGTCTCGGCCGTGACTCCGATTCCGAGCCCATCGTTGCTGCGATCGTGGCCATGTCGCATGCTCTGGGCAAGGAGGTCGTTGCGGAGGGCGCCGAAACCGACGAACAAATCTCGGTCTTGCACAGGCTGGGTTGCGATGCTGTCCAGGGCTATCGCATCTCCAGGCCCTTGCCCGCGGCGGAGTTTTCCGCGTTCGTCAGGGCCAGGGGAAAAACGAGCCGAGGGAAAGTCGTTGGGCTGAACTGAGGGGAAAATCCAGCGCTGACGCGCTCAGATCGTGCGCTCGACCATTACCCTCTGCTCTGCTGTCGCATCGAGTGAGAACCTCGCCTGAGCGAGGACGAAGCGCCTGCGCTTGACTTGCTCCGCCTGGCGACTGCATGATTGGACCGCAGCGCGCCTCGAGCTACCGTTCGGGCGGCTCGCCACGGCGGAAAGATGACCGTGGACATCGGCCCCGGCTCCGGGGAATATCACAGACCTATAACGCTATCGAAAAATCTGTTAGCAGCGGCGGCATCCGGCGCCGCTATACTTCATCGTCAACCAGGAGGGACGCCATGAGACCCACACTTGTTCGCGCCGGTTGTGCCGCGGCGCTGTTGGCAGGGTGCGCCGCCGCACCGGCCTGGGCGCAGGATCCGAATATTGCGCGGAGCCTTGCGGCAACCTGCACCGCCTGCCACGGCACCGATGGACGCAGCGTCGGCGGCGTTCCTCCCAGCCTGGCCGGGCGGGACAAGGGTGAGCTGCTGCAGACCATGAAAGACTTCAAGACGGGCAAACGGCCGGCTACGGTCATGCACCAGCACGCCAAGGGCTACAGCGACGAGCAGCTCGAGCTCATTTCGAATTACTTTGCCGGCGTGAGGCCGGGCGCAGCTGCTGCCGCGCCCGCGGCGCGGGTCAATAATTAAGGAGGACCCCATGACACTATCCAGACGCGAATTCATGAAGTGGATGGCGGCCTCATCCGGTGCCGCTGCGGTGGCGGGTTGCGCGGGAATGGGCGGCCCGGCTGCCGGGCGCGTGGTGGTGGTCGGCGGCGGCTACGGCGGCGCGACCGCCGCTCGCTACATCAAGCTGTGGGCGCCCGACATCGACGTCACCATGGTCGAGCGCAACGACACGTTCGTCTCCTGCCCGATCAGCAACCTGGTGCTGAGCGGCAACACTCAGATTGGCGATATCACGATGGGCTACGACGGCCTGAGAAATCGTGGCGTGAACATCGTGCGCGACGACGCGGTGGCGGTGGACGCAGGCGCGCGGCAGGTGCGGCTCGCCAGCGGCAAGACGCTCTCCTACGACCGGCTGCTCGTCTCGCCCGGGATCGACTTCCTGTACGACCAGATCCCGGGGCTGAAAAGCGCCGATGCGCAGAACCAGGTGCTGCACGGCTGGAAGGCGGGGCCCCAGACGGCGGCGTTGAGGAAACAGCTCGAGGCGATGCGCGACGGCGGAGTGTTCGTGATCCAGTTCCCGCTGGCGCCGTACCGCTGCCCGCCCGGGCCGTACGAGCGCGTGTGCCAGGTCGCGGACTACTTCAAGCGGGCGAAGCCGAAGTCCAAGATCATCGTGCTCGACGCGAACCCCGATATCGTCTCGAAGAAGGGGCTGTTTCTCGCCGCGTGGAACGGGATGTACAAGGACATGATCGACTACCGTCCCAACAGCGAGCTCGCCGACGTGGACGTGAAGGGCATGACGGTGAAGCTGGCGTTCGGCAGCGTCAAGGGCGACGTGCTCAACGTCGTGCCCCCGCACGGCGCGGGGAGCATCGCGCGGCAGGCAGGGCTCATCACCGCCAATCAGCGCTGGTGCGGCATCGACTGGCTCACCATGGAGTCAGTCGCAGTCAAAAACATACACGTACTGGGCGACGCGACGCTCTCCGCGCCGGCGATGCCCAAATCGGCGAGCATGGCGAACCAGCAGGCCAAGGTCTGCGCCGCCGCGGTGATCGCGTTGATCAAGGGCCAGCCGGTCAACCCGCAGCCGATGATGATGAATACCTGCTACAGCTTTGTGGACGGCAAGAGTTCGGTGCACGTCGCCTCGGTGCACGCCTACGACCCCACGCAAAAGACGATGGTGGTGGTGAAGGGCGCGGGAGGGATCTCCACGGCAGCGAGCGAGATGGAAGGCGCCTACGCCTGGGGCTGGGCACGCAACATCTGGGGCGAAGCGCTCGGCTGAGCCGCCGTCGCCGCCAAGAAGGGCGTGCGTATGCACGCGAAGGCGAGGATCGTTGAGTAAGCTAGCCTGCGCAGCCCGCACATTCAAATAACTCGACCTGGGCAGGAGGAACTGGAATGCATCACACACGCAGATCCGTATTGAAGGGAGTCTGGGCCATAGGGGCGTTGGCGACTGCCGCCGCCGCTGGCCTGCTCGGCCCCGTGCGCGCGTTCGCCGCCTGGAACAAGGGCGCGTTCGAAGCGAAAAGCACCCTCGACGCCATGCGCGCGCTTGGCGTGGCCAATGCCGAGGACACGAAAGCCATCGAGATCCGCGCCCCCGACATTGCCGAGAATGGCGCGGTGGTGCCGATCGATATCACCAGCAATATCCCCGGCACCACCGCCATCTCGGTGTTCATCGAGAAGAATCCCTTCCCCTACACGGGCACCTTCGACTTCTCGCAAGGCGCAGTGCCCTACGTGCACCTGCGTGTGAAGATCGGCGAGTCCTCGCCGGTGCGGGTGGTCGCGACCGCGGGTGGCAAGCACTACACGACCGCCAAGGAAGTAAAGGTCACCATCGGCGGCTGCGGCGGCTGAGCGGAGGAGAACATGGCAGAACCGATGAAAATCCGCGCCACCCTGCAGGGCGACGTCGCCGACGTGCGCGTGCTGATGGCGCACCCGATGGAGACCGGGCAGCGCAAGGACGCGGCCGGCAAGCTCGTGCCGCTGCATTTCATACAATCCATCACCGCGCAGCTGAACGGCAAGACGGTGTTCACCGCCGACATCAGCCAGGCAGTGTCGCGCAACCCGGTGTTCGCGTTCAAGGTAAAGGGCGCCAAGGTGGGCGACAGGCTCTCCATCACCTGGCAGGACAATACCGGCGACAAGCGCACCGACGAGATGGTGATCCGCGCCGGATCCTGACTTCGATCAAGGGGCCGCAGAGTCCCGTTCAACAATTTGGAGGAGGCAAGATGAAACAGGCGCTCGTGCTGGGAATCGTTGTCGCAGTGGCGGCGGCCCCTTGGCCGCCTGCGGCGGCGCAGGTCCTCGACCCCACCGCCGCGGAATTCGAAAAGTTCCGCGAGATCATGGAGCAGGACAACCCGGCGGAACTATTCGAGGTGAAGGGCGAGGAGCTGTGGCGCGCGCGCCGCGGGCCGATGAACGCCTCGCTCGAGCAGTGCGACCTGGGCCTCGGGCCGGGCGTGGTAAAGGGCGCATATGCGCAGATGCCGCGCTACTTCGCCGACGCCGACCGGGTGATGGATGCCGAAGCGCGCATCGTGCACTGCATGATCACGCTGCAGGGCTTCAAATATGAGGAGCTCGCGAAGCAGCCCTTCAGCAGCGAAATCCGGACGCCGGACCCGGTGTCGCTGGTCACCTACGTCGCCGCTCAGTCGCGCGGCATGAAGCTCGCGGCGCCGCAGAGCCACCCGAAGGAGCGCGCGACCTACGAGACGGGCAAGGCGATGTTCTTCTACCGCGCCGGCGCCTTCGACTTCTCCTGCGCGAGTTGCCACGGCGTGGACGACAAGCGCATCCGCACCCAGCCCCTGCCGAATTTCCCCAAGCCGGAGCAGGCGATCCGCGCGGTTCAGAGCTGGCCGGGCTACCGCATGACCGGCGGCGTGATGCACTCGCTGCAGTGGCGACTGAACGACTGCTTCCGCCAGCAGCGCTTTCCGGAGCCGGGCTATACCTCCGAGACGCTGAGCGCGCTGCTGACCTACCTCACCGTCAACGCCAACGGCCACGTCTATCGCGGCCCGGGCATCAAGCGCTAGGAGGGCCACGCTATGAAACTCGCATCCGCAGGTTTGCTGGCCATCGCCGCCGCGCTCCTCGCTTCGTGCGCCACGCCGCAGCGCGACTACCGACCCGATGCGCTGGCGATGATGAAGCGCGATTTCCATGCCAGGGGGATCGCCACCATGGACCGCCTGAACGAAGACAGCGTGCAGGCGGCATGCAACAAGGCGCAGGACAACCCGCCCGAGGAAGTCACCGCAAGACTGCAGAAGGAACAACTTGCCGGCATCAAGTGGCCGGCGGATGGCAAGCTGCTGGGCGACTGGAAGTCGGGGGAGCGCATCGCGCAGAACGGCCGCGGCATGATGTGGAGCGACAAGGGCGGCGACGGCGGCAGCTGCTACAACTGCCACCAGATCGGGCCTCGCGAGAGTTCCTTTGGCTCGGTCGGCCCGAGTTTGTACCAGTTTGCCAAGCTGCGCGGCTACGGTGCGGACATCCAGCGCTATGCCTACGGCAAGATCTACAACGCCAAGGCCTACAGCCTGTGCTCGCAGATGCCGCGCATGGGCCACGTTGGCGCGCTTACCGAGCAGCAGATGAAGGACCTCACCGCGCTGCTGATGGACCCGGCCTCGCCGGTCAACCAATAAGCCGAGGCAGATTGGGCGTGAGCGGCGCGATGCTGCGCTTCGCGCGCAGGTAGCGCGCTGCCACGTCCCACACCGGCTCGCCGCTCGCGCCTTCCGCCACCGGCGCCCATCCCGCGACCTTGTAGCGCCTGCCGGCGTCGATGAGACGGCCGTCGAGGCGCATGTCCGAGATGCGCTGGCCCATCTTCGCCAGCGGATCGCAGGCGTAGGTCATGCCGCCCACGCGCACCATGTCGCCCCCCTGCTGCAGGTAGGGGTCGGGGTTGAACGAGTTGTCCGCGACGTCTTCGAGGATCGCCTTGATCTGCTCGCCGGTGAGTTCGTTGAGCGTCGAGTATGGGTAGGTGATGGCGGTCTGGTCCATCAGGTGCTCGAAAGTGACCGCATCTCCCGGCAGCAGCGTACTGCCCCAGCGGAAGCCGGGCGAGAACGCGAGCTGTGCGCCTTTCTCCGCCATCAGCGCGTCCAGCAGCAGCTGGTCCCAGCTGCCGTTGAAACTGCCGCGCCGGTAGAGCAGGCCCTCAGTTACGGCGAGCCTCTCCTCCAACCGCGCGCGGTACGGCGCTCGCACTCGCTCGATATAGGCGGCCATTGCCGCATCGGCTCGAAGGAGGTTGGAAAACACCGGCAGCAGCCGGTAGCGGTACGCGGCCACCGCGCCGCCCTTCACGTCCAGATCCAGCACGCCGAGGAACTTGCCGCTCGACCCGGCATTGGTGACCAGCGTTCTGCCGACCACCACCGGGGTCGGCACGCCGTCGTGCGTATGCCCGCCGAGGATCGCGTCGATGCCGCGCACGCGCGCCGCGAGCTTGAGGTCCACGTCCATGCCGTTATGCGACAGCAGCACGACGACTTGCGCGCCCTTCGCCCGCACCTCATCCACCAATTGCTGCAGACGCGGTTCCTGGATGCCGAAAGTCCATTCCGCGACCATGTAGCGCGGATTGGCGATGGGCGTGTAGGGGAAGGCCTGGCCGATCACCGCGAGCGCCACGCCGTTCACCGAGCGCAAAGTGTAAGGCTTGAACACGGGGTCCTCGAAATCCGTGGTCTTCACGTTCTGCGCCAGAAATTCGATCGGCGCCAGTTCCTTGTCCACCGCCTGCCGGACGCGCTTTGCGCCGTAGGTGAACTCCCAGTGCGCGGTCATGAGGTCCACACCGAGCAGCTTCTGCGCGCCGATCATGTCCGCGCCTTGCGTCCACAGCGAAGTGGCGGAGCC
This sequence comes from uncultured Enterobacteriaceae bacterium, assembly GCA_964430565.1. GTDB lineage: Bacteria > Pseudomonadota > Gammaproteobacteria > Burkholderiales > SG8-39 > VBDM01. Next base: position 23,827 of record CAYSFD010000045.1, read on the forward strand.
CTGCCAGCTGTCGCCCCCGTCGAGGAGCAGGGCGTACGGCCGCGAGGCGCGAATCCGTTTCACCAGCGTGGCGAGGTGCGCGTAGCCGCCAACCTTGCCATAGCGGCGTGCGGCACGCTCGAAATCGAGGTAGGTGAAGGCATGCGCCGCAGCGCCGCCGGCGGGGATGCCGAATTGCCTCAGGAACGCTTCGCCCACCAAGTGCGGCGCGCGGCCGAGGGCCTCGCCCACGCCGAGGTTGACGCTCGGCTCGCGGAAATATACCGGCAGCAGCTGCGCGTGCACGTCGGTGAGGTGCAGCAGGGATAGATTGCCGAACAGCGGCAGCTGGTAAAGCTCGTCGGCCGCCTGGGCGTCGCTCACGCCCGGGCGCAGCGTCCCGCCCGCGGCGGCAGCGAGCGCGAGGAGCCTGAGGAATTCTCGTCTGTGCACGGGGCGGGTGCTCTGAAGGGGTATTCTGCATCGCCGGACCGGCTGCAGCGAGTTTATCAGCCGACCTTATCGGCGGATCAGAACAACGGTGTTGCCCGGCTCACCGGCCGGTGATGAGAATAGCGCGTCTTCCAAAGGAGTGGACATGCCCGGCCTCGTTCGGCCCCACGGCGGAGGAACGCTAAAGCCCCTGATGCTCGCCGGCGACGCGCTCGCCGCCGAGCTCGCTCGCGTCCGTTCGCTGCCGGCGCTGCGCGTCAGTTCGCGCGAGAAGGGCGACCTCATCATGCTCGGCATCGGCGGTTTCACGCCGCTCGCGGGCTTCATGACGCGCGCCGACTGGGAAGGCGTGTGTGACGGCTACCGCACTGCGAGCGGCCTTTTCTGGCCGATCCCGATCACGCTTTCGGTGGACGCCGCGGCGGCGGGCCCGATTCGCGTGGGCGCCGAGATCGCGCTCACCGACCCCGACGACGGCGCGCCGCTTGCCACGATGAAGGTGACGGAGAAGTACGGCATCGACAAGGCGCACGAGTGCATGTCGGTGTTCAAGACGACCGACCTGGAGCACCCGGGCGTGAAGCTGGTGATGCAGCAGGGCGAGGTGAACCTCGCGGGTCCGGTAAAAGTGCTCTCCGACGGGGGCTTCAAGGCGAAGTACGGGGCGCTGTTCATGACGCCCGCCGAGACGCGCGCCGAGTTCGAGCGCCTGGGCTGGTCGCGCGTCGCCGCGTTCCAGACGCGCAATCCGATGCACCGCTCGCACGAATATCTCGCCAAGGTGGCGATCGAGACCTGCGACGGCGTGCTGGTGCATTCGCTGCTCGGCGCTCTCAAGTCGGGCGACATCCCGGCGGAAGTGCGCACGCGCGCCATCGCCGAGCTGATCGAGAAGTACTTCCGGGCGGGCACTGTGGTGCAGGCGGGCTATCCGCTCGACATGCGCTACGCCGGGCCGCGCGAGGCATTGCTGCACGCGTTGTTCCGGCAGAACTACGGCTGCTCGCACCAGATCGTCGGGCGCGATCACGCGGGGGTGGGCAGCTACTACGGACCGTTCGATGCGCATCGCATCTTCGACGAGATCCCGCAGGATGCGCTCGAGACGCGGGCGCTGAAGATGGACGTGACGTTCTGGTGCTATAAGTGCGGCGGCATGGCCTCCGGGCGCACCTGCGCGCACGGCGACGTGGATCGGCTGCAGGTCTCCGGCACGCAGCTGCGCAAGTGGCTGTCCGAGGGCAGCCCGGTGCCGGCCGAGTTCAGCCGGCCCGAGGTGCTGGAGATCCTGCGCGCGTACTACGCCTCGCTCGAGGCGAGCGGGAAAGCGGCAGTCAAAATCGCGGGTTAATCCGCGCGATAAAGACCGAGCGGGGCGGAACGCGCCGTCAGCACTGCTCCCAGGGGAGCCCGTCGTGGCGCCAGCCGGCGACCACGTTGCGCTGGTGCTTCGCGTCGAGCGGACCTTCGAAGCCGTTCAGCACGTTGTAGACGCGAGCGAAGCCATGCCGCTCGAGCGCTTCGCCTGCCTCCTTGGAGCGGTTGCCGCTGCGGCAGATGAGTACGATCGGGCGCAAGGCGTGGTCCGTGCCGGCGAGCTTCTTCACCTGGCCGACGAAGTGCGGGTTCACCTCCCAGTCGGGCCCGTCGTTCCACGCCGCGTGCAGGGCGCCAACCGGGTGGCCGACGAACAGGTACTCCATCTCGCTGCGGCAATCGATGAAGACCGAGTTCGGGTTCTTCTTCAGAAACTCGTAGGCTTCTCTTGGCTCGAAGTGCTTCATTTCCGGATTCCACGTTTCACTTTGGGACGGGAATTATAGTCGCAACCCGCTCTCGCCGGCCACCCAGAGCCCCAAACATGATGAAACACGCGTGCGTTGCGAGCCAAAATTGGTGATGACGCGAAGGACGGCGCAGGGCATATCGCGAATATGGCCAAGCCGGCCGACAAAGTGTCCCGCGCAGGGCGGAGCAGGTTTCAAGCGTTGTGTGCTTGGATGGCGCGTCGTAGGGCGGAAGAGGGGCCCCTCTGGGGATCTGACCCCGGAGACGCGCATAGGGCCGGACACGACGCGCTCATGGCCGGTTCCACGGTCGCATCCCCGCAAGCGGGGCCCCTGCTCCTCGTTCCACCGGCCCCCCGGAGCGGGACGGTAGAGCGCCGAAATGCGCGGGACTCACACGCGCCTACCCGGTCGCATCCCCGCAAGCGGGGCCCCTGCTCCACGCTCCGGCGCGTCACCGATTTTGGCCGCAACCCCGGCGCAGGCATCGGATTATCCAATGGCATCTCAGGGGCTGGCACGAATTTTGGCCCATGGCTTTGTCGCTCCCCTTGCCAATATTCCAGATATTGGCTGCGGCTCGCTTCGTGCCCTGAG
>CAYSFD010000046.1:0-8055 GCA_964430565.1 uncultured Enterobacteriaceae bacterium
CGCCGCGGCGTGGACATCGTCGTCGCGACGCCCGGGCGCCTGCTCGATCACGTCGAGCAGCGCACCATCGACCTGCGCTACGTCGAGATCCTCGTTTTGGACGAGGCCGACCGCATGCTCGACATGGGTTTCATCCACGACATCCGCCGCGTGCTCAAGCTCTTGCCCGCGAAGCGGCAAAACCTGCTGTTCTCGGCGACTTTTCCCGAGGACGTTCGAACGCTCGCCGCGGGCTTCATGCACGACGCCGTCACGGTGGAGGTCGCGCGGCGCAACATGCCGATCGAACTGATCGGCCAGGTCGTGCATCCGGTCGACAAGGACCGCAAGCGCGAGCTGCTCGCGCACCTGGTGAAGAGCGGCAACTGGCAGCAGGTGCTGGTGTTCTGCCGGACCAAGCACGGCGCGAACCGCCTCGCCGAGCAATTGGAGCAGGACGGCATCGAGACCACCGCGATCCACGGCAACAAGAGCCAGCCGCAGCGCATGAAGGCTCTGAAGCGCTTCAAGGACGGCGAGCTGCAGGTGCTGGTCGCCACCGACATCGCCGCGCGCGGTATCGACATCGAGTCGCTGCCGCACGTGGTGAACTACGACCTGCCGCATGTTTCGGAAGACTACGTCCACCGCATCGGCCGCACCGGCCGCGCGGGCGAAACCGGGCAGGCAGTGTCGCTCGTCTCGGGCGAAGACCGCTCGTACCTGCGCGACATCGAGCGGCTCATCGGCAAGAAAATCGAGCAGCAGATCATCCCCGGATTCGAGGTGGGCTCGGGGTATCACACGGCACAACCCGAACCGCAGGGGCGCCGCGGACAACAGCGCCAGAGCCAGCCGCGAAGTTCGGGCGGACAGCGCAGCGGACAGCGCAGCCAGGGCAACGGCTCGAGGAACCAGGGCAATGGCCAGCGCAGATCCCAACCCTCATCCTTCGGGAGAGGGAGCGAGCGCAGCGGCAGGTCTTTACCCTCTCCCTCCGGGAGAGGGCGCGAGCGCAGCGAGCGGGTGAGGGATGGACGCCCGCAACGTCAGGCCGCACCCGCCATGCCCCAGGAAAAAATCCAGCACTCGGTTCGCCAGGACCAGCTCGAGTACCACCGCCACCAGCGGGCTGATGAGGATCGCAGCGAGGCGGCGCCTGCGAACGAGCGAGCGAAGGAGAAGGCTGTGCCAGCGTTGTTTGGGATGGTCGGGCGGAAAGTGGCGTAAGGCACTTCAGCCTCTGCGCCATACAAGACGGGCGGCTTCGGCCGCCCGTTTGCTTTTTGATGATCCCCGCGCGGCGAGAAGGCTCCGGCGGAGCACGTGCTGACCTTCGCCAGCCTGCAGCTGCTCCTGCGCACGCTTACGCCCGCGCGCTGGACGCTGCTCGAAAGGTTGCGCGCGGACGGCCCGCTGTCCGTGAACGAACTTGCCCGGCGCCTGGAGCGCGACTACAAGAACGTGCACGGGGACGTGAAGCGGCTTGCCGTGCTGGGTCTTATCGAACGGCGCAAGGACGCGCTCGTTTCGGTCGCCTGGGACGTCGTTCGGGCTGAAATGCGCCTTGCCGCGTAGCTCGAAGCACGTGCCCGAAGAGCCGTTCCCAGATTCTCAGGCGTTCGTCAGCCATTCGCGCACCCGATGCGAGGCATGGAGCGCCTCGGCAAGCTTCAGGAAGTTCTTCTCGACTTTGCCCGGTCGCGCCCACGCGCCCACCCGCTCCATCAGCCCCTTCAGAACGGTCTCGGGCGCTTCTTCGAGCAGGCTGCGCAGATGCGGGCGGCGGTTTCGCGGCGCCTTGCCCGAGAGCAGCGCGTGCACGAGCTCGTCCTCCGTGAGCCCCTCGCGATACCTTACGTTCGCCGACGTGCACGCCATCCGGATGAAGTCCGGCCCGCGCTTCTTCGGCGCCCTTACCACCGACAGATCCAGGCCCAGCAGGTCGAGCACGTTCTGCACTTTTTTCACTCCGATATCCGGGAAGACCCCGTTCTCCAGCTGGTTCAGCGTGGTTCGCGAGAGGCCTGAGCTTTCGGCAAGCCCGGCCTGCGTCAGGCCGTGCGCCGTGCGCGCGGCGCGAATCGCGCTGCCGATTTCCTGGAGCCGCATTTCAGTTCGGCCCGGCTATGTTCAACATATTGAACATAGTATATGCCTTGGGCTGTGGCTTCAAGGGCCCAGTGGACAAGGGCCGCAAGCGCCAGCTGTTCGCGCGGCGCGTTAGCCTTCGCGCTAGATGAGACGGGCGGCTTTGGCCGCCCGTTTGTTTTTTGCTCAGTTCAGCCCGCAGGCTCCCGGTCCTCCCGGGTAGCCGCAGGACTAGACGCCGGCCTGGACGCCCGACAGCGATTCGGCTTTTCCAGCCGTGGCATCGCGCAAGAGGCGCCCGACGATCAGCCTGATCAGGTGAAAGCCGAGCTTCGGGTTCTGATAGTACAGACGGTACAGGCCTTCCCGGCTCAGGCTGTAGAGCTGGCAGTCGCTGTCGCATACGACGCTCTGCGTTCGCCGGAGATCGGGGGCGAAAAGCCCGATCTCGCCGATCAGCGTGCCGGGACCGAGCGCGTCCCCGTACTCCACCACCCGCACCTTGCCTTCGTGGACGTAGAACATCTCCTCGGCGAGGTCGCCCCTGTGGAAGAGGGTCGTACCGGCCGGTGCGGTCCGGCGGGTCATATGGGGAAGCAGCCATTGGGCGACGGGCGTGTCGCCGGCCGCGCTTTCGATGTCCCTCACCAGCTTGCGGATCTCCAGCAAGCGCGCGGCACATCCCTCGCGAGCGCGGCCGCGCGCAGCGGAAGCATGCTCTTCATCATGAAAGTGGTGAAAGTCAGGGCCGCGGCAGCGAAGCCGAGCGCGATTCCCAAGGTCATTGCGTTCTCCTGTCGCGATTTTTGGGTATTTTGCCTGCGAAGCCGGTTGTAAGGTTTTCCCTACAACTTGAATAGGGTTTTCCCCTCCTCACTTTGAGGAAGGGTGCCGGCGAAGCCGGCGGGGTGGTTCTCCTCGTTCGAAGAGGCGTAGCCGCGCCGCGGCCGGGGTCGTCCGCAGTGCTATCCTTTCCCATCAAACGAGTCCGAGTCCTAGAGGGGGAGCATGGACCTTGTAGAACGCGCCGCGGGATAACGTAGATTTCGCCACGACCCGTGAGCAAACTAGAGGATCTCCGTCCAAACGCCGCGGTGCGAGGCATTCTGCCTGACGCGCTGGTCACAGTTGTCAGCGTGCAGTGGTTCGGGTCCGAAGCCTTGGAATTGACTTATAAATCACCCTCGGGCCGGGTCGCCAACGAGCTGCTCTATCGCCACGACGAGCCGCGCCTCGAAGTCGTCGAGCACGGGCGGCCTTGGAGTTTCGACGGTGACGGTGCCCTCTTCCGTCTCGTCTCAGAGGCACATCGCATCCGCCTGGCACACCTGTTCGATCCGGTGTTGGCCGTACATACGTCCGTCGTTGATCCGCTGCCGCACCAGATCACTGCGGTTTACGAGTCCATGCTGCCCCGCCAGCCGCTGCGCTTCCTGCTTGCAGATGATCCCGGTTCCGGCAAGACGATCATGGCGGGGCTCCTCATAAAGGAGTTGATCGCGCGCGGCGACTTGCATCGCTGCCTTATCGTCTGTCCGGGCAGTCTGGCGGAACAATGGCAGGACGAGCTCTATCGGCGTTTCCATCTTCCGTTCGAAATCCTCACCAACGACAAGCTCGAAGCTGCGCGCACCGGCAACTGGTTCATGGAGACCAATCTGGTCATCGCAAGGCTCGACAAGCTCTCGCGCAATGAAGACGTGCAGCAAAAGCTTCAGGCGCCCGATTGCCGCTGGGATCTCGTCGTCTGCGACGAAGCCCACAAGATGTCTGCCACGAACTTCGGTGGCGAGACCAAGTACACCAAACGCTACAGGCTCGGGCAGCTCCTCTCGACCCTCACGCGGCACTTCCTGCTGATGACGGCGACGCCGCACAACGGCAAGGAGGAGGACTTTCAACTTTTCATGGCGCTGCTCGATGGCGACCGTTTCGAGGGGCGCTTCCGCGACGGAGTGCATGTGGCCGACGTTTCGGACTTGATGCGGCGAATGGTTAAGGAGAAGCTGCTCAAGTTCGACGGCACGCCGCTTTTCCCCGAGCGCATTGCCTACACTGTTCCCTACAAGCTGTCGGACGCCGAGGCGCATCTGTACCGGGCGGTTACCGACTACGTGCGCGATGAATTCAATCGCGCCGAGGCACTGGAAAATGACAAGCGCGCCGGCACCGTCGGTTTCGCACTGACAATCCTGCAGCGGCGACTCGCTTCTTCGCCGGAGGCAATTTACCAGTCGCTGCGCCGACGCCGAGAACGCCTCGAAAGCAGGATGCGCGAGTTGGAAGTGCTCCAGCGTGGTGGTCAGACCGCGCCGGTTGTGGCCGCCGGGGTCGCGACGCTCGATGCCGAGGATGTCGAGGATCTCGAAGACGCCCCTGACAACGAGATTGAGGCAATAGAGGAAGAGGTCCTCGACCAGGCAACCGCAGCGCGCACGATCGTAGAGCTGAAAGCCGAGATCGAAACCTTGAAGGGGCTGGAGTCGCTCGCTCTTGCAGTTCGTCGCAGTCGCATGGATACCAAGTGGCGCGAACTGGCGACCCTGCTTGGTGCAATTTTTACCAACTCCGCCATCGCCAACCGGGCGGCACAGCCAGCAGCTCACTACGGCGTGGGGGATATTCCCCCACCCACTCCGTCGCCGCACCAGAAGCTCGTCATCTTCACCGAGCACCGCGACACGCTTAACTATCTCGAGAGTCGCATCACTACGCTCCTTGGCCGCAAGGAGGCCGTGGTGATCATCCACGGCGGCATCGGCCGGGAAGAGCGCCTGAAGTTGCAGGAGTCGTTCAGGCACGACCCCGAGGTGCAGGTGCTGCTGGCCACGGACGCGGCGGGTGAAGGCATCAACCTCCAGCGCGCGCACTTGATGGTGAACTACGACTTGCCGTGGAATCCCAACCGCATCGAGCAGCGGTTCGGCCGCATCCACCGTATCGGTCAGACCGAGGTCTGCCACCTGTGGAACCTCGTCGCCGAGGAAACGCGCGAGGGCGATGTCTATCGCAGGTTGCTGGAGAAGCTGGAGCAGGCCCGTCAGGCCCTTGGCGGCCAGGTGTTCGATGTGCTGGGCAAGCTCCAGTTCGAGGGCAAGTCGCTGCGCGAGCTCCTCATCCAGGCCATCCGGTATGGCGAACGCCCCGAGGTAAAGGCGTACCTCACCACCGTTCTAGACCACGCGCTCGACCGCGGCCATCTGCAGGACTTGCTCGACGACCGGGCACTGGCCCCCGATGCCATGGACGCGAGTCGTGTCCAACGCATCCGAGAGCACATGGAGCGTGCCGAGGCGCGCCGCCTGCAGCCGCATTACATCGAGTCGTTCTTTCACGAAGCCTTCCAACGAATGGGCGGAACGGTTAAGCAGCGAGAACCGCGCCGGTACGAGATCACCCACGTTCCGGCCCCGGTGCGTAACCGCGACCGGCTGATCGGGATCGGCGAACCGGTGCTGCCTCGGTACGAGCGTATCGCCTTCGAGAAGTCGCTGGTGGCGCCGCAGGGACAGCCGTTGGCGGCCTTTGTCTGTCCCGGTCATCCGCTTCTCGACTCCGTCATCGATCTCACCCTCGAACGCCACCGCGATCTCCTGAAGCGCGGCACGGTGCTGGTGGACGAGCGCGATAGCGGCACCCGGCCGCGCGTGCTCTTCTATATCGAGCATTCAATCCAGGATGCGAGCCTCACGAAATCGGGTGACCGGCGCATCGTCTCGAAGCGCATGCTCTACGTCGAGCTTGACGCCGAAGGCACCACGCGCCATGTGCATTACGCGCCGTACCTCGATTACCGACCGCTTGGTGCTGACGAGCCAAGCGTGGAAGCATTCCTCGATCGGCCCGAGTGTGCATGGATCAGCCGCGAATTGGAGCAAAAGGCGCAGGGCTATGCCGTAGCGCATGTCGTGCCCGAGCATTTGACAGAGGTCCGCGGCCCGCGGCTCAAACTGATCGAAAAGACCGAGGCTGCGGTCAAGGATCGGCTAACCAAGGAGATCACTTATTGGGATCACCGCGCGGCGCAGCTCAGGGAGCAAGAGCAGGCCGGCAGGGTCAACGCCAAGCTCAACTCAGGAGAGGCGCGCAAACGGGCAGACCTGCTTCAGGGGCGCCTTCAGAAACGCCTGGAGGATTTGAAGCTCGAAGCCCAAATCTCGCCGCTCCCCCCCGTAGTGCTGGGAGGTCTGCTGGTGGTGCCGATGGGCTTGCTTGCGGCAATGACGGGACGGCCCGCGCCAGCGGCAACTGCACCTGCAGATACCCAGGCGAGCGCAGCACGTGCGCGCGCCATCGTCATGGAGATCGAGCGAGGGCTCGGTTTCGAGCCGACCGACCGCGAGTTCGAGAAGCTCGGCTACGACATCGAAAGCCGCGTACCCGGCACCGGCAAGCTGCGCTTCCTCGAGGTCAAGGGACGTATCGAAGGAGCCGCCACGGTCACGGTTACGAAGAACGAAATCCTCTACTCGCTCAATAAGCCAGAGGACTTCATCCTCGCCATCGTCGAATTCCAGTCGAATGACGCGCATCGCGTGCACTACCTGCGCCAGCCGTTCCGGCGCGAGCCGGATTTCGGGGTCACCAGCGTAAACTACGACTTTGCCGATTTGCTCGCCAGAGCAGGAATGCCGGCGTGAATTCGACGCCGATGGACGAGCGCCAGCGACGGCTCGCTGTGCGCGCAGTGCATGTCTGGCGCGCGGATTTGGCCTGAGGGCTCAGGCGCGCTCGTAAATGCAAGACTACACAGCGAAGCAGGGACAGTATCTGGCGTTCATCTACTACTACACCAAGATCAACGCCCATGCGCCTTCAGAGGCTGACATTCAGAAATACTTCGGCGTGTCACCGCCGTCGGTGCATCAGATGATCGTGACTCTGGAGCGTCTGGGATTCATCACGCGAGTTCCAGGCCATGGCCGCTCCATCAGGCTGCGATTGACGAGAGACCAGTTGCCGGATCTGGATTGAGACGATGAAACAAGTGAAGAAAGGCGGAGCGAGCGACGACACGGTGGTCGCGCTGCTCGAGCGCCACAAGTGTCCCGTGCCCTTCCACGAGGTACGGACGCGGTTCCTTGGCAATATTGCATCGCCGCTCATGACAGCCTCGCCGATGGATGCGGTGAAGGAATTATGGGGCGGCGAACTGCCCGAATTCGAAAGCATCGAGGCAGTCAACGAACTCGTCGGCGCGCTGGTGATGGGATTGTGGAACCGCCTGACCGCCCATCAAGACCGCCGCGCTCCCTTTCGGCTGGCTCGATTCGAGGTGCCGCCGACTCGAGAGGGCGTTGCGCGCATCGCTCTCGTTCGCCGGCAGGAGATCGATGGTTTCGTCGAGGGCTTGTTCGGCAATGAGGAAAGCATCGATCTGCCCGAGCGCGCCCATCAAGCGCTCAACGTGCTGTCCGAGATGCGCGCCTTCCTCGCGGGGATCGTCGACGTGATGGCGGATCCAACCAAACCCGCCACGCCGGAGGATCTCACCGGGGTGCTGCGCGACATCCAGCAGATGACGATTATCGGCGAGACCAAGATCCATAAAGCGGTTCTGTCCTGCACGCGGGCGCGGCGTCCCGCGTTGAGCCAGTCTTCGGCAACCAGGCCGCCGCTGCAGTGAAGAAGAAGCTCATCGAAGTCGCCCTGCCGCTGGAGGCGATCAACAAGGCTTCGGCGCGGGAGAAATCCATCCGCCACGGGCACCCGAGCACGCTGCACCTGTGGTGGGCGCGGCGGCCACTGGCTGCCGCGCGGGCGGTGATCTTCGCCCAGATGGTGGACGATCCGTCGGCCTACGTGGAGGTGCTCCGAGCGGACCCGAAGCTGCACCGGAAGGCGGAGACCGCCCTCAAGGCCCGCCTGAAGTTGTGGGAGGAGGCCAGCGCCCTCGCCAAGAAGACCAAGGGAACCGGGCTCTCCGTCCCGGAACCAGGGCCGGCACCGACCCTCGACGACATGCTGGCCGACATCGAGCGCCAG
>CAYSFD010000047.1:0-198105 GCA_964430565.1 uncultured Enterobacteriaceae bacterium
TGCGCCCCGAGTTGCCCACTGCGGCTTTGCGTTCGTCGCAAGCGACGCACGCCGCCGTGGACAACTCTGCACCTTTGCCAATCCGCCCGGAGTCCACTTATAAATCGGGGAAAGTTGTTCAAACAAACGGAGCCACTTCTCTCTTCCTGCTGTCTCTGGTAATGCAAATGCCGCGACGGCATTCCAAGAGCCATGCTTCGGAGCGCTCACGAAAGACCCGGATTCGTCGATGTAGATGTTCACTCTGTTTTAGCGACTCAGGTGCGACAAAAGGCGGTTTTGGGTCCAGTATGTTGAGAAATAGTCTCCATTCAGGCGTAAAGATTCAACAACCCATCCAGCCCCACGTAATCGAAGCAGTAAGTCGCTTTTTCCCGCACCACGGGCTTGGCGTGATACGCAATGCTGACGCCGGCCTCGCTCAGGAACTTGAGGTCGTTCGCGCCGTCGCCGATGGCGATGATCTCTTCCTTCATCAGTCCGAGGTAGTCGCGCGCCGTTAGCAGTGCCTCACGCTTCCCGTCCGCGTTGACGAAGCGGCCCTCCAGCTCGCCGGTGAGCTTTCCGTTTCTGACCGCCAGCGTGTTCGAGCGTACATAGTCGAGTCTCAGCCGGGTCTTTAGCCGCTCGGTGACGTGGCTGAAGCCGCCCGTGACGAGGAGAATCTTCAGGCCTGCGCGCTTGACCCCCGCAATCATCTGCTCGGCGCCGGGAGAGAGTTTCACCCGCTCTGTATATAACCGCTCGAGCGCGCTTTCCTCCAGTCCCTTCAGCACCGCGACCCGGCGCCGGATGCTTTCGTCGTATTCGATCTCGCCGCGCATCGCTTGCGCAGTGACCGCAGCCACTTCCGCCTTTCGGCCGACGAGGTCTGCCAGCTCGTCGATGGTCTCGATGGTGATGAGCGTGGAATCCATGTCCATCGCGAGCAGACGGAAGTCGGAGAGTTTGCGTGATACCGGTACGAAGGCGAAGTCGAGCTTCGCTCCGGCGCAGTATGCGGCGACGCCTTCCTGTGTCTGGTACTCGTGCAGGCGGAAGGCGTTGCCGATGTTTTCGATGCGCGAGGCGCCGGAGAGCTTGGCGACTTGCTTGAGGTCGGGGGTTTCGACTTCCTGGCCCTGGATGACGAGATAGTTCAAAGCAGATCCTTCGCTGCGCTCAGGATGACAACGTTGACGGGGGTTGCTGCGCTGCCTGCGCGAGCGCATCCAGCACCTGCCGGACGGCAATGGCGCGCTCGGGGAGTTCGCTCGTGACGCGCTCGACGCGCAGCTTGGTCGGACCGGTGAGTTTCCAGCGTTGTTTCTGAACCAGCTTCAACACGGCTGCCGGGTCGAGCGGGGGATGCTGGACGAACTGCAGTTGGATGAATTCGGGTGTGGCGTCGACCCGGGCCACGCCGAGCGCGCGGCCGAGAATGCGCAGGCGGTGGCTCTCGATCAGCGCGCGCGCCGCACCCGGCAAATCGCCAAAGCGATCCACCAGCTCCTCCTGCATCGCCTCGACCCGCTCAGGCGTATCGCAATTGGCGAAGCGCTTGTAGAGCACCAGGCGCTCGTGCACGTCGGCGCAGTAGCTCGCAGGCAAGAGCGCCGGGAAATGCAGGTTGACCTCGGTGATGACCTCGAAAGGCTGCGACAGGTCCGGTTCGCGGCCGGCTTTGAGCGATCGCACCGCGTGGTCGAGCATGTCGGCGTAGAGGTTGAAGCCTACCTCCTGCATCTCGCCCGACTGTGATTCGCCCAGGACCTCGCCTGCGCCGCGGATCTCCAGGTCGTGCATGGCGAGATAGAACCCCGAGCCCAGCTCCTCCATCATCTGGATCGCCTCCAGCCGCTTCTTCGCGGCGGCGGAGAGGGCATCGTCGCCGGGGGTGAGCAGGTAGGCGTAGGCCTGGTGGTGCGAGCGCCCGACGCGGCCGCGCAGCTGGTGCAGTTGAGCAAGGCCGAACTTGTCCGCGCGGTGGATCAGGATCGTATTCGCGGTGGGGATGTCGATGCCGGTCTCGATGATGGTCGAACACAAAAGCAGGTTGTGCCGCTGCTGCAGGAATTCGCGCATCACGCGCTCCAGATCGCGCTCGCGCATCTGGCCGTGCGCGACGGCGATGCGCGCCTCGGGAAGAAGTTTTTCGAGCCGCTCGCGCATGACTTCGATCGAGGCGACGTCGTTGTGAAGGAAAAAGATCTGGCCCCCGCGCTTCAGTTCCCGAAGCGCCGCCTCGCGGATGATGCCGGCCGAATACGGCGTGACGAAGGTACGGATCGCCAGGCGCCGCTCGGGGGCGGTGGCGATCACCGAGAGATCGCGCAGGCCTTCCAGCGACATCGCCAGCGTGCGCGGGATCGGCGTCGCGGTGAGCGTGAGCACGTCCACCTCCGCTCGAAGTGCTTTCAGCGCTTCCTTCTGGCGCACGCCGAAGCGGTGCTCCTCGTCGACGATCACCAAGCCGAGGCGCTTGAACTTGACGTCTTTCTGCAAAAGTTTATGCGTGCCGATGGCGATGTCGATCTCGCCCATGGCGAGCCCTTTCAGCGCTGTTGTCGTTTCCTTGCCGCTGCGAAAGCGCGACAGCTCGGCGAGCCGTATCGGCCAGTCGGCGAAGCGGTCGCTGAAGGTGTGGAAATGCTGCTCGGCGAGCAGCGTCGTGGGCGTGAGCACCGCGACCTGCATGCCGTCGGCGACGGCGACAAAGGCCGCGCGCAGCGCCACCTCGGTCTTGCCGAAGCCGACGTCGCCGCAGACCAGACGGTCCATCGGCTTGCCGCTCTTCATGTTGTCGATCGCCGCGGAGATGGCGGCCGCCTGGTCCGGCGTTTCCTCGAAGCCGAAGCCTTCAGCAAAGGCCTCGTAGTCGTGCTGATCGAGCTTGAAGGCGTGGCCCTGGCGGGTCGCGCGCCGCGCGTAGAGATCGAGCAGCTCGGCGGCGGTGTCGCGCACCGCGCGCGCGGCGCGGCGCTTGGCCTTGTCCCACTGGTCGCCGCCCAGCTTGTGCAGCGGCGCCTGCTCGGGCGGGCCGCCCGAGTACCGGCCGATCGAGTGCAGCTGCGCGACCGGCACGTAGAGCTTGTTGTCGTCCGCGTATTCGAGCAGCAAAAATTCCGTGGCTCCTTCACCGAGATCGAGATCGACCAGACCCCGGTAGCGCCCGATACCGTGCTGCACGTGCACCACCGGATCTCCGGAGCGCAGCTCGGAGAGATCGCGCAGCATGCCTTCGACCGAGCTGACCGATTTGCGGTCGCGTGCCGCGCGCGAGCGGGCGGTCCCGGCGTAGAGCTCGGACTCGGTGACGAAGCAGAGTTGCTCGGAGTCGAGAAAGAAGCCCGTCAGGAGCGGCGCCACGCCAAGCGCGAGCCGCGTGTCCGAGCGCAGGAATTCCTCGAACCCGGCGCAGGATTCGGGCTTGAGACCGTATTCGACGAGGTACTGCGACAGCGTTTCGCGGCGGCCGGGCGATTCGGCGAGCAGCATCACCCGGCAAGGCGTGTCGGAAAGGAACGCTTTGAGGCGGTGCAGGGGATCGGCCGCGCGCCGCTCTACCGCAAGCTCGGGCAGCGGATGCACGGACGGAGTGTCGCTCGCCGCTTCGATGTCCGCACGAGCGAAAGCCTTTGCGCGCACGAAAAAGTCCTCGGCGCTGAGGAACAGTTCCGCGGGCGGCAGCAACGGCCGCGTGCGGTCGCCTTGCAGGAGCTGGTGGCGGCTGTGCGCATCGCGCCAGAATTCGGTGAGGGCAGCGTGCACTTGCCCGTGCAGGCAGACGGTCGCGTCTTTCGGCAGGTAGTCGAAAATCGTCGCGATCTGTTCGAAAAACAGCGGGAGGTAGTACTCGATACCGGCAGGTGCGACGCCGTTGCTCACGTCCTTGTAGATGCGGCTCTTGGACGGATCGCCCTCGAAGGTGTCGCGAAAGCTGCGGCGGAACTGGTTGCGCCCGGCCTCGTCCATGGGAAACTCGCGCGCGGGCAGCAGGCGGATTTCCGGGACCTTGTAGAGCGTGCGCTGGGTGTCCGCATCGAAACAGCGGATCGATTCGATTTCCTCGTCGATCAGGTCGAGCCGGTAGGGCAGGGCGCTGCCCATGGGAAAGAGATCGATCAGCCCGCCGCGCACGCAGTACTCGCCCGGCGCGACCACTTGGGTGACGTGGCTGTAGCCGGCGAGCGCGAGCTGCGCGCGCAGTGCGGCCAGATCGAGCGCTTCTCCTGCTTTTAGGAAAAAGCTATACCCCGCGAGAAAGGACGGCGGCCCGAGACGGGTGAGTGCAGTCGCCGCGGGAACGATGGCGACGTCGAAGTCCTCGCGCATGATGCGGTAAAGCGTCGCCAGGCGCTCCGACACCAGGTCATGGTGCGGAGAGAAGCTGTCGTAGGGCAGGGTCTCCCAGTCGGGCAGCAGGAGCACGGCGAGCTGCGGCGCGAACCACGCGATCTCGTCCTTCAGCCGTTGTGCCTCGGTCGCCTGGGCGCAAAAAACGACGGCGGGGCGCGAGCCTTGAGCTGCGCGCGCGAGCGCCAGCGCGTCGCTCGAGCCGTGGAGGCGGGCGGCGCTCGCGGGCGCTTCAGGAAGGATGACTGCGCTCATCGTTTTCACAATGGAAATAGCAAAACCCGAGTTGGACCGTGCTCTGATTTACGAAGCATCCGGTCTGAACTCGGGACCCAGTTATAATTATAGTGTTGAATTCTTCGAATCCCGTAGAAATTCAGTGACTTGATCAATGACTGCGCGATACTTCGGCCTGGTCCCGGCCGCCGGCTCGGGCTCGCGCTTCGGCGCCGACATCCTGAAGCAATACTCGCTGCTCGCGGGAAAGCCGATGCTGTATCACTCCATCGAGCGTCTGCTCGCGGCCCCGGAAGTGGAAGTGGTATTCGTGGTCCTGCCGCCGGCCGACACGGACTTCCGCAAGCACGACTGGAGCGCCTTCGGCAGTCGGCTTGCGCCGCTCTACTGCGGCGGGGCGAGCCGGCGCGACAGCGTGCTGAACGGTCTTGTCGCCGCCGCGAGCGCAGTCGATCCGAACGACTGGATGCTCGTTCACGATGCGGCGCGGCCCTGCCTTGGGAAAGTCGAGTTGCGCCGTTTGATCGACAGCGTTGGAAGCGACGAGATCGGCGGGATACTTGCCATCCCGGTCGGCGATACCCTGAAGCTCTCAGACGACGAGCTTCGCATCCTGGAGACCGAGTCCAGGGACGGCCTGTGGCAGGCGCAGACGCCGCAGATGTTCCGGCACGGCATGCTGATGCGGGCGCTGCGTGACGCCGCGCACGTCACCGACGAAGCGGGGGCGGTCGAAGCCCTCGGCTACAGGCCGAAGCTGGTCGAAGGCAGTACCAAAAACCTGAAGGTCACGTTTGCTTCGGATCTCGACATCGCCGAGCTCATCCTGAAGGGCTCGATGTGAGAATCGGGCAGGGCTTCGATGTGCATCGACTTGTCGCAGGACGAAAGCTGATTGTCGGCGGCGTCACGATCCCTTTCGACAAGGGGCTCGAAGGGCACTCCGACGCCGACGTGCTGATTCATGCCGTGTGCGACGCGCTCCTCGGCGCGGCGGCGCTCGGCGACATCGGCCGGCATTTCCCCGATACGGATCCGAAGTACAAAGGCGCCGACAGCCGGACGCTCCTGCGCGAGGTCGCGAAGAAGCTCGCCAAGGCGGAGTGGGGCGTCGAGAACATCGACGCCACCATCATCGCCCAGGCGCCGAAGATGGCTGCGCACATTCCGGCGATGGTCGCGAACATCGCGGCCGATCTCGAAATCAGTTTGAGTCGGGTCAACGTCAAGGCGAAGACCGCCGAGCGGCTCGGCGCGATCGGCCGCGGCGAAGGCATCGCCGTCGAGGCGATCGCGCTGCTCGTTCCCTTCCCGGATACTTCCGATCCGCGCCGCTATCCCGAAGCGTTTGCGCCGTGAGGCTGTTCTTCGCGCTCTGGCCGGATCAGGCCGTGCGCGAGCGACTCGCCCACTGGTCGCGTGAGCTGCATGCCGTGTGCGGCGGCCGGCCGACGCGTCCCGAGAATCTGCATGTGACTCTGGCTTTTCTGGGCGGCGTCGAGGATGCGCGCGTCGCAGAAGTCGAGCGCGCCGCGGCTGAAGTCTCACCGTGCGCGGTTTCTCTGGTCCTCGATCAGCCCGGCTACTGGAAGCACAACCGGATTGCGTGGGCCGGTGCATCTGCCGTGCCGGCTGAACTCGAGGCGCTCGTCGCCGATCTGCGCGGCGCGCTCACGCGCTCGCACATCGAGTTCGATTCAAAAGGATTTGTTTCGCACGTCACACTCTTGCGCCATGTGCGTGAACCCAAGGCGATGCCCGCGCTGGAGCCCGTCAAATGGATGCTCGACGGCTTTTCGCTGATGCGCTCGGTGACGCTGCCTCGCGGCAGCCGCTACGAAATGCTCAAGTCCTGGCCAGCGTAAGCCCGCCGAACCGCGCTACTTCGCGAGCCCCATCTGTTTCGCGACGCCGGTGTAGACGCGGACTTTCTCCTTCATGAACGCGTCCATCTGGTCGACGCCCACGTTGACCAGCTCGAAACCGCTCTTCGCGGCGAGCTCCTTCATCTGCGGGTCGTCGTTCAGCGCGGCCCACAGATCAGACATGCGCTTGCGCACTGCGGGAGGCGTGGACTTCGGCATGCCGATGCCGCGGAAGGCCCCGTCAACCCAGTTGACGCCGAGTTCCTTGAACGTGGGCGCATCCGGCAGCAGCGGGTGGCGCTTGTCCATCGCCACCACGAGCGCGCGCATCTTGCCCTTGTTGTTGATGGCAAAGGCCGTGTAGGACATCGCGCCGCCGACGTGGCCGCCCGCCACCGCGATGGTCATGTCGCCGGTGCCCTTGAAGGGAATGTAGGCGGTCTTGACGCCGAACTCGGCGTTGACGCGCTCGTGCGCGGCGTGGTTCGCCGAGTTGAGCCCCGAGCCGCCGAGCGTGAGCTTTCCGGGCTCCGCCTTCGCCGCCTTGACGAAGTCCTGGAAGGTCTTGATGGGACTGGACTCGGGCACGACCAGCGCGTCCGGGGTGTAGTGGAACCAGAACGTAGGCGTGATGTCCTCGGTCTTGTACTGGACCAGACCTTCGAACGGCGCCAATACGATGTGCGGCAAATTGATGCCGACGATGTTCAGGCCGTCGGCGGGCAGAGCGTTCAACTGCGACCACATGAGGCCGCCGCCCGCGCCCGGCTTGTACTGGATGATGGTTTCGATCGAAGGGCATTTCTTTTTCAGCACGAGCTGCTGATGCCTGCCCGATATGTCGGATTCGCCTCCTGCGGGAAAAGCCTGCCAGTACAGGAGGTTTTTCTCGGGACAGGTTTGCGCGAACGCCGCCGGTGCGGCGATCAGGCACAGGATCGCAATCAGTCTGTTCATGGTCGGGTCATCCTTTCGTTCGTGATTGTGGAGGAGTGTACCCGAGAAACCCCGGCGCTCGGAACGCTTTCATGCGCCGGCTTACCTCTCCAACGGAATGCGGACCCTCGCGATCAATCCCCCGCCCTCGCGCGCGAGCAATTCGAAACTGCCGCGGTGCGCGCGCACGACGCGCTCGACGATCGCAAGGCCGAGACCCGCGCCGCCCTTGTCGCTGCGTGCGACTTCGTTCCGCGTAAACGGCTGCTTCAGCCGCTCCACCTCGGAGGTGGGGATGCCGGGGCCGCGGTCGCTCACATCGATCACCGCCGCCCCGTTTTCGGTGCGCACCGAGATGCTCACCTCGCTTTCGCCGTAGCGCAGGGCGTTGTCGACGAGATTCAGCATCACGCGGCGCATCGCCATGGGTTGCAGCAACAGCTCGGGCACCCTCGAAAAATCGGTCGCGACTGCCTGGTTGTGGCGGCGGAAGTGTTCGGCGATTTCAGCCGCGATTGAGGCGACGTCGCCGTCCTGCATCGCCTCGCCGCCGTCGGTGCGCGCAAAATCGAGGAACTGGTCGATGATGCGGTCCATCTCCTCGATGTCGGCGGTCATGCCGTCCTTGAGCCGGGCGTCGGCTCCGCTCATCTCGAGTCCCAGCCGCAATCTGGACAACGGCGTGCGCAAGTCGTGCGAAACGCCGGCGAGGATCAGCGCGCGGTCGCTGTCCAGCCGGGCGAGATCTTTCGACATCTGGTTGAAAGCGTGCGACAGCGTGCGGATCTCCTCCGGTCCCTTCTCGACGATGGGCTCGGGTATTTTTCCCTTGCCGATCGCGTCTGCGGCCGAAGCGAGCGCTTTGAGCGGGCGGTTGAGTCGCGACACGAGGAAATAAGCCGCGAGTAGAGAAAGCGCGAGAGCGAGCGCGCCCCAGCCCAGCCAGCGCAGCGCGATCTGCCGCTCGATGCGCTCGCGCGGCACGCGCACCCAGTACTCGTCGTCCTCGATGAAAAAGCTCACCCAGAATCCGGGATTGCCATCGCGCTCGACCGCGAAACGCGTGTTCTCGCCGAGCTGCCGCCGCACTATCTCGCTCACCAGACGCACCAGCGGCCGATCGGCCGGCGGCACGATGCGCTCGCCCGCCTCGGCGGGGTACACCTGGATTCCTTCGCGCTCGGCAAGCTCCGAGAGCAGTTCGTGGCGCCGTTCGGGCTGGGAGGTGATCAGCGCAGTGCGCGTGAGGTTGACGATGCTGACGAAATTCTGCGAGATCTGGCGGGCCCGCGGCTCGAGCTCATAGGCGCGAAAGATCTCGAACCATGCGACCGTGGTCGCGAGCACCAAGACTGCGAGCAGGATGAAGGTGCGCCACAGCAGCGAGCGCGGCCAGATCCTAAGTGAGGCCATTACCAATCGGCGGCTGAATCAGGGGAGCGCGAGGGATGCGTCCTCTCGTGTCGTCGGTGGCTTTCATTGCGGCTGCCCATCGGGAACGAATACGTATCCGAACCCCCACACGGTTTGTATATAGGTGGGGTGGGTGGGGTCTTTCTCCACCAGCTTGCGCAGGCGCGAGACCTGCACGTCGATCGAGCGGTCGAACACTTCGTATTCGCGGCCGCGCCCGAGTTCCATCAGCTTGTCGCGCGACAGGGGTGTCCTCGGGTGCGTGATCAGCACTTTGAGCAGGGCGAATTCGCCCGTCGTGAGCGAGGTCGACTCGCCCCCGCGCTCGAGGGTTCGCGTGGCGAGGTTGACGCTCATGTTTCCGAAACTGACCTTCTCCGGCTCGACCGCAGGCGCACCGGGAGGCAGGGGTGCGCTCCGGCGGCGCAGCACCGCCTTGATTCGCGCGACCAGCTCCCGCGGATTGAAAGGCTTGGGCAGATAGTCGTCCGCGCCCATCTCCAGGCCGACGATGCGGTCAACGTCTTCGCCCTTGGCGGTCAGCATGATGATGGGGACGGTGTTCTTCCCGCCCCGCAGGCGTCGGCAGATCGAAAGCCCGTCCTCGCCCGGGAGCATCAGGTCGAGCACCAGTAGGTCGACGCGCTCGCGCGCGAGCAGCTTGTCCATGCCCGCCGCATCCGAGACGGTATGGACCGAGAACCCCTGTTCCGTAAGGTAACGTTGCAGCAGATCGCGCAGCCGAAGGTCGTCGTCGACCACCAGAATTCTTGTCTTCGGATCGGTCATCGACGGTATCCTAACCCGACGAGTAGCGGCGTTGCAGTGCCGGCGTAACGGTACGTTGCCCCGGCGTCTGCAGAAACACGTTGTTACAATCGCCAGCACGGAGCTCGATCATCGACGAAGTAGAATGTGCGCGAAGCGGAGCCGATTCGTGAAAAGTCTGAGTGCCGTGTTTGGCATGCTGATCCTGCTGACCTCGCCCCCGGCGACGGCCCAGCAGGGCGGCAAGCATTCGGGACCGGGCGGCCCGGAGCGCCAGATGGCGCCCAAGCAAGTGCCGGCGCGCGACGCAGAAGGGCAGCACCGCGACGCGCATCACGACAAGCGTATGACGCCCGAACAGCGGCGGCAACTGCGGCGCGACGTCCACAATCACGGCCGCGATATCTACCGCGACCGGCCCGCTCCCAAGCCCTGAATCCCTGCGGAATTCATAAGGCGTCGGCGATGGCCTTGCCGACGTCGCTGGTCGAGGCTTTGCCCCCGATATCGCGGGTGCGGGGGCCCTCGGTGAGCACGCGCTCGATCGCTCGCACGATGGCATCGGCTGCGTCCTTGTGCCCGAGATGCTCGAGCATCATCGCGCCGGACCAGATCTGTCCGATCGGGTTGGCGATGTTTTTGCCTGCGATGTCGGGCGCCGAGCCGTGCACCGGCTCGAACACCGAAGGGAACTTGCGCTCCGGGTTGATGTTGCCCGAGGGCGCGATCCCGATGGTGCCGGTGCAGGCGGGGCCGAGGTCCGAGAGGATGTCGCCGAAAAGGTTCGATCCGACGACGACGTCGAACCAGTCGGGATGCTGCACGAAATGGGCGGTGAGGATATCGATGTGGTACTGGTCGGTCTTCACTTGGGGGTATTGCGACGCCATCGCGCGAACGCGCTCGTCCCAGTAGGGCATAGTGATCGAGATGCCGTTCGACTTGGTAGCCGAAGTGAGATGTTTCTTGGGGCGGCTCTTCGCCAGCTCGAAGGCGTACTTCAGGATGCGGTCGATGCCCTGGCGGGTAAACGTGCTCTGCTGCACCACGGTTTCTCGATCGGTGCCTTCGAAAATTCGTCCGCCGATCGACGAGTACTCGCCCTCGGTGTTCTCGCGCACGACCCAGAAATCGATGTCGCCCTGCTTGCGGCCGGCGAGCGGTGACTGAATTCCCGGCATCAGCCGCACCGGGCGAAGGTTCACGTACAGGTCGAAGCCGCGGCGCATCGGAATGAGCAGTTCCCATAGCGACACGTGATCGGGCACGCCGGGGAAGCCGCAGGCGCCGAAGAATACCGCGTCGTGGCTGCGGATCGTCGCGAGGCCGTCCTCGGGCATCATGCGGCCGTGCTTCAAGCGGTACTCGCAACTCCAGGGAAGCTCATCCCACTTGAACTCGATGCCGAACTTGCGGCCGGCGGCTTCGAGCGCGCGCAGTCCCTCGGGCACGACTTCCTTGCCGATGCCGTCGCCGGGGATGACGGCGATCTTGTAGCTTTTCATCAATCTTCCACCTTTAGAATGCGACGTTTCGTCCGCCCTTGAGCTTCAGCATCTCGCGCGCCTCGTCGGGCGTGGCGATCTGCAGCCCGAGTTCTTCCAGGATGCGGCGGATCTTCCCGACTTGCTCTGCGTTCGACTTGGCAAGGGTGCCGCGGCCCAGCCACAGACTGTCCTCCAAGCCGACGCGGACGTTGCCGCCCATGACCGCCGACATCGCTGCGATGAACATCTGGTTGCGTCCCGCGCCCAGCACCGACCAGTGGTAGGCATCGCCGAACAGGCGGTCGGCGGTGCGCTTCATGTGCAGCACGTCCTCCGGATGCGGGCCTATGCCGCCGCGGATGCCGAACACCGACTGGATGAACAGCGGCGGCTTGACGAGCTTCCGGTCGAGGAAATGCGCCGCTGTATACAGGTGCCCGATGTCGTAGCACTCGATCTCGAAGCGGGTGTCGTTGCCGCTGCACGATTGGAGGATGTAGGCAATGTCCCGAAACGTGTTCTTGAAAATGCGCTCGTCGGTGCCGGCGAGATAGGGCTGCTCCCAATCGTGCTTCCAGTCCTTGTAGCGCCCTACCATCTCGTACAGGCCGAAGTTCATCGAGCCCATGTTGAGCGAGGCGACCTCGGGCTTGAGCTTTAGCGCCGGCTGCAGCCGTTCCTCGATGCTCATGGTCGGCGCGCCGCCGGTGGTGAGATTGATCACGACGTCCGAAGCCGCTTTGATCCTCGGCAGGAACTGCATGAACATCTTCGGGTCCTGCGTGGGGCGGCCGTCGGCGGGCTCGCGCGCGTGCAGATGGACGATGGCGGCCCCGGCCCGCGCCGCGCCGATCGCGCCTTCGGCGATCTCCTCCGGTGTTATTGGCAGATGCGGCGACATCGTTGGCGTGTGGATCGAGCCGGTGACGGCGCAGGTGATGATGACTTTGCCTTGAGCAGCGGCCATTTTAGGTTGTGTCAGCGGACTCGGTTGCGATTGTCATCCTGAGCGTAGCGAAGGATCTGTTTCTCCATGTTGGAACAGCAGATTCTTCGGGCTGCGCCCTCAGAATGACACGTTGTTTTGATCGATCTTCGTTACTTCTTATCTTCGACTCGACCAACCCGCTTCACGGCCTCGGCAAGTATCCTGGCGTCGTTGTCCCAGAATTTCTGAAACTCGGGCGCGTCGAGATAGTTGATCGGGGTCTCGATCTTTGCCATGGCGTTCTTAAAATCAGGGTCCTGGACCGTCAGGCGCGCGGCGTTCCTCAGCGTCTGAAGAGCCGGCGCGGGGGTTCCAGCGGGCGCGAACAGGCCCGCCCAGATGTAGAACTCGGCGTTGTAGCCGAGCTCCTTGAAGGTCGGCACGTCCGGCAGCGAGGCGAGGCGCTTGTCGCCCCAACTCGCAAGCGCGCGCAGCTTGCCGCCCTTGATCTGCCCGATCACCGCCGACGGCCCGGAGGCGAGCGCCTCGACCTGGCCGCCGAGGATCGCGGTCACGGCGGGTCCGCCGCCTTGGTAGGGAATGTGGAAAAGTTTGATCCCGGCCGATGCCGCGAAGATTTCCATCGCCATGTGCAGCGTGCCGTAGATGCCCGAGGAGCTGTAGTTGATCTTGGCGGGCCTATTTCTCGCGTCCTCGACGAAGTCCTTCACCGTTTTCCAAGGCGCTTCTGCGCGAACCACCAGCACCGTCGGATCGGCGGAGATCAGCGCGATCGGCACGAGCTGGCTCATCTCGTACGCCGGCTTGCGGTCGAACAGCCGGTCGGCCGGAGGGATGATCGAAATCGAGGAGAGCGCCATCAGGATGGTGTAGCCGTCGGGCTTGGAGTTCGCCGCAGCCGCCATGCCCACGGCGCCGCCCGCGCCCGCCTTGTTCTCTACGATGATGCGCTGCTTGAGATACTTCTCCATGACGAGAGCCGTCGGCCGTCCGGTGAGATCGGCCACGCCGCCGGGCGGAAACGGCACGACCATGGTGACGGGACGGGATGGGTAGGCGTCCTGCGCGAAAGCTGGGGTCGCAAGCAGCCCCAACGAAAGTAGAATCGGCATGCCACGCATGGTTCCTCCTTGGAGCGACGGATGTTCGATCGAAGGGCGGAATCATCGTTGCAGACGCAGCCTCTCGTCAAGGGCGCCTCCGAAATTGGCGATCCGCTAAAATTCCGAAAGCGTTCCGCCCATGAATCTCCTTGCAATCGATACCTCGGCCGATTTCTGCTCGGTGGCGGCGTGCCGCGGCGAGGCGCTGGTTTCCCGTCACGAGCCGGCCGGACAGCGCCAGGCGGAGATGATCCTGGACATGGTAGGCGCGGTCCTCATCGATGCGGGGCTCGATCTGGCTCGGATCGACGGCATCGCCTTCGGCGCGGGGCCGGGTTCATTTACGGGCCTGCGCATTGCGGCGGGGGTCACGCAGGGACTTGCACTCGCGCGCGGCGTCGGTGTGGTCGGTATTTGCAGCTTGCTCGCTATTGCGGAACAAGCGGCCGAGGAAGCGTCCGGTGAAACCGCAGATGCGCGAATCATTTCCTGCCTCGATGCGCATAGGGGCGAGGTGTATCATGCCGCGTACCGAAGGGCCGGCGCCCGCTGGGAAGAAGTGTCCGCCCCGGGCCTGTACAAGCCCGAAACCGTACCCGTAGTGTCCGGTAGCGAGTGGATGGGCTGCGGCGACGGGTTCGCCGCATACCGTGAAGGCCTTGCGGTTCGGCTCGGAGGATGCGTTTCGGAGATTCGTCCCGAGAGCGGCCCGACGGCGCGAGCTGTGCTCAAACTCGCGATGCCGCGTTTCGCGGCAGGCGAGTCCATGGACGCAGCCGCGGCGTTGCCGGTGTATCTGCGCGACAAAGTCGCGCTCAAGACGAGCGAACGAAAATGAGCGCGGTATTGCGACCCGCACCGAGCTTCGAGTCGATGACCGAGGCCGATCTGTGCCCGGTGCTCGAGATCGAAGAGAGCATCTATGCTTTTCCCTGGACGCCGGGAAACTTCCACGACTCGCTCCGCGCCGGCTACAGTTGCTGGGTGTACCGTGACGGCAACGAGCTGATCGGATACGCGGTGCTGATGCTCGCCGCGGGCGAAGCCCATCTTCTGAACTTGAGCGTCGCCGCCCATGCGCAAAGCCGCGGGCACGGACGCACCCTGCTCGACAACGTGGCCGGGGTCGCGCGCAGGCACGGCGCAAAGGTCCTGTTTCTCGAAGTGCGCCCCTCGAACGAGGTGGGTCAGCGCCTTTACGCCGGATACGGCTTCAAGCAGGTCGGCGTGCGGCGCAGTTACTACCCGGCCCGGCAGGGTCGCGAGGACGCGCTGGTGCTTTCGCTGAGCTTGTGAGCGAGCAGCGCGAACGTTACCTGGAGGAGATGGGGCTCGCGCCCATCTGGAAGCTGCGCGAAAAAAAAGTCCACGGATCGGGGAGCGGAGTTTCGCCGGATATCGTCGCGCCCAGAGCCGAAGCCAGGGCGCCCGCCGCAGCGAAGCCTGCGGCGCCAACTCGCAAATCGCAGAGCGTAGCTCCGGCGCCGGGGCTCGCGGGGACCGCCAAGCTCGATCTCGCCGATGACCGCGCCGCGCGCATCCTGCGCATGGATTGGCCGGAGCTGAAGGCGGCGGTCAGCGGCTGCGAGGCCTGCGGCCTGCGGAAAACGTGCACGCAAACGGTATTCGGCGTGGGCGACGAAAAAGCCGACTGGCTGCTGGTGGGCGAGGCGCCTGGCGCTGAAGAAGACGCACGCGGCGAACCTTTCGTGGGGCAGGCCGGGCGACTGCTCGACAACATGCTCGCCGCGATCGGCCTTGCGCGCGGCACGAACGTATACATCTGCAATGTGCTCAAGTGCCGGCCTCCGGGCAACCGCAACCCCGAGCCCTCCGAGGTCGGCCAATGCGCGCCGCACCTGCTCAGGCAGCTCGAACTGATCAAGCCGAAACTGATTCTCGCGATGGGGCGCTTCGCCGTGCAGGCGCTGCTCAATACCGGGGCGAGCATCGCAAGCCTGCGCGGCCGGCTGCACCGCTATCAGGGCGTGCCGCTGGTCGTCACCTATCACCCGGCCTATCTGCTGCGCAACCTTCCCGACAAGGCCAAGGCCTGGGAAGACCTGTGCTTCGCTCGGCGCTCGATCGCCGCCTTGTAATCCCACACCACGTCCCCAATTTACGGGTACTTTCAGGAGGAATCCATGCGCAAACTACTTGCAGCGGTCATCGTCCTCTTCACCGCCGGGTTGACGGGCTGCGGCTACAACGACATTCAGCGAAACGACGAGCAGGTCAAGTCGGCTTGGTCCGAGGTGCTGAACCAATACCAGCGGCGGGCCGATCTGGTGCCGAACCTCGTCAACACGGTCAAGGGCTTCGCAGCCCAAGAGCAGCAAATACTGATTCAGGTCACCGAAGCGCGTTCCCGGGTCGGCAGCATCCAGGCGACGCCCGAGCTGCTCAACGATCCCGCGGCGTTCAGCCGCTTCCAGCAGGCGCAGGCGGGAATGACCAGCGCCCTCTCCAGGCTCTTGCTCGTGGCCGAGAATTATCCGCAGCTCAAGTCCGACGCGAACTTCCGCGACCTCCAGGCGCAACTCGAGGGCACGGAGAACCGCATCGCCGTGGCGCGCAACCGCTACATCAAGTCGGTGCAGGAATACAACGTGCTCATCCGCCAGTTTCCGGTCAACCTGACCGCGATGCTGTTCAGCTACCAGGTCAAGCCGAACTTCGCCGTCGAGGATGAAAAGGCCATCGCCAAGCCGCCGGCGGTCGATTTCAGCAAGCCGGCCGCCCCGGCGAAGCAGTAGGCCATCATGTTCGGGCGCTGGCTGGGCCTCGTCGCCGCCGGCGCGGTTTTCCTGGTCGCGGGCGTCCCGCCCGCTTTCGGAGAGGTCGCGGTGCCGCCGCTCAAGGCGCGCGTCACCGATCTGAGCGGCACGCTCTCGGGAGCTCAGCAACAGGATCTGGAGCGGCGACTTCTCGAGTTCGAGGGCAGAAAAGGCAGCCAGATCGCAGTGCTGATCCTGCCTTCCACCCAGCCCGAAACTATCGAGCAGTACTCGATTCGCGTCGCCGAAGCCTGGAAAATCGGACGCGCGCGTGTGGACGACGGCGTGATCCTCGTCGTCGCCAAAGACGACCGGAGGCTACGCGTCGAGGTCGGGCGGGGCCTCGAAGGCGCGATTCCCGACGCGATTGCAAAACGGATTGTGAGCGACGTGATCACGCCGCATTTCAAGGCGAACGATTTCTACGGCGGCGTTTCGGCCGGTGCCGGGGCGCTCATCAAGCTGATCGAGGGCGAGCCGCTTCCTGCTCCCCCGGCTTCGGGAGGATTCAGTTCCGGCGTGGATTTCCAAACGATCTTCTGGCTGATCGTTGCGCTGGCCATCGTGCAACCTCTCCTCTTGCGGTTGTTCGGCCGCCTTACGGGGTCTCTCGCCGCCGGGGGAGTCGTCGGCGTGATCGTCTGGGTGTTCGCGGGAGTAGTCGTGTTCGCGGTGCTGGGAGCGATGATTGCCTTCCTGGTCTCGCTATTTATCGAGGGCGCCGGAAGCTCCCGCGGAAGGGGTTGGTCCAGCGGCTCGGGCGGTGGCTGGTCGAGCGGAGGTTGGTCCGGCGGCGGGGATTCCGGGGGCTTCAGCGGCGGCGGTGGGGACTTCGGCGGCGGTGGAGCTTCGGGAAGCTGGTGATGACCTCATGAACTTGAAACGCTTGTTTCGGCATCTGTTGAGCGACACCTGGGCGGTGAAGCGCGCATTTCCTCCGGCTGCGATGCGCGCAATCGAAAAGGCGATCGGCGAAGAGGAACGCCGCCACGAGGGGGAACTGCGCTTTGCCGTTGAAGCATCGCTCCCGGTCGCGGAACTCCTCCGCGGTGCTCAGTCGCGCGAGCGCGCCATCAGTTGGTTTGGGCATCTGGGCGTGTGGGATACCGAGCAGAACTCAGGGGTCCTGATCTACTTGCTGCTTGCCGACCACCGCGTCGAAATCGTCGCCGACCGCGGCATCCACGCCAAAGTCGGGACGGCTGCATGGGAGGCGATCTGCGGCGAGATGCAGCAGGAGTTCGCCCGAGGACAGTTCGAGCGAGGCGTCGTGATCGGCGTGCGCGCGCTGAGCGACCTGCTCGCCGCGCACTACCCGGCAGGCGAGGGCGGGAATCCGAACGAGCTGCCGGACAAGCCGGTGGTGGTGTAAGCGAGGATCGAGGACCTTGAATCCCTAATGCGGCCTTTGCATTCCGATGAGGTGCAGCGAATCACCCCGGCTCTGGTTGTATCGGTGCCGCAGCATCACCGCGAGCATGGTCGACACGACGAAAGCCCCGAAGATCACGATGATGACGTTGATGTGAAGATCGCTCTTGATCATCGCCGCGTAGATCGCGAGCATGACCAGGATCGATATGTTCTCATTGAAGTTTTGCACGGCGATCGAGTGGCCCGCGGACAGAAGCACGTAGCCGCGGTGTTGCAGCAGCGCGTTCATCGGCACGACGAAGAAACCGGCCATGGCGCCCATGAAGACCAGCAGCGCGTAGACGAGCGGCAGGTTGGTGACGAAGATCATGGTGCAGACGACCGCACCCATGACGATGCCGGCCGGAAGCGTATCGAGCGAGCGCTTGAGCGGAATGAGGCGTGCCGCCATGATCGCGCCGATCGCAATTCCCAGGGCGGTGATGCCCTGGAGAATTGCGCCCTTGTCGAGCGGCAGGCCGAGGTGCGATTCGGCCCATTTCAGCACGATGAACTGCAATGTCGCCCCCGCGCCCCAGAACAATGTCGTTACGGCGAGCGAGATCTGGCCGAGCTTGTCCTTCCATAGTGTGACGAAGCAGCCGTAGAAATCGCGCACCAGCAGAAGGGGATTGGTTTGCTGCTGCGCGTAACGCGCACCCGTTTCGGGAATGAACAGATTGAAGATTGCGGCGATGACGTAGATCACGGCGATGACCATGATCGCAGACTCCGCCGGGGTCTCGATCCCGGTGTCGATGTTCGGCATGTCGATGGCGAGCAGGACCGAGGCGATCTGCGGACTGATCAGCGCGCCGCCGAGCACCGTGCCGAGGATGATCGACACGACCGTCAGCCCTTCGATCCAGCCGTTGGCGATCACCAGTTTTCCCGGCGGCAGCAGCTCGGTGAGGATGCCGTACTTCGCCGGAGAGTACGCCGCCGCGCCGAACCCGACCACCGCATAGGCGGCGAGCACCATCACGTACTCGGGAATGCCGACGAACTGCACGTAGCCGACGAAGAAGAGCATGAAGCAGCCGACGATCTTGATCGTATTCGTGATGAACATCACGTGGCCTTTGGGGATGGCGTCGGCGAACGCTCCGACAAACGCCGCGAGCGCGACGTAGGACACGGTAAAGAAGAACTTCAGCAGCGGTATCATCCAGGCCGGTCCGTCGAGCTCAAGGAGCTGGGCGATCGCGGCGATCAACAGCGCGTTGTCGGCGAGCGAGCTGAAAAACTGCGCCGCCATGATGGTGTAAAAGCCGCGTTTCATAGGTCGCTTGTGTCGCTGCGTTACGGCGAGTAAACGTTTTGGCCGCCCGCTTTATACCATGAGTTTTTTACGCAGTGCGAATACTTCTGGCGCCCGCTGGTCGGAACCCCCGGTTTATGGTCGAATGGCGTCCCGTGCGTCCGATCCGAGTCCGCATCGATTTTGCAGCGCTGCGCCACAACCTGGGCGCTGCAAAACGCCGCGCACCGCGCTCGCGCACATGGGCGGTGGTGAAGGCGAACGCCTACGGTCATGGGCTTGCGCGAGCCGCCGCAGCGCTCGCCGCCGCCGACGGCCTCGCGTTGATCGAGCTGGAAGGAGCGCTCGAGCTGCGCCGGGCCGGGGAGCGGCGCCCGATCCTCCTCCTACAAGGTTTTTTCTCGCCACAGGAGCTGGAGCCGATCGCCGCGCACGGCCTTGCGGTCGTCGTGCACGACGCGGAACAGATAGCGATACTCGAAAAGGCGCGGCTTTCGAAGAAGATCACGGTGTATGCGAAGCTCAACACCGGCATGAACCGGCTGGGCTTCGCCCAAGGCGATTTTCCCGGTGCCCTTGAGCGCCTGCGGCGCTGTGCGGGCGAGATCACGCTGATGACGCATTTCGCCGACGCCGACGGCGAGCGCGGGGTCCGGTGGCAGCTCGAGCGCTTTGAGGCGATGGCCGCGGAAGCAAAGTTCCCTTGCAGTCTCGCCAATTCGGCGGCGATCCTGCGATTTCCCGAGACCCACGCCGACTGGGTGAGGCCGGGGATCATGCTTTACGGCTGTTCGCCCTTTCCCGATGAGAGCGCGGAGAAGCTGGAACTCAAGCCGGCGATGACGCTCTCGAGCGAGCTGATCGCTGTGCGCAGCCTCGGTGCCGGCGATAGCGTCGGATACGGCTGCACGTTCACGGCTGACGGCCCGATGCGAATCGGCATCGTCGCCTGTGGCTACGCCGACGGCTATCCGCGCCATGCGCCGTTCGGAACGCCGGTGCTCGTTTGCGGCAGGCGCACGCGCACCCTGGGGCGCGTGGCGATGGACATGCTGTTTGCCGACCTCACCGGAATCCCCGAGGCGGCCGTAGGCTCACCCGTGACCCTCTGGGGCGAGGGTTTGTCGGCGGACGAAGTCGCGGCGAGCGCGGGCACGGTGAGCTACGAGTTGCTGTGCGCGCTTTCGCCGCGCGTGCCGGTGACCGAGGCTGGTTGATGGCCAAACCGAAAACCATCTACGCCTGCACCGAATGCGGCGGCGAATCGCCGAAGTGGCAGGGCCAATGCCCGCACTGCGGCGCGTGGAACACGCTCGTCGAAGGCGTCTCCGAAGGCGCGCCCAAGCACCGTTTCTCCGGCGTCGCAAAAAGCTCGCAGTTGAAGCGTCTCGCCGACGTCAGCGCACGCGAGGCCCAGCGAATCGCGACCGGAATCGGCGAACTGGACCGCGTGCTCGGCGGGGGCTTCGTCACCGGGCAGGTGGTGCTGATCGGTGGGGATCCGGGGGTCGGCAAGTCCACGTTGCTCCTGCAGGCGCTCGCTCAGATGAGCGTCTCGCACAAGTCCATCTACGTAACAGGCGAGGAGTCCGCCGAGCAAGTGGCACTGCGGGCTTCGCGCCTTCAACTCGACTCGGGCGGACTCGAGCTGCTCGCCGAGATCCAACTCGAGCGCATCCTCGCCACGCTCGAAAAGGCGAAGCCGGAAGTCGCCGTCATCGATTCGATCCAAACGCTTTACTCGGAGCAGCTCACTTCCGCTCCGGGCTCGGTCGCGCAGGTGCGTGAATGCGTTGCGCACCTCGCGCGTTACGCCAAGGGCAGCGGCACCATCATCGTGCTGGTCGGTCACGTCACCAAGGAAGGCGCGATCGCCGGCCCGCGCGTGGTCGAGCACATTGTCGATTCGGTGCTTTACTTCGAGGGGGACACGCATCAGAGTTTCCGTCTGATCCGCGCCTTCAAGAACCGCTTCGGCGCGGTGAACGAGCTGGGCGTGTTCGCGATGACCGAAAAGGGCCTGCGCGGTGTGTCCAACCCCTCAGCGATTTTCCTGTCGCAACACACCAGCGAGGTGGCGGGATCCTGCGTCCTCGTCACTCAGGAGGGCACGCGGCCGCTGCTCGTCGAGATCCAAGCCTTGGTGGATGCAGCGCACGCGCCCAACCCGCGGCGGCTCTCGGTGGGCCTGGAACAGAACCGCCTCGCCATGCTGCTCGCGGTGCTTCACCGCCACGCGGGCATCGCCTGCTACGACCAGGACGTGTTCGTCAACGCCGTGGGCGGCGTGCGCATCAGCGAGCCGGCGGCGGATCTCGCAGTGATGCTTGCCATCGTCTCTTCGCTCACCGACAAGCCGCTTCCCGCGAAGCTCGCCGTGTTCGGCGAAGTCGGGCTGGCCGGCGAAGTGCGCCCCGCGCCGCGCGGCCAGGAGCGGTTGAAGGAAGCCGCGAAGCTCGGCTTCACACAGGCGATCATCCCCAAGGCCAATCAGCCGAAGCAGAGAATCGACGGGCTTGACATCATCGCGGTCGAGCGCGTCGCCGAGGCGATCGCGCGGTTTCGACAATAGACAATGGACACCATGAAGAACGCTCAACCGGGAATCCTCGCTCCGATACCGCGCCACGCGCGCTACCTCACGTTTTCGCTGAAGCAGGGCGCGCAGCCGCGGGAGGCGGTCAAGTCGCTGGCGTCGGCGGCGGACGGCGAGACGTGCGTCGTCGGTTTCGGCGCAGTGCTGCTCTTCGCGATGCAAAAGGAGATCAAGGGACTGCGCCCGTTTCCGCATCACAGGGGCGAGGGCTTCGAAGTCCCTTCGACACCTGCCGCGCTGTGGTGCTGGCTGCGCGGCGAAGACCGCGGCGAAATCGTGCATCGCGGGCGCGCGATCGAGAAAATGCTCGCGCCGGTGTTCGAGACGACGAGCGTGATCGACGCGTTTCGTCACGGCCGCGGACTGGACCTCACCGGCTACGAGGACGGCACCGAGAATCCGAAGGGAAAGAAGGCCGTCGAGGCCGCGATCGGGGACGACCAGAGACCGGGATTCGGCGGCGCGAGCTTCGTCGCCGTCCAGCAGTGGGTCCACGATCTGGACAAATTCGCCGCGATGCCGCGAAAAGCACAGGACAACACCATCGGCCGGCGCAGGAGCGACAACCAAGAGCTGGGGAATGCGCCGGCTTCGGCGCACGTGAAACGGACCGCGCAGGAGAGCTTCACACCCGAAGCCTTCGTCGTGCGGCGCTCGATGCCCTGGGTGGATGCGGCGCGCGAAGGGCTCGTGTTTACGGCGTTCGGCAGAACGCCGGATGCGTTCGAGGCCCTGCTCAAGCGCATGGTCGGGGCTGAGGACGGGATTGTGGATGCACTGTTTACGTTTACGCGCCCGGTGTCGGGGGCCTACTTTTGGTGTCCGCCGGTGAGGAACGGGCGGCTTGATCTGCGCGCTATCGGGCTGTAGGTGATCACAACGATAAGAACTTTCCTGAGAGGACTTCGATGATCGTCACCGTGTTTCGTTCTCGAGTAAGGCCCGAGGTTCAACAGGAGTACGTGCAGTGGGCCACCCGCATGAGCACTCTTGCGAAGGAAATGCCGGGCTACATCTCGCACAAAGGCTTCGTTGCCGAAGATGGCGAGAAAGTCACCATCGTCGAGTTTGAATCCGAAGAGACGCAACGGGCCTGGAGTCGGCATCCGGAGCACGTCGACGCGAAGAAAAAAGGGCGCAAGGACTTCTACGTCGAGTACCGCGTGCAAGTGTGCAGCGTGCTGCGTGACACCGGAATGTCGAAGGAATAGAGGTCTACGTTCGATGAATGTGAGGAGAGCCAGCAATGAGCGATATTGTTGCGGTTGATCGTCTCGAAGTCCTCGTACTGGTCGACAATACGACCGACAGCCTTTCGACCAATCCGAAGAACGTGGAGTCCGAGTGGTCGGTTCTGCTCACCGGAGGACGACTGCGCGTGCTGTCCGGGCAGAACATCTGCTGTGCGCATCACGGCCTTTCCCTATTGGTAACCGTATATGTCAATGGGAAGGCACGCACGGCGCTTTTCGACGCTGGCCCCGCCGCCGCCACGTTTACGCGAAACGCCGAAATCCTGGGTGTCGATTTCGCCGCGATCGAGGCGGTCGTTCTGTCTCATGGACATTGGGACCATGCCGGCGGTCTGCT
Source organism: uncultured Enterobacteriaceae bacterium (assembly GCA_964430565.1). Lineage (GTDB taxonomy): Bacteria > Pseudomonadota > Gammaproteobacteria > Burkholderiales > SG8-39 > VBDM01. The sequence continues at coordinate 22,731 of CAYSFD010000047.1, forward strand.
CGCTGCGGTAGAGTCGATCGCGAAAAGCCGCACCGGCAGCCGCCTCGATTGCTACATGCACCCCGGAATGTTCGCGCAGCGAGCGACGAAGCGGCCCGATGGCAAGCTCTACGTCAACGAGCCTGTTCCGAACCCGGACACCTTGACCAAGGCGGGCGCCAACGTAGTTAACACCCGCGATCCGCAAGTCATTGCGGGCGGCGCCTTCTACGTGAGCGGCGAAATTCCGCGCGTGACCAACTACGAAGCGGGGGTGCCGAACCACCTGTCCCGCAGCGCGGATGGACAGTCCTGGGAGCCCGATCCCCTGATCATGGACGAACGGTTTGTGTCGGTGCAGGTGAAGGACAAGGGCCAGTTTGTCTTCTCGGCCTGCTCTCACGCGGGGTTGATCAACGTCCTGACGCACGCGCGCTCGCTCTTTCCGTCGGTCCCGCTATACGGTGCGATGGGCGGTTTGCATCTCTCGGGAATAAATGAAAGGGTGATCCCGCAGACCATCGCCGACCTGAAGCAGTTCAGCCTGAAGCTGCTGGCTCCGGGACACTGCACGGGCTGGAGAGCGCTCGCCGTGATGGCAAGGGAGTTCGGCGACGAGCTGGTCCCGTCTGCGGTTGGGAAGCGCTACTTGATCTGACCGGCACGCTATTGGGCTTTAGATGGCCATATCGTTGCGTATGCGTGCAGATGGTCTTAGCATCGGTCCGGTGCGGTTTTTTGCATACTCGATAGAACGCACCGTGCCTCGATGACTGCTCTCACCGCCGCCGATCTCGCGGCGATACCGCTCTTTGCGTCGCTCTCGCCGGAGGAATTGCAGGAGACGGCGCAGCTCTTCACTATTCGTCGCTATCCGAAAAACGCCATCGTCGTTACCGAAGGCGACCGCTTGGACCTGTTCAATATCATCCTGTCGGGAAACGTCCAGGCGTTCTGGCGCGATGAAGGGGGGCACCAGTTGAATCTCGGCTTGGAAGGTCCCGGAGATCACTTTGCGGATGCGACATTGGGTGGCGAGGTGGCACTCGTGTCCTTTATCGCGGTTGCAGACCTGCGCGTCGCTTCGATCCGGATGACCGACTTGAAACAGTTGCTGCAGCGTCACCCGCAAATTGCCGTCGTCTTGCTCATGGACGTGGTGGCACGCCTGCGTCGTCTCCTCCAGCGCACGAAGACCTTGACGATGGACGAAGTGTACGGACGCGTGGTGAAACTGCTTCTCGCGCGGGCCGTGGAGACTGACGGCAAGCTGGTCGGTGAGCGCTTGACGCACGTGGAGATCAGTCGCCGGGTCGGCGCCACGCGCGAAATGGTCGGCCGGGTATTGCGTGATCTTGCGCGGGGCGGTTACATCAAGACGGACCGGGGGCGGATGACCATCCTGCGCAAGCCGCCGAGGCGCTGGTAGCGGCTGCATCCGGCGATCGTCCCGCCACGGTCGCCAGGCAACACGGAGCACGATTCGACACCTCCGGGTGTCCTCCGAGAGGGAAATTGTTCCCTCCCGATCGCTGCATTTGTTCCCTTGCCTGGTCGTCGCCCGGGCGCGTACCTTGAGCAGCGAGCCCACACCATCCGGGAAGGACAAGCGATGAACGCACCACTGCGAGTACTGTTTGCCGTGCTTAGCTTCGCGATTGCAGCCTCCGCAAGCGCACAAGGCGGACCGGTCCGGATTCTCGTCGGCTTTGCGCCCGGTGGGACGTCCGATGTGATCGCCCGGCTCATCGTGGATCGACTGAAGACTTCGCTCGGTACGCCCGTAATCGTCGAAAACAGACCGGGACTGAACGGCATCCTCGCGGCGGAGGCGCTGAAGAACACCGCGCCGGACGGCAAGACACTGATGATCTCGCCGATCGTCGTAACGGTGTTCGCGCCGCTCACGAACGCAAGGCTCAGATACGACCCGATCAAGGACTTCGCACCGGTCTCGCTCGCGGCCACCTTCCCGTTCGGCCTCGCCGTCGGCCCGGGGTTGCCCGCGAAGAGCCTGCACGAGTACATCGCGTGGGTTCGCGGAAATCCGGCGAAGGCGACCTACGGCACGCCGACAGCCGGCAGCCCGCCGCATTTTTTCGGTGTGATGCTCAGCCGCACCATCGGCGTAGAGTTGATCTTCGTTTCATACAAGGGTGGCGCACCTCTCGTGACTGACCTGGTCGGCGGACAGGTGCCCGCCGGGATCACCGTTCTCTCTGAAATGATCAAACACCACCAGTCGGGCAAGGTACGAATACTTGCGAGTTCCGGGTCACAGCGCTCGCCTGCAGCGCCGGATATCCCCACGTTCAAGGAGTTGGGTTTCGCGGCGATCGAAGGCATGGGCTGGCAGGCATTTCACACTGCCGCGAGAACGCCACGCCCAATGATCGAACGCCTTTCAACAGCGATCGCGTCAGCAATCAAGGCTCCTGAAGTGTCCGAGCGGCTGCTCGCAATAGGTTTGGAGCCCGTAGGCAGCACACCGGACGAGCTTGCGCGTCGCGAGGCCGAAGAGACTGCCAAGTGGGCACCGGTCGTCAAGGCGTCAGGGTTTCGTGCCGACGAATAGCTGCTCAAACGCTTCTGCACGGAAATTGAACGCCGGCGAGTCTAGAGGACCCGCTCGCAGGGGATGTCAATCTCCATCAGCTTTCTTGCCGCGTCGATCCCGCTGCGCACCGCGGCCTCCAGCGTCCCCGGGTATTCGCTTCCCACGTAATCCCCCGCCAGCACGAGGTTGGGGATTGCGGTCTGCGCTTCGGGTCGAGCGAGCGCGGGCGTGCAGGAAAACGTTGCGCGCTTCTCGGTGATGACCTGCGACCAGCGTAAGGCGGGCAGGGCGCCGAGTGCTGCCCGAAGCTCGGCCTCGATTCGCGACACCAGCGCTTCCTTCGTGAGTTCCTCGTGCGCGCCCGATGCGCTGATCACGGCAGCGAGCAGGCCCTTGGGTCCGCCGAGCCGGCCGCGATCGAACGCCCACTGCGCGATGCCGCCGTTGAAGCCGAGCATGGGTGCAGGCAGCGATATGGATTCGGGATATTGCAGGTAGCAGGTGACGATGGGCTCGTAGGCGAATGCGCCGATACGCGAAAGCGAGTCGGCCAGTTCGGGAAGTTGCACCAGCAATTGCCCCGCATGCTGCGGGCCGCAGGCGATCACCACATGGGTAAACCACGACGCGTCGACACGAAACCCGGTCGGGACGCGCATGATCCGGCGCACCGGCTCCCCGAGCCTGATCTTGCCGCCGCGCGCGGTGATGTACGCGGCGGCCGGCTCCGGAAATACGCCGCCGAGGTCGGTTCGAGCGATGAGAAGATCGCTCGCATCGCGTTTTCCGGTGAAGCCGTCGCGCAGGACGTTTGCGAAGACCCGGGCGGAGGCGTGGTCGACCGGCGTGTTCAGCGCGGACACGCATAGGGGTTCCCACAAATGCGTGCGCAGCGTGCCTGTCTGACGCTGTTCGTCGAGAAATTGCGCGACGCTGCGGTCGGGCTCGATGCGAAAATTGCGAGCTCGGAGCGCCGCCATGAAGCGCAGCGCGCTGAAGCCTTGAGCGAGATGCAATCCCTTCGCGGCGAGGAGCGCGGCGAACAGATTGAGCGGGTAGGGGAGCCGCGGCGCGCGCAGATGAAAGCCGTCGGCGAAGCGCAACTCGAGGGGCAAGCGAAGGAGGAGCTTGTCGGGATCGGCGCCGACAAGCCGCATCAGCCGCAAGGTTTCGCGATACGCGCCGATCAGGACGTGCTGGCCGTTGTCGAGATCGACGCCGTCGACGCTCACCCGCCGCGCGCGGCCGCCGAGACTGCGCGAAGCCTCGAAAACCGTGACCGGAACGCCGCGCTCCGCCAACGTCACCGCGGCAGCGAGGCCCGCCCAGCCGGCGCCGACGACCGCGACCTGGGGTGGGGTCAAGCCGTGACCCAAGTCCGCCACGCGATCCAGAGCTTGCGGACCGGCGTGAGCGCGACGCGCTGCTTGAGCACGCGAAAGCCGTCGCCGGATATTTCCTTGAGCAGCGTCCGGTAGATGGCAGCCATGACCAGGCCCGGTCTTTGCGCGCGGCGGTCTTCGAGGGGAAGGAGTGCCAGCGCTTCGTCGTAGCAGCGCATGGCGCGCCCGGCCTGGAAGCGCATCAGGCGCGTGAAGTTCTCGGTGTGGCGGCCCTCGAGAATGTCCGCGGCGCTGACCTCGAAGCGCTTCAGTTCGTCCATTGGGATATAGATACGGTTATTGCGCGCGTCCTCGCCGACGTCGCGGATGATGTTGGTGAGCTGGAACGCGAGGCCGAGCCGCTCGGCATAGTCGATCGTCTTCGGATCGCGGTAGCCGAAGATCGCCGCGGCGAGCGCGCCGACTACGCCTGCCACGCGGTGGCAGTAGAGCTGCAACCCCGCAAAATCCAGGTAGCGGTTCTGGTTCAGGTCCATCTCCATGCCGTCCATGATCTCGTTCAACCGTGCCTGGGTGATTCCGAACGGCCCGGTAGCAGGCACCAGCGCGCGTGTTACCGGATGCTGCGGGTTGCCGGCGAAGAGCTGGGCGACCTCGCCGCGCCACCACGCGAGCGCCGCTTGTGCAGCCGAGGGCTCGGTCGGCTCGTCCACGGCGTCGTCCACTTCGCGGCAGAAAGCGTAGAGCGCAGTGATCGCGCGACGGCGCGCCGGCGGCAGAAAAAGAAACGAGTAGTAGAAACTCGACCCGCTCTGCGCCGCTTTGTGTTGGCAATACTCGTCGGGGGTCATCGCATCACCAGCGCACGCGCAAGCATCAGCGGCCAGTCCCAGACACGAAGCACGGGTCGTTGCCGGAACACATCGCCGCGCGCGCTCTCGATTTTCTCCAGGATCCTCAAGCCTCCCTGCACGACGCCGCGGATCTCAAGGCCGACGCGTCCCGGAAGACGTCCTACGAGCGGCGATCCTTTCAGCATCATCGAGCGTGCCCGGTCAACCTGAAAACGCATAAGGTCCCACCAACCACCGGTGGCGTCGCGTGCCGCGATCTGGCTTTCGGTTACCCCAAAGCGCGCCATTTCTTCCTGCGGGAGGTAGATGCGGTTCTTGCGGAAGTCGATTTCCACGTCCTGCCAGAAATTGATGAGCTGCAGCGCCGAGCAGACCGCATTCGAGCAGGCGAGGTTCTCAGCGTCGAATCTGCCATACAAGTGCAGCATCAACCGACCCACCGGCTCCGCCGAGCGTCGGCAATAATCCATGACCTCGGCGAAGTTTGCGTAGCGCGATTTGGTCACGTCCTGGGAGAACGCATCGAGGAGGTTGTAAAAAGGCTCAAACGGCAGGCCATGCGCCGAGATTACTTCGAGGAGCTCCCGGAAAAGCGAAGAAGCGGGGGATTCACCTGCCTCAAGCCGGCGCAATTCCGTGCGATAAGCCTCGAGGCAGGCGAGGCGCTCGGCGCTTGGAAGTTGGCCTTCATCGGCGAAATCATCCGCGCTGCGCGCAAATCGGTAGATGACTGACACGGGACGGCGAAGTGGTGCCGGAAGCAGCAGCGAAGCAACCGGAAAGTTTTCGTAGTGGCCAACCGACATTGCCCTATTTTTCAAAGGGTTTCAGGCTGTTAGGCTGACAGTATAGGGGGGTTGCGGTAGAATGGCACGCGCATTGCGGTCCGGCTAAAGAGCAGGGAACCGGGCGCGACGCAGGTGCCGCACCGCGAAGGTGGCGGAATTGGTAGACGCACTGGATTTAGGTTCCAGCGCCGTAAGGCATGGGGGTTCGAGTCCCTTCCTTCGCACCAGGAGCCGGGTTTTTGGGAATGCAGACGAGCATCGAAACGTTAGGCAAGCTGGAACGGAAACTGGACATGGCGGTTCCGGCCGAGCAGATCGACCGTGAAGTCGAGCAGCGGCTGCGCAAGCTCTCGCGCACCGTGCGCATGGACGGTTTTCGCCCGGGCAAAGTTCCGCTCAAGATCGTCGCGCAGCACTACGGTCCGCAGGTGCGCACGGAAGTGATCGGCGACGCGGTGCAAAAAGCATTCTCCGAAGTAATAAAGGAGCAAAGGCTGAAGGTCGCAGGCTATCCGCGTATCGAGCGCAAGGAGGGCGGCGACGAAAAACAGCTCGCATTCAGCGCCACGTTTGAGATCTACCCAGACATCAAACTGGGTGACTTGGCGGGCACGAAAGTCCGGCGCCCCACTCACGCCGTCGATGAAGCCGACGTGGATCATACGATCGGCATCCTTCGCAAGCAGCGCGCGACCTGGGAAGCGGTCACGCGCGCTTCACAGTCGGGCGACCGAGTCACCGTCGACTACACGGGGCGCATTGACGGGAACGAGTTTCCCGGCGGCAAGGGCAGCGCGATGCCGGTCGTGATCGGCGAGGGCCGCGTCCTGCCCGAATTCGAATCCGGCCTCACCGGAGCGAAGGCCGGAGAACGGAAGATTTTTCCGGTGGCCTTTCCAGCCGACTATTTCGGGAAAGAAGTGGCCGGGAAGTCTGCGAGCTTCGAGGTCAGCGTTAACGACGTCGAGGCGCCAAAACTCCCGGAGGTCGATGCCGAATTCGCCAAATCGCTCGGCGTCGCCGACGGCGACATCGCGAGGATGCGCGAAGAAGTCAAGGCGAACGTCGGGCGCGAAGTCAACAAACGGGTCGAGAGCGAACTCAAGCAGGCGGTCATGCAGGCGCTCATCGACTCCACAGCGCTCGAATTACCGAAATCGCTCGTCGAAATCGAGCTGCAACGCATGGTGCAACAGGCGCGTGCGGACCTCGAGGCCCGGGGCGTCAAGCTTGAAAAGTTGCCCGTGAGTCCGGAGGCGCTCGAAGCGCAGGCGCGTCGGCGCGTAACCCTGGGGCTGATTCTCGGCGAAGTCGTAAGAGCACACGATCTTGGCGCCAAGCCCGAGCAGGTGCGCGCTCTGGTGACCGAGCACGCCCAGACCTATGAGCAACCCTTTGAGGTGGTAAAATGGATTTACTCGGAGCCGCAGCGGCTGGGCGAGTTCGAGGGGTTGGCGGTCGAGTCGAATGTCGTCAAATGGGTTCTCGAGCGCGCCAAGGTGGAGGACGAGGCGATCAGCTTCGACAAACTGATGGGAGGAGCCAAATGAGCGGCATGAGTTGGCACGTGGGTGCGCCGCAGGGCCAATCATCCCGTCAGGATCCGCAGGACCTGGGGCTGATCCCCATGGTGATAGAGCAGAGCGGGCGGGGCGAGCGCGCCTACGACATCTACTCGCGGCTGCTCAAAGAACGCGTGGTCTTTCTGGTCGGTCCGGTGAACGAGATTTCGGCCAATCTGATCGTCGCCCAGTTCCTTTTCCTCGAGTCGGAAAACCCCGACAAGGACATATCCTTCTACATCAATTCCCCGGGCGGCTCGGTGTCGGCGGGGCTCGCGATTTACGATACCATGCAGTTCGTCAAACCCGACGTCTCGACGCTTTGCGTCGGACAGGCGGCCAGCATGGGGGCGCTGTTGCTCGGGGCAGGCGAAAAGGACAAGCGCTTCTGCCTGCCCAATTCGCGCGTGCTGATCCACCAGCCCATGGGCGGGTTTCAGGGGCAGGCGTCCGACATCGAGATCCACGCCAAGGAAATCCTTTATCTGCGCCAGCAACTCAACGAGATCATGGCGAAGCACACCGGCCAGAGCGTAGAGCGCATCTCGCGCGACACCGACCGCGACAATTTCCTTTCCGCGGACGAGGCAGTGAAGTACGGACTCGTGGACCGGGTGCTGACCTCACGGGCCGAGGCGACCGCGGCGGCCTGAACGCGGAGAAGACATGAGCGAAAAGAGCGGCGGCGAGAAACTCCTCTACTGCTCCTTCTGCGGCAAGAGCCAGCACGAGGTGAGGAAGCTCATCGCGGGTCCGTCCGTGTTCATTTGCGACGAGTGCATCGAGCTGTGCAACGACATCATTCGCGAGGAGAGCGTAGCCGACAAGGGCAAGCCCGCCAAGTCGGATCTGCCAACGCCGCGCGAAATCTGCGGGATACTGGACGAGTACGTGATCGGCCAGGAGCTGGCGAAGAAGATCCTCTCGGTCGCGGTCTACAACCATTACAAGCGGCTGAAGCACCTCTCGAAGAACGACGAGGTCGAGCTCGCGAAATCCAACATCCTGCTCGTCGGCCCGACCGGATCGGGCAAGACGCTGCTCGCGCAGACGATGGCGCGCCTTTTGAACGTTCCGTTCGTGATCGCCGATGCGACAACGCTGACCGAGGCGGGCTACGTCGGCGAGGACGTGGAGAACATCATTCAGAAGCTGCTGCAGAACTGCGACTACGATGTGGACAAGGCCAAGCGCGGCATCGTCTACATCGACGAAATCGACAAAATTTCGCGCAAGTCCGACAACCCTTCGATTACCCGAGATGTTTCGGGCGAGGGCGTGCAGCAGGCGCTGCTCAAGCTCGTCGAGGGGACGATCGCGTCGGTGCCGCCGCAAGGCGGGCGCAAGCACCCCAATCAGGATTTCGTACAGGTCGACACGACCAATATCCTGTTCATTTGCGGCGGAGCGTTCGACGGTCTGGAGAAGATCATCCGCAGCCGCTCCGAGAAGAGCGGCATCGGCTTCGGCGCGGACGTGAGAAGCTTGAAGAGCGGCAAGGACATCAGCGAAGTGCTGCGCACGGTGGAGCCGGAAGACCTCATCAAATACGGGCTCATTCCCGAATTCGTGGGGCGGCTGCCGGTGATCGCCACGCTCGAGGAACTCGACGAGAAAGCCCTGATCCAAATACTCACGGAGCCGAAGAACGCTCTCATCAAGCAATATCAGAAGCTCTTCGGAATGGAGGGCGTGGACCTGGAAGTGCGGCCGCAGGCGCTGCAGGCGATCTCCAAGAAGGCCTTGGCGCGAAAGACCGGCGCTCGTGGACTGCGCTCGATTCTCGAACAGGTGCTGCTGGACCTCATGTTCGATCTTCCGACGATGGAGAACGTGAGCAAGGTCGTGGTAGACGAGAACGCCATCATCGGCGAAGGCAAGCCCCTTCTCATCTACACCGAGCCCCCGAAAGTGGCGGGCACCGCTTGAGCGACGACCGCCGTCCTCGATCGGGGCGTGGCTTGAACCGGGGCGCGCCGCCCCAAAGTAGCGATTGATTCAGCTTTCCGGGAGCGCCATGGCCAACGAGATCGCAACCGCAACCATCGAGTATCCGCTGCTGCCGCTGCGCGACGTGGTCGTGTTCCCGCACATGGTCATTCCGCTCTTCGTCGGGCGGCCGAAGTCGATCAAGGCGATGGAAATCGCAATGGAAGCAGGCAAGAACATCCTGCTGGTCGCGCAGAAATCCGCCGCTAAAGACGAGCCGGCCGCCGAGGATTTGTACAGGATCGGCTGTATTTCCAACATCCTGCAGATGTTGAAACTCCCCGACGGCACCGTGAAAGTGTTGGTGGAAGGCGGCCAGCGCGCCCGGATCCAGAAGATCGCCGACATGAATAGCCATTACGTGGCCGAGGCCGTGGCCGTGCCCGCCGAGGTCGGCGACGCCACTGAGATCGAGGCGATGCGACGGGCGCTTGTCGGACAGTTCGATCAGTACGTGAAGCTCAACAAGAAGATCCCACCCGAGATCCTCACTTCGCTTGCCGGAATAGAGGAAGCCGGGCGGCTTGCCGACACCATTGCGGCCCACCTGCCGCTCAAGCTCGAGCAGAAGCAGCAAGTCCTGGAGATGTTCGAAGTGAAGGCGCGTCTGGAGCACTTGCTTTCGCAGCTTGAGGCCGAGATCGACATTCTCCAGGTCGAGAAGCGCATCCGCGGCCGCGTCAAGCGACAGATGGAAAAGAGCCAGCGCGAGTACTACCTCAACGAGCAGGTCAAGGCCATCCAGAAAGAGCTTGGCGAAGGCGAGGACGGAGCCGATCTCGAGGAGATGGAAAAACGCATCAAGGCCGCGCACATGCCCAAGGAAGCGCGCAAGAAGGCCGATGCCGAGTTGAAGAAGCTTCGCCTCATGTCGCCCATGTCGGCCGAAGCCACGGTGGTGCGCAATTACGTCGATACGCTCGTCAACCTGCCGTGGAGGAAGCGCAGCAAGATCTCGCGCGACATCGCTGCGGCCGAGAAGACTCTGGACGCCGACCATTATGGACTGGAGAAGGTCAAGGAGCGCATCGTCGAATACCTCGCGGTGCAGATCCGGGTGGACAAGGTCAAGGCGCCGATCCTGTGTCTGGTGGGCGCGCCCGGCGTCGGGAAGACCTCGCTCGGAAAGTCGCTCGCCCGCGCGACCAACCGCAAGTTCGTGCGCATGTCGCTCGGCGGCGTCCGTGACGAGGCCGAGATCCGCGGCCATCGCCGCACCTACATCGGTTCGATGCCCGGAAAGATCTTGCAGAACATGAGCAAGGTGGGGGTGCGCAACCCGCTGTTCCTGCTCGACGAAGTGGACAAGATGGGCATGGACTTCCGCGGCGACCCGAGCTCTGCGCTGCTCGAAGTGCTCGACCCTGAGCAGAACCACACCTTCACCGACCACTACGTCGAAGTCGAGTACGACCTCTCGGAGGTGATGTTCGTCGCGACCGCCAACACGCTGAACATCCCGCCGGCGCTGCTTGACCGGATGGAGGTCATCCGCATTTCCGGCTATACCGAAGACGAGAAAGTCAATATCGCCACGCGTTACCTGCTTCCCAAACAGCTCAAGAACAACGGACTAAAGAAGGAAGAAGTATCCGTGTCCGATAGCGCGATCCGCGACATCGTCCGCTACTACACGCGCGAGGCCGGGGTGCGGAATCTTGAGCGTGACGTATCGAAGATCTGCCGTAAAGTGGTCAAGCTGCTCGTAACCAAGGAAAAGAAAAAGAGGATACTGGTCACGCCAAAAAACCTCGACAAGTTCGTCGGCGTGCGGCGCTTTAACTATGGGATTGCCGAAAAGAAGAACCAGATCGGACAGGTTACGGGACTTGCGTGGACCGAAGTCGGGGGGGAATTGCTCACGATCGAGGCTGTCACCATGCCCGGGAAGGGCAAAACGATCTCTACGGGCAAGCTCGGCGAGGTGATGCAGGAGTCGATCCAGGCCGCGCTTTCCGTCGTGCGTAACCGCTCCTCGAAGCTCGGGGTTGCCGAGGACTTTTACCAGAAGAACGACATTCATGTGCACCTTCCCGAAGGTGCAACGCCCAAGGACGGTCCGAGCGCCGGCATCGGGATCTGCACCGCGATGGTGTCGGCGCTGACCGGGATCCCGGTTCGGGCGGATCTCGCCATGACCGGCGAGATCACCTTGCGCGGGGAAGTGTTGGTGATCGGCGGACTGAAGGAAAAGCTCCTTGCGGCGCACCGGGGCGGCGTGAAGACCGTGCTCATTCCCGACGAGAACGTGAAGGATCTTGTAGAAATCCCAGACAACATCAAGAATCGACTGGAAATTCTTCCGGTTAAATGGATCGAACAGGTGCTCGAGCTTGCGCTCGAGCGTCCGCCGGAGCCGCGCAAGCCCGCGTCCGACGCGCCGCCGATTCCTCCCGTCGCAGACGACAAGACCTCCACCACGGTGGTTACTCACTAGATTGGTGCAACGCCGAGCGAATCGCGCCGCGCTCGTCAGCTTTCCGAAGTGTTTTCCCGGGACATCGCATACCGCGGAGGAAACTTGGCGCGTCTCTTGCAGAGTTCCAGAAAAGCATCACGCAGGGAAAAACTAAACCGCCGCGACTGCTTGACATGGTGCTTTTGCAATTGTTATAAATGGGTGTGAGATATCGCACCCATTTCAAGAACCCGTTTCAGCCGCGAAATAAGCATAGCCCGGTTTGGCACTGCGTCGCCTCGGGACGCGGTAGACCGGTCTTTGCTTAGTCCACGGTCATGATCCAACGGGAGGTGGGTTGTGTACATTGAGTGTGCACTCCGCGATCAATCAATCTTCAAGGGGGCCGAATGAACAAGCTGGAAATCATTGATCACATCGCCAAATCCGCCGACATCTCCAAGGCCGCCGCGGGACGCTCGCTCGATGCCGCCGTTACGGCGATCAAGACCGCGATGAAAAAAGGCAGCATGGTCACCCTTGTCGGGTTCGGAACGTTTTACGTCGGAAAGCGCGAAGCGCGCACCGGGCGTAACCCGCGCACCGGCGATGCGATCAGGATTAAAGCCGCCAGAGTCCCCAAGTTTCGCGCTGGCAAGGCGCTGAAGGATGCAGTAAACTAGCGGCCCTTCCGAGACCGGCTCGGTTCTGATCGAGCGGGGTCGCGCCGGTTTTCTGGGAAGGGGTGCTTAGCTCAGCTGGTAGAGCGTCGCCCTTACAAGGCGAATGTCGGCGGTTCGATCCCGTCAGCACCCACCAAGTCGTAAAGCCGGACGCCTGCGGCGTCGGTTTACGTCCGCGAGTTCGAACTGACGCGCAGCGTAGTTCAACTCGCGGTGCGGGGCGAAGAGTGTGTAGCGAAGAGTAGGAGCGGTAGTTCAGCTGGTTAGAATACCGGCTTGTCACGCCGGGGGTCGCGGGTTCGAATCCCGTCCGCTCCGCCAGAATTTGTTGAAGGACGAACGCCAGTTCGGCTTTTTTCGTCGAGAAACGCCCATGTTCGATTTTGTCACCCATCACAAACGTCTTCTGCAGTTCGTGCTCGCGCTGGTGATCGTGCCGCCGTTCGCACTTTGGGGGATCGATTCCTACCAGCGTGGGGGGGTCCGCGCGGGCGACGTGGCGGAAGTGGACGGGCAGAAGATATCCGAGCAGGAATTCGCCGAAGCGATACGACAGCAGCAGGAACGCCTGCGCTCAATGCTCGGGAAGAATTACGATCCGGCGATGTTCGATTCCGCTGCAATACGCATGGAGCTGCTCGAAGGCATGATCTCGCAGCGTCTGCTGATGCAGCACGCGGTGCGCAATCAACTCAACGTATCCAACGAGACGCTGATCGAGACGACGATGTCCATCCCCGCTTTCCAGGTGGACGGGAAATTCTCCCGAGAGCTCTATGACACGATGCTTCGAAACGAGAGAATGAGCTCGGAAACCTTCGACGCGGCGCTGCGCCGCGATCTCCTCGTGCAGCAGCTCACCGGCGCGGTGTCCGACTCGGGGATGGCATCAAAGGCGGCAGCCCGCCAGTTTGCGCAACTGCGCGCGCAGCAGCGGGAGATCGCAGAGCATCGAGTTCAGGCCGATGCGCAACTGGGCCGGGTCAAGATCGCTACAGAGACGGTGCGTGGGTTCTACGAGAGCAATCCCGCCCGCTTCCTGGTGCCCGAAGAAGTGCAAGTCGAATACGTCGTGCTGAGCACCGATGCACTGCTCGCTTCAGAAAAGATCGGGTCGGACGAGATCAAGGCCTACTACGAATCGAATATATCGAAGTACGGTGACCCCGAGCAACGTCGGGCAAGTCACATCCTGATCGGCTCGAAGAGCGGTGCGGACGAATCGGAGAAGGCCAAAACACGGGAGCGCGCGGCGCAGGTCCTCGCGCAAATACGCAAGTCGCCGGACAGCTTCGCAGAGCTTGCGAAAAAGAGTTCCGACGATCCGGGCTCGGCCTCCCAGGGGGGCGATCTTGGTTTTTTCGCGCGCGGCATGATGGTACGCCCTTTCGAAGACGCCGCATTCCGGCTCAAGCTGAATCAGATCAGCGATCCTGTGGAGTCTGACTTCGGCTTCCACATCATCAAGATTACGGGCATCAAAGCAGGGAAGATGAAAAGCATGGAGCAAGCCCGTCCCGAAATCGAGCTTGAGTTGAAAAAGCAACGGGCCGGAAGGCGCTTCGCTGAAGCGGCCGAGACGTTCAGCAACCTGGTGTATGAGCAGGCGGATTCGCTGGCGCCGGCCGCCGAAAGATTCAAGCTCGCCATCCAGAGCGCTCGAGGGATCACGCGGCAATCTGCGCCGGTTGCGGCTCTGAGCAATCCTAAGCTGCTCGCGGCGCTGTTTGCGGACGATTCGATCAAAAACCGTCGCAACACAGAGGCCATTGAAACAGCCCCGAGCATGCTGGTTTCCGCGCGGGTGGTAGATCACAAACCCGCGACGCGGCGCCCGTTCGACGAAGTGAAGGGCGAGATCGGCAAGCTGCTCGCGCAGCAGGAGGCCATGGCGCTTGCCAGGAAGCAGGGGACGGAGCGCGTTGAAGACCTGAGTAAGGGTAATGCTTCGGCCGCGCGCTTCGGCTCAACCAGACTCATCAGCCGGGATCAGCCTCAGGACTTCGATGCACGGGCCTTGTCGCAGATATTTCGCATGGACGCGTTGAAACTGCCAGCGTACGCGGGGTTGGAGTCGAAGAACGGCTATGTGATCTACCGCCTAAGCCGCGTCATCGACGTTCAGCCGGACGAGACGCGTCAACGTAGCGTCCAGAGCGAGTTGGGGCGAGCAAGCGGGTCGCAGGAATTCAAGTCGTTCCTCGATGGACTGCGGGCCAAGGCGACGGTGGAAATCAACAAGGCGGCGTTGGAAAAAAAGAACCAAAATTAAAGCCGGACCGCTGCCGCGGCCGGTTTAATTTCGCCGGTTCGAACGGACGCGGTGCGCCGTTCAACCGGCGAGGCGGGTGCCGTCATTCCCGCGGCCTTTAGCACCCGCGAAAGCGGATGGAGAATCCAGCGTCGTGCAAAGAAAGCCACTGGGTCGATTGGGTCGCGGTTGCGCCTCAACAGGCGCGGTTACGACGCCGGCTCTCCCGAAACCGGTAATCCTCCCACCACGGTATTGAATCCCGCGTCGGCGTAGACGATTTCCCCGGTCACGGCTGCGGCAAGATCGGACAAGAGGAACGCCGCCACATTGCCGATCTCTCCGGTCGTGACGTTGCGCTGAAGCGGTGAGTTTTCCGCGACGTACTTGAGAATCTTGCCGAACCCGGCAATGCCGCTCGCGGCGAGGGTCTTGATCGGGCCGGCCGAAACGGCGTTGACGCGAATTCCTTTCGGGCCGAGGTTCGCGGCGAGGTAGCGCACGCTCGCTTCCAGGCTCGCCTTGGCGAGCCCCATGGTGTTGTAGTTCGGCACCACGCGCTCGGCGCCGAGGTAGGTGAGGGTAACGAGCGCTCCGCGGCGCCCTTGCATGAGGGGCAGCGCGGCCTTGGCGAGCGCAGCAAAGCTGTAGCTGCTGACGTCGTGCGCGATGCGAAACGACTCGCGCGACATGCCTTCGAGAAAATCACCCGCAATCGCCTCGCGCGGAGCAAAGGCAATCGCGTGCACCAGACCGTCGAGCGCGCCCCACGTTTTTCCAAGCTCCGAGAAAAGCGCGGCAATCTCCGCATCGCTCGCGACGTCGCAGGGAAACGCGAGGCTGCTGCCAAACTCGGCCGCCATTTCGGCGACTCGGCCTTTGAAGCGCTCGTTCTGATAGGTGAACGCGAGCTCGGCTCCCTCGCGCCGCGCAGCTTCGGCCACGCCATAGGCGATCGAGCGGTTGGAGAGCAGACCTGTGACGAGTATCTTCTTGTCCTGGAGAAAACCCATCTGGCGGTCCCGAGTAAAACAGGTTCGATTATACTTTCCAAAATGAGCGGGGAAACACGATTTCGCTTTTTTGCCGCGTCATGGTTTCTCATGCTCGCCGTACCGATGGCGTCGGATGGCGCCGACCCCGGCAAAGTTCTGCGCGTGACGTTTCAAGCCGCCGAGACCGGATTCGATCCGGCCAAAGTGTCGGACTACTACTCGGGCACCGTGATCGAAGCCATTTTCGATCCACTTTTGACCTACGACTATCTGGCTCGCCCGGCGAAGCTCGTGCCCAACGTCGCGGAGTCCATGCCGGCAGTCTCCGATCGGGGCAAGACCTACTCCCTGAAGATACGCAAGGGGATCACCTTCACTCCCGATCCGGCCTTTAAGGGAAGGAAGCGCGAGCTGACGGCGGCCGACTACGCCTATTCGATCAAGCGCTTCCTCGATCCCAAGAACCGGTCGCCCTACGCGTTCCTCTTCGAGGGGAAAATCCTCGGCCTCGACGAGCTTGCCTCGCAGGCGAAAAAGAGCGGCCACTTCGACTACGACGCGAAACTGGCCGGCCTGGAGACGCCGGACCGGTACACGCTGCGCATCCGGTTGAAGGGGACGGACGTCAATTTCTCATACGTGCTCGCTTTGCCCCTCGTCGGCGCCGTCGCGCGCGAGGCGATCGAAGCCTACGGCGACGACACCGGTTCCCGCCCCGTAGGAACGGGGCCGTATTTTCTGAAGAACTACACCCGCTCCTCGAAAATCGTGCTGGAAGCGAATCCCGGTTATCGGGGCAAGGTCTGGGATTTTGCATCCGGCGACGATGCGCGCGATCGCGATATCGCGGATCGAATGAAAGGCAAGAAGCTGCCGCTCATCGGGACAGTGGAAATCAGCATCATGGAAGAGACGCAGAGCCGCTGGCTTGCGTTCCAGAGAGGGGCGACCGATATTGAGTATCAGCTCTCGGAAGTCGCGCCGACTTTCATGACAGAAGACGGAAAGCTCAGACCCGAATTCGTCAAGCGCGGCATCAAGCTCGACCGCAGCATCGATCCGGAGATCATCTATTTGTATTTCAACATGCAGGACCGGATCGGCGATCGGCCAAATCCGGTGGGAGGTTTCGGCAAGGAGAGAATCGCGCTGCGCCGTGCGATCGCGATGGCCTACAAGGTGGATGATCAGATCCGCATCATCCGCAAGGGGCAGGCGATCCGGGCGCAGTATCCGATTCCGCCCGGCGTCGCCGGCCACGATCCGCGCTACCGCAGCGGCATTCCCTACGACCCCCGGGCGGCGAACGCGTTGCTGGACAAGTTCGGCTACAGGAAGGGGCCTGACGGCTACCGCGCCCAGCCCGACGGCAAGCCCCTGGCGATCCGTTATTCATCGACACCCAGCGAACGCGATCGCCAATTCGACGAGCTGATGAAGCGTTCGCTCGATTCGATAGGTATCCGTCTGGAGATACACAAAGATCGCTTCCCCGAGCTGATCAAGCTCGAAAACCAGTGTCGGCTGATGATGCGTACCTCCGCGTGGATCGCCGACTATCCGGACGGCGACAATTTCATGCAGCTGCTCTACGGACCGAACTCAGGCCAGAGCAACAACGCCTGCTACCGCTCCCCTGAGTACGACGAGCGCTACGAGAAATCGAGGCTCTTGTCCGACGGTCCCGAACGCAACCGGCTTTACCGGGAAATGACGCGGCTGATGGAGGTGCATACCGTCTGGATGCTGACCGACAGCCGCTACCGGAACGCGCTGCTTCAGCCCCAGGTCGTCGGCTACAAGAAGCATCCCGTGCTGAACTCGGAATGGCTCTATATAGACCTGGAGTCCCGATCGGGGAAGTGAAGCGATGCTCGCTTACGTCGTCCGTCGCTCATGGCAGTTCGTGCCGACCTTGCTCGGCGTCGTGCTTCTCGTCTTCATCCTGTTCAACTGGATTGGAGGGGATCCCGCCTATCTGCTCGCCGGCAAGATGCCCGACCCGGAAAGAATCGAGAACATCAGGCGGCAGCTGGGCGTCGACCAGCCGTATACCGTTCAGCTCTGGATTTTCATCAAGCAGGTCGCGACCGCCGATTTCGGTGTCAGTTGGGCTACGAACGAAAGCGTTTCCGCGATCTTCGCCACCCGGCTGGGCCCCTCCTTGATAGTGCTCGTGCCGATGCTCGTCATCAGCACTTTGATGGCGATGGCGGCGGCGATGCTGGTGGCCTACCTGCGCGGATCGCTCACAGACCGGGCGATCATGATCGGCTGCACGGTCGGGCAGTCGATCAGCATCCTCGTCTACATACTCGTGTTCCAGTACGTCCTCGCTTACCGATTCGGCTGGTTCCCGGTGCAGGGTTGGGGCAGCGGCTTCGCGGAGAACCTGTTCGTGTACAGCGCGCTGCCGATCATCGTTGGGGTCATCGTTTCGCTCGCGCCCGACACGCGGCTCTACCGGAGCTTCTTCCTCGAGGAAATCAACCAGGACTACGTGCGCACCGCGCGGGCGAAGGGCATGAGCGAGACCCGCGTGATGTGGGTGCACGTGCTTCGCAACGCGGCGATCCCCGTCGTCACCAACGTCATGATCCAGCTGCCCGGACTGCTCGCGGGTGCGTTTCTGATCGAACGGTTCTTTTCCATCCCGGGCATCGGCCGGGAGGTGATACTCGCGGTCGAGCGCAGCGATTTTCCCGTGATCAAGGCGGTGACGATTTATGTCGCGATCGCGACCATGGTCCTGAACCTCGCGGCGGACCTGCTCTACAAGGCGGTCGATCCGCGGGTGCAGCTCAAATGAAACCCGGCGCGGCGACGTTGCCCGGCGTCCTCGACTCAGCGTCCCCGGGGCTGTGGGCGCTCGCGTGGCGGCGGCTGTACGGGGACCGGGTCGGGCTCGTCTCCCTCGCCATCGTCCTTATGTTTCTCGCCGTCATGGCGGCGTCCGGGGTAGGGTTAATCGCGGCTGACTGGTCGAAGGAAGTCGGCGTGAGCTACGCCCCGCCGGGTTTCATGGGACCTGGGGCCGGCGATTCTTCCGCAGCGTCTTCACCTGCACCCGACACATCACCGGGTTCACCGATCGAGGAAACCGGCATAGCGGACCCGCTGGCCGAGACGCTCGCCGAGATCAGGAAGGAATTGGCGGGCGTGTCGGCGTTGGAAGCCAGAGCGCCGACGCTCGCATTCGGCGGCGACAAGTGGGGCCGCGACGTGCTGAAGAAGGCGGTCAAGGGCACCGAGACTTCGATGCTCGTGGGTCTGGTCGCCGCCGCGCTCGCCGTCTTTCTCGGCACCGTCTTCGGCGCGCAGGCGGGGTACTACGGCGGACGGGTGGATGATTTCTTCAACTGGCTCTACAGCGTATTTACTGCTATCCCTTATCTGCTCCTCGTGCTGGCGGTCGCCGCCGTGCTCAATCAGAAGGGCACTCTTACAGTGATCCTGATCCTCGGGCTCACCGGCTGGACCGGGACCTTCCGGCTGGTCCGTGCCGAGTACATGAGACACAAGGCGCGCGAATACGTCCTCGCCGCCGACGCGATCGGCGCATCCCATGCGCAGCGCATCTTCGTGCACATTTTCCCGAACGTGAGCCACGTGGTACTGGTGCAGATGTCCCTTCATGTCGTGCTGTTCATCAAGTCCGAAGTCATCCTGAGCTTCCTCGGCTTCGGCGTGGGAGTGGACACGGTATCGTGGGGCAGCATGCTCAACGAATCGAGCAGCGAGTTGCTTCTGGGCCAGTGGTGGCAGCTTGCCGCGGCGACCGTCGCCATGGCGGTGCTGGTCACGGCGTTTAGCCTGTTCACCGATGCGCTGCGCGACGCGCTCGATCCCAGGCTCAAATGATCGCTTCCTCCGACGCCGTGACTCTGCTCAGCGTTCGAGACCTGAAGGTGGATTTTCGGACCGACGAAGCGACGCCTCTGCGCGCGCTCAAGGGCGTGAGCTTCGACATTTCGTCCCATGGCACCGTCGCGCTGGTCGGCGAGTCGGGCAGCGGCAAGTCGGTGACCGCGCTGGCGATCCTCGGCCTTCTGCCGGCCGCGAACGCCACGGTGCTTCCCGGAAGCCGGGTCGAATACCTCGGGCGCAACCTCCTGGAATTACCGCCGCGGGAGATGCGGGCGCTTCGGGGGGCTGATATTTCCATGGTGTTCCAGGAGCCGATGAGCTCGCTCAATCCCGTTTTCACCGTCGGTTTTCAGCTGGTCGAGGTTCTGACGAAGCACCGCAGCCTCACGGCCAAACAGGCGCGTGCGCGTGCGATCGAGCTGTTGCGCGAAGTCGGCATCCCGGAACCCCAGCTGCGAGTCGATGCCTATCCATTCCAGCTCTCCGGCGGCCAGCAGCAGCGCGTCATGATTGCCATGGCGATCGCATGCGAGCCGAAACTCTTGATTGCCGACGAGCCCACAACCGCGCTTGATGTCACAGTCGAGAAACAAATCCTCAAGCTCATCGCCGACCTTCAAAGGCGGCGGCAGATGGCGATGCTGTTCATCACGCACGATCTTGCCCTGGTCGCGGAGATCGCCGACACCGTAGTGGTGATGCGTGAGGGCGAAATCAGGGAGCAGGGTAGCGTCGAGAGAATATTCGAAGCGCCCAAGGACGCTTACACCCGGGCGCTCCTCGCCTGTCGGCCGCCGCTCGATCGCCGCCCCCGCAGGCTTCCCGTGATCGACGATTTCCTGCTCGGGCGGGCCAAGGCCCCGGATGCGTCGGAGCGGCCGCGCGGGTTGCGGGGCGACGAAGAGATCGTTCTCGACGTGCGGCGCCTCGCCAAGAGCTTCCATTTCCGCGAGGGGCTGTTCGGAAGGAGAGAGTTCAAGGCGGTCAAGGACGCCTCGTTCAGGGTGGCCAGGGGCAAGACGCTGGGCGTGGTGGGGGAATCCGGTTCGGGCAAGACCACGCTTGCGCTGACGCTCATGCGTCTGGTCCCGGCATCGGGCGGCGAGGCACTGTTCGAGGGTAAGGATCTGCTCTCGATGTCGCCGGCGGTGGGGATGCGGTACAAGCGCAGGATACAGATCGTCTTCCAGAATCCCTACGCCTCGCTCAACCCGCGGTTCGCCGCCGGCCAGATCCTCATGGAGCCGATGCGGATCCATTCCATCGGAGCGGACGAGAAAGAGCGCAGCGCCATCGCCTGCGAGCTGTTCGAAAAAGTCGGCCTGCCGCAGTCCTCGTTCTTCAAGTATCCTCACGAGTTCTCCGGTGGCCAGAGGCAAAGGATCGCGATTGCCCGATGCTTGACGATGAAGCCCGACATACTGATCTGCGATGAAGCGGTATCCGCGCTCGATGTTTCGGTTCAGGCGCAGCTCCTGAACCTGTTGCAGGACCTGCAGGACGAATACCGGATGAGTTACCTGTTCATCTCTCATGACCTTGCGGTGGTCAAGTATATGGCCGACGAAGTGATCGTCATGACCGAGGGCGAGATCGTCGAGACCGCCGGCGCCGACGAGCTCTACTCCAACCCGCGACATCCTTATACGAGGCAACTGCTGTCTGCCATGCCTCGAGGCCGGCGCGGTGCCGCGGCGCGTTCGGTGTGATGGGTCGAGGGCTGATCGCAGGCCTGGCCGCGCTGGCCGGCGCGCTTGCGTCCGACGCCTTTGGCGCGCACGCCTATGCGCAGTTCGGTGATATCAAATATCCCCGCGGATTTTCCCATTTCGAATGGGCGAATCCGGACGCTCTCAAGGGCGGCGACCTCGAGCTGGTCCCGCCGTTGCGCATCACCAACTTCGACAAGTACAACCCGTTCACGCTCAAGGGCACCGCGCCGCCGGGATTGAGCGCGCTCATTTTCGAGTCCTTGCTGACCGGCACCATGGACGAGCCGGCCACGGGCTACGGCCTGCTGGCGGAGGACATCGAAGTCGCCGCGGACAGGCTGTCGGTGACCTTTCGCCTGAACCCGGCCGCGCGCTTTCACGACGGCAGCGCGGTGACGGCCGCCGACGTCAAGCACAGTTTCGACACCCTGATGAGCAAGCAGGCGGCGCCCCAGTATCGCGTCGTGTTCAGCGACGTCAAGCAGGCCGTGGTCACGGCGCCGCGCACCATCCGCTTCGACTTCAAGCAGCCGAGCGCCGAGCTGCCTCTGCTCGTAGGGGGACTCCCGGTCTTCAGCCGCGGCTGGGGCGCCGGCAAGCCCTTCGATCAGGTGGTGATGGATATTCCGATCGCGACCGGTCCCTACCGGGTCGGCCGCTTGAACTTCGGCCGCGATATCACCTACAACCGCGACCCCGACTACTGGGCCCGGAATTTGAACGTGCGCCGCGGCTTGTACAACTTTGAGCGCCTCACCTACAGGATCTACAAAGACACCACCGCCCAGACCGAGGCCTTCAAGGCGGGCGAGTTCGATTACCTGAGGACTTTCTCGGCGCGCGAATGGGCGCGGACCTACGTCGGGAAGAAATTCGATTCCGGCGAACTGATCAAGGCCGAGATCGGGTTCAAGAACGCCGGGGATTTCCAGGGCTTCCTGATCAATACGCGGCGCGAGAAATTCAAGGACGTGCGCGTGCGCCAGGCCCTGGGGCTCGCCTTCGACTTCGAGTGGATGAACCGGCAGCTGATGTACAACGCCTACACCCGGGTAAGGGGGTTTTTCAACGCGAGCGACTTCGAGGCGAAGGGCTTGCCGGGTCCGGATGAGCTTGCGCTGCTCAAGCCGTTGCGCGCCAAGCTGCCGTCCAGGATTTTTGACGAGGAGGTGCCGCAGCCGCCTTCGGCGGCGGGGCCGAACGGCCTGAGGAACAATCTGCGCAGGGCTCGGGAACTGCTGGCCGAAGCCGGTTGGACGTATCGGGACGACGCGCTCCGAAACGCCAAAGGCGAGCCGTTCATCATCGAGTACCTCGATAGCGGCGGCGGGGAACGGATCATCACGCCTTACGCTCAGGCGCTCGGCAAGCTGGGAATTCAGATGGAGTACCGCCGGGCGGACTTCGCGCTCATCCAAAAGCGGCTCGACGTGTTCGACTTCGACCTGTTCACTGTGCGCAGTCCGGGCAGCGAGACGCCGGGAAGCGAGCTCCTGGACCGCTACGGCTCCAAGTCGGCCGACACGGAGGGCTCGAGCAATCTGATGGGCATACGCGATCCGGCGATCGACGCCTTGCTCGGCAAGGCGGTGTCCGCCACGAGGCGGCCCGAGCTGGTCGCGAGTCTGCGCGCGCTCGATCGCGTGCTGCGCCACGGCTACTACGCGGTGCCGCAATGGTATTCCAGCACCTATCGGATCGCCTATCGTTCGGGAAAGTTCGAGCAGCCGGCGGTCGCGCCGCAGTACTACCAGCCCGAAGACTGGGTGATCTCGACCTGGTGGAGAAAGAAATAAGGAGACGCCGATGTGGTCCTACATTCTGAAGCGCCTGCTCCTGATGATCCCGACCTTGCTCGGCATCCTGACGATCACCTTCGTGGTCGTGCAGTTCGTGCCGGGCGGTCCGGTCGAGCAGATGGTCTCCCAGCTCCAGGGCCGCGAGGCGGGGGGCGAGGGCCCCGCGACCACGAGCGGAAGCGGGTATCGGGGGCGCCAGGGAGTCGATGCGGTGCGCGTCGAGGAGATCAAGAAGCTGTACGGCTTCGACAAGCCGGCGCACGAACGTTTCTTGCAGATGCTCGGCCAATTCGCGCGCTTCGATCTGGGGAACAGCTTCTTCCACAACAAGGACGTGGGGCAGCTCATCCTTGAGAAGCTGCCCGTATCGATCAGCCTCGGAATCTGGACTTTCCTTCTCGTCTATGCGATCTCGCTGCCGCTGGGGATCGCCAAGGCGGTGCGCTCCGGGACGCGCTTCGACGCGGTCACGACTTTCATCGTGCTCCTCGGCTATGCGGTCCCGAGTTTCGTCATGGGCGTGGCGCTGCTCGTGTTCTTCGCGGGCGGCTCTTTCGTTCAGTGGTTTCCGCTTCGCGGGCTCACTTCGGCGAATTGGGCGGATTTGAGCCTCCTCGGGAAAATCGCCGACTATTTCTGGCACATCGCATTGCCGGTTGGCGCCATGGTGCTGGGCGGTTTCGCGGTGATCACCATTCTGACCAAGAACTCGGTGCTGGAGGAGATCCGTAAGCAATATGTGCTCACCGCCCGCGCGAAGGGCCTGGCCGAGCGCGACGTCCTGTGGCGGCACGTGTTCCGCAACGGGATGATCCCGATCATGACCGGCTTTCCGGCGGCGTTCGTCGGGGCGTTCTTCAGCGGCTCGCTCCTGATCGAGACTCTGTTCTCGCTCGACGGACTGGGACTGCTCTCGTATGAATCGGTTATCCGGCGCGACTACCCGGTGGTCATGGGAAGCCTTTTTCTCTTTACCATCATCGGCCTTCTCACGACGCTGCTGCGCGACCTGAGCTATCTGTGGGTCGATCCTCGCGTGAAGTATTTCGACTGATGGCCGCATCGCACGCAAGCAGCGCGCCGGCACCCGTTGCGCGCCGGAAAGCGCCCAGGCAGACTCCGGCGCTGCGCGCGTGGCGGCGCTTTCGCAGCAATCGGCTCGGAACCGTCGGCCTCGCCCTGTTCGCGATCCTGTTCGGCGTCAGCTTGCTTGCCGAAGTGGTGTCGAACGACAGGCCGCTCATCGCGCGCTATGAAGGGCACTGGTATCTGCCCATCTTCCAGACTTTGCCGGAGACCGTTTTCGGCGGCGACTTCTCGACGCCGACCGATTATCTGGACCCGCTGATCCGCGAGAATCTCGCCAAGCCGGGCAATGTCGCGCTCTATCCGCCCAACCCCTATCACCACCGCACGATCAACTACTTTTCCAAGGAACCGAATCCGGCGCGGCCGAGTTCAGAGAACGTCCTGGGCACGGACGACCGCGGCCGCGACCTCGCAGCGCGGCTGCTGTACGGTTTCCGGGTCTCGGTCGTGTTCGCCCTGCTCGTCGCTGCGGTCTGCGCGGTCGTCGGTGTCCTCTACGGGGCGATCCAGGGCTACTTCGCCGGCTGGACCGATATCGGCATGGAGCGCTTCAACGAGATCTGGGGCGCGATGCCGACGCTGTACATGCTGATCATCTTTTCGTCGCTGTTCGCGCCCAGCTTTTGGCTGCTCGTGATACTGCTTTCGATGTTCGGCTGGCTCGGGATCGCGGCCTACGTGCGCGCGGAATTCCTCAAGAACAGGACGCTCGACTACGTTCGCGCGGCGAGAGCCCTGGGGCAGAGCAACTGGAAGATCATGCGCCGGCACATCCTGCCCAACAGCTTGACGCCGGTGGTGACGCTCATTCCCTTTGAATTGGCTGCGGCCATCGGCGCCCTGACGAGCCTGGATTTTCTCGGCCTGGGCGTGCCCCCGGACACGCCCAGCCTCGGCGAGCTGCTCAATCAGGGAAAGAACAACCTGGACGCGTGGTGGATATCGATCTCGACTTTCGTCGTGTTGGTGGTGACCTTGCTGCTCTTGATCCTGGTCGGCGATGCGCTGCGCGACGCGCTCGACCCGCGCAAGGTGCTCGAGGAGGACGAGCAGTGAGCCTGCTCGAGGTGCGCGACTTGAGCGTCGAATTCGGCTCGCGCCGCGTTGTGGACCGCGTATCGTTTTCTCTCGACGCCGGCGAGAAGCTGGCGCTGGTCGGCGAGTCGGGCTCGGGCAAGACCGTCACCGCGCTTTCGCTCTTGCGCCTCATCGAAGCGGCGCGCCTGAGCGGAGAAATCCTGTTCGACGGCAAGGACGTGCTGAAGATGCCCGACCTGCCCTTGCGCGAGCTGCGCGGCCGCGACATCGCGGTGATCTTCCAGGAGCCGATGACCGCACTCAACCCGATCTACACGGTGGGCGACCAGATCGCCGAATCGCTGGAGCTGCATACGGCCTTGCGCGGCGCCGACGCGCAACTTGAGGCGGTTGCCGCGCTGCGCCGCGTCGGTCTGGCGGACCCGGAAACCCGCGCGCGCAGCTATCCGCACCAGCTCTCGGGCGGCCAGCGCCAGCGCGCGATGATCGCGATGGCGCTCGCCTGCAACCCGAAGCTGCTCATCGCCGACGAGCCGACCACGGCCCTGGACGTATCGATCCGCATCCAGATCCTCGAGCTGATCGACAAGCTGAGGTCTGAGGCCGGCATGGCGCTGCTCCTGATCACGCACGACCTGAACCTGGTGCGCCGCTTCGCCGACCGCGTGGCAGTGATGGAGCGCGGCGTGCTGGTCGAGCAGGGGCCCACCGAACAGGTGACGCGGCAGCCCCGCCATCCCTATACGCAGAAGCTGGTCGCGAGCCGCCCCGAACGCAACGTGGCGCCTCCAGGCACCGGGCGTATCGTCGAAGCGCGCAACATCGAGGTAAATTACCCGACTCCACTTCCCGGAATCCGCGGATGGTTCAGGAAGGGCAGTTTCACCGCGGTCAGCGAGGTCGATTTCGAACTGGCGCCCGGCGAGACCCTGGGCGTGATCGGCGAGTCCGGTTCGGGCAAGACCACGCTCGTTCTTGCGCTGCTGGATCTCGTCGCCGCGCGCGGCGATATCCGCATCGGCGGCAAGCCGTGGCTGGGTGCGGTGCGTGCGGAGAAGCGCGCGCTTCGCCGGAAAATTCAAGTCGTGTTCCAGGATCCGATCTCGTCCCTGTCGCCGCGGTTGACGGTGGAGGCGATCGTCGGCGAAGGACTGGAGATACACGAGCCGGCGCTCACCGCGGCGCAGCGGCGCGAGCGCGTCGTCCAGGCGCTGCACGACGTGGGCCTGGGCGAAAACGGCGCAGCGGACGAGCTGCTTTCGCGCTATCCGCACGAATTTTCCGGGGGACAGCGGCAGCGCATCGCGATCGCGCGCGCGCTGATCGTAAAGCCGGAAGTCCTGGTGCTGGACGAACCGACCAGCGCGCTCGACGTGACCATCCAGAAACAAGTGCTGCTGCTGCTCGCCGAGCTGCAGCGCAAGTACCGCCTGAGCTATATCCTCGTCACCCACGACATCGAGGTGGTGCGCGCCATGGCGCATCGCGTGATGGTGATGAGGGACAGCCGCATCGTCGATAGCGGGTCGCTGGACGATATCCTGAGCCGTCCCAAATCCGAATACACGCGCGCGCTCGTCGCGGCGGGTCTCCCTTGACCCGGGAGCTTCTGCTCCGCGCGGAAAATCTGAGGACGGTGTTGCACGGCGCCGGGGAGCCGGTGCGCGCGGTGGACGGGATCGACCTGGAAATCCGGCGCGGCGAGACCTTCGCCATCGTCGGCGAATCGGGCTGCGGCAAGACGATGACGGCGCTGTCGCTGATGCGCCTGCTGCCCGAGAACGGCATCGCCTCGGGCACGGTCGAGTTCTCCGGCGTCGATCTGCTCGCACTTCCGGAGGCGGCGATGCGCGAGCTGCGCGGGCGGAGGATCGCGATGATCTTCCAGGAGCCGGCGACGAGCCTGAATCCGGTCTTGAGCATCGGCACTCAGATCCGCGAGGTGCTCGAGCGCCACACCGAGTTGCGCGGCGCGAACCTCCGGGTGCGCATCCTCGAGCTGCTCGATTCGGTGGGGATTCCCGACGCGGTGCGCCATGCCGAAGAGTATCCCTTCGAGCTCTCCGGGGGCTTGAAGCAGCGCGCTATGATCGCGATGGCGCTCGCCGCTGGGCCGGATCTCCTCATCGCCGATGAGCCGACCACCGCGGTCGACGTCACGATTCAATCGCAGGTGCTGGAGCTGCTCTCGGAGCTTCAGGAGAAAAACGGTATGGCGATCCTGCTCATCACGCACGACCTGGGCGTCGTCGCGCAGATGGTGCACCGCGTCGCGGTGATGTACGCGGGCCAGATCGTCGAGGTCGCCGACCGTGAGCGCTTTTTCGCCGCGCCCCAGCATCCATATTCGCGCAAGCTTTTCGAAGCGCTCCCGACCGGCAAACGCGGCGTGGAGCTCGCGGTGATCAAAGGCCAGGTGCCGCCGCTCACCCAGGAATTCCGCCGCTGCCGCTTCACCGAGCGCTGCGATTTCGCCTTCGAACGCTGCGCAGCCGAAGCTCCAGGGTGGACGCGGATCGCCGAGGGTCACGAAGTGCGGTGTTTCCTGAGGGAGAAGGAGCGCGCGGGCGCGCTGAAAGCGGCCGAGGCGGGCGCCGTACCCGCTAGGCTCCCGGAATCCGCGCGACTCCTTTCAGTGCGCAATCTAAAAGTGCATTTCCCGATCCGCCAGGGGTTTTTCAAGCGTGCCGCCGGCCACGTCAAGGCGGTGGACGGAACGTCGCTCGAGATCCGCGCCGGGCGTACGCTCGGCCTGGTGGGCGAATCGGGCTGCGGCAAGACCACCGTGGGCAAAGCGATCCTGCAGCTCATCCGCCCGACGGCGGGCGAGGTGCAGTTCGACGGTGTAGAGCTCACGCGCCTGCGGGGCGAGGCGCTGCGCACGCGCCGCCGCGACTTCCAGATCATCTTCCAGGACCCCTACGCCTCCCTCAACCCGCGCATGCGCGTCGCCGAGATTCTTTCGGAAGGCATGGCGGCGCTCGGCATAGAGGCGAACGCTGCGGGGCGCGCCCGGCGCGTGGGGGAAATCCTCGATCAGGTGGGCTTGGCGCGCGACTCGGTCGAGCGCTATCCGCACGAGTTCTCGGGCGGGCAGCGCCAGCGGATCGCGATCGCGCGCGCTTTAGCTGTCCGCCCGCGGCTCATCGTCTGCGACGAGCCCACCAGCGCGCTCGACGTTTCCGTGCAGGCGCAGATCTTGAATCTGCTCAAGACGCTGCAGCGGGAGCTGGGGCTGTCTTACCTCTTCATCACCCACAACCTCGCGGTCGTCGAATACCTCGCGCACGAAGTCGCGGTGATGTATCTGGGGCGCATCGTCGAGCGCGGCACCGTGGACGAAGTCCTGCGCGAGCCGAAACATCCGTATACCCAGGCGCTCCTCGCCGCCGTCCCGAAAATCGAAGGCGCGCGCGAAGTCATCCGCCTCGAAGGCGAACTGCCGTCGCCCGTGAACCCGCCTTCGGGGTGCCACTTCCACCCGCGCTGCCCGAAGGCGATGGCGGAGTGTCGGGAGCGGTACCCGGAGAATTTCAAGCTCTCCACCACGCGCAGCGTCGCCTGCTGGCTGTATAAGTCCGGCGGTTGATCTTTCCCCTCCTTGATGAGGAGGGGTGCCGGCGAAGCCGGCGGGGTGGTGCTGGGTCGCGCCAAAAGATGACAACCGAGCAGACGGGGTGTTTAATTACACGGCAATTGCGCAGGTTTAGGTTGGGCCGCTAGAGCGCCGGTGCTGCATTGAGGGACAAGATGCCAATGAACCTTCCGATCGGGCTTCAACACGTTCTTGAAGTCGTGCGTCTCGTCCACAAGAATCGAATGAATCGCCTCGCCGCCGCGAAGCAAATCGCGAAGAAACATCGGATTGACCTGCAGACGGTGTCCTCCGCATGCACCCGCAGTCTTGGGCTGAGTACGCGAGCATTCGACGAGTTTTTAGAACTCGACAGCGTGGAAGCACTGTGTCAGCACCTCGTGCGTCGTTTCCCGCAGGAACAGGATTCAATAGAGGATTTCTTTGCCAACATAGTTGGTGGGCTACCGGCTTCCTCACGTGAAGACCCGACAAGGATTGTGAAGACCTTGTTCCCCGAAGAGAAAAAGCACGTTCGCGATGCGTTACTCCTCAGGGAGGTTCAGGAGTGCCTTGACCGTTGGCTAAATCGCAACAATCTTTCTCGCGAGCTCCAGAGTGAAATGCGCGACCTCCGTGAAAAGCTCTGAACGGCCCAATCCGCTGCTCAACGCGGACGCGCGCAGGCAAGCCGCGCGCTGGTTAGCGCCACGTTTATGCGGTTACCATAACCGCCGCCCTTGCCTAGCGAGCATCACCAAATAGGAAGTACATGGGCAGCACTTACTTATTCGGTGAACGAGCAACTATCCACGATGCAATACAAGCTCAACGCGAAAAGACTTCGGAGGCGGTAGACGAACTTACGGGAGCGTCGATCCTCAGTCGGACCGTTGAAGAGGTTGTCACGGAGTTCGTGGAGCGGTTCCGTTTAGGCGTGCCGGTTCTCAATCGCAAAGAGATCGCTCAACAGCCAACTGAGGAAGTCGACGTGGACGTCTCTCGTGATTTTCGTCGAGCCTTACTTGATCCAAGTCGTCCGTTCTTCGTGAAAGGTACGGCAATTCGGGTTGCCGTTCCGTTTGACGGCGAGGCGGTCCTGTTCAAGTACGGAATCTCTCCGCTTAACAGTCCCATTCCTGCTGAGGTACGCGACGGCACGGTGGTGCTTTCCTATGAAGGAGAGCACCCCGACCTTGAAGTCGTTCGGAAGGAATTCGAGAACCGCCTTGACCGCATTGACAACACGCTCGCGATGATGCGCGGTCCCGCCGAAGAGTGGAATCGAGAGCTGCCACAGCTGGCGCGCAATCGCCTAGAACAACGTCGCTCTAAGCTTGAACGAGACCGGGAGCTCAACCTGGGCTACCCCGCGGCTCCACCCAAGAAGCTCCCGGCGGCCAAGAAGGTATCCGCTGAACCCAAGGCTAAGAGGGCGCAGGGATATGATCTTTTCCTCTCTCATGCTTTCGAAGACAAAGAGGCCATCGCTCGGCCGCTGTACACAGCGCTGGTCGCCGAGGGACTATCCGTTTGGTTTGACGAGGCCGTCCTGAAGCTTGGTGATAGCTTGCGGCGAAAGATAGACGAGGGGTTGGCGAAATCCCAGTACGGTGTAGTGATCCTGAGTCCTCGATTCCTCAACAAGCAGTGGCCACAGCGGGAGCTGGACGGGCTAGTGGCCAGAGAGACCGCTTCGGGAGAGAAGGCGATTCTTCCGATTTGGCATGGCCTAGACCGCGACACGCTCGTGCGCCACTCGCCTCCTCTCGCGGATCGCTTAGCTGGCCGGTCCGAAGAAGGTATCCCGGCCCTCGTGCGCAAGATCCTTGAGGTCGTCCGTAAGTGAAGGGCGGGATGAGCACAAGCCGCATAACCGGCATTTCGAGTTGACGGTTGCAAGCGCACTTGCAACCCCCTCGGGGTAGTGCCCCTAGTCGCTGCGCCAGCACATCGTTTAGGCTATCGGCAAGAGGACAATCACGATGGATATTAGCCGCGCGCTTGAAATCGCCAGTTCACTCGCAAAGGGAATCGATCCGGAAACCGGACAGCCACTCGGCGATCAAAAAGCGCTCGATTCGCTTCCGTCGAGCACCAAAACAAAGGAACGCGTTCGCCTTCCGTCATCTGCTCGGAGTCCGGCGGTCCAAAAGTACATGTATCAAGTTTCCGAGGCGCTCGTCCGACACATGGCCGATGCTCATCGTGGAACGGAGGGAAGTGAATCGCTCGACGATTACCTAGCGCGGCGCCGAAAAGATTGCATGCCGAGTCTGAGAATGATTGGTGCGGAGGACGAAAGCGGGTGGGCGCTGATTCAAGCTCATTGGACGATACAGTATTGGCAGGAACGGGCAATACGGGCAGAACTCTTGCTCAAGCAAAACCAACGCGGCGCTTAAGAGTGTGACATGGTGACTGGCCGGCCCTAGCTTATGCCCAGCGTAACCATAAAACTGTTCTTGGTCCACGGCGACGCAAAGCGCTTACGGACTGCCGAACTTTCGAACTGGACGGGAAAGGCCGTAGCTGGTCCGCGCAGTGAACTTGATGGTGTCCTTGCGCGAGACGAGGCGGCAAATTCAGGCGTCTATTTCTTGAGTGGCACCGATTCAGAGTCCGGGAAGTCTGCGGTCTACGTTGGCGAAGCTGAAAGCATTCGGGATCGCTTGCGAGGCCACCTCGACAAGGATTTTTGGAATCACGTCGTTTTCTTCATCAGCAAAGATGAGAATCTGACCAAGGCTCATGTTCGATATCTGGAGGGTCGCCTCATCGAGCAGGCGAAGTTGGCCGGAAGGGCGCTTGTGATGAATGGCCAAGCGAGTGGGTCAAGGCTTCCCGAGTCCGACCGCGAAGACATGGAGATCTTTCTCGAAAGAATTCACCAGCTCATGCCTGTGCTCGGGGCTGACGCTCTGCTGCCAATTGGCTCAGCGCCGGAAGGCCAAGCTGAAAAACAGACCCTTATCTGCGAGATCAAAGGCCTTAAGGCAACTGGTCATCTCACGCCAACCGGCTTTGTCGTGCTGAAGGGGTCGCAAGCGGTCCTCAAGGAGCGTGCGTCTGCCCATCAGTATCCGTATACCCTCGCCTCACGGAGTAGATTGGTCGAAGATGGAACATTGGTCGAAGACAGAGATCATTTGAGGTTCACCCGCGATACTGAATTTAGTAGCCCCAGCGCGGCCGCAACGGTAGTGCATGGAGGATCAACGAATGGACTGCTCGCGTGGAAGAGCACCGCGGGCAAAACACTCAAGGAACTCGAAGCCGCCTAACGAGCCATCAGCGCAGCGAGGCACCGCTGACTACTCGCACGAAGGCAGGTCCGGTGCTATATTGGCGATCGAATTCGAGGAGAATCTGCAATGGACTGGAAACCCCACATAAGCGCCGATCCGCAGATCATGCACGGCGCGGTATGTTTTCGGGGTACGCGCATTCCTGTTTCGGTGGTTCTCGACAATCTCGCTGCCGGCGAAACGCCGGAGCGCATCCTTGACCAGTATCCCTCGCTCAAGCCCGAACACATTCCCGCGGCCATTGCGTATGCCGCAGACCTGGCACGGGAACGCATCGTACCCATCCCTGCGTAGCTGCGGCGGATGGCCGTCCGTTTCAAGCTCGACGAAAATCTCCCTCGCGATGCACTGGCTCTGCTTGTCGATGCAGGCCACGACGTTGAGTCCGTCATCGACGAACGCCTGGGCGGCGGTCCGGACCGACAAATTCTTGATGCGTGCCGCGAGGAAAACCGAATCCTGGTTACTCTGGATCTCGACTTCGCCGATATTCGACTTTATCCCCCGGCGAGCCATAAAGGAATTTGGGTTCTCCGCCCGCATGCGCAGAGTATTGGGAACACGCTCACCCTGCTGAGGGGAGCCGTTGGCCTTTGCGGCACGGAGCCGCCGAGCAGTCGCCTGTGGATTGTGGAGCACGGTCGCGTTCGGATTCGCGACTAGCGGGTACGGCGCGCCACGCAGCCCCTCTTGCGGATCGGGAAGTCCACCAAGCTCGTGAAGAGGCTGGGTCTCAAGGTTGACTGACGAGCCCCTTAGGCCGCATGAAGGGAGACGAATGAGTATCCGACGATTGTTGCTGCCCTCGACAATCTCCGCGGCGTTCTGCCTGCTCCTTGCCGGAGCGCTCGTTGCCTCCCCGCCCTCGCATGGGCGGGACGAAAAACTCAACGCCTCGCTGCGCGAGGCAGTGCACAGCGTGCCCGTCGCCGCGGCGGACGCAAACATCGTGGTCACCAGCTTCCGGCCGCGCGGCGCAGGGCCGTTTCCGTGGATCGTCCACAGTCACGGCACCGCGGGCACGGTCGCGGAGAACCGTGCCATGGGCCGCAATCGGAATCTGGGCCTCGCGCGCCAATGGGTGCAGCGCGGCTACGCGGTGTTCGTGCCGGTGCGTCGCGGCTACGGCGCGAGCGGCGGTAAGTTCGGCGACTCGTACGGTGGTTGCAGCCGTGCGGATTTCCGTCGTGCCGGCGAGGGCGCGGCGCTGGATCTGCTCGCCACGGTCGAATGGGCGAAGGCGCAGCCAGACCTGGATGCGAAGCGCTGGCTGCTCGCCGGCCAGAGCGCCGGCGGATTCGCCTCGATCTACACCGCCTCGAAGCGCCCCGCCGGCCTCGCCGCGGTGCTCGCATTCGCACCTGGCCGCGGCGGCCGCCCGGACACGCACCCGGGCGAGACCTGCGCGTCGGATCGCATGGCGGAGCTGTTCGCGGCCATCGCGCCGCAGATCGCCGTCCCGGTGCTGTGGTTCTACGCCGAGAACGACGAGTACATCGGCCCGCGGGTGGCGAAGCTCTGGTTCGAGAGCTTCCGCGCCGCGGGCGGTCGCGGCGAGCTGGTGGTGGCGCCGCCGTTTCCAGAGCGCCGGGGCCACGCGGTGTTTTCCTCGCCCGCGGGCGTGCCGATCTGGACCGCCGCGGTCGCCGCGTTCTTCAAATCGCAGGGAGTGGGCCTGCCGTTCTAGGAACCCACGGCTACCTGCTCGCCGGTTGCTTCAAATACGCTTCATGGAAGGCCGCGATCGCCTTGGCCGCATCTCTGGCGGATTTGTCGAGCACGGCGTTCTGGCGATATCGCGTGCCGAACTCGAATTGCACGGCATCGATGCCGCCGCGGTTATGACTGCCGTAGATAGCCACCGTGTAGCCGCCGTTGAAGCCGGCGTCTTCGCTGCGTCCGGCCGGCGGCACGTCGTTGCCGGGAAAGACCTTGAACCCGTTGGCTTCGAGCTGTCCGTAGATGCCGTTGGGTCCGGTCACGGCCTCGACGCCTACCTGCCGCAGCAGCCGCTCGACCGCGCGGCCATTGAGCGTGCCGCGCATGAGCACTTCCGGATCCTTGCTTTGGCCGTGCACGTCGATCAGCACACCAGCCGGATAGTTTCCGCGTATCTCGTCGATGAAGCGGCGGATGGATTGATGATAGTAGTCGTAGTAGGGCCGGGCCTCGGGACTGTCAAGCGCGAGCGCGGGCGGACGATTCGCGTCGATGTATTTGCGCGAGAACCTCGCCACCACCAGGTAGGGCTTCTTGCCGGTGAGCTTCGTGATCTCCGCGGCGATACCCTGGGCGAGGCTGTCGGTGTTCGGGTCCGCCCCATGCTTGAAACCGCCCCACTTGCGGTAGGCCTCGTCGTTCGCCTTGTCTTGGCGGGAGGCCATCCCCGGGATCGCTTCACGCCCGCCGTGCGGAGCGGTCAGGATGATCGGTAGCGTGCCTTGCTGGACGAGGACCAGATCGGCCGGCGTTCTTTCGGCGGCACCCGCAGACGGACCGGCGAGGACGGTCACCCACAGCAATACGACCGTGACGTGACGGCGACGGACCATTCAAATCCTGCTCTGGTTGAAGTTGGCACGAGAAGGTAGCACGAACCTCGCGTGCCTCGGATTGCCTATCGAACAAGAAGTGCAGCTACGATAGGGCCATGTGGCGCAGACTTGTCCTGCTGGTGCCGCTCGGCCTCGCCGTAGGGTGTGCTCCGGGCGCGTTGCGCGGCCCGAAAGACCCGGAGCAACTGCAGGCGGCAATTGAGCGCCTGACGGAGCCCGTGGGCGGCACCGTGGGGATCGGGGCCCGGCATATCGAAACCGGTCGAGAGTTCTACCTGAACCGTTCCGGGCGGTTTCCGATGGGCAGTGTCTTCAAGCTTCCGCTGGCCGTGCAGTTCCTCACGCTTGTCGATCAGAACGCAGTTTCCCTGGAGAAGACCGTCGTCTTGCAGGCGGGCGATCTTCGCGCCGGCAGCGGCAAACTGGCGAAGTCCTACGGCGACCCGCAAAGCCTGTCGCTGCGACGGCTCCTCGAGACGATGCTCATCGACAGCGACAACAGCGCTACGGACATCTTGTGGAAGGAAGCCGGCGGCTCCAAAGCGGTCATGGCACGTCTTGCAACGCTCGGGATAAAAGGGATATCGGTGGATCGCCCAACCGCTCTTCTGCTGCCCGCGGCCGCGGGCATCGGGCCGGTGCCGCCGGACGTCGAGCTGACTCCGGCCAAATTCAATGAGCTCGCCCGGAAGGTTCCACGCGCCAAACGAGAGGCTGCGGCGGCCGCATTCCTCAAGGACGAGCGCGACACGGCGACGCCCGCGGCCTTGGTGGATCTTCTTTCGAAGATTTGGCGCGGCGAGGCGCTGAGCGCTGATCGGACCGCACTCCTCGTCGACATCATGGTTCGATGCGAAACGGGGAAGGGGCGGCTCAAGGGGAGATTACCCGCCGAGACAAAGGTCGCTCACAAGACCGGCACGCTGCGTCCCAGCGTGACCAACGACGCGGGTGTCATCCGGCTTCCGGGCGGGGGAGGACACCTTGTCGTTGCGGTGCTGATCAAGGAGTCCAAAAAGGACCTCTCGACCCAGGAGCGCACCATTGCCGAGATTGCGCGGGTGCTCTACGATTATTTCGTATTCAATCCAGGGAGCGCCAATTGAAATCACCCACGCGTGGCCGAGTGCAGTCCTCACGCGTGCCGCACGCATCCACGCTAAACGTCATATAGACAAGGACATCCTCAATGAACTCCAAGAGCGATCCCACCATAGAGATCTCCGCCGCGCAGCGACGCTTCTTGCATCTGTTCGCAATGAATGAACCGGCAGGCATTGCGGCCTGCTATACGGAAGATGCCCAGATGCTGGTTGCAAACATGGATGTGATTCTCGGACGGTCCGCGATCGAGTCCGTGTTCAAGTTCACCGCCGTGCAGGGACACACGCTGGAATTCGAGTCACAAGAGCTCGATGTCAATGGAACGACCGCGGTGGAGGTCGGCAGATATACGCGCAAGCGTAGCGACGGTTCGACCTTCGATCGCGGCAAATACATGGTGGTCTGGAAGCGCGTCGGCGACGAGTGGCGAATTCATCGCGATATGTTCAGTACTAATGTGCCCAAGGCCGCCTCGTCAACCATGAGCGATGTCTAACGGACGGACCGGAGGCGGCGATGAAGAGATTCGTAGTCCTCACAGTGACGCACGCGCTCGCCCTTGCCATCGGCTTCGTGCTCGGCACCTACACGCTCCCCATTCTCATTGCCACAAAATCTCCGTCGCTCGCCGAGGTCAAGTCGCTCTCGGGCGCGGCGGAGTTCACCGGCGAGTTCCGCAGGGATCTGAAGGGCAGCGACTTCCTGCACTGGGGCGAGGGCAGGGTGTCGGTCGGACGCACTGCGGTGTCGCTCGCGGGCAAGGTCGCCCCCGGTCCGGACTACAAGCTGTACTTGTCCCCGGAATTCGTCGACACGAAGGAAGGTTTTCTCAGACTGAAAGAGCGCTCGGTGCGCCTCGGAGACGTGAAGACTTTCGAGAATTTCATCGTTCGCGTGCCCGAGTCGGTGGACCCGTCGCGCTACAACACGGTGGTGGTCTGGTGCGAGACCTTCTCGATGTTCATCAGCGCTGCGAAGTACCGCTAGGCTCTCCGAGCCAGCCGCGAGCGCACTTTCGGACTCGCCAGCTCGCGCAGCGCGTCTTTGCCGACCCATCGGCACGCCCCTTCCTGCGACAGCGCTAGGCGCTTGGCCACGACCAGCGCCGCCGCGTTCAGCGCCGGACTCCGGTTCCCGATTGCGCGAAGGGCCCAGCTCACGGCCTTCTTCACGAAGTTGCGCTCGTCGCGCGCGCCCTTCTCGATGAGGGCCAGCAAGGCCACAAAGCGCTTATCGGGCGCGGCCCTGTCGTGCAGGGCGAGGCACGCCATCAGCGCGTATGCGGCGCGCTTGACGAACTCGCGAGGGGAGGTCGCCCATTGGCGCGCCTTGTCCCAGGCGAACGGCGTCGGGTCGAAGAGGTGTAAGCAGACCGTGTCGCAAACGGCCCAGTTCTCGAAGTCGGCGGCCCACGCATTCATCTGCCGGCGCGTGACGCGCACCGGCTCGCCCACCAGCGCCGCCAATATGCGCGCCTCGTGCCATCCGCTCCCCCACAAGGCCGTCGCCAGCGCGTGGTCCTTCCCCAGCCGCTTCGCGAGCGGCAGCATCGTCCCCATCGACACGCCGAACACTCGATCGGCGCGAATTCCGTAGCGCGTCATGCCCTCGATGTTGCGCCGGGTTCCCCGCCGCGCCAGCCACGCGAGCACTTCGTTCTTGTCCAGCTGAGTTATCCTCGGCCGCATGCTTGCCTCAGGCGGAGAAACCGCTTGGAAGCCCTGATTTTCTCGACCCTGGTCGTCGCGCTCGCCGAGATGGGCGACAAGACCCAGCTTCTGTCGTTCGTGCTCGCGGCCAAGCTGAAGCGCAAGGTGCCGATCATTCTAGGCATTCTCTTCGCGACCCTGGCCAATCATTCCCTCGCGGGCTACGTTGGGGCATGGCTCGCTACCCTGGCATCCCCGCAGGCGCTGAGGTGGATTGTCGCCCTCTCGTTCTTTGCCTTTGGCGCGTGGGCGCTCAGGCCGGACAAGCTGGACGAAGGGCCGAACCTCCGAGGCGCCGGTGCGTTCCTGACTACGTTCATCACCTTCTTCCTCGTGGAGATGGGCGACAAGACTCAACTTGCCACGATCGCGCTGGCGGCCCGTTACGATTCGCTCGTCGCGGTGGTTCTAGGGACCACCCTGGGCATGATGATTGCGAACGTTCCAGCGGTCTGGATCGGCGCCGCTCTGGCCCACCGGGTCAACATGAAGGTGATGCGTTGGGTGGCCGCGGCGTTGTTCGCCGTTCTTGGCTTTCTCGCATTGCTCGCGCCGATTCCGGACGCGTAGCGCCAGACCCACTCGATGTTCGTCAGCGCGGCGAAGTACCGCCCACGTGGCTTCGGCTCAGCCTTTGACCGGCGCGGCTGCCTTGCGGGTGTCGGACGAATTGCGGTAGATGACGAGCCTTTGCCCCGTCGTCAGCACGCCGACGTGGTTCCAGCGCAGCAGGCTGTCGGTGCTGACGCCGAAGCGCCTCGAGATCCCGTAGAGGGTGTCGCCTTTTTTCACAACGTAGACGCTCCCGCCCGGGCGCCGCTTGGGCTGAACCGGCGGCTGGAACACCGCGGGCAGGGGCTCGGCGGCGGCGTCCGATCCCTTGACGGGCAGCAGCATCTGGAAGCCCGGCCCGACTTTCGTCCGCCAGGTGATGCCGTTCGCGAGCTTGAGCTTCTCGAGCGCGATGCCGTGCTTCGCGGCGAGCTTTTGGAGGCTGTCGCCGTTCTTGAGCATGTACGGTTGCCAGGAGGTGAGCGGCCCATTATAGGCCGCCAGGTTTCTCTGGAACGCATCGACGAGATCTGCGGGCAGCACCAGCACCTGGGTGTGCGGGCCGGAGATCATGGGGCGGTTGAGCGCCGGGTTGAGCGCGATCAGCTCCTCCATCGACAGTTCCGCGAACTCCGCCGCCAGACGGATGTCGATCGCGGCGGGTGTTGGAACGGTTACGA
Organism: uncultured Enterobacteriaceae bacterium; assembly: GCA_964430565.1. Taxonomy (GTDB): domain Bacteria; phylum Pseudomonadota; class Gammaproteobacteria; order Burkholderiales; family SG8-39; genus VBDM01. Next base: position 61,117 of record CAYSFD010000047.1, read on the forward strand.
AGTAGGGCTCGTTCGGGATCGGCTCGAGGGTCAGGCCGAACGCCTCGGGGTCGGAAATGATGTTCTTCATCGCCTGGAGCTTGGGGATGTAGCTGCGCGTCTCGGCGGGCATCTTCAGGCTCTGGTAATCGGTCGGCAGGCCCTTCACGCGGTTCCGCTCGATCGCGCGCGCCACGCCGTTCTCGCCCCAGTTGTAGGAGGCGAGCGCGAGGTGCCAGTCGCCGTGCATGTCGTAGAGCACCTGCAGGTAGTCGAGCGCGGCATTGGTCGAGGCGATCACGTCGCGGCGCGAATCGGACCACCAGTTCTGGCTCAATTTGTAGTTCTTTCCGGTCGAGGGAATGAATTGCCACAGCCCCGAAGCGTGCGAGCGCGAGTACGCCATGGGGTTGAACGCGCTTTCGACCATGGGCAGCAGCGCAATCTCGGTCGGCATGCCGCGCTTTTCGATCTCCTCGACGATGTAGTACAGGTAGAGCTTGCTGCGCCCGACCATGCGCTGGAGGTACTCGCCCTGGCTTGCATACCAGCGCTCGCGAACGCCGACGAGCGGGTTGTCGAGGTCGGACATGGCGAAGCCCGCGCGGATCCGCTCCCAGAGATCGTCCGCGGGACGCGCGAGATCGATTGCGTGCGGAGGCTCGAGTTCCTCGGCTTTCTGCGTTTCCTTGGCTTGCGGCGTGGCGACGAGCGCCGGGGAGGTGATCGGGGTCGGAGCGACAGCGGCGGTTGGGCCAACGGCCTGCGGCACGGCGTGTGCCGCAGTCGATGGGGCTTGAGGCAGCGAGAGCGCGCCGGTTGGCGGTGCTTTTGCCGCAGAGGCTTCTTCACTGGCGGCCGACTGGGCTTCGGAATCCAGAAAAGGGATTTGCGAGCAGGCTGTTGCCAGCACGCACAACACTATCAAACTGAGCGGAAGGTGGAGCCTTGCCGTCAACGGGTGATCCCTTTCCTGCGCAAAAGCCGCGATGGTACCCATGCTAGCCGTACCGGTCAAGCAAGTGGCCGATTTAGAAAGACTTTTTCAACGACCCTTGATCGAGCTGCCTTGCATCACGAGAACGCATGACGGCACGAACGGTGTCAGGTCTTTACAGAAAACACGCAGGTTTCATGCCTGTCTGCCGGTCAGAATTGGTTCTTCCACTGCCGCAGCGCGGCAAATACGCCGGCTGGATCGCTCACGCGCTTGCCCAGATACTTGTTCGCGGATTCGATGACCGCCGGACGCGTCACGCGCAGGAAGGGGTTGGTCGCCTTTTCGCGCGCGATCGTCGAGGGCAGCGTCGGCCGGTTCGCCCGCCTTGCCTGCGCGTCGCTCGCCTCGCGCTCGGCGAGCGCGGCATTGTCCGGCTCGACGGCCTTGGCGAAGCCGATGTTCGCCAGCGTGTACTCGTGCCCGCAATAGACGAGCGTTTCGTCGGGCAGCGCCATCAATTTTTCCAGCGACGCGTACAACTGCTGCGGCGTGCCTTCGAACACGCGCCCGCAGCCGCAGGCGAACAGCGTATCGCCACAGAACAGCATGTTTCCCCCATAATAGGCGATGTGTGCGCGCGTGTGACCGGGGATGTCGAGCACCTCGAACGACACGCCCAGTTCATCGACGGCGACCCGGTCTGTGCCGCCGACCGGATGAGTGAGCGTTGCGATCGGCTCGCCGCGCGGTCCGTACACGGGCACCGCGTATTTCTGACGAAGCTCGGCGATGCCTCCGACATGATCCTGATGGTGATGCGTCGCGAGGATCGCGACCAACTGCAATTTTTCGGCCGCCAGATAGTCCAGCACGGGCTGCGCCTCGCCTGGATCGACCACGGCCGCGCAGCGCGCGTTGCGCAGCGTCCAGACATAATTGTCCTTGAACGCACGTAGGGGAATGACTTCGATGTTTGCGGTCACGGTGAATTCAGTCAAGCGGGTTGTCATTCTGAGGGCGCAGCCCGAAGAATCTGCTTTTGGGAAAAAGCAGATCCTTCGCTTTGCTCAGGATGACAGCCGGCACGGCGTCATTGTGCAATGAAGTCGTGGACGGTGCAAAAGCCAATGCTGGCCGAGTGGCTCGAAACGCCGAAAGGCGGCTATGTGCTCGCGTGGGAACGCGGGCAGTTCGACTCGGCGGTGGAGGACGTGTTCGGCTTCAACGCGGTGCAGGTCGGGCTTCCGGGACTGGACTTCCTGCGCGAATCGCGCATTCCCTTGAAGGTCCGCGCGGGACTTGAGCCGGGTTGCGGACTGCGATCAGAGCCGGTGCAGCTGCCGCTCGCTTCGCAGAGCATCGATCTCGTGGCCTTGCCGCACGTGCTGGAGTTCAGCTCTCAGCCGCACGCGATCCTGCGCGAGGCCGAGCGCGTGCTGATGCCCGAAGGCAGCATCGTCATATCCGGATTCAATCCGCTGTCGCTGTGGGGTGCGGTGCGCGCGTTCGGCTGGGAGCGGCGGCAAGTCCCATGGTGCGGAAAGTTTATCGGTTTGCTGCGCTTGAAGGACTGGCTTTCGCTGCTCGGCTTCGAGCTGACCGGCGGGCGCTTCGGCTGCTACGCGCCGCCGTTTTCTCAGGAACGTTGGCTCGAGCGCTTCGGCTTCATGGAGAAGGCCGGCGACCGTTGGTGGCCGATCTGCGGCGGCGTCTACGTGGTTCGCGCGATCAAGCGCAACGTGGGCATGCGGCGGGTGGTGCCGAAGTGGCGCGATAAGCGTGCCGCCCAAAAGGCGCTGGCTCCGGTCACTCAGACGGAAAACGGACCGCATGCCGAAAAGCGCGAGCAGCGGTAGCGCCGGGTTGGTGCGGATCTACACCGATGGCGCCTGCAAGGGCAATCCCGGGCGGGGAGGCTGGGGCGCCCTGCTGAAAACCGGGGCGGAGGAAAAGGAGCTCTTCGGCGGCGAGCCGCATACGACCAACAACCGAATGGAGCTGACGGCGGTTATCCGCGCGATTGAGACCCTGAAGCCGCCGCGCGAGGTGGCGGTCTACACCGATTCGCAGTATGTCCAGAAGGGCATCAGCGAGTGGCTGCGCGACTGGAAGCGCCGCGGCTGGCGCACCGCCGACAGGAAACCCGTGAAGAACGTCGACCTGTGGCAGGAGCTCGATTGCCTTGTCGGCGCGCACCGCATCGCCTGGCACTGGGTGAAAGGGCACGCGGGACACCCGGAGAACGAACGCGCCGACGCCCTCGCCAACCGCGGGGTAGAATCGCTCGGCTGAGTGAACAGTCTCTTGCCCTGATCTGGGGGATATGAAAGGGGGTGTGCCCCCTTTTTCGACAAAGGACCCATGCGGATCGTCGTACTCGACACCGAAACCACCGGCTTGAACGCCGGTCTCGGCGACCGGATCGTGGAACTGGGCTGCATCGAGGTTCTGAACCGCCGCGTCACCGGGAACCACTTCCATCGCTACATCAACCCCGAGCGCGAGAGCGAAATAGGCGCGCTCAAGGTGCACGGCATCACCAATGAGTTCCTGCAGGACAAGCCGAAGTTTCGCGAGGTCGCTGCCGAGTTCCTGGACTACATTCAGGGCGTCGAGCTCGTCATCCACAATGCGGCGTTCGACGTTGAGTTCCTGAACCTGGAGCTGGGAAAGCTGGGCCTGCCGCCGATCGCAGCGCACTGCTCGGGCGTCGTCGATTCGCTGGCGCTGGCGCGCGAGTTGCATCCGGGCAAGAAAAACTCGCTTGACGCCCTGTGCGAGCGCTATCAGGTGGATCACGCGCACCGCACGCTTCACGGTGCGCTTCTCGATGCTTCGCTCCTCGCGGAGGTCTACCTGGCGATGACCCGCGGCCAGGACAGCCTCGCGATCGAGCTCGATCGTCCGCGCTCGGCTCTGGCGATGCCGGTGGCGCCGGGCGAGCGACCGCAGCTCATCGTCATCCGGCCGAGCGAGGACGAGCTCGCCGAGCATGTACGGCTGCTCGCCGACATCGAAGCCGAGAACAAGACGCAGTGCGTGTGGCGCCGCTTGGAGGCCGCGGTGGAAGTGCACTGATCGGGGGCTTCGAAGTCATCTCAGCGGAGTGGAAATGGTGAGGCCGACAATCTCCGTCCCGGGATTGTCGGTCTGACCCAGAAGTTTTCCGTTTGACATATGGTGATACGCCAACCCGACACGCAAGGCATTGTCGAAAACGTATTCGAAGTCGAGGCCGAAGCGACCCAGCACCGGGGGACTGCCCAAGTCCTTGCCCTCGCCGCGGCTATATCCTCCGATCGCAAAGCTCGGCGTGATCAGGACGTGTTGCCCCCAATGCGCGGTGAAACGAATCCCTCCGTAGCCGTATAGGCTCTGGCTGGACGTGTAGCCGGCGCCGACAAAGGTTCGAAGCTTCCACCATACGACCCCGTTGTTGCGGTATTCGGCACCGAACGCGGTGGCTTGCTGCACATCCTTCACCGGGTCGAATCGACCTACCTCGACGGCAATACTGTCGGGTTCTTCATGCACCGGGCTGCCGCCGAAAATCTCCGCGAGCGCGATGACTCCGGTCGCGACTGCCAAGGCCTGCACCTCCGGGTCGGCTCGTGCCGGACCGGCGCCGGGGCCGGTGAGGGCGACGGCTACGCAGACTGATACCAGGCGTTCAATCCTCTTCATGTGTTGTGAGTGGACGGGACCTGCCGGGAACTGCCGTACCCGGAAAGCACTCGCAGTTGCGTTTGGCCCTGTCAGCGTATGTTACTCGCCAAACAGTTTGGCGCCGCTGTGTGCGAAAATGGATCGCGGAACCCTACTCGGAAGACCGGCGATGTCAAGCGCGGGCAAGGCCAATCCTTACGAGACCGATCTCGACAAGAACCCGGCCAATCACGCGCCGTTGACCCCGCTCGGTTTCATCGAGCGCGCGGCCAAGGTCTATCCGGAGCGCGTCGCGGTCATCCATGGGGCACGCCGCGCCACCTGGGCTCAGACCTACGCACGTTGCCGGCGGCTCGCTTCAGCGCTCGCGCGCCGGGGGGTAGTCGCAGGCGACACGGTGGCGGCAATGCTCGCCAATACCCCGGAAATGGTCGAATGCCATTTCGGCGTCCCCATGGCGGGCGCCGTCTTGAACGCGCTGAACACGCGCCTGGATGCCGAGGCGATCGCCTTGATGCTCGAGCACGGCGGGGCCAAGGTCCTGATCACCGACCGCGAGTTTTCGGGGACCGTCAAGCGCGCGCTCGCTGCACTGAAAACCAAGCCGTTTGTGATCGACGTGGACGATCCCGAATACGCAGGGGAGGGCGAGCGCATCGGCTCGGAAGAATACGAGCGCTTCATCGCCGCGGGCGATCCGGAATACCGATGGGAGCCGCCTGCCGACGAGTGGAACGCGATTTCGCTCAATTACACCTCGGGCACGACCGGCAACCCCAAAGGCGTGGTCTACCACCACCGCGGCGCCTATCTGAACGCGATTTGCAACGTCGTGACCTGGGGCATGCCGCATCATGCGGTGTACCTTTGGACGCTGCCGATGTTTCACTGCAACGGGTGGTGCTTTCCGTGGACGGTAGCCGCCAATGCGGGCACCAACGTGTGTCTGCGCAAGGTGGACGCCAAGCTCGTTTTCGACGCCATGCGCGAGCACGGCGTCACCCACTACTGCGGCGCGCCGATCGTGCACTCGACGCTGATCAACGCGGACCCGGGGTTGCGAGAGGGCATCAGGCACAAGGTGCACGCCATGGTCGCGGCCGCCGCGCCGCCGGCGGCCATGATCGAGGGCATGGAACGCATGGGCTGGGAACTGACCCATGTATACGGTCTGACCGAAGTATACGGACCCGCCACGGTCTGCGCGAAGCACGAGGAATGGAAGAACCTCGATATCGGCAAGCGCACCGACAAGAACGGACGCCAGGGGGTGCGCTATCTGATGGAAGAGGGACTCGCAGTGATGGATCCTCAGACCATGAAGCCGGTTCCCGCCGACGGCGAAACCATGGGCGAGATCATGTTCCGCGGCAACATCACCATGAAGGGCTACCTCAAGAACCGCAAGGCGACCGAGGAGGCCTTTGCCGGCGGGTGGTTCCACTCTGGGGATCTCGCGGTGATGCAGCCCGACGGCTACATCAAGATCAAGGACCGCGCCAAGGACATCATCATCTCAGGAGGCGAGAACATTTCCTCGCTTGAAGTGGAAGACGTGATCTGCCGGCACCCTGCGGTGCTCGCCGCCGCGGTGGTCGCGAGGCCCGACCCCAAATGGGGCGAGACCCCCTGCGCTTTCGTCGAAATAAAGCCTGGCGCGAAGGTCACTGAAAACGACATCATCGAGCATTGTCGAGCGAACCTCGCGCGCTTCAAGGCGCCGCGCCACGTGGTGTTCGGCGAGCTGCCCAAAACCTCGACGGGAAAGATCCAGAAATTCGTGCTGCGGCAGCAGGCGAAGTCCGCGGAAGCGATCGAGTGACGAGAACGCAGGAAGTTTCCCCTCCTCGAATGAGGAGGGGTGCCGGCGCAAGCCGGCGGGGTGGTGCTCGTACACCCCACAAACCACCCCGGCGCTGCGCGCCACCCCTCCTTAAGCAAGGAGGGGATGATACGGAGAATGCACTATGAACGCTCCATCCAAGACCGAAGTCGAAGCAACTTACGTCCTGCGCGAGGACAAGGACGGCGTGGTGACGCTGACCCTTAACCGCGGCGATCGCATGAACCCCCTGTCCGCCGCGATGCTCTCTGCCCTGCAGGCCGAGCTCGACCTTCTCGCGAAGGACAAGACGGCCCGCGTGGTGGTTCTCGCCGGCGCGGGCAAGCACTTCTGCGCCGGTCACGACCTGCGGGAAATGCGCGCGCATCCCGACAAAGCCTGGCAGAAATCGCTGTTCGATCAGTGCAGCGAGGTGATGCTGACCCTGGTGCGGCTGCCGCAGCCGGTGATCGCTCGCGTGCAGGGCGTCGCTGTCGCCGCAGGATGTCAGCTCGTGTCGATGTGCGACCTGGCGGTGGCGAGCGAAGTCGCCCAGTTCGCCCTTCCCGGAATCAAAAGCGGCATCTTCTGCACCACACCCGGTGTCGGCGTCGCGCGCAACCTCGCGCGCAAGCACGCCCTGGAAATGCTCTTCACCGGGGACCTGATCGACGCGAAGACCGCGCTGTCGTGGGGCCTCGTGAACCGCGTCGTTCCACCGGCAGACCTGGACGCGGACGTCGGGAGACTCGCTGTGAAGATCCTTGCCCACAGCGCAGCCGTGGTGAGCATGGGCAAGAAGTTCTTCTACGATCAGGTAGAAAAAGACCTGGCGGGCGCCTACTCGCTCGCCTCCGAGGGGATGGCCTGCAACATGATGCTCGAGGATGCGGCCGAGGGCATCGATGCATTCATCGCCAAGCGCAGGCCGGCCTGGCGAGAAAAATAATCGGCGGCTCCGATACCGCCGGGAAGACAGCCGCGGCCCGCTTGCAGGGCCGCAGATTTATCACCCTCCGTTACGCGGCCTCAAGCATGAAGTCCACGTGTACCGCGTCAAACGGAAACTCGATCTTTCCGTTCGCGTTCTTGCGCCGATGCGCAGAATAGGGTCTTCAGGAAGGCGTGATAGTGAGGGATTATCCGTTATCGAGCCTGTCAAGTAATGCCAGCGCCTTTTTCGGACTGCCGCGCAGGGCAAGCGCGCGAAAGCGGACTTCGGCATCGTGCGCCGACAAAACCGAGGTGGTGAGTTCTTCAACCAGCTTGTTAATGCTGAGATGCCGCGACTTGGCGAGCTGTTTCAGGCGCTGGTGTTTGTCGTTGGGGAGTCTGATGGTCATAACGGACATTTGAATACCTCCAGGCATCGTTTCGGGGTCAAAATTCGAGTATCGGGGAAAAGCAATTCTGCATGCTTAAAATCGCGGGTATTGCGCGAAACGATTGCTTGCGCGCCGCCCGCGACTGCCAGTTCCATCAGGTGGTTGTCGCTTTCATCTCGCAGGTTTGGCCGCCATGCAAAATAAATTTCTATCCATCTCGCTTGTTTGAGTAACGCGGAGAAAACCGCTTCGCGTTCTTTGCGGCTGAGTCGGCAATAGGTGAACAGTCTTTCTCGTGACAACAAGGTTTCATATTCGGTGAATAACGTCACACCGAACAGCGGCTGGTAGTGGCCTTGCAAACATCTGCGTATGACTTCTCGCGCCACGCTGCTTTCGCTGCGCGAAAGCAATGCCGCTACAAAAACATCAGTGTCGATGACGAGTTGAGCCATGAGGACAACGATAGCATATCTGCTGTCAGGTGATAAAGAGGGTGTGTTCGATGTACGGGGGCGCCGGTGGCCGGCTCGAATGGCGCTTACGATCATTTGAGGGGGTCTGGGGGCGTGAGCCCCCCAGCGCTGCGGGTTTCGAGCGAGGCGGCGGCGGTGGCGCGCACGGAATATCTGCCGATTTACAAGGGGAGCTACGAGCTGGTTCTTGCTGCCGTCTAAATGATATTCGCCGCCGCAAGCCGATCGAGCTCCTCGCGACGCATTCCCAGAAGATCGCCGAGCACTTCGCGCGTGTGCTGCCCGAGGAGCGGCGGCGGCAGTTCGTACTCCACCGGGGTCTTCGAGAACCGCATGGGACTGGCGATTCCCGGGACGCTTCCCGACACCGGATGCGGGGTCTCGACCTTGAGAGCTCGATGCCGCACCTGGGGATCTTCGAACACTTCTTCGTAATTGTTGATCGGGCCGCAAGGCACGCCGGCGGCGTCGAGCCGCGCTATCCAGTCCTTGCGCGTGCGCCCTTTCATGATGTCGCGAACGAGCGGAACCAGCTCTTTCCGGTTCCGGATGCGGTCGGGGTTCGTCCGAAATCGGGGGTCGGCGGCGAGTTCTGACCTGCCGGCCGCCTTGCAGAAACTCTGCCACTGGCCGTCGTTTCCCGCGGCGAGAATGAGGTGGCCGTCGGCGGTCGGGAATACCTCGTAGGGGGCGAGGTTCGCGTGGGCGTTGCCGTAGCGCGGAGGCACTTTGCCCGAGACGAAGTAGTTGAAGATCTGGTTGGCGCCGAAGGCAACGATGGTGTCGAGCAGCGCCATATCGATGTACTGCCCTTCGCCGGTACGTTCACGGTGCGCGATCGCCGCCGTGATTGCCAGCGCCGCGTACATCCCCGTGAGGACATCGGTGATCGCAATGCCGACTTTCTGCGGCCCGCCGCCGGGCAGATCGTCGCGCTCGCCGGTGATGCTCATCAATCCGCCTATGCCCTGGAAGATGAAGTCGTAACCCGGGCGGTGGGCGTGGGGGCCGGTCTGGCCGAATCCGGTGATCGAGCAGTAGACGATGCGCGGGTTGAGCTTGCGCACGTCCTCGTAGCCGAGCCCGTACTTCGCGAGCCCGCCAACCTTGTAGTTTTCCAGCAGGACGTCGCTGCGCTCGGCGAGCTCGCGCGCGATGCGCTGGCCTTCGGGTCTGGAGATGTCGAGCGTGACCGATTTCTTGCCGCGGTTGACCGAAAGATAATAGGCGGAATTGTTCGTCTCCCTCCCGTCTGCGTCCTTGAGGAAGGGCGGGCCCCAGGCGCGGGTATCGTCGCCCGAGCCCGGACGCTCGATCTTGATGACCTCCGCGCCGAGGTCGGCGAGGTTCTGCGACGCCCACGGCCCGGCGAGAACGCGCGAGAGATCGAGGACCCGGATATGAGAGAGCGGGCGCGGCATGATGGACGTGAAGGGACCGGCGGATTATATCGGCAGCGACCAGTACCCGCCGCTCGGGCCGAGGCGGCGTGCGCGATGGCTTATAATTCACTCGCTATTTCCGGAGGAAGTGAATGAAAGTCCTGGTTCCCGTCAAACGCGTCGTCGATTTCAACGTGAAGGTGCGCGTCAAGGCCGACGGCTCGGGCGTCGAAACGGCGAACGTCAAGATGTCGATGAATCCCTTCGACGAGATCGCCATCGAGGAGGCGATCCGCCTCAAGGAAGCGGGAATCGCGACCGAGATCGTCGCGGTGTCCTGCGGACTGCAGGCCTGCCAGGAAACGCTGCGCACGGCGCTCGCGCTCGGCGCCGACCGCGCGATCCTGGTCGAGACCGACTCCGAGCTGCAGCCGCTCGCGGTAGCCAAGCTGCTATGCGCCTTGGCGCAAAGAGAAAGCCCGCAGCTCATGATCCTCGGCAAGCAGGCGATCGACGACGACTGCAACCAGACTGGCCAGATGCTGGCGGCGCTTCTGGGCTGGCCGCAGGCGACCTTCGCCTCCAAGCTGAAGATCGACGGCGGCAAGGCCGATGTGACCCGCGAAGTGGACGGCGGCCTGGAGACGATCTCCATCAAGCTGCCCGCGGTGGTGACGACCGACCTGCGGCTGAACGAGCCGCGCTACGTCACGCTGCCCAACATCATGAAGGCGAAGAAGAAGCCACTCGAAGTGCTGAAACCTGAAGCGCTGGGCGTGGATGTCGCCCCGCGGCTCAAGACGCTGAAGGTCGAGGAACCGCCCAAGCGCAAGGCGGGCGTGAAGGTTCCCGATGCGAAGACGCTGGTGCAAAAGCTGAGGAACGAAGCAAAAGTGATCTAGTCCGTCATTCCCGGATAAGCGGGAATCCAGCGACTTCGAAGAGACACTGGATCCCCGCGTTCGCGGGGATTAGAAGAGCGAGGGAAGAGAATGGCAGTCTTGGTCATAGCGGAGCACGATAACCAGTCGATCAAGTCGGCGACGCTCAACACGATCGCCGCGGCCGCGCAAATTGTAAAAAGCGTCGGCGGCGATATCGCCGTCCTCGTCGCCGGCTCGGCTTGCGGTGCGGCGGCCAAGGCCGCCGCTGCGATCGCGGACGTCAAGAAAGTGCTGGTTGCGGACGCGCCGCATCACAAGGACCAGCTGGCCGAAAACCTCGCCGCACTGATCGTCGGCCTCGCCGGCGGCTACACGCACATCCTCGCGCCGGCGAATTCCTTCGGCAAGAACCTCGCGCCGCGCGTCGCGGCGCTGCTGGATGTCGCCCAGATCTCCGACATCGTCTCGGTCGTGGACGCGGACACCTTCGTTCGGCCTATTTATGCCGGCAACGCGCTCGCGACGGTGCAATCCAAAGAGAAAATCAAAGTCATCACCGTGCGCACGACCGGCTTCGACGCGGTTTCCGCAAGCGGTGGCTCGGCCGCAGTCGAAGCTCTGCAGGCGGGCGCCGACTCCGGCTTGTCGGTGCTCGTCGGCCGCGAGCTCACCAAGTCCGAGCGCCCCGAGCTGACCTCGGCGCGCGTGGTGGTTTCCGGCGGCCGCGGCATGGGCTCGGGGGAGAACTTCAGGGTCCTCGAGCCGCTCGCCGACAAGCTCGGCGGCGCGATGGGTGCCTCGCGGGCGGCGGTCGACGCGGGATTCGTGCCGAACGACTGGCAGGTGGGTCAGACGGGCAAGATCGTCGCCCCGGAGCTTTACATCGCGGTCGGCATCTCCGGTGCGATCCAGCACCTGGCCGGGATGAAGGACAGTCGCGTCATCGTCGCGATCAACAAGGACGAAGAGGCGCCGATTTTCCAGGTCGCGGATTATGGAATCGTCGGCGACCTGTTCCAGATCGTGCCGGAACTCGTGAAGGAGTTGGGATGATGTCATTCTGAGGGAGGAGCCCGAAGAATCTGCTTTTCAAGGTCTGCTCAAAAGCAGATCCTTCGCTCCGCTCAGGATGACAGTTACCGGAGATTGACCATGAATGAATACAAAGCACCGCTGCGCGACATGCAGTTCGTGCTGAAGGAGCTTGCCGGACTCGACGAAATCGGGAAGCTTCCCGGGTGCGAAGAAGTAAACTCCGAACTCGTCGGCCAGATTCTCGAGGAGGCGGCCAAATTCGCGAGTGGGGTCCTTTCGCCGCTGAACAAGCCCGCCGACCAGGAGGGCTCCACGTGGGAAAACGGAGCGGTGAGGACGCCCAAAGGGTTCAAACGGGCTTACCTGCAATTCGTCGAAGGCGGCTGGAACTCGATGCAAGCGCCACCCGAATACGGTGGGCAAGGTTTGCCGAAGATCGTGACGACCCCGGTCATCGAGATGTTGAAATCGGCGAACCTATCGTTCTCGCTGTGCCCGATGCTCACGGCCGGCGCGGTCGAGGCGCTGTTGCTGCGGGGCTCCGAGCAGCTGAAGAGCGTCTACGTAAGGAAGATGGTGGAGGGTGCCTGGACCGGCACCATGAACCTCACCGAGCCGCAGGCGGGCTCGGACTTGGCCCTGGTGAAGACGCGCGCCGTGCGGTCCCATGACGACCAAAACGGCGATCACTACCGCATCCACGGGCAGAAGATCTTCATCACTTACGGCGAGCACGATCTCGCCGAGAACATCGTCCACATGGTGCTCGCGCGCACGCCGGACGCGCCGGAGGGCGTGCGCGGCATTTCGATGTTCGTGGTACCCAAATTCCTCGTCGGCAAGGACGGCTCGCCGGGGCTGCGCAACGACGTGAAGTGCGCCTCGATCGAGCACAAGCTCGGCATCCACGCGAGCCCCACGGCGGTGATGATCTACGGCGAAAAGGAAGGCGCGGTCGGTTACCTCATCGGCGAGGAAAACCGGGGCCTCGAGTACATGTTCATCATGATGAACGCGGCGCGCTTCGCGGTGGGCCTGGAAGGCGTTTCGATTTCCGAACGCGCCTACCAGCAGGCGCTCGCGTACGCAAAGGAGCGCATCCAAAGCCGGGATCTGGCCGGAGGCGGAAACGCCGTACCGATCATCCGCCATCCTGACGTGCGCAGGATGCTGATGAGCATGAAGGCGCAGACCGAGGCGATGCGCGCGCTCGCCTACGTGGTCGCCGCGGCGATGGACAAGGGAACTCGCCATCCGGACAAGGAAGAACGCGCTCGCAATCAGGCCTTCGCGGATCTGCTGATTCCGATCGTCAAAGGCTGGAGCACCGAGACGGGGATCGAAGTCGCCTCTACCGGCATCCAAGTTCACGGGGGGATGGGCTTCATCGAGGAGACGGGAGCGGCGCAGCATCTGCGCGACGCGCGCATCACGACGATTTACGAAGGCACGACCGGCATCCAGGCAAACGACCTTGTCGGCCGCAAGATCGCGCGCGAGGGCGGCGCGACGGCGAAAGAGGTCATCAAGGCGATGCGCAGGGTCGAGGCGGAGCTCGGAGCCGCGGCGGGAGCGGATGCTTCCACAAGCTCGGGGCAGGACATGGCCACGATTCGCGAGGCGTTTTCAGCCGCGCTCACTGCGGTGGAGGAGTGCGTTTCCTGGGTCGTCATCACCTACGGCAGCGACATCAAGGCGGCGCACGCCGGCGCAGTGCCCTTTCTAAAGCTGATGGGCATCGTGTGCGGGGGCTGGCAGATGGCGCGCGCCGCGCTTGTCGCCAAGCGACGGCTGGCCGAAGGGAACGGCGATAAATCCTTCTACGAAGCGAAGATCAAGACTGCGCGTTTCTACGCGGATCACGTGCTCACCCAGGCGCCGGCGTTGCGAAACACGATCGTGAGAGGGTCCGTGGGCGTGATGGCACTGACCGAGGAGCAGTTCTGACAACGAAGAGGGAATACCCTCGTCAGTTCAGGTCGAGCGTCACGCGCCGCAGCTCCGCGCCGTCCGGGTGACGCTCGATTCGAAACCCCAGGGAAGCGGTGAGGCGCAGCATCGGTGTGTTCATGGCGAGTACTTCACCGACGATTCTGCGGATGCCATGCGCGCGAGCTGAATCGATCAGCATGGAAAGAAGTCTCTTGCCAATCCCGTATCCCTGCCACGTGTCGGCGATTGTTATCGCGAACTCGCAGCTCGCCTCGTCGGCGAGACGCACGTAGCGCGCGACGCCGATGGTGGCTTCGGCGCCTTCGATCGTCACCGTGGCGATCAGCGCCATGTCCCGGCTGAAGTCGATTCGGGTGAGCTTCTCCAAGAACTCCTGCGTCAACGCGACACCGCCACCGAGGAAGCGGTTGTAGCGCGTTTCGCGCGAGAGTTTGTGGGCGAACGCGGCGTGAAGGTCGATATCCTCGGGGCGGAGGGCCCGCACGGTGATCGAGTGGGAAATGCCGAGCGACCACGATGCGGTCATGCGCGCGGATTGAGGTGGAAGAATTTCCGGCGCCATGGTTCAAGCGCTCGTCGCCGTGGGGGAGTGCGCTTCGATGAGGCGTCCGAACGCGTTACGCGCGCGGTCGAGAGCATGCGAATCGCCGAGCAGACGCAGATCATGATGCGTGGCGAGCACGATCCCGAATAAATCGAAGGTGAGTTGCCAGGGATCGGTGTCGGGTTTGAGGTGCCCCTCGTCGATCGCGAGGCGGATCGCCTTGGCGATCGCGCCGCGAAGCTCGCGCTGGCCGGCGACCAGCAAATCGCGCACCGCGCCGGGACGATCGTCGTACTCGATCGATGCTGCAAGGATGAGGCAACCACCCGGGAGATCGTCGTTGCTTTCGATCCACGCGAGCCAATTCGTTGCGAGAGCTTCCAGGCGGGGCAGACCGCGAGGCTGCTTGAGCGCGGGAGACAAGACTTGCTCGAGGAACAGCGCCTGCGCCTGCTTGAGAGTCTGAAGCTGGAGGTCTTCCTTGGAACCGAAATGGGCGAACAAGCCGCTTTTCGACAGGTCAAGGCGACCGGCCAAAGTGCCGATGCTCAATCCTTCCAGGCCGACTTGACTCGCCAGAGCCACGGATTCGTTGAGGATCAAGGTCCGGGTCTGTTCTCCTTTGCGCATCGCAGCATAATAGTACGAACGTTCGTGATACGCAAGTAATTATCAAACTCTAAAAGGGAATCTTACGTGTAAGCATGTCCTTCCACATGAGCCAGTCGCCAGCAAAGCTATATAGAGGATGGCTGAAGGTCGCGGGCCGGTCGTGCTCGAAAAAGAAGTGTCCTATCCAGGCGAACGCATAGCCCAAAACCAACCCTGCAAGGATCCACCAGGCGTTCAGCGATTCGATCGCCTGCAGCAGGCAACCGAGACCGATGGTTGTTCCGGCGAAATGCAACCTGCGGCAGATTCGGTTAGCGTGTTCGGAGAGATAAAAGGGGTAGAAATCCGAGAATGAGCGGTAGTTTGGCTTCATGTTGGAACTCTCCTGGGTCACATGTTTGGGTAGTTGGGACCGCCCCCCCCCTGCGGCGTCACCCAAACGATATTCTGCAGGGGGTCCTTGATGTCGCAGGTCTTGCAGTGGACGCAGTTCTGGGCATTGATCTGCAGGCGCTTGCCTTTCACTCCCGCGCGCTCCCCCCCAGGTAGAGGGGTGTCGTCCACGAATTCGTATACACCCGCCGGGCAGTACCGCTGTTCGGGCCCGGCGTATGTCGCGAGGTTGACGCTCACCGGGACGCTCGGGTCCTTCAGCGTCAGATGGCAGGGCTGGTTCTCCTCGTGGTTGGTATTGGAGACGAAGACCGAGGAGAGGCGATCGAAGGTGAGCTTGCCGTCGGGTTTCGGGTACTCGATCGGCTTGCACTGGGCGGCCGGCAGCAGACATTCGTGATCGGCGTGCCGGTGGTGCAGCGTCCAGGGGAATTTCCCTCCGAGCAGGGTCTGCTCGAGCCCGACCATCACGCTGCCGGCATACAGGCCCTTCGACATCCATTGCTTGAAGTTGCGCGCGCGATAAAGCTCGTCGAACAGCCACGATTCGCGGAATGCAGCCGGGTAGGCCGCCAGCTCATCCCCGGACCGCCCCGCATGCAGCGAGGCGAAAGCGGCCTCGGCGGCGAGCATTCCGGACTTGATCGCCGCATGGCTGCCTTTGATGCGCGATGCGTTCAGGAATCCCGCATCGTCGCCGATCAGCACGCCGCCGGGAAAGACCAGCTTAGGGAGCGACAACAGGCCGCCGGCGGCGATGGCGCGGGCCCCGTAGGCCAGGCGCTTGCCGCCTTCGAAAGTCGCACGGATAGCCGGATGGGTTTTGTAGCGCTGGAACTCCTCGTAGGGACTGAGATAGGGGTTAGCGTAAGCGAGCCCCACGACAAAGCCGACCGAAACGAGGTTCGCCTCCATGTGATACAGGAACGAGCCGCCGTAGGTGTCCGTGGCCAGCGGCCAACCGGCCGAGTGAACGACGAGTCCGGGTTGGTGCTTTTTCGGGTCGATTTCCCAGAGTTCCTTCAATCCGATGCCGTAGACCTGCGGGTCGCTGTTCTCGCACAGGTGAAAGCGCTCCATGAGCTGCCTCGCGAGATGGCCGCGGCAGCCTTCGGCGAAAAACGTGTACTTGCCGTGCAGCTCGATACCGGGCTGATATTGGTCGGTCGGCTTGCCGTCGCGCGCGACGCCCATGTCGCCGGTGGCCACGCCTTTGACTGCGTCCTTGTCGTCGTAGAGAATTTCAGCAGCAGCGAAACCCGGATAGATCTCCACACCCAGGCTTTCCGCCTGCGCCCCGAGCCAGCGGCAGAGATTGGCGAGGCTGATCACATAGTTACCGTGGTTGCGGAAGCACTGAGGCAGGAAAAGATTCGGTACCTTGAACGAACCGGTCCTGGTGAGGAGAAGGAAACGGTCCTCGCTCACTGGAGTCTTGAGTGGGGCACCGAGATCCTTCCAGTCGGGGAAAAGCTCCTCGATCGCGCGTGGATCCATCACCGCGCCGGAGAGAACGTGCGCGCCGATCTCCGAGCCCTTTTCGATCACGCACACGCCGAGGTCCACGGCCTTTTCTGCTGCGAGCTGCTTGAGGCGGATAGCCGCCGCCAGTCCGGCCGGCCCGCCGCCGACCACGACCACGTCGTATTGCATCGCTTCGCGCGCCATGGATTCCCCGGTCGGAGCCGCCCGCAACGCCTCGCGAATTAAGCGGCGCGTTCTGACGCGTCCGCTTCAATTCGCCGCGACGCGCGCCATTTCGTGATAGGTGCGTTGCCCAGTAATTATAATGGGGGCAGGAGGAGAACACGATGGCCAACGCGATGGCCGATAGGCCGCTGTGGCAGCCCGATGCCGAACGTATCGAGGAAGCGAACCTGACGCGCTTTGCGCGCCAGGCGATCCGCGACTGGAAGCTCGACTTCAACAACTATCCCGCCTTCTACCGCTGGACGATCGACCGGCCGGAGCAGTTCTGGGAATCGTTGTGGAAGTTCGCCGGAGTGCGCGCGAGTGCGAAGGGGAGCCGCGTGCTGGTGGACGGCGACAGGATGCCCGGCGCGCGATGGTATCCCGACGCACGGCTGAATTTCGCCGAGAACCTGCTCCGCCGGCGCGACGCCTCGACCGCGATCGTGTTCTGGGGCGAGGACAAGGTGAGGCGCCGCGTCACCCATCGCGAACTCTACGATCAGGTAGCGCGCATGGCGCGGGCCCTGCGCGAGCTGGGCGTGAAGCCGGGGGATCGCGTCGCGGCCTATCTTCCCAACATGCCTGAGGCTGTTGCGGCGATGCTATCCGCGGCAAGCATAGGAGCAACGTTTTCGACGTCCTCTCCGGATTTCGGGGCGCAAGGCGTGCTCGACCGCTTCGGGCAGATCAGGCCGGTGGTTCTCTTCGCTGCCGACGGCTATTTCTATAACGGAAGGGAGATCGATTCGCTCGGAAAGGTGCGCGAGATCGCGGCAAGACTCCCGAGCCTGGAGCGCGTCGTCATCGTGCCCTACGTGAGTGATCGGCCCGACGTTTCCGGCATAGCGAACGCGCAGCGCCTTGAGGAATTCACCGCGGGCCCCGCCGCGGGAGACATTCGTTTCGAGCAGTTGCCCTTCGATCACCCGCTGTACATTCTCTTTTCGTCCGGAACGACCGGCGTGCCCAAATGCATCGTGCACGGCGCCGGCGGCACGCTGCTCAAGCACCTGTGCGAGCAGCAACTGCACACCGATATCAAGCCAGGCGATCGCCTGTTCTACTTCACCACGCTCGGCTGGATGATGTGGAACTGGCTCGTCTCGGCGCTCGGCTCGGGGGCGACACTGCTGCTCTACGACGGCTCGCCTTTCGTGAGGAGCGGCAAGGTCCTCTTCGACTACGCCGACGCGGAAGGCATGACGCATCTCGGCACCTCTGCGAAGTTCATCGACGCGGCTGCCAAAGCGGGAGTGGAACCCGCGAAGACCCACAAGCTCGAGCACTTGCGCACCGTGCTCTCGACCGGTTCGCCGCTCGCTCCCGAGGGTTTCGACTACGTGTACCGCGCGATCAAGCGCGATGTTTGCCTATCCTCAATCTCAGGCGGCACCGATATCTGCGGCTGCTTCGTGCTCGGCAATCCCATCCTCCCGGTATGGCGCGGCGAAATCCAGAGCAAGGCGTTCGGCCTGAAGGTCGAGGTCTTCGACGAAAACGGGTGGTCGGTGGAAGAGCAGAAGGGCGAGCTGGTGTGCACCAAACCGTTCCCGTCGCTGCCGCTCGGCTTCTGGAACGACCCCGACGGAAGTAAGTACCGTGCCGCCTATTTCGAAAGGTATCCCGGCGTGTGGACCCACGGCGACTGGTGCGAGATCACGCAGCACGACGGCATGATCATCTACGGCAGGTCGGATGCGGTGCTCAACCCGGGCGGGGTGCGTATCGGAACGGCCGAGATCTACCGCCAGGTTGAGCAGTTGGAAGAAGTGATTGAGTCTCTCGTCATCGGCCAGAGCTGGCCGCCAGGAGAAATCAGCGACGTGCGCGTCGTGCTGTTTGTCAAGCTTCGCGAAGGACTCACGCTCGACGAGGCGCTCGTCACCAAGATCAAGAACAGGATCCGCACCAATACGACCCCGCGGCACGTGCCGGCGAAGGTCGTGCAGGTGCCCGACATCCCGCGCACCAAGTCGAACAAGATCGTTGAGCTCGCGGTGCGCAACGTCGTGCACGGCCAGCCGGTGAAAAACCTGGAGGCGCTCGCGAATCCCGAGGCGTTGGAGCACTTCAGGAACCGGCCGGAACTTGCGGGCCCCTAAACGCAGCGTTGAGCTGCTTTTGCGTCCGCCTGAATTCATGTATCATCGTCCATCCCATCCCCTTGGTTTTAGATGGCCAAGTATGTGTTCGTGTCGGGCGGTGTGGTTTCCTCTTTGGGGAAGGGGATAGCCGCCGCCTCCCTCGCCGCTATACTCGAATCACGCGGCATCCGGGTCACCCTCCTCAAGCTCGACCCGTACATCAACGTTGATCCCGGCACGATGAGCCCTTTCCAGCACGGAGAGGTGTTCGTCACCGAAGACGGCGCTGAAACCGACCTCGATCTGGGCCATTACGAGCGCTTCCAGTCGGCCCGGATGCACAGGTCGAACAATTTCACCACCGGCCAAATCTACGAGTCGGTGATCAAGAAGGAGCGCCGTGGCGATTACCTCGGCCGCACGGTGCAAGTCATCCCGCACGTCACCGACGAGATCAAATCATTCATCGTGCGTGGCGCCGGCGACGCCGAGGTGGCGATCGTGGAGATTGGCGGCACGGTGGGCGACATCGAATCGCTGCCGTTTCTGGAAGCGGTGCGCCAGATGGGGCTTGAACTGGGCGCGCACAACACGTGCTACATCCATCTGACACTCGTTCCTTACATCAAGGGCGCGGGAGAGATCAAGACCAAGCCCACGCAGCACTCGGTGAAGGAGCTGCGCGGGATCGGCATCCAACCCGACGCGCTCCTGTGCCGCTCCGACCGGCCGATTCCCGACGAGGAGAAAAGGAAGATCGCGTTGTTTACGAACGTTCAGGCAAGCGCCGTGATCTCGGCGTGGGACGTGGACTCGATCTACAGGATTCCGTGGATGCTGCATCAGCAGATGCTTGATGAAATCGTCTGCCACAAGCTGAACATCATCGCCAAGCCCGCCGATCTCAGGGTTTGGAAGAAACTTATCGAGGCGCTGGAGCACCCGCAACACGAAGTCACGATCGCGATGGTTGGCAAATACGTCGATCTCACGGATTCCTACAAGTCGCTGAACGAAGCCCTGGTCCACGCGGGAATTCACGCGCGGAGCAAGGTGAATATCCGCTATGTGGATTCAGAGGCGATCGAGAAGGAAGGCATCGGCGTTCTGAAAGGCGTCGATGCGGTCCTCGTTCCGGGCGGATTCGGCAAGCGCGGGATCGAAGGCAAGATCAGAGCGATCCAGCATGCGCGCGAGAACAGGATCCCGTATCTCGGCATCTGCCTGGGCATGCAGCTCGCTGTGATCGAGTTCGCGCGCAACGTAGTGGGCCTTGCCGGGGCGAACAGCACGGAGTTCGACCCTGACACGCCGCACCCGGTGGTCGCGCTTGTGACCGAGTGGCAGGACCGCGACGGGCGAATCGAGCGCCGCGACGACAAATCCGACCTCGGTGGCACGATGCGTCTCGGTGCTCAAAGCGCGGCGCTCGAGCCGGGGAGCCTCGCGCGCAAGATCTACGGCTCCGATACCATCAACGAGAGACACCGCCACCGCTACGAAGTCAACAACCAGTATGTGCAGCGGCTCAAGGACAAGGGCCTGCGCGTATCCGGGCTCACTCAGCGCGAGCAACTGTGCGAAACGATCGAGCTGCCTTCGCATCCATGGCTGATCGGCTGCCAGTTCCATCCGGAGTTTACCTCGACGCCGCGGGCCGGCCATCCGCTTTTCACGGCTTTCGTCGAGGCCGCGCTTCAATATCAGGCGAGCAAGACCAAGACCGCCATCGCCGCATGAAGCTCTGCGGATTCGAAGTCGGGCTCGACAAGCCGTTGTTCCTGATCGCTGGCCCCTGCGTGGTCGAATCGCGCCAGATGGCGCTCGACACCGCCTTCATGTTGAAGGAAATTTGCGAAAAAGTCGAAGTACCGTTCATCTACAAGTCCTCCTACGACAAAGCCAACCGCAGCTCGGGCAAATCGTTCCGCGGTCCCGGCATGGACAAGGGCCTGGAGATACTCGCCGAGGTAAGGAAAAAAGTCGGCGTGCCGGTGTTGACCGATATTCACGAAAAGGAAGACGTGGCGGCCGTCGCAGCGGCGGTCGACGTGCTTCAGACACCGGCCTTTCTCTGCCGCCAAACCGATTTCATTCATGCGGTTGCCGCTGCCGGCAAGCCGGTCAACATCAAGAAAGGCCAGTTCCTTTCCCCCGGCGAGATGAAAAACGTGGTCGAAAAGGCGCGCGAAGCGAGTGGAAACGACAACATCATGGTGTGCGAGCGCGGCGTGTCGTTCGGCTACAACAATCTCGTCTCCGACATGCGCTCGCTTGCGATCATGCGGGAGACCGGCTGCCCGGTGGTGTTCGACGCCACGCATTCGGTGCAGCTGCCGGGCGGGCAGGGAACGTCCTCGGGGGGGCAGCGCGAGTTCATTCCGGTTCTGGCCCGCGCCGCGGTGGCGAGCGGCATCGCCGGGCTTTTTATGGAGACGCATCCGGACCCGGACAAGGCGCTCTCAGATGGGCCCAACGCCTGGCCGCTCGATCGCATGGAAGAGCTGCTGTACACACTGCGGGACCTCGATGCCCTAGTGAAGAGCCGCGGCTTTGCCGAGCAGGAACTGAAAACGCAGAAGAAGGGCCGATAGATGAGCTCGATAGTCGACGTCGTTGCAAGGGAGATTCTCGATTCGCGGGGTAACCCGACGGTCGAGGCGGACGTGCTGATCGAATCCGGCGTGATGGGGCGCGCTGCTGTGCCGTCTGGCGCGTCGACGGGGAGCCGCGAGGCGCTCGAACTCCGCGACAAGGACAAGGGGCGCTACGGGGGCAAGGGCGTGCTGAAGGCGGTCGAGCACGTCAACACCGAGATTTCCGAGGCGATCATGGGCCTCGACGCGCAGGAGCAAAGTTTTATCGATAAGACTCTGATCGAGCTGGACGGGACCGAGAACAAGTCGCGCCTCGGCGCCAATGCGATCCTCGCCGTGTCGATGGCCGTGGCGAAGGCGGCGGCCGAAGAATCCGGGTTGCCGCTATACCGGTATTTTGGCGGCTCGGGCGGCATGCAGATGCCGGTGCCGATGATGAACGTGATCAACGGTGGCGCGCACGCCAACAACAACCTCGACATCCAGGAGGTCATGATTGTGCCGGTCGGCGCCGGAAGCTTTCGTGAGGCCTTGCGCTGCGGCGCCGAAGTGTTCCATGCACTAAGAGACCTCCTTGAGAGCAAGCGCATGTCCACGACGGTCGGAGACGAAGGTGGTTTTGCGCCAAACCTGCCGAACAACGAAGCGGCCCTGCAGTTGGTGCTCGAGGCGATCGAGCGCGCCGGGTATCACGCCGGAACCCATGTCGCGCTTGCTCTTGATTGCGCCAGTTCCGAGTTCTACAAGGAGGGCAAGTACCTGCTGGATTCGAGGAAACACAAACTCAGCTCCGAGGAGTTCGGTGATTTCCTTGCGAACTGGGCAGGCAAGTACCCGATCATCAGCATCGAGGACGGCATGGCGGAGTCGGACTGGGACGGCTGGCGTGCGCTTACCGAAAGGCTCGGCAAGAAAGTGCAGCTGGTCGGAGACGATGTCTTCGTCACCAACACCAAGATCTTTCGCGAGGGAATCCAGCTTGGCATCGCCAACTCGATTCTCATCAAGGTCAACCAGATCGGGACGCTTACTGAGACCTTTGCAGCGATCGAGCTGGCGAAGCGTTCGGCTTACACGGCGGTAATCTCGCACCGATCGGGCGAAACCGAAGACACCACCATCGCCGACATCGCGGTCGGCATGAATGCGCTTCAGATCAAGACCGGGTCGCTGTCGCGTTCGGACCGCGTTGCGAAGTACAACCAACTGCTGCGCATTGAAGAAGATCTTGGCGACGCCGTGGGGTACCCGGGGCGCGACGCTTTCTACCAGTTGAAATGAGAGCGCTCGCTTTTGTCCTAGCCGCGTTCATACTGCTTCTTCAGTATCCATTGTGGCTGGGAAAAGGCGGATGGTTTAGGGTATCGAGCCTCGAACGGCAGCTAGGTGCGCAAAAAGAGGCGAGCGCAGCGTTTCAGCAGCGCAATAGCGCGCTCGATGCCGAAGTACGCGACCTGAAGCAAGGATTCGAGGCAATCGAAGAGCGGGCCCGCTACGAGTTCGGCATGATCAAGCAGGACGAAGTCTTTTTCCAGATTGTTCCGGCCAACCCGCCGGCCGGCGCCCCCTAGCGCCGGACTCTGCCAGCGTCACTTGGAAGCGGCGGGCTGAAATCCCGGGCGGCTATTCCTTTTGAATTTCGAATCTGACTTGCGTATCCACGGGACGAGGAATAGTGCATATTCCAAGGGCATACTCAGCCTCCCGCCTGCTCTATACTGCAAACAGTCGGTGGCGAAACCTTGCTGGAGGATCACCGCATGAAGCTCTCCCGGGAGCAGATTGGGCAGTTCGAAAACGACGGTTACCTTTTCTTTCCCAGCCTGTTCACCCGGGAAGAAATCAAGGTACTGATCGACGAAGTCCCTGGCCTCTACGCCCAGCGCCGGCCGGAGAACGTGCGAGAGAAAGGCAGCGACGCGGTGCGCACCAACTTTGCCGCGCATATGTACAGCCGCCCCTTCGCGAAGCTCGCACGGCACCCGCGCATGGTCGAACCGATCATGCAGGTCTTTGGCGAGGAGGTGTACATGCATCAGTTCAAGATCAACGGCAAGATGGCCTTTGAAGGCGACGTCTGGCAGTGGCACCAGGACTATGCGACCTGGAAAAACGATGACCTGATGCCCGAGGCGCGCGCGATGAACGTCGCGATCTTCCTCGATGACGTGAATGAGTTCAACGGGCCGCTGATGTTCATTCCCGGCAGCCACAGGCTCGGCGTAGTCGAGGCCGAACACGATGTCTCCACGACAAGCTATCCCTTGTGGACGATCAACCATGAAACGATCGCGAAGCTTGTCGAGCGCGGAGGCATCGTCGCCCCCAAAGGGGCTGCGGGGTCGATGATCCTGTTCCACTCGTGCCTGGTGCATGCCTCAGGTTCGAATCTCTCTCCGTGGAACCGGATCAGCGTCTATTTGAGTCTGTGCGCGGTGTCGAACCACATTCGGCGTTTCAAGCGCCCCGAATACATCGCTCACCGCGATTTCAGCCCTCTGCAATGCCTACCGGACGATTGCCTGCTGAAGGATTACGACGTCCCGCTCCCGTGGAAGGACGGAACGCCTGAAGAGGCGCTGAAACCTCTGCTCGCCGCCTAGAGCCGAAAATCCCCACTCTCCCAACATGAACCTGTATACCAAGCTGTGCGAGCGCGAAGCCCAGGGCAAGCCGCTGCGGATCGGCGTAATCGGCGCGGGCAAGTTCGCCGCGATGTACATCGCGCAAGTGCCGAAAACCCCCGGTGTGCACCTCGTTGGGATTACCGACCTCGCTCCGGCAAACGCGCGCGCCAACCTCGAGCGGGTGGGCTGGAAGCCGGAGGCATATGGCGCCTCGACCCTCGACGCGGCGCTCAAGGAGCGGCGCACCCACGTCTCCGACGACTGGCGTGCTCTGGTTGCGCATCCGGCCGTCGAGATCGTGATCGAAGCTACCGGGAATCCGGTAGCGGCCGTCGAACATGCGCTCGCGGCCTTCGGCAACGGCAAGCACGTGATCATGGTTACCGTGGAGGCGGATGCATTCTGCGGTCCGATGCTGGCGAAAAAGGCGCAGGAGGCCGGAGTCGTGTACAGCCTCGCCTACGGCGATCAGCCGGCGATCATTTGCGATCTTGTCGATTGGGCGCGCGCGGCGGGATTTCCGGTCGTGGCGGCGGGCCGCGGCCACAAGTGGCTTCCTGAGTACGCGCAATCGACGCCGGAAACCGTGTGGCCTTACTACGGCCTGACCGCGGAACAGGCCCGTCTGGGCGGCCTCAACCCAAAGATGTTCAATTCTTTCCTGGACGGTTCGAAGCCGGCAATCGAGTGCGCCGCGGTGTGCAACGCAACCGGGCTCACTCCCGCGCCCGAGGGCTTGAGCTATCCGAGCGCGTCGATCGACGCGTTACCTGAGATCATGCGGCCCAGAACGGAAGGCGGTTGCCTGCACCACAAAGGGCAGGTCGAGGTGGTTTCGTCGCTCGAGCGCGACGGCCGGGCGATCCCCTACGACATTCGTTTCGGCGTATGGGTGGTGTTCGAGGGCGAGTCCGAGTATATCCGCCGCTGCTTCTCCGAATATGGCGTGCGCACCGACTCTTCCGGCCGCTATGCGTGCATGTACAAGCGCTGGCACTTGATCGGACTGGAAGTGGGGATCTCGGTGGCGTCGGTCGGCTTGAGGAGGGAACCGACCGGCTGCGCCACAGGCTTTCGCGCCGATGCCGTTGCGATCGCAAAGCGCGACCTCAAAAGGGGTGAGCTGCTTGATGGCGAGGGTGGATTCACCGTGGTCGGCAGGCTCTTGCCGGCGGCCGATTCATTGCGAATGGGCGCGCTTCCGCTCGGGCTCGCCCACAAGGTCAAACTGCTCAATTCCGTAAAAGCGGGTGCGCCCCTGCTGTGGTCGGACGTTGCCTGCGATACGGACAGCGACGCGGTGCGGCTGCGGCGCGAAATGGAAATGACATTTGCATCGCCGAAGCAACGCGCGGCTTGAGAAATGGGCCCCATGTCTCTGAATAAGCGGAGATTCATCGCTCCTCGCAATTTCCTCAGTTCTTATGCTTTTGGCATAAGTCTTGCGTCTTCCACTGTTGCCTAGCCGAATTCCGAGATTCGACGAGCATTGGGAAGGAAGAATGGCGAGTATCCGTCGTTGATGACATCCGCTCAACACCCATGAAAACTCTAACATCCAAACCGCTAACGCTGGTTCACGATTCCAGCGAAGTAAAACTCGCCCCGCTCAAGGTCTTGATCGTCGACGACCAGTCGACCGGGCGGATCGTGCTGGGGGAAATCATGCGGGGCCTCGACGCCAGCCTGGAGGTCGTCACGTTTGCCGATCCGGTCGAGGCGATCGAGTACGCGCGCAAGCACCCGGTGGACATGGTGCTCACGGACTACAAGATGCCGGGCATGGACGGCATCGAAGCGATCCGCAGGCTGCGCCGTATCTTCGGCTACGAAGACATTCCGATCGTATGCATCACCGTCGTGAACGATCGGGAAGTCCGCTACCGTGCGCTCGAGGCCGGAGCGACAGACTTTCTGATTCGTCCCATCGATCGGCTCGAATGCGGGGCGCGCTGCCGCAACCTGCTAAGTCTGCGCCGGCACGAGATTCTCAAGAAAAATCGCACTCGGATTCTCGAGCAGAAGATCGACGAGGCGACGAGTGAGCTGCGTCGGCGCGAAGTCGACACGCTGTTCCGGCTGGCGAAGGCCGCGGAGCAGCGCGACAAAGTGACCGGAATGCACCTCGTGCGAATGGCCAAGTATTCGGCACTCATCGCCAAAGGCGCCGGTCTATCCTCGGCCGAGCAGGATGCGATCGAACTGGCGGCGCCGATGCACGATATCGGGAAAATCGGGATTCCAGACCGGATTCTTCAGAATCCGGGGAAGCTCGAGGGCGAGGACCTGCGGGTCATGCAGTCGCATGCGCGCATCGGCTACGACATGCTGAAAGACAGCTCGTCCGGATACCTTCAGATGGCCGCCGTGATCGCGCTGGGTCATCACGAGAAGTACGATGGCAGCGGCTATCCGACAGGCCTCAGAGGCGAGCACATCCCGCTTGAGGCGCGCATCGTGGCGATCGCAGATGTTTACGACGCGCTGACTTCGCTACGCCCCTACAAGGCCGCATGGCCGGTAAAGGAGGCGTTCCTTTACATGGAGCAGCATGCCTCCCAGCACTTTGATCCGCGGCTTGTCGAAACCCTGGCAAGGAACCGCGAAGAAGTCGTCTCGATCGGTGAGCGATTTACTGATCAGTTGGTGAAATAGCTCGAATCCGAGGTCTCATGGCACGGAACTCGATCTTGGCGCGATTTCGCGCCCGTTTTGCGGCGCGTTCTGACACAGAGCACGAACAGGCGCTAGTCCGACTCTCGGTCGCGGTGGCACTGTTCCTGTACCTGCTCCCGGCAGCTTTCGGCGGACAGCAGGCAAATCTGCTGCTCTTCGCGGCCATGGTCTGCTACATCGTGCTATGCGGCGCGGTGTTCGGCTGGATCTACTTCTTCCCGATGGCTTCGCCGCCGCGTCGCGTTTTCGCCGCTTTTCTCGATATCGGCTCGATAACGGCATTCATGCTTTACCTAGGTGAGTACGGCGCGTCGCTATACATTTTCTACCTAGTGGTCATGTTCGGTCACGGCTTCCGCTATGGCAAACCGTATCTGTACAACGCGCTGCTACTTAGTGTCGCTGGCTTCGCCTTAGTCCTCACGTTCAACGATTACTGGATAGCGAACCGCATACTCGGCGTCGGTTTGGTGGTGGGCATGATCTTGTTGTCTCTCTTGGTCGGGAAGCTCGTAACCCGGCTGTTCGATTCGCTGCGACGGGAGGAGGTCGCGAACCAGGCAAAACGCAGATTCCTCTCCACTGTTAGCCACGAAATGCGCACTCCGCTCAACGCCATCATCGGCATGAACGACCTGCTGCGTGATACGGCCTTGAACCCGGAGCAGGCGGAGATGGCCAATGCGATGCACGAGGCCTCGCGCTCCATGCTCAAGCTGATCGAGAATGTGCTCGATATTTCAAAAATCGAGGCCGGCAAGGTCAACATTGAAGAAACGGATTTCGACCTGCACAGTCTGATCAACGGTACCACGGGTGTGCTCGCATCCCAAGCGGAGATCCGTGGACTAGAGCTCAGAGCCCATGTGATGCCGGAAGTGCCGCATGCGCTACGCGGGGATCCCTATCACGTGCGTCAGGTGCTCTACAACTTGATCGGAAACGGCATCAAGTTCACCCAGCGCGGCGGTGTCACGCTGACTGTGTCGAGCTCGGGTGAAAGCG
This sequence comes from uncultured Enterobacteriaceae bacterium, assembly GCA_964430565.1. GTDB lineage: Bacteria > Pseudomonadota > Gammaproteobacteria > Burkholderiales > SG8-39 > VBDM01. The sequence continues at coordinate 88,809 of CAYSFD010000047.1, forward strand.
ACCACACGGTGCGCCTGCATTTTGCGATTCAGGACACAGGGATCGGCATCGCGGCGAAAGCGCAGGAACGGATTTTCGAAAGCTTCGTCCAAGCCGACGACTCGACCACGAGGCGTTATGGGGGTACCGGACTCGGAACCACGATCTCGAAGCAACTCGTGGAGTTGATGGGCGGGCAGATCGGCGTGCAAAGTACGTCTGGTAAGGGCAGCACGTTTTGGTTTGAGCTGCCTTTCAAGAAACAGATGGCGGGTCAGGTTCCCGAAGCGTCGTTCCGGTTGAACGACATCCGAATCATGCTTCTCGGGTTCGTCGATACGGAGTTGCACGCGCTTGCGCATGATCTCGCGACCTGGGGAGCGCGTACCGAACGTGCGGCGGGTGTCGAGTCGGCTGCGGCGCGACTGGCCGAAGCGCAGTCGCTGGGGCACCCGTATCATTTGGTGCTCGTGCGAGAAGACGTAGAGACCGAATCGGGCCGAATTCTCGTGCGGCTGCGCAACGGCCGAGGCCAAAAGGCGCCTCCGGCGGTGCTATGCACCGTGGGCGTATCGGACATCCGCCGCGCTGAGGCGCTTGCGGGCGGTTTTGCGGCGGTGCTGGAAATGCCGTTTGAGAAACGGCTCCTATTCAACGCCGTTCATTCGGCCACCGCTGTCCAGGGAGGCCAGGAAGGCGTCATTTCGCTGAGCGACTACTACGCCACCCGCGACGCGAACCGGCGCCGCTGCCAGATCCTGGTCGCGGAAGACAATGCAGTCAATCAACGCGTCATCGTCAGGATACTCGAGCGCGCCGGCCACAGAGTACGGGTCGTCAGCGATGGCGAGCAGGCGCTAGATGTTCTGGAAAATGAGCGATTCGACGTGGTTATCTTGGACCTCAACATGCCGCAACTCGGCGGCTTGGATGTGGCACGGGCCTACCGTTTCATGGATTCAGAGTCAATACAGACTCCGATCATCATGCTTTCGGCCGACGTCACTTCGGAATCGATACAGGAGTGCGAAGACGCGGGAATCGATGCCTTCCTCTCCAAGCCCATCGAAGCGCGCCGCCTGCTCGACACCATCGCGACGCTGATCGCCAAGCGCGCGAGCGCCGCAGCCGTGGCGGGGGAAGATACCGGTGGAAACCTGGCAATCATCAATCCCGCTGCGCTCAGAGAGCTGGAACTTATTGGTCCGGGAAACACATTCATGCCGGAACTCATCAACGGGTTTGCTCAGGATGGCGAGGCATTGCTGAGGCAGATGGAAGCCGCGGTCGCCGCGGGGCAGTACGAGACGCTGAGGGATCTCGTGCACGCTATGAAGGGCTCGGCCGTCACGCTCGGCGCAGATCATTTATGCAGGGCCTGTGTGGAGGTCAACAACCAAACGTCCTCAGAACAAAAGGCGAGCGGTGCGCGCGTCCTGAAGGTGGTACGTGAGCAGTTCTATCACGCACGCGCTTCGCTTCTCGAGTACCTCAAGAAAAGTGAAAGCGCGGCCCGCTAATGCCGTTCCAACGATGGTCGACTCAGCACAGCGTGCTCAGGTAATCCAGCGTCTTCTTGACGCATCGGATGCAAAGCTTTCTGCGGCCGACGTGGACGACGCGACGTCGCTTCGGGAAGACCTGGATATCAGTTCCCTGATCTTGATCACATTGGCTAGCGAGCTGGAAGACGGGTTGGGGATCGATATCGACGATGAGGAACTCAGTCACATACAGACGATCGGCGATCTCTTCAAGGCGATTGAAAACAGCCAACAGCGGACTCGACGGGTGTGACGCAGTTTGAGTCGATAGCCCCACGCCGCGTAGCGATTACGGGAGTGGGAATCGTTTCGTGCCTTGGGCATGAGTACACTCGGGTCGTGGAGGCCTTGCGCACCGGCGCAAGCGGCCTTCGAGCCATGCCCGAGTGGGAAAGCTTGGGTCTGAAGAGTCGAGTGGCGGGCGCGATAGTGGATATCGACGCCAAGCTGAGATGCTCATCCATCCCGAAAAAGTTGCTCCTCGCGATGTCGGAAGCGTCTAAGTACTGTTGCATCGCGTCGCTCGACGCGGTAGGCGATTCCAGCCTTTCTGAGACGGACGTCCAGTCCGAAAGAACGGCGTGCATCGTCGGTACAGGAATAGGGAGCGTCGAATCCATTTATACGGGCGGGCGGCAAGTCCATTCTGGAGAGATTGCCAAGCTTAGCCCGTTGGTCGTCCTGAAAAGCATGGCCAGTTCATCGAGCGCGGCAGTGGCCAACTTGCTCAAGATTCATGGACGGAGCTATTCGATTAGCTCTGCCTGTTCCACCTCTTCCCACAGCATCGGCACGGCGTATGAGCTTATCCGTTGTGGCATTGTCGATTGCGCGATTGCAGGAGGTGGAGAGGAAGTGCACCCGCTTATCGCCTCGGGCTTTCAGGCTCTTCGGTTCGCATTAGCCTCTAAGTACAACGACCGTCCGGAGCAGGCGTCGCGTCCTTATGACGCCGGGCGTGACGGATTCGTGGTGGGTGGCGGCGCCGGAATCGTCGTTCTGGAAGCTCTCGACCGAGCCTTGGCGCGTGGGGCTCGCGTGCGCGCCGAGATAATCGGCTTTGGGACAAGTTCAGATGGTTTCGATATGGTAATGCCGGAGCCAACTGGCACGCAGGCCGCGAAGTGCATGCTAAGCGCTATTCGCAGCAGCGGTATCAATCCTCGAGAAGTCGGAGCCGTCAACACGCATGGCACAGCGACCCTCCTAGGTGACCTGGCAGAGACCAACGCGATGAAGATAGCATTCGACGGTCAACTGCCACCGTTTTCATCAACGAAATCGATGACCGGCCACCCGTTAGGCGCCGCGGGAGCGCTGGAGACGATCTTTTGCGTAGGCATGCTCGAGCATGGTTTTATAGCGCCTTCGATCAATATCGACAAACTCGATCCCGATTTCGTAGGACTGCCGGTCGTGACAACTCCTAGGTTCATGAAGCTGGACACCATACTGTCAAATAGTTTCGGATTCGGCGGAACGAACGCGAGTCTTCTGTTCAAGGCATTTTCGAACTAGTTCGAAAAAGTCTGGTCGATTGCGTGTAGACCCTCGCTCTAGGGCGAAGGTCTTGCCCGACGCCGAGAAGCAGTGCGACGTTCAAGCGAAGGCAAACTGCCTTTCTTCTCGAAAATTCACCGCACGCGTTTCCGTCGGCAATCCCGCAGCGACACCACCTTGGACACACTTGAGCTGCTGCGAGCGTCCCAGACGACTCATGAGCTTGAGGTCCTTGTCTTCCAGGCGTAAAGCTGCGTCCACCCAAATGTTGGCGATGTTGAGCAGCTCGTCGTACGAGATAGGATTGAGGTGCCGGCGGCAGTCGAACACGGCCTGAATGCCGTTGCGGCGCCGTTCGTTGCTACGGATGTAGTCGTACACCGCGATTTCACCTGCGCCGTCCTCGGCCAGGATATCCACGACGCCAATCTCCTGGAGCTGAGCGGCGGTGTAAATGCGTCCGGAGAAAATCAATTCCTCGGCTTTCCTCGTGCCCACGCGCCGGCTGAGCAGGCTGTAGGCGCCATTGCCAGGAAACAGATTGAACAGGATTTCGGGAAAGCCCATTCGCGAGCGCCGCTCGGCGATAATGACGTTCGAGGCGAGCGCAGTCTCGAACCCGCCCCCGAGCGCCTCCCCCTGGACCAGCGAAATCGTGGTCATCGGGCTGTTGTAATTGCAGACCCGCGGGTACATGTTGTCGACGCACAGCTTGGCATACTGCATGAGGGAGTCGCGATCGCCCGACTTGACAAGCGACACCAGATTCGAAAGATTTCCGCCCAGGCTGAAAATGCCCTCGATCCTGGACCCTCCTACGTAATAGTGGATCTGGCGCAACTCTCCCTTGAACGGCAGGCGGCCGCCGCAGGACTCGATGGCGCTGTCGTGGGCACGCAGTTCTTCGAGCATGCCGAGGTTGAAGCACGGCGCACCCGATGGCTTCATATAGGTCCACGCAACAGCACGCTCCGGGTCGAATCTGACCTCGATTTGATGGTACTTCCGCTGAAACATTCCCTCTATCGCTCTGAAATCGACCGGTGCGTTCATAGCTTTCGTCCTTTCGCGGCTGGTTTAAGAAAAATGGGAGTCTTCATAAATTCTGGGCAGCGACTATACTCTGAAATCCGCGTCGTCAGAAAGCCTGTTTATTCCAATGTCCTATTCCATTGTCCTATGCCATTGTCATCAGCGCCGACCTGCTGGTCTATAGGGAATTTTTCCTGGACTTTCTCAGGGAATTCCTGATAGGCGCGGGGAAGAGACCGTGAAGAATCGTCGCGTTTCTCCGGTGGCCCGAATTCTCGCGTGGGTCTGGGGGGGGATTTGCCGAGCCGCCCCCAAAATGACGGATCTAAATGCCCGCACTCGGATTTTCATCCTGGTGATCCTGGCGGCCCTTCCGGCCCTGCTCCTCACGGTCTACAGCACGATCGAGCGGCGCGCCTCGGCCGAGACTCAGACGCGCGAGGAGATCAGGCGGCTGGTCAAGCTTGCCGCTATGCAGCAGTGGCAGGTCGTCGAGGGCGCAAGGCAGATGATGGTGGCCTCCTCGCAGATTCTTTCGACTCTGATCGAGGACAAACGGCGCTGCACGCAATATTTTTCGAATCTGCTCGCACACAACAGCGAAACCTATCATGCGATGGGACTCTTTCGCGCGAATGGCGAGCTGTTTTGCAACGCTACCGATTTGGGGGAGAAGGTCTACAGCGGAGACCGGCTGTACTTCAGGCTTGCCAAGGAGACGGGCAAGTTCTCGATCGGCGACTACCAGATTGGCCGTGTGACCGGAAAAGCGGGAATCAATTTCGGATACCCTGTGAAGGGCTCGGACGACAAGGTCCTCGCCATCGCGTTTGCGGGACTCGACCTGGGAAACCTCGGACGGATGGCCGAGGCGACTCCGCTGCCGAGAGGGGGCATCTTGAGCGTGGTGGACGTCAAAGGGACCATTCTTGCGCGCAAGCCCGCGATGCCGGAGCGCATCGGCGGCAAGCTTTGGAATTCTCAGGTTATTGCGGAGGTTTTGACTAACAGTGAGGGCGTGTTTGAGGCGAGGGGACCGGACGGCGTCGCGTGGCTGCTTGCGCACGAGGTAGTCATCCAGAACCCCGATGGCGCCTTCCCGCTTCGCGTCCTTGTTACCGTTCCCCTCGATCAGGTCTTTGCCGAGGCGAACACGGCGCTTGTGCGGGACTTGCTGGGCATCGTCATCGCCACGCTGTTTCTGTTGGTGGGAGGCTGGTACGGCGCGGAGTGGTTCATGCTGCGCAACGTAAGGGCGCTGCTTCGCGCGGCGGACCAGATGCGCGCCGGCGACCTCAAGGCCCGCACAGGCATTCGCTACGGCGGCGAAGAGCTGAGCCAGCTTGCGCGGGCGTTCGACGACATGGCGGGCGCGCTTCAAGAGCGGGAGCAAAAGCTGCATGAGCAGGCGATCTCCGACCCGCTCACCGGCTTGTATAACCGTCGCTACCTCGGCGAATTTCTTTCGCGCGAGTTGGTGCGCGCCAGGCGCAGCGCGACGCCGGTCGCGGTGGTCTTGATCGACCTGGATCGTTTCAAGCGCATCAACGATACTTTCGGTCACGAAGCGGGGGACCGAGTCCTTACGGCGGTCGGGGTGCTGCTCAAGAGCAAAGTGCGCGGTAGCGACATAGCCTGCCGCTACGGGGGCGAGGAGTTTGTGCTCATCATGCCTCAGGCCGGCGTCGATGCCGCCAACAAGCGGGCTGAGGATATCCGATCGGCGGTGGCCGCCCTCGAGCTCAACCATGGGGGAAAGTCTCTGGGCAGATTAACGGCTTCGTTTGGGATCGGACTTTTTCCGGACCACGCCGGGGACATCGATTCGCTCCTGCGCGTGGCCGATGTGGCCCTCTATGCCGCCAAGGGCGCCGGACGCAATCGGGTCATCATCGGCTCGGCGGAGAAGCGCTGAGTCCCCTTCGAAAGGCGCTTTGCCTGGATGCGGACGGCCTAGGCCATCTGCGGCTTATTTACTGCTGCGAAGCGTTGGCTCCCCGACCAGGGCTCGAACCTGGGACCTGCGGATTAACAGTCCGTCGCTCTACCAGCTGAGCTATCGGGGATCTGGAGACTCCGGCATAGGCGTCGCCAGAGGAGAAGCGAAGGCGCGTATTCTAATTCTCGGCGGAGGCCCGGTCAACGCGATGAGAGCGATGCCGATCAGGTCTTTCCGGCGGAACAGGCGTCTCTTCGGCATAATGGCTACCAGCATGAAAGTCCTGATCGAGGATCTCGTCGCGGCCTACCGCATCCTCGCCGAGCACGGCGTCATCGACGCGTACGGGCACGTGAGCGCGCGCTCTGAGCGAGACCCTAATCGCTATCTTCTGTCGCGCTCGCTCGCGCCGGAGCTGGTGATGCCCGAGGACATCATGGAGTACGACCTCGACAGCAACCCGATCGATCCACGCGGGCGAGAATCGGTGCGCGAGCGCTTCATTCACGGGGAAATCTACAAGGCGCGTTCCGACGTGAACGCGGTCGTCCACAACCATTCGCCTTCGGTCGTGCCTTTCAGCGTCACGGCGGTCACGATGCGGCCGCTGTTTCACATGGCCGCTTTTGTCGGAGAGGGGATCCCGAATTTCGAAATCCGCGACGCCGAGAGCGGTACCGATCTGCTCGTCAAGACGCCCTATCTGGGGCAGGCGCTCGCGAAGACACTGGGGAAGTGTCCGGCGGCGCTCATGCGAGGGCACGGCTCCGTGACTGTGGGCGAAAGCCTTCCACGTGCGGTGGGACGCAGTATCTATCTCGAGATGAGTGCCCGCATGCAGCTTCAGGCAATCAGCATCGCTGGACCCGGCGGGAAGATTACCTATCTTGACGAGCAGGAAGTCCGGGCTTCCGTCCCCGTGCAAGACTACAAGCGCGCCTGGCCGTTGTGGCGGGCGAAGGCGCTTGCCGGCATAAAATCATAAGCACGGGGCGCGTGAGCATCCAACTCAATTAATGACGCGGGCGATACAGTCGGCCGAGTAATCGATATTTTTCGTATTGAGGGCGGCAACGCAGACGCGGCCGCTTTCGATCAGGTAGACGGCGAACTCCTCGCGCAGGCGGACGACCTGCTCGCGCGATAAGCCCGAGTAGGAGAACATCCCCCGCTGGCGCTCGATGAAGGAGAAATCGACCTTCGGTGCGCGTACGCGCAGCTTTTGGACGAACTGGCGTCGCATCTCGCGAATGCGTTCGCGCATCTGCCCGAGTTCCTGCTCCCAGAGAGTTCGCAGTTCCGGCGTGGTCAGCACGGTCGCGACCACGTGCCCGCCGTGGGTGGGCGGGTTGGAGTAATTGGTGCGCACCAGGCGCTTGAGCTGGGACAGCACCCGCTCGGCTTCTTCGCTGCTCTGGGCGACCACCGAAAGCGATCCGACGCGCTCTCCGTAGAGCGAAAGGGACTTCGAAAACGAGCTGGAAACCAAGACGGGAATTCCCGCCCGGGCAAAGCCGCGCACCGCTGCAGCGTCCGGAGCCAGCCCTTCGCCGAAGCCCTGGTAGGCGATATCGAGGAACGGAATCAGGCCGCGCGAGACGACCTCCTCGATGACGGTTTTCCATTGGTCGCCGGACAAATCCACGCCGGTGGGGTTATGGCAGCAGGCGTGCAGCACTACGATGGAACCTGCAGGCATCGACCTTAAAGCGGAGATCGTGCGATCGAAATCCAGCCCGTGAGTTTTCGCATCGTAATACGCGTAGGCGTGCACGGTGAACCCGGCGTTCTCGAACAGGCCGCGGTGATTTTCCCAGGAAGGATCGCTGATCCAGACTTCCGCAGCGGGCGCCACGTGCCTCAGAAAATCCGCGCCGACTTTCAGGCCCCCAGTACCGCCAAGCGCCTGCACCGTGACGATGCGCTCTTCCTTAAGCGCGGGACAGTCCGCGCCGAACACCAGCTCGCGGACTGCCCGATCGTAGGCCGGTAGCCCATCGATTGGCAGGTAGCTGCGGGGCGCAGCCTGCTCGAGCAGCATGCTTTCGGCGCGGCGCACGCACGCGAGGAGCGGCACCTTGCCCTCGTCATCGTAGTAGACGCCGACGCCGAGGTTGACTTTCTTGGGGTTCCGGTCGGCGTTGAACGCTTCAGTGAGTCCAAGAATCGGATCGCGGGGCGCCATCCGGACCCCGGCGAGCGGGGAGGGTGAGTGCGGAGCGTTCATCGTGCTAGACTAAAAAAGTTTTCTACGCTTGCAATTGTACCTGTGATCCTTCCGTTTCCCAACAGTCCTTTCCGTCTCGCGCAGGCGTTTGCTCCGGCCGGCGATCAGCCCGAAGCGATCGAGAAGCTTGTCCAGGGCATTCGGGACGGGCTCTCGTACCAGACACTGCTCGGCGTCACCGGTTCCGGGAAGACCTTCACCATGGCGAACGTGATCGCGCGTCTCGGGAGACCGGCGCTCATCCTCGCGCCGAACAAGACGCTCGCCGCCCAGCTCTACGGGGAAATGCGCGAGTTCTTTCCAGAGAACGCGATCGAGTACTTCGTCTCCTACTACGACTATTACCAGCCCGAGGCCTACGTCCCGTCGCGGGACCTCTACATCGAGAAGGACTCGAGCATCAACGAGCACATCGAGCAAATGCGGCTGTCGGCGACGAAGTCGCTGCTCGAACGCGAAGATGCGGTGATCGTCGCGACCGTGTCCTGCATCTACGGCATCGGCGATCCGGGCGACTACCACGGCATGATCCTGCACGTGCGCGAAAGGGAAAAGATTTCCCAGCGCGACGTCATTGCGCGCCTGGCGGCGATGCAGTACGAAAGAAACGAGCTCGAATTCAAGCGTGGCACCTTTCGCGTGCGCGGCGACGTGCTCGATGTATTCCCCTCCGAGAACTCCGAAACGGCGCTGCGTATCGCGCTCGAGGACGACGAAGTCGAGAGTCTTACTTTGTTCGATCCGCTCACCGGGCACGCCAGCCAGCAGGTGCCACGCTTCACGGTCTATCCCTCCAGTCACTACGTGACGCCGCGCGCAACGACTCTGCGCGCGATCGAGGCGATCAAGATCGAGCTGGCCGAGCGGATCGATCACTTCCAGAAGGCAGGCAAGCTCCTGGAGGCCCAGCGTATCGAGCAACGCACCCGGTTCGACCTGGAGATGCTGAACGAGCTGGGTTTCTGCAAAGGCATCGAGAACTACTCCCGCCACCTGTCCGGAAGGAAAGAGGGCGAGCCGCCGCCGACGCTGATCGACTATCTGCGGCCGAACGCCCTCATGTTCATCGACGAATCGCACGTCACCATCGGCCAGCTCGGGGGCATGTACAAGGGCGATCGCTCGCGCAAGGAGAACCTCGTCAATTACGGATTCCGGCTGCCTTCGGCTCTGGACAATCGGCCGCTCAAGTTCGAGGAATTTGAAAGGATCGCGCGCCAGACCGTGTTCGTCTCGGCGACCCCCGCGCAATACGAACGCGAAAGGTCGGGACAGATCGTGGAACAGGTGGTGCGGCCGACGGGTCTGGTGGACCCCGGACTCGAGGTGCGGCCGGCATCGACGCAAGTGGATGACCTTCTTAGCGAGATCAATCTGCGGGTGGCGCTTAGGGAACGGGTGCTGGTCACCACGCTCACCAAGCGCATGGCCGAGGAGCTGACCGACTACCTGGCCGAGCACGGCGTGAAGGTCCGCTATCTGCACTCCGAAGTGGAGACGGTCGAGCGGGTCGAGATCATCCGCGATCTGCGCCTGGGCGAATTCGACGTGCTTGTGGGCATCAACCTGCTGCGAGAAGGTCTGGATCTCCCCGAGGTGTCGCTGGTGGCGATCCTCGATGCCGACAAGGAGGGATTCCTCCGCTCGGAGCGCTCGCTCATTCAGACCATAGGCCGCGCGGCGCGCCACATCAACGGCAGAGCGATCCTGTATGCGGACAGGGTCACCGACTCGATGAAGCGCGCCATCGGCGAGACCGAGCGCCGGCGCAACAAGCAGGTCGAGTACAACCTGAAGCGGGGCATCACGCCTATCGGCATCTCCAAGCTAGTGAAGGACATGATCGAAGGTGCTCGCGACTTCGGCAACGTGCAACTGCAGTTGAAGGCTGCGCAGGAACAGGCGCGTTACGAATCGATGTCGGAAAAGCAGCTCGCCCGGGAGATCAAGCGGCTGGAAAAGCAGATGCTCGACTACGCGCGCAATCTAGAATTCGAGAAAGCCGCCGAAGCGCGCGACCGGCTGGGCGAGCTCAAGCGCAGCGTTTTTGGCGCTTCGCCCGAGGAATCCGCCCGTGCCGTCGGTTAGATCAAGAAGTGGCTCGGCTGCCGGGTGCTCGCAAGAGGGAGTTCTCCATCGAGATGACGATGTCCGGTAAGAAAACAGGCGTTCTATTCGTCTGCACGGGAAACATCTGCCGTTCACCGACTGCGGAAGCGATTTTTCGCAGGCTGGCTTCCGACGCGGGAGTCGGTGAGACGATCCTCGCCGACTCTGCCGGCACGCACGCTTACCACATCGGAGAACCGCCGGATCCCCGGGCGCAGGCCGCGGCGGCAAAGCGTGGTTACGATCTCAGCGGGCTACGAGCCCGCCGGTTCGAGCGCACCGATTTCGAGCGTTTCGAGCTGATCCTCGCCATGGACAGCGATCATTACTCGATTCTTTCCGGCATGTCGCAGCCATCGAGCGGCCAAAGACTGAAATTGATGATGTCCTACGCGCGACGCTTTAGCGAGCGGGACGTGCCCGACCCGTACTACGGTGGAGCGCAGGGATTCGAGCGCGTGCTCGACATGCTCGAGGACGCGGCGCAAGGATTGCTGGAATCCTTGCGCAAGGCAGAAATTCCTGGATTCCCGCTTTCGCGGGAATGACGGAGATCAGGAGTCCTTTGGGCTGGAGGATTCGCGTCCGGTTTCCACCTGAACCAGGGGTTCGGCGATATCGGGCGGCGGCGCACGACGCTCCCGCTTGGCTGGAACGAATGCAGGCACGGGTGACGGCGCGGCTTGGCTACCCTGCCGAGTCTGAATCATCTCCAGGCCGCTTTCCTTGAGGGCGCGGTCGATCTCAGCCGGATCGGCGACGGGCGGCGGGGGCGGAGGAGCTCGCCTCACTTCGGGAGCGGGCGGGGGCGGCGGAGGTGGAGCCAGGCGCACTTCGGGAGCGGGCGGAGGCGGCGGGGGCGGAGCCAGCCGCACTTCGGGAGCGGCTTGTACTTGTGGCTCGATCGCGGGCGGCTCGCCCATCGATTCGAGGCGCTGTGGCGCCGCAACGTCAACGGGCATAAATTCTGTCGAAGGACCTGGGGTGGCCGGTACGCCGAACTGAGGCGCTTGCACCGGGCGCTGCTCTTCGCTGCGAGCCGCCACCGGCGCGTTTGCGCGGCTTTGGCCGGCATCGCGGTCCCGACCGCGACCGCGGTCCCGGCCACGCTGCTGCCGCCCGCGCTGGTGATCGCTTGCCTGCTGTTCGGTCCCGCTCGCTTGTTGCGGCGCTGGGCCATCCGGCTGCTTCTGCTGCTCCGCAGGTCTGCGCTCCTGGCGCTCGCCGCGCTGCGGGTCGCCGGACGGACGATCGGGGCGTTGGTGGCGCTCGCCGCGTTCGTTGCGCGGCCGTCGCTCACCCCGCTTTTCACTGCGCTCCTCGCTGCGCCCGTCACGCCCGGAGCGTTGATCCGGGCGGCCTTCGCCGCGTCCGCGGGAACGATCGCGCTCGCCGCGGTCGCGACGCCCGGGTCGCTCTGAAGGGGTTTCGCGGCGCTGGGGAAGTTCGAGGGCAGGCTGCACGCGTGCCGGAACCGTTGTCGCATCGCCCTTGAGCCAGCCGAAGAATCGCCCCATGATTCCTGGCTGAGATTCAGCGGGACGCGAGGTTTCCGGTGTTGTGGGTTTTGGCGGCACCGGCGCGGGTCGCTCGGGAGTGACGCCCTGCACCGCAGCCTGCGGTCGCTGCGGTTTCGCTTCCTGTGCGAGCGGCGTCTGCGCCTGTTCCTCGGCTGGCGCCGCCACGAGGTTGTAGCTCGCCGGCAATGCTTCAGCCTGATTGAGATCGTCGTGACGCAGCCGCTCTATCTTGTAGTTCGGCGTCTCGAGATGGGTATTCGGGATCAGCACCACGTTCACCTTCAACCGCGCCTCGATCGAATGGATGTCGGCACGCTTTTCATTGAGCAGGAACGTGGCGACGTCCACCGGTACCTGGGCGTGTACCGCCGCGCTATTCTCCTTCATCGCCTCCTCTTGGATGATGCGGAGGATATGCAGCGCGGTCGATTCAGTACCGCGAATGTGTCCGGTACCGTTACAGCGCGGACAAGTGATGTTGCTGCCTTCTCCGAGCGAAGGGCGCAGGCGCTGGCGCGAAAGCTCCATCAGCCCGAACCGGGAGATCTTGCCCATCTGCACTCGCGCCCGATCGAAGTGCAGCCCATCGCGCAGTCGGTTCTCCACTTCGCGCTGGTTGCGCTGGTTCTCCATGTCGATGAAGTCGATGACGATTAGGCCTCCGAGGTCGCGCAGCCGCAGCTGGCGGGCGATCTCTTCGGCCGCTTCGACGTTGGTGTTGAACGCCGTCTGCTCGATGTCGTGGCCTTTTGTGGCGCGCGCAGAGTTGACGTCGATCGAGACGAGGGCTTCGGTGTGGTCAATCACGACCGCGCCGCCCGAAGGCAGGGATACCTGGCGCGAATAAGCGGTCTCGATCTGGTGCTCGATCTGAAAGCGCGAGAACAGGGGCACGTCGTCGCGGTAGCGCTTCACGCGCCCGACGTTGTCGGGCATGACGTTGCTCATGAACGCCATGGTCTGCTCGAAGATCGGATCGGTGTCGATCAGGATCTCGCCGATGTCCGGCTGGAAGTAGTCGCGAATGGCGCGGATGACGAGGCTGCCTTCCTGGTAGATCAGGAAAGGCGCCGGGTTGAGAAGCTTGCCCTCGGGGTCGCGAATCGGCTCAGTCGCCTCGATGACCTTGCTCCACAGCTTGAGCAGATAGCTCAAGTCCCACTGCAACTCTTCGTAGGTGCGTGCTATGCCGGCGGTGCGGCCGATGATGCTCATTCCGGCCGGAACTTCGAGCTTGTCCATGATGTCGCGCAGCTCGTCGCGATCCTCGCCCTCGACGCGGCGCGACACGCCGCCGCCGCGGGGATTGTTCGGCATCAATACGAGGTAACGCCCGGCGAGACTGATGAAGGTCGTGAGCGCCGCGCCTTTGGTGCCGCGCTCGTCCTTTTCGACCTGGACGATAAGCTCCTGACCTTCGTGGATTGCATCCTGGATTCGGGCGCGGCCGACATCCACACCCGGCTTAAAAAACTGCCGCGCGACTTCCTTGAAGGGAAGAAATCCGTGACGCTCGGTGCCGTAGTCCACGAAAGCGGCCTCGAGACTGGGCTCGACCCGCGTGACCACGCTCTTGTAGATGTTGCTCTTTCTTTGTTCCTTCGCGGCCGATTCAATGTCGAGGTCTACGAGTTTCTGGCCATCGACAATCGCGACACGGAGTTCCTCGGCCTGTGTCGCATTGAAAAGCATGCGCTTCATTGTTCTGTTCTCCCGCGCGCGCGGGCAGCACAAACCATGAGCCTGGTTTCAAGAGGCTACCTTCGCATTAGTGATCCTGGGATCATGTGAACGGGGTGTTGGTTTGTCGGATTGGGGCGCTGCGGTGCAGGTCCCGGTCTGTTCTGCCGATATGCTGTTGGCGCGCTGTTCAACTACTATCACTGGTTGGATAACCAACCGCCTTGCGGCTTCGGGTTCGTTCGCTCGTACGATAAGATTTGAGCGGCGGCGGAACCGGGGACAATGTAGCCAGTCTTGTCTGGGGGCGAAAATTCGCACCATCTTCATGTACAAGTACACGTACAAGCGGCCGTCCCGCATCGGAAGCAGCGCAGAGATCATAAACAAAATGAAGGATTTAAGCAACGTCTCCGCAGTCGAGGTCGACAGCGGGAGCGAGGGTCAGCGAGTTGACAACTTCCTGATGCGGGTCTGCAAGGGGGTGCCGCGCAGCCACATCTACCGCATCCTTCGCACCGGAGAGGTAAGAATCAACAGCCGGCGAGTGGATGCAACCTATCGCCTGCAGCCGGGCGACCGCGTTCGCATTCCGCCGATGCGAATGGCGGTTCGTGCGCCAAAACCTGCGCCGGCGGCCGCGCGGCAGCTGCCGGTCGTCTTCGAGGACGGGGCACTCCTGGTTGTAGACAAGCCTTCGGGACTCGCAGTCCATGGGGGAAGCGGGGTGAGTTTCGGGGTCATCGAGCAGATGCGCGCTGCAAGGCCGGAGCTGAAATTTCTGGAGCTCGTGCATCGGCTCGATCGCGAGACCTCGGGCTTGCTCGTCCTCGCCAAGAAACGCTCGGCATTGACGGCGCTGCACGCGGCGCTGCGCGAAGGCAGGATGCGCAAGCATTACCTCGCGCTGGTGAAAGGAGCATGGCGGGACGAGATGCGTCGCATCAGCCTGCCGCTCAAGAAACATGTGAACCGAACCGGCGAGCGGCGAGTCAGCGTGCATCGCGAGGGGCGCGAATCGGAAACCGTGTTCGGGAAGGAGCGGAAGTTTCGCGACTACACGCTGCTTTCAGCGGAACTTCTGACCGGGCGTACTCATCAGATTCGTGTGCACCTCGCCCACTTGGGTTTCCCTATCGCCGGAGACGACAAGTACGGTGATTTCGAGCTCAATCGGTCGTTGCCGAAGCAGGGCCTGAAGCGCATGTTTCTGCACGCCGCAGAGCTGGAATTCATTCATCCTCTTTCAGGTGACAAGATGAAGCTTCACGCGCCATTGCCCGAGCCGCTGGCGCGTTTTCTGGATTCCCTGGCTGCCTGATGCGCTACCAATTGCTCGTTTTCGACTGGGACGGCACGCTGATCGATTCGGCCCCCACGATCGTCGGTTGCATTCAGGCCGCCTGCCGCGATCTCGGGCTGCCGGTGCCCGACGATACGCGCGCGAGCTATGTCATCGGTCTCGGACTGGATGACGCTCTGGCGCACGCCGTACCCGAGCTGGCGCCGGCGGACTATGCCTCGATGGTCGAGCGCTACCGGAATCACTTCCTCGCCCGCGATTCGGAAATCCCGCTCTTTCCAGGCGCCAAGGCCATGCTCGGGGCGCTTCGGGACCGCGGCCATACGCTTGCCATTGCCACGGGGAAGAGCCGCGCGGGTCTCGCTCGCGCGCTGGAGAATACGGGCCTGAAGTCTTTTTTCGCAGCCTCGCGTTGCGCGGATCAATGCGCGCCGAAACCCGCGCCCGACATGCTCCGCGAACTCATGGAAGAGCTCGATACGGACGATACGAAAACCCTCATGATCGGGGATACGGTACACGATCTTAAAATGGCGGCGCATGCGGGAGTACCCGCGGTTGGGGTGAGTCATGGCGCCCATCCCAAGCGCGATCTGATTGCGCTGGAGCCGCTGGCTTGCGTGGAAAATATCGACGAATTGACGCAATGGCTGACGCAGAACGCATAGTTTGCTCGAGCTGCGATCTGGTCGACTCGGGCGACGCAGTACGCTTCGAAGTCGAAATGGAGGGCAAGCCCGAGCCGGCGTTCGCCGTGCGCTACAGGGGCCAGGTCTATGCCTACCTCAACCGCTGCGCGCATATGCCCATGGAGCTCGACTGGAAACCGGGAAAGTTTTTTGATGCCTGGGGCTTGCATTTGATATGCTCGACCCACGGCGCGGCCTACGCGCCGGACACGGGCAGATGTCTTCGCGGTCCGTGCTTCAAAGAGGGACTGGTTTCGATTCCTGTCGAAGAGAGCGGCGGCAGCGTAGTCGTGAAGGGTGATCGGCATGGCCGAAGATAACTGGGAACGGGATACGATCGAAGAACTGGCGGTCGCTGCACTCAAGGAGCGGCGCCGCGCGCGGCGCTGGGGCATATTCTTCAAGCTGCTCGGTTTTGCCTACCTCACACTCCTTATAGTGATCGCCCTTGACTGGCGGGGGCATGACGGTGCGACGTCGAGCAGGCACACCGCGCTGGTCGATGTGGTTGGAGTCATCGATCCCAAAGGCGATGCCAGCGCCGACCGCGTCACCGAGGCGCTGCAGAATGCATTCAAGAACAAGAATACCCAGGGCGTGATCCTGCGCATCAACTCGCCGGGAGGGAGCCCCGTGCAAGCCGGGATCATCTATGACGAGATTCGCCGATTGCGGGGGATTTATCCGAACGTTCCGATGTACGCGGTGGTCGAGGACATTTGCGCATCGGGCGGCTACTACATCGCCGCCGCCGCGGACAAGATCTACGTGGACAAAGCGAGCATCGTCGGCTCGATAGGCGTGATCATGGACGGGTGGGGGTTTACCGGCACCATGGAGAAGCTCGGCGTGGAGCGGCGCGCCCTCGCGGCGGGCGAAAACAAGGCCTTCCTCGATCCGTTCTCACCGGTCAACGAGAAGCATGTAAAGCACGCCCAGTCGATGCTCGAAGATATCCACCAGCAGTTCATCGACGTCGTGAAGAAGGGGCGCGGCAAGCGGCTCAAGGAAAGTTCGGAGATTTTTTCCGGACTGCTGTGGACCGGCGCGAGAAGCATCGAGCTGGGGCTCTCCGACGGCTTCGGCAGTGTCGATTTCGTCGCGCGCGAAGTGATCAAGGCCGAGGAGATTTTCGACTATACGAAGAAGCAGGACTTCACCGATCGTCTCGCCAAGCGCTTCGGCGCCGCCATGGCCGGTGCGCTCGCCAACGTGCTGACGCAGGGTCAGTCAAACATTCGCTGAAGTAGAAACGTCAGAGGAGGTTCGTCAGATGGTCGCTGGGACAATCGAGTCGGTGCTTCAGGAAAACCGCCTGTTTCCCCCGTCGCCTGATTTCGTCAAGCAGGCCAATGTGTCCGGCGCCGCTGCCTACCAGGCGCTGTGCGACGAGGCCGACCGCGATTTCGAGGGTTTCTGGGGCCGGCTGGGCAAGGAACACGTGCTCTGGCACAAACCGTTCACCGAGGTGCTCGACGAATCGAATGCGCCGTTCTTCAAATGGTTCCACGACGGCGAGCTGAACGCTTCCTACAATTGCCTTGACCGGCACCTGAAGACGCAGCCGGACAAAGCGGCGATCATCTTCGAGGCCGACGACGGCAAGGTCACGACGATCACCTACAAGCAGCTCTACCACAAGGTCTGCCAGTTCGCGAATTCACTTAAATCGCTTGGCATCCGGAAAGGCGATCGCGTCATCATCTACATGCCGATGTCGATCGAGGTGGTGATCGCAATGCAGGCCTGCGCGAGGATAGCCGCGACGCACTCGGTAGTGTTCGGCGGCTTCTCGGCGAAAAGCGTGCAGGAGCGCATCATCGACGCGGGGGCGGTGGCGGTGATCACCGCCGACGGCCAGATGCGCGGCGGCAAGGAGATCCCGCTCAAACCCGCGATAGACGAAGCGTTGTCGCTGGGCGGCTGCGAAGGGGTGAAGAACGTCGTCGTGTACCGGCGCACCGGCACGAAAATCAATATCCAAAGCCCGCGCGACAAGTGGTGGCACGAGGTGATCAAAGGCCAGGCTGAAACCTGCGAGCCGACCTGGGTGAACGCCGAGCATCCGCTCTTCATCCTGTACACGTCGGGCTCGACCGGCAAGCCCAAGGGCGTGCAGCACTCGACCGGCGGCTACTTGCTGATGACCATCATCACCATGAAGTGGGTGTTCGATTACAAACCGACCGACGTGTTTTGGTGCACGGCCGACGTGGGGTGGGTGACGGGACACAGCTACTGCACCTACGGGCCGCTCGCCGTCGGGGCGACCGAGGTCATGTTCGAAGGCGTGCCGGTGTGGCCCGACGCGGGGCGCTTCTGGAAAATGATCCAGGACCACAAGGTGACGGTGTTCTACACCGCGCCCACCGCGATCCGCACCCTCATCAAGGCGGGCGGCGACCTGCCGAAGAAGTACAACCTCAAGTCGCTTCGCATCCTCGGCACGGTGGGCGAGCCGATCAACCCCGAGGCGTGGATGTGGTACTACAACACCGTCGGCGACCAGCGCTGTCCGATCGTCGATACCTGGTGGCAGACCGAGACCAGCAGCCATCTGATCACGCCGCTGCCGGGCGTGCATCCGCTCAAGCCCGGCTCGTGCACGATGCCGCTGCCCGGCATCATGGCGGCGATCGTCGATGAGACTGGCCACGACGTCGAGAAGGGCAAGGGTGGGATCCTCGTCATCAAGCGGCCGTGGCCGGGGATCATCCGCACCATCTGGGGCGATCCGGAGCGTTTCAAGAAAAGCTATTACCCCGAGGATTTCAAGGGCAAGTATTACCTTGCCGGCGACGGCGCCAGCCGCGACATGGACGGCTACTTCCGCATCATGGGCCGCATCGACGACGTGCTCAACGTCTCCGGGCACCGTCTGGGCACCATGGAGATCGAGTCGGCGTTGGTGGCGAACACCAAGCTCGTCGCGGAGGCGGCAGTGGTCGGCAGGCCCGACGAAATGACCGGTGAAGCGGTGTGCGCCTTCGTAGTGCTGAAAGGTCCGCGCCCTTCGGGCGACGAGGCGAAAAAAATCGCGCAGGAACTGCGCGACTGGGTCGCCAAGGAAATCGGCCCGATCGCCAAACCCAAGGAGATCCGCTTCGGCGACAACCTGCCCAAGACCCGCTCTGGAAAAATCATGCGGCGCCTGCTGCGCTCGATTGCCAAGGGCGAGGACATCAAGCAGGATGTCTCGACACTGGAGAACCCCGCAATCCTCGAGCAGCTGAAGCAGCCGACCTGAGCCGCGACCGGATCCGCCGGCCGCCGGCTGGCGAAACTGCGGGCTGTTCGCGCCAGCCATGAGAAGCTCGTCTGAAGAGGATTCCATGCTCGGGCCGGTGGGCGCGCTGATCTCGCGCCCTCCGGTGACCTGCCTGGCGGGCATGCCCTTGCGAGAAGTCCTGGAGAGGATGCAACGCTCCATGGTCGGGTCGGTCGTGATCACCGCAGCCGACGGTTCACCCGAGGGAATCTTCACCGAGCGCGATCTTCTCCGGCTCGCCGCCGCCGGAGAGCTGGACACGGGCGCACCGGTCGGGTGCGTCATGACGCGCAACCCGGCCAGCCTTCCCGTTTCGGCGAGCGTCTACGACGCGGCCCAGCTGATGGTGCAGCGGGGCATCCGCCACGTGCTGGTCGTCGAGCACGGCATTCTCAAGGGGGTGATCTCCGAGCGCAGCCTGTTTACCCTGGAGCTGCGCTCCATGCGCCACGCCATCCACGCGATCGAGGTGGCGGAGAATGTGGAGGGCCTCAAGCTCGCGGCGCGCGAGGTCCGCGAGCACGGACGAGACATGCTGAAGGAGGGCATAGCGGCCGAGCACCTGACGCAGATCGTTTCCGCCCTGAACGACCGGCTGGCGCAGCGTATCCTTTTGCTCGAAGCGCCCCGGCACGCGATCTCCGATCTTTCATGGTGCTGGCTTGCGCTGGGAAGCGAAGGCCGGCAGGAGCAGACGCTCTCCACCGACCAGGACAATGCAATCGTCTTTGAGGCGCAGGATGAGGAGGCGGCGAGGGCGCGGCTGCTGGTCTTCGGAAAGGCCGTCAACGCGACGCTGGATGCCTGCGGCTTTCCGCTGTGCACCGGGAACATCATGGCGGGCAGCCCCGAGTGCTGCCTGTCTTTGCGCGGCTGGCGCGAGCGGTTTTCCGACTGGGTGCGCAACCCGGCGCCCGAGGCGCTGTTGAATGCGAGCATTTTCTTCGACTTTCGCCCGATCGCAGGCGAGGTCGCGCTTGCGGACGGCCTGCGTGCCTGGCTGCAGGACCTCGTGAAGGGAGACGAGCGCTTCCTCAAGACCCTCGCGCTGAACGCGCTTGAGAGCGAGGTGCCGCTGGGATTTTTCGGCAATCTGGCGACGGGAGGCGAAGGGGCCGATGCTGGCACGCTCGATCTGAAGACAAAGGGGACCCGAGTGATCACGGACGCCGCTCGGATCTACGCGCTCGCCTTCGGCGTCGACGCGACCAACACGGCCGCGCGGTTGCGCGGAGCGAGCAAGGCGCTCGGCATGGCCGAGGCGGAGGTCGAGGCGATCGTGGAAGCGTTCTACCACCTGCTGCTTCTCAGGCTTCGCAGCCAGCTGGAGGGCGGTCGCGCACCGAACCGCATCGCGCCCAAGAAGCTCAACGAATTCGATCGGCGCATCCTGAAGGAGTCGCTGCGGCAGGCGCGGCGGCTGCAACAGCGGCTGGTTTTGGACTATCGGCGCTGAACCAGGGCAGCGCTGCACCACCCCGTCTCGCTGCGCGAGACACCCCTCCTTATCAAGGAGGGGAAGATTCGCCAACGCGCGCCGCCGCTCACGGATCGGTCGAACGCTGGGCCCGGTCGTGGTGAAGCGAGATCCACGCGAGCGCCAGGACGAGCATGAACGTCAAGGCGATCGCGGGGATCTGCAGGCTGAAGTCCACCGCGCTGTGGATCATCAGGGCGATGATCCCCATGATCGAGCCGAACGCTATTCCGCGCATGAGCGGATCGGCCCGAACCTGTTGCGCGCGCAGCGCAGCGAGGAGCGACATCAGCAGCATCGCGCCGAGAAGCGCCGCGCCGATCACGCCTGCTTCGCCGGCGAATTGCAGATAGTCGTTGTGCGCATGCGTGTAAGGCGCTCCGGGGATTTCCCCCCAGTAACGAGGGATGACCGCGTGAAACGATCCCAGGCCGGACCCAAAGACCGGATAGTCTCGCCACAGGTTCAGCGCGTAGTGAGCGATTTCGTCGCGATCTTCGGTCGCCATGCGCGTCTGCTCCACTCTCTCCAGAACGCGCTCCACGCCGAAGTAGGCTCCGACGATGAATATGTCGATGACCACCAGGCTTGCGATCAGGATCACCATCGAGCGGGTTGCCCTCTTTGAGAATGCGAGGCCGATCGCGCCGGCGGCGAGCAGGCTCACGAAAAACGAGCTGTTGCCCATGCGCGAACGGGTAAGCACCAGTGCGATGACCATGACGACCAGAGCGAGTCGCAAGAGCATCCTCGGACTGAGGATCAAGGCGATGAGGTTTCGGAAAAACTGCTTCCATGTCCTCGACACTGCGCCGGTGAGATTGGCGATCAGCACGCCGATTCCGACCGAGAGGCACATGACCAGATAGGCCGCGTAGTGATTGCGGTTCACGAAGCTGCCGTGCGCGGACTCTCCGAGCGAGCCCGCGAGCGCGGCAAGTCCTCCGAACATCGCCTGAGCGAAGCCCGATACGACCAGCATGAAGGCCGCGGCAGTCACACGCTCGCGCCGGTTCAGGAGCAACAGGCTCAGGCCGAAGAACGCCAGGTACGCGGTGCTCTTGAGTGCGCCCTGCAAGGTGCCGTGTCGATCGAGCGTGAGTGGGGCGGCGTCGAGGCCGGCCGGGCCCGCGGCGAGTTCATGCCAGCGCGCCGCCTCCGGGGAAAGCCGGCTCAGTAACTCAAGCGGCAGTGGCACAAGCTGGAACCAGACATAGCCGAGCCAGACGGCGCCGCAGGCGAGCGCGGGCCAGGACTTGTTGAACACGGCATTGCCGCGATGCTTCCCGCGCATGTACCCGAACAGCCACCACATCGCGAGAATAAACACCCAAAGCTCGAGAAGCGCCCAGGCCCAGGGGCGATTGCTCCCCAGGGGAATCGGCGCCAGGACGAGCAGCGCCAGGTAGGCTGCGAAGATGCGGCGGGTCGGGCTTACGCCCGGGTGATTCGCGTCCAAAAAAAAGCCCGGCAGCTCGATTTGCCGGGCCCTTATTCGCTTCTTCGGTTCAGCAGGGGCTGCCGGTACAACCCAAGTAAGGGACTGTCGGCTCCGGCAGCGCCGCCGCGGACACTTGCTGCGCCGGCGATGAAAATGCAGGCGGCGTCGACGCAAAGTACCCGGCCAGGATGGCCGCCCGATAGACGGCTGCAGCCTGGTTCGTTGCGGTCCTTGTCGCCTCGGCTGCCGCCGACTGCGCGGCTTCGGCCGCTTCACGCAACTGCGGGTTGGTCGGTTTCGCCGCTGCAGCGGCGGTCGCACCCCTGGCTTCGGCTTCGGCCGCGGCTGCGCGCGCGGACGAAGCGATTACAACGGGCGTGTTGATCGGCAGCGAAGTCGCGGCCAGGGAATTTACCGCAGCCTGCACTGCGGCCGGCGCGGTCGTGATCGGCCCGGCAAGGCTCGCTAGTTGGCTGCCCGATATGGTCGTGAATTGGCCGGCACCGACATGGATCGAGCCGACCCCCGTCTCCAGCAACACACCCCCGAGGTTCACCGCAGCCGTCTGGGTAGGCGTGCCCGTCGGCTCTGCGAGCAGGGTAACGTCCGTACCGCGGAGATGTACCGCGAAAGTGCCGGCGGCAAGGCGAAGGGCCTCCGGATTGGTCGATCCAATCAGGCCGGTCACAAAACGTAACGCCCCTCTGACCAGCGACACGCCGCTGCTGCTCGCCCGGGCGTTGCGCGGATCGTACGTATACTGATCGATGCGAAGGGTGGTGTTGGGCAGAAGCGCGGCGAGCTGGCCGTCCTCGAACTTGATCACCATACGGCCGTTAGCCGAGGTTGCAAAGGACGTGCCTTGAACGAAGGTATCGCCGGGCTTTGCGGCGACCGCTGCGCCGTTTCCGTTTTGCATGCGCACGTTTCCGCTGATCTCGTGGACATAGCCCGCCTGCCCCCGGACAGTACTCGGGATCAGCGCCAGGGCAGCGAGCAACAACGCAAAAACACGTCCGATCGCGTTCATGGTCTTCCTCCTCGGTTTTTCCTGCGCTTCAGTCAATCTTCCGAACCTGTTCGCAGGCACTTCCTGCCAGCGATTTCAAGACATTTATATCACACATGAGGTCGAATCGACCGTAACTCTTCCCGATTGCGAACGCGGTCTCTGCGTCGCGCGAAGCGCTCAAGCCCAGCGCCCGAATGACTTCCCGCCTGAGGCCGGAGTCGATTTTGGGCCAAAGAGCCATGCCCAGGTGCAGCACCAGCTCCGGCACTCCGAGTTCGCGCGGCCCCAATTCCAAAGATAAACGCAGCGCTGAAAACAACTCCTCGTCGTGTTCGGCCAGATAGAGCTTCGTCAGGGCAAGGCGTGCCCAGTTCAGGGCCGCCGTGGGGCGTTCGACAAGGGCCAGACGGAAATTCAAGTACGCGCCGCGCGCCAGGGCCACCGCGAGCTCCGGCTCAGTGGCGGCGTGCATCTGTCGAAGCTGCAGGCCGGCCAGGTCTTCGAGCGCCGCGGGATGATGCGGCGCGTAGCGAAGGCTCTGCGTCACCCAGCCGGTGGCTCGCGCCAGGTTCTCCTGATTGACCGGACGGTTTCCCCAGCGCTCGATTTCCAGGCGTGCAGTCCGCTCGTACGCATCGGCGATGCCGAGTCGAACAGCGTGCGTCGCGGCGGCAGCGAGAAGAAGCATCAACGCGATCGAGGCGACACGCCGCCAGGAATGTATTTCCATCAGGTGCATGTTCGCGCGTCTCAGCCAGGGGAAGCGGGGGCGAGACCGGGGTTGTTCGCAGTGATTTGCGCCGGAGTGTCGCGAACCAGCAACCACGATGCGCTCTCGCCGACGATTTTTTCTGCCGCCCTGCGGCCCGGCTCGAGCTCCGGCTCGCGCGCGGCCATGTTGTGGGCGTCGGAAGCCAGCACCGTGACCCATCCGCGCAGCAGCAACTGGCGCGATACCTCCAGGCACCGGGGTCCGAAGACGCCGGTCACCGATCCGGCGGTAAGTTGCAGCCAGCAGCCGCTCTGTACGAACGGAGCGATTTTCTCCACATCGTGCATGACGTCCTTGTTGCGCTCGGGGTGTGCGATCAGCGGCCGCAGTTTTCTCTTGAGCATAGCAGCCACCAGCTTGGCGCTCCCCGGGAG
The DNA here is from genome assembly GCA_964430565.1 of uncultured Enterobacteriaceae bacterium. Classification (GTDB taxonomy): domain Bacteria; phylum Pseudomonadota; class Gammaproteobacteria; order Burkholderiales; family SG8-39; genus VBDM01. The sequence continues at coordinate 112,675 of CAYSFD010000047.1, forward strand.
AATGTGGCTGTCGGGAAATTCCAGCAGCACGATCCCGTATCCGTCCACGCTGCCGAGGATCGGCAGCTTTCCTGCATCGGCCAGCGTCAGGACATCGGGACCGATGCGAACCTCCGCCGCGTAGCCGATTTCCAGCGGAATCCGCCGCTCGTTCAGCTCGAAACGAAAACGCTCGGTTGCTTCGCGGATGCCGGAAATCGTGTTCTCGTACCGGCCGGGAAGGATATGCGGCGTAACGACGGATCGCGCTATTCCGGCGGCGACCGCGTGATCGACCAGCGCCAGGGCCTCATCCAGAGTCCCGGGGCCGTCGTCTATGCCGGGAAGAAGGTGGCAATGGAGATCCACCATGGCGCGTCACTTGCCGGCGTCGCCGCGGGAATAGCCGTAGCTCTTGTAGGATTTGTATTTCCCGCCGTAGCTGAATTTCCCGTAGCCGTAATAGCGCTCGGCCTTGTCCCAGTCGAGCTGATTGAGCACCACCCCCAAGAGCTGGGCCTTGCCCTTTTTCAGCATGTCCATCGCTCCCCGGGCCACCTGATGGGGGGTGGTGTCAGCGCGCACCACGAACACGAGGCTGTTCGCATACTCTGCGAGAACGATCGCGTCGCTTACGAGTTGAACCGGAGGCGAATCGAGGACGAGGACATCGAAGGATTCCTCGAGCTTCCTCAACACTTCGCCGAAGCGCCTGGAGGAGAGCAGCTCCAGCGGGTTCGACGGGATCGGTCCGGAGGGGATGAAGTGCAGACCGGAATCCCGAAACTGGTGAATGCACCTTTCCTGCGGTTCCGTCCCCGCAACGAGCTGCGAGAACCCGGGAGCGTCCGGATCGACTTCCAGAATCCTGGCGATTTGCGGCCGGCGCATGTCCGTGTCGATGAGGCAGGTGCGCTTGAGCTGCGCAAGCGCCAGCGCGAGATTGGTGGCCACCGAAGTCTTGCCTTCCTCAGGCACCGAGGACGTGACCAGGATCGCCTTGTTCGCGCCGTCCGGCGTGGACATCAATACGCTGGTCCGCAGGGTGCGCACGGCTTCCACGAAGGTGGGCGGCAGGTTTTCCAAAAAGGCCCGCTCCAACTCATGGGTCGCGTGCTTGGCCGGAATCCAGGGCAGGATTCCCAGCAGAGGGGCCCCGAGCCTGGATTCGACTTCGTTGCTGGTGCGCACCGTGTTGTCCAGGTACTCGAGCAGGAACGCCAGCACGACGCCCAGAAGAAGGCCGAACGCGAGCGCGGTCAGGATGATGCGGGTTTTCTGCGGCCTGACCGGCGCCGAAGGCACGATCGCCGGGTCGATGACGCGGGCGATGGTGGATTGCAGATGGTCGATGGCGCTGGTCTCCTTGAAGCGGCTGAAAAACATATCGTAGAGCTGCCGGTTGGTCTGCACCTCGCGCTCCAGCGACGCCAACTGGAATTCCTTGCGGTTGATGTCCAGGATCTCGGTTTTCGACTGGTTCAGCGTTTCGGTAAGCGCCCGCTCGGTCGCTTTTGCGACCTCGTACTCGCGCGTGATGCTCGCGACCACCGTATCCACCGCCCGGTTCGTATTTTCGCGGGCGTTGTGAAGATCGGTCTCGGCGGCGATGATCCGCGGGTGCTCCGCCCCGTAGCGCCCGCTGAGCTCCACCAGCCGCCGCGAGGCTTCGTTTTGGAGCTCCTTGGCTCTCACCACGGTCGGATTGCGCAGCACCGCCGGAACGGAATCCAGCTTGGCGCGGACCCGGCCCTTGAGCACCGCCTGAACCTGGTTGTAGGAATTCTCCAGCTCCACGACCTTCTGGCGCGCCGCGACCAGCGAACTGGTCATGTCCTCCATCTGGCGGCTGGCCCCCAGCGCCACGCCCTTCGAGTCCACGATTCTCTCCCGGTCGCGGAATTCCTGGAGCGCGCGCTCCGCAGCCTCCAGATTTCCCCGCAGGCTCTTGAGGCGGTCGGTAAGCCACGCCGCCGCCTTTTGCGTCATTTGCATGCGGCCTTCGAGATCGTTTTCGATATAGAGGTCTGCAAAACTGTTGGCCGCCGTCGCGGCGAAAACCCGGTCCGGGGATTCGAAGCTCAAGCGTATGAGCTGGCTGTTGCGGACCAGCTGCACCTCCAGGCCGGCGGTGACGGCTTCGATAGCGGCCTCTGTCGCCGCTTCCTCGGAGATCGGACGCTCCTCGGGGAGCCAGCCCGCGGGAACGTAGTCCTTCCAGTTGAATCCGGCAGTCGATGACGGCGGCTTTTGGCGCGGGTCCAGCGCCGGATGGGTCGCGAGCTTCATGCGCCTGACGAGCTTGGCGATCAGCTCGTGCGATTTCATGATCTCGGCCTGCGTTTGAATATGCTCCCGGTTCGCGCTGATCCCGCTGTACACCTCCTCGATGGACACGATCTTGGTCTTGCCGGGCTCGATGAACAAGGTCGCCGTCGCGCGATACACGGGAGTCAGTGAAGAAACAACGAGGGCGGTAACGGCCCCGACCAGCGCGGTCAGCAGGACGATCGCGACTTTGTGCTTGGCGATGCTCCTGCGCCAATACCGGAGTTGCTCGGAAAACGCATCCTGCCGCTCTGCGGCGCCGCCTGCGTCCTCCTGCGGGAGTTGTTCGAACTTCATGTCAAATGCTAGAAGAAACTTTCTTCGATGGTGATGATGTCGCCCGGGTAGATGGTCGAATTGAGATCGACCTTCTCGCGTTTCTGAGCCCGGTCTCCATCCCGGATCACCCACATCTTACTCTTCGATGCGCGGTCCTTGAATCCGCCGGCGATGGTAATCGCTTTCAGCAAGGTCAGGCCCGGGACGTAGGGATATCCGCCGGGCTTTCCGACTTCCCCGTTGATGAAAAACGGACGGTACTCCTCGATGTTGACGACGACCTTCGGGTTGACCAGGTAACGTCCTTTCAGTCCCGACGTGATGCGCTGCTCCAGCTCGCCGATGGTCAGGCCCAGGATCCGGATCTCGCCGAGCACCGGGTACTGTATCGTCGCCGCATCGTTGAGGCGCACTCTTTCTCTTTTCAGATCGTCCTCGCCGACGACGTAGATCGAGATGACGTCGCCGGACCCCAGGCGATAGGTCGAGAGGGTGTCGCGCCCGTCGGCGGCGGCCAGGGTCGAGGAGATCGCGACAGCGAGCAGCGCGGGAAGAAGGCGAATCATAGGCACAAATTATGCGCTTGCGCCGACTTTCGCTCAATCGCACAGGCCCTGAAAGCTTGAGCCTTTGTTGCAAAGTTCGCGCGCGCGGCTAAAGCGCACGTTTCGGACTGCGGGTTTTCCTGCGGCTACAGCGTGAAGTTCGCCAGCAGCATGAACCGATTGCGCCGGTAGTCGAAATTGTTGTCTGTCGAATCGCGCATGCTGCCGGCATAATCGGCGCCCAATTTCAGCCAGCGCTGGACGGAGTAGAGCAGGCGCGCCCCGCCGAGCGCGGTTGTGTCCACTCGGTTGGTTCCGGAATAGATGTCCTTCGAATGGGTCGTCGTGACGACGGTCGTGACGCGGCTGCCCCAGACGTGCGTCCATGCGAGTTGACTGGTCTGATTCACGACGAAGTCGCCGAAGCCCGTCGTCTCCTCGGTGTGCTTCCGCGTAACAAGATCGAAGCTGGAATAGAACAGCGGCCTCCAGTTCAGGCCGCCTTCCCACGCTCCCCCCGAGTACTTGGCGGGTCCGCCCGCGCCGGCCGAATCGAACTCCTTCGTCTGGTAGCCGAAACCGATTCTTCCGGAAGTCACCGCAGAGACGTCCCAGCGCAGGCCGGCGAGCAGATAGGTCTCCGTGCTGTCCTTGGTCGGAGCGGCTTCGGTGTAGTCGTAAACGTACTGCCTCGCGGTCAGCGTCGCGTAGGTCTTCGGCTGGACCCGCAGCAGCAGGGTTGCCGCGAGTTCGGTCCTCGAGTGATCGAGGGCCTCGGTCAGCGGCAGATTCTTGCTGTCCCGCCGGTTATTGTCGTAGGTCTTCGAGTAGCTGCCTGCCTGAAATTCCAGCTTGCCCGCCGCCTCCTGGGCGCCGTAGGCATAAAGGCCGGTGACAATCGGCTGGCGGTAGTGGCTCGGAGTGGGAGTGAGAGGCTGCTGCAGGCTGCCGGGCGGATCGACTTTGTCCAGATATTGACCCTTGAGCTTGAAATTGTGCCGCGCGTCCAGCGTCCAGTCGCCGCCGGCGAAGACGTCGTGATCGTCGTAGTTGTAGTCGGTCACGTTGTTGTAACGCGCGTATTCTCCCCGATAGCCGACGTCGTAGTTCTGGACGCCGCCCCTGGCCTCGAACCGAATCGCCGGACGAACGTAGCTGATGGTGTCGGCGACCCGCGCGGCTTCGGGCTGCATGGCAATGTTGTCATCGCGCTTCACGGCGAGCTCGATCTCGGGATAGACGTACCCGGGCCCGACGCCGAACGATCCCGGGGGCGACTGCGCCGCCGCGAAGGGACCGGCGGCAGCCAGCGCTGCCGCCACCGTCAGGCTCAAACCCTTGGCCATCGAACGCATTTGGTGACCTGTCTTGGTCTTCGTTCGCTGAAGAAAACCAATTCCCCCACCGCAGCAGGATACGGCTGCTTCGGTCGTTCAGTGTATCAAGACTTCGCGCTTCAGGCACGACGGCTTGGCGCGTGGGCCGGTCTCCTCGCCGACGACCTCGCAGGCGACGAAATCAGAAATGCTAAGATGGACGCAGAGTCGATAGGAACAGTTCTTGCTGCGACTCTTGCAACGACCACAGGGGAGGTAAGCCCATGACGATAAAGCGAGTAGCGGGGGCACTCATTATTGCCGCGACGATATTGCTTTCCTCCTGCGGCGGCGGTGGATTTGGAGAGACTCCTCCCGCGGCACCTGCAACACCATCGAACAACTGGGACTCGATGGTCTGGGACCAGGGAAAATGGGGCTAAGAATTCAACTATCAAACATTCCGAAGGGAGGCGTATTCATGAATGCAAACCTGAAGACTCTAGCGGTGGCAACGTTGCTGGCAGTGTGTTTTGGAGCGCAAAAGGGGCATGCGGGCCCGGTAACGCTGCCGACGACCTTCACGACAGGCACGACGGCGAAGGCTTCCGAGATGAACGGCAATTTCAGCGCGGTGAAGACCGCGGTGGATGACAACGACTCGCGCATCACGACGCTGGTAGGCGTCAACGCCGGCGGCCGCATCACGGTGATAGAGGCGACGGTCACGCCCGCCGGCAACATCGTGCTGGGATCCTCGACCGCGACCGCGGGGAATGTCCTTAAGGGAACGGCGCCGTTCATTCACAACTTCGGCTCGCAGAACACCTTCATCGGAGTGAACGCAGGCAACTTTACGATGACCGGTGGCAGCAACACCGCCAGCGGCTTTCAGGCGCTCCTGAACAACACGATCGGCGGCAACAACACCGCCACGGGCGCGACTGCCCTCCGGAACAACACGACCGGCAATAGCAACACCGCCGCGGGCATGAGTGCGCTCTTGAGCAACACGGGCGGCGTCGAAAATACCGCCAGCGGTGCGTTCGCACTTCAGAGCAACACGATCGGCACCGCCAACACCGCCAGCGGCTTTCAGGCGCTCCGGAACAACTCGAGCGGCGGCAGCAACACCGCCAGCGGCTGGCAAGCGCTCCTCAACAACACGACCGGCAACAACAACACCGCCAGCGGCCTTCAAGCACTCCTGAACAACTCTTCCGGCGGCAATAACACCGCCACCGGCTGGCAAGCGCTCGCCAGCAACACGACTGCCGGCAGCAACACCGCCATTGGCTTTCAAGCGCTCCTAAACAACACGACCGGTGACCAGAACACTGCCAGCGGCAACCAGGCGCTCCTGCTCAACACGACCGGCAACCTCAACACCGTCAGCGGCGCGAGCGCGCTCCAGAGCAACACCACCGGCTTTCAGAACACCGGCGTCGGCGTGAGTGCACTCCTGAGCAATACGACCGGCAACACCAACACCGCCATCGGTTACGGTGCCGGCATCAATCTGACGACCGGCAGCAACAACATCGCTATCGGAAATTCAGGGGTTGCGGGCGAATCGGCCACCATCCGGATCGGTAATACTCAGACCCGCATCTTCATCTCCGGCATCCGTGGTGTGACGACTGGTATCGCCAACGCGATCCCCGTGCTCATAGACACGGGCGGCCAACTCGGTATCGTCAGTTCCTCGCGGCGCGTCAAGGACAACATCACCGACATGGGTGCCGCGAGCAACACGCTGATGAAGCTGCGGCCGGTGACCTTCCACTACAAGTCGGACAAGAACCCCGAGGGGCGCACGCTGCAATACGGGCTCGTTGCCGAGGAAGTTGCCAAAGTCGCCCCGGGGCTGGTTGCGCGTTCGGCCGACGGCGGGATCGAGACGGTGTTCTATCAGCACCTCACACCGATGCTGTTGAACGAGTACCAGAAGCAGCAGCGAACGATACAGGCGCAGGCGGCGGAGCTTGCAAAGCAGACTGCCAAGCTGGAGAAGCAGGCGATGGAGATCGCCGAGCTACGGCAGCAGGCGACCCGCATCGCCGAACTTGAGAATCAGGCGGCACGCATGACCGCAGCGCTGGCGCGGCTGGAGGGGGCAGGGACGATCGCTAGCGCCGGCCATTGAAAAAGATCTCAAACCGCAAGCGGGTTCTCGTCACCGGGGGCGCCGGGTTTCTTGGCTCGCATCTCTGCGAGCGCTTGCTGGAGGACGGATGCGATGTTCTTTGCGCGGACAACTTCTTCAGCGGAACCAAGGACAATATCGCCCACCTCGCCGGCAACCAGCATTTCGAGCTGCTGCGGCATGACGTCACGTTTCCGCTCTATGTCGAGGTGGACGAGATCTACAATCTTGCCTGTCCGGCGTCCCCCGTGCACTACCAGTTCGATCCGGTGCAGACCACCAAGACGAGCGTGCACGGCGCGATCAACATGCTGGGACTGGCCAAGCGGCTCCAGGCGAGGATCCTTCAGGCATCGACCAGCGAGGTGTACGGCGATCCCAAAGTTCACCCACAGCGCGAAGACTACTGGGGGAATGTGAATCCGATCGGGCCACGTTCGTGCTATGACGAAGGAAAGCGCTGTGCCGAAACCCTTTTCTTCGACTACTACCGGCAGTACCGGCTTCAGATAAAGGTCGCACGCATATTCAACACCTACGGCCCACGCATGCACCCGAACGATGGGCGGGTGGTTTCCAACTTCATTGTCCAGGCGCTTCAGGACAAGCCGATTACAGTATATGGCGACGGCTCGCAGACCCGATCCTTCTGCTACGTTGACGACTTGGTTGACGCGTTGGTTCGTCTTATGGAAAGTGCAGACGACTTTACCGGCCCCGTCAATCTCGGCAACCCTGACGAATTCACCATTCTCGAATTGGCGAAAAAAGTCATTGAGCTGACCGGCTCACGATCCCAAATCGTATTCCAGTCTCTTCCCAGCGACGACCCCATCCAGCGCCAGCCCGACATATCGCTTTCCCAGGAGCGACTGGGCTGGAAGCCGACCATTGCCATTGAGGAAGGGTTGCGCCGCACCATCGCCTATTTCGAGCAGGTCACCAGTGGCCGTGCTCCCCTGTCGCTCTGATCCGTCGGGCGACATCGGGGAACTCGCATGCGCCGGCTATGGGAAACTTCGCCGCAGACGACCCTGGGATCGTTGCTACGGCTGCCGCTGCGGCTCGTGCCCAGGAATGCCGTCGTAAGAGTGCGAAGCGGAGTAAATCGCGGGCTTCTCTGGGTCGCGGGATCCAGCGTTCACGGCTGCTGGCTGGGGCACTACGAGCAGGACAAGCAGGAGGCAATACGGCGATTCCTTTCGCCAGGTATGCACGTCTTCGATATCGGCGCAAACGCTGGGTTTTATACGCTTGCCTCGGCGCGACTGGTCGGCCCTTCCGGGCACGTCTGGGCGTTCGAACCCTACGCCGAGAATTCACGCAACCTTCTCCGGCACGTCGAGTTGAACGCACTTGGAAACGTCACCGTCGTGCAGGCGGTGGTGACCTCCGGCGCGGGGATCTCCGGATTCTCAATTGCGCAGAACAATTCAATGGGCGGCATCTCCGACACATCGGCCTATCTGGTTCCCACGCTCTCCGTCGATGAGTTCTGCAGACAGCGTGGCATCGCGGCTCCAAATCTGATGAAGATCGATGTCGAGGGCGCCGAACTGCAGGTGCTCGAAGGCGCCCGAGGGGCTCTTTCGGAAGGAAGAACCGTCATCTTTCTTGCTCTGCATGGGCCGGAGCAGGAACGACATTGCATCGCCTTTCTCGATGCGATCGGTTACCGCCTTGCTTACCTCAATGGGCGGGAAGCGCTTGACCGGCCGCTTTGCAGTGACGAGATCGTAGCGCTTCCGCCCGGACTCGATAGGGGCGGCGCCTTTGCCGCTGCGAGGGAAGAATAGCGGTGTGCGGAATCGCCGGAATCTTCGCCTACCGTGACACCGCCCCGGCTGTAGATCGAGAGGAACTGCTTCGTGTCCGCGAGGCGATGCGCGTGCGCGGGCCGGATGGCGAAGGCCTGTGGGTGTCGGAGGATGGGCGCGTGGGCCTTGCGCACCGGCGGCTCGCGATCATCGACCCTTCTGCGGACGGCGCTCAGCCGATGGCGACGCCCGACAGCCGGCTGTGCGTCACGTTCAACGGCGAGATCTACAACTACCGGGAGCTGCGCCACGAGCTGGAAGCCAAGGGCTGCCGCTTTCGGTCCCAAAGCGATACCGAGGTATTGTTGCACTTGTACGCGGAACGGGGCCCAGAAATGGTGTACGCCTTACGCGGCATGTACGCCTTCGGAATTTGGGACGCCCGCGAGCAGTCGCTTTTTCTGGCTCGCGACCCTTTCGGCATCAAGCCGCTCTACTACGCCGACGACGGCCAAAGTCTCAGGTTCGCTTCCCAGGTAAAGGCGTTGCTCAAGGGCGGGGCGGTGGACACCGCGCCCGAGCCGGCCGGGTCGGTAGGTTTCCTGATTCTCGGAGCGGTACCCGAGCCCTTTACTCTCTACCGGGGCGTGCGCGCACTGCCTGCGGGGGCGCATTTGACCGTGCGCCGGAATGGCGAGCCGGCGCTAGTCACGCATTTCAGCATTCGCGACGAGTTGGCTCGCGCGCAGGAGTGTCCGCTGCCCGCGCGCGCCCGGCACGAAGTCCTTGCCGAAGCACTGCACGACACGGTGCGGCATCACCTGGTGTCCGATGTCCCGGTCGGTGTATTCCTGTCATCCGGCCTCGACTCTGCGCTCGTGACCGCGTTGGCTTCCGAGGGAGCTGCTGGTCCGTTGCGGGCGATCACCCTTGGCTTTGACGAGTATCGAGGTACGGGGAACGACGAGGTGCCGCTCGCTCAGACGGTCGCGGCCCGCTACGGCGCGCGGCATGAGGCGTCGTTCGTTTCGCGCGAGGACTTCGAATCGGAGCTGGAGAACATTCTCGCCGCGATGGATCAACCCTCGACCGATGGCGTCAATACCTATTTCGTCAGCAGGGCGGCCGCGCGTTCAGGCCTCAAGGTAGCGCTCTCTGGATTGGGGGGCGACGAATTGTTCGGCGGCTATTCAAGCTTTCGGGACGTTCCCCGCCTCGCCGAATGGTTGCGATTTGTGAGACTGCTGCCGATGCTGGGTCGCGCCGCGCGGTTCTTGAGCGCACCGCTGCTGCGGTCGGTAACGTCGCCCAAGTTTGCCGGGCTCCTTGAGTATGGAGGCAGCTACGGAGGCGCGTACCTCCTACGGCGCGCGCTTTTCATGCCCTGGGAACTTGATGAATTTCTCGACCCCACCACGGTCGCGACCGGTCTGGCGAGACTGGATTTGCAGGCTCACCTTGAGGCGACAATTCAGGGCTTGCGAAAGCCGCGGCCGCGGGTCGCGGCACTCGAGCTTTCCTGGTACATGCGCAATCAACTGCTACGCGACGCCGACTGGGCGGGAATGGCGCATTCGCTGGAGATCCGCCTGCCGTTGGTGGATATCGGTCTGTTCAAAGCGTTGGCGCCTTTCCTGGTGGGCGCAGAGCCGCTGGCCAAGCTCGATGCTGTCGCCATATTGAAAGCATCCTTGCCGGAAGCAGTGGTGCGCCGGCATAAGACCGGGTTTGGCACGCCGGTTCGGGAATGGGTTGCTGCGAAAGAGCCAGCGAACGCCAAGCAAAGAGGGCTCCGGGGATGGGCGCTGCGGGTATTGCCGCCGCAACCGAGAATGTTTCGAGCCCTTGCCTTGGTCACGGACGCATTTGGTGGACGGGGGGGCATCGCGCTGTACAACAGGGACTTCCTCTCGGCAGTCAGCAGAATTCAAGAATGTGCGCAGATTGTGGTCATACCTCGCCTCGCGAAAGATCGTTTGGAACCCGTGCCGACGAAGGTGGATTTCCGCATCTCAGGATTGGGAGGGAAATTGCGGTATGTCGGTGCAGTCCTGAAAAGCCTGCTTCAGCGGTCTCGTTATGATGTCGTTATTTGCGCGCACATGAACCTTCTCCCACTGGCCTATGTATGCGCCCTGCTGCGAGGCAGGAAACTGGTACTCCTGATTTATGGGATAGATGCTTGGCAGGTGTATTGGAAGCGACTCATGACCCGGCTCGTCGCCCGGGTGGATCAGGTGATCTCCATCAGTGAAATAACTGCATTGCGATTTGCGGAATGGTCCGGCATCGATCGCGCCCGGATCGCCTTGTTGCCCAATGCCATCCATATGGAGTGGTATGGCGTGGGCCCCAAGAGTCCCGGGCTTATCGATCGCTACAATTTGAGCGGCAAGACCGTGCTCATGACGATGGGCCGTCTCGAAGCGACCGAGGGCTATAAGGGCTTTGACGAAGTCATCGAGGTTTTGCCGAAGCTGCTCGAACTCACCCCGAATCTCGTCTATCTGATCGTGGGGGAGGGAACGGACACGGAAAGGCTTCGTAACAAGGTTATCTCCCGTGGAATTCAACGGAACGTGACGTTCACCGGCTGGATCCCCGAGCCAGAGAAGGCGGACCACTATCGGCTGGCCGATCTGTACGTGATGCCGAGCCGAGGGGAGGGGTTCGGATTCGTGCTACTCGAAGCAATGGCTTGCGGCGTACCGGTCATTGCGAGCAAGGCCGACGGAGGGAGGGAGGCGGTGCGCGACGGTGAGCTGGGCGAGTTGGTTGATCCAGAGAATCCGGATGAGCTGCGGAGTGCGGTGTTGAGGGCACTCAAGAAACCCAAAGGGCTGATCCCGCCAGGACTCGACTACTTCTCACACCGGCGATTTGAAGAGCGCACTCGGTCGCTATTCGGCAAGTTGCTGGGTCAATCCGCCGGAGAGAGTACGGCACCATGACGAAGGCCTTGATATGTGGAGTAACCGGTCAGGACGGCGCATATCTGGCGCGCCTATTGCTGGAAAAAGGATATGAGGTATTCGGCACATCCCGCGATGCCGAAGCGGCAAGATTTGCGAACCTTCAATATCTTGGAATTCGAGAGCAAGTTACATTGCGTTCCATGAGTCCGAGTGACTTCCGGAGTGTGATCAGTGTGCTGAACCAGGTGTCGCCGGATGAAATCTACAATCTTTCCGGGCAGAGCTCTGTAGGCCTGTCATTCGAACAGCCTGTGGAAACCATGGAGAGTGTAAGCAACGCTACTTTGAATATCCTTGAGGGCATCCGATTTCTCGGCACGCCGATTCGGTTCTATAACGCGTGTTCGGGCGAGTGTTTCGGTGATACGGGTGGCCATGCGGCTGACGAAAGCACGCCGTTTCGACCGCGCAGCCCCTATGCAGTCGCGAAGGCAGCGGCGTTTTGGCAGGTGGCAAGCTATCGGGAGGCGTACGGGTTGTTCGCCTGCTCTGGAATTCTGTTCAATCACGAGTCTCCTCTGCGTCCCGAACGTTTCGTCACCAAGAAGATCGTTGCTGCGGCTTGGCGGATTGCAGGGGGCAGCCCCGAGAAGCTGTATCTCGGGAATATCGAGATTCAGCGGGATTGGGGCTGGGCACCGGAATATGTCGAAGCGATGTGGATGATGCTTCAGCGGTCCACACCCAGCGACTACGTGGTCGGGACAGGCGAGAGCCACAGTCTTAAGGATCTTGTTCGGGAGGCGTTTGATGGGGTTGGGTTGGATTGGCGAGAGCACGTTCAAGTTGAACCCGGACTTTTCCGGCCATACGAGATCATGTTTGGGCGGGCGAACCCGAAAAAGGCGATCGCGGAGCTAGGATGGCATCCTCGGTACGGAATGAAGGATGTTGTGCGTGAGATGGTCGCAGAGTACCGGTGTCGCGCCCAATCGGAGCGGAATGGATAAGATGGCCAGGCGCTATCGCCTCGCTGTCTTGAACAGTCATCCCATTCAGTACTTCGCGCCTCTGTATCGACGGATCGCGGAGTCGCCCGACATTGAGATCATGGTTTACTACTGCAGCAGGCAGGGCCTGGAGAAGGGGTTCGTCGATCCAGGGTTCGGGAAAGAGGTTGTATGGGACCTCCCGTTGCTCGAAGGATACCCGCACAAGTTCTTGCCGAACCTCGGTGGCGATCGTGGTGTGCGGGGCTTTTTCAGCCTCATCAACCTTTCCATCATCACCGAGCTCTGGAGGGGAAAATGCGACGCGGTTCTTATCCACGGGCACAATCTGGCTACGAATCTGTTAGCGCTGTGTGCGGCAAAAATTACCCGCACGCGCGTGTTCATGAGAGGAGAGACTCATCTTCTCCTTCATAGGAGCCCCCTCAAACGCGTCCTGCGAAGTCCGCTAATGAACATTCTTTACAGTCTCTGCGACGTATGCCTGTACATCGGTACGCGGAACCGCGATTTCTATCTGGCCCATGGAGTGCCGTGGGACAAGCTCTTTTTTGTCCCTTACACGGTGGACAATCAGTCCTTCGCGGCACGGGCGGAAACGGCGAGTGCTGGGCGCGAGGCGCGCCGCGTTTCCCTGGGTCTGCCGCCGAACACGCCCATCATCCTTTACGCATCGAAGCTTACACCGCGGAAGCGTCCCCGGGATCTCGTCCAAGCGCACGCGGAGCTCGGTCGCCGTGGCATTCGGGCCGCCGTTCTCATCGTAGGGGATGGCGAGGAACGTGTTTCGCTGGAAAGGGAGGTGATGTCGCTGGGCCTATCGCACGTCGTGTTTGTCGACTTTGTGAATCAGCGCGACTTGCCTGCCTACTACGCAATGGCGGACATCTATGTCCTGCCGTCCGAAAACGAGCCCTGGGGCTTGGTAATCAACGAGGCCATGTGTTGCGGTGTACCGGTGATCGCGACGCGCGAGGTCGGAGCTTCCGTGGATTTGATACGGGACGGCGAGACGGGTTATACCTTTGAGACCGGCGACATCATTGGACTCGCGGATGCGCTTGCCAGGTTAATAACGGATGACAAACTTCGAAGTGTGATGCGAGATAACTGTGTGCGACGGATGGCAAGGTGGAGCTACACCGAAAGTGTTCAGGGGATAAGGGATGCCCTTCGGGCAAAGCCTCCACGTCCCCGATGACGTCGCGCATGATCTTTATCGTGCCACCAACCGACCCAGCTATGGCCCGGGGGGGCGACATTAGCGAAGGCATAGTCTTGTGACTGTGAAATCCACCATACAAGCGCGTGCGGCAAAAGCGAGTGTGGCGGGTCTTGCATCAACCGCGGCGGCGATGGCATTGCAGATCATTACCGTTCCCGTTGTTTTGACATATTGGGGCTCCGAGAAATACGGGGTGTGGCTTGCCGTCATGGCGGGGTTCATGATGGTACGGGTGATTGACGGAGGGTATGTCAGCTACGTTGGAAGCCAGCTCAATGTTCTTTATCACGAGCGCCAGGAGGAGTTAAGGCGCACGCTGGGTTCCAGTCTTGCGATCTGCTTGGGACTCGGGGCACTCCAGATCTTGCTTTGCATCGCCTTGCTCGCGGCGGGCCGCGCACCGGCTCTGCTCGGCGTAGCGGCGGGATCCGGGTTTATGAGTGAAGCTGGCTTGGCGCTCATCGTATTGATCCTGGCGTGGGTCCTGACAGGCTCCTTCCCTTCGATCATCCATCGGCTCCTGATACCGGCTGGAATGCTGGTTAACGTGATCTGGTGGGGGCTGGGTTTCCAAGCGGCTCAGTTTGCAGTCATCATAGTCGCCGCTTTCGCGGGAGCGTCCGTCCTTCAGGCCGCCGCTGTGTACGCCGGGGTGCAGGCAGCCCTATACTTAGTTTCCGCTGAATACATCCGGAGGAAATTGCCCGATTTTTATCCTTGGTGGCGCAGCGGACGCATGTCTGTAGGCTTGCGGGATCTGTACCGATCATTGGCGCTCACGGCGAACACCGGGGCACAGCAAGCCGGGAATAGCGGAATAGTGCTCGTCGTATCAAGTTTGCTTGGTTCGGCGATGGTTCCTGCCTTCACGACGATAAGGACATTGGCGAACCTGGGGACAACGTTGGGGAACGTGTTCGCGAATGCGCTTACTCCAGAGGTCGTCCGCTATTACGCTACACACCAACACGGCAGGCTCTCACTCGGATTTCGGGCAACCGCGCTATTCGGCGGACTTGCCGTAAATCTATCGTTGCTTGCAGTGCTACCCTTTGCAGAAACGATTTACGCGATGTGGACTAGAGGAGTGGTGTCCTTCGATCAGCAGCTGTTTTTATACATCGTCGCGGGAATCTCTGTTTGGAGTGGGGGATTGGCGTATTCAAACTTCCTCGCTGCTACTAACAGCCTGAGGGCCCAGTTTCTCCTTACGCTGGTCCGATCAGCCATCGCGTTGGGAGTGGGGGTGGGATCGATAGGGACTTTGGGGCTACCCGGTGTGGGACTGGGCATTTTCCTTGCCGAGATCGCCGGTTCCATGTTGGCAACCTTTCTTTTTGTACCGCGCATGGTCGCCGCCGAGGGCATTCCGCTATTGCGCCTTCACCAAGCCGACGGGTTTCTGACGAGCCTGCCGGTTGTTGTCTTATCACTATTCGGAGCGTTGTCCGGAACCTTGCCCCTTTCCCTGATCCTCGGTGCCGCCGCCGTCGTATTGCTCTTTGGATGGCAGGCGTGGCTACGACTGCCGCATGAAGCGAGGGTTCGCGCGACGAGTGTAATTCAGCGCTAAGCTTCATCGCGTCACTAAATCCCGTGATCCAAGACTCTTACCCACGGGCCCTCTGGCATGCAGTATTGTCGTCAGCTATCTAGAGCGGGCGGATATGGAAGACTGGAAACAGCGCTTGTACAACAACTACATCTCCTCCGGGCATGTCGGGGTGAACATCGATCGGCAGAGGGGTCTTAACGTTAGGGATTACCCTTATGCGGTCAAGCTCCTCAAGAAACACCTGCCATCCGAGAGGAAAATTTCAATCGCCGACTTGGCTTGTGGCCACGGTGCATTACTGTTTTGCCTTAAGAAACTCGGTTACTACAACGTTCACGGTATTGACACTTCTCCCGAGCAAGTAAATTTGGCGCATGAATTGGGGGTGAGGGAAGTCGAATGCCAGGACATCATGAGTTTCCTCAGAAACAAAGAAAACCAATTTGACGTCATCTTCTTGATGGACATTCTTGAACATTTACGAAATAGCGACTTATTTGATCTGCTAAATCAAGTAAGCAAGGCGTTGAAAAATGATGGGCTAGCAATAGTGCATGTCCCAAATGCCGAGGGGGTGTTTGGCATGAGGGTCCGTTATGGAGATCTCACCCACGAAAATTGTTTCACGCCACAGTCGATTCGACAGGCATTGGGCGCCTCTGGTTTTCGAAATATTGAGTGTCTTGAGGACAAACCCGTCATTCATGGAATAAGGAGTCTTTTGAGATACATTCTTTGGGAGTTGCTGACCCTTCCATTTCGCCTATTGTTGATTACAGAGACTGGGACTGCCAACCACATCCTGTCCCAGAATATGACGGTCGTTGCAAAGACACACAGAGCTGAACGGAGGGAATGAGTGGTGGGCGGGGTCGGCTATAGCTTGCGAATTGGTCTGCTCAATCTTTTCAAGATGCTCAAGGACTGATCACTTGGCAATGATTGACAGTGGACCGGTTTGGTTAAATGTTGCATCTTCGACCGGTATGCTTGAGGGTTTCATTAATCTAGATAATCACATTTTACTTTCAATGCTTAGGGTCCCGCGAGAAATGAGGGGGTTACTTCCGAAAAGGCATAAGGCTTTAGTGGATCAATATGAGGAACTGGCCCGCAAATACACTTTCGTGCGGCATGATTGCAGAAAACCTCTTCCATTCGACGATGGGACGGTTGACCATATTTTATGCAGCCACTTCCTTGAGCATGTCTTTCCAAGTGAAGCCGAAAAAATCATTTCTGATTTTGGAAGGGCTCTAAAGACAGGAGGCACCCTGCACATAGTTGTTCCGGATCTTCTGAGAATGGCTCGACGCTACGTCGAGGGGGCGAATAAAGGGAGTTCTACCGCGGCTGACGAATTTATCAATGAAACGCTACTGGGTCGATGGGAGCATGGCAGTTTGATATTTCGTGTTCTGGAATTCTTGGGGGGATATGGGCTTTCTCACAGATGGATGTATGACGAACATTCTATTTCTGAGAGAGTGGTCCGTCTGGGGTTTTCCTTGGGCAAGTTTGACGAAATGCCTAGCGCTGGATTCCGTAAGAACGACGGTTCTGTCCACGTCGTCGCTAGAAAAGGCCAGCCTTGAAAGCCCGGGCGAAGATGTGACGTTTCTTGTCCATATCGTCTTTCGTCCCATCTGTTATTCCGGGATATTTGACACCAGTGTATCTTGACCGGAGCTCAAAGTCGTAATTGAGCGTTTGGCCATGTCAATATTGGGCACCGTCTCATATGGCCGACAGGCATGTAAGAGCAGAAAATGAATGTTTTGGTGATAGGAAAATTCTATGGCGATAGCTTTGCGCTACATATCGCCGAAACGCTTGAACGCATGAGGCATGATGTAAGAAGGTTCGAGCCAGGGGTGCGCTACCGGCCGAAAGGCCAACTTGCCTTGCGTTTGAATCAGGCGCGCAGCGTCATTTACGGGGCAACGGACGGCATCCCGTGGATCCGGTCCCGCCGAATGAGACAGCTATGGCGCGTCACGGAAGCGGGCCCACTGGATGTGGTAATCGTTTGCCATGATTTCCTGCAGCCCGGCGAAGTTGCTGAGCTTAAACGCCGTACTGGGGCTGCTGTTGCGCTCTGGTTTCCGGATTCGATCGCCGGTTTCGGGCGCGGCTACTTCATGATTGCTCCCTATGACGCCCTCTTTCTCAAGGACCCATTTCAGGTTGTGCGCTTGGATGGAGTCGTCCGCAGCCCGGTCTGGTATCTGCCGGAGTGCTTCAACCCGGAGAAGCATGTCCTGGAGAGACCGCTGAGCGATGAAGATCTTGCCCGATATGGATGCGACATATGTACCGCCGGTAACTTTCACGCATATAGGGCTGCGTTCTTTGAACATCTGTCCGGCTACGACGTCAAGATTTGGGGTAACCCGCCGCCACTGTGGATGCCGCAGATGGCTGTGACGACTCGATATGCAGGCAAATACGTTGAGTGCAAGGAAAAAGCGAAAGCCTTTTGTGCTGCGAAGATTGTGGTGAACAATCTTCTCTATAGCGAGGTGTGGGGTGTCAACGCCCGTACGTTCGAGACGGCAGGTATCGGCGCATTCCAAATGGTGGACTGGCGACCCGGTCTCGGCCAACTTTTTAAGGATGGAGAAGAAATAATCTCCTTTCGGAAAATAGCGTCCTTGAAGGACAAGATCGATTTCTGGTTACCCAGGGAGGACGAGCGTCTTGCGGTGGGAGCGGCGGCAAAGCGGAGGGCCCACGCCGAACACACTTACCGTATGCGTCTCGAATTGCTTCTCGATACTCTGGCAGGCCGAGCACAGGGCTTCCCACTACCTTCGATCGGTAACCTAAGCTAGGCGATGCGCGACAACCCTCTCTATTCGCCGTTGGGTATTGCGCTGATAGTCGGCCTCGTCGGGTGGATTGTCAGCTTGTTGGTGGAGTTCAGAGCATTGACACCGCAGAGCGCGCTTGTCGCATGTACCGCGCTGCTACTCGCGTATCTTGCGGTGGAGACCTATCGGCTGCACCGCAGTTTCCCGGAGCATTGGCTAGTGAACCCTGCCGTGCTGTGCTCGGCGGTGACCTTTACGCTGGGTTTTGGGATAACGAACCTTCTGTACTTCTTCCCGGAGGAGGTGTTGTCGGCGCTCGGCTTGGCGCCGGAGGTCACGCCCTGGATGAGCAAACTGATGCTGCTGGTGCTGATTGGCGCACTGGCAATGTGGCTCGGATATTGGTCGCCAGTTGCCGCAGCCTTGGCCGCGTGGCTATCGAGGCAGCGGTGGCTCGCTCACATACTTAGGCGGGGGTTCGATCCTCGGGATGGGGTTCTGTTGGCGCTGGTTCTGGTGAGCCTCGCCAGCCGCCTGATTCAAATTCGCCTCGGTGTCTATGGTTACAGCTCGGACTATGACCTCCTGCTCGAAACGGCGTCGATCCGGCAGTACCTCACCATGGCCGACGGATTGGGAAAGCTCGCCCTGGTGGTTGCGTCCCTCCGGTACTACTCGCCGGACCCGCCGAGCCGTGCAAAGGCCTGGTTCGCCGGACTGCTGGCTTACGAGCTTCTCTTTGGGTTTCTGTCGGGCTTCAAAACCGAGGTGGTCTTGCCGGTCGCAATCGTCGGGTTGTGCAAATATCTGAGGCGTGGGCAGGTTCCGTGGCGGTGGGTTGCGCTAATGTCCGCCGCGATCTTCGCGGCATACGCGGTAATCGAGCCCTTTCGCGCGGCGCGATATGAGGAAACCGGATTCCGTGGCACTTCGCTGACTAGTATTGCCGAGACCATGGTGGCGGCCGCCGTTGCGGGGCCGGAGGTATTGGTTGGCGCTGAACAGGCCGGCACGGAAATGCAATTTTTGTCGCGGACGAGCGTGACTTATATCGCATCGCTCGGGATCGAATTCGCGGACACCCGCCCGCTCCCCGTCGGGTCTCCGGCGTTCTTGCGGGACATTGTTCTTGCGCCATTGTATGCGTTCGTTCCAAGGGCTTTATGGGAGTCCAAGGAAACGACGCGCCATGGCTTGTGGTATCGGGTGGAAGTCGTGGGATTCGGACATGCCGATGACACGACCTCGGTCGGCATGTCACCGTTCACCTATCTCTACTTTCTGGGCGGCGGCTTGGCGGTTGCGTTGGGGTTCTTTGGCGTTGGTATCATCCAACGCACTTGGGCTGAGTTTCTTGTCCCTGGCACCGCAGGCGCGATAATCGTGTTTCTCGTGGGGGTACGCATGCTCGCCATCCCGGATAGTGTTTTTTACTCTCTGATCGTCGATTTGCTTAGATCAGTTCCAGCGGCACTCGTCCTCCAGTACGCGATCTATCGGCGGTAAGCGGGCCAGCCGAAGAAACCGTGCGCGTTCTCCATGTCGTTCCTGCATTTTTTCCCGCAACGTACTGGGGTGGACCGATCTATTCCTTGTATGGGCTTTGCAACGCGCTGGCTTTGCAAAGTGGTTTGGAAGTGCGCGTACTTACGAGTGATGCAGCCGGGCCGAAGCGCTCGCAGAAGGTGGACGTTCCCCGATATCCAGCCGAGTATTCGCCTGGGTACAAGGTGTATTTTTGTCGGAGGACCGCCGGAGCATCTTTCGCGCCCAGGATATTCGCCGAGATGCCGGGGTTGATTCGCTGGGCGGACGTCGTTCATGTGACGGCGGTATATTCTTCACCGACGATTCCGGCGTTGTTGCTTTGCCGGGCGTTGGGCAAGCCGGTCGTCTGGTCTCCGCGAGGAGCGCTTCAAAGATGGCAAGCCAGTACCCGGCCTTGGCTGAAGGCATCATGGGACGCAGTGTGCCGCTCGCTGATCGTTCCGGCTCGAACCGTGATTCACGCAACCTCGGAAGCGGAGGCCAAGGCTGCGCGGCGGCGCATGCCGCGCAGCAGGATTGAAATCGTTCCGAACGGCGTAGATCTTCCGGAGCTTTCGGAGTCTCGGCAGTGGATTCCCGGCGGAGAACTGCGGCTGCTTTATCTTGGCCGGCTGCATCCGATAAAGGGGATCGAGAACCTGCTTCGGGGTTTGGCAAGTCTCGATGACATGTCGGTCTCCCTTCGAATTTGCGGAACAGGCGAGTCCTCCTACGTCGAGGCATTACGGGCCCTCGTTCAGTCCCTCGGCCTCCAAGGCCGCGTAACCTTTGTCGGGGAGATCACGGCCGACGAGAAGGGGGCGGCATTTCAGTCCGCAGATATTTGCGTAGTGCCGTCGTTCTCAGAGAACTTCGGCATGGTTGTAGCCGAATCGCTTGCGCACGCAGTGCCTGTTATCGCGGCGCGCGGCACTCCGTGGGCGGGTCTGGAAGAACGTATGTGCGGTGCCTGGATTGATAACAGCTCGGCGAGCCTCGGGGGCACTATTACTGCAATGCGGCGCGAAGATCTTCAGGCGATGGGGCTACGCGGCCGGGCATGGATGCGAGAGTCATTCGGATGGCTACGAGCCGCCGAACGGATGGCTTCCGTGTATCGCGAACTTGTGGATGTTCACCGGTGAGGCCTGGTATCCGGGACGACTGTCCCATTTGCGGATCAACCGATCTGAATCGATCCGGCGTTCCCTGCCCTTGGGGGGAGTTGTTGCGGTGCCTGAATTGTGAGCACGTGATGGCTTCACGGTTCTCGCAACGGTTTTTCGATAATCGCTCCCGGCAACTCCAATCCTTCGGTAAGGGGTTTACCAATAGGGAAGCTTGGCTGGGCGGAGTTTATGATCAAATCAACGCCAGACGGACCGCGAAGATTCTTGCTCTGAGCCGCCACGCGAGAATCATTGAGATCGGCCCCGGCCGAGGTGCCGTCATGGCTTACTTGAGTGCGCAAGGGCACGAGGTTCGGGGGCTTGATATCTCGAAGTCAGTCGGCGATGTCGTTCGGAAGCGCTACGGTCTGACCGTGGAGGTGGAGGATCTGACGACTTTCTCCCTGCGCGAGTCCGGGTCATGGGATGCGGCGGTTATGCGGCATGTGCTTGAGCACTTTGAAGACCCGGTCGCGGCGCTTAAGAGCGCTTCGAAGCTTCTCCGCGCGGGAGGACGGCTATACGTCGCCGTGCCGAACATGGATTCATGGCATCGCAATTGGAGCGGGTGGTCAGGATACGAGCCGTACCACCTTCACTTCTTTGGACGCACGTCTCTTTTACGGGCGTTGAAAAACGCGTCTTTCCAGGTTCGCAGATTCGGGTCGTATGAATCTCCCTCGGGGTGGACGAATACGCTCGCAAGATCGTACGGGAATCGGCGAGCCAGCGCGCGCACGAATCCGGATGATGCCGACGACCGGCCCCAAGGCATGGTTCGGGGGGCTCTTGAACTTACCAGGATGGGTGTAGGTCTACTGACGACGCCTTTCCGGTTTGCGCAAGCCGCATCGGGACTCGGAGAAGAACTCTTTGCACTTGCGATCAAGGCCGCCGCATGAAAGTCTGTATTGTGTCCTCGTGCGGTGGCCACTTGACCGAAGTCCGCTTGCTCAAGCCCGCCTACCAGAAATATGAGCATTTCTACGTACTGAACGACAAGGCCCTCCTGCCTGAGGACATGACCGGGCGCACGTATTTCATCGCTCACTCGGAGCGGGACTGGAAGCTCCTCCTCAACCTTTGGGAGGCGTACAAGATCCTGCGCAAGGAGAAGCCGGCCGTGATCTTGAGTACGGGAGCGGGACCTGCTGTGCCGTTCGCCCTGGTCGGCAAGCTGTTTTACAGGATCTGCGTCGTCTATGTCGAGACCATCACGCGCGTAGAGCGTCCTTCGTTGACCGGACGGATCATGTATTGGCTGTCAGACCATTTCTATTATCAGCATCGCCCGCTCGCGAGCTTTTTTCCCAAGGGCCGGCACGGCGGCACGCTTATTTAGGGAACGCAAGGTGGCAGGACAGGACAAATATTCCGTCGACAGCGAGCGACTCTACTACAGCAGTTCGCGTGAGGACCGCTCGGCCCTTCCCTACGCTCACTTGGATCAGTATCTCAGAGGATCGGTCGGCATTGATGCGTTTCGGGGAAAGACAGTCCTCGACATCGGTGCTGGGGAAGGAATCTACAGCGCCTGGATTGCCGATCGCGGGGGCGCAAGACAGGTCCTTGGCGTTGAACTGACCGAGCACAGAATCCGGCGGGAGTACGAGAATCGCCTGCCCAATCTTCGTTTTGTAAGCGGAGATATATTTGAATTGCCAGTTGGAGACGGGTACGACGTAGTGTTCATGAATCTGGTCTTGCATCATCTCAGATTCAGGCTGGATGACGTGTTCTCGATTGTCCGCCGGGCGCTGGCGCCAGGGGGTGTATTAATCGCGTTCGAGCCGAATGTCTATTCGCCACTTTCTGCTTTGGCACATCTAATCCATGCGCGCTCCACGAACGAGGGATTTCTGTCGTCTCGGCGAGTTGCGAAAGAGCTACGGAAGAACGGCTTTGGCGAGGTGCGCGTCGGCTATTTCTGGCGAAACCGATTCTGGGCGCGGAATCCTCTGCTTGGCTCGAGCTTCTGGGTTCGCGCAATCAAATTGGACTCATGATGCCCGGGACCTTTGTCTCCGTGGGGAACGCACATCAAGCATTCACCCGTCTGATAGGCGTGGTCTTCGCAGCGAGGGATTTACTTCCCCAGCCCATCATCGTCCAACACGGAGATACGCCTTGCGACAGCCATGCATTGAATCCGGTTGCATTTCTTCCCCCGGCTGAATACGAGAAGCAGGTACTCGATGCCGACATCGTGATCATGCATGCCGGCGCCGGCTCGATCCTCCACGCGATACAAGCCGGGAAAGTACCGATCGTGATGGCTCGGCTCAAACGATATGGGGAGATCGTGGACGACCATCAATTGGAATTCTCCGGAGCGCTGGCGGCGGAAGGTCGTGTGGTGCTGATTCATGATGGGGCCGAGCTCGAGCAGGCGGCGACGGAGGCGCTGCGGCGCCAGAGTGCCATGCCGGCTCGTTCGTCTCCCCCGCGGCTGGTCGGCCTTGTCCGCGAGGTGCTCGAGCGATGCGCGCGTGAGGTGAAGTGAGGTTGATGTCTGGTCCGGTGATTCATATAACCTTCGGTTTCAGGGTTCGGTTGCGTTGAAGGAATATCGGATTGGCCAGCTTCGTTCTCGGTATTAATGCGTTTCATGGTGACTCCGCCGCATGCCTGGTGCGGGATGGCGAGTTGGTATGCGCCGTCGAGGAGGAGCGCTTCCGCCGTGTAAAACACTGGGCGGGCTTTCCCTTAGAGGCGATCCGCTATTGCCTGCAAGAGGCAGGGGTCGGTCTCGCCGATATCCGGCACGTAGCAGTCAATCAGGATTCGAAAGCCAATCTCTGGAAGAAAGTGGGCTATCTCTTGTCGAGACGGCCCGAGCTTTCGCTCGTCATGGACCGGATCCGCAACAAGCGCGAACGGGCGCAGGTGGATGAGGAGCTCGAGCGCTGCTTCCCCGGCGAACGGTTCCGGGGAGAGGTGCACGAGGTAGAGCACCATCTCGCGCACTTGGGCTCGGCGTTTCTCGTCTCGCCTTTCGAACGGGCGGTGGCGGTTTCAGTGGATGGCTTCGGCGATTTCGCGAGCGCGGCGTGGGGCGTTGGCGAGGGCCGGTCCGTCGAGGTGGACGAGCGCGTGTATTTCCCTCACTCGCTGGGGATTTTCTATCAGGCGATGACGCAGTATCTGGGCTTTCCCCATTACGGGGATGAATACAAGGTGATGGGGTTGGCTCCTTATGGTGAGCCGCGGTTCATAGGCGAGATGCGGGAAATTGTGCGGCCTCTGAGCGATGGTTCGTTCAAGTTGAACCTCGACTACTTCAGACACCATCGCGAGAAAGTGGATTACGAATGGGACAACGGCGAGCCGGTGGTTGGCGCGCTTTTCTCGCCCAAGCTCGAAGTCCTGCTGGGACCCGCCAGAAATAAGGACGAGGAACTAACCCAGCGGTACCGGGATGTCGCGCGATCTGTGCAGGCCATGTACGAGGAAGCGTTCTTCAATCTGCTGAACCGGCTTCATGATCGATACAAGTTGGATAGTTTGGTCTTGGCGGGCGGTTGTGCGATGAACTCGGTCGCGAACGGCAAGGTGTACCGGAACACGCCGTTTCGCCGTCTTTACGTCCAATCCGCGGCGGGGGACGCGGGCGGCGCCATCGGCGCGGCGTTCGTGGTTTGGCACAGATCGCAGAAAGAGGGGAGTCGTCAGCATCGCCCCGAACCTCAGAAGCAGACAGACGGTCGATTTGTCATGGACCACGCTTTTTGGGGCCCGGAATTCGGCAGCGAGCAGATTGCAGCGATACTACGCAACGCCCAGGTAGAGTTGCAGGAAAAAGGCTGCGTCGTACAAGAGGTCCGGGACGAGATGGCTTTGTGCGGAAGAACCGCGGAAGCGATTGCGGAGGGCAAGGTGGTGGGGTGGTTTCAAGGCCGCATGGAATGGGGCCCGCGCGCGCTCGGCAATCGCTCGATTGTGTGCGACCCGCGCCGCGCGGACATCAAGGACATTCTCAATTCGAAGATAAAACGGCGGGAATCGTTCCGGCCGTTCGCGCCGTCGATCCTTCGGGAGGCTGTGGCGGAATGGTTCGAAACCGATGACGACGTGCCTTTCATGACGCAGGCCTATCAGGTTCGTCCGGAGAAGCGCGCGCTGATTCCCGCAGTGACGCATGTCGATGGGTCGGGGCGGCTGCAGACGGTCACGCGCGGCGCGAATCCGCTCTACTACCGGCTGATCGATGCTTTCCGGGCGCTCACGGGCGTCCCGGTCGTGTTGAATACGTCGTTCAACGAAAACGAGCCTATCGTGTGCCGGCCCGAGGAAGCGCTCGATTGCTTTCTTCGGACACGCATGGATTGGCTGGTGCTGGGCAACCGGATCGTCTCGCGCGGCTGATGGATTCGCGCGCGCGCCGGATATTCTTCGTCAACCGCTTCTTCTTCCCGGATCTGACGGCGACCAGCCAGATACTGAGCGATCTTGCCTTTACGCTTGCGGAGCGCGGCCTTTCGGTGACGGTGATCACGAGCCGGCTGCGCCACGGCGACCCCACGGCGCTGTTTCCGCGCCGCGAGAGCCTACGCGGGGTCGACGTCGTGCGCGTCCGGACCACCCGTTTCGGGGGAGGGGCTCGGCTGAGGTGGCGCGCGCTGGATTACTTGAGCTTCTACTTGCCGGCGATGCTCGCTCTCCTCGTCCGGGTGAGGAGGGGGGACCTGATTGTGGCGAAGACCGATCCGCCGCTGGTTTCGGTTTTCGCGTCGGTTGTCGCGTGGCTACGCGGAGCCCGGCTGGTCAACTGGCTGCAGGATGTTTTTCCCGAGATCGCCGAGAACACGCAGGTGGGCGTCTTCCTGCGAGGCCTGCCGGGGTGGTGCCTGAGGAAGCTTCGGGACGCAAGCCTTCACCGGGCGCTGATCAACGTGGTGCTCGGGGAGTCGATGCTGCGGCTGGTCCTGGCAAGAGGTGTGCCTCAGGAGCGCATTCGTGTGGTCGCCAACTGGGTGGACGACCGCAAGATCACCCCGCTTCCTCGGGGTGAAAGCACGCTGCGCGCGCCCTGGGGGCTGGAAGGAAAATTCGTCGTCGGTTATTCGGGGAACATGGGGCAGGTACATGAGTTCGACACCATTATTTCGGCCGCCACGCGCCTCGTTCGGCGCGAAGATATCGTGTTTCTGTTTATAGGATCGGGCAAGCAGCGCCGGATCGTGGAAACACAGGTAGAGGAAAGGGGACTGCGAAACGTGCGCTTCAAGCCCTTCCAGGATCAGGGCGTGCTGCGCGAGAGCCTGGGCGCGCTGGACGTTCATTTCGTGACTCAGCTGCCCGCCGTGGAAGGGCTGGTATTTGCAAGTAAGCTGTACGGAGGGCTCGCGGCGGGGCGGCCGGTCATCTTCATCGGACCGACCGACGGCGACATAGCGCGACTGCTCCGCGAAGGCGGCTGCGGGCTGGCGTTTGCCGCGGGCGATGCGGACGGCGTGGCAGGGGCGATCGAGCAGCTGGCCGCGGACCGGGCCCGCGGCGAAGTCATGGGAGCGAACGGGCGCCGGATGCTCGAGTCACGCTTCAGCCGCAACAGCGCGATCGCAGCGTGGGAAGAGTTGCTTCGCGAGACAACCCGGTGAAAGTGCCCGCCGCAGTGCGCTAAAATCGAGGCCCTCGCGTCCGCGTCGAAGGCGAGGGCCCGATGGAGAGGTGGATGAGTGGTTTAAGTCGCACGCCTGGAAAGCGTGTTTAGGTTAATAACCTAACGTGGGTTCGAATCCCACCCTCTCCGCCAAGAACAGGACCTGTGCTGCAAGCCCGCCCTCAAGGATGACAACCATGCCCGCAACCCCTCCGTTTCGAGCCGACCAGGTCGGCAGCCTTCTGCGCCCGGAGGAGCTGCACGATGCGCGCTCCCAGGCCAAGGCGGGCGCGATCTCGCACGCCCAGTTGAAGGAAGTCGAGGACCGCTGCATCCGGGTGGCCGTGGCCAAGCAGGAATCGATCGGGCTCAAGGCGGTGACCGATGGCGAGTACCGGCGCGATTTCTGGCACCTCGACTTCGTTCGGCAGCTCGATGGTGTAGCGCTGAGGCCCGTAGTCGGCATGACTTTCCAGGCCGAGGACGTGCCGCCGATGGCGGCCGTCGTGGGCAAGGTCCGATGCACCCGGCCGATCATGGTGGACCACTTCAGCTATCTGAAGTCGGTGGCGAAGGCGGTCCCCAAGCTTTGCATCCCGGCGCCGGCAACGCTGCACTTCCGCGGGGGGCGCAACGCGATCTCGCGCGGAGCCTACCCCGATCTCGCCGAGTTCTGGGCGGACGCCGCGGCGGCGTACCGCCAGGCGATCGCGCACATCGCCGCGGCCGGCTGCACTTACTTGCAGCTCGACGACGTGAGCTTCGCGTATCTGTGCGACGCCAAGGCGCGCGAGAACTTCCGCGCGAATGGCGACAATCCTGCAACCTTGCCCCGGACCTATGCCGAGGCGATCAACGCGGCGCTCGCCGGGCGGCCTGCGGGAATGAACGTTACCCTGCACACCTGCCGCGGCAACTTTCGCAGCACCTGGTTCGCCGAAGGCGGCTACAAGGACCAGGTAATCGATGCGATGTTCTCGACCGACGTCGACGGCTACTTCATGGAGTACGACACCGAACGCGCGGGCGGCTTCGAGCCGCTGCGCCGGCTTCCGAAAGGAAAGAAAGTGGTGCTCGGCCTGGTCACGACCAAGTCGGGGACATTGGAGAAAAAGGACGTTCTCAAGCGCCGCATCGACCAGGCGGCGAAGTACGTGCCGCTGGAGAACCTGTGTCTTTCGCCGCAATGCGGTTTTGCGAGCACCCATCACGGCAACGACCTTACCGAGGACGAGCAGTGGAGGAAACTTGAACTGGTGGTCGAGGTTGCGCGCGAGGTGTGGAACTGAGGAGGGAACCTCTGAATATGTAGCGGGAATGACGACATTGCATTTGTGCGGAGCTTGCCTAGCTCGACGGCGAGTAGACCTGGGGTTGTGGGCGCGAGCCCACCGCCGGAAGCCCTGAGCAAGTGGGATTGGTTGTCGTTTCCGCGCGCATGTGGATGATGTAGCATCCTCCCCGGAGGAGAAGTCAGTCCAATGTACACGGCAACCGCGGGAATCTTGCTGCCCACGACCATTATCGGCTCGCTGCCGCGGCCGGGTTGGTACACCGAAAACCTCGGCCGGCGCAATTTTCGCGAGGCGATGGTGGATCGCTCGTACCGCGAGCAGTATCTCGACGCGGCGTCCTCGCATATTCGCGACCAGGAGACGGCCGGCCTGGACATCGTCACCGACGGCGACTGCCGCTTCGACTCCGACGTCGGTGGCCACAACTGGTTTTCCTACGCGCCGATCCGGATGGACGGTTTTTCAGGTGCTTTCGCTTATCGGAAAGAGGGCGGGCGCGCCGGCGTCGTTCATCCGCGCGGACACATCCTGCACGATATTCTGGAAGCGCGCGTCATGCCCGATCTGGTCGGCCCGGTCGGGCGCGGTACGCTGCAGTACACCGCAATCTGGAAGGCGGCGCAGCGGCTGACCGCAAGGCCGGTGAAATTCGGCACCATCACCGCCGAGCTGATCGCGATGGCGGTGCGCGACCTTCACTACAAGGACTTGCGCAAGGCGATCCTCGCCATCAGCGACGCGCTCCACGAGGAGTTGGCGGAACTGGTCGAGGCGGGGTGCAAGGTGATCCAGATGGAAGAGCCGCAGATCCACCTGCTCGCCGCCAAGGGGCTCACCGACAAGGTGCTGAACCCCGATTTCATGGTCGAGGTGTTCAATAACACCGTGCGCGGATTGCGCGGCAAGGCCGAGATCTGGTGCCACACCTGCTGGGGCAACCCCGGCGCGCAACGCATCTTCAACACGCAGCCGAGCTACGCGCCGGCGATCGCGCCGCTCAATCGTGTGGATGCCGACGTACTCACGTTCGAGAACTGCAGCTCGGGCGGCATGGATCTGGAAGCGATCGGCCGCGGCATCAAGGAGAAAAAAGTTGCGATCGGCGTGGTCGATCATCACACGCTGCAGGTGGAAACGCCCGATCAGGTCGCCGAGATGGTCCGGCGCGCGTTGAAGCACATCCCCAAAGAGCGCCTGGTGCTCGCGACTGACTGCGGCATGGGCCGCGAGGGCATGAGCCGGCGCCACGCGTTCCACAAAATGGTTTCGATCGTCCAGGGAACCAACATTGTGCGCCGCGAGCTGGGACTTCCCGAGGCCCGTTGCCTTGCGGCGGAGGAAGGGCTCTCGCTGGTCGAGAATTGACCACAGATTACGATCTACCACCCAAGGAGGAACCAGACATGACCCGAATCAGACAACTCTCGATGACCGTGCTCGCCGCGGCGCTGCTGGCTGCGTGGGTCGCGCCTTCGGGCGCGCGCGAATACAAGATGACCATAGGGTCGAGCCACCCGCCGGTCCTGCCCTGGACGATTCCGTTGCGGGACCTCGTCGTCCCGGAGTCGAACAAGAAGCTCCAGGCGCTGGGCTCCCCGGATACGATCAAGTGGACCGAGGCCTACGCCGGCGCGCTCTACGACTTCAATAACACGCTCGAGGGCGTGGCCGACGGCCTCGCCGACATCGGCTGGGTCGGCTCGCTGTGGGAGCCGGCGAAGCAGCCGCTGCAGAACGTCGCCTACTACTTCCCGTTCGTCAGCGGCGACGTCCATCTGATGACGACGATCCAGCAGCGGCTGATGGAGCGCGTGCCCGCCTTCGCCGCCGAGTGGAGCAAGTACAACACCGTTTTCCTGGGCGCCCAGGCCGCGGACAGCTATCACCTCGTCACCAAGTTCCCGGTAACCAGTCTTGCTGACCTGAAGGGCAGGAAGCTGATCGCCCCGGGGGCGATCGCCGCGCGCGTGCAGAACATCGGCGTGACCGCGGTCGAAGCGGGGCTGCCGCTGTTCTACAACATGATCCAGACCGGGGTCGCGGACGGGGCGGTGATCCTCATCACCGGCGTGATCCCCTTCAAGCTCCACGAGGTCGCGCCCTACATCACCAAGGTCGATCTCGGCGCCGTCTTCTCGGGGGCGCTGGCGATGAACAAGAAGACCTTCGACGGGCTCACGCCGCAGATGCAGCAGGTATTCCGCCAGATCGGCAACGAGTACGCCAAGATGTGCGCCGACCTGGTGGCGCAGCGCGAGGCCAGCACCTGGGCCGCGCTCGCCAAGATGCCGAACGTCAAGGTCTCCGAGATGCCCGCGGCCGAGCGCGCGAAGTGGGCCGCGGCTCTGCCGGACATCGCCGCGGACTGGACCAAGCGCAACGGCGAGCCCGGGCGCGTCGTCCTGAAGACCTTCATGGAGGAAGCGCGCAAGGGCGGCGCGAAGCCGCTGCGCGACTGGGACAAGGGCCTCTGAGCGCGATAGTGCTTCCCCTCCTCGAGGAGGAGGGGAGGTTTCCCGCAGTGCCATTCCGGCGATGACCACGGCGGCCGCAGCCCGGTCGCAGGGCGGGGCGCTCGCGCTCATCGCGCGCGCCGCGGGCGCGCTCGAGAACGGCATGAACAGCGTCGGCACGCTGTGGATCTTCGGCTTGATGTTCCTGATCTGCGGCGATGTCGCCGGGCGCTATCTGTTCAACGCGCCGATCCTGGGCGCCACGGAGATGGTCGGCTACTCGATCGTCACCGCGGTGTTCCTGCAGATGGCGAGCACGCTGCACGCCGGACGGTTCACCCGCGTGGAGCTCCTGATCGAGCCGATGGAGGCGAATCGGCCGGCGGCCGCCCACTCCTTCGCCGCGCTATTCAACCTGCTCGGCGCAGCGGTCTTCGGCGTCATCACCTGGGGCACCTGGCCCAAGCTCGAGCACGCCTGGACGACCGCAGAGATCACCGGCACGCCCGGCGTTTTCGATTTCATCATCTGGCCCTTTCTCGCCGTCATCGTGCTCGGCGCGGGGATGACCTGCGTCGAGTTCCTGATCCAGTTCGCGCAGTCGCTGCAGCGCGCGGCGCTCGCCTGGCTGCGTCCGGCGCCGGGAGACGGCTCGGGCTGGCCGCCGATCGCGATCGCGCTCGCCTGCGTCGCCGCCGCCGCCGGCGTCGCGGCCCTCGACTTGAGCAATCTGCAGTACGGGGTGTTCGGCCTTGCGTGCCTGGGATTCCTCATCATCACCGGGCTGCCGATAGGGATCGTGATGATCGTGATCGGATTCGCCGGCATCTGGCTGATCCGCGGCGAGCCGACGGTCGGTATCCGGGCGCTTTCGCAGAGCTCGACCGAGTACCTCAACAACTACTTTTTCGGCGTGGTGCCGCTGTACGTGCTGATGGGGTTGCTGGTGAGCGCCTCGGACGTCGGCAAGGACACTTTCACCGTGGCCCGCTGGTTGCTGCGCAGGGTGCGCGGCGGACTTGGGATCGCGACGGTCGCGGCCAACGCGGTGTTCGCCGCGGTCACGGGGTCCTCGATCGCCTCGGCCGCGGTGTTCACCAAGGTCGCCGCACCCGAGATGCTGCGCCACGGCTATACGCCGCGCTTCTCGGTGGGCGTGGTCGCAGGCTCCTCGGTCCTCGGCATGCTGATTCCGCCCAGCCTCCTCTTCATCGTCTATGGTTTTCTCGCCGAGGAGTCGGTCGGCCACCTGTTTCTCGCCGGTATCGTACCGGGCCTGATTCTCGCGACGGCGATGTCGATCATGATCGTGCTGCTCGCGACCTGGTGGCCCGCCTACGTCGGTGGCAAGCCGATCGAAGAGGAGGGTGCGCGGGAAAACGTGGCCAGCGCCGTGCTCAAGGTCGTCCCGATCCTGGCGCTGATCGGGATCGTGCTGGGCGGCATCTACGGCGGCATCTTCACCCCGACCGAGTCCGGCGCCGCGGGCGCCCTGGGTGCGCTGGTGATCGCGCTGCTGCGCCGCAAGCTCACCTGGCGCGTCCTGTGGAACACGCTGGTGGACACGGGCTTTGTCACGGTGGCGATCCTGTTCCTGATTCTCGGAGCGCGCGTCTTTTCGCAGATGCTCGCCATGTCCAACCTGCCGCAGGAGCTTTCCGCGCTCGCCGCCAGCGCGGGTCTGGGCCTGATCGGCTTCACGCTTCTCTACGTCGCGCTCGTGATCGTGCTCGGCTGCTTCATCGATTCGGTCTCGATCATGGTGATCACGCTGCCGTTCGCGATTCCGGTGGTAAAGGCGCTCGGCGGCGACCCAATCTGGTTCGGCGTGGTCGCGGTGGTGGCGATCGAGATCGGTCTCCTGACCCCGCCGTTCGGTATCTCGGCCTATGTGGTCAAGTCCACGCTGGATGACCAGCGCATTACCCTGCACGATATCTTCGCCGGCGCGTTCCCGTTCGTCGTGTGCATGGCGCTGGTGACTCTGCTTCTGGTGTTCGTGCCCCAGCTCAGCCTATTCTTCAAATAGGTAGGCAAGGGACAATGGCAATTCATGCGCTACCAAGTGTTTTGTAATTCCAGGTTGATTGATATACGCTGATAAATGTATATCTATCGAACAAGGAGTGCAAAATGCAAGTATCCAAGTGGGGCAACAGTCTGGCAGTCCGACTGCCCGCCGCAGTCGTTGAGGTGCTGGCGCTGAAAGAAGGCGACGATATTGAAATCCACGTAGCCGGACCGCGCGTCTTCGAGATTGAAAAGGCCGCTGGGAAGCTGGGGGCGCTGGCGCGTCTGCGGAAATTTCGCGGCACTCTGCCTGCTGATTTCAAGTTCGACCGGCTAGAGGCGAACGCGCGCGGAAAATGAGTGCTGCCGCACAATTTTTCGACACCAACATCATTCTCCACCTGTTTTCAGCCGATGCGGACAAGGCTGATCGGGCGGAAGCCCTGCTTGCCGGCGGCGGTGTCATCAGCGTGCAGGGACTCAACGAATTCGCCAACGTAGCTTCGCGCAAGCTGAACATGCCGTGGGCGGATATCCGCGAGGCACTCAGCGAAGTGCGCGCAGTGTGCAAGGTGGAGATGCTCACTGTGGCGATACACGAGCGTGGAATTGCGCTGGCGGAGCGGCAAGGATTTTCACTTTACGATGCGATGATTGCTGCGTCCGCGCTCACGGCCGGGTGCACCACGCTGTTCACAGAAGACTTCCATCACGGCTTGGTCATCGAGGATAAATTGACGATTGCCAATCCGTTCAAGAATTAGTCGGCGAGCGCGACTCTTCTTTTGGTTTTCGTGCCGCAGCTCACCCGCTGACGGGCGCAAGCACCATCTCGATCAGCGCAAGCTTTCCTTTGGCAACCGCCTCGAGCCCGCGCAGGAGCGCGGGACGCACGTCGGAGGGTTGCTCGACGCTTTCCCCGTAGCCGCCGTAGGCGCGCGCGAGCGCCGGGTAGTCCGGGCGGGGCGCGATCGACAGGCCGGCAAAGCGTTTCAGTTCCGCGGCCCAACCGTCGGGATATTCGCGGATCACGTCGCCCTTCTGGGAAAGGTAGCCGGCGTTGTTGAACAGCACCACGAGTATCGGAAGGCGCAGCTCCTGTGACGCGCCGAAAGAGGCGACCACGGGGTTGTAGTGAAAGGCGCCGTCGCCGATGGTGACGGCCACGACGCGGTTCGGGCGCGCGACCTTGGCGCCGAGCGCGGTCCCGAGACCCATGCCGAGGCCGCCGTAACTCGCCGAGATGAACCCACTGGGCATGAGGCGGTCGAGCTGGCGAAGAACGTCGAGCCGGTGGGTGATCGTCTCATCGACGACGATCGCTCCCTCAGGCAGGATCGCGTTCAGCTCGTGGCCGATCCAGGCGGACTCGATTGCGCTTCGCGCGCCTGCGGCTCGCGCCTGCTCGCGCAGTTTTTCGCGCAGGCCGCCGTTGCGCGCCGTCCAGCGCGCCGTTGCATCGGCGCGCGATCCCTGGGGAATGGCGCGCGCCACGCGCTCGCACAGGAGCGAGAGCGAAGCCTCCACCGCGCCCGCGACCATGAGATCCGCGCGATAGCCCCAGTAGGGGAGGTGCACGTGGAGCGGGTCCTCGCCCAGCACCGCGATACGGGCCTGGGAGTCCGAGAGCAGCGCCGGAGGATGCGCAGGCGCGACGGTCTCGACGCAGAAAACGAGGTCCGATTCCTCGAGCAGGGCCTTCATGTCCGGGGCGACGCCGCCGTAGAGCGGATGCGCGCGGGGAAAATTCGCATAGCCCGGCTGCCACGCGTCGAACACCGGCGCTCCCAGCGTTTCGGCGAGCTCGACCAGGCGGCCGACGGCGGCAAAGTCTTTCCCCGCTTCTTCGGTAAGGATGATCGGGTTGCGTGCGCCGCACAGCATCTGCGCAAGCTCGTCGAGGGCTGCAGGATCGGCGGCGGGGTTTCGGGCGGGCGCGCTCCCGCGCGGGGCCTCCGCGTCGTGCTCGTCCATCAGGAACTCGGTCGGAACGGACACGAAGGCCGGACCGCGTGGTGCCGCCAGCGCGATCTGGCAGGCACGCTCGATGGTCGCCGAGAGGAGCGCCGTGTCGTTCAGGCCGAAGCTCCACTTGACGCAAGGGGCGACCAGCCGCGCGGGGCCGCCCACGTCGGAGAGCAGGCGCAGCCACTGCGGTCCGATCTCGTAACTCGAGATTTCGCCGAAGGTGATCGACTCGCCGGCGAGCGCGACCATGGGGATGCGCTCGTGCAGCGCCGCGCGCAGGCCCATGGTCGCGTGGAGCGCGCCCACGGTCGTATGCAGGATGACCGCCGGGAGCTTGCCGGTCAGCTTGGCGTAGCCGCTCGCCATCGCAATCGCCGTTTCTTCGTGACGCGAAGAGAGGTACTCGGGAATGTCCCCGGGCGCCGAGGGTTTGGCGAGGGCTTCCCATAAAGGCGCCCAATCCGATCCGGGCGAGGCGAATATCTTCTCCACGCCCATGCGGCGCAGCGTCTTGAGCAGCGCCTCCGCGCCGGTCATGCGTTCCATGATTGATTGCCGAGTGTCATTGTCTGCGTGCGGGATCGCGGTCAGCGCGCATGTTCTCACGAACGCCCGGTGTTGCGCGTGAGGTCCGATGCTCGTTTGCCCGCCTCGCCCGTTGCGCTCTCTATCATGGAAAGTGTTCACCAAGCAGGTCAGCTCGATTCGCCGCGGCGACTCGCCCCGTCCAGCTTGAGGAAATGACTGCCGCAGTGCACAAGCACGCGGGGGTCCTGAAGAGGACCGGTGGGCCAACCGGTGGGCGAACAGGTGGGCGATGCGGTTGTATCTGGCGTGTTCGTCCCGTATGCTTTCCTTGCCGACCGAACCGGAGTGAGGCGTTCCGCTGACGCCATCCGGCTCATCGTCGGCTCACTTCATGGAGGAGACAATGATGTATTCAAACAGGTTGCCGCTTGCCCGCCCCGCCATGGTTGCGAGCGCAACCCTGGTTGCGGTATTCCTCGGAGCCGGACCGGTCTTGGCGAACGACTGCGACGGACGGGAAGCGATCCGGCTGGTCAACGGGAAGATCCACACGATGGACGCGAACGATTCCGTCGTGTCGTCGGTGCTGATCAGGAAAGGCAGGTTCGCCGCGGTGGGCGACGGCGGACACGGCGGCGATGGCTGCACCAAGGTCATCAATCTGCGCGGCCGCACTGCGGTCCCGGGGATCATCGACAACCACAACCACATCCTCCTGCTCGGGTTGCGCCCCGGCCACGACGTGCGGCTCGAGAACGCCAATTCCATCCAGGAAGCGCTCGATACGCTCGCGGCCCGTGCAGCCGGTCTCCCGGCCAAGGAGTGGATCACGTCGATCGGCGGATTCCACCGCAATCAATTCTTCCCGGATCCGCTGCCGATTCGGTTTCCGACGCTGGCCGAAATGAGCGCCGCCGTGCCCAACCATCCGGTTTTCATCATGGAGAGCTTTGCCGGTCCCGGGGCGACGAATGCGCTCGGCAAGGCGTTCTTCGAAGCTAACGGCGTGCCGGTTGGCGCCGACGGCTCGATCGGCGCCAACGCGCCGTCGCTCAACGCCCTGTTCCTGCTGCGGCAGATGCAGACGCTCGAAAGCCAGAAACGGGGATTGATGGACGCGATGGCCTACGCCGCGAGCGTAGGCGTCACGACGCATCTGGATCAAGGCGGTTTTCCGGCGGCAGGCAACAACACCGACGGCGCGGCTCATTTCGATCGCTATCGCGCGTTCGACTCGGTCCGGGCGCTCTACCAGGAAGGCAAGCTAACCAACCGCATCTGGATCAACTTCCTGCACCTGGAAGAGGATCCGGTGACACCGGAATTGCAGGCGCGGCTGAACAACGCGTTCAACGATTTCGGCGACAACATGTTGAGAGTGCTGGGCATCGGCGAGTTCACCGCGGGGCTCTTCCTCTTCCCGGGCGGACCGTCCTGGCAGCACGGGACGCGGCTGGTCGCCGCTGCCGGCTGGCGAAACGAAAACCACTCGCTGAACATCGCCAACGACTGG
The DNA here is from genome assembly GCA_964430565.1 of uncultured Enterobacteriaceae bacterium. Classification (GTDB taxonomy): domain Bacteria; phylum Pseudomonadota; class Gammaproteobacteria; order Burkholderiales; family SG8-39; genus VBDM01. The sequence goes on from CAYSFD010000047.1 coordinate 148,608, forward strand.
AAAACGATTATCGACAGCTGGCAGACCATCCATGATGAGCTGGTGGCGGCGGGCAGACCCGACGGCATCAAGAAGCTGCGCTGGGTGCTCGCTCACGTTCCCGTGATCGACGAGGCGTATCTTCAGAAACTGAAGGGGCTCGGCGGCGGTGTCAGCGTTCTCGGCGGCTGGCGCTGGCTCACCGGCACTGCGACCCAGAACGGTCCTCCCTTTCGCACCATCCTGAACAGCGGCATCCGCGCTGGGATGAGTTCGGACGGCATGCAGATCTCGACCATGAGCCCGTGGATCAACCTGTACTACGCGGTGACGGGGAAGAACGCCCGGGGTCTGCTGATCAATGCCGGCCAGCAACTCACCCGCAAGGAAGGACTGCGCCTCTACACCGCCGAGAACGGCTGGTTTCTCAGCGCGGAAGACAAGCTTGGGACGATCGAGGAAGGCAAGCTCGCCGACCTCGTCGTCCTGAGCGGCAACTACTTCGATGCCGCGGCGGTGCCCGACGAGAAGATCAAGGATCTTCACTCCGTCCTCACTATCGTGCATGGCAAGGTCGTGCACGACGAGCTGCACCACACGACGAAGAAGCACTGGAACCCCCACCGGCGGCGGTAGAGGACGAACGCTGTCGCCTCGAGCGGCTGGCCCGCGACCGAGAGGCCGGGTCAGATCCGTCCGGGGATGCTGTTGCCGCGCTCCACGCGCCCCAGGGCGCTCGAGGTCGGAAACACCAGCGACTTGATCACGACCGGCACGGCGCCGGAAGCCTCCAGCAGCGCGCCGATGTCGATGAAGTCAAATTCCTTGAGGACGATTCCGTCGATCGAAACGATGGGATTCCGGACACGCAGGTCTTCCCGGCAGTGAATGCCGATGAGCCCGCCGACGTCGCCTTCGCCAACGAGGATGAGCGGCAGCCCTCGTTCGAGCAGTTTTGCGAGTCCGTCGAGCAAGCCCCGGCAAAAGACGTCCAGGCGTGAGTGGGTCGCGGACTTTCGCCAGCGATAGCACAAGGCGACGGGCGTTTCGCCCGATTGCAGATCGAGCCGGCGCAAGGCAGACCGCACGGCGGCCGCGAGTTTTCCGGCGTCCAGGGACTCGTCCTCGAGTGGCAGATCGGGCGCGATGACCGGGACGTTCCTCAGGGGCAGGGCGCTGTGGGGCGAGACAAGGATGGTGCTGCCGCTCACCTGGATGCTGTACTGGGAGGCGCCGATCACGGTGGCGCGAATCCCCTCATGGGGCGGTTCGATGCGGGGTCCCCAGTTTTTCGTCCGCTCAAGAATGGCGCGGGCGAGCAACGGGCCGAGATCGCCGAAAGCGCCGTGCTCGCGGCCGTAGATGTACTCGGAGACGCCCCCGGAGAAAGTGACGGCGTCGGGCTTGCGCTCGTTTCGCAATGGTTCAAGACGCAACAAGGCGTTGGTCTCCTTACTCAGCGCGGACTTGCTCAAGACCTCGAACAAGCGATCGGCCATGCGCTCGACCATTGCGCCGAGGAGATTCGCGGCCGGTTTCTCCCCGACTTCGAGAACAAGCCCGACTTCGCGAGCAAAGCGCCGGCCGGCGTCCTCGATCCGCTGCACGCGCTGTTCCGCGTCAAACGATACGACGCGAGCGCCGATGTCGAGCGCGGTCATCTCGATCACCTCGCCGGCTTCGCACACGGCGATCTTGGTCGTGCCGCCGCCGACGTCGATGTTCATGACCCGGACTGATTCCCGGATCGAGCGCGCGGCAGCGCCGGATCCGAAAGCGGCCAGCGTCGCCTCCAGCCCGTCGCCCGCGCTCACCGAGACGAATTTTCCCGCCTGGAAGGCGAACAGATCGGCGATCGCGCGAGCGTTGCTGCGCCGCACGGCGACCCCGGTGAGTATCAGGGCGCCGGTGTCGATTTCGTTGGGATCAAGTCCGGCAAGCTCGTATTGCCTGTCGATGAAAGCGCCGAGCGATCGCGCGTCGATGGTGGTGTCGTCAGAGTAAGGGGTGAGCAGGATCTGGGATTCATAAACTACTTTGCGCTCGGAAACGATGTAGCGGTTGTCGAGCCGTTCGAGTACCAGGCGCGAGAAGACGAGATGCGAAGTCGAGGAGCCGATGTCGATGCCGACGCTCGTCAGGCGGATCTCGTCCTCGACTTCGAGACTGCGTCCGACGCTGGAGAAGAAGACCCGGCCGCCTTGCTCTTCGCTGGTCACTTCGGTGGCATGTACCAGCCCGGTTCCATGCGGTTAGGCACACCGTCCTTTTTCAGCGTCTCCTCGTATTCCTTGCGGATGTACGGGTCCTCCATCCAGTATGGAATGGAGGTGCCCCCCTCCGGGATGTCCATGCCGGTGTAGTCGATGTGCTTTTCCCCGGGCGGGCCCGGATCGCGCCCGGGGTTGTGCGGACCGAACCACGCGGTGAGGCGGAACGGGTCCTTCGATACGCTGAAGTGCTGGTGATACCAGCGCGCGCCACCGGGCGCCGCGCTCACCATGCCGACCGGCTCGTAGTCGACGCGCTTCACTTCCTTCGCATTGCCGTCCTTCCAGGGGGTAACGCCGAGCCGCTCGGGCCAGGTGTAGGTGTAGCCCTTGCCTTTCACGCAGATGAGCACGGCGGCGGAGGTGTGCGCATGTCCTTTCGAGTAGCGGCCGTTCTCGTGCTGGCCGATCCAGAAATAGAAGCAGTTGTCGGTCATGAACGGCTCGACGCGCCGCCAGCCGGGGGAGCGCCGGTTGTCGAGCGGAAGCTCGCAATTGACGATGTCGGGAATGAAATTCGTGCGGCGCATCGCGAGGCCCCGGACCGGATCGGGTTCGATGTCGTCCCTGGGCTTGAAGAAATCGTCCGCGCCTGAGAAGCGGTCGCGGAATACGAACGGGTTGTTGAACACCGCGTCCGTGTTGTTGATCATGTTGAGAACGTTCGGCGCCGTGGTGCCGCCGAGAAGGAGCGCGCCGCCCGAGGTGGCGTTGACCAGGCGATGCCAGGCGTTCATCGGGATCGAGAACATCGATCCTTTCTGCCATTCGAACACGTGCCTCTTGGTGTCGCCCTCGAGCCAGACCTCGGTCGTGCCGCGACCCTCGACGACGAGGAAGATCTCCTCGTACATGTGCTTCTCGGGATGCAGCGCGCCGCCGGGCGGCACCTCGATCACATAGGAGCCCCACTTGGTTTCGGTGCCGTAGAGCTGGATGTAGTGGCCGCGGCCGCCGGTGCGCTTCCAGGCGACAAGCGGCAGATCCTGCACCTTGCGGATGCCGATGCCGCGAAAAACGGGAATGCCTTCGGACTCCATGAAGGCGTCATAAGGAGTCGGCTGCTTCTTGAATTCGCCGAAACCCGCCTTGCGCGTGCCGCTCGGCTCGTGCCAGTGGGTCTGGTCTTTTTCGTGCGGCATGAGGGATCTCGATGAGGCGGTTTGTCTATGTTCTGATATACAGAACATAGTTCCATTCTTTTGCAATCGGCGCTCATTCGACCATATAATCCCCGCGAGCGTCAATCCGTGTGCAGACTCGAGGCGCCGCAGGCGAGCGAGCGCCAAGCGAGTTTCAAGGGGGCGCGAGCAGGAGGGATCGATGCGGCTCCAGGACTCGACGACTCTACTTCATGCGGTGCTTCTGGCCGCCGCGTGCGCTTCGCCTGCGAGCGCGCAAACCCCTGAGAAGAATTCAGCCGTCTACCTTTATGAGGGCGCTGACCGCGAGCAGCGGCTGATCGAGCGCGCCCGCCAGGAAGGGACGCTCGTCCTGTACACCTCGCTCGCCACTTCGGAATCGGTGCCGCTCACGCAGGCGTTCGAGAAGAAGTACGGCGTCAAAGTCCAATTGTGGCGTTCGCTGAGCGACGCGGTCGTGCAACGGGCACTCAACGAAGCGAGGGCGCGCCGCCACAACGTCGATGTCGTCGAGACCAACGGCCCGGAGCTGGAGGCGCTCGCGCGCGAGCGCGTCACCGCCCGGTTCTTCAGTCCCCACATCGCCGACATTCCCGCCTGGGGCGTGCCCGCGCACCGCATGTGGGTCTCCGACCGCGTCGATTTCTTCGTCGTCGCGTACAACACCGCCAAGGTGCGCCGCGAGGAGTTGCCGGAGACCTACGAGGGCTTTCTCGATCCGAAATGGAAAGGGCGGATCGGGATCGAAGCGACCGATCAGGAGTGGCTCGCGGGGCTCGCCAAGCACTGGGGCGAGAAGCGCGCCCTGGATTTTTTCCGCAAACTGGTGGCGATGAAGCCGGACGTGCGCAAAGGGCACGTGCTGCTCGCGGAGCTGGTCGCCGCCGGCGAGGTGCCGGTCGGCCTTACCAACTACGCATCCAACGCGGCTTCGATGAAGAAGAGGGAAAAGCCGATCGACTGGAAGCCGGTCGAACCCGTGGTCGGCAGGCCGCAGGCGATCGGGCTCGCGGCGAACGCGCCCCATCCGAACGCGGCGCTGCTGTTCGCCGATTTCGTGCTGTCGCCGGAAGGGCAGCGGTTGTTCGATTCCATGGGGCGGTTCCCTTCGAGCCAGAAGGTCAAGAGCAGTATCGGCGGGTTCTCCTTTCTGATGCTCGATCCCATCACTCTCATCGACGAGGACGAAAAATGGCTCAAGCTCTGGAACGAGCTGGTCATGGCCAAGTAAGATGATTTCGTCACTGCCGCACGACCTGGCCGGACTTGCCCTGATGGTATTCCTCCTCGGCCTGCGGCACGGGATGGATCCGGATCATCTGGCGACCATCGACGGCCTCGCGCGCCAAAACGCGCAAAGCCGCCCGCGGCTGGTGCGCTGGTCCGGATGCCTGTTTTCTCTTGGCCACGGCGCGGTCGTCACGCTGGTCGCCGGGGTCGTTGCGGCCACCTTGCATGAGGGCGGCGCGCCCGAATGGCTGGAGCGGCTGGGTGCATGGATTTCGATCGCGTTTCTCCTGGCTCTGGGCCTCGCGAACATCGTCGCGGTTTTCCGCACACCCGCCGACCGGGTGGTCCAACTGGGCGGGTTCAAGGCGCGCTGGCTGGGACGGCTTGCCGGGACCGGCCATCCCGCGGTCATCGCAATGATCGGCGCGGCCTTTGCGCTTTCCTTCGACACCATCAGCCAGGCTGCGCTGTTTTCTCTGACCGGGGCGCACCTGGCCGGCTGGCCGTTTTCCGTCGCGCTCGGCCTGTTGTTTACGCTCGGGATGATGACGACCGACGGCGTCAACGGCGCATGGGTGGCGACCATGGTGCAGCGCGCGGACCGGCGTGCGCGGGTAGCCTCGCGCGTGATGGGTCTGTCGATCGCTTTTCTCGGCATCGCGATCGCGGGCCTGGCGATGGCCCGGATCCTTTCTCCGGATGTCGCCGCAGCGCTCTCGGGTCGCGAGCTTCAGATGGGAATCGGCGTGGCGGTCGTGGTGGCCGCGAGCTTCGCCGTCGCGATCCGGCTGGCGCGCACTAGGGCCGCCTGAGGCCGGATGGCGATTGCGATGGAACGCAAGCCCGCATCGGCGAGATTTCGCACGCGCTTGTCCTCGGTCACCAACTCCTTGCGGCTCATCAAGGCGTTCTCGGAAGACGAATACGAGATCGGCATCAGCGATCTCGCCAAGCGCCTGGGGCTGGCGAAGAGCACCGTGCATCGCCTGGCCTCGACGCTGCTCGAGGAGGGGATGCTCGAGCAGAACCCCGGCGACGGCAAGTATCACCTCGGGCTCGCCCTGTTCGAGCTTGGAACCATGGTGCGCCGAAAGATGGACTTCACCGCGGAGGCGAGGCCCTTTCTGCGGACGCTGATGGAAAAAACCGGAGAGACGGTGCATCTGGCGATTCTCGACCACGATTCGATCCTTTACATCATTACCCACGAAAGCAAGCAAGCGCTGCGCATGGGCTCGAAAGTCGGCACCCGTGCGCCCGTGCATTCCACGGCGGTGGGAAAGGTTTTGCTCGCATCTCAGCCCGATGACGAAATCGAGCGCATCGTCGCCCGCGGGCTGCCGCAGAGCACTCCTAATACGATCGCCGAAGGCAAGGCCTTTCGCCGCGAGCTTGCGGCGGTGCGGGCGCAAAACTATGCCGTTGACGATGAGGAGAGCGAGATCGGACTGCGCGCGATCGCCGCGCCGATACGCAGCGACTCGGGCAACGTGGTAGCGGCGATCAGCATCGCCGGTCCGGTGCATCGCATGGCGAAGAAGACGCTGCTTTCCTGGGTACGCGAGCTGGTCGAAGCGGCCGACGCTGTTTCGCACCGGCTCGGCTGGCAGGTTTCGCGGGCGGAATCCCAGCACAAGCGGGCCTGATCTCGGCAGGAGACCAAATGTAGCGTGCGCCCTGCGCACGTGGTGGGGTCCGCGCGCACGGCGCGCGCTACGATCGGAGACCGGGTGTAGCGTGCGCCCTGCGCACGTCGTGGAGTCCCGCGCGCACGGCGCGCGCTACGATCGGAGACCAGGTGTAGCGTGCGCCCTGCGCACGTGGCGGGGTCCGCGCGCACGGCGCGCGCTACGGCCGGCGAACGTCAGATTCCCAGTCTCTGCCAGATCGTGGAAGTCAGGCCTGCCTGGTTCATGGTGTAGAAGTGCAGGCCGGGAGCGCCGGCTGAGAGCAGGCGGTCGCACAGTTCGGTGACCACATCGAGGCCCAGGCTGCGGATCGAGGCCAGATCGTCGCCGAAGCTCTGCAATTTCAGGCGCAGCCAGCGCGGGATTTCCGCGCCGCAGGCATCGGAGAAACGGGCGAGCTGCGAGAAATTGCCGATCGGCATGATGCCGGGTACGATCGGCGCGCTTATCCCGAGCGCTTCGCAGTCTTCCACGAAGCGGAAATAGGAATCGGCGTTGAAGAAGTACTGGGTAATCGCCGAATTGGCTCCTGCGTCGAGCTTGCGTTTGAAGTTTCTCAGATCGTCCAAGGGGCTGCGCGCCTGCGGGTGGACCTCCGGATAGCATGCGACTTCGATGTTGAAATGATCGCCGGTCCTTTCCCGGATGAAAGCGACGAGCTCGCTCGCGTAGCGAAGCTCGCCCGCGCTCGCGGCGCCGGAAGGCAGATCGCCGCGGAGTGCGACGATGTGGCGGATGCCTTTCGCCTTGTACAGATCGAGCGTAGCGGCGATGTCGGCGCGAGTCGCGCCTACGCAAGAGATGTGCGGCGCGGCAGTGTGTCCCGCCGACCGGATTTCGAGCACCGTCTCCAGCGTGCGGTCGCGGGTGGAGCCGCCCGCCCCGTAGGTGCAGGAAAAGAACTTGGGTTTGAGCTGCGCGAGCTGCTTCCAGGTTGCGCGCAGCTTCTCCATCCCCTGGGGCGTCTTGGGAGGGAAGAACTCGAAACTGAAGGCGCGCGGGTGTTTGTTCTGCGACTGCATGTCAGCGCTCGTAGGCGAGGTTGGGCGCAAGCCAGCGCTCGGTCTGCTCCAGCGCAAGCGCTTTGCGCCGGGCGTAGTCGGCCGCCTGATCCTCGCCGATCTTTCCCACGGCGAAGTATCGCGCCTCCGGATGGGAGAGATAGAAGCCGCTCACGCTGGCGGCCGGAAGCATGGCGTAGCTCTCGGTAAGCGTGATGCCCGCCTCGGGCGCTGAGATCAACTCGAACAGCGCTCCCTTTTCGGTGTGGTCGGGGCAAGCCGGGTAGCCGGGAGCGGGGCGGATGCCCCGGTATTTCTCCGCGAGCAGCTCGGCCCCGGAAAGCTTCTCGTCCGCCGCGTAGCCCCAGTAGTCCCTCCGCACGCGCTCATGCAGCAGCTCGGTGAAGGCTTCGGCGAGCCGGTCGGCCAGCGCCTTCAGCATGATGGCGCTATAGTCGTCATGCTTCGCCTCGAAGGCCCTGACCCTGGGATCGACATTGATCCCGGTGGTCACTGCAAAGGCGCCGATGTAATCCGCAACGCCTGAGTCCCTGGGCGCGACGAAGTCGGCGAGACACAGGTTGGCGCGGTCGGCGGGCTTTTCGGCCTGCTGGCGCAGGCAGTGCCAGACCATGGCCGTTTCGCTGCGCGATTCGTCCGTGTAGATCTCGATGTCGTCGCCGACGCCAGCCGCCGGATAGAGCCCGAACACGGCGTTGGCCTTCAGCCACTTCTCCGCGATGATTTTTTCCAGCATCGCCCGGCCCTCGGCGAACACGCTGCGGGCTGCTTCGCCGACGACCGGGTCCTCCAGGATCTTCGGATAGCTTCCGGCGAGATCCCAGGTCTGAAAAAACGGCGACCAGTCTATGTAGGACGCGATCTCGGCGAGATCGCAGCCGCGCAGGAGCCGGCGGCCCAGCACCCGAGGCCGCGGCGGGGTGGTGCCGCTCCAATCTACGCGGAAAGCATTGGCGCGGGCCCGCGCTAGCGGCGCAAGCGCTTGTTCCTTCTTCGCCGCGTGCTGGGCCCGGATCTTTTCGTAGTCGGCGCGCACCGATTCCAAGTAGTCGGTCTTCAGTTCCCCCGATAGCAGGTTCGAGCAAACGGAAACCGAGCGCGAGGCATCGGGCACATAGACGGTGGCGCCTTCGAAATTCGGCGCTATCTTGACCGCGGTGTGCACGCGCGACGTCGTCGCTCCACCGATCAGAAGCGGGATTCTTATCCCCTGACGCTGCATTTCGTGCGCCACGTGCGCCATTTCCTCCAGCGACGGGGTGATCAGGCCGGACAGGCCGATGATGTCGGCTTTTTCCGCAAGCGCCGTATCGAGGATCTTCTGCGCCGGAACCATGACGCCCAGGTTGATGACTTCGAAGTTGTTGCACTGGAGCACCACGGCGACGATGTTCTTGCCGATGTCGTGCACGTCGCCTTTCACCGTCGCGACCACGATCTTGCCCCTGGGCTTCAAGTCGCCGGACTTTTTCTTCTCGGCTTCGATGAAAGGCACCAGGTGCGCCACCGCCTGCTTCATGACGCGCGCCGATTTCACCACCTGCGGCAGGAACATCTTGCCCGAGCCGAACAGGTCGCCGACGATGTTCATGCCGTCCATGAGCGGGCCCTCGATCACCTGGATAGCGCGCTCGAATTTGCGTCGCGCCTCCTCCGTGTCCTCGACGACCCAGTCGGCGATTCCCTTCACCAAAGCGTGGGCGAGGCGCTGCTCGACCGTACCCTTGCGCCAAGCGAGATCGTCGATGGACGCTTTGCCTGCGCTTTTCACGGTCGTGGCGAATTCCACGAGACGCTCGCCCGCGTCGGGCCGTCGGTTGAGCACCACGTCTTCGACCCGTTCGCGCAGATCCGCCGGGATCTCCTCATAGACTCCTAGCTGGCCGGCGTTGACGATGCCCATGGTCATGCCGGCCCGGATTGCGTGATAGAGGAAGACGGTGTGGATGGCCTCGCGCACCGCATCGTTGCCGCGGAAAGAGAACGAGACGTTCGAGACGCCGCCCGAGATCTTGACGTGAGGTAATTCGCGCCGGATGGCCCGCGTCGCCTCGATGTATTCGATCCCGTAGTTGTTGTGCTCCTCGATGCCGGTGGCGACGGCGAAGATGTTCGGATCGAAAATGATGTCCTCGGGCGGAAATCCAACCCGGTCGACGAGGATGCGGTAGCAGCGCCGGCAGATGCCGATGCGGCGTTCGAGCGAATCGGCCTGACCCTTCTCGTCGAACGCCATGACGATCACCGCGGCGCCGTAGCGCCGCGCCAGCCGTGCGTGGCGCACGAATTCCTCCTCGCCTTCCTTCAGCGAAATCGAGTTCACCACGGACTTGCCTTGAACGCACTTGAGTCCCGCCTCGATCACCGACCACTTGGAGGAATCGATCATCACCGGCACGCGGGAAATGTCGGGCTCGGAGGCGATGAGATTGAGGAACGTCGCCATCGTCCTCTGCGAGTCGAGCATCGCTTCGTCCATGTTCACGTCGATCACTTGCGCGCCGGTTTCGACCTGCTGGCGCGCCACGGCGAGCCCTTCCTGGTAGTCCCCGGCAAGGATGAGGCGCGCAAATGCCCGGGAACCGGTTACGTTAGTGCGCTCGCCTACGTTGACGAAGAGCGATTCGTCGCCGATATTCAGCGGCTCGAGGCCGGAAAGCCGCAGCTTCTTCTCGACGACAGGCGGTTTGCGCGGGGGCAGGGCGCGCACGGCGTTCGCGATAGCGCGGATATGATCGGGCGTCGTTCCGCAGCAGCCGCCGACGATATTTAGAAAACCGCTCTCGGCGAACTCCTTGAGTAGGCTCGAGGTGTATTCCGGCGTTTCATCGTAGCCGGTCTCCGAAAGGGGATTAGGAAGTCCCGCGTTGGGGTAGCAACTGATGTAAGTGTCGGCGACGTTCGACAGTTCCTCGATGTAGGGGCGCATCAGTTTCGCCCCCAACGCGCAATTCAAGCCTACGGCGATCGGCTGAACGTGGCGCACTGAGTTCCAGAAAGCCTCGGGAGTCTGGCCGGTTAGGGTGCGTCCCGACTGGTCGGTGATCGTGCCCGACACGATCACCGGCAGGCGCTGGCCGCGCTGCTCGAAAAGCGTTTCCACGGCGAAGATCGCCGCCTTGGCGTTGAGGGTGTCGAATATGGTCTCGAGCAGGATCAGGTCGGCGCCGCCGTCGACGAGGCCCTTGAGCGCCTCGCCGTACACCTGCACGAGCTCGTCGAAATAGATATTGCGGAAACCCGGATCGTTGACGTCGGGCGAGATTGACGCGGTCTTGGTGGTCGGCCCGAGGACCCCGGCGACAAAGCGCGGCTTGGTCGAATCGCGGTCCATGCATTGGTCGGCCGCCTGCCGGGCGAGTTTCGCGGCGGCATGGTTCAGTTCGTAGGCGAGCCGCTCGAGTCCATAGTCGGCCTGCGAAGGGGAGTTCGAATTGAACGTATTGGTTTCGATGACGTCGGCGCCGACCGCGAGGTATTGGGCGTGGATCTCGCGGATCACCGCGGGCTGGGTCAGCGACAACAGATCGTTGTTGCCCTTGAGATCGCGCGCTGATTTTGCGAAGCGCTCGCCGCGGAAGTCGGCCTCCGAGAGCCTATAGCCCTGGATGGTCGTGCCCATCGCGCCATCCAGTATCAGGATGCGGCGCTCGAGCAGGTCACTCAGTTCTTCGGTTCTATCGGGCTGCATAGTCCCCTTTGACGAGGGGAGCATCATCGCCTATGCTTAGCTATGAATCCAATGAAAGTTTATCTGGATATCATGAACGATATTCATAATTCATGCTCGAAATACGCCATCTCCGCACGCTGATCGCGCTCGCGGAGACGGGAACTGTCTCGCGTGCCGCCGAGCGCGTGCATCTTACGCAGTCGGCCTTGTCCCACCAGCTAAAGGGGCTCGAGTCGCACTACGGCGCGGCGGTGGTGAAGCGTCACGGCCAGTCGGTGAAGCTCACCGAGGCGGGGCAGAGGCTGGTGGCTCTCGCCCGGTCGGTGATGGGCGAAGTGCAGACCGCGGAGCGGGACCTCGCGAAGCTCGCGCGGACGCCCGCGCGCACATTGCGCATCGCGCTGGAATGCCATACCTGCTTCGACTGGCTGATGCCGATCATGGACGTGTTCCGGAAGGACTGGCCGGAAGTGGAGCTCGACCTCGTGTCAGGATTTCATCCGAACCCGATTGCCATGCTCGCCGACGGCAAGACCGATCTCGTGATCGGGTCGGAGAACAAGCCGAGGCGCGGCATCGTGCACCACCCGCTATTCCGTTTCGAAGTGCTCGCGGTGCTGCCGACAGATCACCCGCTGCGCGAGAAGCGCTACCTGAGCGCCGGCGATTTTGCGCAGGAGACGCTCATCACCTACCCGGTGCCCGAGGATCGCATCGACTTGATCCGGAGGGTGCTGAAACCCGCCAAGGTCCATCCCAGGCGCCGCACCACGGAGCTCACGGTCGCCATTCTGCAACTGGTCGCCAGCCGCCGGGGCGTCGCGGCCCTGCCGAACTGGGGGATAAAAAACTACCTCGATTACGAATATGTGATCGCGCGGCGCATCGGGAAAAGCGGACTGTGGAGCAACCTCTACGGTGCCACCACCGTCGAGATGGCGCGCCTGCCTTTTGTGCGGGACTTCCTCGAAACGGCCCGGCGCGAATGCTTCGCGAAGCTCGACGGGGTCGTGCCGGTGCAGTGATTCGCGCGACGCAGGTCCGTTTACCCTCGTATCTTCATCCAACGCACCGGGATCGCGGTGATGTCGCCCTTGCCCAGGCCGGCGCGCGAGGCTTCGTCGTAGCATTCCAGCGTTCGCGAGGTCACCGGAAGGCTCGTTCCCAGAGCGCTCGCCTCTTCGACCATCGTACGCAGGTCCTTGCGCATCGAGTCGATGTCTATGGTGATCGGACCGGCGTCTTTGCCCTGGAGCACTGCCGTCAGCACCGCGGCGCGACTCTTGAGAACGTTGGGGCCACCCGACGTATCGGAGAAAATATCGATGATGCGCGCCGCGTCGAGCCCGAGCGAACGGCACAAGGCCAGCGCCTCGCCGAAGGCCTGCCAGAAAACCAGCAGCGGGAGATTGATCGCGAGCTTCATGCTCGCGCCCGCGCCCACAAGGCCGACGTGCTCCACGCGGCGGCACAGCAGGTCGAGCACGGTCCGCGCGCGCGCCACGTCGGTCGCGTCGCTGCCGAGGAAGCCGAACAGCTTGCCCTCCTTTGCCGGACCGACGGTTCCTCCGACCGGACACTCGACCAGCGCCGCGCCCTTTTTCCTGACTTTGGCGGCAAGCGCTCTTTCGGTTTCCGGTCGAACGGTGCTCATTTCAATAAAGAGCTTTCCGGCGACATTGCCCGAAAGAAGCCCGTCCTTGCCGTGATACGCAGTGTCGATGGCGGGAGCGTCGGTGAGAATCGTGATGATGATCTCCGAATTCTCGGCGACGTTCGCCGGCGTCGCGGCCACCTTCGCGCCTGCGGCGGCGAGGGGTTGGGTCTTTTCCGCGGTGCGGTTCCAGACCGTAAGCTCGTGGCCCAGGCCCATCAGACGCTGGGCTATCGCCGTTCCCATTCTTCCGGTGCCTGCAATTCCGATCTTCAAGTGCTCCTCCTCGTTTCGCTCGCGCTAGGTTGACACGTACAGTCGCGTGGGGTCAAATTGCCCGGCGGCAAATATAACAGTAACGCCGTAACCGGAAACACTCCAAAGGGGAGACCATGGGGTCGCCGAAGAGCGAGCTACCGAATCGTCGAGGAGTTGAGAAGAGATGGCAATGAAACTGTACGGATTCTGGCGGTCTCTGGCCACCTACCGCGTGCGGGTCGCGCTCGCTCTGAAAGGGATAGAAGCCGAGCAGATATCGATCGATCTGCTGCAGGGAAAGCAGCACGCCGAGGAATACAAGGCGATCAACCCGCAGGGCGTGGTGCCGGCGCTGGTCATCGACGCTGCTGCGCCGCTGTTCCAGTCCATGGCGATCCTCGAATATCTGGAGGAAACCCATCCGAAGCCTGCGCTGCTGCCCAAGGATTCCCGCGGCAGGGCGCGCGTTCGCGGGCTGGCGCAGATCGTTGTGAGCGACGGGCATCCCCTGGTTGTTCCGCGGGTTCGCGCCTACCTCGAGAAGGACATGCAGCAGGGCGAAGCCGCGCGCAACGCCTGGCTCGCTCACTGGACGCGCAAGGCGCTCGAAGCGCTTGAAGAGCATATCGCCAAGGAACCCGAGACCGGCAAGTTCTGCCACGGAGACTCACCGACGATCGCCGACATTTGCCTCGCCTCCCAGGTCTTCGGGGCGAAGTTTTTTAACGTCGAAACGGCCGGCGTGCCGACGGTCATGCGCGTTTTCGGAGAATGCATGAAAATCGACGCTTTCGACCGTTCTCAACCGGCGAAGCAGCCCGACGCACCCAAGAACCCGACACACTGAACAGCGACAACCCAAAGGAGGAACACCATGGCATTCACCCGCAGGCGATTCATCAAGGCTACTGGCGCCGGCGTCGGCGCCTCCGCGCTCGGCTTTCCGGCTATCGTGCGCGCGCAGAGCGACGCGATCCGTGTCGGGCTCATGACCGTAAAGACCGGGCCGCTCGCCTCGGGCGGCCTCGACATGGAGCGCGCGCTTATCATGTACTTGCGCGAGCGCAACAACATGCTCGCCGGCCGCAAGGTGAGCTTGAGCGTGGCCGACACCGCGGGCGTCCCGGCGCAGGCGCGCACCAAGCTGCAGGAGCTGGTGGAGAAAGACCGCATCCAGGTGCTGATCGGCCCGCTCGATGCCGCTTCGGCGCTCGCTTCGGACGACTACATCCGGGCGCAGCAGCTACCGACGATCTCGGTCGCAGCCGCCGAGGACATGACCCAGCGCAAGCCCAATCCCTGGTTCGTGCGTCCCACCTCGACCTCCTCGCAGTGCGCGAAGCCGCTCGCCGACTACTGCTACAACAATCTCAAGTACCGGCGCATGGCAACGCTCGCCGACGACATCGCCTACGGCCACGAAATGGCGGCGGGCTTCCAGCGCGTGTTCGAAGACGCGGGCGGAAAGATCGTGCAGAAGATGTTCCCGCCGCTCACCGTCCCCGATTACGGCACCTATCTCGCCCAGCTCAAGACCAACATCGACGGCCTGTTCCTCGGGTCCGCCGGCTCGAACGGCTTCCGGTACGTGCGCCAGTTCAACGAATACGGGCTCCGGGGCAAGGTCAACGTCGTCGGCGGAATGACGGCCCTGGACGAGGCGGTGCTGCGCAATATGGGCGACGAGGCGCTCGGCATCATCACCACTTGCTGGTACTCGGCCGAGCTCGACAATCCGCTCAACCGCAAGTTCGCCGCGGCCTTCCGCGCCGAGGCGAAGTACGACCCCGGCTTCTACGGCGCGGCGACCTATACCGACGCGGCGGTTCTGGAGGGAGCGCTGAACGCCGTGAAGGGCAAGATCGAGGACAAGCCCGCCTTCATGAAGGCGCTGCGAGGCATCAAGGTGGACACCGTGCGCGGCCCGGTGCGGTTCGACGAGTACGGCAACGTGGTCGGCAACGTCTACATCCGCAAGGTCGAGCGCAAAGAGGGCCGCCTCGTCAATAGCGTCATCTTCACCTACCCCAACGTCAGCCAGTTCTGGCGCTACAAGCCCGAGGAGTTCCTCAAGAACCCGGTGTACTCGCGCGACTGGCCGCCGGCGAAGAACCTCGAGTCCTGAGAGAGGACACGGGGCCGGGAATACCGGCCCCGTTTTTTTGTGCAGTTCTGGGTCATCCAGACGCTGAACAGTCTCGCCTTGGGCGGGCTGCTGTTCCTGCTTTCGGCGGGGTTTTCGCTGATCTTCGGGCTGATGCGGATCGCGAACCTCACGCACGGGGCGCTGTTCATGCTCGGCGCCTATGTCGGATCGAGCATCCTCAAGATCGTTCCGAACCTGTGGCTCACGGCGCTCCTCGGCGGGCTCGCGGTCGCGGCATTCGGCGCTCTGATCGAGCGCCTGTTGCTGCGCAAGCTCGGTTCCAACGTGCTCGGCCAGGTGCTGGTGACGCTCGGCATCGCGTTCATCATTGCGGATGCCTGCCTGGTGATCTGGGGCGGCGACCCGATCCCGTTACCGACCCCGCCGGCCCTGCAGCGGCCTCTGACGCTCGCCGGCTTCACGTTCCCGAGCTACCGGCTGGTCGTGGTCGTGATTGCGATCGTTACCGCCATCGCACTCTATTTGCTGATGGAGCGCACCCGCATCGGCGCGATGATCCGCGCCGGCGTCGACGACATGGATATGGCGCGCGCCGTCGGCATCCCGGTATCCAGGCTCTTCACCATGGTGTTCTGCCTTGGCGCGGGGCTCGCCGGCGCCGGCGGCATCATCGGCGGCCCGATGCTCTCGGCGTATCCGGGCCTGGACGCCGAGATGCTGCCGCTCGCCCTCATCATCGTGATGCTGGGGGGCGTCGGGAGCCTGGTCGGCGCCTTCGTCGGCAGCTTCATCATCGGATTCATTTACACCTTCGGGGTCGCGTTGCTGCCGGACCTCGCCTACGTGATCCTGTTCCTGCCGATGATTTTCGTCCTTGCGTTCCGGCCGCGCGGGCTGTTCGGGAAGTTTGCCGCATGAACCGCCCTGCGTGGCTGGGAGTTCTGGCGGTGTTGCTCGTCGGCATGCCGTGGATCGCCGGGGAGTTCTACGTCAATCTCACCAGCCAAATCCTGATCGCGGCGATCTTCGCCGCCAGCGTGAACCTGCTGCTGGGCTATGGCGGGCTTCCGACGCTCGGCCATGCGGCGTATGTGGGCTTGGCGGCATACATCTCGGCGTGGCTCTACCTGAAGCTCGGTCTTGCCCACTGGATCACGGCGCCGATCGCACTTGCCGGCACGACGCTGATAGCGTGCGCGTTCGGCCTGATCGCACTGCGCGCCACGGGACTTGGTTTCCTCATGCTCACGCTCGCGCTGTCGCAGGTGTTGTGGGGGACCGCCTACCGCTGGGTGTCGGTGACCGACGGCGACAACGGCCTGCGCGGGCTGACGCGCCCGGCGCCGTTCGGCATCAATCTCGACGGCGCCACCGAGTTCTACTATTTCGCGCTCATCGTCACCGTGGCCTCGATCTGGCTCATGGCGAAGTTCGTCGATTCGCCTTTCGGCGCGGCGTTGCGCGGCACGCGCGACCAGCCGCGGCGCATGAGCGCGCTCGGCCACGACGTCGGCATGATCCGTTGGGTCGCCTTCGTATACGCCGGCTTCTGGGGTGCGGTGTCGGGGCTGCTCTTCGTCTACTACCACAAGTACATCCACCCGGTGTCGCTCTCGCTCACCAATTCCGCCGAGGGCCTGCTCGCGGTGATTGCCGGGGGCTCGGGGACTCTGGGTGGGCCGATCGTGGGAGCCGCGATCGTCATGATCCTCAAAAACTACGTCTCGACCTACATCGAGCGCTGGAACATGCTGCTCGGATTCGTGTTCGTCGTGATCGTGGTGTTCATGCCCGACGGCGTCGTTCCCGGATTGCGCCGCCTGTTTTTGCGTTGGAAGGCGCGCTGGGGGAAGAAGTGAATCCCGCGCTCCAGTTGAGCGGCCTGAAAAAGTCCTTCGGCGGGGTGCCGGCGATCAACGGCGTCTCGCTCGAAGTGATGCCGGGCGAGCGGCGGTTGATCATCGGACCCAACGGCGCGGGGAAAACCACGTTGTTCAACCTGATCACAGGCGATCTGCCCCGTGACGCCGGCACGGTGCAGCTGTTTGGAGAGGAGATTTCACGCCTGAAGACGCACGAGCGCGCGCACCGCGGCCTCGCGCGGACCTACCAGATCATTACCTTGTTCCCGAAGGACCCGCTCGAGCACAACATCGTGCTCTCGCTCCTGGGACTCTCGAAGACGCGCTGGAGCATATTCGGCACGCTCGAGCGGCACGCCGAACTCTACGCCGAAGCACGCCGGGTTCTGGAGCTCGTCGGACTGGGGCATCTCGCGCAGCGGCCGATCGGCGAGGTGTCGTACGGGGAAAAGCGCCGCGTCGAGATCGCCATGGCGCTGGCGCAAAAACCCAAAGTACTGCTTCTGGATGAACCGTTCGCCGGGCTTTCGCGCGAGGAGCGCGTTGCGATGAAGGATCTGATCGGCAGAATCGAACGTGAGGTCACCGTGATCATGATCGAGCACGACATGGACACCGCGCTCGACATGGCCGAGCGCATCACGGTGCTCCACTACGGCAGCGTGATCGTCGAAGGCACACGGGCCGAAGTGGTAGCCGACCCGAAGACCCGCGAGGTGTACCTCGGTGACTGAGGCTCTGACGCTTTCCGGGATCGATGCGCTCTACGGCGAAAGCCACGTGTTGCACGGGGTCTCGTTTACGCTCAACCCCGGGCGCGTGCTGGCGCTGCTCGGCCGCAACGGCGCGGGCAAGACGACCTGTATGTACGCGATCATCGGCTTCGTGCCGCCGCGCGCGGGCGACATCCGGCTGTTCGGAGACTCGATCGCCCGTCTCTCGCCAGAAGCGATTTCGCGCAGGGGCGTGGGCTTCGTGCCTCAGGGCCGGCGGATCTTTGCGAGCCTCACGGTAAGCGAGAACCTGATCGTCTCGCGCCAGTCCAGGAAGCAGGCGGGGAAGCCCTGGACGCTCGAGCGCGTGTTCGACCTGTTTCCGCGGCTCAAAGAGCGGGAGCAGCAGACCGCGGGTTCTCTTTCTGGCGGCGAGCAACAGATGCTCGCCATCGGGCGTGCGTTGATGGGCAATCCGCGCGTGCTCCTGATGGACGAGCCCTCGGAAGGCCTCGCGCCCTTGATCGTCGCGGAAGTCCGCCGTACCATCGCGAGGCTGAAGGAAGAAGGGCAGTCCATCGTGCTGGTGGAGCAGAACATCAAGCTTGCGTTCGACCTCGCCGATGAAGTCGTGATCCTGAATACCGGACGCGTGGCGTTTTCCGGCGGCGTCGAGCAGGTAAGGAATGACGAGGCGCTGATCACCCAGCACCTCGGGGTCTTCTAATATGGTTGTTCCTGGATAAGCCAGAAGGAGAGAAAGCATGATGTTCACCTGCGTAACGCCCGGATGCGCGGATTTGCGCCACAGGCACCCTATGGCGGCGGTCCGCAAAGGCTCGGCAGCGGCCTCGCGCTCGCGAAAACACGCGTTGGCGACCAAGCTCGCCCGCGACAAGAAGGGACGCAGCCTGCGCGTGGATATTCATTGCCACTACCTGAACCGCGACGCGGCGGCGAAGGTTGCGCACCTCAATCCCGCGCAGTACGAGCCCCAGATCAAGTTCGCCAATCAGCTTACCCGCGAGGTCAACGTCAAACAGATGCAAGATCGCGGGGAAAAACTCAGCACGATCGAACTGAGACTCAAGGACATGGATCGCATGGGGATCGACATCCAGGCAGTATCGCCTGCGCCCCAGCAGACCTACTACTGGACCGAGCCCGGTCTGGGTGCGGAGCTGTCCCGCTCGATCAACGAGCGTCTTGCCGAAATCGTGGCCCAGTGGCCCGACCGCTTCGTCGGGCTCGGAACCGTGCCGCTGCAGAACGTCGAACTCGCGGTGATCGAGCTCGAGCGCTGCGTGAAGCAGCTCGGCCTGCGCGGGGTGGAGATCAACCCGAACGTCGCCGGGAAGGAGCTCACCGACCCGGGCCTGAATCTCGACCGGTTCTTTGCCAAGGCGCGCGAGCTGGATATCGTCATTTTCATGCATCCGATCGGATTCACCCAGGGCGAGCGCTTGATGGATCACTACTTCAACAACGTGATCGGCAATCCCCTGGATACGACCATAGGGACCAGCCGCCTGATCTTCGATGGCGTGATGGAAAGGCACCCCGGCCTCAAGGTGGTGCTTCCTCACGCAGGCGGCTTCCTCGCCCACTACTGGGCCCGCATGGACCACGCCTGGCGCGCGCGGCCGGATTGCCGGACGGTCATCAAAAAGGCGCCTTCGAGCTATCTCAAGAAGTTCTATTTCGACACCATCGCCTTCGACCCGGAGATGCTGCGCAACCTGATCGACAAGTTCGGCGCCGGGCAGGTGGTGCTCGGAACGGATTATCCGTTCGACATGGGCGAGGAAGATCCGGTCGGCCTGATCAATAGCGTGCCGCGGCTTCCTGCCGCCGAGAAGGAAAAGATCATGGGTGGCAACGCTGCTCGCCTGCTCAAGATCAGGCGATAATATGCGCCGGTCGCGGGATCGAGGAGAAATTCCATGAAGCAGATCGGCGTGGCGGTGGTCGGTACGGGCTGGTGCGGAGGAATCCGTGCGGAGACCTGCGCGGCTCATACGCTCACGAAGGGCCTGTATCTTGCGGAGATCCGCCCCGAGCGCCTTGCGGAGGTGAAGCAGGCGACGGGCGCCCGCACGGCGGTCGCCGATTACCGGGAGCTGCTGAAGATCGATGAGATCGAAGCGGTCTACATCTCGGCGACGCCCGAGACGACGCATTTCCCCATGGCCAGGGACTGGCTCGCCGCAGGCAAGCACGTGTTCCTCGAAAAGCCGATCGCGATGGAGCTTGCCGAAGCCGACGAGCTCATCGCCCTGGCGCGCAAGAACCGGCTCAAATTCACGATCGGCTACTCGCAGCGCTTCAACCCCAAGTTCGCCTATGTGCGCAAGTCGATCCGCAACGGCACCATCGGCAAGCCGGTGAGCGCGCTCGTGAGCCGGCACATAACGCGTGGTCTCGGCAAGAAGATCAGCGGCCGCGTGAAGCTCTCGCCCGCGGCGATGGAGTGCACGCACGATCTGGACTTCGTGCTGTGGTGCCTGGAACCGGCGAAGCCCGTGCGCGTGTACTCGCAGCAGAATTTCGGGGCCATGCAGCAGGCGAGCGGCCAGCCGATCGCGGACCACCAATGGCTTTTCGTCACCATGGATAGCGGGCTCTCGTTCGTGGTGGGCGGCGGCTGGAGCCTTCCGCCGGGCTATCCGAATTTTTCCACCACGTGGATCGAAATGGTCGGCACCGAGGGCGCGCTGCTGGTGGACGACAGCCACCGCGACGTCGTGCTCAACACCATGGACAAGGGCATGCAGCTTCCGATGTCCACGATGCCCGGGGAGCGGGTCGAACACACCTACGCGGGACCGATGGCGGCGGAAACCATCCATTTCCTCGAGGCCGTGGCGCTCGATCGTCCGGTGATGGTGACCCCGGAACATGCGCGTATGGTGATGGAGGTCTATATCGCGGCGGATTTGTCGGCGGAACGCAACGAGCCGGTATCGTTGCCGCTCGCCTCGCCGAAATCGGTGCGCGCGGCGGCATGAATGTCATCCTGAGCGCAGCGAAGGATCTGCTTTTGACGATCGTTAACAGCAGATTCTTCGGCGCCTGTGGCGCCTCGGAATGACAGCGAATTAGGTTATGCCCAAAAAAACTCCCAAGCGCATCGGCCTCGCCATCATCGGCGGAGGGCGTGTCGGTCTGTTCCGCGGAGAAGTTGCGGCGCGTCACCCGCAGGTCGATTTCATCGGGCTCGCCGAAATCAAGCCCGACCGGGCGAAGCTCGTTGGGGAGAAGATCCGGGCGGACTTCGTGACACAGGATTACCGCGAGCTGCTCGCGCGTCCCGAGGTAACCGCCGCGATCATCGCGACCGACGAGCACCTTCACGTCGCCCCGATCCTTGCCGCAGTGGAACGCAAGCTGCCCCTCCTCATCGAAAAGCCGCTCGCAACCGGGCTCGCCGATTCGGAGCGCGTTCTGGCCGCCATCCAGAAATCCGGGGTGGACGCGGTGGTCGGGTATACGCAGCGCTTTCGCCGCCGCTGGCTGGTGGCGAAGGAGAAGGTCCGTACCGGGCAGCTCGGAGAAGTGACTCTCGTTACCTCACGGGCGTTCATGAATCGGCTGGTCGCTCTGGACAATTACAAGAGGACCGACGATCCGTCGCAGATCTCGCCGATGGTGATCTCGGGCACGCACGCGCTCGACGTCGTCATGTGGATGATGGAATCCAAGCGCCCGGTGGAAATCTACGCGCGTTCGGTGGACAAGGCCCTCGGCCCGCTGTGCGGGGGCATCGATGCGACCGCGGGGGTCGTGACTTTCGAGGATGGAAGCCTGTATCACGCGTCCATCTCGTGGGCGCTGCCGACGGTCTGGCCGGGTGCTGTATACAGTCTTGAAGTGGGCATCGTCGGCACCGAGGGCGTTCTGACCATCGACGACACTCATCGCGACATCGTTCTCGCGACTTCGATCGCGCAAAGCGAAGGCTATGCGCCCGATACAGGGCGGCGGGTCGATTTCCTCGGCAGCTATCCGCCGGGGGACATGGCGCTCGGCGAGCTTCGCGGACCGATGCGGGAGGAAACCGAACAATGGCTCAACCGGCTGTCGGTAGGCGTGCCGACGCAGCACGCAACTGCAGCCGAAGCGCACAACCGCCTGATGCTGACCAAGGCGTTCGACCTTTCCGCGAAGCTCAAGCGCGTGGTAACGCTGCCAATCTCGGCGGAGGGTGAAAAGCCTCGCGAAAACTTGCGGGTGGCGGGATGACCAAATCGCAAAAGGAGAAAATATGACGAAGCTAAAACTGTGGCTCACGGTGGCGTTAGTGTTGTTCCCTGCGCTTTCGGTGGCGCAGAGCAGCTATCCGAATCGACCGCTCAAAATGATCGTTCCGTTCGCGCCCGGCGGTGCGTCCGACTTCGTCGGCCGCATCATGCAGCCGCGCCTTGGAGAGCTGCTCGGCCAGCAGATCGTGATCGAAAACCGCGGCGGAGCGGCCGGAAGCATCGGCGTGGAAGTCGCGGCCCGGGCGGCTCCGGATGGCTACACCCTCCTTCTGGGCAACGTCGGCTCGGTGGCGATCAATCCCGGGGTATTCACGAATCTGTCCGTCAACAACCTGAGGGATTTCATTCCGGTGACCCAGGTCGTCGACGTGCCGGGCGTGCTCATCGTGCACCCGTCCGTTCCGGTCAACACCGTTAAGGAGCTGGTCGCCTACGCGAAGGCGAACCCGGGGAAGCTCAACTATGCCTCGCCCGGAAGCGGCAGCCAGAACCGCCTGGAGATGGAGATACTCAGGAAGGCCGAAGGCGGGATGGACATGGTGCATGTCCCCTACAAAGGCGGGGCGGGTCCGGCAGTGACTGGCCTCATCGCGGGCGAGACGCAGATGATGTTCAGCACGGTCTCCTCGGCGTTGGGCAATATCAAGGGCGGGCGGCTCAAGGCGCTGGCGGTAACGAGCGCGAAGCGCCTGGAGCCGCTGCCGGATGTGCCAACCATGAAGGAGTCCGGCTACCCCGACGGCGCCTCGGGCTCGTGGCAGGGTGTGCTCGTTCCCTCGGGCACGCCGCGCGAAGTCGTTGAGCGCTTGTACGCGATTTTGGTGCAGACGATGAAGACGCCCGACGTGATCGAGCGCCTTGCGAAAGGCGGAGCCGAGGCGGTGACGAGCGCCTCGCCGAAGGCGTTCGCGGATTTCGTCGCGGCGGAAACCCAGCGTTGGGGCAAGGTGGCGAAGGAAGCCGGAGCAACGGTGGATTAGAAACTCGATAACAAAGCGTTTTTACTCACACAACGAAAACGGAGACAGGAATGGCGAACGCAGGCATGGTGGGAGTGGATTGGCAGCAACGTATCAACTGGGACCGGTTGCGTAAATATCGGCTCGAGCGGGCACGGGCGCGCATGAAAGCGGCCGGGCTGGGCGCGATGCTGCTGATGTACGACGAAAACGTGCGCTATGTCACCAGCACGCTCACCCCCGGCTGGAACCGCCTGAAGCCGGGACTTCGCTACGCCATGCTCTGCGGCGACGACGCGCCGGTGCTGTTCGAGCAGGGCGACATCGGCATGCAGATCGAGCGCCATTCGCCCTGGATTCCCAAGGACCATATCCGCTGGTCCTACGCCTGGATCAAGGGCGCAGCCGGCGCGGCCTCCACCGCGCAGGTGAAGAAATTTACCAACGCCATCAAGCAGGAGATGAAGAAGGCCAACGTCGCCGGCACGAAGCTCGGCGTGGACTTCATCGACATCAACATGCTGAAGGTGTTCGGCGAGGAAAAGATCGAGTGGACCGACGGCATGACGCCGATGATGGAAGCGCGCGCGATCAAGAATGAGGACGAGCAGGAGGCGCTGCGCATGGTGGGCGCGATCGGCGACGCGGCGCACTGGAAGTTCATGAAGTTCCTCCAGCCGGGCCGTACCGAGAATCAGCTCACCGCGCACATCATGGAGTACCTGTACTCCATCCCGGGTATGGAAGACGTCGAGGACGTGATCGTGTCTTCGGGGCCGAACACCTGGCCGAACTGGCGCAATTTCTCCGACCGGATCGTCAAACCCGGCGACATCGTGTTCATGGACCTCGCCGCGCTCACCTGGAACGGCTACAAGTCCTGCTACTACCGCACCTATTGCGTGGGGAAGGAGCCGACCAGCGAGCAGAAGGACATCTACGCGACCGCCCTCAAGTGGTTGTATGACTCGATCAAGGCGGTGAAGGTGGGTGCGACGACGAAGGACATCGCCTCGAAGTGGCCTTCTGCGAAGGAAGCCTGGGGTTACGCGGAGGAGGACCAGGCCGCGGCCAACCTCTGGGGCCACGGGCTGGGGCTGGCACAGTACGACCAGCCGGTCATCTCGCGCATCTGGTCGCTCGATCACCCGATCGAGATCAAGGAAGGCATGGTGTTCGCACTCGAAACCCAGCACGGCAAGAAATTCGAGTGGGGCGTGCGCATCGAGGAAATGCTCATCGTGCACAAGGACAAGATCGAGATCATTTCCAACTTCCCGGTCGAGCAGATCACGGTCGTCGATCCGATGCCGGGCTACTCGACCCTCGCGGGGCATTGAAAGCGCGAGTGAACGAAGGACGACCGTGAGCAGCAACGGGACCCGAACTGCTGTACTCCAAGCACCCCGGAAACTCGAGATCGTCGATCGGCGCAGGCCCGAGGCAGGCCCCGGCAGCGTCCTGGTTCGGACTGCTGCGACGGCGGTTTGCCACACCGACCTGGCGATCTACGTGGGAGAGCATCCCGGCGTGCGTTACCCGGTCGTGATGGGCCACGAGTCGACTGGGATCATCGACGCAGTCGGGGACGAAGTCTCGGGGCTGAAGCCCGGCCAGCACGTGCTCATCGATCCCATCATCACCTGCGGGCAATGCGATCAGTGCGCCCGCGGGGCCGGCAATCTCTGCCGCAACGCCGGGTTGTTCGGCCGCGAAGTCGAAGGCTCGCTCAGCCAATACGTGGCGTTGCCTTCGCGCTACATCCACGTGCTGCCGCCCCAGCTGCCGCTCGACGCGGCCACGCTCATCGAGACGCTCGCCACCGTGCGCCACGCGCAGCATCGCGTGAGCGTAGCGACGGCGGAATCGGTGGTTGTCCTCGGTCAGGGCACGGCGGGGCTGTTGCATACGCGGCTTGCCGTGCTGACCGGGGCGACGCCCGTGATCGCGGTGTCGCGCACCAAGTGGAAGCTCGATATGGCCGTGCGCATGGGCGCCCACCACGTCATCGCGGCTCCGGTGGAGAAGGCGGTCGACGAAGTGAAACGCCTCACCGGGGGCAAAGGAGCCGACGTGGTCATCGACGCCGCCGGAGGCGCGGAAACGCTTCGCGCCGCGATGGACATGCTGCGCCCCGGGGGACGCTTCTGCGCTTTCGCTGTGAACCACGAAATGGTGCGGGGCTTTTCCGCTTTCCCGCTCTACTTCGGGGAGATCAGCATCATCGGCTCGCGCGCCCTGACTCCGCAGGACATCAACCCGAGCATCCAGCTCGTCGCCTCGGGAGCGGTGGACGTGAACGGCTTCATCACCGCGAAATATCCGCTCACCGACGTCGCGGCGGCGTTCGAGGAGTACGAGCGCAACCCGAGCCGCATCCTGCGCATCGTGATCGATTCGCAAGCCTAGTGATGGCGTCCTTAGTCATCCCATTGAGCTCGCCCGATGCGGCCGACGTCGCGCGCTTCGGCCCCAAGGCCGCCCAGCTCGCCGCGCTCGGACAGGCCGGACTGCCCACGCCCGGAGGCTATGCGGTCGACGCACAAGCGTATCGAGCGCAGCTCGCCGCGCTCAGCCTTGAAGCGACCGCGCGCGCGGTGTTCGCCGTGGAGGATCGTCCACAGGCCCGGCGCCATGCGCTCGACATGAAACTCGGGCTGATGGATCGCCCGATCGCCCCCGAGTTGATCGAGTATTTGCTTGCCGCCTGGCGGGTAGTCGTCGCATCGGGCGTGCAGGGCGTGGTGCGTTCTTCCGCGCTCGTCGAAGATCGCAGCGACTCCAGCTTCGCCGGCCAGTTCGAGAGCTTTCTTGAGTTGCACGGCGAGGGAGAGTTTCTCACCGCGGTGCGCAGTTGCTGGGCCGCGCTCTGGTCCACGCGCGCGCTTCGCTACATGGCGACGCATGCGCTCGACCCCGCCGATACGGCGATGGCGCTCATCGTCCAGCCGCTGGTTGCCGCCCGCGTTTCTGGAGGAGGTCTTTCGCGCACCGCCGAGGGCGACATGCTCGTCAACGCAACCTGGGGGCTGGGTTCGGCGATCGCGCAGGGAGAGGTCGCGCCGGAACGTTACGTGCTCGATCGCTCGGGAGCCGTGAAGGAGTCGGCGCCGGGCATGAAGTACCACAGTGTCGGCTGCGTTCACGGCAGAAAAGCGCTTTCGCGTTCGCTGTTCGCCGCGCGCTGCCTCGATGGCGAGCAGCTCGCCGAGCTGGGCCTGCTCATGCGGAGGGCCGAGGAAGTCGTCGGCGGGCCGGTCGAAATCGAATGGGCGCTCGATGACTCCGGCATCAAGCTGCTTCAGGCGCGGCCGCTGCACGTCGCGGAGGCGCAGGTTCCCGACGAGATCTGGCTGCAACACCCGCGTCTCAACGGTCATCCGTCCGGCATCGGCTGGGCAACCGGACGCGCGCGCGTGGTGAACTGCGAATGCGAGCTGGAGCGCGTGGCGCGGGGAGACGTGCTGGTCACCACGGTGGCCGGGCCGGCGCTCGGCCAGACGCTCGCCTACGTCGCGGGTGTGGTGGCCGAATTAGGCGGCAGCACCTCGCATCTTGCATCGCTGGCGCGCGAGCGCGGGGTTCCCGCGGTTCTCGGCGTTCCGGAGGCGACGCGGCGCATTCCCGACGGCGCCCTGGTCGCGGTGGACGGCGTGGCCGGTGTCGTTCGCTGGATGGCGTAACGGTCAAGCGGAGGAGGGGCAATGGCGGGACGCGCGAAAGTAGTCATTACCGATTACGTCTGGGAGTCACTGGACGTTGAAAAGAAAACGCTCGGCGAGCTGGCCGATCTCGTTCCCTTGAAAACGAAAAAGCCGGAGGAATTTCTTTCCGAGGCCGCCGACTGCGACGCTTTGCTCAACACCTACGCCGGGCCGATCACCGCCGAGGTCATGGCGCGCATGCCCAAGTGCAAGATCATCGCCCGCTATGGAATCGGCGTGGACACGATCGACCTGGAAGCCGCCACTCAGGCCGGCATCATCGTCACCAACAATCCCACCTACTGCATCGAAGAGGTGGCGGAGCAGACGATGGCGCTGATCCTCTCGTCTGCGCGCAAGATCCCCTTCTACGACCGCATGGTAAGGGCCGGCCGTTGGGAAGTGCCCCCGGGCAAGCCGATATTCCGGCTCGCAGGGCGGACCCTCGGTCTGGTCGGCTTCGGCAACATCGCGCGCCAGGTCGCGGTGCGGGCGGCGGCCTTCGGCATGAATGTGCTCTACAGCGATCCTTTCGTGAAGCAGGGACAGTTCGAGGGTCCGGGAAAAGCCGTCGATCTCGACACGCTGCTGCGCGATTCCGATTTCGTGTCACTGCATCCTCCGCTTACCCCGCAGACGCGAAAGATGATCGGCGAGGACGCTTTCGGAAGAATGAAGCCGACCGCCGTCTTGATCAACTGCGCGCGTGGGCCGATCGTCGATACCGATGCGCTGGTGCGCGCCCTGGACGCGAAGAAAATCGCAGGCGCCGCGCTCGATACGGTGGATCCCGAGCCGCTTCCCGATCCCCATCCTCTGCGCGGCCGCGACAACGTCATCCTCAATCCGCATGTGGCCTGGTACAGCGAACAGGCGATGGCGGGGCTTCAGGCCGGGGCCCCGGGGGAAGTGCGCCGGGTGCTTTCGGGGGAGTGGCCGCTGAATGTAGTGAACAGGGCTGTGAAGGCGAAAAATCGCGCGGGCTTGTAGTACGCCTCCGCTCCAGGACCAATTGACCAACTCGCCCGCCGGACGATAGACTGAACCGTGGCATCAGCCATTTTCTCGGAGACCACCAGCGGGGGTGGCTCCGCCAATCCCGGCCAATTCCAAGGAGCCTCAAGATGAGCACGACCGACAAGAAATGGGAAGCTCTTAGCGAGCACCTCAAGCTGAGCAGGCGCGATTTCGTTTTCTCTTCTCTTGCCGCGGGGGCGCTCACGCTGACCCCTCGCCTGGTCAGCGCGCAGGCGGCGCAGCCGTACAAGATCGGCGTGCTGCTGCCCTCCACCGGCACCGGCGCCAATTACATGGCGCATTGCATCAAGGGGCTGCCGGTCGCGATCGCGGAGCTCAACAAGCGCGGCGGGTTGCTCGGCAAACACCCGGTGCAGATGGTGTACCGCGATGACGAGACCAAGCCTGACGTCGGCGCGCGCGAGGCGAAGTCGCTGATCCTGAACGACAAGGTGGACTGCATGTTTGCCACCTATTCGAGCGCGGTGGCGCTCGCGGTGCAGGAAATCATCCACGAGTACAAGGTGCTGCATTTCGCGGCGACCTCCAACAGCTCCAAGATCACCCAGGAGAACTATACGCCGTACACCTACCAGTTCTGCCCCGACAGCAACATGCAGTCGGGCGCGGTGGTGGTTGCAGTGTCGCGCATGGCGAAGAAAAACAACTGGAAGACCTACGTTTCGCTCGGGCAGGACTACGAGTGGGGTCGCGACACGCACAAGGGCTTCACCACGGGACTCGCCAAGGTCGCCGGCAACCTCAAGGAAACCCGCCAACTGTGGTTCAAGCTAGGCGAGACCGATTTCACCTCGTACATCACCGCGATCATGGCGGCGAAACCCGACTTCATGTTCGGCGCGCTTGCCGGCAAGGACGCCGAGACTTTCATGCTGCAAGCGGGCCAGATGGGTCTGTTCAAGCGCGTGCCGTTCCCCGGCGGCCTGATCGCGGTCAACGACCTCAAGGCGCAGAGGAAGACGCTGCCGCGTGGCCTGATCGGGCTGGCGCGCTGCCCGTTCTTCGCGCACCTGAAGGAGCCGATCATGCAGGCGTACATCAAGCGCGACCGCGCGGCGTTCGGCGCGGACGGCTACCCGGACGACTGGGCCTGCATGTACTACGACGCGCTCGGCGGGCTGGAGCAGGGCGCGAAGAAAGCCGGCTCGATCAGCACCGAGGCGATCGTCAAGGCGCTCAAGGGCGCGACCATCGATACCTGCCGAGGCAAGCGTACGTTCCGCAGCTGCAGCAACCAGCTCGAAGTGCCGTCCTATGTCGGCGAGGTGTGGGATTCTCCCGACTACCCGTTCCCGATCTACAAGCCCGACAGCCTGGTATACGTCGAAGCCAAGGAGGTCTGGACGCCGACCTGCGAGGAAGTCGAGAAGCTCAAGAAAAAGCGCGCCTGATCCGCACCGAGTGAGCCATCCGGGGCGCCTTAGGCGCCCCGGATGCTTTTCCTGCTACCGCGGTTTCCATCACGACTATTGCGCATGGATATCGGTCCCTACGTACTTCAGTTGTTCAGCGGCTTGTCGCGCGCGATGGTGCTGTTCCTGCTGTCCGCCGGGCTGTCGCTGATCTTCGGCGTGATGAACATCCTCAACTTCGCGCACGCGACGCTGTGGCTGCTCTCCGGATACATCACCTTTTCGATCTTCCAGTTCATGGGCGAGCAGTTCGGCGCGAGCCCGTGGCTGCTGCTGCCGGCGATCCTGGCCGCGACGGCGCTGATGGCGCTGATCGGGTTCGCGCTCGAGCGCTTCCTGATCCGGCGCACCTACGATCGCGAGCTGCCTGAGCAGCTGCTGCTGACGTTCGCGCTGGTGCTGATCGTCGGCGACCTGATCAAGCTCGTCTGGGGCGTCGAAAACCGGCGCATCAACCTTGGCGTGGAGCCGATCGAAATGCTCGACACGCTGATCAATCCCTACCACTTCGTGATCGTCGGGACCGGCGTCGCGGTGGCGGCGGGACTGTGGTTCTTTCTGCATCGCACGCGCTTCGGCAAGATCGTGCGCGCGGCGGTCTATAACCGCAACATGGTGAGTGCGCTCGGCATCCGTATCCCGATCATCTACGGGTTGGTGTTCGCCGCGGGGGTTGGACTCGCGGGATTCGCCGGCGGTGTGTTCCTGCCGCTGCTGCCGATGGCGCTCGGCGTCGATCACGACGTCATCGTGCAGTGCTTCGCGGTGGTGGTGATCGGCGGGTTCGGCAGCATGCTCGGGACCTTCGTCGCGTCGATCATCGTCGGCGTGGTGTACTCGTTTTCGATCCTGTTCTGGCCCGACGGCGCGCTGGCGATGATCTTCCTGATCGTGATCGTGGTGCTGATCTGGCGGCCGTGGGGCCTGTTCGGCACCGAGTTGCGTTATTGATGCTCCGCCATGGGCGCACCTGAGGTTCTACGTGGCTGGCTGGCGCGGCACAGCCTGGCGGTGCCGGTCGCGATCCTGATGTTCGTCTTGTTCCTGCTGGTGCCGCTGCTGCCGGGCAAGTTCTGGACCCACGTCTCGACCGAGGTCCTGATCCTTGGCCTCTTCGCGATGAGTTTCAATCTGCTCTACGGGTACATGGGGCAGATTTCGTTCGGACACGCCGCGTTCTTCGGCGTCGGCGCCTATGCGACCGCCATGGTGTTCACGCGGCTGAAGACGGCCGGCGGCGAATTGGGGATGCTCGATTTTTTCCTGTCGCTCGCGGCCGGGCCGCCGGTGGCCGCGGTCGCGGCGCTGATCGTCGGTTTTTTCTGCGTACGGCTGACCGGCATCTACTTCGCGATGCTCTCGCTCGCGTTTGGCGAGCTGCTGTTCTACATCGTATTCTCGTGGTACAGCTTCACCAAGGGCGACGACGGCATCCAGGGCCTGCTGCCGCCGCTTTTCTTCCGGGACGCGGTCAACTTCTACTACCTGACGCTCGCGATCGTGACGCTGGCCGCGCTCGCGATGTGGCGCATCACCGAGTCGCCGTTCGGCTACATCATGCGCACGCTGCGCGACAACCAGCGCCGCGCGGCGTTCCTCGGCATCAACGTGCGGCTGCACATGCTCATCAACTTCGTGATTGCAGGCAGCTTCGCCGGGCTCGCCGGCGCACTGTGGGGGCCGTTCTCGCGCAGCGTCAACCCCGGACTGCTCGGCTGGCAGGAGTCGGGCGTGGCGGTGTTCATGACGCTGATCGGCGGCGCGGGGTCATTCGTCGGACCGATGCTCGGCTCGGTGATCTACACCTTGCTGCAGGCGGTGGTGAAAATGTACACGGTCTACTGGCCGCTCACCATCGGCACCATCATCCTGCTGATCGTGCTGTTCCTGCCCGGGGGCGTGCTGGGCCTGATCGAGAAGCGCATCAAGGCGCGGCGTAGTCGCGACAGCAGCGGCGACGACGGCAGCCGGGAAGCCTGATCGTGTCCGCGATCCTGGCAGTCACCGACCTGGACAAGCATTTCGGCGGGATTCACGTCGCGCGGCAGGTGAATTTTTCCATGCAGGAAGGCGAGCAGTCGGCGATCATCGGGCCGAATGGCGCCGGCAAGAGCACCTTCATGAACCTGCTCACCGGCTATCACCGCTGCGATGCCGGCAAGGTGATGTTCGAGGGACGGGACATCACCAACCAGGCGCCGCACAGAATTGCGCGCCTGGGCATTTCTCGCGCCTTCCAGGTGAGCAGCATCTTCGCCAGGATGACCGTCGCGGAAAACGTGCGCTCGGCGGTGCACGCGCAGATGCGGCGTTCCCTCAGCATCTTCGGCGCTGCGAGCCGCATCGGCACCGACGAGACCGGCCGCGTCCTCACTCTGTGCGGGCTGGAGGGCAAGCGCAACCTGGTTGCCGGTGAACTCGCGCAGGGCGACAAGAAACGCCTCGAACTCGCGATCGCGCTGGCCGGGAAGCCGCGCCTGCTGTTCCTCGACGAGCCCACCGCGGGCATGTCGATCGAAGAGGCGCGCGGTACGATGGAGCTGGTCGACCGCCTCAACCGCGAGCTCGGCCTCACGGTGCTGTTCACCGAGCACGACATGGGTATCGTTTTCAATCACGCGCGCAAGCTCACGCTGATGCACCGCGGCGAAATCATCGTGCAGGGCACCCCCGAGGAGGTGCGCGCGAACGAAACCGCGCAGAAGGTTTACCTGGGGGAGCACCACGCATGACCACCCGCCTCGAACTGAGCGGCGTTCACACGCACTATGCGACCAGCCACATCCTGTTCGATGTGTCGCTCGAGGTGAAGGAGGGTGAATCGGTGTGCCTGCTGGGGCGCAACGGCGCGGGCAAGACCACGACGCTGAAGAGCATCATGTCGCTCGCCCAGGCGAGCGCGGGCAGCATCCGCTTCAACGGCGCCGAGCTGGTGGGACGACCGCCCTACGAAATCGCACGCCTGGGCGTCGGCTACGTGCCCGACGAGCGCCTGATCTTTCCCGATCTGACGGTGCGCGAGAATCTCGAGATTGCGGCCAAGAAGGGCGCCGCCGGCGCGCCGGCGGATTGGACGGTGGAGCGCATCTACGAGCTGTTTCCGGTGCTCGCGCCGCTCGATGCGCGCCTGGGTGGCTATCTTTCCGGCGGCGAGCAGCAGATGCTGACCATCGGCCGCACGCTGATGGGAAATCCATCGCTCTTGCTGCTCGACGAACCGGTCGAGGGCGTGGCGCCGGTGGTGGTGCAGGAGCTGACCCGCCAGATCAAGCGCCTGAAGACGATGGGACTCACGATCCTGTTCGCCGAGCAGAACATGCACTTCGCCAAACAGATCTCGGACCGTGCCTACGTGATCGAGAAGGGCCACATCCGCTACCAGGGCACCATGGGCGAATTGGTGGCGAATGAGGAGGTCAAGGCGAAATACCTGATGATCTAGGGAAAGTCTGAACAACCCCTGATTTGTCATTCCCGCGCAAACGGGAATCCAGGAAGTTCAACCATTTGCTGGATGCCCGCTTACAACCATGAAATCCATGCAATTCGACTATGTAATAGCCGGCGCGGGAACCGCGGGCTGCGTGCTCGCCAACCGGCTGTCGGCCGATCCGCAAATCAAGGTCCTGCTGCTCGAGGCCGGCGGGCGCGACGACTGGATCTGGATCCATATTCCGGTCGGCTACCTCTACTGCATCGGCAATCCGCGCACCGACTGGTGCTATCGGACCGAGCCGGACCCCGGATTGAACGGACGCTCGATCCTCTACGCGCGCGGAAAAGTGCTCGGCGGCTGCTCGTCGATCAATGCCATGCTCTACCTTCGGGGCCAGGCGCGCGACTACGACGAATGGGCGCGCCTCACCGGCGATGCCGACTGGAGCTGGAAGTCCGTGCTGCCGGTGTTCCGCAAGAGCGAGGACTACTTCGGCGGCGCCGACGAGGCGCACGGCGCCGGAGGGGAGTGGCGGGTCGAACGACAAAGGCTGTCGTGGGAGATTCTCGAGCACTACCGCGAAGCGATGGTGCAGGCGGGAATTCCGCGCAGCGATGATTTCAATCGCGGCGACAACGAGGGCTGCGGGTTTTTTCTCGTCAACCAGAAGCGCGGCGTGCGCTGGAACACCTCCAAGGCCTTCCTGCGCCCGGTCATGAACCGTCCGAACCTGAGCGTCGTCACCGATGCGCATGTCCTGCGCCTGCGCATGGCCGGCCGGCGCTGCACCGGGATCGAGTTCCGGCGCGCGGGCGAGGACACGTTCGCCGAAGCGCGCCTGGAGACGATCCTCGCCACCGGCAGCATCGGCTCGCCGCAGATCCTGCAACTCTCCGGTATCGGTCCGGCGCCGCTGCTGCGGGAGCACGGCATCGGCGTGGTGCACGAGCTGCGCGGCGTCGGCGAGAACCTGCAGGATCACCTGCAGCTGCGTACGATCTCCAAGGTTCGCAACGCCGTCACGCTCAATCAGCGCGCCAACAGCCTGGTCGGAAAGATGATGATGGGGATCGAGTACGCGCTGTTCCGCACCGGGCCGCTCACCATGGCGCCCAGCCAGCTGGGTGGCTTCACCCGCAGTTCGAGCGAGCACGCGACGCCGAACATCGAGTATCACGTACAGCCGCTTTCGCTCGACAGGTTCGGCGAACCGCTGCACCGCTTCCCCGCATTCACCGCCAGCGTATGCAACCTGCGGCCGACCTCCAGAGGCACCGTGCGCATCAAGTCGCCCGATCCGCACGCCGCTCCGGGAATAAACTGCCGCTACCTGTCAACGCCGGAGGACCGCAGGGTCGCCGCCGATTCGCTGCGCCTGACGCGCCGCATCGCAATCCAGCCGGCGCTCGGGCGCTACGCGCCGGAGGAATTTCTGCCGGGACCGCAGTTCCAGTCCGACGACGAACTGGCGCGCGTCGCCGGAAACATCGGCACCACGATTTTCCATCCGGTTGGCACCTGCCGGATGGGGGCGGCGGACGATGCGTCCGCCGTCGTCGATACGCGCTTGCGCGTGCGGGGCGTCTCCGGGCTGCGCGTGGTCGACGCGTCGATCATGCCCAACATCACTTCGGGCAACACCAACTCGCCCGCGCTCATGATCGCGGAGCGAGGCGCCGAGATGATCCGGGCCGACCGCCAGAGCCGTTAGAGGGGGCGAGACCCAGACAGTCGCTTCAGAAGCATGGGGCTACTTGCCGGGAATGACGGGAAGAAGGAGATGCGAAGCGCGGCTTCCGCCGGTGTAGATCACGTTCGTTCCGGTGTTGTAGTCCGCGCAGTAATGCGTATACGGAATGCTGCCTAGGCCGTCGCGGGGCTGGATGTCGAGCCGGATACGGTGGCCTTTTTTGAAGACCATGCAGGTCGGCCAGATCTCGATATCGATTCGAACCACTTCATCGGTCTTCAACCACTGGCGATCCTGGTGCAGGTGGTATGGCCGATAGGGCAGGCTGAGCGACGGGTCGAGGCTGCGGTGCGATGCGCGCAACCAGCCCTTGGCGACCGGGACGGGTTGGCTCTGCTGGCCCAGTTCGAAAACATCTTCGCCGCCGGGCGCGATGTTGCGCAGGGTCGCAAAAATATCCATGTCTTCGGTCGTGCTCGATACCCACAGCACCAACACGACCGGGCCGGTGACTTCGGTGTCTTCCGACAAGGGCGCGGTTTCAAACGAAACTCCCATTCTTGGAAGGCTCCCCGCCAGCGCCGTCGAAGTCCACGACGCGGAGGCGACGCCCGCCTTGGTCATGCCGCTTGCGGAGTAAGAGACCGACGAGGACTTGCGCGGCGCTTCTTCGGTAAGCGCGCCTTCGGCTTCGCCGTCTCGTCGCGCGGCTTCCGGGTCGAGATGGAGCTTCGTCCATCGGGTACGGTCGATCGGCCATTCGCTCTCGCTGCGCCATTGGTAGTTGCCGTGGCCGCCTTTGCGGATGAGGAGCTTCACCGGGGGCTCGCGCATGATGCCGGTATCGGTCCCCTTGAGCCAGTGGTCGAAGAAGCGCAGCTGGTCGGCGCGGCCTTCCTCGGAGTAGAACGAGTGATAGTGCGTGCCTGCGTGAATGCGGAGTTTCTTCTCCTTCGATGCGGCGCGCACGTAGCCTTCGGTGTTCCCGCGCAGATGCAGGCCCATGCCGCTCCAGTTGCCGGCGCTGTAGAGCGGAACGTCGATGTTCTCCCAGACCGCTCGCCGGCCGCGCCACCACTCTCTATCGAGGTTGTTGCGCATGTAGTCCCACAGCCAAGGCGTGGAAAACGCGTCGGTGGCGGAAGCCTGTGGTTTGCCGAGCAAATGGTGGGCCATGTGATTGTTCCACCAGTTCGTAGCGAACCCGAACGAGAAGATTCCTCCGTGATAACCGAAGTCGCGGTACATGTCGGCCGCGCCTTCCCAGGGAATCATCGCCTTGAGCGAGGGCGGCTTCAAGCCGGCGACCAGCCACTGCGTCATCGCGAAGTAGGAAATGCCGTTCATCCCGACACGACCGTTGCTCCAGGGCTGCTTCGCCGCCCATTCGATGGCGTCGAAAAAGTCGCGCGCCTCGGAAGAGGACCAGGGATCGGTCCGGCCGGGGGATTTTCCCGAGCCGCGACCGTCGACGCGAAGCGCGGCGTAGCCGCGCGGCACCCACCACAGCGGGTTCACTGTCTCCCAGTTCATGTGGGGGTTCGGCGCCTCCTCGAGATCGGGCGGCGGAATCCACAGCTTGTCCTTCTGGTAGGGACCGAGATTGATGATGACCGGGAATCGCTCGGAGGACTTCGGACGGAACACGTCGGCTTTCAACCGAGCTCCGTCGCGCATCGGGATCTCGAGGTCTCTCTGGACGACGAGGTCGAACTGCGGTTGCGAGACGCGATCGCGGGTGTTATTTGTTTTCGCCAAGCTTGCCTAGGGCGTCATCCTGAGCTGAGCGAAGGATCTGCTTTTGGGCGCTACGAACAGCGGATTCTTCGCTGCGCTCAGAATGACACGGTGACGTTCTATTCGATCTTGATTTTCGCTTCGCGCAGGAAATCGCCCCATGCGCGCGTTTCGTTTTCCACCAGCTGCTGGAACTGCGCGGGCGAGGGCGAGATGGCGACGTCGAGCATTTGCTTGGACAGGCGCTCCTTCATCTCGGGGTTGGAAAGACCCGCCGCGACGGTCTTGTAGATCTTGTCGATGATCGGCTTGGGAGTGGCCGCCGGCGCGAACATTCCCTGCCACGCATTGGTGCCGATGCCCGCGAATCCCTGCTCGGCCATCGTCGCCACATTCGGAAGCTCGGCGAGCCGGCTCGGCGCAGTCGTGGCGATCGCCTTCATCTTTCCGGCCCGGACCTGCGGCAATGCCGAAGACAGGTTGAGAAACGCCACGGGTGCTTCGCCGGAGATGATCGCCGGAATAAACTGGCCCGCTCCACCCTTGTAGGGAACATGAGTGAGCTTGATTCCGGCCGCCCTCTGCAATTTTTCCATGTCGAGGTGCGGGTAGCTTCCCAATCCCGCGGACGCATAAAAGATCTTGCCGGGATCTTTCTTTGCGAGGGCGATGAGATCGGCGATCGAGTTGACGGGGAAATTCGCCGTCGTCGCGATGATGTGCGGAATTTCGACGAGTTTCGAGATGCCGACGAGGTCGCGTGACGGCTTGATCTGCAGCTGGTGCGCGAAAGTCGTCTCGTTGATGGCGTTGGTCGAAACGTTGCCGACCAGCAAGGTGTAGCCGTCGGCGGGCGCTTTCGCAGCGGCTTCGAGCGCAAGGTTCCCGGACGCGCCGGGCCGGTTCTCGACGACCACGCTCTGGCCGAACGACTCGGTCATCCGGGCGGAGACGATACGGGCGATGATATCGGTCGCGCCACCCGGGGCGTAGGGCACGATGATTTTTACCGGGCGAGCAGGAAACGAATCGGCTGACTGCGCAGCGCCGGGGAGCGGCCAAGCTGCGGAGATCCCGCATACGAGGGCTCCGACGAGCGCGGGGAGCGCGTGGATTGCGTTTCGGCGACAGCTTGCGATCATGGGTTCTCCTCAAGTTTGGCGTTTCTCGACTGCGGTTCCGCGCTGCGAAGACAGTGCAGCGGGAACGGGTTTTCGTCGCCATCATAACGCGATCCGAACGCCTCGGAAATGCCGCGGAGGCGATAGAATGCGGGACGCTGGAGTTGCCCTTCAGCGCTCCATGGTGCGATTGACCGGAGGGAGACCGATGAAACCGCGAGGCCAACGCCTGGCCTGTTCTTTGAAGACTCTGGATGGCTGTATCGGTTCCTACGACGTTCATCCCGGAGAGGCTCCCAAATCCATCGCGAAGATCGGGGCCTTGACATGGGACCGTCCCCCTCAAAAAGAAGTGCTGGAGGCGGCTTTTTCTCTAATCGGCGAAATGGGCATGACCG
Source organism: uncultured Enterobacteriaceae bacterium (assembly GCA_964430565.1). Lineage (GTDB taxonomy): Bacteria > Pseudomonadota > Gammaproteobacteria > Burkholderiales > SG8-39 > VBDM01. Next base: position 185,963 of record CAYSFD010000047.1, read on the forward strand.
GACACATCATCAAAGTAAACCAGCACCAGTGGCGCGCGCTCACCAAGGTCAAGCTCCATGAGCCGTTCTACGTGTCCATCCTCTGGGGAGGGAGCCCGTTCAAGGTTCTTGAGGACGCGGTCGTGCTTGAGAAGCGCGTTCCGTGAGCGGCTTGATCCGCTCACGGAACTGCTGTAACTCGCCGCAATCGAACACGGCGGGCCTCCCCGCATTGCAGTTTGGCGAACCTGGTCAGGTCCGGAAGGAAGCAGCCACAGCTATTCACTGCAAGTGTCGGGGCAAGGCCCGCCACCCTATGTAACCCAGTTCCTCGGCGAAGCGCGAGGAACTCACAAAGTTTCCCTCTTCTGCACTCGGGAGAGGGACTAAGGGTGAGGGGAGTGGTAAAATTTTTCCATGTCGTACCAAGTCCTCGCCCGCAAGTGGCGTCCGCGCACGTTCGAGTCGCTGGTCGGGCAGGAGCATGTCGTCAAAGCGCTTCGCCACGCGCTGGATGAGAAGCGCCTGCATCACGCCTATCTGTTCTCCGGGACGCGCGGCGTCGGCAAGACCACGCTCGCCCGCATCCTCGCTAAATCCCTGAACTGCGAAACCGGCGTCAGCTCGCATCCGTGCGGGAAGTGCTCGGCCTGCACGGAAATCGACGCCGGGCGCTTCATCGACCTGATCGAAGTCGATGCGGCAACCAACACCAAAGTGGACGAGATGCGCCAGCTCCTGGAGAACTCGGTGTACGCGCCGACCCGCGGGCGGTTCAAGGTTTATGTGATCGACGAAGTTCACATGCTTTCCACCTCGGCGTTCAACGCGATGCTGAAGACTCTGGAGGAGCCGCCCGAACACATCAAGTTCATCCTCGCGACGACCGATCCCCAGAAGATCCCGGTGACCGTGCTCTCGCGCTGCCTGCAATTCAACCTCAAGCAAATGCCCTCGCCCGCGATCGCGGCCCATCTCGGAAAGATCCTCGCGGAGGAAAAGACCACCGCCGAGCAGAGAGCGCTTGGGCTGCTCGCCGATTGCGCGCGCGGGAGCATGCGCGACGCCTTGTCGCTGCTCGATCAGGCGATCGCCTACGGCGGGGGAAGCGTGACCGAGCAGGGCGTGCGTTCGATGCTGGGCGCGATCGACGACAGTTTTCTTTACGCGATCCTCGAAGGTCTCGCGCGAGGTGATGCCGCCGCGGTGCTCACCATTGCGGAAGACATGCGATCCCGCAGCCTTGCGTTTGACGCCGCCCTCCAGGACCTTGGGGCGCTTTTGCACAAGGTCGCCCTCATGCAAACGGCGCCGGATGCCGTTGACGCGGCGGGAAGTCTGCGCGAACGGCTCGCAGCCCTGTCTCGGACGCTGGGTCCCGAAGAGATCCAGCTCTTCTATCAAATCGCAATTCACGGCCGGCAGGATCTTCCCTTTGCCCCGGACGAGTTCGCCGGATTCACGATGGCGTTGCTGCGCATGCTCGCTTTCGCCCCGGCGGGAGGCAAGCGCCCGGAGGCGGCAAAGCAGACGGGCGATCGCAGCCCGGCAGTGCGAGGAGCGTTTAACGGCGATTGGCCCAAGCTCGCCAATTCCTTGAATCTTGGCGGCGTCGCGAAACAGCTCGCTCAGGCGAGCGAGCTGAAGCGCTTCGACGGCGAAACGATCGAGCTTTGCGTGCCGCCGGCAGCGAAGCAGATGGCGGAAAAGAGTTTTCAAGACAAGCTTCGCCAAGCCTTGCAGGCCCATTTCGGAAAAACCATACGGCTTACCGTGACGATCAGCGAAACGACCGGCAATACGGCTCGCGATCGAGCCGCAGCCGCAGTCAACCAGGATGCGTTTGTGCGCGACTTGGTCGAGAACTTCGATGCTACTATCGTCGAGTCCTCGATCAAGCCTGCCCAGTAACGGAGACATCGAATGCGGGCACAACTCGCGGGATTGATGAAGCAGGCCCAGCAGGTGCAGGAAAACATGCGCAAGCTCCAAGAGCAGTTCGGCTCCATGGAGGTGGAGGGCCAGTCGGGCGGCGGCATGGTCAAGGTGACGATGACCTGCAGGCACGATGTGAAAAGGGTCAACATCGATCCGTCTCTGCTTGCGGACGACAAGGAGATGCTCGAAGACCTGGTGGCAGCGGCGATCAATGACGCCGCGCGCAAAGTCGAGGCGACCGTGCAGGAGAAAATGGCTGCCTTGACGGGCGGCCTGGGTCTGCCCCCGGGGATGACGCTGCCGTTCTGAGGTTTTTCTGAAATGAAGTCGCCCACTGCTCTCGAAGAACTGATCGAGGCGTTGCGCTGCCTCCCGGGGGTCGGACCGAAATCGGCGCAGCGCATCGCTTACCACCTGCTGCAGTACGACAAGGCCGGCGCGGCGAGGCTTGCAGAGTCGCTGGGCGGGGCGCTTCAGAGCATTCGCCGCTGTGCCAAGTGCAACAGCTTTACCGAGCGGGACCTATGCGTCCTGTGCAGTTCTTCCAGGCGCGACTCCTCTCAGCTTTGCGTGGTCGAAACGCCGGGGGATCTGCTCATGATGGAGCAGACCCTGGCGTACCAGGGCCTGTATTTCGTGCTCATGGGTCGGCTTTCGCCGTTGGACGGCATCGGGCCGCGGGAGATCGGACTCGACGTGATGCAGCGGCGTCTTGCCGACGGGGAGATCAAGGAAGTGATCGTCGCGACCAACTTCACGAACGAAGGCGAGGCTACCGCACACTACATCAATGAAATGCTCAAGGGGCGCGATCTGCGCGTCACGCGGATTGCGCGGGGTGTTCCGGTCGGTGGCGAGTTGGAGTATGTCGATACGGGAACCCTCGCGCAGGCCTTTGCCGAGCGCAGACTGCTATGACGAAGGATCTGTCGCGCGTGGTGGCGCCATGAATCGCAAGCCGCTGCACGACCTCAAGGTCATCGAGCTGGGGCAACTGATTGCCGGGCCTTTTGCCGGGAAAATTTTCTCGGAGTTCGGCGCCGAAGTGATCAAGGTGGAGTCTCCCGAAGGCGATCCCCTGCGCAAATGGCGAAAGCTGCACGAGGGCACTTCACTGTGGTGGTACGTGCAGAACCGGAATAAGAAATCGGTTACCGTCGATTTGCGGTTGGCCGAGGGGCAGGAAGTCGTGCGCAGACTCGCGCGGGATGCCGACGTCGTGATCGAGAACTTTCGCCCCGGGACACTGGAAAAATGGGGTCTCGGCTACGACCGGCTCGCAGCGGAAAATCCCGGCCTGGTCATGCTCCGGCTTTCCGGTTTCGGCCAGACCGGGCCGTACCGCGACCAGGCCGGATTCGGCGCGATCGGCGAATCGATGGGCGGATTGCGCTATGTCACTGGCTTTCCCGACCGGCCGCCGGTGCGCCCGAACCTGTCCATCGGCGATGCGCTCGCATCGCTGCACGGCGTGATCGGCGCGCTGATGGCGCTGCATCACCGCGACACCAATGGCGGCAAGGGCCAGGTGGTCGACGTAGCGCTTTATGAGGCGGTATTCAACATGATGGAAGGAGCGCTGCCGGAGTACGACCTTTTCAGGGAAACGCGCGAGCGCACCGGAAGCAATCTCACCGGCATCGTTCCCTCGAACACCTATCTCACACGCGACGGCCAGCACCTCGTGATCGGGGCCAACGCTGACAGCATTTTCAAGCGACTGATGAAAGTCATCGGGCGTGCGGACCTTGCGGAGGATCCTTCGCTTGCCGACAACGCCGGTCGTGCCGGGAGGGCCGAAGAGCTCGACGCGGCGATCGGCGCGTGGACTGCTCAAGCCGATGCCGGTGAAGTGATCAAGATCCTGAACGACGCCCAAGTGCCCAACGGCAAGATCTACAGCATGGCCGACATCGCCTGCGACGCGCAATATCTGGCGCGCGACATGATCCGGCAGGTGCGACTCAAAGACGGCACGCCGTTAAAGGTTCCAGGAATTGTCCCCAAGCTCTCGGCGACACCCGGGGATATCGAATGGAACGGTCCGGAACTGGGCGAGCATACCGACACGGTGCTCACCGCGCACGGCTACAGCGGGACGGAGATCGCCGGCCTGCGAAAGCGCCGAGCCATCTAAGGCAGGCGCGCGCCGCTCATTTCAGAGATCACTTATGCAGCATGTCAACATACACGAGGTAGTCGCCCGGGATGGGTTTCAGATCGAGCCCCAGTTCGTTCCAACTGAAAAGAAGATCGAATTGATCGACGCCTTGTCCGGGGCTGGTCTAGCCAAAATCGAAGTGACCTCCTTTGTGTCGCCGAAAGCCGTGCCGAACCTGCGCGACGCCGAGGCTGTGATGGCAGCAATCAAGCGCAACCCGGCAGTCAAATACGTCGCTCTGATCGCGAACCTCAAGGGAGCCGAACGCGCCATCACCGCGCGCGCGGACGAGGTCAATCTGGTCGTGTCGGTATCCGAGACTCATAACTTCGCCAACGTACGCCGCTCCACCGATGCCTCGTTCGAGGGTTTCGCGGAGATTATCCGGGAGCTGGACGGGACCGGCATCGCGGTAGCAGGGGCGCTGTCCACCGCGTTCGGTTGCCCGTTCGAAGGCGAGCAGGCGCTGGATCGGGTATTGGGGTTCGTGAGCCGCTATGTCGAGCTCGGCGTGGACAGCGTCACGCTTGCAGACACGACCGGGATGGCGCATCCCAAGCAAGTGCTGGACCTGTGCTCGGAAGTCAGAGACCGTTGGCCGGAACTGGAGCTTGCACTGCACTTCCACAACACGCGCGGAATGGGGCTCGCCAACGTCCTCTCGGGACTGGCGGCAGGCATCCAACATTACGAGGCTTGTCTGGGTGGGTTGGGCGGCTGCCCGTTCGCGCCGGGGGCCACGGGAAACATTTGCACCGAGGATCTGGTGCACATGCTCGAATGCATGGGCTATTCGACGGGTGTAGACCTCGACCGGCTGCTTGCGATATCGAGGCGCCTCGCTACGATCGTCGGCCACGATGTGCCGGGGCAAGTCGTGAAAGCCGGAAAAGCGACGGACTTGCATCCGATCCCGGCTGCCTGACATGGACCGGCCGCCGATGACGATCAAGGGACGCGGGGCCGCAGACGACCCGCAAGGTCGGTTCGAAAAGTTTGCACGCAGCCGCGATGAGGAAACGGAATTCCAGTCTCGGCCCGAGACCGTGGTGAAGCTCCATTCGGCGCGCTCGATCATCGCGCACAACGACTCCCCGGACCTTCCGTTCAACCAATCGATCAATCCTTACCAGGGGTGCGAGCACGGCTGCATCTATTGCTACGCGAGGCCGAGTCACGCCTACCTGGGGCTTTCCCCGGGCCTGGAGTTCGAGACACGTCTGTTCGCCAAGGCGAACGCCGCCGAGCTGCTGCGCAAGGAGCTGTCGCGCCCGGGATATCGATGCGAGCTGATTTCGCTGGGAGCGAATACCGACCCGTACCAGCCGATCGAGCGCGAGCATCGGATCACTCGCGGCATTCTGGAAGTTCTGTGGGAGTTTCGGCACCCGGTCGGCATCGTCACCAAAGGTTCCTTGATCGAGCGCGATGTGGATCTGCTCGAGCCCATGGCGCGGGAAGGGCTGGTGCAGGTGTTTGTCTCCATCGGGTCGCTCGACGGGGATATCGCGCGCACCCTGGAGCCGCGCGCCGCGGCGCCGTACCGGCGCGTCGAGACGATACGCCGGTTGAGCGCTCGCGGAGTTCCATGCGGAACGCTGGTCGCGCCGATCATTCCGTTCCTCAACGACAAGGACATGGAAGGGGTGCTCGAGGCGGTGAGCGAGGCCGGCGCGCTCATGGCCGGATACACATTGCTACGGCTTCCGTGGGAAGTGAGGGAGCTTTTCAAGGACTGGCTGGAGAGACACTATCCTCTCAAGGCAAAACACATCATGGCGCGCATACGCGACATGCGAAGCGGGCGGGAGAACGACCCGAATTTCGGCAGCCGCATGAAAGGCGAGGGGCACTTTGCCGAGCTGTTGCGCCGTCGTTTCGAGGTTGCCTGCCGGCGGTTGGGACTGAACATGGGTGAGCGCAACCGCTTGGATACTGAGAAATTCCGGCGGCCGGGACCCCAGCAGGGGATCTTGCTCTAGGAGGAATCGGAACGATGAAGGCACAAGTGGCAATCATCGGCGGCGGCCCCGCCGGGATGTTGCTCTCGGAAATCCTGCACCGTATGGGAATCGAGAGCGTCGTGCTCGAGCAGCGCAGCCGCGCCTACGTGCTTTCGCGCATCCGCGCGGGCGTGCTGGAGCCCGGCACCGTCGAGGTGCTGCGCGCCAATGGCCTGGGCGAGCGCTTGGACCGAGAGGGACACCTCCACGACGGGATGAGGATCGTCTGGGCCGGGCGCGACAGCTTCTTCATCGACGTAAAGAAGTACGTCGGCAAACGCTTCATGGCCTACGGCCAGACAAACATCCAGGAAGACCTGTTCGCCGCCGCCGACCGTCGCAAGGCAGTGGTGCTCGACGAGGCCGAGGACGTTCGGCCGATGGACGTGGCGTCAAACAGACCCTATGTCACATTTCGGCATCGCGGCGAATCGATGCGCCTCGACTGTGACTTCATCGCCGGCTGCGACGGCTTCCACGGGGTGTCACGCAAGTCTATTCCGCCCAGCGTGCTGCGGGAGTTCGAGAAGGTGTATCCGTTCGGCTGGCTGGGCATTCTTTCGGAAACCCCGCCGCTGCCCGACATCGTCTACGCCAACCACCCGCGCGGCTTCGCGCTGGCGTCGATGCGGAACCCGATGCTGAGCCGTTACTACATCCAGGTGCCGCTGGACGAGAAGGTCGAGAACTGGCCGGATGAGCGCTTCTGGACTGAGATCAAGGCCCGCTTCCCGCGCGAGATGGCCGACGCCATCGCCACTGGGCCGTCGATCGAGAAGTCGATCGCGCCGCTGCGAAGCTACGTGGCCGAGCCGATGCGCCATGGCCGCCTGTTCCTGGCTGGCGACGCGGCGCACATCGTGCCGCCCACTGGCGCAAAGGGATTGAACCTCGCGGTGTCAGACGTGTTCTACTTGTCGCGCGCGCTCAAAGAATTCTACGAGCGACGCTCTTCGGCGCTGCTCGACAGCTACAGCGACATGGCGCTGCGCCGCGTCTGGAGTTCTGTGCGCATTTCCTGGTATCTCACCAATCTGCTGCACCGCTTCCCTGGCGCGAGCGAGTTCGATCAGCGCGCGCAGGAGTACGAGCTGCATTATGTGTCGTCCTCCCGCCACGCGGAGGCCGCGCTGGCCGAGCAGTACGCCGGCATGCCGTTCGAAGAGGCAGCCTGAAGGCCGGTTGCGGGTCCTATCCAGGGAAATCGATGAGCATGGAGTTCCAGAAATACCCCAGGTAGCTCGACTGGTCGGCCGTCCTGACCCAGGCGAGGAATCCCCTATTAGGGCGTTGACAGGCTCGTGTCCGCGTGTGAGCATCCGGGTCCTTCCTGGGCACGATAAACTAGATATTGATAAATGTTTAAAACCATACAGTTAAAGGATAATTGTCATGATGTACATTAAGAACATTGCCCTGGCCATTTTGATCGGCTCTTGGCCCGCCCTGGTAGGCGCCCAAGGTGCCCTCGAAAAGAAAGACGTCCATATAGCAGTCGGGGGCAAATCCTCGCTGTATTACCTGCCGCTTACCATCGCCGAGCAACTCGGCTACTTCAAAGATGAAGGGCTGACGCTGAAGATCAGCGACTTTGCAGGAGGCTCGCAGGCACTGCGCGCGGTAATAGGCGGAAGCGCCGAAGTCGTGTCTGGAGCTTACGAGCACACGCTAAACATGCAGGCCAAGGGCCAATTCCTTCAGTGCTTCGTGCAGCAAGGGCGGGCGCCGCAGATCGCGATCGGCATTTCGGCGGCCAAGGCAAAGACGTACAAATCGGCCAAGGATTTCAAAGGCCTCAAAGTCGGCGTCTCAGCGCCGGGCTCGAGCACCCACATGATCGTCAACCATTTCATCTCTTCCGGAGGCCTCAAGCCTTCCGATATCTCGGTGATAGGCGTAGGCCTTGGCGCGACGGCGATCGCTGCGCTTAAGAGCGGTCAAATCGATGCGGTGTCCAACACCGATCCGGTTATGACCAAGCTCGAGCAGGACGGCGACATCAAGATCATCGCTGACACCCGCACCCTCAAAGGGACCGAGCAATTGCTGGGCGGTCCGATGCCCGCGGGCTGCCTGTATGCGCCTGTCGAGTTCATTCGAAAGAATCCGAATACGGTCCAGGCGCTCACCAACGCCATCGTGCGGGCTGACAAGTGGATCCATTCGGCCTCTCCCCAGGATGTCCTGCGCACAGTGCCCGAAACATATCTGCTGGGTGACAAGGCCCTGTATCTGTTCTCGTTCAGCAAGGTGAGGGAAGCGATCTCGCCGGACGGCGTCATCTCGGACGCGGGCGCCAAGACCGCACTCAAGGTCATACCGACGTTCAATCCTGAGGTCAAGGCGAAGGAGATCAAACTCGAACTCACGTATACGAACGAGTTCGTGAAACGCGCGAACGCGAAGTACAGATGACCGCGCGAAGGCGCGGTCATCCTGGCGCGGTCATCCCGAGGAGCTGCTTCGCAGCGACGAAGGATCTGCTTTATTGAGCTTGCGTGGAACCAAAAGCAGATTCTTCGCTTCGCTCAGAATGACACGATAGCCATGACGCCCGCCCTCGCGCTCGAGAACATCGACTGCACTTTTCTTTCGCGGGGCGACCCGTCTCAGCGCTACACCGCCGTACGCGACGCGACGCTCGTCGTAGGTAAAGGCGAGTTCGTCTCGGTGGTCGGTCCCACAGGCTGCGGCAAGACGACGCTGCTCAATGTGGCCGCAGGGTTGCTCGTGCCTTCGGCGGGCGACGTGAAGATATTCGGCAACTCGCTTTTAGGTATCAATTCGCACGCGGGCTACATGTTTCAGACCGACGCGCTTATGCCTTGGCGAAACGCTATTGAGAACGTCGTGGCTGGGCTCGAATTCCGTGGCTTAGAGCGCAGCAAAGCGTTCGAGCAAGGCAACGAGTGGCTCAAGCGCGTCGGCCTGAGCGGCTTCGGCGGGCGCTACCCCCACCAGCTCTCCGGTGGCATGCGCAAGCGTGTTGCGCTCGCGCAGATGTTCATCCTGAATCCGCAAATTCTGCTAATGGACGAGCCTTTCTCGGCGCTGGACGTTCAGACCCGCCAGCTGATGGAAAACGAACTGCTCGATCTGTGGTCCGCCGACCGGAAGTCCGTGGTGTTCATCACGCACGACCTCGAGGAAGCGATCTCGCTCGCGGACCGTGTCGTCGTGCTCTCGGCTGGTCCAGCCTCGCACCCGATCGGCGACTACGCGATAGACTTGCCGCGCCCGCGCGACGTCGCGGAAATACGCCTTGCGCCGCGCTTCATCGAAATCCACGCGAGAATCTGGCGCGCGATGAAAGAAGAGGTATTGAAAGGCTATGCCCAGCAGCAAAGACAATAGGGAGGGGAAGGGCGCTTTGCGCATCGTTGCGAAGGGCGGAAACGGCAGGCTGCGGCTGCGGATTTACCAGGTGCTGGTGCTGGCGTTGTTCTTCGTGCTCTGGCACGTGCTGACGAGCCCGACTTTGCTGCCGCCTATCTACTTTTCCGAGGCCAGCCATGCGGCGTTTTTTTTCGGCGAGCCGCTGGAAGTGGTCGGACGCCTCTGGCGGTGGTTCGCAACAGGGGAAATCTACGAGCACCTCTGGGTCACGCTGGTCGAAACCATGTTGTCCTTTTTGATCGGCACGGTGTTCGGTCTTGCGTTCGGACTATGGCTCGCTCTTTCGCCGACCGCCTCGGCAATACTCGATCCCTACATCAAGGCCATCAACGCGATGCCGCGGGTAATCCTCGCGCCGATTTTTTTCGTGTGGTTCGGGCTTGGGATAGCCTCCAAGGTAGCCCTCGGCGTGAGCCTCGTGTTTTTCATCGTATTCTTCAACGTTTATCAGGGCGTGCGCGAAGTGAGCCCGGTCGTGCTGGCGAACGCGCGCATGCTCGGAGCGAGTCCGCGCCAGTTGCTTAGGTATGTCTATGTGCCAAGCGCGATGAGCTGGGTGTTCGCCAGCTTGCACAACTCTGTGGGACTTGCTTTTGTCGGCGCTGTGGTCGGCGAATATCTTGGATCGGCGAAGGGCGTCGGCTATCTTATTCACCAAGCAGAGGGGTTTTTCGATATGAACACCGTGGTCGCCGGCATTTTGCTGTTGACGGCGTTTGCGCTGCTTCTCGATTGGGTGGTCGGCGTGGCGGAAAAGCGCCTCATGGTGTGGCAACCACGCTCTGTCGAGACCGAACGGACGTGGTGAAGAGGTTGTTGCAGCGCAAAACTGTTTGACACTAGCTCACACCGGCCGCTATAATTCCGCTCTTCACCGGGCGCGGGGTGGAGCAGTCTGGCAGCTCGTCGGGCTCATAACCCGAAGGTCATAGGTTCAAATCCTATCCCCGCAACCAACCCCTTTGGGGGACCCTTCGGGGACTTGCTCTTTAACAATTGAACAGCCGATAGGTGTGGGCGCTGGGTGAAGCCAGTGGCACTGGTATTTTGGGCGCGCGCAAGCGCGTTGGTGTCACACAAAGCTTAACCAAGCTCACACCAGGTCTAGCAAGGTTTTTTTCAAACCTTTGCAATGACTTTGAGTGAGTAGTGGGCCCCGCGGTAAAACGCAGGGTTCGCGCAATCGCATTAGCGGTTGAACGGGATTGAATTGAAGAGTTTGATCCTGGCTCAGATTGAACGCTGGCGGCATGCCTTACACATGCAAGTCGAACGCGAAAGGGGGCAACCCTGAGTAGAGTGGCGAACGGGTGAGCAATACATCGGAACACGTCCTGTAGCGGGGGACAACCCCGAGAAATCGGGGCTAATACCGCATACGATCTACGGATGAAAGTGGGGGACCGCAAGGCCCCACACTATAGGAGTGGCCGATGCCGGATTAGCTAGTTGGCGGGGTAAAAGCCCACCAAGGCGACGATCCGTAGCTGGTTTGAGAGAACGACCAGCCACACTGGGACTGAGACACGGCCCAGACTCCTACGGGAGGCAGCAGTGGGGAATTTTGGACAATGGGCGAAAGCCTGATCCAGCCATGCCGCGTGAGTGAAGAAGGCCTTCGGGTTGTAAAGCTCTTTCGGCGGGGACGAAATGGCGCGGGGTAACATCCCGCGTTGATGACGGTACCCGAAGAAGAAGGACCGGCTAACTACGTGCCAGCAGCCGCGGTAATACGTAGGGTCCAAGCGTTAATCGGAATTACTGGGCGTAAAGCGTGCGTAGGCGGTCTCGCAAGTCCGATGTGAAATCCCCGGGCTTAACCTGGGAACTGCGTTGGAAACTATGAGACTAGAGTGCGGCAGAGGGGGGTGGAATTCCAGGTGTAGCAGTGAAATGCGTAGAGATCTGGAGGAACACCGATGGCGAAGGCAGCCCCCTGGGCCAGCACTGACGCTCATACACGAAAGCGTGGGGAGCAAACAGGATTAGATACCCTGGTAGTCCACGCCCTAAACTATGGCAACTAGTTGTTGGAGGATGAACTCCTTTAGTAACGCAGCTAACGCGTGAAGTTGCCCGCCTGGGGAGTACGGTCGCAAGATTAAAACTCAAAGGAATTGACGGGGGCCCGCACAAGCGGTGGATGATGTGGTTCAATTCGATGCAACGCGAAAAACCTTACCTACCCTTGACATGCCAGGAAGCCCGATGAAAGTCGGGTGTGCCCGAAAGGGAACCTGGACACAGGTGCTGCATGGCTGTCGTCAGCTCGTGTCGTGAGATGTTGGGTTAAGTCCCGCAACGAGCGCAACCCTTGTCATTAGTTGCCACATTCAGTTGGGCACTCTAATGAGACTGCCGGTGACAAACCGGAGGAAGGTGGGGACGACGTCAAGTCCTCATGGCCCTTATGGGTAGGGCTACACACGTCATACAATGGCGCATACAGAGGGAAGCCAACCCGCGAGGGGGAGCAAATCCCAGAAAGTGCGTCGTAGTCCGGATTGAAGTCTGCAACTCGACTTCATGAAGTCGGAATCGCTAGTAATCGCGGATCAGCATGTCGCGGTGAATACGTTCCCGGGCCTTGTACACACCGCCCGTCACACCATGGGAGTGGGTTTCACCAGAAGCAGGTAGCCTAACCGCAAGGGGGGCGCCTACCA
>CAYSFD010000048.1:0-257402 GCA_964430565.1 uncultured Enterobacteriaceae bacterium
TTGGGGTACCAATCCGCCTTGCCGAGACTCGTCTCAGACTCGAACTTTTGACTCCCAGGAGCCTTGCCACCGTTCGCCGCAGCCATACGCCGAATTGCGTCGAGGATCTGTGTCTTATTCATGCCCGTGTTGCCTAACGTGGAGCCAACCGGCGCGCGCGCCTACGGCATCTCGCAAGGCACGACGCCTCGCGCGCGTCCGGGTTGGGCGCTAGGTTGGGCTGCATCCGGGCGCAACTAGGCTGAGCTGCGGTCGAATACAAAGTGATAGCCGTTCTTGACGTACTCGCCGAGATTCTCAAGCAGGTACGCAGGGCCTACAAAGAACCCAATGAGTCCCCACCATGTAAGGAGAAGCGTCTTGAGCTCGAACTCCGCAAACTTTATCGTCATGCACCGGGCACACATAAACCCCGAGAGCGTGCGGACTCGCCTGGCAAAGAAATAACTGATGTTTTCATTGAACAGCGCGTAGCGTGTCTTGCGCTCTAAACCGCACACCTTGCAGCGACGCACTGCTGTACCGCGCAATCGTTCCGCAAGAAGTTCCGATGTCGTTTGCCCAGATGCGGTATTGGCTGACGAGCGGGGCGCGTGGGATGGAGCGCCAGCCCCAGTGCGGACCCAGTAGAACCCCCATGCCAGCACGAGCGGAAAGACTCCAAGCGCTAACAGAGTTAATGCGAAGCGGGGTGTGTTGACCCAACAGCGCTCTCTGTGGCTGTTGCATTGCTCGGCAAGGACAAACGCGATCACCAGCGCAACGAGGAACCAGACGACCGACCCGACGATAGCCAACCGGATTCGCTTCGAATCGAGCTTTGGCAATGGCATGGCGTCCCTATGCGGCCCAACGTAGAGCTAACCGGCGCTGCGCGGCTTTATCGCGCAGCGTCCAGCGACCGAAGGGAGCGCGGTTGAGCGCCGGGTTATGCGTCATGCAACGCACTCCTCATCCGTTCATGTACGGCAAGCGCTTCCTCCGAAATCCACGAGTCTCCTATCGTGCGCGGAACGCAGTAAAGATGCCGTTCGCTGGTGTATAGCTTGTCAACAACTTCCCCGGCTTTCTTGCCGAGTGTTACGACAGCCCAAGGCTTGAGAATGGCGAGCGTAGGCTCCACGATAAGGTTCCAAGCCGCTTTTCTTGCTGCTGTTGGCGGCATTCTGTCACCACGGGTTCGGTAAGGGACCACGTTCATGTACGCGACATCCTCGATTGTCTTTCCGGCAGCTTCTAGAGTCGGCTCCAGAATTCCCCAAAGATTCCACCGTTTGACAATCGGCACGAAGGATTCGTTGACACGCTCAAAGGCTTTCTGAACTCCCGCGCCTTTGGTGCTCTTGAAATCGATCAGCAAGGGGAAGAAGACCTCGTCTTCTGGGGTGCGCTTCGTGTACTTATCCCCGCCGCCGCCAGGATTGATGGCAAGTAGCAACAGGCCTCTTCCTGGCTCATACCGCTCCCCAACGTAGCCGGCAAACATCGTGCCGGTGTCGATCGGAAGATTAATCGGCGAGCACTTTACGTCGGATGTCCCAAAAATATCATTGCGTGAAATCTGGACGAGATCGTGGAAATGACTGGCAAGGGTTTCGCGAGGCTGCATGATGCTCAATCAGTGTCGATCTGACGCATAACGTGGCGCTCAGCCGCGCGCTTCAGCGCGTCGGCTGCAGCAGCGGGTTATGCCGCAGTTTGAAGATGATCTTCCCATCCCGGGAAGACCAGCACGGCGGGATGGCACTTGAGGGCTCGCGCGAGCACCTTTGCGCGCTCCACGCCCAGGCGGACGCGGTCGTTCTCGATCGCCGAAAGAGTGGCCTGAGGAATGCCTGTGCGCTGCGCGAGTTGATTCTGGCTAAGGCCCTGCAACTCGCGAATGATGCGCACCGATTCGCCAGCCGAGACGGTGATGCGTTTCTTCGCGGGACGAAACTGCTTCATTTACGGCCTCCGATAGTCATGAGCGGTGATCGAGACCACCTGGAAAAGCTGCTCGCCGGGCACCGTGCGGTAAAAAACTCGGTACTGCAACCCGAGTCGTGAAGACCGATAGCCATTCCACTTCCCGGACAATGCCTCGTCGTTGAACCCCCCGATCAGACGAAGGCCCGGCGGCCCGGAAAGCATGGCGATATCCTTCCACTTCTCATACCGCTTCAAGATCTCCCGGGGAGCCACCGAGAGCTGCTTATCGACGCGGCGGTGCTCCTCGATGCGCCACATGCCACATTGTGCCTATACCATATAAGGCATGTCAAGGCCAGACAGTCCTGCGGCATAACGTGAAATCATACCCCGAAAAACCAACTAATCTGGCCCACCAGTCTACTCCAGTCGGTTTTGTCTTGCAAAATCATGGCTGATGGGTGTACTGTATATAAACACAGGTCGTGATAGGTTGCGTGCGGAGGGTTAAGTGTCTGATTCGTCTAGGGGTGAAACCCCGCATGGGCGCCAGCCCCGCTTGCTGGAGCAGGTGCACGAGGTAATTCGACGGTTGCACTACAGCCGCCGTACTGAGGAGGCCTACGTGCACTGGATCCGGCGTTTCATTTACTGGTCCGGGAAGCGCCATCCCGGGACGCTCGGTGAATCCGAGGTGACGGCGTTTCTCAGCCACCTCGCCACCGAGCGCAACGTGGCCGCGGCGACGCAGAACCAGGCGCTCGCTGCGCTGTTGTTTCTCTACAAGCAGGTGCTGGGCAGGGAGCTTGGCTGGTTCGACGATCTGGTGCGCGCCAAGCGCCCGGTGCGTCTGCCGGTGGTGCTCACGCGTGGCGAGGTTACTGCGCTGCTCGGGCAGTTGAAGGGCGCGCACTGGCTCATGGCGAGCATTCTCTACGGGGCGGGTTTGCGGCTGATGGAGTGCCTGCGTTTGCGGGTGAAGGATATCGATATTGCTTACCGGCAGATCCTTGTGCGGGACGGCAAAGGCGGCAAGGATCGGGTAACGATGCTCCCGGAAGCGGCGGTGCAGCCGCTGCATGGGCAGTTGGGGGAGGCGAAGCGCTTGCATGAGATCGACCTGCGCGAGGGTTTCGGGGAAGTGCATCTGCCTTACGCGCTGGCGCGCAAATACCCGCGCGCGGGATACGAATGGGGCTGGCAATACGTCTTTCCGTCCAGCAAGCGCTCCGCCGACCCCGAAGACGGGGTGATCCGGCGGCACCATCTGGACGAATCGGTGCTTGCGCGCGCGCTCAAGGAGGCGCGCCGATGCGCGGGAATCGCCAAGCCGCTGAGCGCGCATGTGCTGCGGCACTCGTTCGCCACGCACCTGCTTCAGTCGGGAAGCGACATTCGCACCGTGCAGGAGCTGCTCGGGCACTCTGACGTCTCGACCACGATGATCTACACGCACGTGCTCAACCGCGGTGGCCGTGGGGTGAAGAGCCCGCTCGATCGCGCCGAGCAGCCGCGCGCTGCATATAGCGTGCATCGGCCGGCGGACCGGGAACGGGAACGGGAACTCAGATCAGCTTGACTAGCTGCTTGCCGAAGTTCTTTCCCTCGAGCATGCCGATGAACGCCGACGGCGCGTTGCGCAGGCCCTCGGCTACGGTTTCCCGGTATTTGATTTTTCCCTCTGACAGCCATTGGGCGAGGTCGGCGAGCGCCGACGGCCAGCGCGGCAGGTGGTCGGTCACGATGAAGCCTCGCAGCCTGACGCGATTGGTGAGGAGCGCGCCCGCGTTCTTCATGGCGTAGGGCTCGGTGGCGTTGTACTGCGACACCAGTCCGCACAGGGGGATGCGCGCGAAGGCGTTGAGCCGGCGCAGCACGGTGTCGAGGATTTCTCCGCCGACGTTGTCGAAGTACACGTCGATGCCCTTGGGCGTGGCCTGCGACAGGTCCTCCCACAGCCGGCCCGCCTTGTAGTCCACGCAGGCGTCCAAACCGAGCTCCTCGACTACGTAGCGGCATTTGTCCGGTCCGCCGGCGATGCCGACGGCGCGGCAGCCGCGGATTTTCGCGATCTGCCCCACGACCGCGCCGACCGCGCCGGAGGCGGCGGATACGACCACGGTTTCCCCGGCCTTGGGCGCTCCGAAATCGAGCAGCCCGATATACGCCGTGACGCCGGGCATGCCGAGCACGCCCAGGTAGGCCGGAAGCGGAACGCGCGGGTCGGCGATCCTGCTCACGCCCGCGCCGTCGCTCGCGGCGTAGAGCTGCCAGCCGAAAGCGCCCACGACCTTGTCGCCGGGCTTGAACTTCGGATGGCGCGAGGCCACCACTTCGCCCACGGCGCCGCCCACCATCACCGCGCCCAATTCCACCGGCTTGGCGTAGGACTTGGCATCGTTCATGCGTCCGCGCATGTACGGGTCGAGCGACAGGTAGTGATTGCGCACCAGAAACTGGCCATCGCCGATTTCCGGCACGGCGGTCTCCGCCAGCCGGAAATCGCTTTCCTGCGGTGCGCCGGTCGGACGCCGCTCCAAGAGGACTTGCAGATTTTTTTCGTTCATCGTCATGTCGGGCAGGCCTTATCCGTGATGTTTTGCTATTATGAATTGACTTGCAGCATTATGAAATATCCAATCCTCACCGGGTTTGACGCCGAGTACGACCTTGTCGTCCTGGGGTCGGGCGCCTCGGGCATGACTGCCGCGCTCGTCGCCGCCATCGAAGGCGCGCGCGTTCTCGTGCTCGAGAGCACCTCGCGCATCGGCGGCACCAGCGCGCGCTCATCCGGAACGCTGTGGATTCCGCCGGCCGGCGATGCCGCGGCGGCCGCTTACCTCGATGCGCTGGTCGGGCAAAAAGCGGACCGCGCGCTGCGCGAGGCGTTCCTCGCGGCCGGCCCCGCGATGATCGCGTTTCTCGCGAAGCACGCCGGCTTCGCGTTCCGGCCCTACCCCTCGCACCCGGACTATCGCCAGGAACTTCCCGGCGCAGCGCTCGGCACGCGTCCGCTCGAACCGCCCGAATTCGACGGCCGGCTGCTCGGGGAGGAGTTCGAACGCGTCGCATGGCCGCTCCCCGAGCTGATGCTCTTCGGCGGGATGATGCTGACGCGTGGCGAGGCGGCGCGGCTGCTGACCGCGGGGAGGTCGCTCGATGGAACGCTTCTCGGCGCGCGTCTCATGCTTCGCTTTCTGGCCGACCGGCTACGCCATGCTCGCGGCACGCGCCTCGTACTCGGCAATGCGCTGGTGGCGCGATTGTTCAAGAACCTTCTCGACCGGCAGGTGGCGGTGTGGTGCGAAGCGAAGACCGAGCGCCTCATCGTCGATGGCGAGGTGCGTGGCGCGGTCGTGCGCCGCGGCGGGAAGGAAATCCGGGTGCGCGCCCGACGCGGTATCGTGCTCGCGGGCGGCGGCTTTCCTGCGAGCGCCGCGCTGCGCGAAAAGCATCTCCGCCATCCCGTCCCCCGCCATACCGCGGCTTACGAAGGCTGTGTCGGAGACACGCTGCGCCTCGGGCAGGAAGCGGGCGGCGCGCTGGGTCCCTCCGGCGAGGACAACGCGCTCTGGTTCCCAAGTTCGGTGGCGACCCGGCCCGACGGCACGACCGCGGTCTATCCTCACATCGTGCTCGACCGGGCCAAGCCGGGTCTCGTCGCCGTCGGGCTCTCGGGACGGCGCTTCACCGACGAGGCGGCCTCGTATCACGAATTCACGCGCGCCATGGTCCGCACTTCCAATGTTCCCGCAAGGCTGGTGTGCGACCGGCGCTTCATCTGGAGGTATGGCCTGGGCATGATCCGCCCGATGACGCCGCGCCTCGGAGGGCATGTCGCCCGCGGATACCTCAAGGCCGCGGACAGCATCGAAACTCTGGCGGGCGCCATCGGCGTCGCCCCCGAGGGTCTGACCGACACGGTGCGCTGCCACAACGATTTCGCCCGGACTGGGATCGACGCCGATTTCGGCAAAGGCGGGAACGCCTACGATCGCGCCAACGGAGACCCGGCGCACAAACCCAATCCGTGCCTTGGCCCGATCGAGTGCCCGCCCTTCTATGCGGTTCGCGTCGAGCCGACGCCGCTCGGCACGAGCCTCGGGCTGCGCACCAATGCAAACGCGCAGGTCTGCGATGCAGCCGGCAAGCCGATCGCCGGTCTCTATGCCGTGGGCAACGACATGCATTCGATCATGGGCGGGGAATATCCCGGGGCGGGCGCACAGCTCGGGCCCGGAATGACCTTCGGCTACCTGGCGGCGCTGCACGCCGTCCATCCGCGCGCGGCTCGCCCCTCGTCTTCGGCGGCGGCACGCGAATTCGCAATGTGAAGGAGAACGGGATGAACAAACCGACTGAAAAAGGCCTCGCGAGCGCGGCCGACAGCGCTCGCAAGACGATCACGAGGAAAGGCGGCGACCTGATCGCGGAATTCCTCGTCAAGGAAAAGATTCCGTACGTGTTCGGCATCTGCGGCCACGGCAACGTCGGCCTGCTCGATCCGCTGTATCGGGTGCGCGACAAGGTCAAACTCGTCTCGCCGCGCCACGAGCAGACTGCCGCGCATATGGCCGACGGCTATTTCCGCGTGAAGCACCAGCCCGTGGCGACGCTCACTTCGACGGGTCCGGGCTCGGCGAACCTCATCATGGCGCTCGCCGTGGCGCAGACCGATTCCTCCGCGCTGCTCGCGATCACCGCGAACGTGCCGACCTCGCAGTTCAACCGCGGGCCGTTCCAGGAACTGAACCGCCATAACCAGGCCGACTTCCCGAACGTCATCCGCCCGGTGGTCAAGCGCAGCTTCCAGCCGACGCGCGTCGACATGCTGCCGCTCGCGCTGCGCCAGGCCGTCACCACGATGACCAGCGGCCGGCCGGGACCGGTGAATGTCGATATCCCGTTCAACCTGTTCCAGGAAGAGGCCGAAGTGCCGCTCGAGCCGGCCTGGGACGGCTTTGACAAACGACGCAGCGGCGCCTCACCCGAGGACCTGAGGACGGTGCTCGATCTGCTGCAGGCCTCGCGCCGGCCGGTCATTTTCATCGGCCACGGCGTGACGCTGTCCGAGGCCGGCAAGGAGCTCACCGAGTTCGCGACCCAGTACCGCGTTCCGGTCATCAGCTCGCCGAATGGCATGGGCTGCCTGGACATGCGCGACAAGCTGTCGCTGGGCTTCATCGGCCGCAACGGCGCGTATCCGGCGAACCAGGCCGGACGTCATACCGATCTCGTGATCGCCATCGGCGCGAGGTTCGACGACCGCTCGTCGTCCTCGTGGATGCCGGGCTACTCGTGGAATTTCCCCGCGTCCAAGCTCGTCCACGTCGACGTCGATCACGCCGAGATCGGCAGGAACTATGCGCCCGACCTCGGCATCCTCGCCGACGCGCGCACCTTCCTGCGCCAGTTGCTCGCTGAAGGCGCGAGCCGCAAGATCGACGGCGAGGCGCAGTTCCGCGAATGGCACGCGCAGATCGCCGCCTGGCGCGCCGAATGGGAGAAGTACATCGCCCCGAACTTCGAGATCCACGCCTCGCCAATCCGGCCGGAGCGCATCGTCGCCGACTGCCGCGCGGTGCTGGCCGACGACGCGATCATTTCGCTCGATTCGGGCATCCATCACAACTGGTTCATGCAATTCTGGGAAGCGCGCCGGCCGCAGACGATGCTGAACACCTGGGGTTACTCGGGAATGGGGTTCGGCCCGAGCGCGATCCTGGGCGCGAAGCTCGCGGCGCCGGACAAGGCCTGCGTGTCCATTTGCGGCGACGGCGGCTTCACCATGGTGTCGCACGTCCTGTGCACGGCGGTGGAATACGACATCCCCGCGGTATGGGTGGTGTGGAACAACTTCGCCTGGGGCGCGATCCGCGACCTGCAGTACGCCTACTTCGAGGGCCGCGAGCACGGCACCGCTTTCTATCACGGCCCCGAGCGCAAGCCCTACAACCCGGATTTCGCGGCATGGGCGAGGGCGGCGGGCGTGGAAGGCATGACCGTCACGAAGTCGCAGGATTTCAAGGGCGCGCTCGAGCACGCCGTGAAGTTAGGGAAGCCGTGCCTCATCGACGTGCACGTCGATGCGAACATCCGGCCGCCCGGCACCGGCGCCTGGGCGCTGCCGCCGATTCCGCACATGGAACCGGCCTTCGGCAAGAAATACGTGAGGTGAGCACGATGAAAAAAAAGAAAAGCAGCGCCGTCGCATCCATCCGCAACGTCGTCGAGACGCGGTGGAAGCAGTATCCCGGCCATTTCGGCGGCGCGTTGTCCAAGCCGTTGGTACGGCCCGAGACGACCGGGTCGCGCCTGGTGGACTACCGCATCTCGACCTATCAACCGATGGCCTACGTCGCGACGCACCGCCACAAGGTGCAGGAGCAGATCTACCACGTGCTCGAAGGCGAGGGCTCGATGGAGATCGAAGGCGAGCGCCGGATCGTGCGCAAGCACGACGTCATCTTCATTCCACCCGGCATCTCCCACTCGATCTGCAACAACGGCATCTCGGACCTGACGTTCATCGTCGTCACCACGCCGGTCGAGGACAGATAGATGGCGGCCGTCCCGGAAAAAGTGCCGAAGGCCGCGGTTGCCACGGTCAGGATGCTGATCGGCGGGGAGTGGCGCGAGGGCGCGAACACCTACGAGGTGCGCGACCCGTACCGCGGCGAGGTCATCGCGCGCGCGCCGGAATCCTCGCTGCAGGACCTCGACGATGCGCTGGCCGCGGCGAGCGCCGCCAAAGCGAAAGCCGCCGCCATGCCCGGCTACGAGCGCGCCGCGATACTGCGCAAGGTGGCGCAGCTCACGCTCGAGCGCGCCGATGAGATCGCGCAGATCATGTCGCGCGAAACCGGCAAGGCGATCACCGACGCGCGCGCCGAAGTGGTGCGCTCGCAGGACACGATGCTGCTGTCCGCGGAGGAGGCGATCCGCATCCAGGGGGAGCAGGTGCCGCTGGACGGCAGCCCGATGGGCGCGGGGAAGCTCGCCTTCCTGCTGCGCTTTCCGGTCGGGGTGATCGCCGGCATCACGCCGTTCAACGCACCCTTTAACCTGGCGTGCCACAAGTTCGCGCCGGCGCTCGCCGCCGGCAACACCATCGTGCTGAAGGCGCCGCCGCAATCGCCCTGGGTGGTGAGCAAGCTCGTCGAGCTGTTCGCCGATGCCGGCGCGCCGCCCGGATTCGTGAACCTGCTGTTCGGCAACACCGTCGGGCCCGCGCTCGTCCGGGACCCGCGCGTGGACTTCATCACCTTTACCGGCTCCAGCCGCGTCGGCGCCGAGATCAAGGCGGCGAGCGGCCTGCGGCGCGTGGCGCTGGAGCTGGGCGGCAACGGCACCTCGACCTGGAGAACCGACCAGCTCGCCTATGGCGGCATCAAGTCGAGCGGCATCGGCAGGGAAGGGCCGCGCTACGCGATTCGCGACATGACCGACGAGAGGCTCGTGGTTTTCAACCTATGAAGACGGCTTCCGGAAAAAAAATCGTGCGCGGGAAAGCAGCGGTTGTAGCGCCGAAGGAGCGCGGCGGCATCCAGTCTCTCGAGCGCGCCTTCGCCATCCTCGAAGAGATCGCCCGCAACCGCGAGGGCATCAACCTCGCGGATCTCAGCAAGACCGTGGGACTTCACAACAGCACCGCCTTCCACCTGATCAAGACCATGGTGCAGCTCGGCTACATCAGCCAGGTGCGCGATTCCAAGCGCTATCGCATCGGCAGCGGGCTGTTCAAGCTGGCCGCGGGGGCGCTGGAGGAGAACTCCTTCCTCGCGCTGGCCACGCCGGTGCTGGAGACCCTGACCGGCGAGACCGGCGAGGCGGCGCATTTCGCCATCCGCTCGGGCAACGAAATCGTCGTGATCGCTCGCGCCGCCGGATCGGGGCTGCTGCAGATGGTCGACCGCAACGGCGGCCAGCGGCCGGCGCACGCCACGGCGCTCGGCAAGGTCCTGCTCTCGGCGCTGAACGACGCGCAGATCCGCCAGTTCCTCGGCCCCCAACCGCTGCGCAAGTTCACGGCCAAGACCCTCGTCGAGCGCGACGCCCTGCTGCGCGAGATCGCGGAAGTGCGCCGCAAGGGCATCGCCTACGATGACGGTGAGTTCGACGCGGAAATACGCTGCGTCGCCGTGCCCGTCCATGATTTCGCGGGGCGCGTTGCGGGCGCGGTCGGCATCTCCGGCGCGGTCTGGCGCCTTTCGCTGCAGTCCCTCCAGGACAAGGCCCATCAGGTTCGCGAAGCCGCCAGGCTCCTTTCCGCGCAGCTCGGCTACAACGACAAGAAGGCGAGCCGCGTCGCCTGACCGTCCGCGGACGGACGAAGCCGCTGCGCGCGTTCGACTTGCACCTTCCCCGTCTTCACCAAGAATCGCTCCAACCCCGTGCACGACGCCGCGCGGCTGGGCGCGGATCGCGCGGCGAAAGCGTTCGGCGCGCAGCACTACGTCCCGGTGAAAGGCGACGACCCGGATGAGCAAAGCGCGTTGATCGACGAGGCGCTCGCCCTGCGGCCGGACGCGTTCGTGTTAACGCCAGTCCACGCGACGCGCGTGAACGCGGCGATCGCGGATCAATGCAGGCCCTCTTCGAAGAACGTGCCGCGGCAAATTGCCGCAGCGGCGACTACCGAGGTTGACAGTAGCCTGTTTTGGGGAGACCGTACAAAGGCGCTTCGGAAACGGAACGTATTACTTTGAGGAAACACGGCGTTGCAGACGCCGAAGGACCATTCATCATGAAGACTTCATTGCTCGCAACCCTCTTGTCCGGTGCGTTATTCGCGCTTGCGAATTGCGGCGGCAGCGGTAACGGCGGCACCGCGATGACCGGAAGCACTCCCACCACGTCGTTTGGGACGATCACCGGCTTCGGCAGCGTGTTCGTGAACGGCATCCGATTCAGCACCAGCAACACCGCTATCGTGCTGGACGACAATCCGGCCACCGAGAGCGATTTGCGTGTGGGCATGGCGGTAACCGTGAGCGGATCGCGCTCCGGAACCTCGGGCAGCGCAACTCGGATCGAAGTGGACGGCGCGGTAAAGGGATTCGTGGAGCCGGGCGGGGACGCGAATCACCTGATCGTCATGGGTCAGAGGGTGCGCGTCGACGACCAGACAAAGTTCGAAAACAACATCGTTCCGGCAGTGGGCGAGTTCGCCGAGGTGCACGGACTGGTGAGCGGCGACGGCGTGATCGCCGGCGGTTTCATCGAAAAGGAGAGCGCTCCCTTTCCCGCGTTCGCAGTGAAGGGCTTCGTCAAGAACCACAAGAACGGACTGAAAACGTTTCAGATTGGCGCGCTCACCGTAGCCTACGTGACAGCGACCGTGAATAGCATGCCCGATCCGGCCACGACCTCGTGGAACGGGCTCCTCGTAAAGGCCAAGGGCGCCACATGCGCCGGAACCCCGGTGTGCGGCACGCTGACCGCGAGCAAGGTCGCGCCGAACGGCCCGCGAATGCAGGACGCGGGCGAGGTCGAGTTCGAGGGGTTCGTCACCGCGGTCACGGACAACATCGCGCCCGACGGCGATTTCATGGTCGGCGGCCAGCATGTGGTGACCAAAGACGGTTTCACCCGCTTCGAAGGCGGCGAGCTCGGCGACATCGCCAAGGGCGTGAAGCTCGAAGTCGAAGGCGTGCGCTCAGGCACCACACTCACCGCGAGCAAGATCGAGTTCCGCGACAGCATCAAGCTCGAAGCGGACATCGCTGCTAGGAGGCTCGTTCTACAGCACCAAATCACCTCGTCAACTGCGATCGAGATCACGCCGACGGTTGGCAGCGACGGCACCGGCAGCTTAGTCGTTTACACGGTGCGTGCCACGGCCGCCAGCCAGGGCGACATCTTCTATCAGCGCCTCAATGCGGACGGCAGCCCGAGCGGCGCGGCGGTACAGGTGACGAGCAGCGCCACTGACGACCAGCTGAACGCCGTCAGCGGCAACCACATCGTCTTCACCGCTTTCGACAGCACCAACAGTTCGAGCGGCAAAGTCATGGTGTACGAAATATCCACCGCCACGCTGCAATCGATCGGCGCGGCCGCGCAGCTCTTCGGGCCGCGCATCCACGGCCAAAGGGTGGTATGGACCGAAGTATCGAATGTTAATAACACCACTGGCCCCGTGGTCAAGTTTTTCGACCTCGCCTGGGTCGGCACAGGCATCGACCCCATTGCGATCGCAGGCCCGCTCCCGCCGGCTTCTGAGGTCCAGATAGGCGATCGCTTCGTGGTGTGGACGGAGGTGCTTAGCGGAGATAGGTATGTGGTGGCATACGAACTGGTGACCGGAATCCGCCGCCTCGTCGCGAGTTCCCCAGTCACCCACGAAACCCAGGCGACCACCAGTGGCCCCTGGATCGTTTGGCAGTCGCGCAGCGTCGGCGCCGCAGCGACCCGCATCGAGGCGCGGAACATGGACACCATGGCCCTCGGCGAGTCGCGGGTGATTGTCAATGACGGTGCGCTGGCTCGCTTGCCCAGCATCGACGGCGATCTGATTGCCTACGAGTCGAATGTCACCGGCAACTTCGACATCTATGTCCATCGCCTATCCACCAGCGAGACATTCGCCGTGACCAACGCGCCCGGCGACCAGTTGTTGAGCAACGTGCATGGCAACCTCGTCGCGTGGGTGGATACCTCGGCCGGCAACGGCGACATCTTCGTCGCGCACCTCGGCTTCGGAAGCGGCAGCGCGAACAACTTCACGCTTAGCGGACTCCCTGGAATCACCGTAACGGTCAACAGTCTTACCGAGTTCGAGGAAGGCATCAGCGGACTCAACGGACTCGCTGACGGAGACCACGTGCGGATCCGAGGCCGGGTGAGTAGCGGCAACAACGTGATTGCGACCGAGGTGGAAAAACGCTCGGCAGCCAAGCGGGTCGAGCTTCAGGGCCCGATCCAGTCGATCGACGCCACAATCCAGGACCAGCAGGTCGTGACGATCCTCGGTATCGCCGTGAACACGGCCGCAATCGTCTTCGGAGTCGACGACAGGGTAATCACCTGCGACGAGTTCTTTACCAAGGCGCTGGTCGGCACACTGATCAAGGCCCGCGGCAACCGTAACGGAAGCACGGTCGTTTGGAGCAGGATGGAGCTGGAAGAAGACAAGGGGCTAGGCAAAAGAAACAGCTTCTAAGAAATCACCTGCGTGGCCTAGCCAGCCGCGGGTCACACCGAGCGCTGCGCGCGATCTTTCTCGTTTTGCTCCTTGATCGCGGCGCGGGCTTTCTCCCAGTCGGCGTCGGTCCAGGCGGCAAGCTCGGTGAAGGAGGCGCCGTTGGCGAGCCAGCCGCCACCGTCGAGCGCGATGGTCTGGCCGGTGAGCCACTCGCAGCCCTCCGCCATGAGGAAGGCGGCCAGGTTCTGCAGCTCCTGCATCTTCCCCGAGCGCCGCATCGGGTTGATCGCCGCGGTTTCCTTGTCCGTGTCGCGTCCCGGGGCGAGGCGCTTGCCCGCGCCTTCGGTCGGAAAGGTCCCCGGCGCAATGGCGTTCAAGCGTATGCCGTAGCGCCCCCATTCGACCGCGAGCGATTGCGTCATCGCGTGCACGCCCGCTTTCGACATCGCCGAGGGCACGACGAAGGGCGAGCCTGTCCAAACCCAGGTGACGACGATCGACACGACCGAACCCTTATGGCCGCCCGCGATCCAGCGCTTGCCGACGGCCTGCGTCGTGTAGAAGGTGCCGTGCAGCACGATGTTGGCGATGGCGTCGAAGCCGCGCGGCGAGAGATCCTGGGTACGCGAGATGAAATTACCCGCGGCGTTGTTGACCAGGCCGGTGAGCGGCCCGCCGTCGTCCCAGATCGCTTGAACCATGGCATCGACTGCCGCTGCATCGCGGATGTCCACGGCGTGGCATTTGACCGAGCCGCCGTGCCTGGCCATCAGTTCGGCTGCGGTCTTGTCGAGCACCGGTTTTCTGCGGCCGCAGATTGTGAGGTCGGCGCCGAGCTCGAGGTATTTCGCCGCCATCTCGCGCCCGAGCCCGGTTCCGCCGCCGGTGACGAGGATGCGCTTGCCTTTGAGCAGGTCTTTCTGGAACACGGCTAGACGGTGAGAACGATTTTCCCGATGTGCTGGCTCGACTCCATCAGCTCGTGCGCCTTGGAGGCTTCCGCAAGCGGGAAGGTCTTGTGGATCACCGCTTTTATCTTTCCGGCTTCGATGAGCGGCCAGACTCGCTCGCGCAGGTTCCTCGCGATCGCACCCTTGAACTCGACCGGGCGCGGGCGCAGGCCCGAGCCGGAGATGGTCAGCCGCCGGCGCAGGATTTCCGAGAGGTTGATCGTCGCCTTGGTGCCGCCCAAGAAAGCGATCACCGCGATTCGCCCGTCGTCGGCGAGACACTTCAGCTCGCGCTCGACGTAGTCGCCGCCGACCATGTCGAGGATGACGTTGACGCCCTTGCCGGCGGTGGCCTCCTTTACCACCGCGGCAAAGTCCTCGGTCCTGTAATTGATGGCGCGGTCGGCGCCGAACCTGACGCAGGCTTCGCATTTTTCCGTGCTGCCCGCGGTCGCGAACACGGTGTGGCCGAAGGCCTTCACCATCTGGATGGCGGCGACGCCGATGCCGGACGAGCCGCCCTGCACGAGGAAGGAGTCGCCGGGCGCAAGGCCCGCGCGGTCGAAGACGTTGCTCCACACGGTGAAGAAGGTCTCGGGAAGCGATGCCGCTTCGATGGGTGTCATGCCTTTCGGAATCGGCAGGCATTGCGGCGCGGGCGCGGTGCAGTACTCGGCGTAGCCGCCGCCCTGCACCAGCGCGGTGACTGCGTCGCCGACGCGCCATTCCTTCACGCCTTCGCCGAGGGCGACGATGTCGCCCGCGAGCTCCAGGCCCGGAATGTCGGAGGCGCCCGGCGGCACGGGATAGTGGCCGGTGCGCTGCATGACGTCGGGGCGGTTCACGCCCGCCGCGACGACGCGGATCAGTACCTCTCCCGACTTGGGCTGCGGGACGGGGCGCGTGCCGATTTTCAGCACCTCGGGTTTCCCCGGCCGGGTGATCTCGACCGCGCGCATGGTGTTCGGGATGGTCATCGTTTTCTCGGTTGGTTTGTCATCCTGAGCGAAGCGAAGGATCTGCTTTTGTTGGCGCTCGAAAAGCAGATTCTTCGGGCTACGCCCTCAGAATGACATGGATCTTACAGTATCGCGTTCCGCTAGAATGACGGCGCCACCATGTCGCTGCGCTCGCCTGCATCAGTTGGAATTCCGCTCGACGAAGTCGATACGCCTGCCCTGATCCTCGATCTGGACGCGCTCGAGCGCAACATCGCGCGCATGGCGGAGGCGGTGAAGGGAAGCGCCGTGCGGCTGCGCCCGCATGCGAAAAGCCACAAGTGCGCCCGGATCGCGCGCCTGCAGATCGCCGCCGGGGCGATCGGCATCTGCTGCCAGAAGGTGAGCGAGGCCGAGGCGCTGGTCGCGGGCGGCGTCGCCGATGTGCTCGTCACCAACGAGATCGTCGGAAAACAGAAGATCGCGCGGCTTGTCAGGCTCGCGCGCGAGGCGAAGGTGGCGGTGCTCGCCGATGACGCCGGGAACGTCGGCGATCTTGACTCGGCGGCGCGCGCCGAAGGCATGCGGCTCGACGTGCTCGTCGAGCTGAACGTCGGCGCCGATCGCTGCGGCGTCGAGCCCGGAGAGCAGGCGCTCGCGCTTGCCATCCGCATCGCCGCGTGTCGCAATCTGCGCTTCGCCGGCCTGCACGCCTACCATGGGTCCGCGCAACATCTTCGCGGACCCGCGGAGCGGCGCGCCGCGGTCGCCGCTGCGGCGGAGAAGGCTCAGCTCACGAAAACGCTGATCGAAAAGGCCGGGGTTGCCTGCGAGACGGTCACCGGCGCGGGCACGGGCACCTTTCTGCTGGAGAGCGCGAGCTGCGTCTTCAACGAGATCCAGCCGGGGTCGTATGTGTTCATGGACGCGGACTACCACCGTAACGTCTGGGCAGAGAATTGGCCGCGCTTCGAGCAGAGTCTTTTTGTTCTGGCGACGGTGATGAGTACGCCTGCGCCGGACCGCGCGATCGTCGATGCCGGACTGAAAGCTTCGAGCGTGGACTCCGGAATGCCTCAGGTGCACGGGCGACCGGGGGTCGAGTACGTGAAGGCATCCGACGAGCACGGCGTGCTGAAAATCGCAGCGGGCGCAAAGGCGCCCAAACTGGGCGAGAAGTTGCTGCTCGTACCGGGTCACTGCGACCCGACGGTCAATCTTTACGAGGAGTTCGTGTGCGTGCGCAAGGGAAAGGTCGAGGCGCTGTGGCCTGTTACCGCACGGGGCGCGGTGTACTAGGAAGCCTGGCGAAATAATTTGGTTTCCCCTCCTCTTTTGAGGAGAAGTGCCCCGCAGGGGGTGGTAGCGCGCGCCGGTCAAACTACCCCGGCGCTCCGCGCCACCCCTTCTTATCCAAGGAGGGGAAACAGCTTAGGCGCGGCCGGTCGCGTACTTAACCCCAGACGCTCTTTGACACTTCCAGCACCAAGCCCAGCTTCCTCCACTGATCGTCCGCGGTGAGCTTGTTGCCGTGGTGGGTGCTGGAGAAGCCGCACTGCGGGGAGAGGCACAGGTTTTCCAGCGGCACGTATTTGGACGCCGTGTCGATGCGCCGCTTGAGGTCGTCCTGTTTCTCCAGCTCCGGCAGCTTGGAGCTGACCAGGCCCAGCACCACGATCTTTCCCTTCGGCACGAAGCGCAGCGGCTCGAAGCCCCCCGCGCGGTCGGTGTCGTACTCGAGGAAAAAGGCATCGACCTCGAGTTTCGAGAACGCCGTTTCGGCGACGAAATCGTAGCTTCCGCTCGCGAGCCAAGTGCTCTTGAAGTTGCCGCGGCAGGTGTGAATGGCTACCGTCATGTCATCGGGCACGTCGCGGATCGCCGCGTTGACGGCGTCCGCGTACATCGCGGTGTCCTTCTTCGGATCGTCGCCGAGCTTCTTGAAATTCTCCTGCACCATCGGATCGCCCATCATCGCGATGGTGGTGTCGTCGATCTGCAGGTAGCGGCAGCCCGCCTTGTACAGGTCGGCGATCTCCTCGCGATACGCTTTCGTGAGGTCGGCCCAGAACTCGTCGAGGTCCGGATAGGTCTTCTTCATGGACGCGCGGTCGCCGCGCGCGTGCAGCATCGCCGGGGAGGGCATGGTGAACTTGGGCGTTTTCTTCGCGACCGACTTCAGGAACGTGAAATGCTCGAGCATGGAGGGCTTGGTTCTCCGGATCTTGCTTTTCACCATCATGAACGGCGGCTGCTCTTCGGTGTTCTTGAACTTCGCGTCCCCGTAGGCGTCGCCCGAGGCGAGCTCCACGCCGTCGAAGCCGTGGATGAAATCGATGTGCCACCAGTCGCGGCGGAACTCGCCGTCGGTGACGACCTGCATGCCGACGGATTCCTGTTTGGCCACGGCCTCTCGGATGCACTTTTCCTGCACGGTGCGGAGCTGCTCGGCGCTCAACTCGCCGCGCTTCGCCTTCGCACGTGCCTCATGTAGCTCCGCCGGACGCAGCAGGCTGCCGACCTGGTCGGCGCGAAATGGGGGGGTGGTTCGTTGTGCCATTGAAAGCTCCTGTTTGTTAGTAGCGTGCGCCGTGCGCACGGCGCACGCTACGTGTGAATTTCAGGCGAAGCGCGCCGCGGTGTCAACCCATTTCTTCGTCCCACTTCGAACCTGGGATTGCCGTGGGCCACTCTTTCGGCCGGGCCGGACTACAATAGCGGCCCGTCGGCGCACTCGCGCCGCTTCGATCCACCAGGGGAGCGAGAATGATACGCAGCACCGACCGGATCCTGACCACGCATGCAGGCGCGCTGCCGCGCCCGCAGGACCTGTGGACGATGATCGTCGCGAAAGGGAGCGGCCAGGCCTACGACAAGGAGGCCCTTCCGATGCGTCTCAGGGGCGCGGTCGCCGAAGTCGTGCGCAAGCAGGTGGAATGCGGTCTGGACAGCATCAACGACGGCGAGCTCTCCAAGACGAGCTTCACGAGCTACGTGCGCGAGCGGCTCTCCGGATTCGAAGCGCGCGAATACAAGCCCGGCGAAGGCCCGAAGCCGCTCAGCGTCATGAGCCGCGACATGCGCAGATTCGCCGAGTATTTCTCCGGCAAGCACGGCGGGTTCGGCTGGGCCGGATTCCGCGCGAGCCAGGTTTTCTGCACCGGGCCGCTGAAATACGTCGGACACGCCGCGCTCAAGGAAGACCTGGAGAATTTCAAGGCCGCGCTCCAAGGCGTGCGCGTCGCCGAGGCCTTCCTGCCCGCCAATACGCCGGGGACGATCGAGCACTGGCTGCGCAACGAGCACTACGCGGGCGACGAGGAGTTTCTCTACGCCGTCGCCGAAGCGATGCGCGAGGAATACAAGGCGATCGTGGAGGCGGGCTTTCTCCTGCAGATCGACGATCCCGACCTGCCCGACGGATGGCAGATGTACCCGGAAATGAGCGTCAAGGATTACCGCAAGTACGCGACGCTGCGCGTCGATGCGCTCAACCACGCGCTGCGCGACATCCCGAGAGAGAAAATCCGGCTGCACGTCTGCTGGGGCAGCTTCCACGGCCCGCACCAGAACGACATCCCCTTGCGGGACATCATCGACATCATCTTTCGCGTGCGTGCGTCGAGCTACTCGATCGAGGCTTCCAATCCCGTCCACGAGCACGAATGGGAGATCTTCGAGAAGGTAAAGCTGCCCAAGGACGCCGTGCTCATCCCCGGGGTCGTCGGGCATTGCAGCGACTTCATCGAGCACCCGGAGCTGGTGGCGCAGCGCCTGGTGCGCTACGCGAAGCTGGTCGGCCGGGAAAACGTCATGGCTGGAACCGACTGCGGCCTGGGCCCGCGCGTGGGTCACGCGAACATCGCCTGGGCCAAGCTCGAAGCGCTGGCCCAGGGCGCCCGTCTTGCGAGCAAGCAGCTCTGGCCGCGGCGCGCCAAGGCGCCGAAGCGCGCGAAGGCCGGGAAGAAGAAGGCGCGGCGATAGTAGTCGTCATTCCCGCGCAAGCGGGAATTCAGTGTCGTTTTCGCAGAGGCCCTGGATCCCCGCTTGGCCGTTCCTCGAAACTCGCTTTCGCTCGTTTTCGCGGGGATGACATGCTCCGAGGTTCCCCGTCAAGCGGCAATCTCTTTCGCGACGGTCTTATCCTCCGCGGCTGGGAAGAAAAGCGCGGCCGAAAAAGTCGCAAAGGCGAGCGCCCCCAGAACGAAATAAAGCAGCCTGAAATCCCCGCTCGATTTGTAGAGCCACGCGACCAGCGGTACGGCCAGAGCGCTTGCCGAGAACGAAACCACGTAGCGAACGGCGTAGGCGCGGGCGCGCCAGGCTTCCGCGGTATAGCGGGCGATCATCGCATCGTTGATCGGGATCTGTCCAAACACGAAGAACATCATCGCCACCGCCACCAGAAGCATCGCGGCGTTCTCGGTGGTTCCCGCCAGCAGGAGCAGGGGCACCTGGAGCGCGACCACGGGCACGAACACCGACTTCAGCGACCGGTGGTCCAGCCACCAGCCGACGCACAGTTGCGCCATCGCCGCGATCAAATAAACCCCGCAAACGAGCGCGCCTATGCCGAACGTGGAGCTCGTGAGCGCTGAAAGCCGCTCGTCGAACACCTTGGGCATCGAAACCGTGGTCGCGTTGAAGATGACGCCGCCGCAGGCCGTGGCCACGGTCAGGATCGCGAACACCCGGACGAGGTCCGAGCGCGAGATCCGATAGGGCTCGGCCTTGCGCGCAGGTGTTCGCTCGCGCGCTTCGCGCGGCTGCAGCGCAAACGCGATGCCGACCGCGATCGCGATCGCTCCCGGAACGATGAAGGCCGCGCGCCAGCCGGCCAGGTCGGCGAGCGCGCCGGCCGAGAGCGCCGAGAACGCCACGCCGACGTTGCCGAAAACGCCGTTGACGCCCAGCACCTTGCCGACGTTCTCGCGGCCCGCGACCAGCATGGCGATGCCGACCGGGTGGTAGATCGCCCCGAAAACGCCGATCAGCGTGATGCCGAGCGCGATCTGCACGGGGCTCTGGGCGAGTCCGGTGAGCACGCTCGCCGTGCCCATGCCGATGAAGAACACGACCATCATGCCGAAGCGGCTCCAGCGGTCGGCCAGCCACCCCGCCGGGATCGAGAAGGCGCCGAAGGCGATGAAGCCGCCGAGGGAGAGCGGCAGAAGCTCCGCATAGCCGCGGCCGAATTCCTCTCCCATCGCCAGCACGACCGTCGGAAAGATCAGTATCAACAGGTGATCGAAGGTGTGTCCCAGGTTGAGGAACAGGCTCGTGCCGCGAGGCGTGTTCATGGGCGAATCATAACCGGGCGGATGGGCTCGGAACAAACCGGCGTAACAAGGCGTTATGCACTGGAAATCGGCGCGATTTGGGATAAGAATGAAGCCTCAAAGGCGCGTCGATAAGGGAGACGTCATGGCACCGCTCCGGCTGGCAGTCCTGTTCGCTTCATTTGTTCTGGTCAATTCCGGGTTCGCGCAGGAGGCGAAGGACAAGCCGCAGGCGCAAGGGCAGAGCGAAGCCGAGGAGATGCTCGGTGCCGTCGTTCGTGTGAAGATGAAAGCCATTCCCGGTGCACGAAGCAACCGCAACCTGGGTGATAACCGCGAGGGCACCGGCGTCGTGATCGACGATCGCGGGCACGTCGTCACGATCGGCTACATCGTTATCGAAGCCGATTCGATCGAGATCACGACGCAGGACGACAGGACGGTCCCCGCAACCCTGGTCGGCTACGACCACGCGAGCGGTTTCGGGCTGCTGCGCTCGGGCGCGCCGCTCGGCGTGAAGCCGATGCCTCTGGGGCAGGCGGCGGATCTTGCGCTGCGCGAGCCGGTCATGGTTCTTCCCGCGGGCGGGCGCGAGATGGCGAGCCTCGCTTACGTCGTCTCCAAGCGCAAGTTCGCGGCGAGCTGGGAGTATTTGCTCGAGTCGGCGATTTTCACGGCGCCGGCGACTGAACATTGGGCCGGAGCCGCGCTCGTAAGCCGCGAAGGGAAGCTCGTCGGCATCGGCTCGCTGCTGGTGCGCGAGACCATCGAGGGCGGGTCGCAGGTCCCGGGAAACATGTTCGTGCCGATCGATCTGCTTCAGCCGATACTCGCCGATCTCATCGCAAAAGGACGCAGGAAGGAACCGGCGCGTCCGTGGATGGGTCTGGCGACCGAGGAGCTGCACGGGCGCCTGTTCGTCACCCGGGTTTCGCCGGAGGGTCCCGCGGACAAGGCCGGGATCAAGAACGGCGACATCGTCGTGGGCGTCGGCCGCGATCCGGTTACGAGCCACGAGGAGCTCTACCGCAAGGTGTGGGGGCTGGGCGCGGCCGGGATCGACGTGCCGCTCAAGATCCTGCAGGGCGTTGACGTGCGCGAGTTGAAGCTGCGCTCGATCGACCGCTTCCAGTACTTCAAGGAAAAGCCGACTTACTAAAAGCAAAACCGGGGACAGACCACGGTTTCAAAGGAAAAACCGTGGTCTGTCCCCGGTTTCGAGTCCCATGAGCACGCAGTTCGTCGGCACCATGCCGGTGCAGGAGCGCCACCGTTTCGACGTCGGGGCGCTCGAGCGCTATCTCCGCAGCCGTATTGAAGGATTCTCGGGACCGCTCTCGGTCGAGCAGTTCAAGGGCGGGCAATCCAATCCCACCTATCTTCTTCGCGGCGCAGGCGCACGCTACGTGCTGCGCTCCAAACCCGGCCCGACGGCGAAGCTGCTGCCCTCGGCGCACGCCGTGGAGCGCGAGTTTCGAGTGATCACGGCGCTCGGCAAGGCGGGCATTCCCGTGCCACGGACCTGGTGCCTGTGCGAGGATGAGAACGTCATCGGCCGTTCGTTCTACGTCATGGATTACGTCGAGGGCCGCGTGCTGTGGGAGCAGTCGCTTCCGGGAATGACAAAGCCCGAGCGCGCCGCGATCTACGACGAGATGAACCAAGTCATCGCGACGCTGCACCGGCTCGACTACGGCGCGGCGGGTCTTTCCGATTACGGCAAGCCCGGCAACTATTTCGCGCGCCAGATCGGGCGCTGGAGCAGGCAATACCAGGCTTCAGAGACGGAGAAGATCGAAGAGATGGACCGGCTGATCGAATGGCTCCCCGGAAACATTCCGCCCGGCGACGCGACCACGGTGGTGCACGGCGACTATCGAATGGACAACCTCGTCTTCCATCCGCGCGAGCCGAAAATCCTCGCGATCCTCGACTGGGAGCTTTCCACGCTCGGCCATCCTCTCGCGGATTTCTCCTATCACTGCATGAGCTGGCATATCCCGCCGGGAAAGTTTCGCGGCATCGCGGGGCTCGACCTGGCGGCGCTCGGCATACCGAGCGAGTCTCAATACATTGCGTCATACTGCGAGCGCACGGGGCGGGATCGGATAGACCACTGGGATTTTTATCTCGCCTACAACCTTTTCCGGATCGCCGCGATCCTGCAGGGCGTGATGAAGCGCGCGCTCGATGGCACGGCGGCGAGCGCCGAGGCGCTGGAAGCGGGCGCTCGCGCCGGGCCGCTCGCCGAGCTGGGTTGGCAGTACGCGGAAAAGGCGATGGGTTCAAGATCAGCGTGAAACGTGATTCTCGTCATTCCCGCGCAAGCGGGAATCCAGCGGCTTCGTAGGACCAGGTAGATCTCCGCTCGCGCGGGGATGACAGTCGGAGAGACAAAATGGATTTCGCGTATTCGGACAAAGTAAAAACGCTCCAGGCCAAGCTTGCGCGCTTCATGGACGAGCACATCTATCCGAACGAGCGCCGCTTCCACGAGGAGGTCGAAGCGAACCGCGCGAAGGGCAATCCCTGGGTGCCCACGACGCTGATCGAGCAACTGAAGCCCAAGGCGCGAGCCGAGGGCTTGTGGAATCTCTTTCTTCCCCGCTCGCCGCGAGCTCCGCAGGGCCTTTCGAACCTGGAATACGCGCCGCTGTGCGAAGTCATGGGGCGCGTGCACTGGGCGCCCGAGGTGTTCAACTGCTCGGCGCCCGACACCGGCAACATGGAAACGCTCGAGCGCTACGGCAGCGAGGAGCAGAAGAAGCAATGGCACGATCCGCTGCTCGCGGGCGAAATCCGCTCGGCCTTCCTCATGACCGAGCCGGACGTAGCCTCCTCGGACGCAGCCAACATTCAATGCCGCATCGTGCGGGAAGGCGGAGACTACGTCGTCAACGGCCGCAAATGGTGGTCATCGGGCGCGGGCGACCCGCGCTGCAAGCTTTACATCGTGATGGGCAAGACCGATCCGGCGGCGGCGAAATACACGCAGCAGTCGATGATACTCGTGCCGCGCGACGCGCCCGGGGTGAAGATCCTGCGCCCCTTGAGCATCTTTGGCTACGACGACGCGCCCCACGGTCACATGGACATCGCGCTGGAGAACGTGCGCGTGCCGGCCTCCAGCATCCTGCTCGGCGAAGGCCGAGGCTTCGAGATCGCTCAAGGGAGGCTGGGGCCCGGGCGCATCCATCACTGCATGCGCCTCGTCGGCGTCGCCGAGCGCGCGCTCGAATTCATGTGCAAGCGCAGCCTCGGGCGCGTCACTTTCGGCAAGCCGATCGCCGAGCGCACCGTGACCCAGGAACGCATCGCGGAGGCCCGCATCAAGATCGACTCGGCGCGCCTGCTCGTGCTTAAGGCCGCATACATGATGGACACGGTCGGGAACAAGGCGGCGCGCGCCGAGATCGCGATGATCAAAGTGCTCGCGCCGAACGTCGCCTGCGAGGTGCTCGACTGGGCCATCCAGGCGCACGGCGGCGGCGGCCTGGCTCAGGATTTTCCGCTCGCCTACATGTACGCGCATTCGCGCACCCTGCGCTTTGCCGACGGGCCGGACGAGGTTCACCGCAACGCCATCGCCAAGCTCGAGCTTTCGAAGCATAAGTAATGGACCTGTTGTCTTTACTGAAACGCTTATTTGCACCATCGGGAAAGGATGGCCAACAGTGAAGAAGATCCTGCTCATCAATCCGGCTCATAAAGGAACCCTGCACTCCAATATCAAGGTGCTGGCGATTCCGCCTTTGTGCCTGGCCATGATCGCCCGCTATACGCCCGACCGCTACGAGGTGGAGATCGTCGACGAGGCGGTGCAGGATCTGGATTTCGATGCGCCGGCGGATCTCGTCGGCATTACCTGCATGACGCCGCTTGCGCCGAGGGCGTACGAAATTGCCCAGCGCTTCCGCGCGCGCGGGGTCACGGTGATCATGGGCGGGATCCATGCCTCCTACATGACGGAGGAAGCGCTGCGGTATGTGGACGCGGTCGTCGCGGGCGAGGGCGAGAATCTCTGGCCGCAGGTGCTGGAAGATTTTGAAAAAGGCAGCCTCCGGAAGGTCTACCGGGTTGGCGAGCAGCCGAACATCGAGAGCCTTCCGGCACCGCGTCGCGACCTGCTGCGAGGCAAATACTTCGTCGAGACGGTGCAGACCGGTCGGGGCTGCCCGATCAACTGCAATTTCTGCTCGGTGACGGCCTTCAACGGTGCGCGCTACCGGCTTCGCGGCATCGACAACGTGATGGATGAAATCAACGCCATGAAGTCAAAGCGCATCTTCATCGTGGACGACAACATCGTCGGGTCTGGAATGAAATACATCCGGCGAGCGAAGGAGTTGTTCGACCGGCTGCAAGGGAGCGGGAAGGAATGGGGCGGACAGACGTGCCTCAACATCGTGGAACACGACGATCTGATGAAATCCGCCGCACGCAGCGGTTGCAAGGGCTTGTTGATCGGCTTCGAATCGTTGGATGCCGAGACCCTCGGCTCCATGCACAAGCCCGTGAACCTCCGCCCCGCGACGAGGAATTTTAGCGACGCCATCAAGAAGATCCACGATCACGGCATCGCTATCGTCGGCTGCTTCATCTTCGGCACCGACACCCAGGACAAGGATGTGTTCAGGCGCACCGTGGATTTCGCGTTGAAGAACGAGATTGACGCCGTGCAGATGACCCTCGAGACGCCGCTGCCGGGCACGGCGTTCTATCGGCAGATGGTGGCCGAAAACCGCCTGCTGCTCACCAACTATCCGAACGACTGGAGGCATTACACCATCCTCGAGCCCGTGTTCAAGATGAAGAACTTCACGCCGCGCGAGGCCTACGAAGGCTTGCTCAACGCCTACGAAGAGGTGTCGTCGTTCACGACGTCCCTGAAGCGCGGCCTGAAGACCTTCATGAACACGCGCAGCCTGTTCAGCACCGGAATCTCGTTCTCCTGGAACTATCACGCCTACAAGACCATCCGGCATACGCCGACGCCGCTGGCGGCCCTGGAATAAGACCCATGGAAGACATATTCATCCTGAACGGGGATCAACGCGCCATCCTGGAGACCGTCGCGCGCTTCGTGGAAAGCGAGGTCAAGCCGCGCGCCGCGGCGCTCGACGCGAACCCGGATCCGGAAAAGAGCTTCTCGTGGGAGATCGTCGAGAAGGCTCATGAGCTCGGCATCCGCACCATGACGCTCGGCGAAGCATGGGGCGGTCTGGGCACCGATTCGCTGACGACGGCGATGGTGATCGAGGAACTGGCGAGGGGCGATCTCGGCGTTTCGGTCATCTTCGCCCAGACCTTGAAGATCGCGCAGATCATGCAGAAGGCGCTCAACGAGGAGCAGCGATCGCGCGTCCTGCCGCAGTTCGCGCAAGATCCGCGCGGGATGCTCGCGATCGGCATCACCGAGCCCGACAATGCGTCGAACTATTTTCTGCCTTTTCCGACGCCGTTTCGCACCGGCGCGCAGAAGACCGCGGGGGGATGGATCGTCAACGGCATGAAGCACTTCATCTCCAACGGCAATCGCGCCAGCCACACCCTGCTGTTCGTGCAAACGGAAAAAGGCAAGCCGCTGGCCGAAGGATCCACCTGCTTCCTGCTGGAGCGCGACCGGCCCGGATTCACGATCGGGCGCGTGCACGACAAGATGGGAGAGCGCCTGGCCAACAATGCCGAACTCGTCTTTCAGGACTGCTTCCTTCCCGACGCAAACGTCGTCGGCGAGGTGGGCCAGGGCTTCAAGGTGCTGGCTCAGTTCTTTCCGCAATCGAACGCTTACGCGGGCGCATCGGTTCTCGGCGTCGCGGTCGCATTGCACCAGAAGGCGATCGATTGGGCGAAGACGCGCGTCCAGGGCGGAAAGCCGTTGATCGGGCACGACGGCATCCGTGCCCAGCTTGCCGAGATGCGCATGCTCATCGATGCTTCGCGATCCTACATTCACCGCGCCTGCTGGCTTGCCGACCATCAGCAGCACGGATGGGACAGGACGCTCGGCGCGCTGCCCAAGGCGATGGCCTCGCAGGCGGCCTGGAAAATCGCCACCTGGTGTCTGGAGATCCACGGCGGCCACGGCTACATGAAGGAGTTCGGCGTCGAGAAGCTGGTGCGCGACGCGGCGGCGTTCCTGCATTCGGACGGCGTCAACCGGACGCTGTTCCTGAAGGCGGCGAATTTCATGTTCCCGGACTGAAGATACCCGGCAAGAAAGGGCGAGGACGTCATGAAAGCCATGGTGCTGCGCGGGCCGAACACCCCGTTTGAGCTGACCCGGGTTCCGGACCCCGTCGCCGAGGCCGGCGAGGCGGTCGCGCGAGTGCTCGCATGCGGCTCCGGGCTGACTATCCAGCACATGAAGGCGGGCCGCATGACGGCGGAGTTTCCGCGCATCATCGGCCATGAAATCGCGGGCGAGATCGTTTCGGTGGGCGCCGGGGTCAACGGCCTCGCCGCTGGAGACGGCGTCACCGCCTACTACTATCTCAACTGCGGCCATTGTCGCTGGTGCCTAGCCAACCTCGAGCCGCTGTGCGAGAACGGCGGCGGCAACGTCGGGCGCAATTGCGACGGCGGCTACGCCGAGTACATCAAGCTGCCCGCGCATATCTTCGTCAAGCTGCCCCAGGGGCTGGATTACCGCGCGCACCCTGCCGAAATCGGCGTGATCGGCGACGCGCTCGCCACGCCCTACAAAGTGCTCAAGCGCGCGCGCGTCAAGGCCGGCGAGACCGTCGCTGTTTTCGGCGCCGGCGGCGGCCTGGGCATCCATCAGCTCATGATGGCGAAGTGGGCGCGGGCGCGGGTCATCGCGGTCGAGGTGGCCAAGGAAAAGTTCGAGGCGTGCCGGGCTGCAGGAGCCGACGAAGTGGTCGACGCATCGCAGGGCAGCGTGAGCGAAGCGTTGCTCGATCTCACGCACGGCCAGGGCGTCGACGTGGCGATCGACTACGTGTCCACCTCCGCGACGCTCGAGGCGGGAGCGAAAGCGCTCGGGCGGCGCGGGCGGCTCGTGACGCTCGGCGGCGCCGGTCAGCCGTTTCAGGTTTCGGCGCGGGACCTGCTGCTCAAGGAGCAGGACGTTCTCGGCAGCCGCTACGTCACGCGCCTGGAGATCCTGGAGACGCTCGACCTGGTCGCGCGCGGCGAAGTCTGGCCGGTCGTGAGCGATATCCGAGCGCTGGAGCAGGCCGAAGCGCTGCACGAGCGCGTCGAGCGGGGCGAGGTCATCGGACGCGCCGCGTTGACGATCGGGTTGCCCTGAAAAGGCACGCCGCGTCTCGCATCTCCGGAGAATCCATCGGTGTGAAGCGAAGCGATGACGGGCTGGTTATCTCGCCCGTATCGAGAACGCCCACACGCCGACGATGATCACCAGAAGCGCGAGCGCGGAGAGCGCGAGCGACCAATGGATGCCGATCAGGCTGCCGAGCACGCCCACGGTGAGGCCGCTGAAAGCCCGCAGCCCGTTGTTCGCCGTGTTGTAGACCCCGATCAGGCGCCCGCGCAACTGCGCCGGGGCGTGGAGCTGGACGAGCGTCTGCGACATCGCGCTGTAGGCGAGATTCAGGAACCCGGCGACGAACATCAGCGCGACGGCCAAGGGATAGCTCGTCGCCGCCGCAAAACCGGCGATGACCAGGCACCAAAGAACGGTGAAGACGATCGCCGTGCGCGGGCGCGGCTGCAGCAGCGCCCTGCTTTCGAGGAGGAGGCCGGCCGCGAGCGCACCCGCGGCGTTGGCGCCGAGCAGGATGCTGTAGTCGACGCCGGCGTCGTCGGTGCCCAGGTCGTGGGCGTACTCCGGCATCTGGGCCTGGAACGCGTTGCCCACGAAAAGGGAAGAGACCCCCGCCAGAAGTATCATCGAGAAAATCGTGCGGTTGCCCGAGACCTCGCGCAGGATCGCGATGGTGTCGGCGAGGCCGGCTGCTTGGCGCTGAGCAGCCTGCGCGCGGCGCTGGTGCCCGTCGTGGGGGACCTTCCAGAGCCACAGGAGCAAGGGAAGGTAGATCAGCACGTTGACGAGCAGCCCTGCGGCAGGGCCGAGCAGCAGCATCAGCCCGCCGCCCACCGCCGGACCCATCAGCAGGCCCAGGTAGCGACTGGTCGCGCTCAGCCGGATCGCGCTTTGCAGCTCTCCAGGCCCCACGATATCGTGGACCAGGAGTTGGCTCGCCGGGCCCCATATGACCCCGGCCATTCCGTGCACGGTGAGCAGGACCATCGCGTGCCATACCTCGATCGTGTCGGTGAGGAACAGCAGGCCCCAGGCGAGCGACACGCCCATGAACAGAAGCACGGCGAACTGGATGATGCGCCTGCAGTCGTAGCGGTCGGCGAGCGCTCCGGAGTACACCGAGAACAGCAGGAAGGGCAGCCAGTGGCTGAGCACGGCGAAGCCGGCGAGCGCCGGCGATTGGAATTTCTGGAACAGCACCCAGTAGCTGATGACGTGCTCGATGTTGTCGGCCATCATCGCCGCGGCCGAGGTGAGGAAATAGGCGCGAAAGCTCCGGTGGCGGAGTGCCGCGAAGGCGACCGGCGCCTGGGCGCCTGCAACCATCAACGCGCGGCCCCTCTCTTCAGTCTCGCACTGGCGACCTTTTCAATGGCCCCCCGGACGAACGGCCACGCCTTGTTGTTCGTGAGCTTCAGCCCGAGCAGCCACACAGGCGCCATCGCGGAGCCGATGATCAGCAGCGCGAGCCATGAGTTCATGCCTTCAAAATCGATGTGCAGGGTCAAGGTCTTCAGCGCAATCCAGCACGCGGCCGCTATCGCCAGGTTTGGTATGAACGCCACAAGAAGGCTGACAACTCCGACTCCCAGTGCGTGCTTCATCAACAGCGTCGCCACCAGCAGATCGAACGCCCCGGATAACACGAAACCCCAGGCGACATGCTCCAGACCATAGGGAACCGCGAGTATCAACACAACGATCTTGACGGCAAAGGAAATGACTTCCTTGATCAACACCAGGCGCTCCTTGCCTATCGCTAGTAACGCGGGCGTTGCAAAGCAGTGCAGCGACCGCAGCATTTCCCACAGAGCCAAGATCGACGCGATCCCCGCCGAGATCTTCCATTGATCTCCAAACAACGCCGTAATCATGGAATAGGCCGCCAGATGAACGACTGCGAAGAGCGGCAGCAAGAATGCTCCCATCAGAACGATCGCATTCAGATAGGCGTCCCGCACCGATCCTCCGCCGCGTTTGACCTGCGCCAAGTGAGGCAACGCCACCTGTCCGACCGCCTGGATCAGGGAATTGTGCAGGAACAGAATCAAACCCAGGCCGCGCGAGTACAGGCCCACATCCTTCATGCTGGCCAGGCGCCCCAACACCAGATCGCTGGCGTTCTGCGAGGTCGAGTCCAGGAATCTGCTGACACTGATTTGAATCCCAACCCGGAGAATATGCGTCAGATTCCTGAAGGAAGGCATCCAGGGCATGCCGGCCGGGCGAAAATAGGTGATCGCAAGGAATTCCGCCACAACTCCCGCCAGCGCTCCATATGCCAGACCGTAATAACCAAAATCCAGCATCACCAGGCCAATGGAACAGACGTTTCGGACCACGCAGCCGAACAAGTCGATTTTGAGTATGGTGTCGAATCTCATCTCCCGGGCGAGGAGCGCAACAGGGACGCTGGAGTACGGCGCCAGGAAAAACGGCAATGCAATGATCCAAATGATATTGCGCAGGTCGGCTACGCCATAAAAATCGGCGATCCAGCCCGCCGCGGCGATCAGCAGCAGAGCCAGGCCCCAAGATATCATCGTCATCACGCCTATGACCGACATGATCTTCTGCCGGTCGATTTCCTTTTCCCGGACGAGAAACTCGTTTACCCCAAAGCCCCTGATCTCGATCGCCAGGAACGTGATGGAAGCGGCCACCGCAAACACGCCAATTTCGCTCGGGGTCAACAATCGGGCCAGCACAGCGACGGAAACGAAAGTGATGATCTGCAGCGAGTACTGGTTCAGAACCGCATACAGAATGGCTCGGCGACTTTCGCTCATTGATGACCGGCAGCCGTAAGATGAATGCTGAAAAGGAAGGAATTGTCAGGAGAAGGCACCCACGCCCAGATGGACCGGGGCCGGCACCTGTTGCCCGCATTTTTTACAGAGGCACTACGGGCTCGAATACCATAATCATGGCCGGCCACTAAACATGTTGGGCAACCGGACGCCCAATTAGATGCATCAGATACTTCACGAATGATTTGAAAGCCCGCTCCCAGAGCCCCAGTCCCAGCGGCTCCTGCCGACATGCCAGTACCGAACAGCGGAAGGCAAAGGAATAGTCTCCTTCCTCTTCCGCTATCTGGGAGCAGATGCTGTAAGAACGCGCCTTGGCGGATGGCATCAGGTGTCGAAGCCTTTCCGCCGGCCCGCCTTCCGCAAACACCCTTTCGATAACTTTGATGTGATACGGCAAGGTCTTGTGCGTGCTGCGCGATGCCGAGGATGAATGGACCCGGTACCTTACCAGCGGCTCATTGACATACCCGATCTCATGGACGCTGGCGAGCCTGATCCACAATTCCCAGTCCTCGATGGACTGCAAGGTTTCACTGAATCCGCCGGCGTCCAGGTACGCCTGCCTTTGAATCAGGACCGACGACGCACCCACGAAATTATTGCAGACCAGCATCTCCAGTACCCGACCCTGATATTTCTTGTTGAGGTCGCTGTCTTTCTTGCCGTCATTGATGCCGCCCATGAAAACGCAATCGGTGTAAGACCACACGCAATGGCCACAGGCATCGAGCTGGCGCTGAATCTTGTCCGGACTCCACAGATCATCGGCATCGAGGAAGGCGATCCACTTGCCCCTCGCCTCGCGTACGCCCCGGTTTCTTGCCGCGGCTGCACTGCTGTTCTTCTGCCTGATCAACACGAGCCGGTCAGAATACGATTCCAGAATGTCGACGGAACGATCCTCCGAACCGTCATCGACCACAATGATTTCGATGTGCGGATAGGTCTGGGCAAACACGCTTTTGAGCGTATCTTCCAGATACGGTTCCGCGTTGAAGACCGGAATGACTACACTCACCACGTCTGACATGGATTTTTGCATTTACCTGCCCATCGGCGGGACGGGGCGCGGCCTGCGGTCCGTGCCGGTCGCGACGTAGGTGAGCGTCGCCTCGGTCACTTTGACGGTTTCGATATCGGTCGGGTTGCGCTGCGCGTACACCTCGACATTGACCGTGATCGAGGTGTTGCCGACGCGCACGACTTCGGCGTAGAAGGAAAGCACGTCGCCGATGAATACCGGCTGCTTGAATTGGAACGAGTTGACTGCGATGGTGGCGACCCGGCCGCGCGCTTGGCGGGCGGCGAGCACGCCGCCGGCGATGTCCACCTGCGACATGATCCAGCCGCCGAAGATATCGCCGTGCTGATTGGCGTCGGCGGGCATCGGCACCACGCGCAGCATGGGCTCCTTGCCCTCGGGCAGCGAAATCTTCTTCGTGTCGTTCATGACCAGCGAGGCTAGCGCAATTCCCCGAAAGCCGCAAACGGTCCGGGCTCCTCGACGTTGAAGGACTGCGGTGGTCCGCCCGACGCATGAATGCGCCA
The DNA here is from genome assembly GCA_964430565.1 of uncultured Enterobacteriaceae bacterium. Classification (GTDB taxonomy): domain Bacteria; phylum Pseudomonadota; class Gammaproteobacteria; order Burkholderiales; family SG8-39; genus VBDM01. The sequence continues at coordinate 31,835 of CAYSFD010000048.1, forward strand.
CATCTCGAGATAGCCGCGCTCGAGGTTGCGCACGTAACGCCCGGTGTCGAACAGCGGATGGGTTTCGCGGTTCTGCGCGAGCTTCGCCTTCAAGGCGCGAAGCCTTTCCGGGTGCGTCGCCAGTTCGATCGCGAGCGCTTCGTATTCATCGAAGCTGTTGACTGCGAGCTCGTCGAGACCGATGGCGCGCAGCAGGCTCGCGCCCACGCGGGAAACGAGGTGCTCCCCCGGACAGGTGATGATCGGTACTCCCGACCACAGCGCATCGGCACCGGTCGTGTGCGCATTGCAGCAGCGGGTGTCCAGGAACAGATCGGCGAGGCGCTGCCGCTCGAGATGCACCGAGTGCTCGCGATGCGGCGCGAAGATGAGGCGCGCCGGATCGATTCCCGCCTCTTGGGCGTGACGCCGCAGGTTTGCCTCGCCGCGACCTTGTTGTAGCCACAGCACGCTGTCGGGCACAGCGTCGAGTATGCGCATCCACGATCGAAATGCCGCAGGATCGATCTTTTCATGCCGATTGAAGCCGCAGAAGACGATGCCGCGATCGGGCAGCCCTTCGTCCGAACGGGTGGATGCGGGTGCGGCCGGAAGGCTTCGATGCGATGCCGGCGCGTAGCAATGCGGCATCCGGACGATCCTTTCGGCGAAGAACACCTCCGCGTGCGGCGGCACTGCCGTGCCGTCGGCGATGAAATAATCGGCGAGCGTCCCGCCCAGCGTCGCCGGATAGCCGACGTAGGCCACCTGGATCGGCGCGGGCCTGAGCGCGAGCACGAGACTGCGGCCGCCGCGCGTGTAGCCGTTTAAGTCGACCAGGATGTCGATCGAGTCGGCGGCGATGCGCCCGGCGAACTGCTCGAGCGACAGCGATCGCGTATCGGTCATGCGCTCGCATCGCGAAGCGACGGCCCGGAAATTATCGCTGCCGTCGTTGCCGGAGAGCGCATAGCCGAAAACCTCGAAGCGCTGGCGATCGTGCAGGCCATACATCGCGCCAGTCAGATAACCCACCGCATGGTGGCCGAAATCGGACGACAGGTATCCGAGGCGCAGCCTGTGCCGGTGCGCGCGCGGCCGCCGTGCCGGCTTCGCCAGCGGCGAAGCGACCCGGACTATGCCCGCCGCGACGCGGTCTGCGTAGATCTTTTGCAGTGAAGCCGGCAGGGGCAGGTAGAAAAGCTTGAAGGCGAGCGCCCGCGATTGCAGGCACTCCGCGCGCGCCCCGCGGACCAGCTCGGCGCAACGATCGGAAAAGGCGCCCAGCCCGGCCCAGTCGCACCAGTCCAGGCGCTCGCAGCCCATGAAGAGGAACACGTCTTCGGGCTGAAGCAGCGTCGCAGCGTCGAACGGGTCGGTCGCGCCCGCTGCCGCGGCCCATGTCTCGATGCGCGCGCGGACGGCCGGATCGTCGCGCGACATCGCATCGCGCAATTCGCCGCGCGCTTCTTCCAGGCGCCCGCTCGCGGCCAGGGCCAGGCCCAGATCGAGCCGCGACAGCGCGTGCCCCGGGTCGAGTGCGAGCGCCTGCCGGGCGGCCGAAACGGCGTCTTCGTAGCGCCGCGCCGCGAGGCAGGATTCGGCGAGGTTGTAGTGCGCGTCGACGTTTCCCGGGAAGAGCGAGACGAATCGCCAGTTGCTTTCGATCGCCTCCTCGATTCTCCCCAGGCGGGTCAGGGCGATGCCGCGATTCTGCAGCGCGCGGACGAAGCCGGGATCGATCGCGAGCGCGCGATCGTAGCGGTCAAGAGCGCCGGCGAAATCACCGAGTGCTTCGCGCACCACGCCCGCGCTGAACTGAAGCTGCGCGTCGTCCGGATGTGCGGACAGCAGGCCCTCGCAGCGCGCGAGCGCTTCCGCGGGCCGCTGCGCGTCGCACAGCACCGCGATCGCGGCCTGCCCCGCCTGGAGGTTCGAGGAGTCGAGCGCGATACTGCGATCGAAAGCGGCCAGCGCGGAGTCGAGATCGCGCAGCGCATGGCGGCATGCGCCGAGCAGAAACCAGGCGCGGGCATCGCCGGGATCGCGCCCGCAGGAGGACTCGAGCAGTCCTGCCGCTTCCCTGAACCGGCCTGCCTGGAGCAGGCCTACCGCCTCCGAGTACGGTTCGACCATGAATCGGACCGCGCGGAGTTCACGCGCTCGGAGGGCAAATCAGCCGATTCCCCGCCGTGAGCGGGAATGAATCAAACAACCGGATCAGCCGATGGAGAGCTTCGCTAACGCTTGAGCGCCGCGGTTCCGTTCACGTTGGTCCCGGTATTTATGCCGGTGATCTGGTAGACCATGCCTGCATGAGTAGCGCCGGTTCCTGAAAAGAATCCGTTGACGTTCAACGTGCAGACGCCCGAGCAGCCGAAGGTGCCGCTGCCCGAGGAAGTTCCAAACCCCGAGGTGGAAAACGTCGGGCCGGCGATCAGCACGCTGTTGTTGGCTGCGAGAAAAGTGTAAGTATCACCGCTTGCACCGCCCATGGTAGCGGACAGGTTGACACCGACGGTGCCAGCGAAATTTCCGACCAGCGAGGCGGAATTGAGCACGCCGGCGGGCCCCGCCGCTGGGTTTCCAAAAGTAGGACTGCTGCCCCCGATCAGGTTGTAGGTGAAGGCCCCGCTCGTCGGCATGCTGGTCGCCGGCATGCCGATGACGTAGTGCAGGCCGTCGTTGGCCGAAATCGTGAAAGGGTTTGTCGTCCCGCTGGAAGTGACGTTCACCTGCCCGGTCCAGCGGACCCAGGCAATGACCCCATCGAGCGTACCAAAGTCCGCTTGCGTTCCGGCAAGACTGTAAGTGGTGGGAGTGGCGGTGACGATTGTGAATGAGGTCAGCGCGCCGGAGGAGTCGAATACCGCGCTCGCACCGTATCCGTTTCTAGGAAGGATCGGCGACGCCCCCCCAATTGTAGCGACACCAGCTAACTCGTAGCCCGGCCCGCTTTTCAGGGCGGGGAAAAGGGACACCGGATTCCCCTGAGAGTTAACCACGTCGCCCTGCACGATCGTCGGCGGTTGCTGCTGCCCGCTCTGCGGCGGCGGCACGACCGGGCCGTCGGTGCTCGGCTGCGGCGGCACGTTGACGTTGGCTCCGGCGAATCCCGCGGTTCCGGCCGGGATGTCGAGGGTGCCGCCCTGGTTGGTGAGCGACCAGATGCCGTTCGTGCCGGTGACCAGTGTCGATCCGTCGCCGCCGATTGCGATCAGGCCGCCGGTGCCGCGAATCCCGATCGTCGCCGTCGGCGTGGAAATCTGATAACGGTTGCGATTGACGCCACCCACAAGACCGGTGACGGTGCGCATCGCCCCCTTGAACAACCCGAACAAGGCCGATTCCGTGCCGTCGGCCTTGCCGTTGAAGCGGTATTCCTTGATGTCGAATTCGCTGTTGGGCTGCAGCGAGACGTATGCGCCGTCGGAAAACCGGATCTGCGCGCGGCCGTCGGTGCTGCTCACGATCTTGTCGCCTGTTTTGACTTCCGCGCCCCGGGTGAGGGGCCGCCCCCGGCCGTCCGCGCCGGTAACCGTAATACTGCCGATAGCGAAATCGACCCTGCCGGTATTGCACAGCGCTGGATTCGAGAATGCCGCAGACACGACCGCGACCATTACGCCGCGGGGGCTGACTTTGAAACGACTCGGAGTGAAACGATTCGAAGTGCTCTTCATGATCTTCTCCTGGGTTCAACCACCGGATCAGTTGATTCCTCGATGTCACCGTCGGCAAGGAAATATTTCACGTTAGAACGTCTTGCGCAGCACAAGCGACACCACGGTGCGGTCGTAGGTGTTCAACTCGATATTGGATTGATTGTCGGTGTAGGCGACCTGCGGCGTCAGAAGCCAACTTGTACTCAGCACGTAGTTCATACCCAGGCGCAGATCGACCTGGTTATCGCGGCGGGTGACGAGGAAGAACGGTTCGTCGCCGCCGTACACGCGCCGCTCGTAGCTCAACAGGCCGAACAGTACCGCGTCGGAGGCCACGGATACCTGACCGCCGAGTCGGACTCCGATGGGCTTGTAGCCGAGCTGAGGCTCGTCCGCCGCCTTTTCTTTTTCGCTGCCGCCGTAAAGGCTGCCGAAAACGACCGGCTTGCTCCGGGTGTCCCAGCCGTAGCCGAAGGCAACGCCGCCGATCATGCGCTTGGCGTCCCGGATCGACTGGTCCGGGTATTCGACATTGGCCGCCTGGAGGAAAAGTGACGCCTGGGCGGAGCCGCTGTAGCTGTGCTGCCATTGCGCCACGATGCCATTGCTCTTGCGGAAATCCTCCTTGTCGACGCGGAAATCCTGGAACTGATATCCTGCCGTGATCGTTTCCTTGCCGCGCGACCAGCGCAGCCCGAGGTTGCCGTCGACCGTGGCGGTGTCGAACTCGTCGAAATGCGAGTTGAACTTGCCGTTGGCCGCGAGGCCTGCGAGGACTGCCCAATTCTGCGAAAACCCGTACACGTAATTCAGTCCGCCGCCGGCCGTGATGAAGCTGTCGGATTCCTTCACGCCGCTGGGGGCGAGGGTCGCCGAAATCCCGCCCAGGGCGGGGATCGCGATCTGGCTGCTTGAGGTTGCGCTGTTGACGTTGCTGTCCCGTCCGAAGCCGATCTCGAGAAACCCGCTGAGCTGCGTGGGACTTGCCCCGAGGGCCGAAAGATACCGGTCGATCGACTGCTTGACCTCTTCGGGCGGATTGGTCGCGCGGACATTCTCGAACTCGCGCCTCGCATTGACTTTCTCGCCCATCTCGAAATAGGCGCGGGCGATCTCGGCGCGCGCCTGAGGGTGGTTGGGATTCACCGCAAGCACCCGTTCCAGCGCGAACACCGCGCGTTCGCGTTCTCCGGAGTCGAGGGCCGCAATTCCGAGGAGATAGTCGTATTCGGGATCGCCGGCGCGCTGGGATTCCAGCGGCTGGAGCAGCCGGTAAGCCGCCTGCGGGTTCTTCTGCTGGAGCAGGGCTTTGGCACGATCGGTGATTTCGTCTGCGACGGCGATCGACTGAAACAAAAGCATCAGCGCAGCCACACCCACGATTATTGTCTTGAAACCTCCCACGTCCGCTCCTGAAAATGGACCGAGAAAAAAGGCTATCACATCGCCCGGCCCGCCGCGACGGGTTTTCATGATCCGCGGATAGCCAGGAAATGCAGCGGCCCGCCGCGGAATGGCGCGAATCCCGTTCCGAAAATCAACCCGGCGTCGGCGAGATCGGCGTCGGCGACGATGCCCTCGGCGACGGCCGCCTGCGCTTCCTTGAGATAGGGCGCGATCAGCTTCTCGATGAGATCGCTTGTCGCGCCGTCCGCTCGGCGCTTGCGCGCCTTGCCGTTCTTCCAGAGGTAGAAGCCGCGGCCGGTCTTCCTGCCGAGGTTGCCTCCTGCGACGAGTTCGGCGAGCTTCTTAGGCGGCTCGGCGCGTTCTCCCGCCAGCTCCCTGCCGACCGCCATGCAGATGTCCAGGCCGACCGTATCGGCCAGCTCGATCGGCCCCATCGGCATGCCGAAAGCGGTGGCCGCGGCATCGAGCGTCTCCGGCGCGATACCCTGGTCCACCATGCGCAAGGCCTGGTTGAGGTAGGGGCCGAGCACCCGGTTGACGAGAAATCCCGGAGAATCCTTCACCGGCAGAGGCAGCTTGTCGATCTGCCGCACGAACGCCGCGGCTTTCTTGGCGAATTCCGGATCGGTGTTCGCGCCTTTCACAACCTCGACGAGCTGCATCTGCGGAACCGGATTGAAAAAGTGGATTCCAACGAGGCGCGACGGATTCCTGAAATTCGCGCCGATGTCGGAGAGCTTGAGGCTGGAGGTGTTCGACGCGAGGATCGCGTTCGGCTTTGCCGCCGCTTCGAGCTTGGCGAACAGCTCGCGCTTGGCCTGCAGGTTCTCGAAGATCGCCTCGATGATGACATCGGCCTGGCGCGCGCCATCCCCGGCGACGTCGGGGATCAGCCGGTCTGACGCGTCGCGAATCCGGGATTTTTCACGCAGCCGCCGCTTGAAAAGCTCGGCCGCGCGCTTCATCGCGGGCGCAAGGCGCTCGGCGCTCTGGTCCTGCAGCGTCACCGTTAGGCCGCGCATCGCGCACCAGGCGGCGATGTCTCCGCCCATCACGCCCGCGCCGATGACGTGCACGTGCTTCGCTTCGAAATCGCTGTCCTTGCCGAGCGATTTCATGCGCTCCTGGAGAAAGTAGATGCGGATGAGGTTGCGCGCGGTGTCGCCTTCGACCAGCCCGGAGACCGATGCCGGGTCCTCGGGTCGCGGCGCAAAAGGGTCGCCATCGTATTTCTGCCAGAGATCGAGGATCGCATAGGGCGCCGGGTAGTGGTCCGGCGAAGCCCGCAACGCGACCTGCCTTCGCGCCAGTCCCGCGACCAGCGGCCGCATGAAGGAAGAATTCATCAGCCGCTGCATGAGAGGCAGTCTCCTCGGGCGGGGCGACTCGATCACCATCATGCGCGCGGCGTTTTCCTGGATCCGCGGGGGCACAACCGCGTCCACCAATCCCATGCGCTTCGCCCGACGCGCATCGACGGAGCGGCCGGTGAGCATCATGTCGAGCGCGGCGGTGGGGCCGACCAGGCGCGGCAGGCGCTTCACGCCGCCCCACGCGGGGAGAATGCCGAGCATCACCTCCGGCAGCGCGAAGCGCGTTCCGGGCTGATCGACCGCGACGCGGTAGCGGCAGGCGATCGCGAGCTCGACGCCCCCGCCCATGCAAAAACCGTTGACCAGGGCGAGCGTCGGGAAGGGCAGGGCCGCGAGCTTGTTGTACAGGTCCCAGCCGCGCCTGACCAACCGCATCGCGTCGTCGGCGTCCTTGATCTTGGTGAACTCCTCGACGTCGGCGCCGGCGATGAAGCCCGACTCCTTGGTCGAGCGGATGATGAGCCCGCGCGGCTTCTTCTCGAGCAGTTCGTCGAAGATACGATTGAGTTCGGATACGACGTCGCTAGAGAGGACGTTCGCCGAAGCGTCCGCCTTGTCGAACGACAGCCAGACGAGGTTGTCGCGGTCGGTTTCTAGCTTCCAGTGCTTGTACATGTTTGTCATTCCCGCGCAAGCGGGAATCCAGTAGCGTTCCCGTCATTCCCGCGAAAGCGGGAATGACGTTACAGCGCCTCGATGAGCATCGCGCCGCCGAGGCCTCCGCCGATGCAGATCGAGGCCATGCCGCGCCGCGGCCTTTGGCCGGTGTTGCCTGTTTTCGCGCGCTTGAGCGTGTGCAGCAGGTGCAGCACGATGCGCGCGCCCGAGGCGCCGACCGGGTGGCCGAGCGCGATCGCCCCGCCGTCCGCGTTGAGCTTTTCCGCATCCAGCTCGCCCATCGCGCCGTCGAGTTCCAACTGCTCACGGCAATACTTGTCTTCCTTCCACGCGGCAAGGCAGCCGAGCACCTGCGCCGCGAACGCCTCGTTGATTTCCCAGGCGTCGAGGTCGTTGAGCTTGAGGCCGTGTCGCTTGAGAATGGGCGTGGCAGCGTGAACCGGCCCCAGGCCCATCTGCGCCGGATCGAGGCCCGCCCATTGCGAATCGGTGATGCGCCCGACGGGCTTCAGACCGTGGCGCTTGACCGCTTCCTCGGTGGCGAGCACCAGCCACGCCGCGCCGTCGGTGATCTGCGAGCTGTTGCCCGCGGTGACGTTGCCGTACTTGCGGTCGAAGAACGGCTTCAGCTTGGCGAGGTTCTCGACGGTCGAATCGCGCCGAACGCCGTCGTCGTCCTTGTAGAGCGCGCCTTTATCGTCGTAGAGGGGCACGACCTCCGCAGCGAGACCGTCGTGGGCGTCGCTGAAGAACCTGTTCTCCTGCGCGCGGATGACGCGGGCGTGGCTGCGCGCGGCGTATTCGTCCATCTGCGGCCGCTTGATGCCGAAGCGATAGGCGAGGTTCTCGGCGGTCTGGCCCATCAGCAAGCCGACATAGGGGTCGGTGAGCCCTTTCATGATGGCGATGATCGGGGTGAGCAGCTGGGCGGGCTTGAGCTTGAGGAACATCCCGGCCTTTTGCAGCGGGGACTTCGCTGCCATGAAGTTTGAGAACCACATGACCATGACGTCCGAGTAAAGGAGCGGGGCGCGCGAGAGCGCGTCCACGCCGCCCGCGAGCACGAGGTTCGAGCGCCCCGAGAGCATGTTGGCGATCGCCGAATCCAGCGCCTGCATTCCCGAGGCGCAATTGCGCATCACGGTCCAGCCCGGCACCTTCGGCCCACAGCCCATGCGCAGCGCCGCGACGCGTCCGATGTTGACTTCGTCCACCGAGGGCGCCGCGCAGCCGAGGATGACTTCGTCGAACTCGGTCGGCGCGAACGGCTGGCGCACCAGCAGCGACTTGCCCGCGGCAGTGGCGAGATCGCTCGCCGAGAAAGGGCCCGGCCGGTTGCGCGATTTCAGGAACGGCGTGCGCGCGCCGTCGATGATGTAGATGTCCTTGGAAAACGCTTCCGGCATTAGAGGTTCCCTTTGGTGATGTTTGAAACAATCACGTCCGCCAAGGATTGAAGACCTCAACGCCAACATTCTCAAAATCAACCACGTTGCGCGTGACAACCGTCATGCCATGAACCAATGCCGTGGCCATGATAAGCGTATCTCGATATGCTCGTGGATCGGGTACATGCAGCCTGGCACATCGCTGCGCAACTGCCAAATCAACCGACAGAATACGACCCGCGAATGCTGGCAGCACATGACTCTCCAGCCAAGTGCGGAGCATCGCACCTTGTGTTGAGTCGCGTCGCTCAAGCAGTAGTATTCCTGTTTCCAGCTCCAGAATCGTGATGGCAGACAAAAACATGCTCGTTACCGAAACACTATTTGCCCAAGCCTTGACCTTCTTATTCGCCTTGCCGCTTTTTGCCTTGCGCAATTCCGAAACGACGTTGGTATCCAGCAAGTACATCAGGACAGATCCGCTGGACGATACAACTCATTGCCTAAGCGGGGAGGATTGAAATCAATCTCTGCAACACCGGGCATCGCCAGCAGATCAATGATATTCGCCTGACTGCGGGTAACGCTCTGATATTCCTCGATGGTCAGCAACACATGTGCAGGTCGCCCTCGATCCGTAATGAATACCGGGCCGCGCTTTGCGGCCTTCTTTGCTCCGCTGGCATCTTGATTGAACTCTCGACTGGATAATGTGGTGATCGTCATCATCGACCCCCTTGCTATTTAATTGTAGAAACATTACTACATTAATAAAGACTCGTCCATCGTTGTTTGAATGAACGCGGGGATAGCCCCGCGCAGATCGAGCAGCCTGTGATCAGGCGGCGACGCGCTGCGGCTGCGCCGGCCGGATCGCTTCCGACAGCCCGAGATCCTGCGGGAAATCGTCCACGCGGATCACCTTGTCGCGCAACTGCGCGGCGTGCTTGAGGAACGAGTGCTCGTCGGGGGTAATCACGCTCGCGGCCAGCGCCGCCTGCGCCAGCTCCTCGGATCCCTTGCCGTCTATCGCGCCGGCCTTTTGCGCCGCGCGGATTTTCGACTCGACCGCCTCGGCCTTGATAACCGCATCGAGCGCCGCTTCGAGACAGCCGAGCGGGTCGGTCTCGCTCTTCGGTATGTAAGCGCCCGCAGTGAGCCGGTCGCGCGCGGCCGAGGGCGCGATCAGCAGCCGCGCCACCTCGTGTCCCAGCCGGTCGGAGGGCACCGCGTAGTCGCGGCCGCGCGGGAAGATGATTCGCCTGAGAAACCACCCCACCAGCCGGCTCGGGTAGTTGGAGATGACGCCCTCGATCGCATTCTGCGCCTTGAACATCGCGTCCCACACCGACCACTCGAGGAGCGGCAGGTCGGCGGTCTGCCTTCCCTGGCACTCATAGCGCTTGAGCGCGGCCGAAACGAGGTACAGGTACGAGAGAACGTCGCCCAGCCTCGCGGAGAGTTTCTCGCGCCGCTTGAGGCCCCCGCCCAGCACCAGCATGGAGACATCCGACAGGAAAGCAAACGCCGCCGAAAACCGCGTGGCCTTCTGGAAATAACGGCGGATTTCGGGGGCGACATCGGGCACGCGCACCCACGCCGACGTGAACAGCCCCATGATGAGCGCGCGCATGCCGTTCGAGACCGCGAAGCGCATGTGGCCGAACAGGGCCGCATCGAAATCACGCGCCGCCTTGGCGCGGTCGGGCTCGCGCGTCGCCTCGATCTCCTTGAGCACGTACGGATGGCAGCGGATCGCGCCCTGGCCGAAGATGATGAGGCTGCGCGTCAGGATGTTCGCCCCTTCGACCGTGATCGCGATTGGCAATTGCTGATAGGCGCGGCCCATGAAGTTATTGGGCCCGAGGCAGATGCCCTTGCCGCCGAGGATGTCCATGGCGTCGTTCACCACGGCGCGGCCGCGCTCGGTGAGATGGTACTTGGCGATCGCCGAGACCACCGAGGGCTTCTCGCCCAGGTCCACCGCCGAAACCGTGAGGATGCGAGTCGCCTCCATCATGTAGCAGTTGCCGCCCATGCGCGCGAGCGCTTCCTCGACGCCCTCGAACTTGCCGATCGCGGTCTTGAACTGACTGCGCACCCGGGCATACGCGCCGGTCGCTCGCACCGCCAGCTTGGAATAGCCGCAGGAGGTCGAAGGCAGCGAGATCGAGCGTCCCGCCGCGAGGCACTCCATCAGCATCCGCCAGCCCTGGCCCGCCATCTTCGACCCGCCGATGATCCAGTCGATGGGCATGAACACGTCCTTGCCCGAGTTGGGGCCGTTCTGGAACACGGCGTTCAGCGGGAAATGCCGGCGGCCGATGTTGACTCCGGGAGTGGAAGTCGGCACCAGCGCGCAGGTGATGCCGAGATCGTCCTTGTCCCCGAGAAGATGGTCCGGGTCGTACAGCTGAAACGCCAGGCCGAGCAGCGTCGAGATCGGCCCCAGCGTGATGTAGCGCTTCTCCCAGGTGACGCGCATGCCGAGCGTTTCTCTTCCTTCCCATGTGCCCTTGCACACGATTCCGAAGTCGGGGATCGCGGCGGCGTCCGATCCGGCGTGCGGATTGGTGAGCCCGAAGCAGGGGATCTCGAGGCCTTTCGCAAGGCGCGGCAGGTAGTGGTTCTTCTGCTCCTCGGTGCCGTAGTGAAGCAGCAATTCCGCCGGCCCGAGCGAATTCGGCACCATCACCGTCACCGCGGCGGCGCTGCAGCGAGTCGAGAGCTTGGTGACGACCTGCGAGTGCGCGTACGCGGAGAATTCCTTGCCGCCGTATTTCTTGGGGATGATCATGCCGAGAAAGCCCTTGTCCTTGATGAACTGCCAGACCTGCGGCGGCAGGTCCTGGTACACCTGCGTGGTCTCCCAGTCGCTCGTCATGGCGCAGAGCTGGTCGGTCTCGTTGTCGAGGAACGAAAGCTCTTCCGCGCTCAACTTCGGCGCGGGGAAGGCGAGGAGCTTGCGCCAGTCCGGATCGCCCGAGAACAGCTCGCCGTCCCACCACACGGTTCCCGCCTCGATCGCCTCGCGCTCGGTCTGCGACATCGGCGGCAGGATTGCCCGGTACCAGGCGAGGATCGGACTCGAAACCACCGCGCGCCGCAGCGGCGCAACACCCAAGAGAACACCGAAGACGGCAAGCCCCGTACCGAGCACGAGAAAGGCGTTCATGGAGAGTGCTCCGCCGCCCAGCGCCGCGAGCAGCGCGACCGCGCCCGCGGCAAGCCAGACCCATCCGGACACGTTCAAGTAGGCGAGCGCAATCGATGCGGCAATGACTGCGATGATCCAGACGGCGAGGGACATGGGTGCTCCCGGATGTTCTGTTGACCAAAGCTCGTGACACGGGCCGCCATTCCCGCGCAAGCGGGAATCCAGCGTCGTGCAACCACAGCCACTGGGTCCCCGCTTCGGCGGGGACGAAAACGCAATACCGGAATGATACGCCGCTCCGGCTACTCTCGGCAGGGCGGGCGTGCCGGCCTTGCTCCTTGGGCGCCCGCCCCCATGTAACATGACAATCCTCCATGACCCACGATCACCGCAGCTTCGCCTTGCCCGTCCCGCCTAAGGATTCCGCGGCGTCCAAAAGGCGCAGCGAATGGCGCGCAGTCGGCATGCTGCTTCCCTATCTCTGGGAGTTCCGCGTGCGGGTGGCGCTTGCGCTTGCTTTCCTGATCAGCGCGAAGCTCGCCAATGTCGGCGTGCCTCTGATCCTCAAGGAAGTGGTCGATTCGTTCGACGCGCAAATCGCCGTGCTGGTTCTGCCGCTTGCGCTGCTCACGGCCTACGGAATTCTCAGATTCTCGACGACGCTGTTCGCCGAGCTTCGCGACCTCGTGTTCGTGCGCGTCACTCAGCGCGCGATTCGCCGCGTTGCGCTCACGGTGTTCCGCTACATGCACAGCCTGTCTCTGCGCTTTCACCTGGAGCGTCAGACCGGGGGTGTGTCGCGCGACATCGAGCGCGGCACGCGCGGCATTTCCACGGTACTTTCCTACATGCTGTTCTCGATCATCCCGGTGGTGCTCGAATTCAGCCTGGTGGCGGCGATCCTGCTGGCCAAGTTCGACTGGCGCTTCGCCGCGGTGACCTTCGCCGCGGTGGCTGTATACATAACGTTCACCGTTTCGGTCACCGAATGGCGCATGGACATTCGCCGCCGGGCGAACGAGCTGGATTCGAAGGCGAATACGCGCGCGATCGACAGCCTGCTCAACTACGAGACGGTGAAGTACTTCAACAACGAGGAGTACGAGGCGCGCCGCTACGACGACAATCTGCAAAAGTACGAGTCCGCCGCCGTGAAGAACGAGGCGTCGCTCGGCATCCTCAACATCGGGCAGAGCCTCATCATCGCGGTCGCCGTGACGCTGTTGATGATTTTGACGGCGCAGGGCGTCGTGACCAAGACGCTCACGCTCGGGGACCTCGTGCTCGTGAACGCGCTCTTGATCCAGCTCTACATTCCGCTCAATTTCCTCGGCATGGTGTACCGCGAAATCAAGCAGTCTCTCGCCGACATGGACCGGATGTTTCGCCTGCTCACGCAGGACCGGGAGATCCAGGATCGCCCCGGAGCGAAGCCGCTTATTTTCGGAAAAAGCGCGGGAAGCGCGACCGTGCGCTTCGAGCATGTCGATTTTTCCTACGAGCCCAGGCGGCAGATTCTTTTCGATGTTTCGTTCGACGTGCCCGCGGGGACCAAGGTCGCGGTGGTCGGCGCAAGCGGCTCGGGCAAGTCGACGCTGGCGCGGCTCCTGTTTCGCTTCTACGAAATCAACTCGGGCCGAGTCGCGGTCAACGGCGTCGACATCCGCGACACGACTCAAGGCTCGCTGCGCGCGGCGATCGGCATCGTCCCGCAGGACACGGTGCTGTTCAACGATACGATCCTCTACAACATCCACTACGGCCGGCCCGACGCGTCGCCTGAGGCAGTGATCGAAGCGGCGAAAGCCGCGCACATCCATGAGTTCATCGAGAGCCTCCCCGACAAATACGAGTCGCGTGTGGGCGAGCGGGGCCTGAAACTCTCCGGCGGCGAGAAGCAGCGCGTCGCGATCGCGCGCGCCATCCTCAAGAATCCGAGCATACTTATTTTCGACGAGGCCACCTCGGCGCTCGATTCGGAAACCGAAAAGGGCATCCAGGGGGAGCTCGACCGTATCGCGCGGGGGCGCACCACGCTAGTAATCGCTCACCGCCTTTCCACGGTAATGGACGCCGACCAGATTCTAGTTCTGGATCAAGGCCGTATCGTCGAGCGCGGCACGCACAAGGCGTTGCTGGAGCAGGACGGCGCCTACGCACAAATGTGGGCGCTGCAGTTGCAGGAGGAGGCCGAGCAGGTCGTGGCAACGCCGTGAGCGGCCTCCGCGAGGCCGCGTGAAGTAATTCACGTATCTTCTTATTTTCGTTGCAAATTCTTAAGGGCGAAGCTAGACTTCCCGGGAGTCTGAGAAGCGGGGAGGAAAAGTGCGGTTTATCCCGGCGCTGTTCGTTGCGCTGGCGGTCGTCTCGACGCCGGCGTTTTCGCGCGCCCGAGCCGCGGCCGAAACTCAGTGGCCGGCGGTGAAGTCGCAGTCGGCGCTGGTGGTCGATCAGGAATCCGGCGAAATTCTCTTCGGCAAGAACGCGCAATCGAAGTTGCCGATCGCCTCGCTCACCAAGCTGATGACGGCGATCGTCATGCTGGACGCGCAGCTCGATCCCCACGAACCGGTGACGATCGCCAAGGCGGACGTCGACCGGTTGCGCGGCTCGCATTCCCGCCTGCAGGTGGGCACGACGCTTACGCGCGACGAACTGCTGCACCTCGCGCTCATGGCTTCGGAGAACCGCGCCGCATCGGCGCTCGCAAGCTCCTATCCCGGAGGAAGAGAGGCTTGTGTATTGGCGATGAACCTCAAGGCGCAACTCCTCGGGATGTCGGGCACGCGTTTCGAGGACGCCACCGGCTTGTCCGGCCGCAACCTGTCAACCGCGGAGGACTTGGCGAAGCTCGTTCGGGCCGCGCACGCTTACCCGAAGATCCGCGACTACTCCACTGCGACCTCGCTGCAGGTCAAGGTCGGGCGCCGCGCCATGCGTTTCGGCAACACCAACCGCCTGACCCTGAGCTCTCGCTGGGACATCGGCTTGTCGAAGACCGGTTACATCGCCGAGGCGGGACGTTGCCTGGTGATGCAGGTGACGCTCGCCGAGCGCTCGATTATCATCGTGCTGCTTGACTCCTGGGGCAAATACACTCGTGTCAGTGACGCGGCCCGAATACGTCAGTGGCTCGAGCTCGCCTCGAACCCGTCTGCGCGGCGCTCGGCCGATTTGGCCAGACGGGACGGCGTTGCCACGATCCAGGGAAAGAGCGCAACGCCGGGGTAGGCGCCGGCCGGCGGCATGAAACCCCAACCTTCCCCGCGGCCCGCCGCGCCCGGGGTGGTGCGCTTCCACAACTTTCTTCCCTCCAGGGAAACCTTTCTCGACGATGTGCTCGCGGGTCTTGCGCGCCCGCAAAAAAGCATTCCGCCGAAATATTTCTACGACGAGCCGGGGTGCCGGCTGTTCGAGGCGATCTGCGAGCTGCCCGAGTATTATCTGACGCGCACCGAGACGGCAATTCTGCGCGAGCGTGCCGCCGAGATCGCGCAATTCATCGGCCCCGACTCTCAGTTGATCGAGTTCGGCAGCGGCGCGCAAGCGAAGACGCGCATCCTGATCGAAGCGCTGCAGACGCCTCTGTACGTTCCGGTCGATATCGCCGACGATACCTTGCGCGCCTCATCCGCGGAATTGGCGAAGTTGTTTCCCTGGCTGAATATCGTCGGCGTCTGCGCCGACTACACGCGGCCGCTGGCGCTGCCGGAATTCACCGGCGCGCCGATCCGGCGCAAGGCGGTGTTCTTTCCGGGCTCCACCATCGGCAACTTCACCCCGGCCGAAGCGCTCGTCTTTCTCGGGCACGCGCGAGCGGCGGCGGGCGCGGACGGCATGCTGATCGTCGGCGTGGACCTCAAGAAAGACAAGGCTATTCTCGATGCCGCCTATGACGATCCCCGCGGCGTGACCGCGCAGTTCAACCTGAACCTGCTACATCGCATCAACCGCGAGCTCAAGGCGGATTTCCAGGTGAAGCGCTTTCGCCACAAGGCCTTCTACGACCCGGCCCTGGGCCGCATCGAGATGCATCTGCAGAGCCTGTGCTCGCAGTTCGCGCACGTTGCGGACCGGCGGATCGATTTCGCGCACGGCGAGACCATCCATACCGAGATCTCCTGCAAGTACTCGATCGCCGAATTTCAGGAAATGGGCAGGCGGGCGGGCTTCAAGCCGGAAAAAGTCTGGACCGATCCGCAACAGCTGTTCAGCGTGCACGGGATGGTGGCGGCGTAGCAGCCCGTCATTCCCGCGCACGCGGGAACCCAGCGACACTCGCAAGCCTCGGCGTCTGCGGAACTCGGGCCTTCGGCTGCCAGAAAGTCCTCGGTGACATCTCCTTGGCCTGCTGCGCTCGGCGTTGGCGAAAGGTGCCCCAAATCGCTGTACATGCTGGCAAATTCCGTCGGCTGCTCTCCCGATGCGGACGTTCGCGCAGCTATGGAAGGCTACCTCCGATGCGACCTTGGAATAATATCAACCTGCGTTGAATTCCCGAAAGAAGGTCACGAGGACCGTTTGCTATGCGATGCACACTGAAATCATTCACGGCAGCTTTGGCGATCGCGGTCCCCCTGTGGCCTCCCGGTTGGGCCTTGGCGCAGAACTATCCACCCAGCGTCATCCAGCTCGTCGCCACTACGAAAAAGCAGATCAAAGCGATCGACATGGCAACATTCAAATCCGCGTATGATAAAAACAGCCTCGGACTGATCGTCGACGTGCGTGAACCCGGGGAGTATGCGGACGGGTACATTCCCGGAGCGGTCAACGTGCCGCGCGGCGTGATTGAACTCAGGATCTGGACGTATGTCGGATTTCCAGAAAAGACCGACATGAGCAAAAAGATGACGCTGTACTGCGGCTCGGGCATGCGCTGCATCCTGGCAGCGAAGAGCCTGCAGGACCTCGGGTTCAGCAACGTCACCGCGGCAGATATGAGAATCGACGACTGGGCGAAGGCCGGCTATCCGCTCGCGAAGAAGTAGCGAATCTCCGATGTCCGCTTTTGGCCGGTATCCAGCCGTTCTGAAATCAGAAGACTACGGTACAGGTAATCTCGAGCCGGCGGACGTGATTCAGAACGGGCACTGCCGCGCGAGATCGCCCTTCAGCTGCGCCGCGCGCCTCTGGCGCTCGGCGTCCTCGACGTACACGCGCTCGCCCTTCTCGTTGGTGCGGCCGAGGCGGCGGCTGCTCGTCAGACGTTGGTATTCCGAGTGCATGCTTGCGCAACGGCGCTTCTGCGCATCGAGCTTGCGCGCTTCGTCCTGATGCTTGCGGTCGCGCTCGATCTGGCGGCGCTGAAACTCCCGTTCGGCGCCCACCAGGTCTTCCTTGCGCTCCTGGACCTTCCCGGAAATCGGCGGGGCCGGGCGGATGTCCACCGGACCGCCCTTGCACTCGGGGCCGGGCTTGTCGGTGTAGTGCGTCACCCCGCGCTCGTCCACGCATTTGTACATCTGCGCGTGGACGGGTGACGCTGAAATTGCAGCAACGACTGCAATGATCGCCCATGGGTTCACCATACTCCGGGCTAGTGCAAGCCGAGCACCGTCTTGACGGCGGTAATCAGGATATCGTTCTCGAAGGGCTTGGTGATGTAGCCGCTTGCCCTGCCGGTGATGCCGCGCAATACGTCCTCGCGGTTCGCCTGGGCGGTCAGCATGATGACCGGAATCGCCCTGAGCCGCGGGACCTGGCGCAGCTTGGCGAGAATGTCGAAGCCGTTCGCGTCGGGCAGGTTCACGTCGAGCAATATCACGTCGGGTAAAGGCAGCACGCTCAGGGCGGCGAGGATTTCGCTGCGCGTGGTCGCCAACCGCGGCTCGAACTGGTGGAGCGTGAGCAGCAGCTTGAGCACCTGTTTCAGGCCCTCGTCGTCCTCGATGACGAGGATCGAGTAATTCGACCCGCTCTGCGGCGTTCTCGGCTCGGCGGCCTTTCGCGCAATGCTTACGTAGTACCCATCGAGGTCGAGGGCCTCGGTACCGGTTTCGGCTTCCTCTTCCTGTTTCGGGTCTGCGGAAGCAGCGGGCGCCTCAGGCTTGTCGCCGAAGAGGTCGGCCATATCGAGGTCAAGCTTCTGCTCGCGGCCGGCGACATCGATGTAGCCGTCGCGCGCCAGAACCTGCGCCGTCTCGTAAATTTCCTCGCCCGTCAGTCCCTCGGCTTGGGTGACGACTTCGGCGAGGCTGACCTTGCCATCGAAGCGCACCAGCAGCTCCAACGCGGCGGCCGTCAGCTGCGTGCGGCCGCCCCTGAGCTCTTCGTTGCCCTTTTCCGTCGGCACAGGGATATCCAGCAGATCGACATTCTTGGTATTCAAGGGAATCTCCTTCCACTGAGTCCTGCGTCCCGCAGCACGCGGCCCGTCCCGCTCTTCTCGCTCGCGTAGTGGAACCCGTATTCGACCTGGTCGCCGAGGTCGAAGCGGAACTGTTTCGCCGTCGATATTCTTCGGGCGAGCTGCGCCAGCTCGCTTCGATTGAGCGGCTGCCTCCGGGGCAGGGCGAGCAGGATATTGTTGACGTCGCCGGGGACATCCAGAATGAACAGTTCGTCGAACGCTTCCTGGTGGGTGCGGACCATCGAGTCGTAGAGCGGGTTGTGAGAGGGACGCCAGATGTTGCTGACGACGACGCCGCTCGGCGCCAGCGCCCTGCGCACCGCCAGAAGGAACTCCTGCGTCGTCAGGTGTCTCGGAACCTCGCGCGCGCCGAAGGCGTCGAGAAAGATGATGTCGTAGCCCTGCCGGACGCTCTCGATGAACTGTCTGCCGTCGCCCACGTGGGCGCGCGTGAGCTCGTCCTCCTGGAATCCGAAAAGTTGTTTAGCGACATCGACGACTCCGGGATCGATTTCGGCGACGTCGATCGCCGCGGCGGGATAGTGCTTGCGCAGGAACATCGGCAAGCTCCCTCCGCCGAGGCCGACAACTAGGACGCGGCGCGGTCCCTCGCACAACGCCAGTCCGGCAAGCGCGACCCGCGCATAGGCCAGCTCCAGGTGATCCGGATCGCCCGGTTTCACGACGCTCTGGCGTCCTCCGAACCTCTCGAAAAGCAGTGTGCGCAGGCCGTTGCCGTCCTCGGTGACGATGATGTTGTTGTAGGCCGAGGCTTTCTCGTAGATGACGGTCTGCGCGCACGCAACCAGCGACAGCGCGAGAAAAGCGCTGAGTCCCGCACGCAAACAGAGATGAACGGCCCTACCCATGGTGCCCGATCGCGCGGGAGATTTTTTCTGCGGTTTCCCTGACGGCACCCGACCAGGCGTTTTTCATGCGCTCGGCGGGGGCGGAAACCGAGAGGCCCGCGACCATCGCTCCGCTGTCGTCGCGGACGCCCGCGCCGATGCAGCGCACGCCGAGCTCGGCTTCCTCGTTGTCCACGGCGTGGCCGTTGCGGCGGATGCGCTCGAACTCGCGTTCGAGCGCCGCGACGCTGGTGAGCGTGTTGCGAGTGAATTGCTGCAGATGCGTCCTGTGGGCGTACGCCCGCAGGCCCTCCACGCCGTCCTCCAACAGAAACAGCTTTCCGACTGCGGTGATGTGCAGCGGCGCCCTGGCACCGATGATGTTGACCACGCGCATCAGCGAGCGCCCGCTCGAAGTGCGCTCGACATAGACGATTTCGTCGTCGCGTCGCACCGAGAGGTTGACCGCCTCGCCCGTGGCGGCGTGCAGCTCGCGCATGTGAGGCAGCGCATGCTCGCGCACGCTGAGGCGTCCCTTGACGAGGTTGCCCAGCTCGAGCAAACGGATGCCGAGACGGTAGCTGCCCGGATCGACGCGCTCGACCATGCGGTCGCCGACCAGCGCTCCGAGAATGCGGTGCGCGGTCGAAGGGTGCAGGCTGCTCGACTGCGCCAGGCTCTTCAGTGCTACCGGCTGCGGATGGCGCGCGAGCACTTCGAGCAGCTTCATCATGCGCCGGATGACCTGGATCGAGTTCTTGGATTCGGCGGTGACCACGGTGCGGATCGCGGAGTATCGAATGGCGCAATTTTATACCACGATATGGAATGCACGTCCGGTATACGCGATTCTGCATGCTATGATCCGACGCCTCTCGCTCATTCCTCCCCGGTGCTTCATGCGCGTCGGTCTCTTCGTTACATGCTTGGTCGATCTCATGCGGCCGTCGATCGGCTTCGCCGCGCTGGAACTCCTCGAAGCAGCCGGTTACGATGTGGTAGTGCCGGAGTCGCAGACCTGCTGCGGCCAGCCGGGCTGGAACTCGGGCGATCGGAAATCGGCGCGCGCGCTCGCCGAAAAGCTGATCGGCGAGTTCGAGGGCTGCGATTATGTGGTCGTTCCTTCCGGGTCCTGCGCCGGAATGATCCGCGTCCATTTCCTGGAGGTGTTCCGCGATGAGCCTTTCCTGCTCGCCCGTGCCGAACGGCTCGCCGCGCGCACCTACGAGCTGACCGAATTTCTCGCCAAAGTGGCGAAGCGCGCGCAGATTCCCGGCGGCTTCGAGGGCAGCGTGACCTATCACGATTCCTGCTCCGGCCTGCGGGAGCTCGGCGTGAAAGCCCAGCCGCGGCGACTTCTCGGGAAGGTCGCCGGACTCAAACTCGTCGAGATGGAGGAATGCGAAACCTGCTGCGGCTTCGGCGGGGCCTTCTCGATCAAGTTCGGCGATATTTCCTCGGCGATGGCCGAGAAGAAGTGCGCGAACATCGAGGCGAGCGGCGCGCAAGCGGTCGTGCTCGGCGACCTGGGCTGCATGCTCAATATCGAGGGGCGAATGCGGGCGCGCAGCGATTTGAAAACGCAGGTGCTGCACGTGGCCGAAGTGCTCGCCGGAGCGGAAGAGGAATAGCGCGGTGCAGATCCAATCGATGCACTTCAAGCCGCGCGCCGCGGAGGCGCTCGCGAATACCACCTTGCAGGCGAATCTTCGCAAGTTCCAGTCGACGGGGTTCACCGCGTTGCGCGCAAAGGCGGTGGCGGAGTTCGGCCCGGAGCTTTTCGAGAAGCTGCGAGGGGAAGGCGCTGCGATTCGGGATCGGTCCCTGGCGAACCTGGATGCGTGGATCGAGCGCTTCGAGGTGGAGGCCGCGCGGCGCGGCGCGCAGGTGCTTTACGCGGAAAGCCGCGACGAAGCGTGCGAGCTTTTGCTCGAGATCTGCCGCCGTCACGGAGTAAGGAAGGCGATCAAATCGAAGTCGATGCTCTCGGAAGAAGCCGGCGTCAACGAGGCGCTTTCAGCGGCGGGCGTGACGCCGATCGAGACCGACCTGGGCGAATACATCCTGCAGCTCGCCGACGAGCCGCCTTCGCACATCATCGCCCCGGCCTTGCACAAGAGCAAAGAGGAGGTCGCGGGTCTGTTCCAGACGCATCATCATTCGCCGCGTAAGGACGATATTCCGAGCATGACGCGCGAGGCGCGCGAGGTGCTGCGCCAGCATTTTCTATCGGCCGATATGGGCATCTCGGGCGGCAACTTTTTGATCGCCGAGACCGGCTCCGGCGTCATCGTCACCAACGAGGGCAACGGCCGCATGGTGACGACGCTGCCGCGCGTGCACGTGTGCATCACCGGGATCGAGAAGGTGCTCCCGACGCTGGAGGATTTCTCGACGCTTTTGAGACTGCTGACGCGCTCGGCGACCGGCCAGCCGATCTCCAATTACGTGAGCCTGTTTACCGGCCCGCGCGGGCCGCACGATAGCGACGGGCCCGAGCGCATGGTTTTCATCCTGGTCGATGCGGGCCGAACGAACCTCGTCGGCGGCGACATGCAGGAGATGCTGCGCTGCATCCGCTGCGGGGCTTGCATGAACCACTGCCCGGTATACCGCGCGGTCGGCGGGCACAGCTACGGTTGGGTCTATCCGGGGCCGATGGGCTCGGTGCTCACGCCGAGTTACCTCGGCCTGGAGAAGGCGCTCGATCTGCCGCACGCGGCGACGCTGTGCGGCGCGTGCTCGGTCGCCTGCCCGGTCAAGATTCCGCTCCCGGAGCTGCTGCGCAAGCTTCGCGAAAAGCAAGTCGATCGCGGCCTGCGTCCGGGTATGGAGATGGCGGCGATCCGATTGTGGTCCTGGACGGCGCGGCATCCGCGCCTGTACGCGCTTGCGACCGCAATCGCAGCGCGCTTGTTGCGCATCCTCGGCGGCCGTAATGGCATGATCGGAATACTGCCCTTCGGCCGGGAATGGACTCGCGGGCGGTTCTTCCCCGCGCCGAAATCCCGCAGGACATTTCGCGCGCTTTACGCCGCCCGCCCGAAACCCTTGCCGGCGGTTCGCTGAATCACAGCCAGCCGGCCCTGCGGAAGCGGAACCAGAGGTAGGTGTTGATCGCGGCCATCGCGCCGAGCACCATGGGGTAACCGAACGCCCAATTCAGTTCCGGCATCTGCTTGAAGTTCATACCGTAGACGCTGGCGATGAAGGTCGGCACCGCAATGAGCGCGCCCCAGGCCGCGAGGCGCTTGGTGACCTCGGTCTCACCGAAGGTGATCATCGCCACGTTCACCTGGATTGCGGTGGTCACCGTGTCGCGCTGGCTGTTGATCGTCTGGTTGATCCGAACCAGGTGGTCGTAGACGTCCCGGTAGTAATCCTGCAGCCCCGCGCATACCTGCGGCACGCGGCCACCGTACAGCTTGCCGACCGCCTCGATCAGCGGCTGCACCGCGTGCAGCAGCGTGGTGAGCTTCTGCCTCACGTAGTAGAGGCCCTCGATGTTGGCGCGCAGCGATTTGCCGGTGAAGATCTGCTCCTCGAACTTCTCGAACTCGTCCTCGATTGCGTCGAGTACGGGAAAGTAGCGGTCGACCACCGCGTCGAGAAGGGCGTAAAACACGAAGCCCGCCCCGTGCTTGAGCAGCTCAGGTTCCCGCTCGCACCGCGCGCGCACCGCCGCGAAACCCGGTTCGGCAAGGGTGCGCACCGAAAGCACGTAGTTCCTGCCGACGAAAACATCGACCTCGCCGACTTTGATCTCCTCGCCGGCGATCTCGATGTTGTGCAGCACCGCGAACAGCGAGTCTCCGTATTCGTCGATCTTCGGCCGTTGGTGGCCGTGACGCGCGTCCTCCACGGCGAGCTCGTGCAGGTCGAATTCGTTCTGCAGAGTGGCAAGCTCCCCGGGTTCGGGATCCTTGAGCGCGACCCAGACGAAGCACTCGGGCCGGCTCAGGTACTCGCTGATGTCCTCGGGCTTGATATCACCGAGTTTTTTTCCGTCTTGGTAGGCGGCGCAGTTGACCAGCATGAGTCCCTCTCGCGTTCTCGCTGCGAATGATATGGCACGTGGCCCTTCGCGCATAGGATAAAATGACGCGCGTCAAATTCCAACACGCCCCAGAGATGCCCAAGATCAGCCGCCGCGCCGCTGAGCTCGGAACGGAAAACGCCTTCGTCGTTCTCGCCGAGGTGAACGAGCTTGTCCGCACGGGCAAGGACATCATCTCGTTCTGCATCGGCCAGCCCGATTTCCATACGCCGGCGAACGTCCAGGACGCAGCCGTGCGCGCCGTTCGCGAGGGCAGGCACGGCTATACGCCGTCGGCGGGCATCGTCGAGTTGCGCGAGGCCGCGGCGCGCTACATGGGCGCGATGCGAGGCCTCTCGATCCGGCCCGAGGACGTGGTGATCGGCGGGGGGGCGAAGCCCTTTATCGCCTACAGCATTCTTTCGACGACCGACTACGGCGTGGGCGACGAAGTGATCTATCCGAATCCCGGATTTCCGATCTACGAATCGCAGATCGTCGCCAACGGCGCGGTGCCGGTGCCGCTGCACTTGCGCGAGGCGCGCAGCTTCGCCTTCGATCCCGCGGAGCTCGAGTCGAAGCTCACGAAGAAGACAAAGCTTGTCATCCTCAACTCTCCGCAGAATCCCACCGGCGGCATCCTGACAAGGAAGGATCTCGAGGACATCGCAGCGATCCTCGCGCGCCATCCGGAGGTCTGGATCTACGCCGATGAGATCTATTCGCGGCTGTGCTACGAAGGCGAGTTCTGCTCGATCGCCTCGCTTCCCGGAATGGTCGAGCGCACGATCATCTCGGACGGCGCCTCCAAGACCTGGGCGATGACCGGCTGGCGCATCGGTTTCGCCTCGAACCGGACGCTCGCCCCCCAGTTCGTGCGCTGGGTGACCAACACCGAATCGTGCGCCTCCCATATCAGCCAGTGGGCGGCAGTCGAGGCGATCAACGGTCCGCAGGCCGATGCGGAAAAAATGCGCCTGTCTTTCCTCGAACGGCGCAATCTCATCGTGGGGCTGTTGAACAAGGTGCCGGGCGTCTCGTGCAGGACGCCGGGCGGGGCATTCTACGTCTGGCCGAACGTCACCGAGGCCTGCCGGATGGTCGGCGCCGCCGACTCCGAGGAGTTCAGGAAGCGGCTGCTCAACGAAGCCGGCGTCGCGGTGCTTGCGGACATCCACTTCGGCGCGCGCGTGCCCGGCGAAGGACAGCATATCCGCTTCTCCTACGCCGCGTCCAAAACCGCGATCGAGCAGGGCGTCGCACGCATGACGGATTTCATCCGGAAGAATCAGCGGAGAGTGGCGTAATAGCCGTCATTCGCGCGAACGCGGGAATCCAGGGACGTTCGAAAGCCACTGGACCCCCGCATGGCCGTTCCTCGAAACTCGCCTTCGCTCGTTTTCGCGGGGGTGACAGAGAATGAATATGGCGGGTGAACGGATTGTCGTGGGCATGTCGGGCGGCGTCGATTCGTCGGTCGCCGCGCTGCTCCTGAAGCGCCAGGGGTTCGACGTCGTCGGCCTGTTCATGAAGAACTGGGAGGACGACGACGATGACGAATTCTGCTCGACGCGGCAGGACCTCGTCGACTGCGCCTCGGTCGCCGAGGTGATCGGCGTCGATCTGGAGGTGGTGAACTTTTCGGTGGAATACAAGGAGCGCGTCTTCAGCGCGTTCCTCGCGGAATACTCCGCCGGCCGCACTCCCAACCCCGACGTGCTGTGCAACGCCGAGATCAAGTTCAAGGCGTTCCTCGATCACGCCATCGCGCTCGGCGCAAAGCGCATCGCCACCGGGCACTACGCCAGGGTCAAGGAATCCGCCGATTGTTTCGAATTGCTCAAGGCGATCGATTCAACCAAGGATCAGAGCTATTTCCTGCACCGCCTGAACCAGGCGCAGCTTGCGCGCGTCGTGTTCCCGGTCGGGGAGCTGAAAAAGACCGAGGTGCGCACAATCGCCAAGGAAGCCGGGCTGCACAACTTCGCCAAGCGCGACTCGACCGGCATCTGCTTTATCGGGGAGCGCCCGTTCCGGGAGTTCCTCAACCGCTACCTGCCGAGAAATCCCGGCGCGATGCGCACGCCCGAAGGCAGGGTCGTCGGCAAGCACATCGGGCTTTCGTTCTACACCATCGGCCAGAGGAAGGGTGTCGGCATCGGTGGTTTGCGCGGGTCGGGCGGCAAGCCCTGGTACGTCGGCGGAAAGGATCTCGCGAAGAACGAGTTGATCGTAGTGCAGGGCCACGATCACCCCATGCTGCTGCGCGAGCGGCTTCGCGCGCACGACCTCGCCTGGGTCAGCGGCGAACTGCCGGATCCGCACATCTCCTACGGCGGGAAAACGCGCTACCGCCAGGCCGACGCCGCCTGCCGGCTCACGCAGCGGGACCCGGCGGAGCTGGATGTGGAATTCTCGACGCCGCAGTGGGCAGTGGCCCCGGGGCAATCGGTGGTGCTGTACCGCGACGAGGTGTGCCTGGGCGGGGGAGTGATCCAGTAAGCGGGGGCGGCATCGCGACAAGAGGGCAAACGAGGATGTGATAAGCTGCCTCGCCATTGCCGACATGGTGGTTCGTAGCGTAGGAAAGAGCCGTTTCGATCCGCGGACTTGACGGCACCGGAGTCGGCGAGTCGTATCCAAAAGGGGAAATTCCATGACCGATACTTCGAACTCCACGCCTCGTCTTTTCATCCCCGCGCTCGGCGGCCTCTACAGCAGCCTTTCGAACTTCGCTCAGGCCGTATTGCGCATCGCCCTGGGCGGCATCCTCATCCCGCACGGCATGCAAAAACTGTTCGGTACATTCGGCGGCATGGGCATCGAGAAGAACGCCGCGCTGTTCGACAAGATCGGCTACAACCCGGGGATGTTCTGGGGAACGCTGGTCGGGTGCAGCGAATTGATCGCCGGCATTCTGCTGGTGCTCGGATTGTTCACCCGTCCGGCCGCGTTCGCGGTCGTCATCTTCATGATCAATGGTGTGTACTTCACCTCCAAGACCGGCGGCTTTTTCTGGACGACCCGCGGCAGCGAATTCCCGATTCTCATCCTCGTCGTCGCTTTCTTCCTGCTCATACGCGGCTCCGGTCCCTGGTCGCTCGACCGGACAATGGGCCGGGAGTTCTGACCGGCAAGTCGGCGGCTCCGCCTCAAGACCGCGCGCGGAATTGGCTTCGCGCGCGGTGACTACTCGCTTGGCGCCGTGTCGATGAAGGACTGGCGCTCGGAGAGCTTTGCGAACGCCCGTTCGAGGTGGGCGTGGTCCTTCTTCCAGTCCGTCTTCGGGTAGCGGAAATCCAGCCAGCCCAGGCATACGCCGACCGCGATGTCGGCGAGCGTGCAGCCGTTGCCCACGCACCAGGGCTTGTCGCCGAGATCCGAGTCCATCGCCGCGAGCCCCGCTCGCACCTTTCCCATCTGACGCTCGATCCACGGCTCGCTTCGCAGTTTCGCCTCGCGCTGGTTTTCAAGGCGCGCCGCGATTCCGGCATCGAGTACGCCGTCGGCGAGCGCTTCCCAACGACGCACGTCGGTGCGCTCGCGATTCTCCGCGGGAAGCAGCCGGCCGAGCGGCGAGGCATTGTCCAGGAACGAGACGATCACGCGCGAGTCGAACAAGGTCGTGCCGTCGTCGAGAACCAGCACCGGCACCTTGCCGAGCGGGTTGAAGCGCGGCGTAACCGCATCCGGCTTCCAGGGATTGTCGATCTCGAACTCGTAGTCGATCCTTTTTTCGGCGAGCACGATGCGCACCTTGCGCGCGAATGGGCTGGCGTGGGAGCCGATCAGTTTCATTTCCGGAAATTGTCCTTTGAGAAGAAGTGAATTCAGCGGAACCTTCGGCGGGAATTATCTCAGCATCCTCCCGCTGCGGTAAACCTCGCCGCGGCTGGTAAGCCTGAACGTCGCCTGGAGGAGACGCCTACCGCGCGCCGCGCAGGCTCGCCCGGAAGCGCCGCCGAAGCTGCGGCAGTACTTCGCGCCCAAACCAGGCGTTCCTTTTCATCCAGAGCCGGTTGCGCGGGCTGGGGTGGGGCAGGGGAAAGAACTCCGGCAGATACTCGTCGCGCGAGCGCACGGTTTCGGCAAGCGTCTTCTTCCTTCGAGAGCCGAGGTAGTAGGCCTGTGCGTAGCTGCCCACGAGCAGCGTCAGGCGGATGCGCGGCAGCTGCGCGCGCAGCCTCGGATGCCAGTGCGGCGCGCATTCGGGCCTGGGCGGAAGATCACCCGATTCGCCCGTTCCGGGATAGCACAGACCCGCGGGGATGATGGCGATGCAGCGCTCGTCGTAAAAAGCCTCGCGGTCGATGCGCAGCCACTCGCGCAACAGATCGCCCGAAGGATCGTTCCAGGGAATACCGCTCTCGTGCACGCGCCTGCCCGGCGCCTGCCCTACGATTAGAACGCGCGCTGCAGGCGAGGCGCGCAGAACGGGATTCGGCGGATTGGGCAAGTGTGCTTCACAGATTTGGCAGGCGCGAACTTCGGCGAGCAGCCGCTTGAATTCAGCGGACTTCACTCGCGCGTCCGGGGCGGCGGGCACAACCCGCATGTTAAAATTCAGGCTGTCCGCCATGCAAGCTCCGTCGATGCCGCAGTCGCCGCTCAACGCATTATCCCCTCTGGACGGACGCTACCACAAGCAGACCGAGCCGCTGCGCGCCTGTTTCAGCGAAGCAGCGCTGTTCCGCAACCGCATCGCAATCGAAATCCGCTGGCTGCTCGCGCTTGCGGCCGAGCCCGCGATCGCCGAGATCAAGCCTTTCTCGAAGGAAACCAACGCCGAGCTCGAGCGCATCGTCGAGACGTTTTCCGATGAGGATGCCGAGCAGGTGAA
The DNA here is from genome assembly GCA_964430565.1 of uncultured Enterobacteriaceae bacterium. GTDB lineage: Bacteria > Pseudomonadota > Gammaproteobacteria > Burkholderiales > SG8-39 > VBDM01. The sequence continues at coordinate 59,498 of CAYSFD010000048.1, forward strand.
ATCGATCGAGGCCGAGACCAACCACGACGTCAAGGCGATCGAATACTGGCTGATGAAGCGCCTCGCCGGGAATCCCGAAGGCGCTCGTGTCGCCGGTTTCGTGCATTTCGCCTGCACTTCGGAAGACATCAACAACCTCGCCTACTGCCTGATGGTCAAAGAGGCGCGCGACCGGGTGCTGCTGCCCTGGCTCGATCGCGTGATCGCGGCGCTCGCGGCGCTTGCGGTGAAGCTTGCCGACGCGGCGATGCTCGCGCGCACGCACGGGCAGCCCGCCTCGCCGACGACGCTCGGCAAGGAGCTTGCGAACGTCGTGCACCGCCTCCGGCGCGCGCGGCGCGGCATAGCTTCGGTGTCCCTCACCGGAAAGATCAACGGCGCGGTGGGAAACTACAACGCCCACCTTGCCGCGTATCCGGGGTTCGACTGGGAACAATTCGCCAAGCGCTTCGTCGAGTCGCTCGGCTTCGAGTTCAATCCCTACACAACCCAGATCGAGCCGCACGACAGCTTCGCCGAGCAGTTCGACGCGATCGCGCGCGCGAACACCGTGCTCCTCGATCTCGACCGCGACCTGTGGGGCTACATTTCGCTCGGCTATTTCAAGCAAAAGACCAAAGCAGATGAAGTGGGTTCCTCGACCATGCCGCACAAGGTCAATCCGATCGATTTCGAGAATTCCGAAGGCAATCTCGGCGTCGCCAACGCCCTGCTGCGGCATCTCTCGGAGAAGCTGCCGGTGTCGCGCTGGCAGCGCGACCTATCGGATTCGACCGTGCTCAGGAACATCGGCGTCGCCCTCGGCCACAGCCTGCTCGCCTACGAATCCTGCCTGAAGGGACTCGGCAAGCTCGAGGCCGATCCGGCGCGCATGCTCGAGGACCTGGAAGCGAACTGGGAGGTGCTCGCCGAAGCCGTGCAGACGCTGATGCGCCGGCACGGCCTTCCCGATCCCTACGCGCAGCTCAAGGCATTCACGCGCGGCAAGCGCGTGGACGGCGAGGCGATGCGCGCATTCATTCGCGACCTTGCGCTGCCGGACGCCGACAAGGCGAGGCTGCTCAAGCTCACCCCGGCTCTGTACACCGGCAAGGCGGCCGAACTGGCGCGCAAGATCACGTAGCGTGCGCCGCGCGCACGTCTCGGCGCGAGCAGGATCGTCGTGCGCATGGCGCACGCTACATCCCTGATGCCCTTCGAAAAGCCGACTTCGAACCCTCCCGGCCTGCGCAAGGTGCTCGCCGATTTCGGCGGCGTTTACTTTGTCAACGCGGTGGTCGCGTTCATCTTCGCGGCCTCGGGTCCGGTGGCGATCATCCTTGCAGTGGGCACGCGCGGGGGACTCACGCCCTCGGACCTGTCTTCGTGGATCTTCGGCGCATTTTTCGTAAACGGCCTGATCAGCATCGCTTTCTGCTGGCTGTACCGCCAGCCGCTCGTTTTTTTCTGGACGATTCCCGGAGCGGTGCTCGTCGGGCCGGCGCTCGGCCACTTGAGCTACGCGGAGGTGATCGGCGCGTTCATCGCCACCGGCATTCTCATGCTCGCGCTCGGGCTTTCCGGCTGGGTGCGCCGCGCGATGGAGGCCGTGCCTATGCCGATCGTGATGGGTATGGTGGCTGGCGTTTTCCTGCGCTTCGGTCTGGACCTCGTGTTCGCGATCCGCGACGACGTCTGGATAGCCGCGCCCATGGTCGCTGCGTTCCTCGCGCTCGGCGCATCGTCGCGGCTCGCGCGGCTCTTTCCGCCGCTCATCGGTGCGCTCGCGGTCGGCGTCGTCATGGTCGTCGTGCTCGGCAAGTTCGACGCCGCGCCGCAGGCCGCCGCGCTTGCCCATCCGAACCTTTACGTGCCCGCCTTCTCGTGGCGTGCGATGGTCGAGCTGGTCGTGCCGCTGGCCATCACCGTGCTCGTCGTGCAGAACGGGCAGGGGACCACGGTGCTGCGCGCTTCCGGCCACTCACCGCCCGTGAATGCAGTGGCCACCGCCTGCGGAGCGGCATCGATCGTCACTGCCTTCGTCGGCACGGTTTCGTCGTGCCTCACCGGCCCGGTGAACGCGATCATCTCCTCCTCGGGGGACAAGAGGCGGCATTACACCGCGGGGATTTTCGTCGGCCTGCTTGCGCTCGCCTTCGGTCTGTTCGCGCCCTTCTTCACACACCTGATGCTCGCCACGCCCAAAGCCTTCATCGCGGCACTCGCCGGGCTTGCGATGCTGCGCGTGCTGCAGACCGCGTTCACGGTGAGCTTCAAGGACCGCTTCGCGCTGGGGGCGTTGGTCACGTTTCTCGTGACCGTCGCCGACGTTCCCATCCTCAGTATCGGAGCGCCTTTCTGGGGGCTCGTCTTCGGCTATGGCGCGTCGCGGCTGCTGGAGCGCGGCGACTTCCCGGCACGCACCTGACATGAGCCGCATCATGTCCGTCGCGCTGCGCGGCGCCCTGTGGATGTGCGGCGCGCTGCTGTCGTTCTCCATGATGGCAATAGCGGCCCGCGAGCTGCTTCGCACCATGGGTAGCTTCGAGATTTTGTTTCTCCGGAGCCTCGTGTCCTTCGTTCTGGTGCTCGCCATCCTCCCGCGTTTCGGGCCTCAGGGGTTGCGTACGCGGCTCTTTGGCCTGCACGTCGTGCGCAACGTGCTGCACTTCGGCGGCCAGTACGCTTGGGTGTACGCGATCGCGATGCTGCCGCTCGCGACCGTGTTCGCGATCGAATTCACCATGCCGGTGTGGACCGCGCTGCTCGCCATGCTGATCCTCGGCGAGCGCTTGAACCGCGGCCGCATCGTGATGCTCGTGCTGGGCCTTGCGGGGGTCCTCATAATCCTCAAGCCCGGTTTCGCAATCATCCAGCCGGCGGCGCTCGCGATGCTTGCCGGATCGTTCGCCTATGCCTCGGTGAATATCGCCACCAAACGCCTCGTCAAGAATGATTCGGCGTTCGCGATCCTGTTCTACATGTCGGCGATCCAGCTGCCGCTCGGCTTCTTTCCCGCGCTGCCTCAATGGGTCACTCCGGGGATCGCCGATCTGCCCTGGATCGTCGCGATCGGCGCCATGGGCTTGAGCGCGCACTACTGCATCACGCGCGCCTTGCGCATCGCCGACGCGATGGTCGTCGTCCCGATCGATTTTCTCAGGTTGCCCCTGATCGCCGTGGTCGGCATGCTCTTGTACGGTGAGCCGCTGGAGGCGCCGATCCTGCTAGGGGCGGCGGTGATCTTCGCCGGAACCTACTACAGCATCCGGCGCGAAAGCATCGGCCGCGCTTAGGGAAGCTCTGGATATGTGATCCCCGCGCGCAAGCGGGGATCCAGGACGTTGCTGTGCAGACTTGAGTGTCTACTTCTTCTCGTCGGGGACCGGCGGAAGGGAGCGCAGATAGGCGATCAGTGCGCCCAGGTCATCGCGCGTAAGTTGGCTGGTCGTATTGCGGATGACCTCACCCATCGCTTCGGCGGGAACGTCGCCGTCCGCAGTGACGCCGGTGGTGAGAAAATCCATGAGATCCCGGTCGCTCAGTGTTTTGAGCTTTGCCGGCGTGAGATTCGGGGTGTCCTTGCCACCGGGTCCCTTGCCGCCGGCGAGAAAGCGATCCCGCTTCGGTCCGCCTAGGAAATTGCGCGGGGTGTGGCACTCGCCGCAGTGCCCCAGGGCTTGGACGAGATAAGCACCGCGGTTGGCGATGTTGGTGAGGCCCGGCGTCTTCATCAGGGCGCCGGGCGTGAAGAAAAACCACTTCCAGAAGGTGACGAGGGAGCGCCAGCCAAAGGGAAACTTGAGGTCGTGCTCCTGGTTGGCGCGGGCGCTCGGCGGGAGCGAGCGCAGGTACGCCCAGAGGTCGCGCAGATCGGGGTCTGAAATCCTGGTGAACGACGGGTAGGGAAAGGCCGGGAAATAGTTCTTGCCGTCGGGGCGGTCGCCCTGCCGCATCGCATGGATGAAATCGGCCTCGGTCCAGCGCCCGATTCCAGCTTGCGGATGCGGGGTGATGTTCGGGCCGTAGAAAGTTCCGAAGGGTGTCTTGAGCGATCGGCCGCCGGCGAATGCGACGGCGGCCTCCTTCTCTTCGGTATGACAGCCGACGCAGCCCCCGGCTTTGGCGAGATATTCCCCGCGCGTCGCGTCGCCCTGCGCCCAAGCGTTGCCGAGCGCCGCGCCTATCAGCAGGCCAAGCGCGGCTGCCGTCAGCGCGCGTCGCAACGACAGGACCGGTTCCACTCTTCTTTCAAGCATTGCTTAACTCCAAAAAAACAGCCCCGCCGCGGCGAGGCTGTTTCTCGATACCAGGCGATGCTCTATTGCTACTTTTACTTCTGGCGGAAATTTTCGTGACAGCCGCCGCAGGTCTTGCCGACCGCGCCGATCTGAGCCTTAACCGCCGCTTCATCGCCCCCCTTGGATACGGAGACGAGCTTGGCGACTTCCGTCTGGAATACGTCCTGCGCCGCCTTCCATTTGCCCGCGTCGCTGTAGACCGCCGGCAGCGCGCGGCTCTTTTCGCCTTGGGTCTCGGCGGTAAAGCCGTCCCAGGGCATCCTGCTTAGGGCGTCGAGCAAGGATGCGTTGTAGGTGACCACGTCCGCGCGATACGGGACCTTGCCTTGAGCCATGCCTGCCATCGGGCCGAAGTACTTGCCCTGCAGCGTCATCGCCGCCTGGCGCTGCTTGACCAGCACGTCGGGCTTGACCTGCGCGAACGCGGTGAGCGTGTATCCCGAGCTCAGCGCCAAGGCAAGTCCCGATAAAAGAAGCTTCATCTTCATGCAATTCTCCTCACTTAGGGTTGGTATGCAAGCGTCATTGTAGCGGCATCTGCCGCATGGGAGCCATAACAGTTTCCGGCGGGGGTTTATTCCGGCAGAGGGGGGATTCCCCTCTGCCGGAGTCGGGATTCCCTAGACCACGGCCTCCTGCTTTTCCGTCTTGGGCGGCTTCATCATGTCGTCGCGTCGGATGCCCAACCAGCGCACGAGGGGCGCCATGACCAGCACCGACGAATAGATCCCGAAGCAGATCCCTATGGTGAGGGCGAGTGCGAAGTAGTGCAGGGCGGGCCCCCCGAATACGAGCATGGATGTGACCATCATCTGGGTGCAGCCGTGGGTAATGATGGTGCGGGAGGTGGTCCGTGTGATGGCGTTGTCGATGATCTCGGTGACGGACGCCTTCCTCATTTTCCTGAAGTTCTCACGGATCCGGTCGGCGATGACCACCGACTCGTTCACCGAATACCCGAGCACCGCGAGCACCGCGGCCAGCACCGGCAGCGAGAACTCCCACTGGAAAAAGGCGAAGAAGCCCAGGATGATCACGACGTCGTGCAGGTTGGCGATGATCGCCGCCACGCCGAATTTCCACTCGAAGCGCAGCGCGAGGTAGGCGACGATGCCGATCGAGGTGATGAGCAGCGCGAGCGCCCCGTTCTCGGCGAGCTCGCGTCCGACCTGCGGGCCTACGAATTCGACGCGCTGCAGCTTCGCCGTTTTGTCGTCGGTGGTCAGTCCCTCCATGACGGCCTTCGACAGCTCCGCGCTGTTCTGGCCGGGCTTGAGCGGCATGCGGATCAGCACGTCGCGCGAGGAGCCGAAATTCTGCACCGAGTAATCGTGGTAGCCGCGCGCGTCGAGCGCCTTGCGGATCTTGTCGACCTCGGCGGCGTGCTCGTAGTTGATCTCCATCACGGTGCCGCCGGTGAACTCGATCGAGAAATTCAGGCCCCTGGTCGCGAGAAAAAACACGGCGAGCAGGAAGGTGACGAGCGACACCAAGTTGAACGCCAGCGCGTGGCGCATGAAGGGGATGTCGCGGCGGATCTTGAAGAACTCCATTAACGCCCCTCAACCACTAATCGAGAGTTTCTCGTTCGTGCCCATAGGAAACCTACTTCCACGACGTATTTCCGATCGCCACGCTCTCGAGCTTCCTGCGCGTGCCGTAGGCGAGGTTGACCATGCTGCGGCTCACCACCACCGAGGAGAAGATCGAGGTAAGGATGCCCAGGCAGTGCACCACGGCGAAGCCGCGCACCGGGCCCGAGCCGAACAGGAGGAGCGCGAGGCCCGCGATCAGGGTGGTCACGTTCGAGTCGAGGATGGTGCCGAAGGCGCGCTCGTAGCCGGCGTGGATCGCCGCCTGAGGCGTGACCCCGCTGCGCAGCTCTTCGCGCACGCGCTCGTTGATCAGGACGTTCGCGTCGATCGCCATCCCGAGCGTCAACGCGATCGCCGCGATGCCGGGCAGGGTAAGCGTGGCCTGGAGCATCGACAGGAGCGCAATGAGGAAGAGCAGGTTGGCGCACAGCGCGAGGGTGGAGAACACTCCGAACAGGGAGTAGTAGACGATAATGAAAAACGACAGCGCGGCGAAGCCGTAGATGGTCGAGTCGAAGCCCTTCTTGATGTTCTCGGCGCCGAGGGAGGGGCCGACGGTGCGCTCCTCGACGATCTCCATGGGCGCCGCGAGCGCTCCCGCGCGCAGGAGCAGCGCCGTGTCGTGCGCCTCGATCGTGGTCATGCGGCCGCTGATCTGCACGCGCCCGCCGCCGATCTCCGAGCGGATCACGGGCGCGGTGACGACTTCGCCCTTGCCTTTCTCGATCAGCAGGATCGCCATGCGCTTGCCAACGCTCTCGCGCGTGACCTCCTTGAAGATGCGTGCTCCGGTGGCGTCGAGCGTCAGGTGGACCGCCGGCTCCTGGGTCTGGTTGTCGAAGCCCGGCTGCGCGTCGGTAAGCCGGTCGCCGGTCAGCACCACCTGCTTGCGCACCAGCAGCGGCTGGCCGTTGCGCTCGACGTAGAACTCGTCGCCGAAGGGCACCTGCCCGCCTTGAGCCGCCGCGAGGGCCGCGGCGTTCATGTTGTCTTCATCCACCATCCGTACTTCGAGCGTGGCGGTCCGGCCGAGGATCTCCTTGGCCTTGGCGGTGTCCTGAACGCCGGGAAGCTGCACCACGACGCGGTCCGCGCCCTGCTGCTGGATGACGGGTTCGGCGACGCCCAGCTCGTTGATGCGGTTGTGCAGCGTCTGGATGTTCTGCTTGAGCGCGAGCTCCTGGGTGCGCTTTTGCGCCTCGGGACGGATCGAGGCGACCAGGCGCAGCTCGCTGCCCGAGCCGGCATCGGCGAGTTGGAGATCGGGGAGCTGCTCGGCGATGATCGTGCGCGCTTTGTCGCGGGTCTCGGCGTCGCGAAAGCGGATGACGACGTTGTTGACTTCGCGCGCGATGCCGACGTGGCGCACGTTCTTGTCGCGCAGTTGCGAGCGCACGTCGCCGGCGAGGCTCTCGGCGCGCTTGGCGAGCGCCGCGGGCAGGTCCACCTGCAACAGAAAATGCACTCCGCCGCGCAAATCCAGGCCGAGGTACATGGGCAGTGCGACTGCCGCAAGCCATCGCGGAGAGTTCGGCTGGAGGTTGAGGGCAACGGTATAAGAGGGACTTGCGGCGTCGGGGTTGAGCGCCCGGTCGATCAGGTCTTTCGCCTTGAGCTGGGTGTCGGTGTCGACAAGCCGCACCTTGATGCTCGCAAGGTCGCGCAGGATCCCGGTGGGCTGGATCCCGGCCTTCTTGAGCGCGTCCTCGACGCGCCCCAGAACCGCGCTGTCCACTTTCAGCGTCGCGCGCGCCGACGACACCTGAACGGCGGGCGCCTCGCCGAAAAAATTGGGTAGGGTATAGAGGAGCCCGAGCGCGAGCGCCACCGCGATGGTGACGTAGACCCAGAGCGGGTAACGGTTCATCTAGATCGACTTGATCGTGCCCTTGGGCAGGAGCGTCTGGACCGCAGTCCTTTGCACCTGCACTTCGGTGTTGGGCGCGATCTCGAGCGAGACATAGGCCTCGCCGATGTGGGTGATTTTCCCGAGCACGCCGCCCGAGGTCACGACCTCGTCGCCCTTTGACAGCGCCTCGGTCATCTGCTTGTGTTCCTTCGCCCGCTTCATCTGCGGCCGGATCATGAGGAAATACAGCAGCGCGAACATACCGATGATGATGATGAACTGCTCGTAGCCGGGGCCGGAGGCGGCGGCCGGGGCGGCCTGCGCGAAAGCGGGGGAAATGATCACTTCGGTCTCCAATGCGGTTTCAGGAAGCGCGAAAGTATACCATCGGAGAACCGCCGTTCACGCGGTCTTCGCGAGTTTTCGGCGGTCTTTCCCGAATCGAGCGGCGTAGTCGGCGAGTTTCCGCTCCGCGATGGCCTCGCGCAGCTCCCGCATGAGGGTCTGGTAGTAGTGCAGGTTGTGCAGGGTATTGAGCCGCGCGCCGAGAATCTCGTTGACCTTCTGCAGGTGATGCAAGTAGCCGCGCGAGAAATGCGCGCAGGCGTAGCAGGGACAGCTTTCGTCGAGCGGGCGCGTGTCGTCGCGATAGCGGGCGTTGCGGATCTTGATGTCGCCGTAGCGGGTGAACAGCCAGCCGTTGCGCGCATTGCGCGTGGGGAGCACGCAATCGAACATGTCGATCCCGGCGGCGACCGCCTCGACAATGTCCTCGGGCGTGCCGACGCCCATGAGATAGCGTGGGCTGCCCGATGGGAGCTGTGGCGCAGTGTGGGCGAGGATCCTGCGTTTGTCGCGCTTGGGCTCTCCTACCGAGAGCCCTCCGATGGCGTAGCCTTCGAAGCCGATGCGGGTCAGCCCCGCAAGCGATTCGTCGCGCAGGCGCTCGACCATTCCGCCTTGGACGATGCCGAACAGGACATTGGGATTGCCTTCGTGGGCGCGCTTCGAGCGCTCGGCCCAGCGCAGCGAGAGGCGCATCGATTCCGCGGTTTCGCTCTCGCTAGCGGGGTAGGGCGTGCACTCGTCGAGCACCATGACGATGTCGGCATTCAGCACCCGCTGGATGCGCATCGATTCTTCCGGCGTGAGCAGCAGCCGGTCGCCGTTCACGGGCGATGCAAAGCGCGCGCCTTCCTCGGTGATTTTCCGCAGGTCGCCGAGACTGAACACTTGAAAGCCGCCCGAATCGGTGAGGATCGGCCCGCTCCAGCCGATGAAACGGTGCAGCCCGCCGTGCGCTGCGATCACCTCGAGCCCAGGGCGCAGCCACAAGTGGAAGGTGTTGCCGAGAATGATGCGCGTGCCGTTGTCGACGAGCTCAGCGGGGCTCACCGCCTTCACCGCGCCGTAAGTGCCGACCGGCATGAAAACCGGGGTTTCGACGCTTCCGTGCGCCAGCTCGAGTGTCGCCGCGCGCGCCGCGCCGTCGGTGGCGTGGACGGTGAATTTCATCGGAGCATTTTATCAACCAGCATCGCGTCGCCGTAGGAATAGAAACGATAGCGCTCTTCGATGGCATGGCGATACGCGCGCCGGATCGGCTCGATTCCGGCGAATGCCGAGACGAGCACGAGCAGAGTGGATTTGGGCAGGTGGAAGTTGGTAATGAGGCGATCGACCACCCGGAACTCGAAGCCCGGGGTGATGAAGAGATCGGTCTCGGCGGCGCCTGTGATCGAAGCCCCGTGCGCGGCGGCCGAGGCCTCGAGGCAGCGCACTGTCGTCGTGCCCACCGCCACGATCCTGCCGCCGCGCAGGCGAGTTCTCTCGATCGCAACGACTGTCGCCGCGGGAATCTCGTAGCGTTCGCTGTGCATGTGATGCTCGGCGAGGGTTTTCGTTCTGACTGGCTGGAACGTCCCGGCGCCCACGTGCAGCGTCACGTAGGCGAACTCGACGCCGCGTTTGGCAAGCGCTGCAAGCAGCGGCTCGTCGAAATGCAGGCCCGCGGTCGGCGCAGCAACGGCGCCGGAGGCGCGCGCGTATACGGTCTGGTAGCGGCGCTCGTCGCCCGCGTCGGGTGTGTGCGTGATGTAAGGCGGAAGCGGCACGCTGCCGTAGCGCTCGAGCTGATCGAGGACCGGGGCGCCCTCCGGAAAACGCAAGTGATAGAACTCGCCCACACGACCCAGCACGCGCACCTTCAGTCCGCCCGCGAGATGCAGCGTGCTGCCCGGCTTTGCGGCCCGGCCTGCGTGGACCTGCGCGAGCGCCTCCCCTGCCGCAAGCACGCGCTCGATCAGCACCTCGATGTGCCCGCCGGTCTCCTTGTTCCCAAACAGGCGCGCCTTGATCACCTTGGTGTCGTTGAACACCAGCAGGTCGCCGGGCGCAAGAAGTTGCGGTAATTCGGAGAAGCGCCGGTCTGCGATGGAGCTCAGGTCGACGCAGAGCAGACGGCTTGCCGAACGCGTCTCGCTCGGATGCTGAGCGATGAGCCCGGGCGGCAGCTCGTAGTCGAAGTCGTCGATGGAAAGATTCATGGCCGTACGGGCGTTATAATGCACGCCCTATCGCGCAGCATCCAGCCGGGATGGCGGAATTGGTAGACGCACGGGACTCAAAATCCCGCGGCCGCGAGGTCATGAGAGTTCGATTCTCTCTCCCGGCACCATGAAACATCCAAATGCCCACAGAACCGCGCCTGAACCACTTCCTCGCGCTTGGACCCCACGGATTCCACCGCGTCGCCTATACCGAATGGGGAAACGCCGAGGGTCGGCACCTCGTCGTATGTATGCACGGCCTGACCCGCAACAGCCGCGATTTCGACGAACTCGCCGCGAGTCTCTCTGCACGCGGCTGCCGCGTCGTCTGCATGGACGTGATCGGACGCGGCGACAGCGACTGGCTGGAGCACAAGCAGGACTACGGCTTTTCGCAATATCTTTCGGACGCTGCGGCGCTGCTCGCGAGGCTCACGGCCCCGCCTCAGCGCGTCTCACTCCTGCGCCGACTTCAAGGCGCGAGCGAGGGGTCGCGAATCGACTGGGTCGGGACCTCGATGGGCGGCCTGATCGGGATGATGCTTGCGGCGAGGTCCAATTCTCCGATCCGCCGCCTGGTGCTGAACGATGTCGGACCCATGGTGCCCTGGAATGCGCTCGCGCGGCTGAAGTTCGCCTCCGCCAGTGCCGGAACGCGATTCGCAAGCCTGGATGAGGTCGAGCATTATCTGCGGGAAAGCTGTGCGCCGTTCGGGCCGCTGAAGGCCGAGCAGTGGCGCCGCCTCGCGGTGCACGGCTCGCGTCTCGGAAAAAACGGGGCATACACGCTGGCGTGCGATCCGGCGATCCTGAGCACGATGCGCCGCGGCGGCAATGCGGGCGTGGAATTCGGCAACGACTACCTGTTCGGCATCGACCTCTGGCCGACCTGGGACGCAGTCGAATGTCCGACCCTGGTGCTGCGGGGAGCGGAGTCGGATCTCCTGCTCGAATCGACCGTCAGGCGGATGCGGGAGCGCGGGCCGAGCGTCAAGCTCGTCGAATTCTCCGGAATCGGCCACGCGCCTTGGCTGATGAGTGAAGATCAGATCGGCGTGGTCCGGGATTTCATCCTCTCGGCCGAACCCCGGAAAGGGGCTGCATGAAGATTTGCGTCGTCGGCGCCGGCGCCGTGGGCGGTTTGGCCGGAGCGTGGTTTGCGAAGGCCGGGCACGAGGTGTCGCTCGTCGCCCGCGGCGCCCATCTCGAGGCGATCCGCGCGCGTGGGCTGACCCTGATCTCCGGGGAAAAGCGCGAAGTCCATCCGGTGCGCGCGTCTTCGGAGCCCGCCGATTTCGGCGTCCAGGACGCGGTGTTCATCTGTCTGAAAACCTACTCGATCGGCGCGATGCTGCCGCGTCTGAAATCGCTGATCGGTCCCGGTACGATGGTGATCCCGGCGATCAACGGCTTGCCGTGGTGGTACTTCTACAAGGAGGGCGGGAGCCTCGACGGCGCGAAAGTGGATTGCCTGGATCCCGCGGGCGAGCTTTTCTCTGCGCTCGATCCAAAGCACATCCTCGGCTGCGTCGTGCACGGGGCGGCGGAGGTCAGGGAGCCGGGAGTGGTGAGGCATACGGCCGGCCGACTCTTCATCATCGGCGAGCCCGATCGCACGAGATCGGCGCGCGCCGAGCGGTTGTCGGCGGCGATGAATGCTGCGGGCTTCGAGGCGAGGCTCGCACCGGACATACGGGTCGAGATCTGGACCAAGCTCATCGGAAACCTGTCCTACAACCCGGTGGCGGCGCTCGCGCTCGCGCACATGAACGACATCAACGGGAACGAAGCGCTGCTTGGCCTGATCCGGGTTCTGATGGAAGAGGCGATGCGCGTCGCCGAAGCCTACGGCGTGCGCGTTCCGATGACGGTCGATGAGCGCATCGGCGTCGCCAAGGAGCTCGCCGGCGCCAAGATCTCCATGCACCAGGACGTCGAAAAACGCCGGCCGCTGGAAACCGACGCGATCGTCGGCGCCGTTGTGGAGCTCGCCCGCAAGGCGGGGATCTCAACACCCATGATCGACGCGGTATTCGCGCTCATTGTCGAGCGAGCGAAGCACCTCGACCGATAGGCGGCCGCGGGACGCTGTGCGTTCGCCCTATGTTAAGATGGCGCGCCCTTTGAAAGAGAGTCCTTGATGCAATTCGAGGGAAAAAACCTGTACGAGCGCATCGGCCTTGCACGTTTCGTTCGCGATATCAGGCACAACCGCCATCGCACGAGGCAACTCGTCGGCATTGCGTTCATCATACTGCTCACGATCCTCGGCGCGCCGACGAATGCCGACCTCTACTTTATCGGCGCCGCGTTCGCGACGCTGGGAATTGCCGTGCGGTTCTGGGCATCGGGGCACGTGAAGAAGGACAAGGTGCTCGCCACAACCGGACCGTACGCCTACGTGCGCCACCCCCTGTATGTCGGCAATCACCTTATTACGTTCGGCTTCTGTCTCGCCTCGGGCCTGTGGTGGAGCTTCTTGGTGTGGATCGCGCTCGGGATCTTTTACTATCCCCAGACCATCGCCCACGAAGATAGACTGCTCGCCCGACTCTTCCCGGGCGATTGGGAGGCCTGGAGCAAGGAAACGCGCGCGCTGATCCCGCGGTTCAGGCCGTATCGTTCCGGCCAGAGCTCGGAGTGGTCGTTCAGGCAGAGTCTGCGCCAGAACGGCGAGCCGATCATCGCGGCTTTGCTGTTCCTCGGTTTGTACATTCTGTACGGGCCGCTGTCGTAACGCGCCTTCCATGCCCGCCCCGCTCGACAGCTCGACCGAGCGTGCGCTGATCGAGTGGGTCGAAGCCCGAACCCGCGCCGGGGATCCGGCGCTCGCGAGCGGCTACCAGGGCGCGGTTTACCTCTACGAAAGAGACGGCCGTCGTCTTGTCGTAAAAGCGGCGGCGGGCGGTGGCGTCGCGGGCCGGCTGCGGCGCTGGATGCTGCGCCGGGAATACGATGCTTACCAGCGGCTCGCCGACTTCGCCGGCAGCCCGCGATGTTACGGATTGATCGCCGGTCGCTATCTGGTGCTCGAATATATCGACGGTGTCTCGCTCCGGAGCGGGCGGATCGATGACAGACGCACCTACTTCGATACCCTGTTCGCGCATATCAGGGAGCTGCACCGTCGCGGCGTGGCGCACGCGGATCTCAAGCGCAGGGACAATCTCCTCGTGATCGGCGGCCGACTGCCTTGCCTGGTGGACTTCGGCGCGGCCATCGTGCGCAAGCCCGGATTCGCGCCGTTCAACCATTATCTCTACGAACTCGCCCGGCGCTTCGACTTCAATGCCTGGGCCAAGCTCAAGTACCAGGGCCGCATGGAGGAGCTCACACCGGAAGACCGCCCGTACTACCGGCGCACCGTAATAGAAATAATTGCGCGCGCGATCAAGCGGCCTTACGTGCGGCTCAAACGCCGGGTTGCAGGCCGGCGGTAGAAAACCGTGGTCTGTCCGGTCTGTCCCCGGTTCTACTTCTGCCCGGTTTTACTTCTGCTCAGCGCAGAGAATGCGCGGCGAGCAGCGCCGAGCCGAACACGAGCAGCGCGCCGGCCTGATGCGCGCCGGCGAGGGTAACCGGAACGGCCAGCAGCAGAGTGGCGATCCCCAGGGCGATTTGCAGTGCAAGCATCGCGAGCAGCAGGTCCGCTGCCAGCCTTGCGCGTCGGGGCGCCGCCGCGCGGCGCACGCGCAGCCAGAACCAGGGCACGAGGAACGCGAGCAGCCAGGCGATCAGCCGGTGATCGAACTGCACCGTTGCCATATTGCTGAAGAAATTGAGATACCAGGGTTCGAGCACGAAAATTCCCGGCGGCACGACATGGCCGTTCATGAGCGGGAAGCTGTTGTAGGCAAGTCCCGCCCGGATGCCTGCGACAAGGCCGCCCGAGAGCACCATCACGAAGACCAAAACGGCGAGTGCGACGGCGAGCCGGCGCAATCCCGCGGGGACCGTGCTCGCCCCCGACGCACGCGGGAAAAACAGATCGAGGGCGATCCACAGCATTGCAGCGAAGATCAGGAAGGCGATCCCGAGGTGGGCCGTAAGACGGTATTGCGAAACGCGCGGATCGTCGACAAGACCGGATTGCACCATGTACCAGCCCATCGCCCCCTGCAGCGCGCCGAGTATGAATATCCCGGCGAGCTTCCACGTCAGGGCGCGCGCAATATTCCTGCGCAACGCGAACCACAGCAAAGGCACGAGGAATGCTGCGCCGATCAACCTCCCCAGGAGTCGATGAAGGTACTCCCACCAGAAAATGCTCTTGAACCCGGCGAGACTCATAGTCGGATTGACCAGCCGGTACTCGGGAGTTTGCCGGTACTTCTGGAAGGCTTCCTGCCACGCGGTTGCGTCGAGCGGGGGCAGCACGCCGATAATCGGCTGCCATTCCACGATCGACAGACCCGAACGGGTGAGGCGCGTGATGCCACCGACCACGACCACCGCGAAAACAAGCGTGCAGCAGGCGAGCAGCCAGACGGCGACGGCGCGGTCGCGGTGCGGCGTTGGCGCCGCAGATGCCTCAGTATCATTCATGCGCGTCATTCCATTTAGCTTGACTCCGCTCAGCACGGCACGCGCGGGGGGGCAGATTTCGCACTGGATGGCCCGCGGAACATGGGTTAAAGTAATACGAGCGGAAGGGCGCGGCGCTCGAAGCAGGCGGCGCGGATCGCCCCGGCGGCTTTATCCGCATGAGGAGGTTCGCCATGTTTGCAATCGTGTACAAATCGGACGGCGTTCCGATCTGCGTCCAGGTCGCCGGGATCTCGCCCGACCCGGTCGTCGTCTGGAGCTCGGAAAGCGCCGCCAAGGCCTTCATCGACAGCAAGGGCGGCGCGGCCGAGTTCCAGTCCATCGCCGTGGACGAACAGGTCATGGAGAAAATGGCCAAAGCGCTCGGTTGTCCGGTCGAGAAACTCATGGTGGAGCCGTACCCGTCCTGAGTATTGAAAAAGCAGATCCTTCCCCCGCATCAAGTGCGGCTAAAGGCCGCTCACGATGACCCTAAAGGGTCACCTCGACGTTGTCAATCAGGCGGGGTCTCCCAAGCTTGGCGGCGCCGAGAACGACGAGCTCCCGATCGGCGGATGAAGGCGACTGCAGGTCGGCTTGTCTCCTGATCGCGACGTAATCGGGTACCCATTCCCTGCCGAACTTCGCCAGCGCCTGCGCTTCGAGCTTCGCGTAGTCGCGCCGGCCCGCGAGCAGCGCGTCGCGCACTTCACACAACACCCGGTAGAGCCGCGGGGCTTCGCTCCGCTCCGCCGCAGAAAGGTAGGCGTTCCTCGAGCTGAGCGCGAGCCCGTCTTCGGCGCGAACCGTCTCGGCGGGAATGATCTCCACGGGCAACGCAAGCTGATTCACCATGTCGCGCAGCACCACGTATTGCTGATAGTCCTTTTTGCCGAAGATCGCGGTGTGCGGGGCGACCATGTTGAGAAGCTTGAGGACTACGGTTGCAACGCCGCGAAAGTGGCCGGGCCGGTATGCGCCTTCCAGGATGTGCTGCAGATCCGAAGGCTCGACTACGAAGGTCTGCTGCTCCGGGTAGATCTCGGTCTCGCGCGGCGCGAACACGACGTCGACGCCGATTTCCTTCATCATGTCGGAATCGGCCTGCAGCGTGCGCGGGTAGCGCTCGAAATCCTCCTTCGGTCCGAACTGGATCCGGTTGACGAATATGCTCACGACGGTGCACGCCGCGCGATGCTTCGCCAGGCGCATGAGTTGGATGTGCCCCGCGTGGAGATTGCCCATGGTCGGGACGAAGACGTTGTCGGGCTCGCGCCGCAGCCGTTCGCGCAAGTCCTTCACCGAAGTGATGATGTCCACCGGCCGCCCTAGAAGCTGTGTTCTTCGGAGGGGAAACTGCCGTCTCTCACAGCGCGCACGTAGCGCTCGGCTGCGTCGGAGATGCTGGAAGCCCCTTTCATGAAGTTCCTCACGAAGCGCGCCTTTTTTCCCGGAAATACGTCGAGCATATCGTGCAGCACCAGCACCTGGCCGGAGCATCCTGGGCCGGCGCCGATGCCTATGGTCGGAATGCGCAAACGTTGCGTAACTTGTTCGCCGAGCTTGGCCGGTATCGCCTCGAGCACCAGCAGCCCGGCGCCTGCCGCTTCGAGTTCGAGCGCGTCTCCGAGCAGCTTCTGCTCGGCGTCCTCGCCCTTGCCCTGTACGCGGTAGCCGCCGAACTGGTGCACCGACTGCGGCGTGAGTCCGAGGTGGCCGCACACCGGCACGCCACGCTGGGTGAGAAAGCGCACCGACTCGGCGAGCTCCCCGCCGCCCTCGACCTTGACCATCTGCGCGCCTGCGGCCATCAGCTCGGCCGCGTTGCGGAAGGCCTGCTGCGGGGATTCCTGATAGCTGCCAAACGGCATATCGGTGATGAGAAAGGCGCGCTTGCTGCCGCGCGCCACGCAGCGCGTGTGATAGGCCATGTCGGCGAGCGTCACCGGCAGCGTGGTGTCGTGCCCCTGGAGCACCATTCCAAGTGAGTCGCCTACGAGCAGGCTGTCCAGACCGGCGACGTCGAGCATCGCGGCGAAGCTCGCGTCGTAGCAGGTGAGCATGGCGATTTTCACGCCATCGTCGCGAAGTTTTTGCAACGCCTTGATGCTCAGTCGGGTCATCCTATTCTCCCCAGTTAAAGAACTCGCGGTTGCCGCGCATCGAGCCGACGCGCTCGATGAGCAGATCGAGGTCGCGTTCCTCGCCTACGAAGTCGAGCTTCTCGGAGTTCACGACCAAAACCGGGCTCGCGCTGAAGTGGTGGAAAAAACGGGTGTAACTGTCCGTGAGCAAGGCGAGATACTCCGAGCTGATCAGCCTTTCGAATTCTACGCCGCGACGGCGCACGCGCTCGTAGAGCGTCGCCGGTTGCGCCTGGAGATAGATGACGAGGTCGGGCCGCGGAGCCTGAGGCTTGAGCGAATCGAAAATCTGCTGGTACAAGTGCAGCTCGTCCCCCGAGAGCGTCAGGCGCGCAAACAGCGGATCCTTGTCCAGGAGAAAGTCGCATACGGTGAACCGGTTGAACAGGTCCATCTGCGCGATCTCCCGCAGCTGGGCGATCCGCTGGAACAGGAAAAACAGCTGTGTCGGCAAGGCAAATCGCGGCATGTCCTGATAGAAGCGCGGCAGGAACGGATTCTGCTCGGGACGCTCAAGGACCACAGTCGCGCGAAGCCGGTCCGCGAGGCGCCTGGCGAGGCTGGTCTTGCCCACGCCGATCGGTCCCTCGACGACGACATAGTGATATTTTGAAAGCGGCACGGGGCTGGGGCTCGCGACGAACGGGGCTCATAATACACAACACGCGCCCGCCAGGGCGGCGCGCCCTGCACTTGACCTGGCGTGCGCTCGGACTGCATGATTTGCCGTAACACCCTTCGCAGCGAACTGTGCTGCATCCGTATTGAAGGAAGCGTAGACATCGGCGTTCTGAAGGAGGGGGTATGACGCTGGCGCGAACATCCCCGACCGCACCACGGGCACGGCCACGACCGACGGGGCAAGGGTGCTCGCTGAGACGGCGATGTCGCCTGTTTTCCGGCTGATCTCATGAATCTGGGAGTTACCGGTTACGGCGCAGCGGGTCTGGCGTTCATTTTTCTTACCGCATTGCTCGTCACCAGCTGGGAAGGCCGACAGGTCGGCGCCCGCCTGATTGTCGCGAGCGCCGCTACTGCGGTCTGGGGTCTTGTGCTGGCAGCCGAAAGCGGGCTCGGCGGCATGCCTTTGCTGGCGGTCTATCTGGCGGAAGTGGCGCGTGCCGCCACCTGGTTGCTGGTGCTGACTGACCTCGCGGCTGTTGCGGCGCCCCGGTTGCTCATCGTCGGCGCACATGTGCTTTGGGTTGGATTGCTGGTGATCGGCTTGGTTGCGCCAGTGTTGCCGCATTTTGGAATGGACATCGATGCGCCATCCTTGTCGCTTTCGCGCGCCGGCCTCGGGCTGGCGCTGATAGGTCTGATACTTCTCGAGCAGATCTACCGCAATTCGACTCAATCGGCGCGACGCGCGCTGCGCTATTTTGTGGTTGGCGTCGGCGGCATGTTTGTCTATGACCTTTTCCTGTTTTCCCAGGCGGAATTGGCAAGCGGAATTTCCGCTGACGCATGGAATGCGCGCGGGGTCATCAACAGCTTCGCTGTGCCAATGATAGCCCTGGCCGTTCGCAGCAACCCGCAGTGGTCGCTCAATATCTTTGTGTCGCGACAGGTGGTGTTCTACACGGCGACCTTCGCGGCCGTCGGCATTTATCTGGTCGCGATGGTGCTGGGTGTTTACGTTGTCCGGGATCTCGGCGTCAGCTGGGGAGACGTTGGGGAGACTATGTTCATTGCCGGCGCCGCCGTGGTCCTCGTAGGTCTGGTGACCTCGCGTGCACTGCGGCGACAGGCAGCGGTCTTCATCAGCAAGCACTTCTACAGCAACAAGTATGATTACCGTATTGAGTGGTCGCGCTTCATCCAGACCCTTTCTTCGGCCTCAGAAGACGATATCCGGCGTACGTCCGTGCGCGCGGTTGCGCAGATCTTCTCCAGTCCTGGCGGCATTCTGTTTCTACGCGACGAACAGGGGCGTCAATTCGTGCCCGCGACTGGCTGGCCGATTCGTGTGGACGCAGTCATCGGTATCGCGCCTGTCAGTGCGAACAGTGACCTGGTGCGCTTCGTTCATGAGAAGCAGTGGATCATCGATTTGCACGAGTATCGCCGGATCCCGGATTTTTACCAGAACATCGGGTTACCCGACTGGCTGCGTGCAAACCCGACGTTGCGTATCGTCTCGCCGATACTGGAGCTGGATCGTCTGGCCGGTTTTTTTGTGCTGTACGATCCACCACCGCCGTTTGAGCTGACATACGAGGATCGCGATCTGTTGAAGATGGTGGGTCGGCACGTCGCAACGCAACTTGCGCAGCGCGATGCAGATCGAAAGCTTGCGGAAAGCCGCCAGTTCGAGGCATACAATCGGCTGACGGCGTTCATGATGCATGACCTCAAGAATTCTGTGGCGCAGTTGCAGCTCATAGTGGCCAATGCGGAACGCCACAAGCTCAAACCCGAATTCATGGAGGATACCGTTGGCACCATCGCCAACACCGTCGATCGGATGAAGCGTCTGATCGACCAGATACGCAATGCGCCGACCAATGCCCGCACCCAGGTCATCAGGCTCGATGATCTGGTCACCGGTGCGGTGGCGCGTTGCAGCCCGAGACAACCGGTTCCGGTCCTGCAGCGCGAGGATGGCTGCGCGATCTGTGTCAAAGCCGACGCCGAACGACTATCGGCGGTTCTGGAGCACGTCATTCGCAATGCGCAGGATGCCGCACCGGAAGGGCAGGTGTCGGTACGGGTGACCGAGGTGGAAGGCGAGGCGGTCATTGTGGTCACCGATACCGGTCAGGGTATGGACCCGGAATTCGTCCGCGAGCGCTTGTTCCGTCCGTTCGACAGCACCAAGGGCTTCAAAGGGATGGGTATTGGCGCCTACCAGACGCGCGAATATGTTCAGCTGCTGGGTGGGCATGTGGAAGTACAGAGTACGCCCGGCCAGGGAACGTCCTTTTCAATTACGCTGCCGGCTGAGCGGAGTGTCGGTGCACCGACCTGAAGAAGTGGCCTATATCGTGACTGAAGACAAACAGAAACTGCTGATCGTTGAAGACGATCTCGGATTGCAGAAGCAGCTGAAATGGTGCTTCGACGAACACGAGGTGCTGGTGGCCGCGAGTCGCGCGGAAGCACTGACACAGTTGCGTCGTTTCGAGCCGCCTGTGGTGCTCCAGGACCTTGGTCTGCCACCCGATGCGACGGGCGTGACCGAAGGCATGGCGACGCTGAAGGAGATTCTCAGCCTCGCACCACAGACCAAGGTCATAGTCGTTACCGGTATCCATGACCGCGACAGTGCCGTGCGCGCTGTGTCGCTAGGCGCCTATGACTTTTACCAAAAACCCGTGGATACCGACGTGCTGCGGCTGATCGTGAGTCGTGCCTTCAACATGCACATGCTGGAGGAGCAAAACCGGCAATTGCGCGACACTCTGTTTCACTCACCGTTCGAAGGGTTCCTCGCTGCCGATGAGGCGACGCTGAAGGTCTGTCGCATGATAGAGAAGGTCGCACCTGCCGATATTTCCGTCCTGATCCTCGGCGAAAGCGGCACGGGCAAGGAGTTGCTCGCCCGTGCCGTCCACACGCAGAGCGGGCGCAAGGCAGCCAAGTTCGTTGCGATCAATTGCGCGGCGATTCCCGACCAACTGCTTGAGAGCGAGCTGTTCGGCCATGAGAAGGGTGCGTTTAGCGGCGCCGTGAAGCAGACGATCGGCAAGGTCGAGCTTGCCGACGGCGGCACACTGTTCCTCGATGAGATCGGCGATCTGCCTTTGGCATTGCAGGCCAAGCTGCTGCGATTTCTGCAGAACCATATCATCGAAAGGGTTGGTGGGCGGAAGGAAATCCCGGTCAATGTGCGTGTTGTCTGCGCGAGCAACAAGGATCTGCAGGCCCTCATTGTCCAACAGCAGTTTCGCCAGGATCTGTATTTCCGCATCAGCGAAATCACCGTCAACGTGCCGCCCTTACGGGACAGGCGCGGCGGTCCCACGCTGCTCGCGCACTCTGTGCTGCGCAAGTTCAACGGGGCTCATGGTCGCCCGAAGAAGGGATTCACGGAGGAAGCGATCGCCGCCCTCGAAGCTTATCCATGGCCAGGCAACGTTCGCGAACTTGAGAACAAGGTCAAGACGGCGATGATCATGGCGGAGGGCGCAATGCTGACGGCCGAGGACCTGAACCTCCGGGAAGCCGTGGATGGCGTTTTGCTGTTCAACCTGATGGAAGTTCGGACACGCGCAGAGCGCCAGGCGATTCAGCAGGCGCTCTCGATTGCGGATGGCAATATTTCCCGTACCGCGGAGTTGCTGGGTGTCAGTCGCCCGACCTTGTACGACCTGATGGAAAAGTACGGGATACGGAAGCGGCAATAGTGTCGCAGTCGTCGCTGCAGCATGGCACGAGAACGTCGAAAAACTTTTCACTTTTCCGTGAAAAGCGGTGGGCATTAGTGTGAAAACAATAACTTCAACAGATGGCATGGAAAGTGCCTGCGAAACCAGAGACCAGGTTTCTCCTTGGAAACAACTGCGGAGCCGCCAAGTGAACGACTGGGAGGCCCTCATGAAGCGCGAAAATAGGTCCATCGTTGTTGCGTCCTTGCTTGCGGTCGTACTCGCGGCCGGCGCGGGGCGTTCACCTGCGGCCGAACCCGCCGGCTTGCCCTCGTACCTCTACGACCGTGGCGACGGCATCCCCACGTCTCAGTTTGGTACGTACGTACGGGAGAAGGAACTTCTGGTCTATACGTTTTATGAATACACGCGCAGCAAGAACTTCGAATACAAACCCAGCGAGCTCGGCTCCACCGGAGACGACGACTTTTTCGGGAAGGCGACCGAACGGGAGTTCCTTGTTTTCTTTGCCTACGCCTTCAACGACTCGCTTGCGGTCGAGTTCGAATCCGCGCTGTACAGCTCGGTGGATTTCAGCAAGGCTCCCGGCGATACCAGCAGCGTGCCGAGCAGCATCCGGGAATCCGGGCTCGGCGACACCGAAACCAATATTCGCTGGCGGTTTCAGAAAGAGACCGAAAGCCGGCCGGAAACCACTTTCTTCTTCAAGACCGTTTTTCCCCTGCAGAAGGACAAGAAGCTGCTCGGCACGCAAAACTGGGAATTCGAGCCGGGTATCGTTCTCACCAAGGGCTTTTCGTTTGGAACCCTCGCGCTGAAATTGTCGATGGCTTACGACTCCGGGGAACGCAAGATGGAACTCGGCGAGTACGCGATCGATTACGTGAAACGGCTCTCGCAAAACTGGCGCGTCGTGGTTTCGCTCGAAGGCGAGCAGGATGAATTGTCGCTCATCGGCGAAGTGCAATATGCGCTGGGCAAGAACGCGATACTGAAAATAAACAGTGGTTTTGGACTTACCAAGAAGGCGCCGGATTTCGCGCCGGAGATCGGCGTGCTGTTCCGCTTCTGAGACCGCCCGGCAGCGGCTAACGGGCGAAACTGGGATTAAACAGGATCGAAAACTCGAAGGCGCGCGTAATGGTTGCGTTGTTGGCATCGCGCGCCTGGACGGTGAAGCGGAACTCGCCGCGCTTCTCGGGCGTGCCGTGCAGGAACCCGGCTTTGGAGTGAAGAACGACGCCGTCGGGCAGGGATCCGGCCACGATGCTCCAGGTGAAAGGCGGTGTCCCTCCGCTCACTTTGAGGGCCACTTCAAACGACTCTCCCTCCCTCAGCCCGATGGGCAGCGAGCCGTCGATCGCAGCGAGCTTCGCGGCGGTCGGGGGCGTTGCCGAGGGCGAGGCGGGTGGAGGCGTTTGCGCATGCGCCGCGCCGGCGAGCAGCAACGCGACTACCCCCACTAACGCTGACGAGATTCCAAGCATTTTCCCGATTCCATCTGCCGCCATATCGTTGATCGTCAGCGCAATCCTGGCACTCATCAGCACGCTACGTCCGGGACAACAGGTTGTCAACCCTCCGAGCCACCCGATACCCAGCTGTGCTCCGGTGCTTGGTGCACCGACCGGCAAGCGGGGCTGAAAGAGAAAGTTGGATTTTGGTGGGTGTGTTGGAGTAAGCGAGGACCGATATTTGGCTGGACTGTGGTGCGCGACTCCCGAGTTCGGGGCGTCATGTGCCCAAGTGTCGGGTCCACGCTTCTTGTCAATCAATTCATAAATCAAACGATTGTTTGGTGTTCACAGGGAGTGCCGGCCGCGCGCAGCCCGGCACGAGAACGTCGGAAAACTTTTCACTTTCCCGGGAGAGCAGCGGGCAGAGCAAAACATCATGCGTGAAAACAATAACTTGAACAGGTGGTACGGGAAGTGCTCTTACTGCTCTTACGAAACCAGGTTTCTTTGGGAGTGCATTGCTCTTCGTAACACCAGAACAAACCAAAAACTAGGTCTGGGTCTTCTTAGCTGTGTTGGTGGGGGGGTCGCACATGTTCAGTTGGATCATTGGCTCGAGCCTGAAATTCCGTTTCCTCGTGCTGGGTATCGGCGCTGCCTTGGTGGTGTTCGGAAGCCAGCAAATGCGCAAGATGCCGGTCGATGTATTCCCGGAATTCGCGCCGCCCAAGGTGGAGATCCAGACCGAAGGTCCGGGGATGACCTCGACCGAGGTCGAGGAGTTGATCACGATCCCGATGGAGGATCAGCTTCGCGGAGTCCCGGGCGTCGAATACGTCCGCTCCTCCTCGGTGCCGGGGCTGTCGCAGGTCGTGCTGCTCTTCAAGATGGGTACCGATCTCATGCTGGCGCGGCAGCGCGTGAGCGAGCGTATGAAGCTGGCGATCGCCGAGCTGCCGAGATCCTCCGGAATGCCGGTGATGCTTCAACCCCTGTCCTCGACCAGCCGGGTCATGAAGATCGGGATCTCGTCGAAGACCATGGACATGATGGACCTGTCGATGGTCGCCTACTGGACCATCAAGTTCCGCCTGATGGCGGTCCCCGGCGTGGCCAATATCCCGATCTGGGGCGACCGGATCAAGTCCCTGCAGGTGCAGGTCGACCCCGCCCTGATGCGCGCCCACAACGTCACGCTCGACGAGGTCATGGAGACCACTTCCGACGCCCTGGACGTCGGCATGCTGTTGTACAGCTCCGGAGGGAAGGCCCGTGTCGACGGGTTGATCGATACCCCCAACCAGAGGCTCGTCATCCACACCGAGTCACCCGTACTGACGGTCGAGCAGTTGGCCGAGGTGCCGATCGCCCTGAAAACCAGGCGCCCCGTAATGCCGCGGCTGGGCGATGTCGGCAGCGTCGTGTGGGACACCTGGCCGATGGTCGGCGATGCCGTCATCAACGACGAGCGCGGCTTGATGATGATCGTCGAGAAGCTGCCGTGGGCCAACACGCTCGATGTCACGCGGGGAATCGAAGAGGCGCTCGCCGCCTTGCGGCCCGGTCTGCCCAACATCGAGATCGACTCGACGATCTTCAGGCCGGCGACCTTCATCGAGACGTCGATGCACAATCTGACGATCGCGCTCATCATCGGCTCGATCCTGGTAATCCTCATCCTGGGCGCCTTCCTCTTCGAATGGCGGGTGGCCTTGATCAGCGTGATTGCGATCCCGCTGTCTCTGGTGGCCGCCGGGGTGATTCTCTATTTGATGGGCGCCACCATCAATACCATGGTCCTGGCGGGATTCGTCGTCGCTCTGGGCTCCGTCGTGGACGACGCGATCATCGACGTCGAGAACGTCGCGCGGCGGCTGCGCCAGCACCGCCTGGCGGGCGGCGCCAAATCGACCGCACGCGTCATCCTCGAAGCGTCGCTCGAGGTGCGCCCCGCCATCTGGCAGGCGACGCTGATCATCGCGCTGGCCGTGACGCCGGTGTTCTTCATGGGTGGCCTGGCGGGTGCGTTCTTCGAGCCGCTGGCGCTCGCCTTCATCCTCGCGATGCTGGCCTCCATGGTGGTGGCGCTGACGGTGACGCCAGCCCTGTGCCTCGTGCTGCTGAATCGCGCCGCGATCGAGAAGCACGAGTCCCCGCTGGTTCCGTGGCTCAAGCGGCACTACGGCGCGATGCTCTCGCGAGTCATCCAGGATCCGCGCGCGAGCGTCGCCATGGCCGTCGTCATTGTCGTCGCAGGCCTCGGGGTCTGGCCGTTCTTGGGAGCGTCGTTGCTCCCGGAGTTCAAGGAAAGGGACTTCCTCATGCACTGGGTCCCGGCCGAAGGGACCTCGCATCCGGAAACGTTCAGAATCACGCAGGCGGCCAGCCGCGAACTTCGCCAGATTCCGGGGGTGCGCAACTTCGGCGCCCATATCGGGCGCGCCATCGGCGGAGACGAGCCCTACGGCATCAATTTCACCGAGAACTGGATCAGCGTCGATCCGAAGGTGGACTACGACACGACGCGCGCGAGCGTCGAGTCCGCCGTCGCCGGTTATCCCGGGCTTTATCGCGACGTGCAAACCTATCTGAAAGAGAGGATCAAGGAGGTCCTGACCGGAGCGGGCGAGTCGATCGTCGTGCGCATATTCGGGCCCGACCTCCCCGGCCTGCGCCAGAAGGCGGAGGAGGTGGAACACGCCCTGAAGGACATACCCGGCCTGATTGACTTGCATGCCGAGCAGCAGATCGGGGTTCCGCAAATCGTGGTCAGGACAAAGCTGGAAGTCGCCGCGCGCTACGGCATCAAGCCGGGCGACGTGCGCCGGGTGGTGAACGTCCTGATGAGCGGCATCGAAGTCACAGACATCCACAAAGGCGGCAAGGTATACGACGTCTTCGTGTGGACCGCGGCGTCGGCACGCAGCAATGTGAGCGAGATTCGCGAGTTTCTGATCGACACGCCCTACGGCGGGCGCGTAAGGCTGGCGGAGGTCGCGGACATCACCATCGAGTCGACCCCGAACAAGATCAAGCGCGAAAATAACTCGCGGCGAATCGACGTTCACGGCAACGTCAAGGGGCGCGATCTGGGCTCGGTGGCCGAAGAAGTCGAGGCCCGGCTCGCGAAGATTGACTTTCCCATCGGCTACTATCCGCAGTTGCTCGGGGAGTACAAGGAGCGCCAGACCGCGCGGAAGAATCTGCTTGCCTCGGCAATTGTGGTTGCGGTTGCGATCTTCCTCATTCTCCACGCGTCACTGCGCAGCTGGAGGCTGGCGAGCCTGATCTTTCTGGCCCTTCCCGCGGCGCTGGTCGGCGGCCTGTTGGCGGCCTTCGCGGGAGACCGCGTCCTTTCGCTCGGATCGCTGGTCGGAATGATCACGGTGCTGGGCATCGCCGCGCGCAACGGCATCCTGCTGCTTCAGCACTATCGGCATCTCGAGCAGGCGGAGGGCGAGCCCTTCGGTCTCGCACTCGTCCTGCGCGGGGCGAGTGAACGCCTGTCCCCCATCCTCATGACCACGCTGTGCACCGCATTGGCGCTACTGCCTCTGGTTGCTCGCGGCAGCATTCCCGGTCACGAGATCGAGCACCCGATGGCGGTGGTCATTCTGGGCGGCCTGGTCACCTCGACCCTGCTGACCCTGTTTATCGTGCCGTTCTTGTACCTCAGGTTCGGGGCCGGTTCCGGGAAGACGGTCGATCGCATGTCGCTTCAAGGTGTATCAGGTTAAGGAGCAGGTGATGGCGGTTCGATTTGGAATAAAAGGGGAGAAAGGCATGGTTCGCGCACTCTGCAACTGCCTGGTGATTGCTTCAATCATCGTGCTGGCGCTCGGTGCATCTGCGCGTGCGCAAGACAGGCCGCCGGAGCGTACAGAAATACCTGCGGGAGCGGCGCCCGCGCCCGCGGCTACACCCGCGCCTGCCGCTGAGCCTGCGCCCGCACAGGCGACACCCGCACCAGCCGCCGCACCTGCGCCCGCACAAATGGCGCCCGCACCGGCCGCTGCGCCTGCGCCCGTACACGTGACGCCCGCACCGGCCGCTGAGCCTGCGCCCGTACAGGCGACGCCCGCACCAGCCGCTGCGCCCGCGCCCGCACCCGCACCCGCACAAGCGGCGCCCGCACCTGTCGCCGCGCCTGCGCCCGTACAAGCGTCGCCCGCACCTGCTGCTACACCCGCTACACCCGCGCCTGTCGCTGTGCCTGCACCCGCGCAAGAGACGCCCGCGCCTGTCGCCACGCCTGCACCCGAAGTGTCTCCCGCACCGCAGACGGCTCCCGCGGCCAGCTCGAAGCAACCGATCGGCGGAGCATCACGCGCGCGCAAGGACACGGGGCCGGACCATATCCGCGGTCAGCTCACCAGCGTCGAAGCTTCCTCGATCGTCCTGAAGACCCGCGACGGCAGGTCGCTGCGTCTCGGGATCTCGAACGGCACGACTGTTTTCAGCCTCGCCAAGGCAAGCTTCGCGGAGGTGACATTCGGAACCTATGTCGGCTCGGTCTCCGAGCAGTTGGGCGACGACATTTACAGCCCGATCCGCCGCGATTCGCTGAGCTGGTTGCACAAGGGGTACGAGCTGCGGATTTTCGACGAGCAACTGCGCGGTCTTGCAGTGGGCTTCACGAAGTGGGATCTGACGCGCGGCAGCGTGATGACGCACGGCTGGGTGGATGACATGGAGGACCGGGTCCTCTCGATCAAGTACGGCCCCACCGAGGAAGAAGAAACGGACGTGGAAGTGACCCGCAACACGCCGATCCAGAAACTCTCGCTCGGAGACAAGAGCCTCCTGAGGCCGGGCGCGCGCGTCTTTGCCGGCGCGCAGAAGGGCCCGGACGGCAGCTATGGAGCGGTGTTTATTTTCGTGGGCCAGGACGGCATGGTCCCGTCGATGTGAGAAGCGATCGGTTAGACAAAGGAGAGTCTCGAATGAAAGTCGAATCTAGGGTTGCTGTGAGGGCGGAACGCATGGAAGCGTTTCTTATGGGCTTCGTCGCTTTGGCTGCGGCGATGCTCTCGCTAGCGCCCGCGCACTCGCGTGCCGCGGATCCGGGGGGGGCTGCCGGCCCCGTGGTCAAGCTGGAGAATGTCCCCGGGAGTCCCGTTCCGCGCGTGATTCTGAGCGCGAGGGCGGCCCAGCGTCTGGGTATCGAGACGGGAAAGGTGACCGAGGATGTCGTCGTCCGCAAGCAGATGGTCAGCGGCGTGATCATTCCTCCGCTGAAAGAGCTGCCCACGTCCGGACCCGCCGCGTTCGGAGGCTTCGGAGGCTTCGGGGCCGCGCCGGCGCCGAAGAAGGCTGCGAAGATCCCGCCGTCCCCCGCGGGCAGCGTCTGGGTGCAAATGGCGCTCTCTCCGGGCGAATGGGACAGGCTGGCCAAGGACAAGCCGGCCCGGCTCCTGTCGCTTTCGACTCGCGAAAAGCTTGCGAAAGAGGTACTGGCGCGGCCGACCGGGATCGAGCCGTTCGAGGATATGAAGCGCTCGACCTTGGCGCTGTACTACCTGGTGCCCGGCAAGGATCACGGCCTGACGGTGAACAGCCGCATGCGCGTCGAACTGCAGGTCGCGGGCAGCGACGAAAAACAGAAGGTCGTGCCCTACGGCTCGGTGTACTACGACGCGAAGGGCGCACCCTGGGTGTACGTGAACGGGACGCCGTTGACATTCGAACGCAAGCGCATCGGCGTCGAGCGCATCGTAGGCGATGTCGCGGTTCTGTCCGAGGGCCCGGCTGTCGGCACCCCGATAGTCACCGTCGGCGCGGCAATGCTGTACGGCGCCGAGATCTTCAAGAAATAGCGGCGCACAAGAAACTTATCGAGGTACGGAGGGAGGGTTAGCAATATGTTTCGCTGGATCATCGGTTCGAGTCTGCAGTTCCGCGTCCTGGTGTTGGGTGCCGCCGCGGCCTTGGTCGTGTTCGGGACCCTCCAGGTCAAGAAGATGCCCGTCGACGTCTTCCCCGAGTTTGCGCCCCCGGTCGTTCAAGTTCAGACCGAAGCCCTCGGGCTGTCCGCCCAGGAAGTGGAAAGCCTGATCACCCTCAATCTCGAAGAGTTGCTCTCCGGCGTGCCGTGGCTCAAATCGATACGCTCGGAATCGGTGAGCGGCCTTTCGTCGATCCTGCTCACTTTCGATCGCGGGACCGACATCATGAAAGCCCGGCAGATGATCCAGGAGCGCCTGACCCTGGCCTATACCCTGCCGAACGTCTCACAGCCCCCGGTCATCCTGCAACCCCTGTCGGCGACCAGCCGCTTCATGATGATCGGGATTACGTCGGACAAGGTCGAACCGACGGAGCTGTCGCTGCTCGCCCGCTGGACGATCAAGCCGAGGTTGCTGGGCGTGCCCGGCGTGGCCAACGTGGCGATCTGGGGCCAGCGCCTGCGGCAATTGCATGTGCAGATCGATCCCAATCGACTGCACGAGGCCCGCGTGATGCAGGAAGACATCATCGCCGCGGCCGGCGACGCGTTGTGGGTGTCGCCCCTGACTTTTCTCAAGGGCTCGTCGCCCGGGACGGGCGGCTTCATCGACAACCGCAATCAGAGGCTCGGCGTGCAACACTCGATGCCGATCGAGGCGCCGGAGGATATGGCAAAGGTGCCCGTTTCGCCGCTTCACTTGATGCTGACCGGCAAGCTGATGTCCTTGGGGGAGGTCACCGAGCAGAGCTTTGCGCACCCCCCGCTGATCGGCGACGCCGTCGTCAAGAACGGCAACGGCTTGATGCTCGTCATCGAGAAGTTCCCGGCGGCCAACACACTGGAAGTCACGCGCGCGGTCGATCAGGCGCTGGCCGAGTTGAGTCGCGGTCTTCCCGGCGTCCAGATCGACGCCAACGTCTTCCGCCTTGCGACGTACGTCGAGGATTCGATCTCCAATCTGACCCTGGCGCTCATCATCGCCGCGCTCCTCGTCATCCTGGTGATTGGCGCATTCCTGTTCGATTGGCGCAGCGCATTGGTCAGCGTCGTGTCGATACCGGTGGCGCTCCTGGCCGGCGTGATTGCCCTCTACTTGACCGGTGCAACGATCAACACCATGATTCTTGCCGGCTTGGTCGTGGCGCTCGCCGTGGTCATCGATGACGCGGTCGTCGACGTGGAGCTGCTTCGGCGACGGCTGCGCGAGCGAAAACAGGGCGGCGCATCGGTTGCGACCATCATCTACGAGACGACGCTGCAGACGCGAAGCGCCGCTCTTTACACCACTCTGATCGTCATACTCGCCGTCACGCCCATCTTCTTTATGGGCGGGGTGTCGGGCGCGTTCTTCGAACCGCTGGCCTGGTCCTATGTGCTGGCGGTAGTGGCCTCGATGCTGGTTGCCTTGACCGTGACGCCGGCGTTGAGCCTGCTGCTGCGGGGCGAAGCGTCGCGCGCGGATCGTGAGTCGCCCGTCGCGGTTTGGCTTCGCGGCAAATACGACGCGGTTCTCCAGCGCATCGTCAGTGCGCCGAGCAAGGTGTTCATTGCCGTCGGCGTCGTGGTGGCGGCCGGCGTTGGCGTATTGCCTTTGCTCGGGCAGTCCTTGCTTCCTTCCTTCAAGGAGAGGAACCTGCTTGTAAATTGGTCCACCGCGCCCGGGACCTCGCCCGCCGAGACCTACCGGATGACCTCCCGGGTCAGCGACGAGCTGCGATCGCTGCCCGGGGTGCGCTCGGTCGGCGCCCACGTGGGGCGCGCGATAACGGGGGACCAGGTCGTCGGCATCAACTCGAGCCAGATCTGGGTCGGCATCGATCCCAAAGCCGACTACGACAAGACGATCGCCGCGATCCGGGACACAGCGGCCGGATACCCGGGCGTCGATCACAGCGTGCAATTCTACTTGCGCGACAAAGTCGGCGAAGTGCTGACCGGCGCGGGTAAGGCGATCGTCGTGCGCATCTACGGCCCGAAGCGCGAAGTCCTGAATCAAAAGGCCGAGGAGGTCAGGCAGGCGCTTTCCGGCATCGCCGGGATCGTCGATCTGCGCGCCGAGGGCCAGGTGGACGAGCCCACGGTGCACGTCCAGGTGAACCTGGAGGCCGCGGGCCGCGCCAACGTCAAACCCGGCGACGTGCGGCGCGCTACAGCGACGGTATTTTCCGGCCTGGTTGTCGGCTTTCTCTTCAAGGAGCAAAAGATCTACGAAGTGGTGGTCGTTGGCGCGCCCGAAGTGCGGCAGAGCCTGACCAATCTTTCCGATCTGTGGATCGGAAAGTCGGACCGCACCCACGCGCGTCTGGGCGATGTCGCCGACGTGAAGATGGTGACAACCCCGAAGGTCATCAGGCATGAGGCCATCTCGCCTTACGTCGATGTGGTGGCCAACGTCGCCGGGCGCGACCCGGGCTCGGTGATCGACGAAGTCGAAGACGCACTCGAGAAGATCAAATTTCCGCTCGAGCATCACCCCGAGCTCCTGGGTGAATACGCCGAGCGCGAAAGCGCGCAGCGGCACATGCTGGGCGTCGCCGCCGCCGCGGCGATCGGGATTCTCCTGCTGCTGCAGGCCTGCTTCCGAAGCTGGACCCTGGCGCTGATCGCTTTCCTCGCCATCCCGGTGGCTCTCGCCGGCGGGGTGCTGGGGGCGTTGGCCGGAGGCGGAGTAATTTCGCTCGGCTCGATCATCGGGCTTCTCGCGGTGCTGGGGATCGCCGCACGGAATGGCATCTTGCTGATCAATTGCTATCAGCGTATCGAGGGGCAGGAAGGCGTGCAGTTTGGTTTTGATCTCGTCGTCCGGGGGGCACGGGAACGGCTGACCCCGATCCTGGCGAGTTCCGCGGCGATTATCGCGGCCTTGCTGCCGATTGTCGTCCTCGGTCGGATCCCCGGCCTCGAGATCGTGCAGCCGACGGCGATCGTCATCCTGGGCGGCCTGGTCGCCTCGACCTTGTTCACCTTGTTCGTGATGCCGGCGCTCTATCTGATCATCGGGGCGAGAGCGGAACGCCAGCACGACCTCGGGCTGGCCGCGCAGTAACCGCGGGCGGCGCGGTGACGATTGCGAATCGGGGGTCGGCGCGTCCGGCGAGCCGGACGCACCGAACGGCGGCAGCGGGCGTGGTGAGGTCCACTGCGCTCGCGGTCGCATTGGGTTTGGGGCTGCCGGTTGTTGCTGCCGGAGCAGATACAGATGGGAGGGAGGGCGCCCCCGCCGATGCATCGCCGGTTCGCGGCGACATCGGCGGGGTGAGCCTGCGTGGAGGCGACAGGGCAACCGCGGCCGGGCCGGCAACCGCGGAGAAGTCACCCGGATTGGAGCGCCCGGTCAAGGAGCACGCCGTGCCCGACATGAGCCCGCGGCTGTTCGCGCAATTCCAGTTGCCCCCGGCTTCGCCCGAAGGGGGGCCGCCGGTGCTGCAATTGCAGAAACACTTGCCGTATCAGTATGTATTCGGCACCGACCCACAATGGGTTTACCGCAGAGACGCCGACCTCGACAAGAGCGTGCGGGACAACATCAGCACGGTGTTGCCCAGCGTGAACGGTATCTTCACCTATCGGCCTCAGGACTGGCTGGAAATAACGGCGGAGTTGCAGATCGAAAAGGAATTCGTTATCCACGAAGTGCCCGTGGTCATTCTTCCGGACGGCACGACACAAGTTGCGCAGACGAAACACGCCTCGGTACTCCTTGACCAATTTCACCTGACCATCAGGGAATTCACCGCCCCATTTTCACTTTCGTTTGGCCGCAAGGGTTTCGAGGACGAACGGCGTTCGCTGATCGATGGATCGATGGATGGCGTCAGCGCCTTGCTCAGGCAAGGCAGGTTTCGAGGCGAATTAATCGTCGGACGAATGGCCTTCTGGGACTGGGAATTCGTCGGGCACGAAGCGCAAGCGAGAGACAAAATCAACACGTTCTATGCCTTCGGGGATTACCGCTTAAGCGAAGACGTCAAGCTGGGTGCTTTCGCGATTGCCCGTACCGATACCGCCCCCCCCACCGTCGACCCCAACACCGGGTCGGTGGTTGGGGAAGGGTCCCCCAAGTGGTTCGGCATACGCGTCCTGGGCTCGCCATCCGCGGAGTTGAGCTATTGGGCCGAAGGTTCCCTCATGTCGGGCCGGGACGAGCTTTCGACGCAATTCAGGGCTCGCGCCTACGATATCGGCTTCACGAACCGGTTCTTGAACCTGCCGCTCAGGCCGAACTTCACCCTGGGTTACGCGTTCGGCAGCGGCGACGACACCCCGAACGACAACCGCAACACCGAGTTTCGCCAGACCGGCCTGCAGTCGGATGAAAGGCGATTCGCCGGCGTCACCCAATTCTTGGTATTCGGCGAGGGGCTCCAACCGGACCTGAGCAATATTGAGATTACTACCCTAGGCGTCGGCATTCGGCCGGATCCGCAGGTCTCTCTGGACCTCGTCTGGCACAGTTACCGGCTTAACAAAATCGGGATCGTTCGCAACTCGGCACTGACAGCCGAAGCGAACCAGGTCGACTCGCGGCTGAGCAGGGATCTCGGGAAGGGACTCGACCTCGTGCTCGGGGCTCGCAACCTATTCGGTGTGCGGCGGCTCGGAATGGATTTGAGAGTGGGGGTTTTCAAACCTGGCAGCGCTTATTCCAGGAACGTAGGCACCGACCCGGACAACCCCGTGATGCGCCGCGCCGACAACTCCGTTTCCGCGATCTTCATCATTTGGTGGTAGGTTACGTGCACGGACAATCAAGCGACAAATCCACATGAATCGTCGATACAAAGGAGGCATTCCATGATTGCACGAACATCTCAATACATCCTCGCCGCCCTGACGCTTGCGTTTTCCACTGCATGCACGCAAGGCACGGCGACGAGCTCCCAGTGGCAGGACAAGTTCGATCTGGCGGGCTGCAATCTGCAGACGACGGGTCGAAATCCCTACTTCGTCCTGGAGCCCGGCTTTCAGCTCGTCCTGGAAGGAGGCGGCGTGAAGCTCGAGATCACGGTCCTCAACGAGACCAAGACGGTCGATGGGGTCACCACCCGCGTCGTCGAGGAAAGAGAGTGGAAAGGCGGAAAATTGTACGAAGTCGCGAGGAATTACTTCGCCATCTGCGAACAGACGAAGGATGTCTTCTATTTCGGCGAAGACGTGGATTTCTACGAAGACGGCAAGGTGGTCAAGCACGACGGCACGTGGCACGCAGGCGTGAAGGGCAACCGCGCCGGCCTGATGATGCCCGGTGCGCCGAAACTGAACATGAAGTATTACCAGGAGATCGCGCCCGGCATAGCGATGGACCGGGCGGAGATCGTCAGTCTCGACGAGACGTGCAAGACTCCCGCAGGCTCGTTCTCAAAATGCGTGAAGGTGAAGGAGGGCTCGGCCATCGACCTTCTCGCCACAGAATACAAATACTACGCCCCGGAGATCGGGCTCGTCGGCGACGGGGAAGTGAAGCTGGTCAAGCACGGCTTCATCAAAGGCAAATAGATGCGGTCCCGGTAAATCGAACGGGCGACACGGGACCAACCCAACGCGGTAGCATCATCGGCGCCGGCTTGGAAGCTCACGGCAGGTCATCTTCGTCCGCGGGTTCGCGGAGAAAACGCCCGCGGGGACACGCCCTCGTTGCGCCCGGCGTGCGCGGCGGGTAGATTGTCACTAAAGGAAAGCGGCGGTATTATCCCGGCCGTTGCCGATGGCCAACCCAGAGGAGAAAAAGATGAACCGCAAAGTGTTCGCAATCATTGCAAGCGTCGCGCTGGCCGCAATCGGGCCGTCGCAGGCGCTCGCCCAGGCGTACCCGACTAAGCCGGTGCGGCTGGTTGTTCCGTTTCCCCCGGGAGGCTCGACCGACATCGTCGCGCGGATCGTCGCGCAGAAACTCGGCGAGCGCATCGGCCAGCCGATGCTCGTCGAAAACCGCGGTGGCGCGGGCGGGACGATCGGGACCGATGCTGTCGCAAAAGCGGCGCCGGACGGATACGTCCTCGGGTTTGCCTCGACCAGCACCCACGCCGTTGCACCGGCCGTCTACGCCAAGCTGCCTTACGACCCGATCAAAGACTTTGCGCCGATTTCGCTCGTCGCGGTCACGCCCTATCTCCTCGTGGTGAACCCGAAGGTACCGGTGAACTCGCTCAAGGAATTCGTCGCCTACGTCAAGCCGCGGCCGGGCAAGTTCAACTACGCTTCAGCCGGGACCGGTTCGACGACGCACCTCGCGATGGAAATGCTGAAGAGCGCTGCGGGTCTTTTCATTCTCCATATTCCTTACAACGGCAACGGCCCGGCGGGCACGGCGGTGATCGCCGGCGACGTCGAGTTCCTGTTCGGCAGCCTCCCGGCGGTCCTGCCGCATGCGAAGTCGGGGCGCGTGCGAGCGCTCGCGGTCGGCACGCCGAAGCGCTCGCCATCGCTGCCGGACGTTCCCACGGTGGCGGAGTCCGGATTCCCCGGCTTCGATGCCTCGCTCTGGCTCGCCGTCATGGCCCCCGCGGGCACTCCAGCTCCTGTGATCGACCGTTTGAATAAAGAGATCGTCGCGGTAGTCCGGTCGCCCGATGCGGCTGATGCGCTGAACAAGGCGGGTGCCGAGCCGATCACAAGCACCCCCGCGGAGCTCGCCAACATGGTCAAGGTCGGGATTCAGAAGTACGCAGCAGCCGTCAAGCGGGCCGGCGTGAAACTCGAATGATAGGAAAAGGGTGAGACTTCCTCTCCCTCCGGAGAGGGCTGGGGTGAGGGCTAGGCCGCGGATTGCGGCCTGAGCTCGATTTCCTCGCTGAGATCCGGCTCGGCGCACAACCTGAGGATCTCCGCGCGGGTGCGGTCGCGCAGCGAAATTGCGCTGTTCCAATCGGTTCCGGTCGGCTCGATCGGCGCGCTGAAGGTCGCGCTGATCGTCCCGCGGCGGAACAGCCACTGGCCGTCTCGCAGGACCGAACGTGTTCCGCGCAATGTGAGCGGCACCACCGGCGCACCGACCCGCGCAGCCACAACGAAGGCTCCCATCCGGAACGAGCGCAGACCCGGGGCACGCCGGAACGTCCCCTCAGGGAATACGATCAGCGAGTCGCCGCCGCGTACCGCTTCGACCAAGCGCTCGGTGTCCTCGACGCCGCGCTGGGCGTCGAAGCGCTCGACGAATTTCGTCCCGATGCTCTTGAGGTAGATTCTCGGAACGAAGTGCTCGAGCAGCTCGCGTTTGGCGATGAAGCACATCGGGTCGGGCAGGGCGGTGAGGACGATCGGGCCGTCGATGAAGCTCGTGTGGTTCACGGCGAGCACGCAGGCGCGACCAGAAGTAAGGTGTTCCAGGCCTTGCACGGTGAGCCGTATCCCGGCGAGCGTCAGGTAGAGGCGGCACATTCGGCTGATCAAGCGCCAGCACCAGCCCGGGCGCGCCAGGAGCGCGCACGCGATCCAGGTGAGCGATCCCACCACGCCCAGAAACGCGAGCGCCCAAGCGCCGTAGGCGAGGTCGGACGCCGAGCGCAGGCTGCGGCGCGCCTGCGGCAGGAGCGCGGCGAAAGCGAGCCGGACGATTTGCCACCAGACTGCGCGCGTGCCGCGCAGCGCCCCGCTCTCGTAGGCCGCGCGGCTCGCCGCCCGGCGGATCTTGCCGCTCGAAGTCTTGAGCACGGAGTTCGGCGGCGCGAACACGATCTCGTCCACGGGCATGCCGATCAGCGGGACCGCGAGCGCGTCGATCCGCTCGCGCAAGAGATCGCGCTCCGCAGGATCGGTCACGCGCGTTTCGGCGAGCACGACGACGCGCTCGGTGCCCGAGCGCGCGTCCTTCGCGCCGAACACCGCGACGCAGCCCTTGCGAATGCCTTCGAGCGCGCCGACCGCCTGCTCGAGCTCGTAGGGATAGATGTTGCGGCCGGCGCGGATGATCGTGTCCTTGACTCGCCCCGTGATATAGATCTCGCCCTCGGCGACGTAGCCGAAATCTCCGGTATCGATCCATTCGCCGTGCAGCAGTTCGCGCGTCGCCTCCGGATTGCGGTAGTAGCCGCTGGTGATCGAAGGCCCGCTGAACTGGATATGGCCTTCCTCGCGTTCGGCGAGTTCCCGGTCGGAAGCGTCCACGATGCGCACCTGATGGCCGGGCAACGGCGGGCCGCAGGCGACGAAAGTGAGCGCGCTCGCGCCGGGGTCGGACACCGGAATCGCGCGGCCACCTTTCGCAAAAGGTTCTCGCTCGACGCGATCCAGCTTGGCGCCCCGCCCGACCGGCGTGAACGAGACACCCAGGGTGGCCTCGGCGAGACCGTAGCAGGGGGTCATCGCCCCGGCCTTCAAGCCGTAGCGGGCGAAGCGCTGGCTGAAGGCGGCCATCGTCTCGGGTGAGACCGGCTCCGCGCCGTTGAAAGCCAAGCGCCAGCTGCTCAAATCCAGGCCCTCGATGTCCGCGTCCTCGACCTTGCGCAGAGCGAGCTCGTAGCAGAAATTCGGGCCGCCCGAGAGCGTGCCGCGGTGGCGGTGGATGCTCCAGAGCCAGCGCGCCGGCCGCGCGAGAAAGGTGAGAGGAGACATCACCGGAAACTTGAACCCGTAGATCAGGCTCCCCATCCATGCCCCGATCAACCCCATGTCGTGGTAAAGCGGGAGCCAGCTCACGAACACGTCATCCGGCGTCACGCGCAGCGCGCGGCCCATCGCGCGGATGTTGGTGAGCAGATTGGCGTGAGTCAGGATGACGCCCTTGGGATTTCCGGTGCTGCCCGAGGTGTACTGCAGCATGGCAATGTCCTGAGGCTTCACGCGATGCACGATTGCGGCTGGACCCGGCTGGGAGAGCTCAGCCGGTGTCACGACGTTCTTGAGTGTCCTCACCTGCGGTTTGAGCAGCAGCGCGATCGGTTTCGCCTGCGGGACCGTGATCAGAGTTTCGACCAAAGCGTTGGAGAGGATGCCCGCGTGCCGGCGCAGGTGTTCCTCGATCTGCGAGGCGCGCGCCGGCGGATAGATCGGGACCGGAACGCCTCCGGCGAGGAGGACGCCGAAGAAGCAGTAGAAGTAATCGACGCCGGTCGGCAGCATGATCGCCACCCCCGCTCCGGGCTGCAGATCCCGGTCGAGCAGACCTAGGGCGACCGCACGGGCTGCGTTTTCAAGCGCGGCATAGGTGACGGTCTGTTCCTCGCCCGAGTCATTCTGGAGCACGATGTGAGGGCGCTCCGGATGCCGTGCGACATGCCACTCGAGTATCTCGACGAGGGTGGTGGCGCTGTCGGGCGTTGCTGACTCCTCCGCCAGCACTGACGCGCGCTCCAGCGGCGCCGCGCGCGAAGCGGGACTCGCGGCGTGTATGGCGCGCAGCAAATCGCGCGCGGTTTCGGCGCTTTCCATCACGCTCTGCGGAAGGCTGACGCCGAAACGGCGCTCGACGCGCAAAAACAGCTCGACCCGCCCGAGGCTGTCGAATCCGTAATCGTGCTCCAGGCGCCCATCGAGCGAAACCGGCGGCGCTTGACGCGCGGGGTGCAGCTCGGTGGCGAGCTGCCGTACGGTATCGAGCAGCAAGTCGGCGGCGCCGTCGCCGCCCTTGTCATGCCTAGCGACGGAAGTTTCCACGCACGGCCCGGCGATGGAGGGGAGCGGGCGATGTTAGCACGGCACGAGCGGGGCAGGCAGCGCTACACTTTCCCCATGCACGACACGCTGCGCCGCATCATCCACATCGACATGGACGCGTTCTATACGTCGGTCGAGCAGCGCGACGATGCGCAGCTTCGCGGCCGGCCGGTCGCGGTTGGCGGCCCGGCCGCCTCGCGCGGCGTGGTGGCCGCGGCGAGCTACGAGGCGCGCGTCTTCGGCGTGCGCTCGGCGATGCCGATGTCGCGCGCGGTACGCCTTTGCCCCGATCTGGTCATCGTGCGGCCCGATTTTGCTCGCTACCGCGCGGTCTCGCAGCAGGTGATGGCGATCCTGCGCTCGTGCACGCGACTCGTCGAGCCGCTGTCGCTCGACGAGGCCTATCTCGATGTCACCGACAACCTGTGGGGCGAGCCGCTTGCGACCACGGTAGCGAAGACCTTGAAAGCGCGCATCAGCGGCGAACTGAACCTCAGCGCTTCGGCCGGCGTCGCGCCCAACAAGTTCCTCGCCAAGATCGCCTCGGGCTGGAAGAAACCCAATGGCCTCACAGTGATCGCACCCGAGAGAGTCGAGGAGTTCCTGCGCGAGCTGCCGGTCGAGGCGCTATGGGGCGTGGGACCGGTTACCGCGAAAAAGCTGCTCGCGATCGGTATCGCGCGGCTGGTGGATGTGCGTGCGGCCGAGGAGGAGCGGCTGCGCGGCGCGGTGGGAAATCTCGCCGATTGGTTGAAGTGTCTCTCGCGCGGCGAGGACCCGCGACAGGTCGAGCCTGATCGGCGCCGGAAATCGCTCTCCGACGAGACGACCTACGCGACAGACCTCAAGGACCCGGAGCAGATCCGCGCCGAGATCGAACGCATCGCGCGTCGCACCGCTGAGTCGCTCGAGCGCAAGGGCCTGCGCGCGCGCACTGTCACCATCAAGGTGCGCTACGCGGATTTCTCCACCGTCACGCGCAGCCACACCGCGGCCGGGCCCACGAACGACGCCGG
Organism: uncultured Enterobacteriaceae bacterium; assembly: GCA_964430565.1. Lineage (GTDB taxonomy): Bacteria > Pseudomonadota > Gammaproteobacteria > Burkholderiales > SG8-39 > VBDM01. Next base: position 98,781 of record CAYSFD010000048.1, read on the forward strand.
CGAATTCGCGACGCGCGCCCTGGCGCTGCTGGAGCGCACCGACGCCGCGCGCCGGCCGGTGCGGCTGCTCGGGGTGGGGGCGCACGGGCTGCTCGAAGAAAGCGAGATTCTCCCGATTCCGGATTCTCTGCTGTTTTGACGCGGGGCGTCAGCGTTGCTTGCCGTAAGCAACAGCTCGCCCATAGATTGCAGCTGCCAATTTCTTGAAGGAAAGCTCCGCGGAGGGTTCGGCATATTCGCCCTTCAATCCCTCCGCCTTGTTTGACATCAAAAAGGCAGTCGCATCGTACAACCCGTCCCGGAATGCTTTTTCACAGAAAAGTTCGTATCGCTTCGCGTACGACGCGTTCTTGAATTCGGGAAGCACTTTGTAGTGCGGTTCATTTTCTTTAACGGGTCGCGTCGATGCCTCATCGTGTTCCAAAAGCATGAGATAGCCCAAGAAGGGCTTCATTGGCGTTTTAAATGCTCCTTCTTTATACGCTCTCCAAAAATCATGAGCGTTACCGACAGCTTCCTCAATACGATTATTGAAATTGTTTCCGTAGGATGGCCCAGCGTGAGATTTGATTTCGATGCAGGCCAACAGATTTCCATCTGCGATGGCTAGCAGATCCCATCGCTTTGTGGGCCTGAAATAACCTGGGAGGTAGGAATTTATTTGCCCGGTGAATACTTCGGCATCAGCAATACCCGCATCCTTCAGAAGATCTCTAACAACCCAGAGAAAACCGTCAAGCTGCTTTCCTCCCGTTACCTCGGCTCTCCTTCCCCGATCGCGGACTTTTCCGCCGCGCCGCCCTGGTCTTATCTGCCCGGTTCTTGTTTTCCAGTAGTGTTGAACGGCTTTTCTGATACCGTCCTGAATAAGCTTGTCGAAGCTTGCCATGGCCCTCCCCGTTCAACTTTACGGTAGCCCTGGAGAACAGGGTCGCTGTCTCATTCGATATGCGAGTCGCACACATCTCGAAGTATTCGGGTGTGATCTCCACGCCAATGCTGTTGCGCCCCCACTTTGCCGCAGCGACACTTGTCGTGCCCGTACCCATGAAAGGATCAAGGACGGTGTCCCCGACAAAGCTGAACATGCGAATAAGCCGTTCGGCAAGTTCAAGAGGATAGGGCGCGGGGTGATCTCGAGTCGAGGCACCGGTAAGGCCCGTCCATACCTGTTGAAACCATTCCTGATAGTTTTCAACGGAGATCACGCTGAGCACGCGAGTGGCAAGCGATGGTGAGCGATAGCCGCCCGGTTTTCGCTCCATCAGGATGAATTCAATATCATTCTTGATGACTGCGTTGGGTTCGTACGGCTTCCCAAGAAAACCACCACCATTACCAGTAGCTTCATAGACAGCATTCGCAATTTTGTGCCAGATGATCGGCGCTAGATTGGTAAAGCCCAAGACACGGCAGTGTTCTTGAATCGAAGCGTGCAGCGGGACAACCGAATGCACGCCACCGTTCTTGCGACGCGAAAGACACACATCCCCCACGACACAGACTAGCCGCCCACCGGGCACAAGCGCGTCATAGCAACTCCGCCACACCGCATCAAGCTCTTTGAGAAAAGTCTCGTAGTCAGCCACATGCCCAAGCTGCCCTTCCGTCCGCTTGTACTCTTTCAGCGTCCAGTATGGGGGCGAAGTAACAACCAAATGTACGCTATACGGTTTGAGAAACCCCATGCGGCGTGCATCGGCGTTGTACAGCTCGTGCGTGGTGGGAATACGACTGACAGCTTCTTCGATCGCGGCGATGCGTTTCGCGTCCTTTGCAATCGCGGGGAGGGCTTTCTGATGGTCTCCCAGACCCGCCAGATCGAACGGGACAAAAGATGCGAGTTCCCTAGCGTGCTCGACTAAATCAGAGGCGTTCATGGGGCCATTATAGTTTCATTAGGCAACCAGCTTTCCCACTTTTTGATTCACGCATGAAGCTAGAAGCGATGCAACCGGTCCCCTGTCCGGGACGACCGCATCGGGGGTGATCTCGGCGAGTGGCGCGAGCACGAAAGCGCGTTCGTGCATGCGAGGATGGGGGACGATGAGCCCCGGTGGCTCTGCGATGACGCGATCGCCGTAGAGCAGGAGGTCGAGGTCGAGGGTGCGCGGTGCGCCGGCGAAATCACGCCGGCGGCCGAAACGCGCTTCGACCGCGAGCAGCGCATCGAGCAGAGCCTGAGCGCTCAACCCGGTTTCGATTGCGGCGACCGCGTTGATGAAGTCGGGCTGCTCGCCAACCCCTACCGGGGCACTGCGGTAAAGCGAGGAGGCGGCCAGAAGGCGCGTCTTGGGAATCGCCTCGAGCGCCGTAAAGGCGCGGCGTACCTGGGCTTCGGGTTCGCCGAGATTCGCTCCCAGTCCGACGAAGGCTTTGACCGTAGCCATTCCTATTTATCGAGCGTAAAGCGCCACGCGTCCTCGCCACCGCGCAAAAGAAGCGGCGCGCGCGGCGAGCGGCACCACGCGGCGACGCGGGCAATCCAATCCTCCGCGGTCGCGGCAACGGCCACGTTCTCGTGCGGCGCCGGCTCCAAGCGAATCACTCCTGCAAGGGGTTCCTTCCGAAGCAGGCACCAGTCGCTCTTGTGCTCGACATCAGGTGCGTCGGATTCCTCCACCCAGCCGACGAGGATCCGCTCGCATTCGGCGAGCCAGCCCTGCGCCACGGAGAGGAGCAGAGGCCAGTCTTGATCGAGATGCACGTGCGCCGAGCGCGTCACCGGATGCGCGCGTTGGGCGAGCAGTGCGCCCGCGAGGTGCGGCTGCATTCCGATGAAGGTAAACGGCATCGCGGGCTCGCCGCGCCGCAGGCTTTCGTCGAGCGCTGCGCGTATCGCGTGCAGTGCGCCGATCCTGGATGACCACAGGACGCCGAGCGGCCCGTCGCCTCCCGCGGTGTCGAGGCAGGCTTGCGCGCCGAGCATGCAAAGCTGCGCGAAACCTCCGGCGCGACGCAGCTCGGCCGCGAAGCGCGCGCGCACCCGCGCCGGCAAGTCTTCTGGCGCGACGCGGAGCACCGTGGGTGCGAGAAGGTACACGGTCAATCCACCTTTTCCAGCGCCAAGCTCATCACGTTTCCGCCGAACCCGGAGAGATTGAACAGGACGCGGCTCGCTCCTCGCGCATCGCCGCCCGAGGGCGTTAAACCCAGATCATCGTCGGGCGTGGCAAACCCCCATGTGGCGGGGACGCGCCCGCGCGCAAGACTGGCGAGCATCAGCGCCAGTTCCGCCGGGCCGCTTGCTCCGAGCGTGTGGCCGAGCGCGCCCTTGAGCGATACCGTTCTTGGAGGCGGCGAGAACAACTCCCGTATCGCGCGCGCCTCGGCCAGATCGGCGAGCGGGCCGCCCCCTGCCTGAAGCTTGATCAGATCCACCGCGGCGCTCGTCCAGCGCGCTTTGGCCAAGGTGGCGCGCATAGTGTCAGCGATCACTTCGCCGCTAGGCGCCGGCCCGGTGAGGCTGGCCGCATCCATGCCCGAGGCGAGCGCCGCGATGCGCCAAGGCCCGGGCGCGGCGGACACGAGCACTGCTCCCAGCGCCTCCCCCAGCACCAGCCCGTCGCGATCGCGGTCGCAGGGGCGGGCAACCGTCGCCGAAAGCAGCTCCAGCCCGGCGAATCCGGCGACGGTCAAGCGATTAGACAATTCGACGCCGAGGACCAGCACGTCGCGAAACTTGCCTTCCGTGACGAGGCCAGCGGCGATATCAAGCGCGCTCAAGCCCGAAGTGCAAGCGGTGTTGACCATCATCGCCGGGCCGCGCACGCCGAACCATTGCGCGAGCATCCTGCAGAATTCGAGCGGCGACAGCGCGAGCGCAGCCCAGCCGCCATTGTCCCATGCGCCGACCAAACCGGAAGACGAGCCGGCGATGCAGGGAAGCGCCGCCCACTCGCCCGGCGCGAGCGCGGCCTCGTGCCGCAGGCTTTCCGCCACCGAACGCGCGATGGCCTCGGCGCGCCTCATCCAGTCGTCGTCCGCGACCGGAATGGCGAAGTACGGCCAGGCGCCCGCGGCCGCCGTGTTTCTAGCGGGCGCCAGAGGCGCGCCCGACAGCCGCTCGACCGCCGCGTCGAGATCGTGCCCAAGCGCACTTGCGAGCGCCGTCGCGCGCACGAACGCTTCGGTCATGCGCGCTTCGTCAGCAGGTGGTCGGCGAGATTGCCTACGCAGGCGAGGATGCGCCGCGTCTCCTTGCTGTCGGTGAGGCGCACGCCGTAGCGTTTCTGCAAGGCCATGGATACTTGCAGCGCGTCCAGCGAATCGAGCGCGAGGCGCGTGCCCGTGCCGAAGATCGGCTCGTCCGCGGACAAGCCCGGGCCGTCGAGCGACTTTTCCGTCTCCGCGAGGATCAGCGCCGTCAGCTCGGCGATCAGTGCTTCGCGGGCCGTCACTGCGCGGTGCTCAAGACACGGCGCCGATGATGTACCCACAGGGCGATCGCGAGCAGCACCAGGGCGAACGCGAGCAGCTTCAGGCACGGTACCGCGATGTCGGCTGCGCCGCCCTGGCGCAGCATGACGGCGTGGAACCCGTCCAGCGCCCAGGCCATCGGCGACACATCCGCGAGGGTCTGCATCGCCTCGGGCATGAAGAAGCGCGGCACCATGATGCCGCCAATTGCCGCAGCGAGAATGTTGCCGACGCCGCCGATCACTGTGGCCTGCTCCAGCGTGCGCGAGCACACGGCCACCGCGAGCCCCCAGCCGATTGCGGCGAGGCTGGTGCAGGCTGCCACCCCCGCGACCAAGTCCCAGCGCGCGGGCAGCGCCAAGGCCTCTCCCCCGAACCAGGGTACGAGTGTTTTTCCGGCAAGCAGCATCAGCACTGTCTGCGCAAGATTGATGACGAAAAACGGCCCCACCTTGCCAAGCAGCAGCGTCGAAAACGGGACGTTCAGGCTCACCAGACGTGCGAGCGTCCCGTCGCGCCGCTCCACGATGAAGAGCGAGGCCATCGGCATGACCACAAAGAACATTCCGAAGATGAGCCACGCGGGTACGCTTTGCTGCACCGAAGAGGGGCGGCCGGTGCCGCCAACTGCTTCGATGTTCACGGTCGCCGCATGTTTCGGATCGAAAGTCGCCGCATCGACGGAGATCCCGGCAGTGCGCACCATCGCCGACACGCGCAGTGCGAGCGCGGCGCCGAGGACGCGCTGCTTGAAGGCGAGGATTTGCGCGGGCGGCAGCGCGGGATCGACGAGCAGCATGAGCGCCGGTGCGGGGTCCGCCCCGCCGGGTGGCGCGCCGAGCGCGAGTTCGAAACCCGGTGGCACGTGCAAAGTGAGTGCGGGTTTGGTGATGTGCAGCACGCCGCGCCCGGCCGGCTCCGGAGTTGGCTGGAAACCATCGCCCGTCAGGCGCTCGGTAAACTGTTTCGCGAACTCCCCGTCGGGGGCGATGACGGCGAACTCAGTTCCGCGCCCGATCTCGCCCTTGAACGCATCGCTCAGGGCGAGCGACATCACCACGATGAAAACCGCCGGCATCAGAAACAGCACTGCCAGTCCGTGGACGTCGCGCGAAAGCGCGAGCCACTCCTTTTCCCAGAGGGCGATCAGAGGGCGCATCAGTCGCGCAGCGAGCGGTGAGTGAGCTGCATGAAAAGCTGTTCGAGGTTGCGCTGCCCGTATCCGATCGAGAGTGGCTCGCAGCCGGCCGCGCGCGCCGCTTCGATCGCCTGCGCGACTTGCGCCGCACCCGGCACGCGCAGGCTGTAGCGCGCCGCACCGTCCTCGCGCAGCGCGTAGCGCCCTTTCCAATCGGCTGCGAGCCCCTCGGGCAGGGGCGCCCGTAGATGCAAGGTCAAGAGGCCGGAGCCGTCCCGCAGGACCTCGGCGAGAGCTCCCGACAGCAACACGCGGCCGTGGTCGATGATCGCCACGTGGTCGCAGATTGCCTCGACCTCTTCCATGTAGTGACTCGTGTAGATAATCAGCGTCCCCGGACGGGCGAGGGAGCGGATCGAGTCGAGCAGGAACGCGCGCGACTGCGGATCGACGCCCACGGTCGGCTCGTCGAGCAGCAGGATTTCAGGTTCTCCGAGCAAGCCTATGGCGAGATTCAGCCGGCGCTTCAAGCCGCCGGACAGTTGTCCCGCACGGCGCTTGAGCACGCCTTTGATACGGGCGAACGCAGCCACGGCTTCGATGCGTTCCTTGAGTTTGGTGCCGCCGAGACCCTGAACGCCGCCGAAGAAACGCAAGTTTTCCGCGCAGGTCAACATCGGATAGAACGCGTACTCCTGAGGTACGAGTCCCAGGAAGCGCGGCCGGCTGCGGCGCACGGCTTCGAGCGCTTCGCCGCCGGCGGCGATCCGTCCCGTGGCTCCGCGCAACTGACCCGCAAGGATCGAGATCAAGGTGGTCTTGCCCGCTCCGTTCGGTCCCAGCAGGCCGAAGATCCCGCCGTCCGGCACGACGAGCGTCGCGTCCTGCAGCGCCGCATCGCTGCTACCGGGATAGCGGAACGACAAGCCCTCGACGTTCAGGGTGCCCATGCGCGCTGGGCACGGTGAAGATTCTGGAAAAAGAGCTTTTCGTCTGCGGCGAGCGCCCGCAGATGCGCCGCCAGGACCGGCGGCGCGAGCGCATCGCGCCCGCGGATCATGCGCGCGGCGGCGAGCGCGAACTCGCGCCAGCGGTCGCCGATCTCGACCAGGCGCGCCGCGAGCGCATCGAGCGCGGCGTAACCCGTCTTCGCCGTCAGCTCCTGGAGAAACGACGCGTACAGGAACCGGAAGCCGCCGCCCCCGGTGCCGATCTCCTCCTGCATGCGCACGACGTTGCCGATGTAAAGGCGCGCCCTCTCCCCGCCGTCGGCGAGCGGCAGGCGCTCGATCTGCCGGGCGAGCAGCCTCATTCCGCGCACGCCGAACAAAGGAAAGGGCGCGAGCATGATGCGCGCGGTGCGCGCAAGCGCCCGCTGTCCCAGGCGCGCCCAATCGGGCGCGAGGGGCGGTTTCGTCACGAAGTAGAGCAGCCCTTTGGGCGCGAGCATTCCCTTGGCGAAGCGCGCCTTTTTCAGGTCTTCGCGCGCGCAGCGCACCGGCGTCTCGGCCACGGGGTCGCTGATCAGATATTCGTCGCGCTCTCGTCCATAGACGAGCAGATTGTGCGCGTTGAAATGAAAGCGCAGATCGGGCGGGAAATACGGCAGCCAGAACACCGAGGTCTGCAACCCGACGAGCTTGCCGGCATCGAGCAGCGCGTCGAGCCGCGCCATGCCGTCCGAGGGCGAGCGGAAGGTTTCGAAGCGCATGCCGATCCCGAGGCTGCGCTCAAGGCCCTTGATAATGGCGCGCGGCGGCATTCGGAAGGAGACCAGCGGCAGGCTGTTGATGCGGATGAAGGGGAGGTAGGCGAACGACAGCGCCGAGGCGAGGCCGAAGGCCATCGCTTCGGACATGGGCAAGCCGTGATGGCGCAGGAGCGAGGACATCACTCCGGACTCGCAATGCGAGGCATGCGCGTGGACGAAACTTTCCGGCATCGCTACTCCGCTTTGCCCAGGGCCTCGACGGAGACGCCGAGCGCCTCGGCGTAGCGCCGCCGAAGCGCGAGCGGCAGGCACGCGAACGCAGTCGGCCTAAGATGGCGCCGAACGCGCCAGCGCCACAGGCCGGTGGTTTGGGAGAGGAGCTCGAGATCCATACGCGCGCGGTACATGTGGTATTCCAGCGGCGAGGATTTGCCGGCGAGCACACGCGCGCGCGCCTCCTCGGCGCGCCGCTCCAGGTCCTCGACTGCCTGGCGCGTGACGATCTCCTCGACTTCCCAGCCCCGCGAGGGTACGAGCCGCAGCTTGCCGTCGTCCGCTACCGCGTAGACGGCCTTGCGGTGGCCGGCGAGGCTCCGGTTTCCCTCCTGCGGCACCTCGCGCTCACGCATGCGCCGTCGCGGTGAGATAGATGAAGCCGCTCGAGAAGCGTCCGCTCTCCGGCACGAAGCACAGCAGATGCTGTCCTTCGCGCAACCTGCCGCTCTTCAGCAGTTCGTCGAGCATGATGTAAATCGAGGCCGATCCGACGTTGCCCACCCATTCAAAATTGGTGAACCAGCGTTCGGGGGGAACCGGCAATCCGGCGCGAACCAGGCCGTCGGCGACCGGAGCCCGGAAATATTCCGAGGACATGTGCGGGAGGAACCAATCCACGTCCTTGCTCTTAAGCGAACGCTGCGCAATGACGCGCTGGAGCGGTTTGACGAGCGTGTACTCCACGATCTCGTCGTTGAGCAGCTTGACGTCCTGCTTCAAGACAAACAGTGATTTCTCCTCGCGCTCCCGAGGCGAGTAGCTCAACCAGCTGCGAAGTGCGCCGTCCGCCTGCTTTTCCGCACCGTAGTACATGCACGCGGGCAGTACGTGCGCGTAGGAGAAAATGTCGATCCACTCGACGCGCAGGTTGAGCCCGGGGCGAGGCGCGGGCTCGAGGAGCAAGGCGCCGGCGCCGTCGGACAGCATCCAGCGCAGAAAATCCTTTTCGAAGGAGAGCTCGGGATGCGCCTCGAGGATCTCGGCGCCGTTGAGCGGCTCGGCACCGTAATTCTGCGCGAGCAAGCCGAGAGAGGCCACCTCCGACCCGGTCACGACGGCGTTGGGGGAGGTGCCCGACATCACCGACATCCACCCGTACTTCAGCGCGGTGGCGCCCGAGACGCAAACGCCGGCTGTTGCCACCACCTCGCACACCGGCGCGCCGAGCTCGCCGTGAACCATGACCGCGTGATTGGGCATCAACTGGTCCGGATTCGACGTGCCGCACGCAAGGCAGGCGAGCTGATCGAGCGCAAAGCCCTCGCGGACCAGGCCCTTGACCGCGGCGGCGGTGAGTCTCGCATTGGTGTAGTTCGGTTTTCCCGTGGCCGGGTCGATCACATAGTAGCGACGGCGGATGCCGTTGCTGCGCTGGACGATGCGGCGCGCGCGCGACGGGCGCGTGCCGACCCGGCCGAGAATCGCTTCGACCTGGTCGTTTTCGACGGGCGCGTTCGGCAGGCACACTGAGCTGCGCGTGATGTAGGCAGCGTTGCGACTCATGGGATTCTTCCGCGACTCCCTTAATGCCCCGAGGGAAGCTCGAAGTACGCCCTTTGCGATTCCAACCGCCGCGAGACGAGCGGCCGCATCAGCCGCTGTACGAGCAGGCTTGCCGGCACCAGGGCCAGGATCACCGCGACGAGATAGACGCAAAACAACGCAAGCAGCAGCGTGCGGCCGGGCGAGCCCGGCGCCCCTCCGTGGCGGATCAGGCGCGACCACAGCGAAAACACGCGCTGTCCCGCGCGCTCGCTGAAAATCAATCGCGGATCGACTCGCGCGGCGCCCAGCCCGGCGAGCATTGGAGAATCCTCTCGCTCGCGATCTGTACGGAGCGCATTCAGCAATGCCCGGCCGAAGCGATCCGCGTTCGCAATCTCTTCTTCCGCCACGCCTGCTGCGGGTAAGCCCAAGAAAGCGTCGCGCCGCCCGGTGAGGAGCCAACGCGGCGTGGTAAGGAAAGTCGCGAGCGTCCCGCCCTGGTCGATGAACGCCACGTTGTCGCGCAGCTGCCCGCCCGCTTCCTGGATCAGGCGCTTGACCGTCTCCTGCGCCGAGAGCCACATGTTGCGGCACGCGATCACGGTCACGACCGGCCGGCCGCGCAGCAGCCGCTTTCCGGTCTCGCTTTTCAGGAACGCGGTCATCGGGCCCGACGGCGCGAGATACCACACCTGATATGCGAGGATGACGAGATCGAAGCGCTCGTCCGCGCGCACGGAGAAAGGCTCGAGCGCCGGCGGCTCAAGCAGCACCGTCTCAGGCATCGCGTCGAGAAAACGCCAGAGCGGCCAGGGAAACGGATACGACGGGCTCGGACGAAGCGTCTCTTCGACGAGCTCCACGTTGTCTGCCTCGGCGAGCGGCGACACCAGGCGGCGCGCCACCCGGGCGAGCTGACCGGTCTGCGAAAAGTGCACCAGCAAAACGCGTTTCATGTACCGAGCTTCATGTTCCGATCGGCGCCGGAATTCCCCGAAGGTGTGCTCCCCTAAGAGGATAACCTGCGGGGTGTCGGGTGTCATCGGATTTTTCTCCCGCCTGTCGCTCCTGAGCGTTGCGATCTCAGGTAGGCGCGGCGTCCGGCGGCGGTAATGCAGCTTTCCCGCGGCGCCTGCGCCGACGGCGCTGGTGATCTCCCGGCTGCGGTGCAAGCAGCATCGACTGGCGTTCGGCTTCGGCTGCGTGCTGAAACCTCTCCCACCATTGCGAGAGTTCCTCGGGCGCCTCGCCGCTCGCCGTCCTGAGCACGAGGAAGTCGAATCCGGCGCGGAATCTCTCCTGCGCTATGAGGCCAAAGGGACGGCGGCCGCTCCTTTGCTCGAAGCGCGGCTGCAGCGCCCAGATCTCCTTCATCACGGCGGTGAAGCGGCGCGGAATGGCGAGCTTGTCGGTCTGGATGTCGAGCACGGCGTCCATCGCCTGGAAGAGCGCCGGGATGGGCTTCAGTCCACGCTGCGCTTTTTTCCAGGCCGCGAGCACCTCGTGCCACAGAAGCGCCGCAAAGAGAAACGCGGGTGATATCGACTTCTCCGAACGCACGCGGCTGTCGGTCTGCTCGAGCGCGAGAAAGACGAAGCGCTCACCCATGGGCTGCTCGAAAATGACATCGAGCAGCGGCAGCAGGCCGTGGTGCAGGCCCAGGCTGCGCAACTGGCGCAAGCTCGTCGCCGCGTGCCCCGAGAGCAGCAGCTTGTGCATTTCCTCGTAAACCCGCGACGGCGGCACGTTCTCCAGAAGGTGCGCCATCTCGCTGATGGGCTTGCGCGTGCGCTCGTCAATGGCGAAGCCGAGCTTCGCGGCAAAGCGCGCGGCGCGCAGCATCCTCACCGGGTCCTCGCGGTAGCGCTCGCGCGCATCGCCGATGATGCGGACCGACTTGCGCCGCAGATCCCTCAGACCGTCGTGGTAATCGAGGATGGTTTCGTTGGAGGGGTCGTAGTATAGGGCGTTGACCGTCAAGTCGCGCCGGATGGCGTCGTCCTCGCGGCTGCCGTAGATGTTGTCGCGCACTACGCGACCGTGTTCGTCGGTCTCGGACGCGGTGCGCGCGCGAAAAGTCGAGACCTCCACGGTTTCCTCGCCGAACATCACGTGCGCGAGCTTGAAGCGCCGGCCGATCAGGCGCGAGCGCCGGAAGAGCTTGTGTACGTCCTCGGGATCGGCGTCGGTGGCGACGTCGAAGTCCTTGGGGCGCAGGCCGAGCAGCAGGTCGCGCACCGCGCCGCCGACGACGTACGCCGCATAGCCGCGGCTTTGCAGCGTTTCGCAGACTTTGCGTGCGCTCTGCGAGATCGCTTCGCGGCCGACGCCGTGCCGCTCTTTGGCGATGACTTTCGGCCCGGGGCCGGAACCGAGCCGAAGAACGCGTTGGATGAATTTCTTGATCAAGCGGGCAGGAAACCTTGCGGGGCGGCCGCCTCAAGCCGGCATTGGTACAGCGCCTCGAGATTGGCTTGAGTGAGCATGTCGCTTGAGCGGCCGAGGCTCGCGCGGCCCGCATCATACAGCAAAAGCGAAAAGCCGCAGTGCCGCGCTGCGTGTCCCGGCTCGTGCAGCGCGGCGAGCACCGTTTTTCCGTCGGCGGCGCACCCGGACAAAGTCCGCATCACCTGTCCCTGGTGGCGCAGGTCCAGGTGCTGCAGCGGTTCGTCGAGGAGCAGAATGTCCGCGTCCTGCAGCAGGACCTGCGCGATGCGCGCCCGCTGGCGCTCTCCGCCCGAGAGCGTACGGTACGCCTGCGACGAACGATCGACGAGATCGAGCTCGGTGAGCCGGCGGCGCGCGAGCGCCGCGCCTTCTTCGTCGCGGCCCCAGGCGCTCCTCGAGTGCGGGTAGCGACCGAGCATGACGTAGTCCAAGACGCTGCCCCAGAAGTCCGTGTCCTCATCCTGGAGCAGCACGGCGATGCGCGGGGCGAGCTCGCCCCGCCGGTAAGCGGCGAGCGGCGTCCCGTCGAGCGCCACCGTGCCCGATTGCGGTGCGCGCAGTCCGGCGAGCACGAGGATCAGGCTCGTTTTTCCGGAGCCGTTGCGCCCGAGCAAGGCCCAGCATTGGCCGGGAGCGAGCGAGAGGTCGAGCGCGCGGATCAGCTCGCGGTTTCCGGCCGACAGACCGAGTCCGGCTGTTTCCAGCATCAGCGCAGCCTCACCAGGAGGACGAGCAGCACCGGCATCCCGACGAGCGCGGTGATGACCCCGACCGGGAGCTCGGCGGGCGCCGCCACCGTGCGGGCGAGCGTGTCGGCCAGCGCGAGCAGGCTCCCCCCAAGGCATACAGCGAGCGGCAGCAAAGCGGCGTGGCGGTGCACCCCGCATAGGCGCAGCAGGTGCGGCACCACCAGTCCCACAAAACCGATCGCGCCGCCGAGCAGCACCGCGGCGACCGTAGCCACGGTCGCGCAGCCGAAGGCAATCGACTGAAGCCGCGTTACCGCGATGCCGAGCGAGCGCGCCTTGTCTTCGCCGAGAATCAGCACGTCGAGCGCGGCGGACTGGGAAAATGCGAGCGCCGCGCATGCCGCGAGCACGACCAGCGCGCCGGTCGGGTCGCCCGCCGGCGAGAGGTCCCCGAGCAGCCAGAAGAGCATGCCCTGCAGTTGCGAGGAGGGCGCGAGCGAAAGCATCAGGCCCACGAGCGCGCCGAATCCCGAAGCGAGCGCGACGCCGGTGAGCAGCACCCTGTAGGGATTCCATCCCGAGCGCCCCAAGGAGAATGCGAAGACCGCGCCGGCCGCGATCGAGGCGCCGGCGAGCGCTGCGAGATTCAAGCCCGCGGCGGCGACCCCGAGCAACATCGCCGCGAGCGCGCCCGCCGCGGCGCCGCCCGAGACGCCGAGAATCGTGGGATCGGCGAGAGGGTTTCTGAGGAGCACCTGGAGCAGCGCGCCGGCGAGGGCAAGCAACCCCCCACAGGCGAACGCTGCCAGCGCTCGTGGCGCGCGCACACCCCATACGATTTCGCGCGCGATTTCGTCGCCGCGTCCCATAAGCGCATCGGCGAGCTGCGCGACGCCCAGATCGACGCTGCCGAAGCCAATCGCGAGCGCCAGGCTCGCCGGAACGAGCGCGACGACCACGAGTGCGACGGGCTTCATCCTGGTAGCGTGCGCCATGCACACGCGTTGAAACCGCCGTGCTGCGCCGAACCCGCGCGCTCCGTCGACGTGCGCATGGCGCACGCTACGCATTGCCCGGACACGGCGGCTTTCACGCGAGGCTGATGACCTGCCAGCCCCGAGCGAGCGCTTCGCCGCGCAGGGTCTCGTCGGGGTCCACCGCGACGGGGTGCGTGACGCGCTCGAGCAGCGGCAGATCGTTGTGCGAGTCGCTGTAGAACCAGCTCGCCGCAAACGACGCGAGCGTCCGGCCGCGCTCGCCCAGCCACTCGGCGAGCCGCGTCACCTTGCCCTGGCGGAAGCAGGGCGTTCCGGAAGGCTTTCCGGTGAATCTTCCATCGCGCACCTCCAGCTCGGTCGCGAGCAGGTGATCGACGCCGAACGCGCGCGCGATCGGCGCGGTGATGAAGGCGTTGGTGGAAGTCAGGATCGCGCAGAGATGGCCCTCTCGAAGATGTCGCTGCACGAGCTCCATCCCCTTCGCCCGGATCATGGGTTGCACTTTGGACCGCATGAACTCCGCGTGCCATTCGTTTAGCTTCGCGCGGGGGTAGCTCGCAAGCGGCGCGAGCTGGAAATCGAGAAACTCGTGAATGTCCAGCCTGCCGGCTTTGTATTGACGGAAGAACAGGTCGTTCCTCCCTTCGTACTCGCCGCGTTCAAGGACGCCGCGTTCGATCAGGTACTGCGCCCATTCATAGTCGCTGTCCCCGGAGAGCAGGGTGTTGTCGAGATCGAACAGCGCGATTTCCGTTTCCGAGCGCATCAGCTGCTTGCCGCCCGCTCGGCGAGCGCGCGCAGCGCTTCCTTCAGGAGCGGCAGGGTGATCGGGCGCTTGCGCTCGAGCGAAACCTTGTCCAGGGCGTCGAGCATCGCGATCTGAGTGCCCATGTCTCGATCGAAGTGAGTGAGGAGGTGGCGGATCAAGTCCTCGGCGACCGCCATTCCGCGTGCGGCGGCGTGCTCGCGCAGCGCCGCGGCTTTTTCCGCGTCGTTCAAGGAATGGAGCTGAAGCACGATTCCCGATGCGAGGCGGGAGCGCAAATCCGGCCGCAGAGCGAGCTGCGCAGGCGGCACCTCGCCGCTCGCCGCGAGCGCTCCATCGGAAGCGCGCAGGCGGTTGCACAGGTCGAACAGGGCGATCTGCCCCGGCCCGTCGAGCCGTGCGACGTCGTCCACTGCGGCGGCTTCGAGCGCGCCGGTGCGCCCCCAGTCGGTGTTCCACGTCGGGATATAAGCCGCGGCGCGCCCCGCCGTGGCCGCCTCGGCGAAGCCGCGCAAGAGGTGCGTCTTGCCGCTTCCGCGCGCCCCCCAGAGAAAGACGAAGCGCTCGCCGCCCTCGAGCGCTTCGCGCAGGGCCCTGAGCGCGGCGCCGTTTCTCCCCGGGAAAAAGTTCTCCAGAGTGGGCGGTGGCGGGGGTGCGAACTCGAGCAGCAACTGTTGCATCAGCACTCAACGCAAGACCCATCCGGACGGGCGGAGGGCATTTCGATTAAGATTCCGAGCGAAACGTATAACTTTAGCAGGGTGTCGAAAAAGGGGGCGCGCCCCCTTCTATATCCCCCATTTCAGACCCTTATAGCCGCACTTCAGTCTTGACCAGCAAAAAACCGATCACCTACCGCGACGCCGGTGTGGACATCGAAGCCGGCGACGCGCTGGTCGAGGCGATCAAGCCTTTCGCGAAGAGGACGCTGCGCCCTGAAGTGCTGGCCGGCATCGGCGGCTTCGGCGCGCTCGCCGAGATTCCCAAGAATTACCGCGAGCCCGTGCTCGTCTCGGGGACCGATGGCGTGGGCACCAAGTTGAAACTCGCATTCGAGCTCGGGGTGCACGACACGATCGGCATCGACCTCGTGGCGATGAGCGTCAACGACATCCTCACCCAGGGCGCGGAGCCGCTCTTCTTTCTCGACTATTTCGCCTGCGGCAAGCTCGACGTCGCGGTCGCGACCGAAGTCGTCAAGGGCATCGCGCGGGGCTGCGAGCTTGCCGGCTGCGCGCTCATCGGCGGGGAGACCGCCGAGATGCCGGGAATGTATTCCGAAGGCGAGTACGACCTCGCCGGATTCGCAGTTGGTGTGGTGGAGAAAAGCGCGATCGTCGACGGCCACGGCATCGGGCCCGGCGACGCCGTGCTCGGGCTTGCCGCTAGCGGCGCGCATTCCAACGGCTACTCGCTCATCCGCGCGATCCTCGAGCGCGCCAAACCCGATCTGAAGGCGGATTTCCACGGCAGAAGCCTCGGCTCCGCGCTGCTCGAGCCGACGCGCATCTACGTGAAGCCGCTGCTCGCGCTGATGCGGCAACTGCCGGTGAAGGGCATGGCGCACATCACCGGCGGTGGCCTGGTGGAGAACGTGCCGCGCGTCCTGCCCGAGACCGTGAAAGTGGTGATCTCGCGCTCGTCCTGGCCGATGCCGGCGCTGTTCCAATGGCTGCGGCGCGAAGGCGACGTCGCCGAGACCGAGATGCAGCGCGTCTTCAATTGCGGCATCGGCATGGCGGTCGTGGTCGCGGCCGAGCACGCCGATGCGGCAGTGCGTGCCCTGTCCGGCGCCGGGGAAACGGTGTTCCGCATCGGCCGCATCGAAGTGCGCAAAGCCGCCGAGCCGCAGGTATTGATGGCCTGATCGAACACCTGACCTGAAACCTGAAAGCCGAAAATGGATAAGCGCATCGAGCAGATCATCCAGCTTGTCGTGAGCGTGGCGCTGGCGGTCGGCTGCCTGATGGTGCTCAAGCCGTTCCTAACGGCGCTGCTGTCGGCCGCGATCCTGTGCTTTTCGACCTGGCCGGTGTACCGACTGGTCGAGCGCAGGCTCGGAGGACGGCGCACGCTCGCCGCGCTCGCCATGACCTTGCTCATGATCCTGGTGCTGGTTCTGCCACTGGCGCTGATCGCGGGGAGCTACGTGGACGAGGTTCCTCACCTGCTCGAAGGACTGCGCGAGATGCTCGCCGAGGGACTGCCCGGACTCCCGCACTGGGTCGCCTCGATCCCGCTTGCGGGCGAGTGGCTGGACGCGGGCTGGCGCGAGATGGCCAGCAACAAGGCACAGCTCGCGGACGCGCTGAAGTGGATCGCGCAGCCGGCGCGCGCGGTGCTGGTGCAAGCCGGCATCATCGCCGGCGAGGGAGTGCTGCAGTTCACCCTGATCACCTTCATCGGATTTTTCTTCTACCGCGACGGCACGGCGCTGGCACAGGCCCTGCGCAAGGGCCTTGAACGCGTCGCCGGCACTGTTGCCGGCCGGCTGCTGGAAATCGTCGGCGGCACCATCAACGGCGTGATGTACGGCATCGTCGGCACGGGACTCGCCCAGGGCTTGGCGGGGGTGATCGGTTTCCTCATCGCCGGCGTTCCCGGAGCGCTGATGCTGGGCTTCATCACCGCCATCCTTTCGATCGTTCCGGCGGGGCCGCCGCTGATCTGGATCAGCGCGACGATCTGGCTGATCTTTCAGGATCGGATCGGCTGGGCCGTGTTCATGGCGCTGTGGGGCTTTTTCGTCATAAGCGGCATCGACAACGTGGTAAAGCCCTGGCTGATCAGCCGCGGCGCGAGCCTGCCGTTCGTGCTGGTGCTGCTCGGCGTGTTCGGCGGGATACTCGCGTTCGGCTTCGTCGGCATCTTCCTCGGCCCGACGCTGCTCGCGGTCGGCTTCAGGTTCGTGCGCCGCTGGGCGGCGCCGCAAGACGCAGCCGATCCGCGTACCGCCCCGCCGGCGCCGAAATAGGACGATTGATTCCTCCGCGAAAGAGGGAGCCATGAGCGAAGCCCGTGACAACCGGCGTCCGATCGAGGCCCGCGCGAGCGCCTGGGCGAGAAAAGCCGCGGCCTTCCTCGTGGGTACCCGGGTTTCTCCCAACCAGATTTCGGTGGCAAGCGTCCTCTTCGCCTCGATCGGAGCCTTCCTGCTCCTGTGCACGCCGGGTCCGGCTGGACTGATCGGCTGCGCGGCGGCCATCCAGGCGAGGCTCGTCTGCAACCTGCTCGACGGCATGGTGGCCGTGGAGGGCGGCAGGAAATCGGCGCTCGGTCAGTTGTACAACGAGTTTCCCGACCGTCTCGCCGATTCCATCCTCATCGTCGCGCTGGGCTACGCGATAGACCTGCCTTCCCTCGGCTGGCTGGGCGCGTTGTCGGCGGCGTTGACGGCATACGTGCGCGTTTTCGGCGGTTCGCTCGGCCTGCCGCAGGATTTCCGCGGCCCGATGGCCAAGCAGCACCGCATGGCGGCGATGACGGCCGGGTGCCTCCTCGGGGCGGCCGAGCAGGCCATCACCGGTACGATGGTCGCGTTGATCGTCACCGTCTGGGTCGTCGCGATCGGTTCGCTCCTGACCTGCGCGACGCGCACCCGGGCGATCGCCGCGCTGCTGCGCGCCTGATCCGATTCATGCTGCTTTCGAAGCTCCTCATCGGCCTGGTGCGAATCGTGGTCGGTGCGTCGCCGCGCTGGATCGGAGCGGGACCGTCGCTCGCCCAACGGATCTATTTCGCCAACCACTCCAGCCACATCGACACCGTCGCGCTTTGGTCGGCGCTGCCGCCAGAGTTGCGCGCGAGGACCCGGCCCGTGGCGGCCGCCGACTACTGGGGAAAGGGTGCACTGCGCCGATACGTGGTCCTGAAGGGATTGAACGCTGTTCTCATCGAGAGGAGCCGCGCCGATCCGAGCGCGGACCCGTTGCAGCCGCTCGCCGAGGCGCTGGAACGCGGCGACTCGCTGATTATCTTTCCCGAAGGAACCCGCCAGACGCAGGCACTGCCCGGACCGTTTAAGGCGGGGCTGTTTCACCTTGCAGCACGTTTTTCCGAAGTCGAACTCGTGCCGGTGTACTTGGAGAACCTCCATCGCAGCCTGCCCAAGGGAAGGGTTTTCCCGGTACCCTTGATATGCACCGTCAGGTTCGGCGCCCCCCTGCCGCGCATCGCCGGTGAAAGCAAGGAGGCTTTTCTGGAACGCGCCCGCAGCGCGATCGTGGAACTGGCATGAGCGCCCAGGACAAGTTCATCTGGTTGATCGGCGGGATCGCGGCCTTTTTGCTTCTCGCCTCGATCGCCGGATGGCTCCTCGGTCGTCGCGTCAAGGGCGACGACGCTCACGCCGTGATCGACAACCTGAACGCGCGCGTTCGCGCGTGGTGGATCATGGTGGCCGTGTTCGCGGTGGCGTTTCTCCTCGGCAAGGTCGCGACCATAGTATTGTTCGCGCTCGTTTCATTTTTTGCGCTGCGAGAATTCGTCACCCTGACACCGACCCGCGCAGGGGACCATCGTGCCCTGTCGCTCGCGTTTTTCGTGCTGATTCCCGTGCAGTACTCCCTGATCGGTATCGACTGGTACGCATTGTTCTCGATTTTCATCCCCGTGTACGCGTTCCTTCTCCTGCCTTCCCTGTCGGCGCTCGCCCAGGATGCCGAGCACTTCCTGGAGCGTACCGCGAAGATCCAATGGGGAATCATGGTGACGATCTATTGCATCAGCCACGTGCCTGCGCTGCTGCTGCTCGATATTCCCGGCTACGCCGGGCAGAACGCGCTGCTGTTGTTCTACATGCTGCTCATCGTGCAGATGAGCGACGTGCTCCAGTACGTGTTCGGCAAGATCTTCGGGAAGACGAAGATCGCGCCCGTGGTGAGCCCCTCGAAGACGGTGGAGGGATTCGTCGGCGGCGCGGCGGGCGCCACGCTCATAGGGGCTGCCATGTGGTGGATCACGCCGTTTACGCCGCTGCAGGCGGCCGGCATGGCTTTCGTCACGGTGCTGATGGGCTTCCTCGGCGGCTTGGTTCTTTCCGCGGTCAAGCGAAGCCTGGGTGCGAAAGATTGGGGAACGATGATAAGAGGGCACGGCGGCATGATGGACAGAATGGATTCCGTCAGCTTCGCGGCACCGATCTTCTTTCACCTGACACGGTACTTTTTTGTGGCGTGAACTTTCCGCACGAAGCGACGGAAGTCCGGGGGTGGCGGCAGCAGGCAGTCAGCGCTTCGCCCCCAGCATCGTTTGGCGGCATTTCCGGGCGCCGCAGGCGCAGGCGTAGATCCGTTTCAGCGCCGGGGTGTGGCGTCCCTCGACGATCAGGTTGTAGTCGTAGGTCAATTCCCTGCCGGGTGGAATGTCGCGAATCGCATCGATGAACATGCGCCCGCTTTCTTCGACCGGCTCGCAATTGGGGGCGCAGCTGTGGTTGATCCAGCGCGCCGAATTTCCTTTGTGGCTGGCGTCGATCACGATTCCGCCGTCAAGCAGGAACAGGAAGGTGTGCGAGTCGCTGTCGTCGTACTTCCGGTCGGCTTCCTTCTCGCTCATGCGCCTGCCTTCGTATTCGACGATGCGCGTGCCCTTGGATATGGACGTCGCGGCGAACACGCCCTTGCCGTGAATGCCGGAACGGCGCACGCTGATGCGGCGGGAGGTCTTGCGTCGCATCTCAGCTCCCGCGCCGCGCGAGCCAGATTCCGGCGAGAACGATCGCGCCGCCGGCCATCTGCACCGCGCCCATGCCTTCGCCCAGGATCGCCCAGGCGTAGAGCGCGGCGAGCACCGGCTGCAGCAGCAGGCTTACCGAGGAAAACGACGCCGGCAGGTGCGCGAAGCCGTAGGCGATGAGGCTTTGCCCTGCGATTTGCGAGACGAGCGCCAAACCCGCGAGCACCATCCAGCCGCGGGCATCCTGCGGCAGGATCGCATCCGCGGTAAGGAGTGCGCAAGGGAGAAGAGCGATCGCGGCGACGGTTGTGCCGATCGCCATGATGCGCGCCGTGGAGGTGGCGCTCGTTGCGGATTTCAGGCAGAGCATGTAGCCCGCGTAGAACACTGCAGTCAGCACGCCGAGCGCGTCGCCGAGCAACGTAAGCCGGTCGGCGTTCAGGTTGGGGCCGATCAGGAGCGCCGCGCCGACGAGCGTCACTGCGAGCGCACCGAGAAACGAGCGCGTAACGCGCTCGCGCCACAAGAGCCACGCGCCGAGCGTCACGAAGATCGGCGCGAGATTGGACTCGAGCGTGGCGTTGGCCACCGAAGTGTAGGCGATCGAGAGATGCCATACGGCCAGATCGCCGGCGAAGAACAACCCCGCCAGGAGGAGCGCCTTGTTCGCTTGACCGCCGGACGCAGGCTCGCGCGGCGAGCAGGCCACCCACGCCCACAGCGGCGCGACGGCAAGCGCCACGCGCCAGAATGCGCTCGCGGTGGGGCTCACGTCCGACAGGCGCACGAAAATGGGCGAGAAGGCGATCGCCGCGGCGCCGGCGAGTAACGCGGCGAACGCAAGCGTTTTCTGTGGGGGCGATTCGGTGGCCGCGCTCATGGAGGAGCGCGGAAGTTATCACGCCCCGGACACGAAATCGAGCGCTGCTTCCGTGTCAGGGGACCTTTGCTCATTCCCTGGACTAAACTGTCTGCTGTGTCTCCGGAGCGTGTCTGCGGCGGGGTGAGATGAAAAGACTGACGCTCGGCGTGCTGTGGGGTCTGTGGGTATGGTTCCAATCATCCGCGTGTACCGCGGCGGAGACGCCCATGGACTTCATCGACAGTCAGATTGCCATGCATGCGGGGCAAAGCGGGGCATATGTGCTCGAGACCGGCGAGGAAGCGCTGCTGGCACGGGCTTGGCTCGCCGACCATGCCCGGCACACGATCGAGGTGCAATACTTCATCTGGAGTACGGACAACATCGGGATTCTGGCCGCGGAGGCGCTGCTGAACGCCGCCGATCGCGGCGTGAGGGTGCGCGTCATCGTGGACGATCTGCTCATCGACGCGCCGGACAAGTCCCTGCTCGCCCTGTCCGGACACCCGAATATCGACATCCGCATCTACAACCCCACGACTTCGGTCGGCGTTCCGTTCCACAAGCGCGTGCTCAACGTTTTCGGCGATTTTCGCGGCGTCAACCAGCGCATGCACGACAAGACCGTTATCGTCGACGGCAAGGTGGCGATCACCGGCGGGCGCAACATGGCCGCCGAGTACTACGACTACAAGCGTGAATACAATTTCCGCGATCGCGACGCCCTGCTGCTGGGCGAAGTGGTCAAGGTGATGCAGGCGAGCTTCGAGAACTTCTGGGCGAGCGAGCTGAGCGCAAAGGTGGAAGAACTCTACGACGGTCTCGGCCTTTTGCAGAAGAACGTGCGAGTGAAGGACGACGAGATCAAGAAGATCTACCGCGAGCTGCACGCGTATGCGAACTCGCCGGAGAACTTCGCGCCCGAGGTGCGCGCCGCCGTTGAGGCCGCGCCCACGGCGTTTGCGCGCCTGACGCAGCAGTTGGTCTGGGGCAAGGTGGAGTTCATCAGCGACCGGCCGGGCAAGAATGAAAACCGGGTGCGGCTGGGCGGCGGCGGGCTGACCGCCGCGGCTCTGGCGCGGCTGGTCGAGGGCGCCCGCGATCGCATCGTCATCCAGTCGCCCTATCTGGTGCTGTCCGACAGGGCCATGGACCTGTTTCGGCAGATCAAGGCGCGCGGAGTGCGCGTGCGCATCAACACCAATTCGCTCGCTTCCACCGATAATCTTCCCGCTTTCAGCGGGTATCGCAATCAGCGCGACAAGCTGCTCGAGATGGGTCTGGAGATTTTCGAGTACAAGCCCGATCCTGAGGTGCAGCGCTGGCTGATGCAGCACTCGGCGGCGGCGAAGGACAAGCCGCCGGTCTTCGCGCTGCATGCCAAGACCATGGTGGTGGACTCGCGGATCGTCTATATCGGCACTTTCAACTTCGACCCGCGCTCGGAGAACCTCAATACCGAGGTCGGCGTGATCATCCACAATGAGGCGCTGGCGCGCGCGGTGGAGGGGGCGATCGAAACCGATATGCGGCCGGCCAACAGCTGGAATGCAGCCAGCGACCTGCCGGATCGACACGTGCCCTTCGCCAAGCGCAGCAAGGTGCGCCTGTTGCAGTTGTTGCCGATCAAGCCGCTGTTGTGAAGGGTATGCCTTTGATCGCGGTCATGAAATTCTCGTCGATGCAACGTCTTCATTGGATCACCGTGAACGGCGGGAGTTGCTGATCCCGGTCAAATCGAGACTTGGAACGCGACAGCGAATGGTAAAATTTTCAGGTTCCAGAGTTCCCCGCAATGCCGAATCCCGCCTTCGTCCACCTTCGGCTCCACAGCGAGTATTCCATCACCGACGGCATTGTCCGCATCGACGAAGCCGTCGAGAGGGCGGCTGCCGATGGTATGCCGGCGCTGGCGATCACGGACCTCGCCAACGTCTTTGGCATGGTCAAGTTCTACAAGGCGGCGCGCGCCGCGGGCGTGAAGCCCGTCATCGGCTGCGACGTTTGGATCACCAATGAATCCGAGCGCGACAAACCTCATCGCCTGCTGCTCCTCGCGCAGTCACGCGCGGGGTATCTTCGCCTCTCGGAGCTGCTCACGCGGGCCTGGCTCGAAAACCAGCACCGTGGGCGCGCCGAGCTCAAGAAAAGCTGGTTCGGCGAGGGCGCCGCGGGTCTGATCGCGCTTTCGGGGGCGATGCAGGGGGACCTCGGCGTTGCGCTTCTGCAGGATCAGGGGGGATCGGCGAAGCGGCTCGCGCAAGAGTGGGCCCGGATTTTTCCCGGCCGGTTCTATCTGGAATTGCAGCGCTCGGGCGCTCCGCAGACGGAGAACTATATCGAGACGGCGCTGCGGCTCGCCGCGGAGTGTTCGCTCCCGGTGGTCGCGACCCACCCGGTGCAGTTCCTGAAGCCGGAGGACTTCACGGCCCACGAGGCGCGCGTGTGCATCGCCGAAGGCTACGTGCTCGGCGACCGGCGCCGCCCGCGTGCCTTTACCCCGAAGAGCTATTTCCTCTCGCAGGCCGAGATGACCGAACTTTTCGCCGATCTGCCTGAGGCGCTCGCGAATTCTGTGGAGATCGCGCGCCGATGTAACCTCGAGCTCGAGCTCGGCAAGAGCCGGCTGCCGAAGTTTCCGACGCCCGGGGATGTAAGTCTCGAGGACTACCTCGTCCGGACGGCCTCTCAGGGCCTGGAGCGGCGGCTCGTCGCGCTCTACCCGGACCTGGAGCCGCGGGCGAAGCAGGAGCCGCGCTACCGGGCTCGCCTCGAGTCGGAAGCGAAGACGATCGTTCAGATGGGCTTCGCCGGCTACTTCCTCATCGTCGCCGACTTCATCAACTGGGCGAAGTCGAACGGAGTGCCAGTCGGCCCCGGGCGCGGCTCGGGCGCGGGGTCGCTGGTCGCCTATTCGCTCGGCATCACCGACCTCGACCCCTTGCGCTACGACCTGCTGTTCGAGCGTTTCCTCAATCCGGAGCGCGTGTCGATGCCCGACTTCGACATCGATTTCTGCGAGCGCGGGCGCGACCGCGTGATCGAGTACGTCAAGCAGAAATACGGCGCGCAGTCGGTATCGCAGATCGCCACCTTCGGCACCATGGCCGCGCGCGCCGTGGTGCGCGACGTCGGCCGCGTGATGGAGTGGAGTTACACGCGTACCGACGAGCTCGCCAAGCTCATCCCGTTCCAGCCGGGCAAGCGCATCACCTTGAAAGATGCGCGCGAGATGGAGCCGCGCCTGAAAGAGCGGGAAAAGACCGAGGAGGAGACGCGCGAGCTCCTCGCGCTCGCCGAACAACTCGAAGGCCTCGCGCGCAACGTCGGCATGCACGCGGGAGGCGTGCTGATCGCCCCCGGCAAGCTCACCGATTTCTGTCCGCTCTACGCCGCGCAGGGCACCGAGAGCACGATCTCGCAGTTCGACATGAAGGACGTCGAGCGCGTCGGCCTGGTGAAGTTCGATTTTCTCGGGCTTACCACGCTCACGGTGCTCGACTGGGCGGTGCAGGCTATCCGCGCGATGGGGAAGCCGGAGTTTTCTCTGGAAAAAATTCCGCTCGACGATCCCAAAGCCTACGCGGTCTTTGCGAATGCCAACACCACCGCGATATTCCAGTTCGAATCGCGCGGCATGCGCGATCTCATCAAACGCGCCCGGCCCGACCGCTTCGAGGACATCATCGCGCTGGTGGCGCTCTACCGTCCGGGCCCGATGGAGCTGATCCCCGAATTCGTCGAGCGCAAGAACGGCAAGCGCGTCGAGTACCTCGATCCGCGCCTCGAGCCGATCCTGAAGCCCACCTACGGGATCATGGTGTACCAGGAGCAGGTGATGCAGATCGCACAGGTGATGGGGGGGTATTCGCTGGGCAGCGCCGACCTCTTGCGGCGCGCGATGGGGAAGAAAGACGCAAAGGAAATGGCGCAGCAGCGGGACGTGTTCGTCGCCGGCGCCGAGAAGAACAAGCTTCCACGCGCGAAAGCCATCCTGCTCTTCGACCTCATGGAGAAGTTCGCGGGCTACGGGTTCAACAAGTCGCACGCAGCCGCCTACGCGCTGATCGCCTACCAGACCGCCTACCTCAAGGCGCACTATTCGGCCGCGTTCATGGCGGCCAACCTTTCGGCAGCGATGGACGACACCGACAAGGTGCACCAGTTCCACGAGGACACGCTCGCGAACGGCCTGAAGGTCTTGCCGCCCGACGTGAACTCGGGCGAGTACCGCTTCGTTCCGGTGGACGCGAAGACCATGCGCTACGGCCTGGGCGCGGTAAAGGGCACCGGCGAATCGGCGATCACCGCGATCCTCGCTGCTCGGAAGGACGGTCCGTTCCGCGATCTCTTTGACTTTTGCACGCGCGTGGACAAGCGCAGCGTCAACCGCCGCACGGTCGAGGCGCTGGTGCGCGCCGGCGCCTTCGATTGCCTGCACGCGAACGACCATGCGCAGCGCGCGAGCCTGCTCGCCTCGGTGGGGGTGGCGATCGAGGCGGCCGAGCAGTCCGAGCGCAACGCAAAACAGGTGAGCCTCTTCGGCGCGGGCGAGGGCGGATCGCAGCACAAGCCCGCGCTCGTCGCGGCGCCCGGCTGGACCGAGGCGCAGCGACTGCGCGAAGAGAAGGCGAGCCTCGGGTTCTATCTCTCGGGGCATCCCTTCACCGCTTACCGCGCCGAGATCGGGCGCTTCGTGCGGGCGAACCTGAAGAGCCTCGCGGCTTCCGCCGAGAGCGAAGGGACGCGCACCCAGCTCATCGCCGGGGTGGTCGAATCGATCCGGTACCAGAGGACCCAGCAGGGCCGCATGGTGATCGTCAATCTTTCGGATGGCACCGCCACCCAGGAGCTGACTGTATACAACGAGGTGTTCGACCAGTACCGCGAGCTCGTCAAGGAGGACGCGGTCATCGTGGCCGAGGCCAAGGTGCGGAGCGTGCGGCGCTCGGTGGGCGAGGAGGGCGAGGCCGTATTCACGCGCATCAACGCCGAGCGGATCTACGACGTCGCCGGCGCGCGCAGCCGGTTTGCGCGGGGGGTGAGGCTGTCGATGAACGGGGAGGCGTCCGGCTCGGGTGCGGCGTCGGCCAGACTCAAGAGCCTATTGGAACCGTACCGCAACGGCTCGTGTCCCGTGGCGGTGTGCTACCGTAACGGTGGCGCGAGCGTCGAGATGCAGCTGGGGGAGAACTGGCGGGTGAATTTGGATGATGCGCTGATGAAGTCGTTGAACGAATGGTTGAGGCCGGAGAATGTGGAGGTGTTGTATCCGTAAGTGTAGGAGCCTCGTCGTCTTGTCGCCGTGAGGCCAATCTAGTCAATCGGCTTCACCTCGGGATCCATCCGACCGAATGGCGTTTCTCCCCGCGATGCGGCCGAATACGAGCGCCCGGAGCATGGCGACGGAGTTCGGCGCGCTCCCGTGGAAATGGCCGGTGATTTCGCCGGCCGCATAGAGCCCGCCGATTGGGCCGTCGCTTCCGAGTACCCGCGCGTCGGGGTCGGTTTCGATCCCCCCGAACGTATACGCGATAGCGGCCTCGAGCGGCCAGGCAAGGAAGGGTGCGCGCGCAAGCGCTCGCGCCCAGTTGGATTTGCGCGGCAACAATTCAGGCGCGCTCGCCAGCCCGTCCGTTCGCGTCGCGTCGAAGCGCGAGGCGTTGCCGGTGCACGCGGCGTTGTAGGCGGCGACGGTTTCGGCAAGGGGCGCGGCTGGAATGCCAAGTCGCGCGGCAAGCTCGCGACCGGAGTCGACGCGCACCGGGGGCAGTTCGGAACGGATGGCGCGTCCGTAATCGGGAATGTCGAGGAGCGCGGCGTCGAGGATTGCATAGGCGGTGCGGCCGGGCAGCGAGAAATGCAGCTCGCGCGCGAGCACGACGATCCTGCAACGCCCCATGCGATCATTTCACTCGGATGCTGTGCTTCCCCTCGCGCTCGCCTTTCGGGGACCTAGCTCAGCGCGCGCTGCTGAAAGTCAATCGCCGCGGAAGATAAGGGCGCTAGCGCCTTTCCCAGCCCGCGGTCTTACCCCTCCTAGGCGCGGCTTCCATGAGCCTCGGTACTCGACCACGGCTTGATTCTCGCCAGCTTGGCGCCCAAGGAGCGTTCCGCGACTTCCGTGTCGTGAGCCGCCTGGGCGCGCAGCCAGTACCCGTTGGAAAGGCCGAAAAACCGGCACAGGCGCAAATCAGTATCGGCGGTGATAGTGCGCTTGCCGGCGACGATGTCGCCGATGCGCTGCGCAGGCACGCCGATCTCTTTCGCCAGCCGATACCGGCTGATCCCCATCGGCTTGAGGAACTCCTCCAGAAGGAGTTCGCCGGGCGTTACAGGCCTGAGCTTGCGCATTGTCATTCTCCGTCAGTGATAGTCCACGATTTCGACGTCCTCTGCGCCGGTTGCAGTCCAGCGGAAGCACACGCGGAATTGGTCGTTTACCCGAATGCTGTGCTGCCCCGCGCGATCGCCTTTCAGGACTTCCAGCCGATTGCCGGGCGGCACCCGCAAATCGTCCAACCGGCCCGCGATCTCCAGTTGCCGCAGCTTGCGGCGCGCCACGGCTGCAATGTTCGCGAACCGCCGGACCGCCTCGCCAGCCGACAGCGCTCGCGTGTCGGCGCACCGGAACGTCTTGATCACCGGCGGATAGTAACGCGATACGTGATTAACGTCAACCGTGACTATCCGCGCCGAGTACCTAGCTCCTAGCCACGGCCGGAATCGCGCTCGCGCCGGATATCGTGCCGGAGGACTGCCGCATGGGCACCGCGACTTCCACCCGATTTCCACCGGACTCCTTGGCCTTGCGCGCCGCTCCCTCCGCCGAGCGCAGCATTGCGTCCCAGCTGTCGCCATGCTCGCCAAAAACCGCCACTCCAATACTGGTGGAAACCGGATTCTTGAGCTCCGCAAGCACTGATACTTTGCGCTCGATCTCCTGCCGCACGCGCTCGGCCATGCTGGCCGCGCCTTCGCTCGTGGTTCCCGGTAAAAGCAGCACGAAGACGTCGCCCTCGAGACGCCCGATCAGATCGTATTCGCGGGCGGCGCCGCGCAGGACTTCAACGGTCTTTTCCAGGAGCCGGTCACCTGTCCGGTGTCCGTAGGCATCGTTGATCCGCCGGAAGTGGTCCAAATCGAGCAGCAGAACCGTAAACGGCGAATCGGCCCGGCGCCGCGTTCGCGCAACTTCGCGCCCGAAACGTCGAATGAACGCTCCGCGGTTCAGCGCCCCGGTCAGCGGATCCACGGAAACGAGTTGGCGCATCCGGTAATTGATCCTCTCCGTCATGACCCACATGAGCACGATTGTGCCCAGCAACAGACCCACGATCAGCCCGACCAGCATCAGCGTCTCGATTGCGCCCGGCTCGAACGGCGCGCCTGGGTCGACCGCGACGAGTGCTCCCTCCAACACCATGCCCGTGCCGAAGAGCAGCAGGATGAAGGCGATCATGCGCATGGGGCGGCCCTCGCGCAGCTTGCTGCACTGTTCGAACTCGGAAGCCGACCTGAAGGCGAGAAACCCCAGCAGGCTCATGCTGAGGAGATGGCGCAGCCCCGGATCGCCGGACATTCCTTCGAGCAGGAGGAACGCCAGGACGAATGACGCCAGCAGCGTCCAGCCGAGCGTGTCGCGCGTCCTCCTGCCGAGCGTCGCGCGGGCGCTGGCTTCCGCGAACGTCAGGGCAAGCGCGAGCAGCCCGGAACCGACCACCCGCGAAACGTAATCCAGTTCCAGATCTTGCAGACCGAGGAGCGCCAGCCCGCCGGCCACGGCGACGAGCCCGGCGCCCCAGAGCCGCGAGGGTTGCATGTGCGGCTGAGCCGGACCGAAGGCGAGGGAAATCGGCCCAAGCACGCTGCAGACCACGATAGTCGCCACCTGCAAGGTCCTGAGGTCGAGATACAGAAAACCTCCGCGCGTTCCGGTTGGAAGCGGGGATGATATTACGACGAAGCGAGCGGGTCTGGCGGTCCAGGCATACGGCTCATTGCGGCCTTGACAGTCATTCGAGTGTCCTGGCGAGACGGAAGCCGCGACCGTTGGCGCGGTAGTCGGAAGGTTCCCCCCCACGGTGCGCCGAGCGTGCGTTGCGCGGCTCGGAGGCCCAGTTCCCGCCGCGGAGGACGCGCCGGGAACAGTTTCCGGTCAGCCAGGCCGAGCCGTCGGCCGGCGCCCCCTTATAGCTCGCGGTCCAGCAATCCTCGGTCCATTCCCACACGTTCCCCAGCATGTCGTAGAGCCCGAAGCCGTTCGCCTTGTACGAGCCGGCCGGCGCAGTAAAGTATCTGCCGTCGTTGCATTCGTGCCTGCGCCCGCTCGACCGCGACAGTGTTCTGCGAAAAGCGGTCTGGTACGTACTCTGATCGCCGACGTTCTCATGGACGCATGCCTGATTGGGATCGTCGCCCCAGTAGCGCGCGGTTCTCGTCCCGGCGCGCGCGGCATACTCCCATTCCGCCTCCGTCGGCAATCTATAGGGCTTCCCGGTTTTTTTCGACAGCCACAGAACATACGCTTTTGCATCGTTCCAGCTCACGCAGACCACCGGATCGCGGTCGGTGTTCTGGTCGATTCCGGGTTCGCGCCAGCTCCTTCCCGGCTGCCAGTCGGACTTTGTCGCCGCCGGGTCGGAACGATTGAACCCGAAGCATCCCTGCTTGCCGACGTCACGCTCGGCCTCGGTCTTGTATCCGGCTTCCGCCACGAATCGCTCGAACTCGGCAAACGTCACTTCGTTCCGCCCCAGCGCAAACGGCCTTGCAATGCGCACGGCGTGCTGCGGGCCCTCGTGCTCGAAGCGCCCGGCCTCCGACGCCGGCGAACCCATCGTGAATTCGCCCGCGGGGATCACGACCATTTGCGGGCAGTCGGTGCAGTCGCGAAGCACGGTTCCGGCCTTGTACTTGTCGCGCAGCGCCTGTTCGGCGCGCATTTTTTCCGCCTTGCGGGCTTCCACGCCCTTTCTCGCCTCGTCCGCCTTCCTCGCGGAATCCTTGGCCCTGTCATCGGACTCCTTTTTCGCCAGCACCGCGGTGGCTTTACGCTTTGCCTCGTCTGCCTTCAGCGCCGCCAGTTTCGTCTTTTCTTCCGCTTCCTTGCGCGCGATTTCTGCGGCGCGCGCCTTGGCTGCTTCCGCCTCGCGACGAAGCTCCTCTTCCTTGCGATCGGCCTCGGATTTGGCCTTCGACTCCGCTTCCTTGCGGGTGCGCGCCTTGGCCGCGTCCGCTTCGCGGCGAAGGTCCTCATCGTGGGCGGCTTCGGATTTGGCTCTCGCCTGTGCCTCCTGCTCCGCGCGTTCGCCCTCCTTGCGGGCGCGCTCTTCGGCATCGGCGGCGCGGCGCTCCGCGTCCTGCCTCGCGCGCTCGATCTTCGCGAGCTCGGGAGAATCGCCGCGCGGGTAGAGCAGCGCTGCGGCGATGCCCAGCGCGGCCAGGAATAGCGCGGCGAGGGCGATCCCAATGCGCGAGCGCCGCGGCTCGCCGGCGTCCCGGGATTGACCTTCTGTGGGCTTTGGCGGCTCAAGCACCGTGGCATTCGGATCCGGTCTCCGCAGCGGCACTGTCCGTTCGGCCTCGCGTTCGGCTTGCTTTCCACGGAGCGGCGCTTCTTCTCCCCGCACGTGTTCCAGCCGGACCGTCTTATCCTGCGGCGCCGCTTGCTGCCCGCGCTCGGCCGTATGTGCGGCCATTATTGCCTCCTGGAATTGCCGCGCGGTTTCGTAGCGCGCCTCGGGCTTCTTCGCCATCGCCCGCGCCACCACGGCGTCCCAGGCTTTCGAGAGCGTCGGGTTCAGGATCGAAGGCTCGATCGGCTGCTGGTGCAGCACCTTCTGCATGATGGCGGTGATCGTGCCGGTGAACGGCTTGTCGCCGGTGAGGAGCTGGTAGAGAATCACGCCCGCCGAGTAAAGATCGCTGCGCGCATCCACCTGAAGCGCGAGGAACTGTTCCGGAGACATGTAGGCGGGGGTGCCGAGTGTCGTGCCGGTTTCGGTGAGGTCGGAGGCGTCGACCCGGGCGATGCCGAAGTCCACGACCTTGAGCGAGCCGTCCTTCAGCACGAACATGTTCGAGGGCTTGAGGTCGCGGTGAATGACCCCGTGTTCGTGCGCGTGCGCGAGCGCCGCAAGGAGCGCGGTCATGATGCGCACCACTTCGTCGGGCGTAAACCGGGAGCCGCGTTCGAGCTGACGGCCCAGCTCGTCGCCGGACATGTACTCCATCACGATGTACGGCGTGCCCTGCTCCTCGCCGTACTCGTGGATCGTGACGATGTGAGGATGCGAAAGGCGCCCCGCCGACTGCGCTTCGCGCTTGAAGCGCACAAGGATGTCGGGAAGCTGGCTCGGCTCGAACATCTCGGTGCGCAGCGTCTTGATCGCCACGCGCCTGCCGATCGCAGGGTCGAAACCCTCGTACACGATGCCCATCGCACCGCGCCCGATCTGCTGGCGGATTTCGTACTTGCCTATTCTTTCGAGCACGAGTGCGAACCCCTCCCCGCGGAAAGGCTATCACGGGGAACGGCGGCAGCGATAGGAGGATACGGCGACCTCGGTCGATCCGAGGCGCGTGGCGTTCCCGAGGATGCCCGATCGAACTTAGCCCCGGCTCAGGCCGTCTTCTTCCGGTTTTTCTCCAGCCACCCGTCAACCAGTGCAACAGTCTGATCGACGGCATCCAGGCGCATGCCCTTCTGCGCCGCGACGGTCTGCACCAGTCGGTCGGTGCGTTCGATATTGGGCGCGCCGGCCGCCAGGGCGCGCGCTGCGGAGGACGGAGTCAGGAGCGAGAGCGCCGCGCTGGCGTATTTTTCGAAGGGCACCATGTCTTTCTCGTTCGCGCCCAGGGTCACGCACAGCTTGACCACCCAGTTGTACACCGCGCGCGATGCTGCGATGTCGGAATGCACGGCGTCCTTGATGGGGCGCATGCCGTCTTTCTGCACGCAGCGGTAGTTGCCGGCAAGAAGCATCGCCCATTTCGCGAGCGGCACGAACACCGAGTCGTGCACCTTGAGCTTGACCGGCAGCTCGAACCCTTCGAAGCGCGACGCTTCGATGTCCGCTTCGAGCCGCCGCAGGATGGCGGTGTGCGCGTCCGAGTCGAAGCGCGCCGATTTGAAATTGGTCGGCAGTCGTACTTGCAGCACATTCACCTTTTCCTCCGGCGGGCGGAACGCCTGCGGGTCAGGGCTGCACAGCGTCACGAGCTTCGGGTCGAAGGCGTCCCAGACGCTTGCGTCGGTGTAGCAGCTGCGGCAGGCGTCGGCGTCGATGCCGGGAATGCGCTTGAGATACGGCAGCGGCGGCATGTTCATGATCGACATGCAAGGCACTTTGGCTTCCGCCACCGCGGCGAGCAGCTCGCGCACGCCGGGCGAGCGGTACTGCGGCTCCTGCATGGCGAGCGCCACGAGATCGTAGTCGGAGGGATTCACGCCCGCCGTGCCGCCTGCGGACAACTTGCCGGGCAGCTTCTTCGAATTGATTTCGACGAGCCCGTCGCGTCCCTTGACCGGCATGCGCACTATTGCGCCTTCGTTGTTGATCAGGTCGGCCTCGGCGGGCAGGCAGATGAGGTGCGTTGCGTGCCCCGCGAGCGCGAGCTTGGTCCCCAGAAGCGACCCGTACGATGCGCCCATGATAAGAATCTTGTGAGTGATGCCCATGAATCAACTTCTCCTTCGTAATCGCAAACGGTGCGGAACCCCGCAATTTCGCATTGTGAAATGCATGCCGCCACCTGAAAGGTGGATGTTAGTCGCCAAGCCGCCGCGGAGCAATCATGACGGGGGCATGTGCGGATTCCGCGGGAAGGCGTGTCGCGAAGGCTTGATGGTCAAATCATGCCTGGACAAGCCCGAACGCCCTGAGGTACGGTGAGCGCGGGTTGGCACAGAAGAGAGCCCTATGCAAGGAAAGAACGTCAGATTCCGCTCGAGCGAAGGCAGAGAATTCGATTGCTACGTAGTCACGCCGCGCACCCGCGCAAAGGTTCCGGCAATCGTGATTGCATCGGCCGTGCACGGCGTAAACGCCGACATCCGCGCCCTCGCGGACGAGTTCGCCTCTCACGGCTTCATTGCTGCGGCCCCCGATCTGTTCTGGCGGACGATTCCGGGGCCGCTTGCGCGCGACGACGATCGCACCAAGCAGCGCTCGCAGCCGCGGCTTGAAAAAATCAAGACGGGCGAAGCCGACCTTGCCGATACGCTCGCCGAGCTTCGCAAGCTGCCGCAATCGAACCGGCGCGCCGCAGTGATCGGCCTATGTTACGGCGGCCCCTACGCGATCCTCGGGCCGAAGCGCCTGGGCTACGACGCCGGGATCTCCTGCCACGGTTCGCAGATGCTCGACTACATCGGGGAGCTGGACGGCCTCAACCGGCCCGTGTGCATCATCTGGGGCGATGGGGACCACCAGGCGCCTGCCGAGGTGCTCGACGCATATCGCCGTGCGACCTTGCGGATGAAGAACCTCAGGCTCCACGTTTTCCCGGGCGTGCTCCACGGCTACATGATGCCGGAGAACGTGAAAGCCTTCGATCGGAAGACCCGCAAGTTCTCAATGGAGCAGTCGCTTGCGATTCTCGAGGGCTTGCGTTCCGAGGAAGTGGGGCGCAAGCGGCGAAGGGCGGGTTGAACGGGGGGGTCCCTCATTCCCGTTCGTAGCGTCAAAGGAGTTCTTGTGAAAACTTCGCAATCCGGCCTGGGCTTATTCGGCATGCTGATCGTCCTCGCGATCGCCGTGGCGGTCGGTTACTACGCCTACAAGGGAATTTTCGGAAGCGACGACGCGCCCACCTGCAGGAGCGCCTTTACCGCCTGCATGCAGAAATGCCGGCGCACGACGACAGAAGCGCCGGCCGCGCAGGCCTGCCAGGAGACCTGCCAGCGCGATCAGGTAGCGTGCGAAGGACAGGGCAGGTGAGCGTGGCCCCGCACAGTCTCGAAACGCCCGAAGCCGCGCTCGGGTATTCGATGCGGGAAAGAAAGAATGTGGCGTGCGCGTCGTGGCTTCCGGCTAGAAGAAAGGCCACCTTTTGGCGGACTTCTGGAGCAGCCGGTCGATGTCCGGCCTGTCTCTTCGGCTGAGAAAGTCCGATTTGAAAATTACCACGTCGAAATGCCCCTGGGGTTGGCGAGCCGGCCCGAGAGGAAATCGACACACAAAATCCGGTTCTTTCTTCTCTAGGCAACCCCTATAAATCACGGAGAACCGCGTGCCGTTGGGCAGCAGCGTGTTGTCCAGGTACGGCGTGGAAAAAAAAGAGGCATCGAACTTGAAGTCCCACAGCGGCAGCAGCGAGCGTGAGGCGTCGAATTCTTTGCCTTTGTATTTATCTTCGTAAACCGCGACTTTGATTGTCGCGGCGTCTTCCTTGATCTTATTCACCAATAGCGTGATGGAGTAGCGAGCGGTCCCCTTGCCGCCGTCTTCCTTGCCTTGCAATCCCGGATCCCCCTGCAATCCCGGATCATCCCTAGATGTTTCAAAAAGTAAATCTCCCCCGGTCAACCCCGCTCTGGAATAAAGGGGGATACGGAGACTCTCGGTATTGACAATGAAATGGTACGGGTCGCCTCGTGGGCCCACGTTGATGTCTTTGTTCAAATACACAAAGACGTCTCTTACTCTCTTCGAAAAGGGCGCCAACGATGTAAGCTGTTCCGACGTCGTATTCCTCCCCACGTCAACAAGGTCCCTCTTAAGATCGCTCCATTGCGCGGCCTCGGCCTTGTTGCCCCGGTTCTTTTCTTCGGCCTTTGCAATCTGGCCGTAAAGATGGGTGAAGAGGGATCTCGAGCTGAAATGTTCCTGGAAATTTTCCAGTAACAGTCGCAAAACCATGAGTCTGGTCTGGAAATCCTCCACATTTTCAGTCGAGGCTTTATGCTCGGCGCTGAAATAGCGGGTCAACAAGAAATCGAACATCTTCGCCCGGATGTCCGTGTCGGCCTTCTCTCTTTCCGCCATCAGGTTGGCCCGGAATTGGTCCTCCCGATGACTCTCGCTCTGAGTCCCGAGGATGAAAGTAACCGCAACGCCAAGAATCGGAATGCTTATACCGGCAATGATCTTGGCGGCGCTCTCCAGTTTGTCCCAGGCGTCTCGTGCCGGTGAGGCTTTGCCGCGCTCAACGCCTGGAGCCTTCTGCGACGACGGTGTGACTTCTTCGGGCATAAAAAGTACTCCTGCCTTGGACCAAGGCGAAGCAAGTCCTACCGCAGTTTGATGTTCTGGCTTACACCGGATGGAGGGACAAGTACCTGAAAGGTCTGGCCGCCGATGGTCAGGTTATATTGGCCGGGGGGCAAGGACAGAAGATAACCTCCTGAGGCATTGGTTTTCCCCACAGGCGTGCCGTTGACCGAGATCTCTTGGCCGGCGGCGGGCGCGCCGTTAGGGAGGGTCACCTGACCGGAGATTTCGGCCGCATTGACCGACGTAGACGCAAGCATGATAACCAGCGCTGCAGCGAAGCTGAACAGGGAGCTGGAAAATTTGTTCAGGGTTACGCGAGTCAACATTCAGCCTCCACAAGTTTTGGCGATGACGGAATCAAAAATTTCAGGACGATTCATCGGACAAGGTGCATCTCGCCGTACAAGCTCGACGTCAAGCGATGACAGAGGGAAATGTTTGTTCAGCCTTCCCCAAGCTCGGCGCTAAGCGGAATTGTGGAGCAAACCGCTGAAAGGTTCAATGCACTTTGTTCAAGAGATCTCGGATCGGCGCAGACCGGTTCCCTTGACCGAACTGTCGCCTTCACTCGGTCGGCCGCATCTCGAACCGCTCGAAGCTTTCCGGGATTTCCGCGACCTGGACGTCGGTCACCTGCGCGCCGCGCGGCCCGCAGCGCGCCCAGGCGAGGAGGGCGCTCACCGAATCGGGCGCGCCGTCCAGCACCGCCTCCACCGTTCCGTCGCGGCGGTTCCTCACCCAGCCGGTGACGCCCAGCCGCTCCGCCTCTTCCGCCATGGAGTAGCGGAACCCGACGCCCTGGACGCGGCCGGAGATTTTCAGATGCCTGGCCATACCGGGCTGGCGGAGCAAATCAGGAAAACGCCTTCATCGCCTCCGGGCTGCGCAGCGTCACGATCGTCGCCGCGCAGATGGCGAGGACCGGAATCAGGACCAGCGTGACGCCGGCGATCGCGCCGAGCCAGTTCACCGGTGCATCTGGGGTCGCCTGCTGCTTGAGCGCGTAGAGCCGCGTTGCGGCCGAGAGCAGCACGAGCACGATCAGCGCCCAGCAGAACAGTTCCGTCAGGTATCTCCCCCACGGCTCGAGGCGCAGCACGCCGATGCCGCCGGCGAGCCCGAGAACCCAGATCGCCGCGAGGACGAGATCGTTCCAGACGCCGTAGCCCAGGTAGCGTCGCTGCAGGTCGCCCGCATTGGCCATGATCACCACCAGCGCCGCCCCGAGGACGAGCCCGCCGGCCGAAAGCAGCGTGAAGGACCAGCCGATGAACGCGAGAGGGAGTTCCATTTCGACGGGTGACTAACGCGGTTTTTCCCGGCTGATGGCGGTGAGGATGCCCTGCATGATGGCGACGGGCGCGGGCGGGCAGCCAGGAACGGCAACATCCACCGGGATCACGTTCGAGACGCGTCCGCAGCTCGCGTAGCTTTCGCCGAAGATTCCGCCGGTGCAGCCGCAGTCGCCGATCGCGACCACCAGCTTCGGATCGGGAGTCGCTTCCCAGGTGCGCTTGAGCGCCACTTCCATGTTGCGCGAGACGGGGCCGGTGACGAGCAGCAGGTCGGCGTGCCGGGGGCTCGCGACGAACTTGATGCCGAGCTTTTCCGGATTGGTGTAGGGGCTGTTCAAGGCGTGGATCTCCAGCTCGCAGCCGTTGCACGAACCGGCATCCACGTGCCGGATCGCAAGCGAACGGCCGAAGTGCTTGAGGATTACCTCACCGAGCCGCTGCTCGATCGCCCGCAGCGCGGTGTCCGGAAGCGGCGCCGGCTCGGTGACGATGCCGGTCTTCGCGATCTGCTTCAGCAGTTGATACATTACAAATCCGCTCCGCTGTAGCTCAGGTTGAATGACTTGTTGATGAGCGGGAAGTCCGGAACGATGTTGCCGTGCACCGCGTGCTCGATCAGCGGCCAGTTCTGCCAGGATGGGTCGTGCGCATGCAGGCGATGGATGCGGCCCGCGCCGGCGACATCGAGGGCGATCAGCACTTCTCCGCGCCAGCCCTCGACCCAGCCGATGCCGCGCGCACCGATTTTCGCCGCGGCGACCGGCGCGCGGATTTCGCCGGGCGGCAGCCCCTCGACGAGCGCCTGGATCAGGCGCATCGATTCGAACACCTCCTCGAAGCGCACCGAGACGCGCGCGGCGACGTCGCCGCGCGTGTGCGAGGCCATGCGCGGATCGAGCTGCTGCCAGGGGGGAATCGGGTGATCGACGCGCAGATCGTGCGCGATGCCGCTCGCTCGGCCCGCAAGCCCGGTGAGGCCCATCCGCTCGGCGAGCTCCGGGAGCACCTGGCCCGTCATGATGAAGCGGTCCTGCGTACCCGCGTGCTCGCCGTAGATCGATTTCAAGGTGACGACCTCGCGCCGGATCGCCTCAATGCGCTCGACCAGCAGATCGGCCCCGGAGTGCGGCAAATCCTGTGCGACTCCACCGGGGACGATCGCATCCATGAGATAGCGGTGACCGAAAATGCGCGCGTTGAGACGCAGCAGGTCTTCCTTCAGCCGCCAGAACTGAAAGAAGCCGAAGGAAAGGGAAACATCGTTGCCGAGGTAGCCGAGGTCTCCGAGGTGATTGGCGATGCGTTCGAGCTCGAGCAGGATGCCGCGCAGCGCGAGCGAGCGCGTCGGCGGCGTAGTCCCGGTCGCGCTTTCGAGCGCCATGGCGTAGGCCCAGGCATAGGCGACCGTCGAATCGCCGCTCACTCTACCGGCGAGCTTTGCGCACTCCTCGATCGTCATCGCCTCGAAGCGCTTCTCGATGCCCTTGTGCTTGTAGCCCAGACGTTCCTCCAGCCGCAGGATCTCCTCGCCGACGATGGAGAAACGGAAGTGCCCCGGCTCGATCGTGCCGGCATGCACCGGGCCGACCGGGATCTCGTGCACGCCCTCGCCTGCGACCGCGACGAACGGATAGCGGTCCTCGTCCCGGGTGGGGCGGCCCTCGGCGTCGAAATCCTTGCGCAGGGGAAAGGCGTCCTCGGCCCAGGCGCCGTGTCGCAGCCACTTGCGCCGGTCGGCATCCGCGGAGGGCACGATGCCCAGGAGATCGGCGGTCGCGCGCTGCATGCGGTTCGCGGCCGGATAGATGTCGGCAATGCCGGGATAGCAGGGGTCCTCGCGCGAAAGCGGCACGCTGAGCCAAAGCAGGCCCGACGGAAACGCGATCGCAAGGTGTAGCGCGTAGCCGCCGGCGCGCAGCGTCTCGTCGCTGCCCCACAGCGCGACCAAGCGCGCCTTGCGGGCGCGAGCCTGCTCGCAGATTGAGCGCAGTTCCACCGCCGGAACCGAGGCGCAGAAGACTGGCATCGCGCCTGCCAGTGGTTTGACTTCCATAGGAAGCTCGTTCAATCGCACGTTTTTCAACCGATCAGCGCCGCCGCCTGGCGATACCAGGCGACGAGGTAAGGCGGGATGTACAGGCCCAGGGCGAGCACGATCGCGAGGTGCGCAAACACCGGGATGAGCGCCGGCCCGCGCGGCAGCCGCACGTTTTGGGTGTGCGGTTCCCCGAACACCATCGGCTGCACCTTGCCGAAGATGGCGGCAAACGCGACGCCCAGCGCGACCAGCAGAAACGGCGTCGCCCAGGGGTGCTCGTGCATCGCGGTGGTGAGCATCATGAACTCGCTCGTGAACACGCCGAAGGGCGGCATGCCGAGGATCGCGAGACTCCCCAGCGCAAGGCCCCAGCCTATCGCCGGGCTCGTCTGGATCAGACCGCGGATCGAGCCCATGTCCTGCGTGCCGGTCGCCTGGGCCGCGTGGCCGGCGGTGAAAAAGATCGCGCTCTTGGTGAGCGAGTGCACGGTCATGTGCAGCAGGCCCGCGAACGCCGCGACTGCGCCTCCCATGCCGAAGGTGAAGGTCATGATGCCCATGTGCTCGATCGATGAATAGGCGAACATGCGCTTGATGTCGCGCTGCCGGGAGAGGAAAAACGCCGCGACCACCACCGAGAGCAGGCCAAAACCCATCATCAGCCCGCCCGAAAAGTCGCGCCCGAGCGCCCCGTCGACCAGCACCTTGCTGCGCACCACCGAGTAGAGCGCGACGTTAAGGAGCAGACCCGAGAGCACCGCCGAGATCGGGGTCGGGCCTTCGGCGTGCGCGTCGGGCAGCCAGTTGTGCAGCGGCACGAGACCCACCTTGGTGCCGTAGCCCACCAACAGGAAGACGAACGCAAGCGATAGTACCGTCGGTTCGAGCTGGCCGCGCACCGCGTGTAGGTGCGTCCACAGGAGCGAAGTACCGCCCGGACCGAGCACCTTCTCGGCTGCGAAGTAAAGAAGGATCGTGCCGAACAGGGCCTGCGCGAGGCCGACCGAGCAGAGTATGAAATACTTCCACGCCGCTTCCAGGCTCGCCGGCGTGCGATACAGGCTGATCAGCAGCACGGTCGAAAGGGTCGCGCCCTCCATCGCCACCCACATCAGACCGACGTTGTTCGAAAGCAGGCACAGCAGCATCGTGAAGGTGAACAGCTGGTACATGCTGTGGTAGAGCCGCAGCCGCGCCGCGTTCACGCGACCCTGGTCCTGCTCGGTGCGCATATACGGTCGGGAGAACAGCGCCGTGGTGAAGCCGACGAAGGCCGTCAGCGCGACCAGGAACACGTTGAACGGGTCGACGAAGAACTGCTCCTCGAACGCGACGATCGGGCCGTCGGCGATGACGCGCGCGGTCAGCAGCGTCGTGGCGAAGAAGGTCGCGAAGCTCATCGTCGCATTGAGCTCGGGCGCCCAGCCCCGATGGCCGGCGAGCGCGAGCAGCAGCGCGCCGAAAAGCGGGAGGCCGAGGACGATGGCGATTTCCACTCAGTCCTGCTTGAGTTTTTCCATATGCCGGATGTCGAGGCTGTCGAAGCGCTCGCGGATATGGAAGAAAAAGATGCCGAAGATGAAAGTCCCGACCAGCACATCGAGCGCCACGCCCAACTCCACCACGAGCGGCATGCCGTAAGTGGCACTGGTC
This sequence comes from uncultured Enterobacteriaceae bacterium, assembly GCA_964430565.1. Classification (GTDB taxonomy): domain Bacteria; phylum Pseudomonadota; class Gammaproteobacteria; order Burkholderiales; family SG8-39; genus VBDM01. Next base: position 138,454 of record CAYSFD010000048.1, read on the forward strand.
GCAGCGAAGAACAGCCCGTTTTCCATGGCCAGGAAACCAATGACCTGCGGCACCGCCTTCTGGCGCACGATCATCATGAGAAAGGAAAGCAGCACGCTCGCCAGCGCGATCCCCAGCGTCGAGCGCGTGAGCGTGGTCGCCATCTGCGAGATCGGCGTCGCCAGCGCGAAGGCGAAGATCACGACGCCTATTCCGATCAGCATCGTGGCCGGAATGTTGATCAGGGTCTCGACGTCCCAGCGCACGAAAAGCCGATCGATCAGCCGGTGCAGTACCCACGGGATGAGGATCACTTTAAGCGCTACGGTGAGCAATGCCGAGTAATAGAGGTGCGTCTGTCCGGTCGACCAGCCGACGACTGCGGTAGAGAGGGCGAGCGCCGCGCCCTGCCAGGCGAAGAGCTTGATCAGCGTGAGAACGCGTCGCTGCGAGAGCATTGCGAACGCGATCAGCAACAGGAACGCCGCCAACAGGTTGACGATCTGGCCGGAAAAAGGCGCGTTCATTTCAGCCGAGAACGAGGAAGTGGGTCAGCATGCCCAGCACCGCGAGCAGGAACGCGGTGGAGAGGAACTCGGGCGCGAGGAAAAGACGCAGCTTCGCGAGCAGGGTCTCGATCAGCGCGAGACCCGCTCCGGCCAACGCCAGTTTCACCGCGAGCGCTCCGAACGCGAGCGGCAACGCTTCCCAGTCGCCGCCCTCGGCGATGCCCCAAGGTATGAACAGCGCGATTCCGATCGTCATGTAGGCGAAGAGCTTGATCGCGACCGCCCATTCGATGAGCGCCAGGTGGCGCGCCGAGTATTCCAGGATCATCGCCTCGTGCACCATGGTGAGCTCGAGGTGCGTGGTCGGGTTGTCGATCGGGATGCGGGCGTTCTCGGCGAGCAGCACCATGAGGAACGCCACCGCCGCGAAGGCGAGGCTGGGATAGATCGCGAACTCGCGGTGCGCGAGCGTCTCGACAATGGTCGTGAGCTGGGTCGAGCCGGAAATGAACGCCGCGGTGAAAAACGTCATCAGCATCGCCGGTTCGGCGAGGAAGCCGATCAGCATCTCGCGCCGCGCTCCGAGCCCTCCGAAGGAGGTGCCGATGTCCATTGCGGCGAGCGCGGAGAACACGCGCGCGAGGGCGAACACGCCCACCAGCGCGATGATGTCGGCGGCGGGCGCGAAGGGCAGGTCGGTGGCGAGCACAGGAACGATGCCCGCCGCGAGCCACATGCAGCCGAACAGGATGTAGGGCGTCGAGCGGAACAAGGGCGAAGCGTCGTGCGCCATCACCGCGTCCTTGTGGAACAGCTTCGCCAGCGTGAAGTACGGCAGCAGAATCGACGGCGCGGAGCGATTCTGCAGCCAGGCGCGGCACTGGTTGACCCAGCCCACGAGGAGCGGCGCGGCGAGCACGACGAATACCGATTGCAGGATCTGGAACGCGATTCCGGGTGCGTAGTTCATTGTGCAAAGCTCATCTGACGAACACCAGCAGCGCGATCAGGGTAATGAAGCTATAGAGCAGGTAGATGCTGATCCGGCCCTGCTGCAGCAGCGCGATTTTCGACGAGACGAATTCGGCCGCCCGCGCTACGGGCAGGTACAGCCAGTACCAGTGCCGGTCCTCGATCTTGAGCGCATAGCTCGGCGCGGCGTCGTCGGCACCGGGCAGCCTGCGGTCCGTCCGGTAGAGAGGGCCAAAGACGTGGTGGATCGACTGGCCGAATGCGTCCGCGGTGTCCTGCATGCGCGAAGTCTGCCTCGGAAAACCGCAATCCCACGGGTCGGCGAAGCGCACCCGGCCATGGTAGAAGCGGCGAACGAGAAGGAACGCGAGCAGCGTAGCCGCAACGATGACGACGAAAAAGATGATCGGTGAGTAGCTGGCCTGCTCCGCGGCCGTGGGCGCGAGCCACACCCAGCCCGAACCGGACAGCGCTTCCTCGGACAGTCCTCCCCCGGTCAGCGAGACCGAGACGCGGTTGAGCATCAGCAGGAACGAAGACGGGAAGAGCCCGAGCAGAAAGCAGCCGGCGGCAAGCCAGGCCATGCCGAAGCGTTCCATCTGGCCCGCATCGCCCGAGCGCGGCGTCGGAGCGCCGTGAGCGGGCTCGCGCGGCCGGCCGAGAAAGGCGATCCCGTAGACTTTTACGAAGCACATCGCGGTGAGGGCGCCGGCGAGGGCGAGCGTTGCCGCGAACAGCGGCAGAAGGCTGCGCACGACGCCGTGCTGAAGGAGCGGCGCCTGCAGCGCCGTCTGGAAAATCAGCCACTCCGAGACGAAGCCATTCAAGGGCGGCAGCGCCGAGATTGCGAGGGCCCCGATCAGGAAATAAAACGCGGTCTTGGGCATGATGCGGATCAGCCCGCCCATGTCGTTCAGATTGCGCAGGCCCGTGGAATGCAGGATGGAGCCCGCGCCGAGGAAGAGCAGCCCCTTGAACACGGCGTGATTGAGCGTGTGGTAGAGCCCGGCGATCAGACCGAGAGCGCCGGCTGCGGGGTGTCCGAAACCGATGAACACCATGGACATGCCCAGGCCGAGCAGAATGATGCCGATGTTCTCGACCGAGTGGTAGGCGAGCAGGCGCTTCAGATCGTGCTGCATGAGCGCGTAGAGCACGCCGAAGAGCGTCGTGCCCGCGCCGACGACGAGCACGACCACGCCCCATTCCCAGCGGACGTTGCCGCTCAGTCCGCCAATCAGGTCGTAGATCACGCGTACCATGCCGTAGATGGCGGTCTTGATCATGACGCCGCTCATCAGAGCGGAGACGGGCGAGGGCGCGGCCGGGTGCGCCTCGGGCAGCCACGCGTGAAGCGGGATCATCCCCGCCTTGGCGCCGAAGCCGAAAAACGCGAGCAGGAATGCCACCGTCGCCCAAAGCGGCGTCAATTCGGCGGCGCGCAGCGCCTCGAAAGTGTAATCGCCGCGGCCGCCGTGCAGCACGCCGAAGCACAGCAGGATTGCGATCGCTCCCAGGTGTGCAATCAGCAGATAAAGGAAACCGGCGCTGCGGATCGCCGGTTGCCGGTGGTCGGTGATGACGAGGAAGTACGAGGAAAGCGCCATCGTTTCCCAGGCCACCATGAAGAGATAGGCGTCGTCGGCGAGCAGGACGAAGGCCATGCTGGCGAGAAACACGTGGTACTGGAGACAGATGAGTGCGAGGCGTCCCGAAGTCTCTTCGCGGAAATAGCCCGCCGCGTACACGGAAATGCCGGCCGAGACCGACCCGAGGAGCATCAGAAAAAATCCCGCGAGCGGGTCCATGCGCAGATGGAAAGGCAGATCGGGCAGCCCGAGAGGCAGCGTCATCGTTTGCGCCGGCAGCCACACCGCCTGCAGGCCGAAGGCCGCGAGCGCGACGCCGGCGAGCGCGCCCAGCGGAAATGCGACCCTTCTCGCGAACGCGGCGTTGCCCGCGGGGATCAGCCCGGCGGCCGCCACGACAAGCCAGATCACTGCGACGAGCAGCGACCCTGCGAGCGGTGAAGAGATGGCTTCCATTGTCTTCAGAAGGGGCGGGGCGACGAGGTCCACGCTGCCCAAGTTTGGGAGCGCAGCTAAGTTTGTCAAATAGTACCAGATCGATCCTGGCTCCCGAATCGAGACGCGCATGTCGCGTGTGCCGTAGCGGGCGATTCCGGAAGAAGATTCGTGCTAATCTAAATTCGCTTGGTGTTCCTCAGCAAGGAGGCGGCTTATGAAGTGGAACGAACGAATCGTGATTGACGCGTTCGCACCGGCGACGCCGAGGGCCGCAAGAAGCTCGCGCAATACATGCTGCGCGCGCCGCTTTCCCTGGAGAAGATGACCTATGACGCAAAGACTGGCATGGTCATCTACCGCTCGCACATGCACAAAGGGCTGAAGCGCAATTTCCAGTTGATGTCTGGTGCGCAATGGCTCGAACTGCTCTGCCGCCATATTCCGGATCGGTTCGAACATTTGGTGCGGTACGTCGGCTGGTACTCGACCAGGGTTCGGGGCGAGCGGGCCCGTAAGGCCGTGCCGGGGGCAGCGGTGCAAGCGGCCGAGGACGGCCAGGTGATTGCGGCGCGCGCCAAGTCGGCGTGGGCGCGGCTCATCCACAAGGTCTACGAGGTCGATCCTCTGCAATGTCCCAAGTGCGGCGCGCCGATGCAGGTTATCGCGCTGATCGATGACGCCACAATCGTTCGCCAAATCCTCGAACATCTGGGTCGCTGGGCGCCGCGCGAGGTGCAGCGGAATCCACGCGCGCCACCGAAGCCGCCGCCGGTGCTAGAACTGACCTACCATCCCGTTCCTGACATCGCCTGAGTTGCTGAACGAGGACAACGTCCCGGATGTGCCGGGCGCCTGGAGCGGACTTGCCCAGCTGCGGTGGGCGGAATTGATTGCCCAGCAATTTACCACTAGACTCTCTCCGATTCGGCCCGTTGAGGGGTGCGCAGGCGGAGCGAAATTAACATAAGACCGATTGTGGACCGTTCAGGACAGTTCAAGCACCGGATTGCGGCGCGCCGGAGGGGCCCTTCAAACTTCGCGGCCGGATTGATTCACCTATCCGTGAGAAGTCGTGCCGGTCCAGCGTGATCACGTCCAGGATGCCCAGGCGTTCCCCGGCCGCGACCAGCGACGCGTCGGCCAGGTCCATGTTGTCGTACTTTGCCGTTAATCGGCGCACGTACTCCACGTCCCTGGCGTCGAGGTCTGCGGTCAGCAAGTGGCCGTCTAAGACCATGCCGAGCAGAATTCCGATCCCTCGGCGGTCAGATTGTTCCAGCAGGTAGGAAACCTCGGTGAGTACCGGCCAGGTGGTAATCAAATGGCCAGAAAACGACCCGGCGAACTGCACTGCCCGCTCGTGATCCGCGTCACGTGCGTGGATCAGCGCGAAAAGCGGGCCAGTGTCAGCGAGTATGTTTCGCGGTAGCGATTCCACGAACCAAGGCCTTCGCCTGGGCGGCGGTATTCCTCGGCTTGAGCGGTCCCTTAACCGCGCCGATGTACTTACGCGCGCGCTCCAGCAGGGACTTCGCCCTGCGCGGCTTGCGGCCGACTTGCTGTAGATCGGAGAGGTTCATAGTCTCTGGGCTCGTGCGCGTGAATTCTACTACTGGAGGGACTCGGTAACTAGCGAGAACCTCTCTCGTACCATTCCTTCGCCGAAGTCCTTGGACCGGCATCGTCCTGTTGCGTCCTCCGATGGTCATTTCACTTTCATCCCCGGCTGAGCGCCGCTGTCGGGCGAGAGCAGAAACAAACCCGGTCCTTCGCCCGACGCGGCCAGGACCATGCCCTCGGACACGCCGAACCTTGATCTCGGAGCTGATGTAAGTGATGGGAAAAACGTCAGGCAAGCCGCCGCCCGCTTCAGCATGGGGCGCGTCGAGCAGATGCAGGAAGAGCTGGTCGATCGCTTCGGCGATTTGCCGCCGGCGGCGCGCGCGCTGATCGAGAGCCACCGCCCTGCGCATCCTGGGGCGGGCGCTGGGCGTGGCGCGAGTTGATGCCGCTCCGGACTTGCCCGTTTTTTATTACCGTGGTAATGTCCCGCTCATGGCGATCGCCCACTCGAAAGTCACGATACAGGGGCAAATTTCCGTCCCGATGAAGGTGCGGCAAAAACTCGGGGTCGGCCCGGGCTCGGTCCTGGAGTGGCACGAGGAGGGCGAGAAAGTCGTCGTTCGCCGCGCCGGGCGCTATACCTCCGAAGACCTCCATCGGGCCTTGTTCCCGAAGCGCGCCCCGCGGGCCCACAGCGTCGAGCAGATGAAAGCCGGCGTGCGCGCTTACATGAAGAGGCGCCATGCGGGCGGTTGACACGAACGTGCTCGTCCGGCTGGTGACCCGCGACGACGCGAAACAGGTGGCCGCAGCCGAGACGTTCGTGGAGAAAGGCGCGTGGGTTTCGCACCTCGCGCTCGCCGAGGCGACCTGGGTTCTTTCCTCGGTATACGAACTGGAGCATTCGGCGATCGCCACCGCGATCGAGATGCTCCTGAATCACAAGGACCTCACGCTCGAGGAGTCGGCGGCCGTCTCGAACGCGCTGGAGACTTTCCGCAGGCGGCCGGCGCTCGGTTTCTCCGACTGCCTCATGCTCGAATCGGCCCGCAAGGCCGGGCATCTGCCGCTCGGTACCTTCGACCGCAACCTCGGCAGGCTGGAGGGCGCGCAGCGGTTGTAGCCCTGGTGCGATCCCGCGAGCCGTTCACCAAAGTCCGGCGGGTGCCGGACGCGCAATCGGCGCACGTACTCATCGTCCTGTCTCGTCTTCCGATGGTCATTTCACCTTCATCCCCGGCTGAGCGCCGCTGTCGGGCGAGAGCAGAAATAAACCCGGTCCTTCGCCCGACGCGGCCAGGACCATGCCCTCGGACACGCCAAACTTCATCTTGCGCGGGGCGATATTCGCCACCATCACCGTTAGCCGGCCCTCCAGCTTCGCCGGATCGTAGGCCGACTTGATGCCCGCGAATACCGTGCGCGTCACGCCGCCGAGATCGAGCGTGAGCTTCAGGAGTTTGTCGGCTCCGTCGACATGCTCGGCTTTGAGGATCTTAGCGATACGCAGGTCAACTTTGGCGAAATCGTCGATGGAGATAAGTCCCTCTCCCGATGCTGCGGGAGAGGGCTGAGGTGAGGCTGCAGTCATCGCAGATTGCTCCGGTGGTTCGAACAAGGCGTCGAGCTGTTTTTCCGCGACGCGCGTCAAAAGGGGCCGAAACTGTCCAAATTTGTGCCCAGTAGGCAAGAACGTCATAGCATCCAGAGGTAACTCGGCATTCCTCCAAGTCAATGAACCGCAATTCAGGTATCGCTCTGCCTCTTCAGCGAGCCGAGGAAGAATTGGTTTGAGAAAGATGGTGAGTAGCTTGAATCCTGCAATCGAAGACGCACAAATCTGTGCCAACCGATCTTTGGCCGTCGCATTTGTCTGTGCTTCTTTGGCAAGCGACCACGGCTCGAAATCATCAATCTCCTTGTTGATCGCGTCGGCGGCGTGCATTGCTGCGCGAATAGCCTTGCCGAACTCACGTTCTTCAAGCCAGGTTCTAATAGCGTTACATTGCCCAAGGGCCACCGTCATTCCGACAGTGTCCCAAGTAACTGAGGCGCCACCTATATTGCCGCCCATCCGGATCTGAGGCATCTGATTCTCGAAAAATTTCGCGAGAAACGGCGCAATTCGACTCGCGATGTTGACGTATTTCCCCACCAAGTCGCTGTTCACCCGGGCCAAGAAGTCGTCGGGATTGAAATCGATGTCCTCGACGTTCGCGTTGAGCTTCGCGGCGATGTAGTAGCGCAGCCACTCCGGGTTCATGTTGAGCTTGAGATAACGCAGCGGGTCGATGCCCGTTCCGCGGCTCTTCGACATCTTGTCGCCCGACACGGTGATGAAGCCGTGCACGTACACGCGGTCCGGGATCTTGTAGCCGGCGAATTTCAACATCGCTGGCCAGAACAGGGTGTGGAAGTAAATGATGTCCTTGCCGATAAAATGGATCTGCTCGGTATTCGGATCGGCGAGGATCTTTTCGAAATCGAGCTTCTCCTTCGAGCAGTAGTTTTTCAGGCTCGCGAGGTATCCGATCGGCGCGTCGAGCCAGACGTAGAGGTACTTCTCTTCCTTGATATCGGGGATTCTGATGCCGAAGTAGGGCGGGTCGCGCGAGATATCCCAGTCAGACAGCGCCTTGTCGCCGATGCCATCGAGCCATTCTTTCGCCTTGTTGAGGACCTGCGGCTGCAGCCTGCCGGGGGCTTCGAGCCACTCCCGGATGAACGCCTTGCACTTCGCGTCGGAGAGCTTGAAGAAATGGTGCTCCGAGGACTTGAGCACGGGCTTCGCGCCCGAGAGCGTGGAGTACGGATTCTTCAGCTTCGTCGGTGAATAAACCGAGCTGCAATTCTCGCAAGCGTCTCCGTACTGGTCTTTCGCGCCGCAGTTCGGGCACTCGCCCTTGATGTAGCGGTCGGCGAGAAACATGCCCTTCACCGGGTCGTAGAACTGCTCGACCGCTTTGGTGTACACGAGCCCCGCCGCTTTCAATTTGCGGTAGATGTCCTGCGAGAGCTCGGTGTTCTCGTTCGAGTGCGTCGAGTGCCAGTTGTCGAAGGCGATGTGGAAGCCGTCGAGGTACTGCTTGCGCCCCCTGGCGATCTCGGCGATGAAGTCCTCGGGCGATTTTCCCGCTTTCTCCGCCGCGAGCATGATCGGCGCGCCATGCGCGTCGTCCGCGCCGATGAAATGCACTTCATGACCCTGCATGCGCTGGAACCTCACCCAGATGTCGGCCTGGATGTATTCCATGATGTGGCCGATATGGAACGGGCCGTTCGCGTAGGGCAGGGCGGTGGTGACGAACAGCCGGCGGGACATGCGGACTTTCAAAAAGCCGTCATTTTATCGCCTCGCGCCCGCCGCCGGCGTGTTCCGGGTCCGGCTCAGACCAGAAAAATCAGTGCAGCGATGAAGAGCGCTACGCCGACGGTCACGAAGAAGATCATGTTCTCTCGCTCTCCCCACGGATGGACCTCGGAGCGAAACGCTCGTGCGCGGGATATCGTCGTCGCCGAAAATGCCTTCGTCGCGACGAACTCGGTTGTTCCGTCCGCGCCGATCTGGCGCATCAGGCGCTGGGTTGCTTCCAGTGAGTCGAAAGCGCGCGAAATCCCCTTGGTCGGCGAGGAGATGACCTCGTCGGACGACTCCTGTCCCGCCGCTTGCTGCGTCGGGGCGGCCGCAGCCTGAGGCGCTACCGGAATCGGGCGCGTCGGCGTGAGGTTGGCGCCGGCGCTTTGCAGGCCGGCTTCCAGTTGCGATCTGCATTCGCGCAGATCGTTCGCAAAATCGGCCGCACTCTGATAGCGCGCGTCGGGTGACTTGGTGAGCACCTTGGCGATGATGTAATCGAGCATTACCGGAACCTGGGGATTGACCGAGCTCGGCGGCGCGGGGTCGTGGTTGGTGATCTGATACATGAGCGCGCTCAGGCCTTCTCCGTTGAAGGGCGTTGCGCCGGTCAGGCATTCGTAGAGAATGATCCCGAGCGAAAATATGTCCGAGCGATGGTCAGCCCGCTTTCCCACCACCTGTTCGGGCGAAATATATTTCGGCGAGCCCAGGATGATCCCGGCCTGCGTGCGCGTTTCGCTCGAGCGCATGCGGGCGATGCCGAAGTCGGCGATTTTTGCGCGCCCCTGCGGGGTAATCATGATATTGGCGGGCTTGATGTCCCGGTGCACGACGTGGTGTTGGTGCGCGTAGGCGAGACCTTCTCCGACCTGCGCGGCGACGTCGACGGCCAGCGCGACCGGCAACGGCTGCCCTTCGGCGAGCAATTCGCGCAGCTCACGGCCCTCGATGTACTCCATCGCCATGTACACGAGGTGTCCGCTTTTGCCAATGTCATAGATGATGATGACATTCGGGTGATTGAGCCCGCCGGCGGCCTTGGCTTCCGTATAGAAGCGCGCTTCGTACTCGGCCATGCCTTCGTGGCCGGCCTCCTCCGTGTTGATGGTCTTGATCGCCACCACGCGGTTGAGCATCGGGTCGTTTGCCCGATACACCACGCCCATCGCGCCTTTACCCAGTTCGGCGACGACCTCGTAGCGGCCAAGCAGCCAGGGTTCGGTCATCGGAAATCGGCTATTTCCCGGTTTTCAAGCTACGGAACACAGGACCCCAGATCGGGTGTCCGGCCTCGTCCTCCCGGAGCGTGAATGTCGGATCGATGCCCAGGGCCTTGTTGAATTCGTCGCGGCACAGCTGCATCCGGCTGGAGGCGCAATGGACGAACGCAAGATATTTGTGCGCTCTCATTCGGTTGGATGTGCCGCGCAGGCCGGCATCAAGGCTTGCCTGAAGCAATCTCGTGGCGTACGAATACTCGCCATCCTCGTAGGCTCTGATGCCAAATTCAAGTTCCTTTTCGCCCTTGCTCGAGAGTGCCGCAGCAAAGTCCTCACTCATTGACGCGCATCCGCAAAGCGCCAGGCAAGCGAGCAGCGCCGCGAGCTGCCGGTAATGGGTCATCGCGCTCCAGTCAACGGCGGAACCTGTGCCTTACGCTGACCTCTGCTCCCGACTTGAGCTCGACTGTCTCGACATAGGTCGGAAATGATGCGTTCCTCAGTTCCACGCGGTGCTTGCCCGGTCTGATTGTTATCGAACGCAGCGGCGGGCTCACGCCCTGCCTCGTCCCGTCGACGTAGACCTCGGCCCAGGGCAAGGCAATGATATTGATTACCGCTTCGCGCGCGGAAGCCGGGGCCGTCGCGACGGGCTCGGGTTCCTTCGCCCTCTGCGGGGTCACGACTTCTTTTGCCCTCAGGGGTGCCTCGAGATCCTTCACCCTTGCCGTCTGGAGGACCGCACTCGCCGTGGGTGGCGCTGCCGTCGCTCTGGCCTTCGGGACCGCGGCGCGCCGCTCCTGTTGTCTGGGCGGTGTCTCCGGCTCCGGCGGAGAAGCCACAGGTTCTGTTGCCGCAAGCGGGGCCGGGAGCGGACCGGTGCTGGGCGCTCCCGTTTCCCGCTTCTGCTGCGGCACCACGGACGCTGCCGCTTTCAAGTCGCTGTTTGAGCTGCGGTAGGTGCGCGCGATGACGCCCGATCCGACGATCAGCGTGAAGGCGAGCGGCGCGGCGACGAGCAGTTTGCTGTTGACAGCGAGCGCTTCGGTCCAGCCAGACCTGAGCAGCCTGGGAAACTTGGGGATACGCAGACTTATCAGACGCGTCGCCTGTCTTGGCGCGGGCATCGTTCGCCGCAGGTTGCTCGGTGCCGGGCCGATCGCGTACAAGTGGTGCTCGCGCACGTGCTTGTCGGTCTTCGCCCCCTCGTCATGGAAAAGTTTAGCGTAGTCTTCCGACAGGCGCGCCATCACATCGTAGTAGGAGCGGGAGACGAGAATCTGCCCCGGATCCGCGAAGCTCATGACGCGCTGCGCGACGTTGATCCCGTCGCCGATGATGTTCGGCTGGCCGTTGATGTCTTTGACGAGCCTCACCGGGCCCAGATTGATGCCGACGCGTATCTTCAGGCGTGGACCGCCGGTCGCCTCATGCCCGGCGACGGCGTCGCGCAGGCTCATTCCCGCGAACAGGGCGTCCTCGGGATCGCCGAGAAAGCTGACCGCGGCGCCGTCCCCGGTGTCAAGGATGATGCGGTCGTCCGTAGCGACGCCCGTGATCGCTTCGGTCAGGACGGCGTTGAACCGTTCCTTGAGCGCGATCTGTACGCCGACCACCTGCTTTGTGTACTCGACAATGTCGAGAAACAGCACGCTGCAGATAAAAGTCCGATTGGTGTGCTCCGCCATCCCTTATTCCGCCGCAGTCGCTTGCGCGGTCCCTGCTCGCCTGGTCCAAGCCCCACAGGGGGCCAATTCTACCGCGCCGCGGCCCGGCAGGCACCGGAAAGTCGCTAGAATATCAACCTATTGCCAATACCTTAACCGCACCCTGCCTATCGCGTGAAGCCCACCATGTCGGTCACACCGGAACAAATTCACACCGCTCTCAAGGACGTCCTTGACCCGAATACCGGCAAGGATTTTTTGTCCACCAAGTCGGCGAAGAACATGAAGGTGGAAGACGCGAACGTGTCCCTCGATATCGAGCTGGGGTACCCCGCGAAAACCCAGATCGATCCGATCCGCAGGCTGATCGCCGAAAGGCTTCGAGGCATCCCGGGGGTCGGCACGGTCAGCGTCAGCGTTACGAGCAAGATCGTTTCTCATTCCGTGCAGCGCGGAGTGAAGCTCATCCCCGGCGTGAAGAACATCGTTGCCGTGGCCTCCGGCAAGGGCGGAGTAGGCAAGTCGACTACGGCGGTGAACCTCGCCCTCGCGCTCGCCGCCGAAGGGGCGAGCGTCGGCGTGCTCGACGCCGACATCTATGGGCCTTCGCAGCCGATCATGCTCGGTATTACCGGCCGGCCGGAGTCCAAGGACGGCAAGACGCTCGAGCCGATGATGGGCCACGGCATCCAGGCGATCTCGATCGGCTTTCTCATCGACATCGACACGCCCATGGTTTGGCGGGGCCCGATGGTGACGCAGGCGCTTGAGCAGCTCCTCAAGGACACCCGCTGGCGCGACGTCGATTACCTCATCGTCGATATGCCGCCCGGCACTGGAGATATCCAGCTTACCCTTGCCCAGAAAGTGCCAGTCACCGGAGCGGTCATCGTCACCACGCCCCAGGACGTCGCCCTTATCGACGCCCGCAAGGGCTTCAAAATGTTCGAGAAAGTCGGCATTCCCATTCTCGGGGTGGTCGAGAACATGAGCACTCACATCTGCTCGAAATGTGGCCACGAGGAGCACATCTTCGGCCAGGGCGGGGCAGAGCGGATGTGCAACGAGTACGGCACCGAACTGCTCGGATCCCTGCCCCTCGACATCGAGATCCGGGAGCACGCCGACTCGGGGAAGCCGACCGTTGTGGCCGATCCGGACGGGCGGACGGCGGAGATCTACCGGGCGATCGGGCGCAGGCTTGCCGTCAAGATCGCAGAGTCCGCCAAGGACATGACCTCGAAATTTCCGAACATCGTCGTCTCCAAGGACACCTGACTGGCGCGGTCCACGGGCGTCCGAGGAGGTCTGCCTCCAGCGAAAAGGACCGTCCCCAGTCCGTTTTACACTTCCCCTTGCGTTTGACCCGGCCCTTGCCTACCATAGGTTGTGGACGAAGTCTGGCAGTGAGACTGGCCGCCTGGAGGGGGCGAAGCAAAATGCGAAAAAATCCACTTGATTTCGCGGGCGCAGTCCCTATAATCCGCTGCGAACGGGCTCCGGTTCGGTTGTCTGCGGTGCGGACGGTCAAACCCGGGCCCGATGCTTTTGGAGTTCGCGTGAATCGCGAACCTGCACATAAGGAGGTCATCATGACAAGCACCAGGAAGTACTACGGCTCGCAGGATTTTTTCGCTCTCGATATTCCCGTAACCTAGGTTCGTCCTGGAGACCCATCAGATGCAGATGCGCGCCGGCGTAGCAAGAAAGACCATCAAGTCGATCCGACAGCAGGTATTTGAACAGACCCACCTCTTCGACTCGCACGCCGAGTCGAGCCTGGATTTCGAGAAAGTCCGGGCGGCAGTCAAAGACGGCTACGACAAGCCGTTCCTCCTGATCGATTCCAATATCATCCGCGAGAAGACGCAACGTTTCACGGCGGCGCTGCCGCGCGTGCGCCCGCACTACGCCGTCAAGGCCAATCCGGATCCCCGCGTGCTCAAGGTGCTGCTCGAGGAAGGCACCGGATTCGAAGTCGCCTCCGTCGCCGAGCTGGACTTCCTGCTTTCGCTTGGCGCGTCGCCGGAGGAGATTTTCTACTCCAATCCGGTCAAGTCGCGGGAGTCGATCGCCCGCGCGGCGGCAAAGGGCGTGCAGTGGTATGTAATCGACTCGGCCGAGGAACTGAAGAAAATTCACTCGATCAAGGCGGATGCCAAGCTGTACCTGCGCATCGACACCCCCAACATCGGCAGCGACTGGCCTCTCGCCGGGAAGTTCGGGGCGCACGCTTCCGAAGTGCGCGACATTATCGGCATCGCGGCAAAGCTCAAGGCCGACCTCGCCGGCGTCGCTTTCCACGTGGGTTCACAATGCCGCAACCCGGAAAACTGGCGCGTCGGCATCGAGAAATCTCGCGCGATTTTTGACCAGATGGCAAAGGTCGGCCTCAATCCGAGACTGCTGAACATCGGCGGGGGTTTCCCGGTGAGACATGTCAAACCGATTCCCGCGATCGAAGTGATCGGGGATGTGGTCAACCGGGCGCTAGAGGCGTTCCCGCCCACAGTGAAAGTGATCGCCGAGCCGGGCCGGTTCCTCGTTTCCGACGCCGGTTATTTCGTATGCCGCATCATGGGGACGGCAACCCGTGGTAGCAAGCGCTGGATGCACTTGGATGCGGGGCTTTTCGGCGGCATTATCGAGACCGCCGAGGGTCTCAAGTACAAGGTTCGCACCGACCGCGCCGGGCCGGATGTCCCGTGGAACGTTGCGGGCCCGACCTGCGATTCGATTGACGTTGTGATGCGCGACGAGCCCCTGCCTTCCGACCTGCAGGAGGGCGACTACATCTACCTCAAGAACGCCGGCGCGTACACTACGGCCTATGCGAGCAACTTCAACGGGTTTCCACTACCCGAGGTTCGCGTGATCTGACGCGCGTTAAGGAACACAAGGGCGGGCTAAGAAACCCGCCCTTTGTTTTGCGGCGGTCACACGCTGCGCTCGTACTCGACAAAGGCGTAAGAAAAGCCCTCCGAACCGCGAGGAGGATTCCGCTCCCGCGAGACTTCGCGCCATCGCGAGCGGTCGAATTCTGGAAAAAACGCGTCGCCGTCGAAATTGCGCTCGATCTCGGTCATGTAGAGGTGGCTGGCGATCGGCAGCGCGAGCGCGTAGATTTCCGCGCCACCGATCACGAACGCATCCTGCGGCTCGCGAACTGCGGCGAGCGCGGCCTCGAGCGAATACACCGCCCGGCAGTCGGGGCGAGCCCACTCGCGCGAGCGGGTGACCACGATGTTGCTTCGCCCCGAGAGCGGTTTGCCCGAAGTTGCGATTATGGATTCAAATGTCCGACGACCCATGATGACGGCGTGACCGAGGGTAAGCCGCTTGAAGCGCTTCAAGTCCTCCGGCAGGTGCCAGGGCATCTGATTACCGATGCCGATGATCCCATTACGCGCCACGGCGGCGATGATGCAGATGCGGGAAGGGCGGCTCATGCGCCAGCAGCGCTGGAACGTTCACGACGCGGGAAACTGCGGCATTATAGCGGGCGATGAAAATCGGACTCGATTTCCCCGAGCGCTATTACCCCAGATCGTTCCTGAGTCTGCTGCTGCTCGCCTTTGCGCTCGTTGCGACCCCGCTCATCGTGGCTTTCTACAATGCCGCGGTGTACGTGGAGCAGCTGGCCGGTCATAGCCAGACGGCGGTTTCTCAGGCAGCGCAGGCCTCGCGCGGCAGCCGCCTGCTCGTCGAACAAACTACCGCGCTCGAGCGGGTGGTGCGCCAGTATCTCATCCTCGGAGATGCGGAGCTTCTCAACGACTACGGCGGGTTGAGGGCGAACTTCAAGGCAAACACAAGCGAGCTTTCCCTGCAGCCGCTCGATGAGCTGCAGTTACACGAACTCAATAGAACGATCGACAAGGAACAGGAGCTCTACGAGCAGTTGCTTGGCAAACCGGCGACCGCGGCTGACAAGACGGCGCTGGTGGAAGGCTATGGAGTGCTGTCGGATCGCGCGCGCGACGTGCTCAAGATCAGCAATGCCTTGATCGACCGCGAGGTCGAATCCATGCGCAAGACCGGCCAGCGTGCGCAGCGCGTCCTGTGGCTGCAGCTCGCCGCCACGATACCGCTGGGCATCCTGCTCGCCGTCGGGGTCACGCTCTTGATCGCAAGGCCGGTCCGGCAACTCGACCAGGCTATCCGCCGTCTCGGCGCCGGCGAGTTCGAAAGCGATATCCGTGTCGGCGGGCCCGCGGACCTGAAGTATCTGGGCAGCCGGCTCGAGTGGCTGCGCCAGCGCTTGATCGGCCTGGAACAGCAAAAGCGCCTGTTCTTGCGGCATGTTTCCCATGAGCTGAAGACTCCGCTCACGGCGCTGCGAGAAGGATCCGAGTTGCTCGCCGAGGGCACGGCCGGGCCGCTCTCGGCGGGACAGCGCGAGATCGTGGGGATCCTCCAGCAAAAGAGCGTCCATCTGCAGCGGTTGATCGAGGACTTGCTCAAGTACCAGCGCACTGAGGAGAACGTCGGACGCTTGGAGCTGTCGTCAGTGCGAATTGATCGGATCGTAGTGCGGGTGCTCGGGGATCATCGGCTCGCTGCTCAAGCCCGAAGTATCCACGCCGAACTGCGGCTGGACCCGATCGTACTAAACGCGGATGAGGACAAATTGCACGCTGTGGTCGCGAATCTGGTATCCAACGCCATCAAATACTCGCCCGACGGAGGTATGATTTCTCTGGCGTTGCGTCGCGAGGGGGAACAAGTGGTATTTGACGTCGAAGACGCAGGTCCGGGTATTCCACCCGAGGATCGCGACCGGATTTTCGACTGGTTTTATCAGGGCGAGGGCATCCCCCACGGGCGCGTGCAAGGCAGCGGCCTGGGTCTCGCGATCGCGAAGGAATTCGTCGTCGCGCACCGCGGGCGAATCGAGGTTGTGGACCATGGCTCGGGTGGGGCGCATTTCCGCGTCATGCTTCCGACTCAGGTAACCCCGTCTGTAACATGATTCGGACAATCGCGGTCTTCTTTTGCGTTTTTGCGCTCGCCGGGTGCACCACCTTTTTCATTCCGAGTTCGGGAACCTCAAGCTCCGCTTCGGCGCAGGAATCGCGTCAAGTAGTGGAGCTGATCGGCTACACGCAAAAAGTTGCGGCGCTGCGCGCCGAGGATCAGCGGCGTGAATTGAACGCTTCGAATCAGATGTTCTCCAAAGATCGTGGTGCCGCCTATGGGCGCTTAAAGCTCGCGCTGCTGCTGGCGCTGCCCGGAACGACGTTCAACGACGATACGCGGGCGGCGAGCTTGCTCGAGCCGCTGGCGGGTGACTCGGATCGGGGCCCGATGCAACAGTTTGCCGGACTCCTCTACGCGCAGATCAGCGAGCGCCTGCGCGAGCAGCGCCGCTCCGCCCAACTGAAGGAGCAACTCGAAGCGATGAAAGCGATCGAACGTAACGCGGCCCAACTGAAAGAGCAGCTCGACGCGATGAGGGCGATCGAGCGCAAGATTATCGAGCGCGAGCTGGCGCGGCCGAGATGAACACGATTCTGCTCGTTGATGACGATCCGGACATCCTGAAGCTTCTTTCCCTGCGTCTCATCGCTGCGGGCTATGGAGTTCGGGCGGTGGACAGCGGCGAGAAGGCGCTGGCCGTGCTTGCCGCCTCGCGCCCGGAACTCGTCATCACCGATCTGAAGATGGGGGGTATGGATGGGCTTGCCCTGTTCGACGAGATTCGCAAGCAGGCGCCGATGCTGCCCGTCATCATTCTGACTGCGCACGGCACCATCCCGGACGCGGTGGCCGCCACGCGGCGCGGGGTTTTCGGTTTTCAGACCAAACCATTCGACGGGAAGCACCTGCTCGAGCAGGTGGAGCAGGCGCTGCGACTTTCCGGAAACGGACGCGGCGCGAGCGACGAGGACTGGCGGAGCGAATTCGTGACGCAAAGCCCGAAAATGGAAGACGTCCTCCGCCAGGCGCGCCTGGTGGCTCAATCGGATGCGAGCGTGCTCATCCGGGGCGCGAGCGGCACGGGAAAAGAGCTGCTCGCTCGGGCGATACATCGCGTGAGCCGCCGTACCCAGCGGCCCTTCGTCGGAGTCAATTGTGCAGCGATCCCGGAAAACCTGCTTGAATCGGAGCTGTTCGGTCACCGCAAAGGTTCTTTCACCGGCGCGACCTACGATCACAAGGGGCTTGTCCCTGCCGCCGACGGCGGGACGCTTTTCCTGGATGAGATCGGAGACATGCCGCTTGCCCTGCAGGCGAAGTTGCTGCGCGTGCTGCAGGAACGGGAGGTGCGCCCGGTCGGTGCCACGCAAGGGATTCCGGTGGATGTGCGGATCGTCTCCGCCACGCACCAGGACCTCGACGTCCAGATGAAAGCAGGACGATTTCGCGAGGATCTCTACTATCGGCTGAACGTCGTTGCGCTTGCGCTTCCGCCGCTTGCCGAGCGACGGGAGGATGTCATTCCTCTCGCGACGCATTACCTGAAGGATACAGCGGCACGCTACGCAAAGGACGTCCTGGTTTTCGCACCGGAGGCGCTGGAGCTGCTTGTCGCGGCGCCCTGGCCGGGAAACGTGCGGCAGCTCGTCAATGTCATCGAGCAGGTCGTGGCGCTGTGTGCCTCGGGTGTCGTGCCGGCCTCGCTCGTTCAGCAGGCGCTCAAGGAGGAGCCCACGCCACTCGCCTCGCTGGAGGAGGCGCGGGGTGCTTTCGAGCGCGAATATCTGGTTCGCATCCTGCGCATCACGGGGGGCAACGTGACCCATGCTGCGAAACTCGCCCGGCGCAATCGCACCGAGTTCTACAAACTGCTCGAGCGCCATCGGCTCGAGTCAAAGATGTTCAAGCCCGAGAAGGCCTGAAATCCGGCGTGCGGGTCGTGTTGTCGCCGCAGGGCGACAGCAAATTCCCTTTCCGTTCAGCTTGGTCTTGCGTGGTGTGCTAGAAACCGTCGCCGACAGGCGACGCGTCACGCGCTTTCAAATTGCGAAATCCTAAAATAACTCATTGAGTTAAATAAGAAGACGTGTCCTGGCACAGGGATTGCAATAGTGCCGTCCAAATTCGATGCAAAGCCGCGGCACGACTGATTCGTGAAGACAGACAATCCGGAAGCGATGCGCGCCAATCCCCTGATCGCGATTGCCGCGGTTTCGGTGATGGTTGTGTGCGTGGTGGGCGTCGCGGCGATCACCGGCGTGCTGCCGAACAAGACGTCACCCGAGCAGATCGGCGTGACGCTGACAGATTCCGCAAGGAGCGCCCAGATTGTCGACTGCCCCGTCTGCGGAACCGTCGAGTTGATTCGTACCGTAGAGGTTCGGGATGAAGCGGGCGAGGCCTCAGGCGGCGGGCTTGCCGCTGCCGCAATGGGCAAAGAGGACGGCACGGCCGTCCTCGGGATCGGCGTCGGCGCTGCCTCCGGAAGCGAAATCGAGACAAGCGTAAAAACGCGCTACGCCCACCGCGTCACAGTGCGGATGGACGACGGTTCCTACCGCACCGTTTCGCTGTCGAGCCCGCCCGCGCTGGCCGTTGGCGACAAGGTACGCGTGGTCGAAGGCAGGCTAGTGCGCACGTAAAGACTGAGGTATAAAAGGGCCTGCACCCTACAGCGAGGAGGAACGATAGTGACTCAACTCAACAGGAACATCGCACGCATTCTTGTCGCCAGCATGTGCTCGCTTGGCTTGCCGGTTCCGGTCGCGCAAGCCGAGCTCGTGCCGACTGACAAGGCCGAGTTCGTGCAGCAGACGGGACTTGCGGCACGCGAGCGTTTGGGCTCGCTTTTCGACCGGACCGACGTACGCGCCGCGTTGGAGCGCCACGGCGTGAGCGCGGACGAAGCGAAAGCCCGCGTCAACGCGCTGAGCGACGATGAGGTCGAACGCCTCGCCGCCCGGTTCGACTCGCTTCCCGCAGCGGGCAGCGGATTCGAGAGCGTGCTCTGGATCGCTTTTCTGGTTTTCGTGATCCTTCTCGTTACGGATATTCTGGGCTTCACCAAGATCTTCCCCTTTACCCGGCCGGCCAAGTGATCCTCCCCTCTCGACCGCGCCGGTGTATCGCCCGCCGCCTCACGGCGGCGGGCATCTTACTTCTCGGGCTTGCAGGCTGCGCTACGCCGCAGCTGCAGGCCCTGGTTTCGCGTGATTCCGCGGGCCTCCCGCAGCGCGTCGAACTCAAGGCCGTTCCATTTCACGCGCAGGCGGACTTTCAATGCGGTCCGGCCGCGCTCGCAATGGTGCTCGGGGCTGCGGGCAAACCAATCGAACCAGCGACGTTGCGGGCGCAGGTCTACCTTCCCGGCCGGCAGGGGAGCCTGCAGGTCGAGATGCTCGCCGCGACGCGACGCAACGGCTTTGTCGCGATCGAGCTGAAGCCGAGCCTTTCAGACCTGCTCGCGGAGATCGCCGCGGGCAACCCCGTCGTCGTACTGCAGAACCTTGCCCTCGACTGGTATCCCGTCTGGCATTACGCGGTGGCGATCGGCTATGACCTGGACGCGAATAGCATCACGCTGCGCTCGGGCAGCGAACGGCGAAATGAAATGCCGCTCGGCGCCTTTGAACGTACCTGGCGCCGCAGCGGCCACTGGGCGATGCTCGCGCTTCCGCCGGGACGCATGCCGGCAAGCGCGGCTGCCGCGGATTACCTGAATGCGGTGGCAAAGCTAGAGCGGGCCGGCTCGTTCGAGTCGGCGCAGGCCGCCTACGAGCAGGCGCTCGAGCGCTGGCCGGCCAATCTCACGGCGCTCATCGGCCTCGGCAATACCGCGTATCAGATCGGAGATATCGAAGCGGCAGAGCAGGCCTTTCGGCGAGCGACCCTGGCTCACCCCTTGTCGGCGGCCGCGCACAATAACCTGGCACAGACTCTCTTGGAGCTCGACCGTGACGACGAGGCGCGCGCTGAGGCGCGCTTGGCAGTCGGTCTCGGCGGTCCGCTCGAAGAGGTATCGGTCCGCACTCTGGACACGATCGTTTCGCGCGCCGGTCGCGGCGCGCAGGAATGGCATCAGTAGTCCGCGGGGCGCTCGAAGCGCTGACGGGTTCTTCTAGACCGCGATCGGCGCCTTGATAGCCGGATGGGGGTCGTAACCCTCGACGGTGAAATCCTCGTAACGAAACCCGAAAATGTCCTTCACACCGGAATTGAGCTGGATGCGTGGGAGTGGCCGCGGTGAGCGCGAGAGCTGCTCCTTGGCCTGATCCAGGTGGTTGAGATAGACGTGCGCGTCCCCCAAGGTCAGCACGAACTCAGCGGGCCTCAAGCCGCAGACCTGCGCGACCATGGCTGTCAGCAGCGCATACGAGGCGATGTTGAACGGCACGCCCAGAAAAATATCCGCGCTCCTCTGGTATAACTGGCAGGACAGGCGCCCCTCCGTCACATAAAACTGAAACAGTGCATGGCAGGGCGGGAGCTTCATCTTTTCGATCTCGGCGGGATTCCAGGCAGTGACGATGTGGCGGCGCGAATCGGGCCGCGTTCGGATCGAGTTCACCACCTGCGCAATCTGGTCGATCGTGCCCCCCGCATTTTCAACTGTGGGCGAGGGCCAGCTGCGCCATTGTGAGCCGTACACCGGCCCGAGCTCACCGTTCGCGTCGGCCCACTTGTCCCAGATCGTGACGCCGTGCTGCTGCAGCCAGCGCACGTTGGTGTCGCCTCGCAAAAACCACAGCAGCTCGTAGATGATGGATTTGAGGTGGACCTTCTTGGTGGTGAGCAGCGGAAAGCTCCCGGCCAGGTCGAAGCGCATCTGCCAGCCGAAGGTGGAGAGCGTGCCGGTGCCGGTGCGATCGGTCTTGCGGTGCCCGTGCTCGAGTACGTGACGCATTAAATCCAGGTATTGCTTCATTCGGGCGCGGCCGTAGGCTCGACTGAAATCATAGCGCGTTATTCGAACGGGTTGAACGCGCTCGCGGCGGGATTGCGCGCCAGCTCCAGATCACCGCGAGGGCAAAAGCGGCATAGGCGAGGGCAAAGACCCACTCCGGTAGGTCGTAATAGAGCAGCCACGCGAGCCAGCGGCCGATGAAACTGCGCTCCTCGCGCTCGGTCGAGCGAAGCATGTCCTCCCAGTACGTGAGCGGGCAGGTGACCCCGAGCAGGCCCTCGGCCGCAACAAATACGATCGCCGCGAGATGCGCGATGCGAAACGCGCGGTTGCGCACCCAGCCCCATCGCCGCGCCCCGGCAAGGATCAGGGCGAAACCGCCGACGACGAACAGCACGAACAGAACGTGGACGATGAGAACCGCGTCGGCGAGCCATCCGGCAGGCATATCTCTAGCTCGTTATTCCCGACGGGAGAGTTAAACCGTGACGACGCTTAGTCCGATTGCCCGTGCGCTGCCGCTCATCGCCTCATCCAGGCAAAGGATACTTCTTACCTTGGTAGCCTCCGCGATGGCCAGGTGAAGGGCGTCGCCCGCTCGCAGCTTGCGCGCGGCATCACCCGCAAGCTCGGCGCCTCGGCGGAACTCCGCGCGCCCCGGAACGGCGATCGAGCAGTGCTTCTGAGCGAAATCGAGGAATCGCGTCCTCACCTGCTTTCCCAGCGCAGCGGTGATCTCGCCGGTTCGAATCTTGATCGCGGCGGCACTCGCGAATTCCGTAACGGACCACTCGCTGACGACGAAACGCTCACCCGAGGACTCGATCCACGCGAGAACGGCGTCGCTCTTCGGTTCGCGAATGAACGCGGGCACGAGGGCGCTCGTATCGAGGTAAACCATTAGTAACGCGCGCTCTTGCGCATGCCTTCGACTACCGGAGCAGTTTCCTTCTGATGCGCGACGAATTCCCGCATCCGGCGTATCTTGGCCTTCCCGATCGCGCGACCCTCGGGAGTCAGTATTAGCCGGCCGTCCGGCGCGATTTCGCCGATCAAGGTATCGCCCTCGCCCACGCCGATTCGCTTGGCCGACTCCGCCGGCAGCCGCACCGCCAGGCTGTTACCCCATTTGGACACCAAAAACCCCATCCGCTCGTTGATCTTCGCCATTTTCATGCTTAAATCCTAATGTATAGCCGTGTAGATACATCATAGTCTTGCGCCCGGCGTGGGTCAACCTCCGAAAGGGTAGGGTGCGGTTGTGTGCTCACCTCGCTCGCCGCAGGCTATGGCTCGCCCTTGGCTATGGGCCGCGAAGGATCGGCGCACCATTCGCTCCACGAGCCGGGATAGAGGCGCGCGCCGCGCAGTCCGGCGAATTCCATGGCGAGAAGATTGTGGCAGGCGGACACGCCCGAGCCGCAGTAGTTCACGATGCTCTTTGGGTCGGACCCGCCAAGCACGGCGCCGAATTCCAGCCTGAGCGTCTCTGCTGTCTTGAAACACCCGTTTGCATCGAGGTTGTCGCGAAAAAAGCGGTTCAGTGCTCCGGGAATGCGACCTCCGACCGGGTCGAGCGTCTCGTTCTGGCCACGAAACCGGTCCGGCGCGCGAGCATCGAGCAGCACGACGTCTTTGTCGTCGAGGTGCGAGCGGACAAAGTCGGCGCTCACTTGGCTGCCGCTCGGCCTTCCCGAGAAACGCGCGGGCCGCGGCTGCGGAACCTCGGTGCTCTGCGGCCGCCCCTCGGCGATCCATCGGTTCCAGCCACCGTCAAGGACGGCGACCGGCAGGTGTCCCAACCAGCGCAGAAGCCACCACAGCCTCGCCGCAACCATGCCGCCCTGCGCGTCGTAGGCGATCACTTGTTTTCTGGAATCGACACCGGCCCGTCCCAGCTTTTCCACTAGAGCATCGGAATCCGGCAACGGGTGCCGGCCGTTCTTCCCGGTCTTCGGCGCCGACAGGTCTTCGTCCAAATGCAAAAACCGTGCGCCGGGGATGTGCGACTTCGCGTAATCTGCTCCGCCGCGCGCGGTGTCGGTAAGATCATGCCGGCAATCGAACACCATCCAGTCGGGGTCGGCAAGATGCTGCGCGAGGATGTCAGTTCCGACGAGCGCGGTGAGGATCATGCCGCTATGTTACCCGCGGCGGGCACCTAAAGACTTCAGACGTGTTCGGCCAGCCCGCGACGTACGTACTCGTGAAAGTACATCATCCCGTCTTCCATGGGCGACTGGTAAGGGCCGACTTCGTTCTCGCCGCGCTCCCACAGAGCGCGCCGGCCGCGGTCCATGCGCTTGGCGATTTCGTCGTCCTCGATCGCTGTTTCCTTATAGGCGGCCTGCTCGGCTTCGATGAATTCCCGCTCGAACAGCACGATGTCTTCGGGATAGTAGAACTCGACTACGTTGGTGGTGTGCGTGGGTGAGCGCGGCAGCAAGGTGCTCACCACCAGCACGTGGGGATACCACTCGAGCATGACGTTCGGGTAGTACAGGAACCAGATCGCACCCTGCTTGGCCTGTTTGCCGGCCATGTAGCGGGTGAGAGCCTCGTGCCACTTGGCGTAAGTCGGCGTCCCCGGTCTGGCGAACCCGTCCTTCACTCCCACCACCTGGGACGAATAGGCTTCGGCGATGTCCCACTTGAGATCGTCGCAGGTGACGAAGCTCCCCAGTCCCGGATGGTAGGGGATCACGTGATAGTCCTCGAGGTACACCTCGATGAAGGTTTTCCAGTTCTGCTCGAACTCCATGATTTCGACGCGGTCGAGCATGTGGCCGGAGAAATCGAAGTCATCGGCGCTGGCGAACCCGGCCAGGTCCTTTGCCACGTCGCGCCCGCCGGCGAACAGCATGCCGCGCCAGTTCTGCAGTGGAGTTTTGCCCAGGTTGAGGCAGGGATTCTCGGGAAAATGCGGCGCCCCGAGCAGCTCCCCCTTCATGTCGTAGGTCCAGCGGTGCAGGGGGCAGACGATGTTCTGCGCGTTGCCGCGGCCTTCGAGCAGGATCGACTGCCGGTGGCGGCAGACGTTCGACAGGAGCTCGATGCCGTTCACGTTCCGGACCAGTACCTTGCCGTGGTCCATCCAGGCGAGCGTGTGGTAGTCGCCGGGGTTGGGCACCATGAGCTCGTGCCCTACGTAGCCTGGACTATTGGAGAAAAGCAGCTTCTGCTCGAGCGCGAAAACTTGCGGATCGAAATACCAGGAGACGGGAAGCTGCGAAGCGTTCGGCTTGAGTCTTCGCGAACTGAGCAGGTCGGACATACGGGTAGGCGGCCTCGTCGGGGTGGGAAATAAAATGCGCGCGATTCTAGACCTTTTCCTCAGAGGGTACCAGGGTTTTTTCCCGCTGGGACGATTGACCCTGCCTCCCCCTTAGGCTATTTTCGCCTTTCCCGAGGCGGTGCGCGCCGCAAGGGACAGCGCCGTATACGTTCCATGTCTAAACCCACCAAGACCGACCCACCCGAGAGCTTTGAAGCCGCTCTCGCCGAGCTGGAGAAGATCGTCGCCAGCATGGAGTCCGGAAAACTCACCCTGGAGCAGTCCCTTGCCGCCCACAAGCGCGGCCTTGAGCTCGCGCAATATTGCCAAGGCGTGCTCGCCCGCGCCCAGCAGCAGGTAAAAGTGCTCGAAGAGAACACGCTGAAAAACTTTCCCGGTGCCCACGACGACAAGTGAGTTCGCCGCCTGGATGGGCAATGTCCAGGCCCGGGTCGAAGCGGCGCTGGAGCGCTTCCTGCCATCGGGAAAGATCGCCCCGCAGCGCCTGCACGACGCCATGCGCTACGCCGTGCTCGGCGGGGGCAAGCGGATCCGCCCCCTGCTCGTGTTCGCCGCGGGTGAGGCGGCCGCAGGGG
The DNA here is from genome assembly GCA_964430565.1 of uncultured Enterobacteriaceae bacterium. GTDB lineage: Bacteria > Pseudomonadota > Gammaproteobacteria > Burkholderiales > SG8-39 > VBDM01. Next base: position 163,442 of record CAYSFD010000048.1, read on the forward strand.
AGTCGGTCCGCGCGGACCCGGCGCGACTCGAAGTCGCGGGCTGCGCCGTCGAATGTATTCACGCCTATTCGCTGGTGCACGATGACCTTCCCTGCATGGACAACGACGTGCTCCGGCGGGGCAAGCCCACCTGCCACGTTGAATTCGACGAGGCCACCGCGCTCCTCGTAGGCGACGGTTTGCAGTCGCTTGCGTTTCAACTACTCGCCGAGCACCGGCTTGCCGACGATCCCGCGGTCCAGGTGGAAATGGTGAAGATCCTCGCCGTGGCGATCGGAAGCCGCGGCATGGTAGGCGGACAGGCGATCGATCTGGCCAGCGTGGGTCAGGCTCTGACCCTGCCCGAGCTCGAGCACATGCACATTCACAAGACCGGCGCGCTGATCCGCGCTTCGGTGGCGCTCGGCGCTCGCTGCGCGAACGCGCTTGCGCTCGAACGGCTCGCGCGTCTCGATCACTATGCGAATTGCGTGGGGCTCGCTTTCCAGGTGGTCGACGACGTGCTCGATCAGGAGTCCTCGACCGCGACGCTGGGGAAGACGGCCGGAAAGGACGCTGCGAACAACAAGCCGACCTATGTCTCGCTGCTCGGGCTCGCGCGCGCCAAGGCGCTCGCCGAGGAGTTGCGCAAGGAGGCGCAGGCCGCGCTCGCGGAAATGGGCAGCGGCGCGCGCCGTCTCGCCGAGCTTGCTGACTTCATCGTGTTGCGCAAGTTCTAGTCGCGGAATGTCACGTTCGCCTCGGGCAAGTTTTTGCGGGATAATTCGCGCTCTATGAGCGCGATTGGAAAAGCGGATCTGCCCGGGAAAGGGTCAGAGGCCGGATCGAACGAATACGATCCGGGCGCGTACGAGCTGCTGAAGACCATCGACGATCCGGCCGCGCTTCGCACGCTGGATCGCAAGGGGCTGCAGCGGCTCGCCGACGAGTTGCGCACTTTCATTCTCGAATCGGTGAGTCAGACCGGCGGCCATCTGTCCTCCAACCTGGGGACGGTCGAGCTCACCATCGCGCTGCACCACGTCTTCACCACGCCTCACGACCGGATCGTGTGGGACGTGGGACACCAGACCTATCCGCACAAGATCCTCACCGGCCGCCGCGACGCGATGGCACGGGTGCGCATGATGGGAGGCATTTCCGGCTTTCCGCGCCGCAGTGAGAGCGAGTACGACACTTTTGGCACCGCCCATTCGAGCACCTCGATCAGCGCCGCGCTCGGCATGGCTCTAGGCGCGAAACTGAAAGGCGAGGTTGGCGACAAGCGCCGCCACGTCGTCGCTGTCATCGGCGACGGCGCCATGTCGGCGGGCATGGCTTTCGAAGCTCTCAACAACGCGGGAGTGATGGACACCGATCTTCTGGTGATCCTGAACGACAACGACATGTCGATCTCGCCGGCGGTGGGCGCGCTCAACCGCTATCTTGCGCGGCTGATGTCGGGGCGCTTCTACGCCGCGGCGAAGAAAGCGGGCGAGAAGGTGCTCGCCAGCATGCCGCCGCTGCTGGAGCTGGCGAAGAAGGTGGAGGAGCACGCCAAGGGATTGGTCGTTCCCTCGACCTTGTTCGAGGAGTTCGGTTTCAACTACGTCGGCCCGATCGACGGCCACGATCTCGATTCGCTCGTTCCGACGCTGAAGAACATCAAGGAGCTGAAGGGTCCGCAGTTCCTGCATGTCGTCACGAAAAAGGGACAGGGCTACAAGCTCGCCGAGGCCGATCCGGTCCTGTATCACGGCCCGGGCAAGTTCGATCCCGCCGAGGGCATCAGGAAAGCGAGCGGCGGCAAGCCGACCTATACGCAGGTGTTCGGCGACTGGCTGTGCGACATGGCGAAGCTCGACGCGCGCCTGGTCGGCATCACGCCGGCGATGCGCGAAGGTTCGGGGCTGGTGCGCTTCGCCCAGGAGTTTCCCGACCGGTACTTCGACGTGGGCATCGCCGAGCAGCACGCCGTCACTTTTGCCGCGGGGCTTGCATGCGAGGGCCTGAAGCCCGTACTTGCGATCTACTCGACTTTTCTTCAACGCGGCTACGACCAGTTGATCCACGACGTCTGCATCCAGAACCTGCCGATCGTGTTCGCGCTCGATCGCGCGGGCCTCGTGGGAGGCGACGGGGCCACGCACAACGGCGCGTTCGACCTCGCGTATCTGCGCTGCCTGCCCAACATGGTGGTGATGGCCCCGAGCGACGAGAACGAGTGCCGCCAGATGCTCTGCACGGCGTTTTCGCTCGATCAACCTGCCGCCGTGCGCTACCCGCGCGGCAGCGGTCCGGGTGTCCCGGTAGCGAAGGAAATGCTTACGCTGCCTTTGGGCAAGGGACAGGTGCGGCGGCGCGGCCCCGGTGGAAAGGGCGGCGTCGCCATTCTCGCGTTCGGGAACCTGCTCAAGGCCGCGCTTGAAGCGGCGGGCGAGCTGGACGCGACGGTCGCCGATATGCGTTTTGTGAAGCCCCTGGATGCGGATCTCGCGGCCGAACTGGCCGGAACGCACGAACTCGTCGTCACCATCGAGGAGAACACAGTCATGGGCGGCGCGGGGAGCGCGGTGGCCGAGGCGCTCGCCGCGCGCTCGCTGGCCACGCCGCTCCTTCAGCTCGGGTTGCCCGACCGCTACGTCGATCACGGCGACCAGGCGCAATTGCTCGCTTCGATCGGCCTGGACAAGGCAGGCATCGTCGCTTCAATCCGCGCGCGTCTCGCAAAAGCCGGGAACGGGGCGCATGCTAGTATTATCTAACCCTGAGGCCCATCTGAAGGAACGCACTTCGTGAACATCCGCGACCCGCTTGCCATTCCCGACGTCCAGAGTTTCGAGGACAGGCGCAAGCTCGCCATCAACCAGGTCGGGATCAAGGCGATCCGCCATCCGATTCGCGTTGCCGAGCGCTCGGGCGAGGTGCAGCACACCATAGCGACCTTCAACATGTACGTCGGCCTGCCGCACCAGTTCAAGGGCACGCACATGTCGCGCTTCGTCGAGATCCTGAACGCTCACGAGCGCGAGATCTCGGTGGACACGTTCAAGGTGATGCTGGACGAGATGATCCAGCGCCTGGAAGCGCAGTCCGGTCACATCGAGATGACCTTTCCGTACTTCGTCAACAAGGCGGCGCCGATCTCGAAGGTGAAAAGCCTGATGGACTACGAAGTCACTTTCGTCGGCGAGATCGAGAAGGGCGAGAAGTGCTTCAAGATGAAAGTCGTCGTGCCGGTGACCAGCCTGTGCCCGTGCTCCAAGCGCATCTCGGATTACGGGGCACACAATCAGCGCTCGCACGTCACGATCACCGCGCGCACCGAAGGGTTCGTGTGGATCGAGGAGCTGGTCGATTACGCGGAGAAGCACGCCTCAAGCGAGTTGTACGGGCTGCTGAAGCGGCCCGACGAGAAGTTCGTCACCGAGCGCGCTTACGACAACCCCAAGTTCGTCGAGGACATGGTGCGCGACATCGCCGCGGAGCTCAACCGCGACAAGCGCATCGAGTGGTACCAGGTGGAGTCGGAGAACTTTGAGTCGATTCACAACCACTCGGCCTACGCGCTCATCGAGAAGGACAAGACAAAGAAGAGCTGATACGAACAGGGGAACCCCAACGGTTCCCCCGTTACGCCTGATACGAACAGGGGAACCCAGGTTCCCCCGTTACCCTCTCCCTCTCCTCCTAGAAGCGCTTGATGAGCACCATCGTCTGGCCTTCGCGCCTCATGTCCATGCGGTTGAGGAAGCTCATGCCGAGCAAGGCTATCGGCAGGTTGCCTTCCAACACGGCGGCGTCCACGTTGTTGACCACGATGCTTCCGACCTGCACCGTATCGAGCTTTACCCTATAGGCTACCGCCGTGCCGTTGGCCGTCCCGACCAGGCCCCGCTCTCCCTTGCGATAGTCGATCCCTAACCGAGTGGCGTCGGCGGACGAGAGCGCAATAGTCGTGGCTCCCGTATCGACCAGAAAACGCACCATCCCGCCGTTGACCTGCCCCTCCACGACGAAGTGGCCGCGCGGATCGGCCGTCAGCGTGGTGCTCTGGGAAGACTGTGCAGAAGCCGGGCCCGCGCGGTGCTGCCCGATATTCAGTTTCTTCTGTTGTCCGCCGATCTCAAAAATGGCGGAATCGCGGTCGGTGGAGAGCAAGATCACACCCTGCGCGGTCTTCTGGCCCACAGAAAGCGTGCGGATGGGTCCGCCGTCGATCACGACGACCGCTTTGCCGGGGAAAAGCCCGATGACGTTGATGTCGACGGCGTGACCGGCTAGAGGCAGCAGCAAGATCAGGGACGCTACAATACAAGAACGCAGAACGAGCACGAAGACCTTCCCTCCCAGATGAAACCTGTTGCGATTTTTCGGCACAGCGATACCGAGGGGCCAGGCTATTTTGCCACATTCCTCGAGGCGCACCGCGTTCCCTGGACGCTCGTCAAAGTGGACGCGGGCGAGCAGGTCCCTGCGGATCCGCGCGGCTTTTCGGGCCTCGCGTTCATGGGCGGACCGATGAGCGTGAACGACGATCTGCCGTGGATATCCAAAGTGCTCGGGCTCGTAAACGAGGCGGTCGATGCGGATACTCCGGTGCTCGGCCATTGCCTCGGCGGGCAGCTCATCGCCAAGGCTTTAGGGGGTAAAGTGACGCGCAACGCCGTGAAGGAAATCGGCTGGGGCGCAGTCACCGTCGAGGACAACGCCCAAGCGCGAGAGTGGTTCGGCGCGACGCGAGAGTTTTCAGGGTTTCACTGGCACGGCGAGACCTTCACCATTCCGCCGAAGGCGACGCGGATCGCGGCGAGTCCGCATTGCGAGAATCAGGCTTTCGCGCTCGGCAAGCATCTGGGCATGCAGTGCCACGTCGAGATGACCCCCGAGCTGATCCGCACCTGGTGCGAGGACTGGGAAAAGGAGCTCGTCGCGAAAGCTGGGCCTTCGGTTCAAACCCCGCAGCAGATGTATGAGCGGCTCGACGAGCGCGTGCGCTCGCTCAATGAAATAGCCGCACGGGTGTACCAGCGCTGGATCGAGGGGCTCAAGCGATAAGCCAGGGCATCGCACTCGCCGCAAACGACGAGGTGGTGATCGTCGGGGCGCTGAGCGGGGGGTAGAAAAGAATTTTCCCCTCCTTATCAAGGAGGGGTGCCGGCGAAGCCGGCGGGGTGGTCAATCCCGAAAATTCTGAAACTGCAGCGGGATATCCGTCACCGACGTGCGCACCAGCTGGATCGCCGCCTGGAGATCGTCCTTCTTTCCGCCTGATATGCGCACCGCGGTTCCCTGGATACTCGCCTGGACCTTCATCTTCGAGTCCTTCACGAGTTTCACGATGGCTTTCGCCTTCTCCTGCTCGATCCCGACCTTGACAGCGATCGGCTGCTTCATCTTGGTGCCGATCTTCTCGATGTTCTTCGTATCGAGCATGCGCGCGTCCACGCCGCGCTTGGCGCACTTGGTGAGAAAGACGTCGGTCACCTGCTTCAGCTTGAAGTCGTCGTCGGCGTAGAGCGTCAGCGCGAGCTCGTTTTGCTCGATGCGCGCGTCCGAGCCCTTGAAGTCGAAGCGGTTCGAGATCTCCTTGTTCGCCTGATCGACGGCGTTCTTCAGCTCGACCTTGTTGACTTCCGAGACGATGTCGAAGGAGGGCATGGAAACGTCATGTTGATCCCGACCCGGAGAATGATACTACGGGAGGAAGCTGAGGTAGCTTGAACCGAAGTTCGTCGGAAAGTTCGGCAGGACGGTCCCCATGTCGGTGTTGCTCACGCCCATCCAGCGGGCGAACGTCGCCGCGTACTGATCGACGGAAATGCCTGGAATCAGGTTTCCCTGCCCGATATCGGCGGGATTGCCGGCACCGAAGACCGTCGGATGGAACGTCCCGTACACGTTGCCTCCCTGGACCGCACCGCCGAGCACGAAATGATGCGAGCCCCAGCCGTGGTCGGATCCGTCGCCGTTGGAGGTGAGCGTGCGGCCAAAGTCCGAAGCGGTGAAGAGCGTCACCTGGTCCTGCACGCCCAACGTCACGAGCCACTGGTAGAACGCTGCCACCGCGCCGTTGACCTGAGTCAGTTGCTGGGCGTGCCCAGTGAGGAGGACATCGTGGTTGTCGAAACCGCCGATACTCACCAGAAACACCTGCCTGTTCGTCTGGAGCGCGCTGGCCACGGAGATGATCCGGGCCACAATCGCAAGCTGTGACGCGAGGTTGTTGTTAGGAGGGACGGTGGGGTTGAATAACGAAGCTCCCAGTGCGCTGCTCAACTGCTGATTTGCATCGATCGAGCGGTCCGTTACCACCCCCAGTTCGTTTTCAAGGAGGTTCGTGCTCGCGCCAGTGATGAGGCTTTGGTAGGCGCTGGTCGCTGCGGCCGGAGCACCGTAGAGGTTGCCTGGGACGATGCCCGCAATAGGCGTGGATCCACTGGAGCCGACTCGATATTGAATGACATCTTCTCCCGAAAGGAATACCGAGCTGCCGCCGGCAGAAATGCAGGTGAACAATCGATTGTTCGCCGGATTCGTATTTTGGCTCTTGAGCAGGTCGCCGATCTTTCCGCCCCAGCCGATCTTCGCGCCTTCACCGATGGGCCGATACGCCTGCCACACCGACTGCTGGTCGTTGTGTGAGAAGAGCTGCGGGGGTTTTGGCACTGAGGGATTCTGGTAATCCGCTTTGGTCGGTATCGGAACAACCAGCGGTCCGACATTGGCAACCACTGCGAGCTTGCCCGCGGTCCAATGCGTTTTGAACGCCGTCAGCGCGGGATGGAAGGCGAAGTCGCGCCCGCCCTGCGAGGCGACCGGGCCGGTGGCCGTCGGGGCGAGACCGGGGGGGTTGGCAGCAGTTGGATCGCGCGAGATCGCGATTGACGCACGCGCCGCGTTGTATTGGTCGTACGACGCCTGGTCGTAGGGGATGAAGGTATTGGTATGGTCGTTCCCGCCATAGAAGAAAAGGCACACGAGAGCTTTGTACGTTCCCGGGGTCGCCGCGGACGCCGCGTTGATCGCGGCGAGATTGAGGGCGAAGGGGCTGGCCGCACCGGCCATGGACAGGGCCGAGCAGGTCTTGAGGAAATGGCGGCGGGATTCGCGCATGGTTTTCGCTCCGGGACTTATTTCTGCACGAGATAATCGGGCGACGACAGAGTGAAAAACACCGCGACCCGCGTGCGATTCAGGCGGGCGGTCGTCTGGTTGCTGCCCGGGTACGGGATCGAGTTGACCGCGCTGACGATGAGGTTCCGCGTCCCGGTGCTCATGGCCCCGCCGGTGAGGAGCATGCTCACGCGATCGACCAGGGCAATGGCGTCGTGGGCGAGTGCGATCTCGGCGGTGTAGTCCGGCTGGATATCGTTATTCGTTCCGGCGCCGCTCTGAACGCGGTTCCTCATGTAGTTCGAATAGCCGACCACGGAGATCTCGTTGATGGTCTGGAACTCGGGAGCGACGAGGCCCGCGGTTGCGATCGGAGTGTTGGGGGGGACATAACCCGGCCGGAAGAAATTGAACACCGTCGGCGAGCGCCACGGCGACTGGCCGAGTTGGCTAGCCGGATCGTCGGTCGTGCCGAGCCGGAAGTTGCCCGAGGTCGAGCGCGCGTTGAACGCGCGCATCCACTGAGCGAGGCGCAGAACGGGCTCGCGCACCTTGCCTTGATCTCCTGCCGGAGCTGTCCGGGCTTCAGGGTCGAGCAGGATCGCGGCGACCGTCGCGCGCAGATCGCCGCGCTGGCCCGTGCCCACGATGTACTGGCCCGACTGGTAGCGCCCCATATCGAATGCCTGAGCGACGCGGAAGACGTATGCCGGCGAGGGGTTGCTAGTTACCAGGCGCTGGATGAGCTGCCGCCCGATGAACGGACCGACGTTGGCATGGTTGAAGATCGTGTTGAGGGCGGTGTTCAGGTCTCCGACGGGATCGGGAGTAGCGTTCGCCGCAATGGTTGTCCCGAGGAAGGTCTTGTCCGAGGTCGAGTGGAACTGCGGGAAAGCCTGCATGGGCATCACTTCCCGGTTCGGGGATTGCGTGCCGCCGCCGTTGAAGCATGCGTTGCCCGTCCCGCAGCCCGCCCAGGAAAAGCCGGTGAACACGCGCGACAGGCCGATGATGTCGTTGGGGCCGTAGGTCTCGACGGGCCCGCTTACGAGCGTGCCGTCCAGGTTCAATTGATAGAGACCGATCGAGAAGAGCTGCATCACCTCGCGCGCGTAGTTCTGGTCGGGAATGCGGTTGCCCGATTCCTTCTGGTTGCGCAGGTGCGAAAGGTACAGACCCATCATCGGATGCAGCGTCACGTCCCGGAGCAGGTCGCGATAGTTCCCAAAGGCATTGCTGGTGAGCATGTCCATGTAGGACGCGACGCCGCGCCGGTAGTTCTGGAGGTTCGCATCCTGAAGCGAGATCACGAAAATCTGCGACAGCGCGAACGCCACGCGCCGTCTGAGCTGGTTCCACCCGGTCGCCGACTCTCTCCAAAAGGTGTGCATGACCTCGTTGTCGCTGAGGGTCGCCGGGTCGATGGTGTTGACATACCCCTCATGCGTGCGGTGGGTGGGCATGTAGAACTGGTCTTCCAGAATCGCGCTGTAGCCGTACTGCCGCGCTTTGGCCATTTCGGCGTCGTTCGCGCCGAAAGAAACCTGGTTCAGGAAGCGCGCCGCGTCATTCGCACTCGGCAAGGGATATGCTGAACGCGGCACGGCCGCGAGATTGACGCCGCTTCCCTGCGGCCCCGTCGTGGTGTCTTCGGCCGTGATGTCTTGGCCGCAGCCGCCAAGGCCGCCGCCCAGTGCGACAGCGAAAAGCGCCGCGCCGAGAGCGTGAAGTGGATGGCGCATCGCCGTAACCTCCTTCATGGCTGGTCTTCCTTTCTCAGACGCGGTGTTCTATTTCTTGGATGGGGCGTTGACTAATCCCCATCGAGTCCATTATCGCGCGCAGGCCCCGGTCGGGTAGCGAATTCGCAAGCAGAAACGGAAATGCGTCACGTTGAGCGCAGCATGAACCTCGGACTGTCGGGACCAAGCGACAAGCCGGCGTTCGAGGCGACTTCGATGAATCGAAGCGTGCTGAAGGCGACCGCTCAATCGAGGTGATCGACCAAACCTTGCTTTGACGTCACAGCTCGACGGTCAGGTTCGGACGGAACCCGGTTGGCTCTCCCGGATAACCGCGCGGGTTGCAGACTACGCGCGTGCCGCGCACGGCATAGTTGAAGAAGGTGTGAGTGTGTCCGTGAATCCACAGCGCAGCCTGTCCCATCATTTCCGAAAGGTCGAGAACGAAGGCGGGGTTGCCCCGGTGGCCGACATAGGCCGGGGCGATCGAGAGCGGATGCGGCGCGAAGTGGGTGATGACGGCGGTTTTCCCTGGGAAGGGCTCGGCGAGCTTCGCTCCCAGCCAGGCTCGGTGCCGGGAGCAAAGCGCGATCGCGTCTTCCGGCGAGAACTTGCACTCGCCGATTCGGATCAATTGATAGTCCGGATTCAGCTTGCGCGAGGTTTCGATCACCTCGGGCCGGGAGGTTTGCGGCGCGAGTGAATAGTCGGTCCAGAGCGTGCAACCAAGGAAGCGCACGCCGCCTACGACAAGTTCGCCACAGTCGAGCAGCTCGACCGCGCTGCCCCGCACCGCCGCCCTCATGGCTTCCTGCACCGAATCGAACTCGCCTTCGTAGTACTCGTGGTTTCCCGCGAGGTAGATTATCGGGACGCTGAAAGTCCGCTTCGCCCACTCGATTCCAGCGGCGCCGTTCGCAATATCGCCGGCGAGAACGACGAGGTCGGCGCGCACCTTGGGCGGCTCGAACGGTCGATGCTCGAGATGCAGGTCGGAGTAGATCTGTAAACGCACCGGTCCGGCCGACGAGGGAGAGAAATCAGCGCCTGCGGCGCCTTTTCAGCTTGGCCGCGATGCGCATGCGCAGCGCGCTGAGGCGTATGAATCCGCCGGCGTCGGCTTGATCGTATGCGCCGCGGTCGTCCTCGAACGTCGCGATCGCCGGGTCGAACAGCGAATCCTTCTCCGAGTCACGGCCGACCACGATCACGTTGCCCTTGTAGAGCTTGAGCCGCACCGAGCCGTTTGCGCTCTCCTGTGAGGCATCGATCATCGCCTGGAGTATTTTGCGCTCCGGGCTCCACCAGTAGCCGTTGTAGATGAGGCTCGCGTAGCGCGGCATCAGCTCGTCCTTCAGGTGCGCGACCTCGCGGTCGAGGCAGATCGATTCGATCGCGCGGTGCGCCCGCAGCATGATGGTGCCGCCGGGCGTCTCGTAGCAGCCGCGCGATTTCATGCCGACATGGCGATTCTCGACGAGGTCGAGCCGGCCGATGCCGTGTTTCCCGCCGAGCTTGTTCAGGGCGGCGAGCACCTTGGCGGGGTTCATCTTCCTGCCGTTCACGGCGACGATGTCGCCGCGACGATATTCGAGCTCGATGTACTCGGCGCGGTTGGGAGCTCTCTCCGGCGAAACGGTCCAGCGCCACATGTCCTCCTCCGGCTCGCGCGAGGGATCTTCGAGACTGCGGCCCTCGTAGGAGATGTGCAGCAGGTTCGCGTCCATGGAGTAGGGCGAGCCGCCCTTGTTCTTTCCCTCGATGGGGATGCGGTGTTTTTCTGCGTATTCCAGCAGCTTCTCGCGAGAAGTCAGCGTCCACTCGCGCCAGGGCGCGATCACGCGGATTTCCGGCTCGAGCGCGTAATAGCCCAGCTCGAAGCGCACCTGGTCGTTGCCCTTGCCGGTCGCGCCGTGCGCTACGGCGTCAGCCCCGGTCTTGCGTGCGATCTCGACCTGGCGCTTCGCGATGAGGGGCCGGGCAATCGAGGTGCCGAGCAGGTATTCGCCTTCGTAGATCGCGTTCGCGCGAAACATCGGATAGACGAAGTCGCGCACGAATTCCTCGCGCAGGTCCTCAATAAAGATCTCCCGCACCCCGAGCTGCTTCGCCTTCCTACGCGCTGGCGCGAGCTCCTCGCCCTGGCCGATGTCGGCGGTAAAGGTCACGACGTCGCAGCGGTAAGTGTCCTGAAGCCACTTGAGGATCACCGACGTGTCGAGCCCGCCGGAATAAGCCAGAACGACCTTCTTGACGTTTCCTTTCGCCTTCACTTCTTCACCTTCCCAAGCAGCAGAAATTCCATAAGCGCTTTTTGCGTATGTAATCTGTTTTCGGCCTCATCCCATACCGCGCTCTGCGGGCCGTCGATCACCTCGGCGGCGACTTCCTCACCGCGGTGCGCCGGCAAGCAGTGCATGAACAGCGCCTGTTTCTTCGCCACGCGCATCATGTCGGCGTCCACTTGCCAGTTCTCGAAGTCGCGCTTGCGCACCTCGTTCTCCGCCTCGAAGCCCATGCTGGTCCAGACGTCGGTAGTGACGAGATCGGCGCCGCGGGCGGCCTCCATGGGATCGGCAAAGCTCTCGTAATTCGAGTCGTCGTAGATGCCGGCGCGCTCCGGCTCGACCTCGTACCCAGGCGGGGTCGAGACGTGTACGTTGAAATCGAACACTGTCGCCGCCTGCAGCCAGGTATTGCACACGTTGTTCGAATCGCCGATCCAGGCCACCGTCTTTGCCCCGATTGGGCCGCGATGCTCGATGTAGGTGTAAATGTCGGCGAGCACCTGGCAGGGGTGGTACTCGTTGGTGAGGCCGTTGATCACCGGCACGCGCGAGTGCGCCGCAAAGCGTTCGATGATCTCCTGCTCGAAGGTGCGGATCATGACGAGGTCGCACATGCGCGAGATCACCTGCCCCGCGTCCTCGACCGGCTCGCCGCGCCCCAGCTGGGTGTCGCGGGTGTAGAGGTAGATCGCCGTGCCTCCGAGCTGATGCATGCCGGCCTCGAAGGAAAGCCGCGTCCGGGTGGAAGGTTTCTCGAAGATCATCGCGAGCGTCCGGTCCTCGAGCGGCCAGTAGCGCTGGTAGCGCTTGAACTTGTTCTTGATCCAGCGCGTGCGCGCAAAGAGGTGCTCGTACTCCCCGCGCGAGAAGTCCTTGAACTGCAGGTAATGCCGCAGCTTGGCCCGCGCCTTTTTCATGCGCGGACGGCGACAGCAGCAGGGGCTTGAGCGAGAAACTCGCGCACCAGAGGCACGAGGATGGCAAGCACTTGCCGCGCCTGGGCCTCGTCGATGACGAGCGGCGGCAGGAGCCGTATCACCGTGTCCATCGTCACGTTGATCAGAAGGCCTGCTGCGAGCGCCCGATTGACGAGGTCCCCGCAGGGCCGGTCAAGCTCCACCCCGATCATGAGGCCCTGGCCGCGTACCTGCACCACGCCTGGTTGTCCAGCGAGCGCCTCGCGCAGTCCCGCGAGCAGAATTCCGCCGATACGCTCGGCATTCTTCATCAGGCCGTCCTCTTCGATCGTGGCGAGCGTTGCAAGCGCCGCCGCGCAGGCGAGCGGATTGCCGCCGAAAGTCGAGCCGTGCGTCCCGGGCTGTAGCACTTGCGCCGCCGGCCCGACCGCAAGGCACACGCCGATCGGTAGCCCCGAAGCGAGACCCTTGGCGAGCAGCACGACATCGGGCCGGATTCCGGCGTGCTGATAGACGAACCACTTGCCGGTGCGTCCGAGACCGCATTGGACCTCATCGACCATCAAGAGCCACCCGTTGCGGTCGCAGATCTCCCTCAGGCCGCGCAGGTACTCGATAGCCGAAACATTGATGCCGCCCTCGCCCTGGATCGGCTCGACGAGGACCGCGACCACGCTGCGGTCGTGCGCCGCCACTTGGCGCACCGATTCGATGTCGTTGAAGGGCACCCGCACGAAGCCGGTGACGAGTGGCTCAAATCCTGCCTGCACCTTACGGTTGCCCGTGGCGGACAGCGTTGCGAGAGTCCTGCCGTGAAAGGCCTTGTCCATGACGACGATCGCGGGACTCTCCACACCCTTGCCATGGCCGTAGAGTCGCGCGAGCTTGATCGCAGCCTCGTTTGCCTCGCAGCCGGAGTTGCAGAAGAAGGCATTCTCCATGCCGCTGATCGCCGCAAGCTTGTCTGCAAGCTTTTCCTGCTCCGCGATGCGGTAGAGATTCGAAGTGTGGATCAGGCGCTGGCTCTGCTCTGTTATCGCTTGCATCAACCTGGGATGGCCGTGGCCGAGCGTGTTTACCGCGATACCCGCCAACGCGTCGAGATATCGCTTGCCCGACTCGTCCCATAGCCATACCCCTTCGCCGCGGGCGAAGGCAATGGGAATCCGACTGTACGTATTCATCAAATGCGACATGACTCACCCGTTAATTTTTGACGGCGCAACTAACTTGCGCCGAAGATTGTTTTGGAGCGCCGCAAGGCGCGTCGCGTTTCCGAGGAAGGGATGAACCCTTCCGTATCGTCAACGGCGTCGCGTTCGACGTCGTCGGGTGTCGGGTCGGGCGGGCGACGCGGCGCTTGCGTGATGCGGAGGCCGTACAAAAGTCATCTCGTCGCCTGCGATAATCAAATTTCTCTGAAGGGCCAATAGCTTAGCATACCGATTCCAGAATGGGAACGCGGCTGACGGTGTTCAATCAGAAGGGCGGGGTCGGCAAAACGACGACGGTGCTCAATCTGGGCGCCGGGCTCGCGCTGCACGGAGCGACGCCACTTCTCGTGGACCTCGATGCGCAGTCGCATCTGAGCTCGACCGGAGGCGCAGGATTACGCGAACTTGCTGGAGGAGCTGCTTTCTTCCGGATTTCTTGAGGCCTAGGGCGTCCCGGCGCTATCGGCTGATGTGGGACACGCCGGTTTTCCCTGAAGCACGCGAGAACGTCGGTGGCCTCACCGCGGGCTGAATGACGCTGCGTTCCAGGATTTCGCAGTGCTGGTATATCTGGCGAAGTTTCCGTTCTGCGTCGGCCTCATCCCGGCCTGGGATCATGAGGTGCTCGACGAGCAGGCCGTACCGCGTGCGAATGCGAAAACCGAACTTCATCGTGCTCATTGACGGCGGCATAGCCTCCCCCGAGGTCGCTGTGTAGCATACTATTTTTCTGGTCGCAGGGCCGAAAAAAGCGCGAAACGGCCTCCCGGGTCTCGCTTGGTGGGTCACCCGGTCGTTTCGTTCGGAACCCCGCCCTTTAGAGTCCCTGGCGCACCGCGTGACCAGAGACGGCAGCGTGTCATGCAAGCCGGCGCAGGCCGCGCTCCTCGGCCGGTTTCAGCACCCTCAAGCAGGGCAAGTAGCCATCGTAAACAATGCCATGCAACTCTACCCGCTTCTGCGACCGCAGCAACCCGACCAGGTAGCGAAGGATGTCTCGGGTGATGACCTGACCGGGCACGAGCACCGGAATGCCGGGGGGGTAGGGGACGATTTGGTCGGCACTGACCCGGTCGAGCAGTTCGCGCCGGATGCTGTCTTTTTCGTCGACCAGGGGCACGAGTTCCCCGCCGCAATAGAAGGCATCCCGGGGAAGGCAACGCAGCCGGGTGAACCCCGGAATCTCGGGAAACCGGTACAGGCGGCGCGGCGCCCGGCCCTCCCGGGCGATGCGCATGAGCGCGTCATACAAGCGCGAGACCTTGCTGCGCGTCGTGCCGATCGTGAGCAGCAGGGTCAGCGTGTTGAACGTGGATTTCTCGACCTGGATGTTGTAGCGGTCGAACAGCTCGCGCTGCAGATCCTCGACGGTATAGCCGCAGCTCGAGATGTCCACGGTCACCTTGGTTGGGTCGAGCCGGATGTTGTCGCGCTTGACCGCCTCCGGGAGCAGCGCGTCCAGCTCGAGCACGCGAAACACGCCGGTCGAGTTGATCTGCGCGCGCAGCTCCTGCGACAGTGCCAGCGTGCGCGAAAGCAGCTTGTAGCCTTCCATCACCGCCTGTTTTCGCGCCACGTCGAGGCTCGCGATCATGCTGTACTGGGGGCTGGTCGAAGTGTGCATGTTGAAGTTCTCCCGGAACAAATGTTCGTTGAAGCCGGGATCGTTGACGTGGATCATCGAAGCTTGGGAAAAGGCGGAGAGCACCTTGTGCGTGCTCTGCGTGGCGTAGTCCGCTCCCGCTTCGAGCGCGGTCGGGCGGAAGGCCGGGTGAAAGCGCGCGAAGCCGTACCAGGCCTCGTCGACGATCACCTTGATGCCCGTCTTGTGCGCCGCCTCGACGATGGGCGCAAGGTCGTATCGCAGCCCGTCGTAGGTACACGAGGTGAGAATGAGCGCCTGGGCATCCGGGTGTTTTCTGATCGCGGACAGGATGGTTTTTTTCGGCACCGGGCCGTAGAGACTGTACTTGGCGTTGACCGACGAATCGAGATAGATTGGTTGCGCGCCGGAGAGCACCACGCCGTGGTGCACCGACTTGTGGCAATTGCGATCGAGCAGAAGCTTCTCTCCGGGGGCGAGCAAAGTCTGGAAGATCACCTTGTTCGCCGTGGACGTTCCGTTGGTGGCGAAAAAAGTGCGGCGCGCGCCGAAGGCCTTCGCCGCAACGGTCTGCGCCTCGGCGATCACGCCGGTCGGTTCCATCAGCGAGTCGAGCATCTTGACCGACACCGAAAGATCGGCGTCGAACACGTGCTCGCCCATGAATTCGTAAAAATCGTCGACCCAGGGGCTGCCGCGCAGCGACTCGCCGGAGGAATGGCCCGGGGTGTGCCAGGAGTCCTTTGCCATCCACACGTAGTTTTTCAGCTGGTCGTAGAAAGGAGTTCGCGATCGCTCCTGGATTTGCGCGTTGAGGATGCGGTACATGCCGCGGTAGTCGCGTTCCTCGCGGTAAAAATAGCCGTCCACGGCTTCGGCAAACAGCGCATCGACGATTTCGTCTTCGTGCTCCTGCGCGATGAGAATGTAGACGTCGAGCTCCGGCCGAAAGCGTGTAATGCGCTGCACGAGCTCGAGCGCCGACATTTCTTTTTTCGCGCTCTTCTGGTTGAGGGTGTAGAGTTTGTCGTCAACTACGACCGCCTGAAGATCGCCGTCCTTTTCGATGGCGGCAAGCGCCTCGCGCGCCGCAGTAACGCCGGAAAACGTGATGCCGAGCGGATTGTCCAGCGAGCGGGCGGCCGCGTTCAAGCCCTTGACGAATTCCTTGAGCACCAGCGGCTCGTCGTTGATGATGAGGACCCGGCTGACCGGCTTTTTCATGAGCGGCGCGAAAAAGGAAAACCGGATTGTTGCGGGAAACCGCAGAGGAGCGCAAGCGGGCGGGCGCTGGACGGGCGAATGCAATACTCGCCCCACGTGCAGCCGATTACTTCCGGCGGAGTGAAATGCGTCGTGGACCTCCGGCCGAAAGACATCGAGCCGATGGCCCGCAACTTCCTCGCGAACTTCGCGAAGGACAACGAGCTTGAAGTCCGCACGGGACGCGACGTGAAGCGGCCGGAGGACGAGGGTCCGACCGCGGTGGCGTAACTGCGCGGCTCGGCGCCGGCTATCCCGTCATCGCTTTGAGGCGAACCGAGAGCCGGCTCTTGTGCCGCGCGGCCTCGTTCTTGTGGATCACTTTCTTGTCGGCGATGCGATCGATGATGCCGCTCGCTTGGCTCAGGATTTTCCGCGCGGCGACCTTGTCGCCCGCTTGAATCGCCTTCGTGACGCTCTTGATCGCGGTGGTGAGCATCGAGCGCAGGCTCGCGTTGTGTTTGCGCCGTTTTTCGGCTTGACGTGCAGCCTTGCGTGCACCCTTCGTGTTTGCCATGCCGGTTCCCGAGAGAAAGGGCGCAATTGTAGTCGCTGCGGCAATGCCGCGCAAGGTTTCCCTCTGTTGAAAGCTATAATTCCCGTATGAATCTGCTGAAAGCGCTCGCGACCGTGAGCAGCATGACGTTCGTGTCGCGCATTCTCGGATTCGTCCGCGACGTCCTGATCGCGAGGCTGTTCGGCGCGGGGGTCGCGACCGATGCGTTCTTCGTGGCTTTCCGCATCCCCAATCTGCTGCGGCGCTTGTTCGCGGAAGGCGCGTTTTCGCAGGCGTTCGTGCCGGTCCTTTCGGAGTACAGAACGCGACAGGGCGAATCGAACACGAAATTGCTCGTGGACCGCACCGCGACGCTGCTCACTCTTGCGCTCCTTGCGGCGACCGCGCTCGGTGTGGCGGCGGCTCCGCTTATCATCTACCTCAGCGCGCCGGGATTCGCGGCCGAGTCTGCGAAGTTCGATCTGACGGTGGCAATGCTGCGCATCACCTTTCCCTATATCTTGTTCATCTCGCTCGTTTCGCTCGCGGGGGGCGTTCTCAATACGTGGAGCCGCTTTGCGATACCGGCGCTGACTCCCGCGCTTCTCAATCTTTCGTTCATCTTCGGCGCCTTGTTCTGTGCGCCCTATTTCCAGCCTCCGGTCATGGTGCTGGCGTGGGCGGTGCTTGCAGGCGGCGTGCTGCAGCTCGCTATGCAGCTTCCGGCCCTAGCTAAGATCGGCATGCTGCCGCGGCCGGATTTTTCGTTTTCGGATCCCGGCGTGCGCCGGATTCTCGTCCTGATGGCTCCGGCGGCGTTCGGCGTGTCGGTCAGCCAGGTGAGTTTGCTGATCAACACCATATTCGCTTCGTTTCTCGAGAACGGCAGCATCTCGTGGCTTTACTACGCCGACCGTCTGATGGAGTTTCCCACCGCGCTGCTCGGAGTGGCGCTCGGGACCGTCCTGCTGCCGAGCCTGTCGAAGTATCACTCCGCCTCCGACGAAGCCGAGTATTCGAAGCTGCTCGACTGGGGCCTGCGCCTGACGTTGATCCTCGCGGCGCCGGCCGCAGTTGCGCTGGCGTTGCTTTCGGGGCCTCTGGTCACGACCTTGTTTCACTACGGGGAATTCGGCGAACGCGACGTCTGGATGACGCGCCAGGCGCTCATCGCCTACAGCGCGGGACTGCTCGGGCTGATTCTCGTCAAAGTGCTGGCGCCGGGCTTTTATGCGCGGCAGAATATCAAGACTCCCGTGCGCATCGCCATTGTGACTCTGATCGCAACCCAGCTTATGAACGCCGCGTTGATCGTTCCCCTGAAGCACGCCGGGCTTGCGCTTTCGATCGGGCTCGGAGCCTGTCTCAACGCCGGACTGCTGTACCGCAAGCTCAGGGAACACGGCATCTACTCGCCGCAGCCGGGTTGGGGAATGTTCGCGCTGAAGGTCGCGGCGGCTTTGGCGGCAATGGCGGTCGTGTTGTGGCTGGTGATGGGTCCGGAGCAGTGGTGGCTTGGCGCCCACGGGGGGATGCGCGCTGGTGCGATCGCGGGCCTCGTGCTTCTCGGAGGAGCAGTGTATTTCTTCGGGCTCTGGCTTCTCGGTTTCCGGATGCAGGACTTCACGAGACGCTCTGCCTGAGGCGCTTGGGCGAATGAACGCACGGCTTGAGCTTTTCGCCGAAATCGTGTCGCGGGACCAGTTCGATCTCGCTGAAGCGAGCTTCATGCTCGCGCAGGATATCTACCCCGGCATCGATATCGCGGCCTATCTCGGGCAGCTCGACGATATCGCGGTGGCGATCAAAAAACGCATTGCCGGCGATGCCTTCGCCGAGCAGAAGGTAATTGCGCTCAACTACTACCTGTTCAACGAAATGCGCTTCTTGGGCAACGTCGAAGACTACTACGATCCCCGCAACAGCTATCTGAACCAAGTCATGGAGCGGCGCATCGGAATTCCCATCACCTTGTCCATTCTCTATCTGGAGGTCGGCAAGCGCCTGGGCCTGAACCTGAAGGGCATCTCGTTTCCCGGGCATTTCCTGGTGAAGCTCGCGGTCAAACGCGGGCAGTTGGTGCTCGATCCCTTCATCGGCGGCGAAGCTCAGTCCGAAGCCGATCTGCGCGTGCGCCTGGCGCAAGTTCTGCCTTCGGAGAAGGCGGAGAAAGCCGAGCTCGACCAGTATCTGGAGCCGGCGACCCCGCGCCAGATCATCGCCCGGGTTCTGCGCAACCTGAAGAATATCTACATGCAGACCGGAAAGCTCGAACAGGCGCTCGCGGTGATGCAGCGCATGCTGCTCGTGATGCCGGAGTCGGCCGAGGAGCTGCGCGATCGCGGCTTGGTATACGACCAGCTCGAATGCTTCCGGCCGGCGCTATCCGATTTGCAGAATTACCTGCGGCGAAAGCCCGAGGCGCCGGATGTGGCGGAAATCCACGGCAAGATCGTCGAACTCAAGCAGGCTGCTGCGCGCCTAAATTGAGTTAATGCCGGACGCTCGCGCGCCGGATAAACTCGGCGAAATCGAGCCGACCTGACGGCGGCTCATTTCGCGGGATCGGCCAGGCGCGCCTCTACCTTATCGAGAACGTCGCGTTTCAGGCCGAGGGCGAAGAAGACCTCCGCCACGAGGAAGATCGGCGCGACGAATATCTGGAACAGATTGTCCGCCAGCGCGGGTTTGCGGCCTTCGAACACATGGCCGACGAGCTGGAAGATCCAGCCGCCGACGAAGAAAACTCCGAACCAGATCCAGCCGGATCCGACGCCGGTTCCGGCGGCGAGCTTTGCTGCGTAGAGGAGCGCGCCGGTCGCAACCGTCGTCGCGACGGCGAGCGGCACGTCAAGCAGGAAGTAATACGCGAGGACCGCGCCCACGAACACGTGAGCAAGAGTAAGGTCGCCGCCGATCGAAACCCAACACATGGGGATCAAGATGGAAAAAATGATCGCGGGGACGCCGATGAAGTGGGTGAGCTTGTTCCAGCGATTGCGGTGGTAGGCGGCGTAGATCGCCATCTGCTGGTCGAGGGTCTTCATGCTGTCGTCCTTGCCGGTGAATCTTACGCTCTTTGCCGGTGCGCCGCGATCCCACGGAGTTTTTCGCCACCGGAAAGCCGCTATAATTCAAAACTTTGCGTCTATTCCTCGAGTTTCATGCTGCTTACCCATGGCGCCTCTGACGCGAAGCTGCCGCCGGTCGCGCTGACGATCGGTAATTTCGACGGCATTCATCGCGGCCACCAGGCGATGCTCGAGCGCCTCGTGGGCGAAGCGCGCAAGCGTGCCTTGGTCAGTAGCGTGTTGATTTTTGAGCCTCACCCGAGGGAATTCTTCGCGCCGCAGTCGGCGCCGACTCGGCTCGCTTCGCTGCGCGAGAAATTTGAATTGCTCGCGGCTCACAAGGTCGAGAGGGTGCATGTCCAGCGCTTCACCGGGTCGTTTGCGGCGCTGGAGCCCGAAGCTTTCGTCGAACGGGTCCTGGCGAAACGGCTGAAGACGCGCTGGCTGCTGATTGGCGAGGACTTTCGATTCGGGGCGAAGCGCGCCGGCGATCTTGCTCTCTTGAAGAGTCTCGCGAGCCGCTACGGATATGAGGTGGAGATCATGCCGGACGTGACGCGCGCGGGTACCCGAGTGTCGAGCTCGGCGGTCCGAGCGGCGCTCGCCGCCGGAGACCTCGCCTCGGCCGAAGCTCTGCTCGGCCGGCCCTACGGCATCAGCGGGCGCGTCGTCCACGGGAGGAAGCTCGGGCGCAAGCTCGGCTTCGCCACCGCCAACGTGCAGTTGAAGCACAATCGCCCGCCGCTCACCGGCATCTACGCCGTGAGGGTGCACGGCGTCGGCGCGGTCGCCCGCTCGGGCGTGGCGAGCCTCGGCGTGCGGCCCACCATTACGGCGAGCGGTCGCTCGGTGCTCGAAGTGCACTTGTTCGATTTTTCCGATGATCTCTATGCGGCGCACGTGCGCGTCGAGTTTTTGCACAAGATCCGCGACGAGGAAAAATATTCCAACCTCGATGCTCTCAAGTCCCAGATCGCGCGCGATTGCGAAGCCGCGAAGAGCTTCCTTTTGGAACACCGCGATGCCTGAGAACCACTACAAGAAAACGCTCAACCTCCCGGACACGCCCTTCCCGATGCGCGGCGATCTTGCGAAGCGTGAACCGCAATGGGTCAAAGAGTGGCAGGAGAAAAATATCTATCAGAAAATCCGGGAAGCCAGCCGCGGCCGGCCGAAGTTCGTGCTTCACGACGGCCCGCCCTACGCCAACGGCGACATTCACATCGGCACGGCGGTCAACAAGATCCTCAAGGACATCATCGTCAAGTCGCGCAACATGGCCGGCTTCGACGCAGTCTACGTTCCCGGTTGGGATTGTCACGGCATGCCGATCGAAGCGCAGATCGAGAAGACGCACGGCAAGAACATCCCGGTGGAGAAGACCCAGAGTCTCGCGCGCGCCTACGCCGCGGAGCAGATCGAGCGGCAGAAGAGCGACTTCAAGCGCCTCGGCGTGCTCGCCGATTGGGACAACGCCTACACGACCATGGCCTTCAAGAGCGAGGCGGACGAGATCCGTACTCTGGGAAAGCTGCTCGACAAGGGTTACATCTACCGCGGCTTGAAGCCCGTGAACTGGTGCTTCGACTGCGGCTCGGCGCTCGCCGAGGCCGAGGTCGAGTACATGGACCGCACCGACTTCGCGATCGACGTGGGGTTTCCCCTCGCGGACGGTCAACGAGAAAGGCTTGTGCGCGCGTTCGGACTGGACGAGGCGCCGAAGGGTCGTATCGACGCGGTCATCTGGACGACCACGCCCTGGACGATACCCGCGAACCAGGCACTCAACGTTCATCCCGAGTTCGACTACAGCCTGGTCGAGACCGAAAGGGGGGTGCTGCTGCTTGCCGCGGATCTGCGCGAGGCTTGCTTGAAGCGCTACGGATCGAGCGGCAAGACTCTGGCGACATGCAAGGGTGCGCGACTCGAAAAGATCGATTTTCGCCATCCTTTCTACGACAGAGTCTCGCCGGTCTATCTCGGCGAATACGTGACGCTCGATCAGGGCACGGGTATCGTCCACAGCGCTCCGGCCTACGGCGTGGAGGACTTCGCCTCGTGCCGCCGCTACGGCATGAAGGACGAGCAGATGCTCACCCCGGTGGCCGGCGACGGGAAGTACTCCGCGACGCTGCCGTTGTTCGGCGGCCTGGACATCTGGAAGGCGAATCCGCTGATCGTCGAGAAAATCCGCGAGGCCGGCGCGCTGCTTCACTCGGAAAAGCACCCGCACAGCTACATGCACTGCTGGCGGCACAAGACCCCGATCATCTACCGCGCTACCACGCAGTGGTTCGCCGGGATGGACGAGGTGCCGGGCTACCGCGGCAAGAAGCCGGCGGAATCGCTGCGCGACACGGCGCTGCGTGGGGTGGAGGCGACGCGGTTTTATCCTACCTGGGGCAAAGCGCGCCTGCACGGCATGATTGCCAACCGGCCCGACTGGACGCTTTCGCGCCAGCGGCAATGGGGCGTGCCGATGCCGTTTTTCATCGCCAAGGAAACGGGAGAGCTGCACCGGCGCACGCTCGATCTGCTCGAAGCCGTTGCGCAAAGGGTAGAAAAGGGCGGCATCGAGGCATGGCAGCGCATCGAGGCAACAGAATTACTCGGCGGCGAGGCCGAGCAGTACGAAAAAGTGAAGGACACGCTCGACGTCTGGTTCGATTCGGGCTCCACGCACGAGACGGTGCTGAGAGGCTCGCATGCGAAGGAGCTGAAATTTCCCGCTGACCTCTATCTCGAAGGCTCGGACCAGCACCGCGGCTGGTTCCACTCATCGCTGCTCGTGTCGTGCATGCTGAACGGCCGCGCTCCTTACGACGCGCTGCTCACGCACGGATTCGTGGTCGACGGGCAGGGCCGCAAGATGTCGAAGTCGCTCGGCAACGTCATCGCCCCGCAAAAGGTCTCCGAGACGCTGGGCGCGGAGATACTGCGCCTGTGGGTCGCGGCGACGGACTATTCCGGCGAGCTCTTCATCTCTGATGAAATCCTGAAGCGCGTGGTTGAATCCTACCGCCGCATCCGCAATACGCTCAGGTTCCTGCTTGCCAATACCTCGGATTTCGATCCGCAGCGCCACGCGATGCCCATCGAGGAGTGGTTGGAGGTCGACCGCTACGCGCTTGCCCTCGCCGCCGACCTTCAGAAAAGCATGCTCGAGGACTACAACCGTTACGAATTTCATCCGGCGGTCGCAAAGCTTCAGAACTTCTGCTCCGAGGATCTCGGCGCGTTCTATCTGGACATCCTCAAGGACCGCCTGTACACATGCGCGGCGAATTCACCGGCGCGCCGCGCGGCGCAGAACGCCCTCTACCACATTACGCAGAGCCTGCTGCGGCTGATGGCGCCGATCATGAGCTTCACGGCCGAAGAAGCATGGAAGGTGTTCCAGCCGGGCGATGACACCGTCTTTGCGCACACCAGCTATCGGCTTCCGGAGGTTCCCGGAGCGGCGGCGCTGCTCGCCACGTGGCAAACCCTGCGCGGGATCCGCTCGGAAGTGCAGAAGCTTCTCGAGAACCACCGCGCCGCCGGCGAGATTGGATCGTCGCTCCAGGCCGAGGTGGAGATCGCAGCGAGCGGGGAGAAGCTGAAGCTGCTGCAAAGCCTGGGCGACGATCTGCGCTTCGTGCTCATCACTTCGCGCGCTTCGGTCACCGCGGCGGCAGGCGAGGCTGAAGAGGCGATCCGCACGGCGCCGAGCCGGCACCCCAAATGCGAACGCTGCTGGCACTGGCGAGCCGACGTGGGCGCCGACCCGAAGCACCCGGGGATCTGCGGACGCTGCGTGCAAAACCTCTATGGCCCGGGCGAGCCTCGGGCATTCGCGTGATTTCCGCGAGCCTGAAACGCATGGCCCCGTGGCTCGCCGTCGCCGCGGCGATCGTCGTCCTCGACCAGGTAACCAAGGGCGCAATCAGTGCGAGCTTGCGGCCGGGCGAGGTGCGCGAGATCACGGCTTTTTTCAACCTCGTGCTGGTCCACAACCGCGGCGCGGCGTTCAGCTTTCTCTCGGACGCGGGTGGCTGGCAAAGGGGTATGTTCATAGGCATTGCCGTCCTTGCCGCCGCGGTGATCGCGTTCCTGCTCGCCAAGCATCCGGGCGAGCGCTTGTTTTGCGCCGCCCTCGCGCTGATCCTGGGCGGCGCCCTCGGCAATGTCTGGGACCGGGTCGCGCTCGGTCAGGTGGTGGACTTCCTGGACTTTCACGCGCTCGGCTGGCATTTCTGGGCGTTCAACGTCGCCGATTCGGCGATCAGCGTCGGCGCGGCGCTCGTAGTGCTCGAGGGTCTGCTCTCCGGAAAAACCGGACAAAAGGCTTGAGCTGCGGAGCAACGACTTGGAGTCCGTTTCAAGAATATTTGAAACGGACCCGACTTAGGGGAGCATGAGGGGATGTGTCCCCTCATCTGGTAAACGGTTCTTCGCTTTGATCTACAATTGTCGGCCATGGAAGTGCTGCTCGCTACCCCACGAGGATTCTGCGCCGGCGTCGAGCGCGCGATCAGCATCGTCGAGCGCGCGCTTGCCCTGCACGGCGCGCCGATCTACGTGCGCCACGAGGTGGTGCATAACAAATACGTCGTCGAGGACCTGAGGAGCAAGGGCGCGGTGTTCGTCGAGGAGCTGGCCGAAGTCCCTTCGGGCAGCACGGTGATCTTCAGCGCGCACGGCGTGTCGAAGGCGGTGCGCGGCGAAGCCGCGGAGCGGGGCCTGCGGGTGTTCGATGCGACCTGCCCGCTCGTCACCAAGGTGCACGTCGAAGTGGCGAAGATGCGCGAGGCGGGGCGTGAGATCGTCATGATCGGGCACCGCGGGCATCCCGAAGTGGAAGGCACCATGGGGCAGTCCGCGCAAGGCATGCACCTCGTGGAAACCGTGGAGGACGTCGCACGCCTGCAAGTGCGCGATCCCGGCAGGATTTCCTACGTGACGCAGACCACGCTTTCGGTGGACGACGCCGCGGCGATCGTGACGGCGCTTAAGGCGCGCTTCCCCGCGATCACCGGGCCGAAAAAAGACGACATCTGCTACGCGACGCAGAACCGGCAGGACGCGGTCAAATTCATGGCGCCGCAGTGCGACGTCGTCATCGTCGTCGGCTCGCCCAACAGCTCGAATTCCAACCGGCTGCGCGAGGTGGCGCAAAGCCGCGGCATCGAGGCCTACATGGTGGATAACGCCGGGCAGCTCAAGGCCGAGTGGGTGAGCGGGAAAAAGCGCGTCGGCGTGACGGCCGGGGCATCGGCCCCGGAAGTGCTGGTGAACGAGCTGATCGCCCGGCTCAAGGCCCTCGGAGCCGGCAGCGTGCGCCAGCTCGAGGGCGTGAGCGAAAGCGTGGTGTTCACCCTGCCGCGCGAACTGGGGTCGCGCGCCGCGCCGCGCTGAGCGCCGCGAGCGCCCAGTGCGTTACCAGCGCTCGCGGTAGGAGAAGCGCTTTATCTGGGTGAACGGGTCGATGTTGACGTTCCTGGGGTCATTCTCGCCGGTGTAGCTCTTGTTGATGGCTTTTATCGAGCCGTCGCTCGTCTGCACGATCGCCGTACCGACTATGAGCCCCGATCTCCATCCGGAGCCACCCGCGGGGGCTGTGGGCCCTACGTAACCTCCGGACTTGAAGTCGAGGTTGTATTGGAAGCTCTCCCCTCCGGGCGTACAGCCGCCCTTGACCGGTATCGTGGACGTGACCACCAGCGTGCCCAACACCAATTGGAGATCGAGCACGACGCGCTCGCCATCAGAAGTCGAGTCCGGATTGAGGTCGATCATGAATCCGTCCCTCACGGTCCAATCCACCGGATTCTTGGTGACTGCACGCCCGGTCGTTCCCAGGGCCGAGAGCGTCTGCGGCACGAGGTTTCCTCCGAGATGGACGTTCCCCAGGGAGACGCCGGTGTCCTTGTCCATGATCCCGTAAATCGTTTGCCGCCAGGCGCTGCCTGCCGCGCCGGGATCGGAGAGGTCGGAATTCCCAAGATAACGTCCGGTGCCGACGTAATAGACGCGCTTCTGGCCGATACCGGGTACGGTTAGCGGGGATCCGACCGGCCTCGCCGTGAGCGGCTGCCTCCGCCCCGCCGCGTCCGTCAGCGTGGCGAAATGCATGAGGACGGGCATCACCGGCGGATTGACCGACGCCGCCGGCGCCGCGGGATTGTAGGGCGCCATCGCTTGATTCATGTCCATGCGCCAGACATCGCCGTTTTGATCGCCGCCGTACACGTGAGTGAACAACGCGTCGTTGAGTCCCTCGGGATACCATCCGCCTATTTTCATGAGGCCCGAGGGAGACGCGACGTTGTCCGCGGTGGTGCGGACCTTGTGGAGGATCTGGCCGGTGATCGCGTCCAGCACGTAGAAGAAACCCCCGCCGCTGCCGGGGGGAGGGCCACTGGGGGGGCCGATGTTGTTGAGCCCCGAGGTCACGACCACCACCCACCTGTTGTCGAGCTTGCGCTTGCCGATCACCGGATTGCCGTAGCTCATTCCGAGATCCGGGTCGCTGACCGCGCACAGTGTCGGATCGGAACAGAATTCCCACAGCCCTTTCGGGCTGTTGGGATCGGTGATGTCGAGGGCGTAGAAGCCGCGTGCTCCGCTGTTCGCCCCCCCCACGATAATGGTTTTCCACGCGCCCGCCGTAGTGTCGAACACATCTTGGAACTCGGGCGTGCCGTCCAGGAAGAACCGGTGCTTCGCGGCATAGCCGGAGTCGGCGAGCAGGTACACCCCCGGCATCACGAATTTCGGCATCCAGGCCCAGTTCTCGACCCCGGTGTCGCCGTCGAAGGCATGCAGGTATCCGTCGTTGGCCGCGATGTACAGGGTCCCCTTGCGGTTCTTCTGATCCACATCCCTGAAGGTCGCGTAGCCGGCGTCCGAATAGTTGAAGTACGGCGGCGGCACGAATAGCGGCTGGGCGTTGATGATGTCGCCCAACACGGTCTGGGTTACCGTGGCCTCGACCTCGGTGCGGTCGCGGAAAACGGTGGTCTCGAGGCCGGTCTGGCCGCGCAGGAACTCGATCATTTTCCTCCCGTCGTTCGCCTTCGCGAGATCCCCTGGTACGAGCGTCGTGCACTGAGTCATGGTGCTCACGGGCATGCACTTGTTGTCGAAAAATGCCTTCTCCGCCGCAGTCATCGAGGCATAGATGAAAGGCTTGCGGTTATTGCTCCCGCCCAGGTCCAGGGTATAGAGGTTCCGGGTATCGCTGGTCGGCGCAACCTTGCTGAGCAGCAGGGTATGGGCCTCCCACACTATGGCGGGGTTGACGACTGCGGTGAGCGGATCGATAGCCTGGGCATAGACCCGGCCCGACCAAGTCGCGGTCTGATAGGTCGTGCTGAAGGCCTTGGACAGGCCCGACGCAATATTCGGGCTGGAGGTGGCCGCCGCGGCGGCAGAGGCGATCGATATGTCCAGACTGTTGAGCGCGCCGGCGAGCCCCGTCGCGAGGGCGTTCGGGTTCAGAGCCGAATAGAACGTGCCGCGTCCGTTGACCGCGGCGTGCCACAGGTCGTCCAGCGCCGTTTGGCCGTCGGCCTGCGGCGAAGGCCAGTTGCAAATGCCCGTCGCCCAGAAACAGCCGGTCGCGCCGTTCTTGATGTTGGCGAAGTCGCCGGTCAGCGCGCTCTCGTAGCTGGCCTCACCCGGGCCTGGGTAGCGCATCAGCCCGTCGGCGAGGCCGAGCGTAAAGGTGACCATGTGCTGGTGGATGGCGAAGTCCTTCCCCCCGGGGTTCACGTTGTTCACGGCAACGTCCTGGTTCGGCGGCGTGGTGCTCGGGCTGGTCGCAGGGCCCGTAGGACCGCTGCTCGCGCCGCGAAGATCGGTCCTGTAGTAGTACATCGCGATATCGGCGAGCGTGCCGCGACCGCCGGGGGAAGCGCCGGCAGTGGTGCCGGAGAGGACGCCGCCGTCGTAGGTCCCGGTGGCGCGGTTCACAAAGAAGTCGGGCCCTGAGGCGTAGGGGTTGGGAGTGGCAGGGAAAGCCTGGTCGTTGTTGACGTTGTCCTGGTTGAGGATATCGGCGTTGGCCAGGTCTTTCCCCGTGCCCTGGTTCCAGAATCCGTCGGTCGTGAAAATCGAGTAGTTTTTCTGGCACGACGCCTGCATCGGATCGTCGGCCGCGGGGATGCCGGCCGTCAGGCCGGTACCGAGCTTGCCGGAGAATATCCAGCCCGCGCGCGACAGCGCTTCCCGCAGCGGCGTACTGGGGCCGGGAACCTGGGCGTAGAACTTGGTGTACCAGTTCGAAGCATGCGTGGTGTTGAAGTTGTCGATTTTCAGGTATTTCGACGCTGCCACGCTTGCGCCGGGGTTGATCGTGATGAACCCGACCCGCAGCCTGTCGGGCTTGGGCGGGGTGCCGCTCGGATTGGAAATGAAACTCAGGAAAGCGCGCCCGGCGGCGCTCTTCATCATGCGCATGCGGTTGCTGTAATAGGCGAACCAGCGCGAGTAGTTCTGGATTTCCTCGTTATAGGTGCAGTTCGGCGCGGCAGCGCAGTCGGAGCGATTCGGCCGGTTGCCGTAGGTGGCGACGCCCGCAGTAACCGTGTCGCGGTTGAACCAGCCCATGCGCGGGAAGGTATACGTTTGCAGGCCGGCGACATTCACGTACTTGAGCTGGCAGCGAGGCGTGGCAGTGGTGGCGGGAGCCAGGATGCTCGAGCCGGTCACCAGGCCCGGGGCGAGCGCCTCGGCCTGCGTCCTGCAGAAGCGTACGTAGGCCGGAAAAGGATGGCTCGCCGGCGGCGCGGCCGGCGGGATGACTTGTATGCAGTCGGTGAGCGCGGCGTCGGTGCAGTGTTCGATCGGCGTGATGCGGTAGACCGCCGGCGAGCCGGTGACCGGGGTCCGAACGTTGTACAGGACCGTACGTACCCAGAAGCCCGCTACGGTGCCGCTCCCGGTGCTTGAGGAATACTCGAAAGAGTTGGCGGTGGGGACGGCGGTTACGGTAAAGGTGCCCACGGTGAAACTGCTCGCGGGGTTGGCACGGATGATATCGTTGACTACGAGGCCGTGGTTCGTCGCCGCCACGGTTACCGTGCCGCCCGAGCGCGTCCACGAGCCGCTGGATTGTTTGCGGTAGGAGCCATTCCTCGGGGAGGCGCCGGTGGCCCCGCCCGTGTACCTGAACTGATTGGCGTTGACAACGGTGACCGTCGCGTTGACATTGTCAATAAAGCTGCCGCCCGTCGCGTAGATATGGTTGTTGGTGGCGAGACCGTGCGGTTCGATCGTGGTTACCGTTATCGTGCTGCCGCTGCGCGAGAAACTTCCTATGGGCATCATCTCGGGCAGACCGAAAGTCAACAGGCTCGAGTTCGAGGCATGGGTGCGGTAGGGGAACTGACCCTGCCCGAGGATGTTGGCCGGTACTGAGGCGTCGAGGCCCACCGGCGTCACGACGCCTGCGCTGTCGGCGCCGTTGCGCTTGCACGGGGCGCTGGCGCCGGTGCCGTTGCAGTAACGGTTGTCCGGACTGTTTGTCGTGACGTTCACGTTGGTGCCGCCGAGGTAGGCATCGGGCGTCACCGAGGTGGGCGTGAGCGTGCCGCTCGGCGGGTTCAGGACCGGCTGTCCGGTGGAGGACAGGCCGGGCAGGTAGTTGAAGTTCGGGTCGTAGCCGACCCCGTTCATGCCCGTCTGGCCGCCGGCCGCGAACGGCGGATCGCCGGCCTGGCAGGCGGTCCCGTCGTCGCTGACCATGCAGGTGTTGTTGTCGACGACGTAGTCGGGCAGGTAATTGCGGCCCATGCTGCCCGAGTCGTCGAGGCTGAACAGCAGGTTGGGCAGGAAGCTCGCGCCCGCCGAGGAAGCCAGCGGCACGGAAGCGATATCCGTCGGCGCCGCAAAGACCGGCTGGCTTGCCAGGCAGGCGGCAACGGCGTACACCGTGAATCGTCTTGCCAATGTAATTTTGTTGTTCATAGGTTTCTCCTGCGAATGCGCCGCCGGCTATACGCCGCGCAGCATGGTTTGCACGATGGTCACCGACTTGCGGGGACCCTCGGCTTTGGCGGTCACGCGGTAGTGGATGGCCGGCGGTTTTTTGAAAACACCGCCGGTCTGCCTGAAGTGATCCTGCCCTTCGCGGCTGACCGCGCCCGGGTCGGGTGTGGAGCCGCAGGTGTTGTTTGCAGCATTTGCCGGGGTGTTCGCCTGCGGGCACATGCGCTCGATCATGAACCAAACCCTGTTTCCCGCCGCGTCGGGAGCGCCCCCGTTCAGTTGCGCCGCGTTGACCCAGGCGGCCGGGTCCGACCACTTGGGTTCGTTCGCAGCGGCGTTGGAGGAATATCCGACCGAGGCGTTGCTATTGTCCAGGTTCCCGCTGGTCAAATTCCCGGCAAGCCACAGGTAGCCGGCCTGAACGCCCTGGTCGGCCGCGTTGGTGGCGGACTGCCTGAAAGCGATGTTCCCCGCCATCACCGTGGCGGTGTCCACCGAGCGCATCGTCGCGATGCCCGCCAGCGTCATCGCGACCAGCACGATGAGCGCGATGATCAGCACGGTCCCGCGCTCGCGCTGCGGCGTGAAGGAGAAAATGCGTTGCCTTTGGCTGTTCATGTCAGCTCGACCTCCAGATCCAGTTGCGCAGGGGAACGGTCGTTTCAAACACGCGGTAGCGGTAGCACTTCCAGTAGAGTGGGGACGCCGGGTCCGGGTCTCCGGTGGTCGACATGTTGAAAACGCCGCCCGACCACCTGGGACGGAGATCGGGACCGGGGGTCGCCTCGGTGCCGTCGGTCGTGGCGTCGCACTTGGGCCCGTCTCCGCCCGAGGGCTTTTCTGCAAGCGCGCTGCGCGCGACCAGGGCGACGCGCACCGCGAGGAGGAAGCGCCAAGGTTGGGGAGCGATGGCGTTGAACGTGGCTGCGTCGATATAGCGATCGACGATGCCGTCGCCGTTGCCGTTTGCGTCGAAGGGCCCGTCATCCACGCCGTACAGCGCGCGCATGTGGACGATGTTGTCCGCGACGGCGCTCACCAGAGGCGAAGGGGACGTCGCCGGGAGCGTCGGCACGAACAAGGAAGTAACCGTCAGCGACTGGTTGACGATCGAATAAGTGTTATGGACGGGCAGATTGGGCGCGCCCGCGGGGTCGTAGATGTTTCCCAGGTTGAAGACGAGCGTTGTGTTGGCACTCGTGCCGTTGTAGATCACCCCCAGCCCGCCGGCCGGGTTGAAGCGCGGGATCTTGGCGACCAGCGAGACGAGGTTGTAACTCGTACCGTTTGCCGCCTGTTGCACGCTCGCACTGGGTGGGACGGACAGAAGCGTATGGGTTGCCTCCATGATGGCGCAATTCTTGGCGGTGCCCGGGTCCTGCAGCAAGAGCAGGTCCCCCGGGCGATAGGCGTAGGGGTTACTCACGTTCAGGGGATCGGTGGCGGCGAGCATCGGGGTGCTGAGGGTCGTCGCGTTGACGATGTGGGGGTTTGAACCGTAAAAAATGATCAACTGATCCGGGTCGGTCGCCACGCCGGTGGAAACGATCCGTGCCGGCACCAGCAATATCGTGCTGCCACCCGGGGGAAAATTCGGGGTCAGGCGCTTCGAGTCGGAGCCGATGATCTGGCAGCCCGCGTTGGGCGTGTCGTTGAATCCCATCCCGGAGTTGCGCAAATCGCGCTCGATCATGTAGAGCGCGACGGCGCCGTTCTGCTGGGAGTCGCCGCCGCTCGTGGTGGTGCGCTTGATGCCTTCTGAGACTTCGAAGACCTGGAAGATGATGATCATCCCGATCAGGCCGATCAGCATGGCGACCATCAGCTCGACCATGCTGAAGCCGCGAACGCAAGTGTGATGGGTCGGCCGCATGGGTCAGAATGTAAAGATCGACGAGACGACCGTGTGCTTGCGCGGCGGCAGTCCCGCCGAGGCTTCCTCGGGAAGCTGCCAGAACAGCTCGATCGTCACGGTGGCGCCGATCGACGGAAGGGGAAGGGGAATCACGGTTACCCTGGGCCGTGTGACCGTAGTGCCTGGCAGACTGGCGTCCACCTTGGCGACCCAGTTGAGCAGCTTTCCGTAGCTCGAGCCGGGGTAGCTATATTGGGCGATGTTGAGCGAGTCGGTCCACATCTGCGAGGTCAGCTCGTTGACGAGAAAGGCGGCCTCGCTGCGGTACTTCGATTCGGTGACGTTCCTGATCGCCACGCTCTGCATGCCGACGACGGCGAGAATGCCGATCGAGAAAATGAGGATCGCGATCAGCGCCTCGATCAGCATCACGCCGCGTTCGCGGCTACGGGCCTGGGGTGGCTTGCGCATTTTCGTTACTCGATTCATGGACAGGCGCGCGGATCGGGCGCGACGATGCCTGGAGTGGGATCGCACATGCGGATGCTGCCGCCTGCGGTCACCACCACGCGCAGGCAGCGCATCGACCCGCCGTCGGCTATACACGCACTGCGGGAGTTGATTACATCGGCCCGTGCCAACGTGGGGGAGGCGTTGAAGTTCGCGACGACGCTCCCCAGGGGCGAAAAAGTGACCGCGACCGCCGGTGTTAGATCCGCCGCAACAGGAGTGACGCTGGCGTTGCTCGTGCCCTCGTCGGGGCTGCGGCTCTGGATCACCAGTGTGGCGTCCGTAGTGAGGGTGGTCGAGTCGCAGGGCTCCACGCTGGCCTCGCATATCGTCCACCCCGTCGTCCACCCCGATGTTGCGGGTTCGATCACCAACTGCACGGCCAGATTGCGCCGGATCGCTTCGCCGCGGGCGACCTGCATTCCGTTCAAGATCGCCTCGGCCGCGGCGCGGACCTGCTGGTTCTGCAGGAATTCTGCGAGGCTGGGGGCGCCGAGCGCGATGAGAACACCGAGCACGGCCAGCGCGACCAGGATCTCGATGAGGTTGAATCCGCGCTGGGGGGCGTGCGCTTTCAGCACTGGCCGCCCTTCTTCGTGATCCAGCAGTTGGTGGCGGGCATGGTCCAACCGGAGGGCACGGCGACCGTGCGCCGCACATTGGCCTGGTCGATGGTCATGATCAGACCGGTCAGATCGCCGCCGAGGCCGTCCACCTGAACCAGGTAGGTCGTCGCCGTGGGAGCGGGTGCACAAGAGATGGTGAAGTACTTCAAGCCGGTGGGAAGCGCCGCAGTGGTGCCGGCGACACAGGCGCCGACATAGGACCGGTTGTCCTGAAAGTACAACTCCATCTTGGTCCGCATGGCGAGCAGGTTGGAGCTCGCTTCCTGGAGCTTGCCGCGGACGATGAATTGCGTATAGGAAGGAAGCGCGACCGCCGCGAGGATCGCGATGATCGCGACCGTGACCATGAGCTCGATCAAAGTAAAAGCCGACTGGCGCTGCATAGAAACCCCTTTTGTTTGCGATGTGGATGATACGGAACTTCGGAAGTCTGACGCAAAACCTGCCGACGAGTGGCCGAAATCTCGCCACAGGCGGCGTCCGTGCCAGAATTCGAGCGGAATTAATTCACGTTCCCAGCCGCCGGTTTTTTCAGAATTGACGGCGCCGACGTTGAGCGCAACCGAATTAGACAGGGTCCAAGTCCTGGTCTAGAATGATTTCATGAAAGGTCAGGCCCGGAATCGCGAAAGCATCGCGCAGCTGCTGCGCCGGCACGGCCTCAAGCCCACCCACCAGCGCATGGAGATCGCGCACGTGCTGTTTACGCGGCGCGAGCACCTTTCCGCGGACCAGATCCTGTCGCTGGTGAACTCCCGTTACGCCGAGACATCAAAGGCGACCGTCTACAACACGCTGAAACTCTTTCTGGAAAAGAAGATGATCCGCGAACTCGTCGTCGATCCGACCAAGATCGTGTACGATCCGAACACCGCGCCGCACCACCACCTCTACGACGTGACGAGCGGACGGCTCACCGACGTTCCGGCGGACAACATCCGCGTGGTGGGCCTGCCCCCGTTGCCGGCCGGAACCGTCACCGACGGCGTGGACATCATCATCCGCACGCGCCCGCAATCCTGAGGGCCTCGCTGCGAGGCAGCGGCATAGGCTCTCGCCCGCGCAAGTCCCACTACCCGCGTCCCGCGGTTGAGCCGCCGCCGCGGGCGTCGCTGATATAATTCCGGCTCACCGCGCGCGCGACGCAGGCTGGCGTAGCTCAGCTGGTAGAGCAACTGATTCGTAATCAGTAGGTCGGTGGTTCGAGTCCACTCGCCAGCACCGACAAATCAGTACCCTATGGGTTAGTTAACGCTAACCCTCCTGCCGAACGCAAGGATGGACCACAACCACTACGCCTACTCGCCAATCCCCCTGCGCGCGCCGCTCGCCTGGCCCGAGGGCGGCCGGATTGCCTTCTGGGTAATGCTGCACGTCGAGCACTGGGAACTGCAGCCGCCCGCAGGGGCGTACCGCGATCCGCGCTTCATGGGCGAGTACGGCAGCTTCAACCCGGACTACGGCACCTGGGGGCAGCGCGAGTACGGCAACCGCGTCGGCGTGTTCCGCGTGCTCGAAGCCCTGGACCATCATGGCATTCGGGCGTCGGTGGCGCTGAACGGTTCGGCGGCCGAACGCTATCCGCAGATCGTCCGGGAATGCCGGGCGCGCGGCTACGAGTTCGTGGGCCATGGCAGCCATGCCACGCGCATGCTCACGAGCCGCATGTCCGAGGACGAGGAGCGCGCGTTCATTGGCGGCGCGCTTGACGCGCTGGAGCACGCGACCGGCGCGCGGCCTCGCGGCTGGCTCGGCCAGGACTACGGCGAGTCGCAGCGCACGCCACGGCTGCTGGCCGAAGCCGGCCTGGATTATGTCGCGGACTGGTCGAACGACGACCAACCCTACCCGATGGGCGTCGGCAAGCCGCTGATTTCACTTCCGGCGCAGCCGGAATGGGACGACGTCCAGTTACTGTGGCTGCGGCGGCTTCCGATGAGCCAGTATTCCGTTATCGTCGAGGAAGCCTTCGAAACGCTTGATGCCGAGGGCGGCCGCGTCTTCTGCCTGGCCCTGCATCCCTGGATGATCGGCCAAGCGCATCGGGTGAAATACCTGCATGCCGCGCTGGAGCGGATCTGCGGCCGGACGCAGGCCTGGCAGGCAACGGCCGGCGAGATCGTCGACTGGTACCGCAATGGCCGATTACCTCGATAAGTTGTGCAGCTTCGCTGCCGGCCTGCGCTACGAGCAACTCGGCGGGCAGATCGTCGAGCAGGCGAAGGTCGTCATCGCCGATACGCTCGCCGCGATCGCGGCGGGCGCCAAAGAGCCGGAAGTCATCGCGGTTGCCAAAAGAATCTCCAGCCAGGGAAACAGTACGGTCATCGGTGCGGACATGCGCTCGTCCGCCTCCACCGCGGCCTTCCTGAACGGCGTTGCCGGCACCTGGCTCGAAATGGACGAGGGCAACCGCTTCAGCCGTGGACACCCTTCGGTCCACGTGTTTCCCGCCGCCCTGGCCTTCGCCGAAGCGCGGCGCCTCCCGGGCCGCGACCTGCTGCTCGCGGTGGTACTCGGCTACGAGATCGGCGCTCGGATCGGCATCGCTGCAAACCTGCGCCCCGCCATGCACCCGCACGGCACCTGGGGAACGGTCGGCGCCGCGGTGGCGGTGGCGAAGCTCGCCGGCGCGGACGCCGCGAAGATGCGCGAGGTCGTCAACGTCGCCTCGTCCCTCACGCTCGCCACCAGCAAGAACACCATGCTCCAGGGCGGCACGGTGCGGAATGCCTACGCGGGCGTCAGCAACCAAATGGGATTGCTCGCGCTCGACCTCGTCGAATGCGGCTTCTCCGGCGAGCGCGACGGGCTGGCGAGCGTGTTCGGTGCGGTGGTTTCGGAGTCGTTCGACCGAGAGAAGATGGTCGATGGCCTGGGCGCGCGCTGGCAGATCAACATGAACTACTTCAAGCGGCACGCGTGCTGCCGCTATAACCACGGCACTCTCGATGCGCTGGACCGGCTTCTGGCAGCAGTCCCCTTCAGGGCAGACGACGTCGAGCGCGTGGACGTGGTGAGCTACCGGCACGCTGCGGAGCTCGACGACCAGGCGCCGCGCAATGTGCTGGCGGCGAAGTTCTCGGTGCCCTTTGCGGTCGCCACACGCATCGTCACCGGCTCGAGCGGCCTGGCGAGCTTCACCTGGGAATGCGTCAGGAACGAGACCATTCGCGCGCTGGCGCAGCGCGTGTTCATCAGGGAAGATCCGGCGCTCACCGCGATGCTGCCGCAGTTGCGGCCCGCGCGCGTGAAAATCCGGCTTCGCGACGGCCGGGAGCTCGAAGGCGCGGCCGATGCCAACCGCGGCGACGACCAGGACCCCTACAGCCGCAAGGAGCTCACCGAGAAGTTCTTCGAACTCGCCGGACGCGCCTGGCCCCTGCCTTCAGTCCGGAATCTTCACGACAAGCTTCACAAGCTCGACGAGCTGAGGGATCTCAGTTCACTTTTTGCGTAGCTCACTTGCGGCCGCCGCCGCCAGCATCGCCTCGAAAAGCTCCGGCTTGGGCACCAGCGGCTTGGGGTAAGCCTTGCGGCTGTGCGTGAGGCCGAGCCCGAGAGCCAGTTCGGCGAGCTTGTAGGTGAGTGGCCCGGGATTGATCACCGGCACCGGCAGGCGCTCGGCGAGATAGGCGTGCGCCTGATGCATGGTGGTCGAGCCGAGCAGCAGCACGTCGGCGCCGTCCTCCTCGATCGCCTTGCGGCCCGCCTCGGCCAGCAGGGGGAAAATGTCCGCTTCCTTGCCCGAGAGCAGCTCGCGGTTGTCGGGCCTGACGTCGAGCGCGCGGATCGAGGCGCATTTTTGCTGGATGCCGAGGTCGTTCAGCGACTTGGTGTAGAGCGGCTTCCACTGGCTCCACAGGGTCAGTATCGAAAAGCTCTCGCCCAGCATCAGCGCCGTCAGGATCGAGGCGCGTCCCGGCGCGATGACCGGGATGTCGAGCAGCGAGCGCAACCCGGCCATGCCCGAATCGCTCATGGTGTCGATGCACACCGCATGGTAGCCCTGCTCCTGCGCGCGCAGGCCGGCCTCCATGATCCCCGCGTCGGCGAGGACATAGTCGTGATGGCTGACGTAGTTGCTCGGCGCCGCCTTCACGGGTCGAAAATCGAACTCGATGTCCGGGCCCAGGCGCACCGCCCGCAGTTGTGCGCGGCGCAGCGCGAGCTGCTCGTCGTTGACCGGGAACGGCACGATCACGAGCACTTTATGCATGGTCGCCCAGCTCGGTCAGGACCTGATCGGTCGAGCGCACGCGGCCGAACAGGCGCTGGAAATTGATCATAGCGGCTTCGTGCAGCGCGGGCTGCGTGGCGCCGCAGGCGTCCTCGATCAGCGTCACGGCGTAGCCGCGGTCCGCCGCCTCGCGCGCGGTGGTATCGACGCACATGTTGGTCGAGACGCCAAGGAGGTAGAGCTGGTCGCAGTTCCAGGCACGCAGCATACTGTCGATGCCGCTGGTCGCGAACGCCCCGTTGGAGGTCTTGTTGACCACCGCTTCGCCGCGCACGGGCTTCAGTTCGTCGATGATCTCGTGTTCGCGGCTGCCTTGATAGTTCTCCAACTCGAGGAACAGCTTGCGCATGTGCGCCGGCGCGTCGCTGCAGTCGGGCAGCGTCGCGCCGATGGTGACGAATAGGACACGCCGCCGCGCGGCGCGCCAGGCGTCGAGTAGCCGGCGCGCGTTCGGCACCACGAAGCGCTCGATGCGCTCGAAGCGGTAATCCGCGGTGGCTGAGCCCTGCGCCTTCAACCGCCGGCCGAGCGCGCCCTGGCGCGAGCCGGTCGCGTGCTGCATGTCGATGAGCACCAGCGCCGAGCGCGCGGGGTCCGGCTTGCGCTCGACGGTGAAGGCACGGATGTAGTCCTCTTTCTCGAGGTCGATATTCATGCGATGTCCTCAATGCTCACGGGAAACAGGGGCGCCAGCGCCTCGACGTCCATCACATGGTAAACCGTGAACCGATAGGCCGTACCGGCGGGAAGCTCCGGCGGCGTGAAAGGGAACGCGAGGTTGCCGCCAGTCGAAAGGCGCCCCGGGAAGCCGTGGTGCAGGAGGAATTGCTTGAATACTCCGAGCACGGCCAGGCCGCGCGCGGCCGTCGGCGCGATGCACTCGACCAGCAGGAAAGCTTCCGCTTCGCCGTAGACGCGCGGGTAAAGACTGAAATCACCACCGGGAACCAGTTGCCGCGTCATCGCCTCCACGTCGAGCAGGATCGATGAAAGGTTCGCGATGACACGCGGGTCGGCACTGGAACACAACAGTACGCTGCGCTCGCCGAAGGGTCCCGCGCCCTCGATCTTGACCGTGGGACGCGCGCGCGGCTGCCAGAGCGCGCCGCGCACCCGCGTGCGGCGCGCGTCGATCGCCTCGTACTGCGCGCCGCGCAGGTCCAGCGTTCCTTCGGGCTCCTGCACCGTGTAAGGATCCTCCTGCTCGTACAGGGCGTGCGCGGCAACGGAGAGCGGGGTCGCGGCGCGCGCCGGATTCATGCTTTCCAGCTCGAAGGAGTCTTCCGTGAGAGTGGCGAGCATGGCGTCACGCCCGCCCGGCTCGCAGCAGAGCGACGTACACTCGATGATCTTCGCCATGTGCATCGCCGGACCCGGCGCGTAGCCGCGCATCAGGGGTATTGCGGCGAAGATCGCAGTGTCGCAGGCACGCCCCGCGATGACCACGTCCGCGCCGGCATCGAGGGCGCGGATGAAGGCCTCCGTACCCATCTGCCCTACCAGGTGAGTTGTATGGTCTAGATCGAGAGAGCGCATGAAGCCCAGCGGGCGCGCATTTCGTACCAGCGCTTTCGGGATATCGGCCGCGATGGAGGCGAGGCGGAACCGCAGTCCCGTCTCGCGCGCGATGTCGCGCACCAGCTCGAGCGTGGCCTCGAGGTGCGGGCGCGCGCCCGCGGTACCGGCCGAGCCGATCAGCAGCGGCACGCCAAGCCTGCGCGCCGCGCTCAGCACCAGCCCAAGGTCGCGCCGCGTCATCTCGGGCGAGGTCGCCATGCGGCCGCTGCCCAGGTAGGCCGGACCGGGGTCGATCGAGCCCATGTCGGCGCCGATGAAATGCGGCGCACGGGCAATACCGCTCGAAAAAGCGGCCTCGGGAATGCCGTAGCCAAGCTGACCCGAAGCCGCCAGCACGCGCAATTCGGGCTTCACACCTCGATCCCGAGCAGCGGCGCGTGCTGCTGCGCGCCGTACACATCCCGGTCGCCCGGATCGCCGGCGATCACCTTGCGCGGCATGACGATCTTGATCGCCAGTGCGGGCCGGTACGGGATGACGCGCACTTTCTGCGCTTCGATTCCGTAAAGCGAAGAAATTATTGAAGAAGACAAGGCCGCCAGGGCCCGCTCGAATTGAGCCGCCCCAGCGAACAGCACGTCGATGGTGAGGAGCGTTGGCCCCGCGTTCTTGCTGCGCACGACGCGCGCCAGGTCGGCAAGGCGCGTCATCGGACCTGGGCGAGATAGTGGTCGGCGATCTCGGCGCCGGTCGCCCACCAGATACCATCCTGGCCTTTCAGGTATTTGAGTAAATTATCCAGATACCTGACCCGGTGCGGGGCACCCATCATGTACGGGTGCAGCGCGATGCACATCACCAGTCCGCCCCAGCGCTCGCTGTCGCTGTAGAGCTGATCGAACATGTCGCGGCCGATGCGCTCGAAGTCCGCCGCCTCCTGCGGCCGGCGATGCACCACCGAGTCGTTAAGCTCGAAGCCGTACGGAACGCTGATCAGCCGCCCGCTCCTCACCTTGATCTCGGTGGGTTGGTCGTCGTGGAAGAAATCGCAGAGGTAGGTGATGCCGGCCTCGGCGACAAGGTCGGGCGTGTTGAGCGTGTACGAGGCGGCCGGCGAGAACCAGCCGCGCAGCGCCTGCCCGGTGCGCCGGTGGTGGATCTCTACGCACTCGGCGATCGCGGCGCGCTCCTCCTCCTCGCTGTAATTCCAGTGGTAGCGCGTGTTGTACAGGCCGTGGCTCATGTATTCCCAGCGCCGCGCCTCCATCGCCTCGAAGATCTCGGGGTACATTTCGAGCACCGCGAGCGAGAGCGACGCGGTGCAACGCACTTCGTGCCGGTCGAGCACCTCCATCAGGCGCCACAGGCCGACGCGGTTGCCGTAGTCGCGAATGCCGTAGTTCAGCACGTCGGGGTGCGGCTGCCGCGGCCAGGGGTCGCGCACGCGGGTTTTCGCCGGCAGGTATTCGTAGTGCTCGACGTTCGGCACCACCCAGACCGCGAGCCGCGCGCCGCCGGGCCAGGCGAGGCGAGACCGCCCGGTGATCGGCGAGTAGTCGACGCGTTCGACGTGAGGCGGCATGCGAACCCGGTTATCGGGCGGTGAATCCGCCATCGACGCAGACAACCTGCCCGGTGATGAAGGAGGCTCGCTCGGAAAGCAGGAAACTGACTGCCTCGGCCACCTCGCCCGCCTCGCCGAAGCGCTGCATCGGAATCGATTCGATCAGCGCCTGGCGGCGCGCCGCGTCGGCGCGCGCGGACGCGGTCATGGGCGTGACAATCGGGCCGGGGCCGATCGCATTGACACGAATGGCGTGCGCAGCGAGTTCAAGTGCGAGCGAGCGGACCAGGCCGTTCAGGCCCGCCTTGGAGGCCGCGTAAGCTGCGCCGCGCGGATGACCGACCAGTCCGATCTGGCTGCTGATCACGACCATCGCGCCCTTGCTGCCCGCCGCCAGCAGGTGCTGGGCGGAAGCGCGGCACAGCACGAAGGTCGACGTCAGGTTGAGTTCCATCGTGCGCAGCCACTCTTCGTCGCTGGTCTCGACGCCGCTCTTGTGCACGAAAATTCCGGCGCAGCAGGCGATGCCGTCCAGCCCCCCGAGTTGCGCGCCGGCCCGCGCCGGGAGCGCCTGCGTGGCGTCGCGGTCACGAAGATCCTGGACCAGCACGGCGGCCCGCGGCAGCGCCTGCGCGAGCGCCGGGCGCTGCGATTCGTCGAGGATCACGCACGCGACACGCGCCCCTTCGCGCGTCAGCACGCGCGCGGTGGCCAGGCCGATACCGCTTCCCGCGCCCGTGACCAGGATCCGCCTGCCGGAAAGCTCCATCACTCCTCCTAGAGACCCAGAT
Source organism: uncultured Enterobacteriaceae bacterium (assembly GCA_964430565.1). Lineage (GTDB taxonomy): Bacteria > Pseudomonadota > Gammaproteobacteria > Burkholderiales > SG8-39 > VBDM01. The sequence goes on from CAYSFD010000048.1 coordinate 204,207, forward strand.
AGCGCGCCCGCAGGCCCGGATTGCCGGCCAGCTCGGCCGCCGGCCCCGACATGGCGACCACGCCATGTTCGATGATGTAACCGCGGTCCGCCGCCTCAAGCGACTGCACCGCGTTCTGCTCGATCAGCAGGATGGAGAGGCCTTCGCCGTTCAACTCGCCGATCAGCTCGAACATCTCGTCCACCAGAATCGGCGACAGCCCGAGCGTAGGCTCGTCGAGGATGAGCAGCCTCGGCTCGGACATCAGCCCCCGCCCGATGGCGAGCATCTGCTGCTCGCCGCCTGAAAGCGTTGCCGCCATCTGACCGATGCGCTCCTTGAGCCTGGGAAAGATTCGCGTCACGCGCTCGAGGTTGCGCGCGCGGTGCGCCTTGCCTCGCCGGTAGCTGCCCAGCTCCAGGTTCTCGCGCACCGACAGGTTGGGAAATACGCGACGCCCTTCTGGCACCTGGATCAGGCCCAGATCGACGATGCGCACCGGATTCGCGCCCGCAATGTCTTCGCCGCAGAAGCGGATCGAGCCGCCGAACGGGGCGCAGATCCCGCTCAGGTTGTTGTTCAGCGTGGACTTGCCCACGCCGTTGCTGCCGAGCACGGCAACCACCTCGCCTTCGGCGAGGTCGATGTCCACGCCGTGCAGCACCTCGACTTCCCCGTAGCCGGCGCGAAGGCCGCGGACTTCAAGCATGCAAGAGCCTTTGCGCCGCGCCGCGGCCGAGGTAGGCCTCGATCACCACCGGGCTGGACACCAGCTCCCTTGGGGCGCCCTGCGCGATGATCTTCCCGTAGGACAGCACGTAGACGTTCTCGGCGAGGCTCATCACCGCCCGCATCACGTGCTCGATGAGGAATACCGTTACACCCGAGCTGCGGATCCCCCGAATCACCGGAATGAGCTCGTCGATCTCCGCGGGATTCAGCCCGGCCATCACCTCGTCGAGGAGCAGCAGCTTCGGCTGCGTCGCCAACGCGCGCGCCAGCTCCAGGCGCTTGCGCCCGGCGACGGTCAAGCCGGACGCGGTGCGCTCGAGCAACTCCGACATGCCGACCTGCCGCGCGACCGCCTCTGCCTGCGCGGACGCCAGTGCGCGATAGGGCGTGTGCAGGTAGGCGCCCACCATGATGTTCTCGCGCACACTCAACTGCGCGAAAGGCTGCGTCACCTGGAACGTGCGCACCATGCCGCGGCGGCAAATGAGGTGCGGCGGCCGGCCGGTGATGTCCTCGCCGCCGAAGCGAACGCTCCCCTCGTCGGGGACCAGGAACCCGGTGAGCGCCGCGAACAGCGTGGTCTTGCCCGCCCCGTTCGGACCGATCAGGCCGGTAATGGTTCCTTCGGCCACATCGAGGCTCGCGCCGTCGACCGCGCGCAGGCCGCCGAAGATCTTCGACAGTCCGCGCACTTCAAGCACGGGCTTTGCGTCTCCAGCGCAGCTTGAACAGCTCGACCAGCCCGTTGGGCAGGAAGCCGATGATCAGGATGAGCAGGCTGCCGTAGATGATGAGCGACAGGCCCTGCGCCTCGGTGACGGCGCGCGTGACCTCGCCGACCAGCGTCAGCAATAACGAGCCGATCAGCGGCCCGTAAACGGTCCCGGTTCCGCCGATCATGGCGACCAGCAGCATCTCGGCCGACTTGTCCAGGCCGAATACGACCGTCGGATCGATGTAAAGGTAGTACTGCGCGTAGAAGCTGCCGCCCATGGCGCACAAGGCGCCCGAGAGCGCCATCACTTTCACCTTCTCGCGGAAGGCGTCGATGCCCAGCGCGCGCGCGGCGTCCTCGTTCTCGCGGATCGCTGCGAGTTGCGCGCCGAAGCGCGAGCGCTTCAACCAGATCGCGATACCGATGGACAGCACGGTCAGCGCGAGGATGGTGTAGTAGAAACCGATGCGCTCGTGAAACTGGAAGTTGGCCGCGCCGGGCCTCAGCGGTATGAGCAGGCCCAGCCCGCCCCCGGTGAACTCCACCGCGTTGGTGAGAATCCGGAACACCTCGGCGAACGCCAGCGTGATCAGCGCGAAGTACGAACCCCTGAGGCCGAAGCGGAACGAAAGCGCCGCGATGAGCGCGCCGACCGCGGCGCCCGCGCCGGCGGAGGCGGCGAGGCCGGGCCAGGGATTCCAGCCGAACTTGAGCTGCAGAATCGTCGAGCAGTAGGCGCCCGTGCCGAAGAACACCGCGTGACCGAAGGAGAGCTGCCCGGCGTAGCCGCCGGCGATGTTCCAGGCCTGCCCGATGAGCGCGTAGAACAGCACCAGAACGCCGAAGTTGATGGCGAAGTTGCTGCGGAAGATGAACGGGTAGGCCAGCGCGACGGCGAGCAGCGCCAGCGGAATCTTCAAGTTCATCTATCAAAAATTCCAGTCGGGCGAAACAGAAGAATCAGAATGAAGATGAGGGAGATGCCGATCTGGCCGAGCGCCTCGCCCAGGAACAGGCCGCTCAGCGACTCGGTGAGGCCTATGACCAGCGCGCCGACCAGCGCGCCGACGAAGCTCCCCATGCCGCCGAGCACCACGATGGTAAAGGCGACGATCACGAACAGGTTGCCGACCGAAGGCGAAACGTAGAACGAGGGAATCAGCAGGCAGGCGGCGGCGCCCAGGCAGGCGATCCCGATCCCATAGGAGACGGCAAAGATCTTCTCCACGTCGATGCCGACGAGGCGCGCCCCTTGACGCTCCTTCGCCACCGCGCGGATCGCACGGCCGGTATCGGTGCGCGCGATGAACCAGGCCAGCGCCGCGCACAGCACGAGCGACGCCACGAACGACACCAGCTTGGGAAGCGGCACCAGCGCCGGACCGACCTCGATCATCCGGTCGGAATAGGACACGGTGATGGTCCGCGAATCGCCCTTGAAGAAGAACAGCGCCACGTTCTCCAGCACGATCGACAGGCCGAGCGTGATGAGGAGGATGTTCTCGTCCTTGCCGTGGCTGAAGCGGCCGATCAGCGCGCGATACAGGACATACCCGCCGGCGAACATCACCGCCGCCATCAGCGGAATCGCCGCATAGGGATCGATCTTCGCCTTCATCAGCAGGAAATAGGCGCCATACATCGCCAGCATCAGCATGCTGCCGTGCGCGAAATTGATGATATGCAGGACGCCGTAGATCAGCGTCAGGCCGACCGCTACCAGGGCGTAGCTGCCGCCCAGCAGCAGACCGTTGATGACGGCGGCGCCTAGGATTGTCGCGTCCAGGGCGGCCGCCCCTGCGTCGCGCTGCGGCGACTTAGGTGAACTTCGGCTTGGGGAAAACCGGTTTGGCCGAAGCGAATTTCGAGGGCCAGATCACCTCGATATCCGTCCTGCTGGCCTGCTGGATCGACGCTTTGCCGCCGGTGTTCTGGCCGTTGACCATCTTCGTCGGGCCATAGGGCATGAAATGGTCCGACCACGCAGAAGCCGCGAGCGCGGCATTGACTTTTTCCTTGTCGGCGGAACCCGCGCGCTCGATCCCGTCGGCCAGGAATTTGACCGCATTGTAAGAAAGGTAGACCTCGAAAGTGAACAGGGATCCCTTCGCCTCGACCTGCTTTTTCTTCGCCTGCGCCTTGGGATTGGTCGGGTCGAACCAGTGGTTGGTATCGATCATGTTCTGCGCGACGTCGGGCAGTTCCTGCACGAACTTGTAATTGAAACCGCCGCCCAGCACCGAGAACATGCCCACCAGGTCCACCTTCTGCTGGTGCAGGGTGCGCGCCAGCAGCACGTACTCGTTCTGGTAATTGCTCATGACGAGCAGATCGGGCTTCAGTCCGCGGATGCGCAGCGCCAGGTTCGCGAAATCGCGCGTCGGATTGGCGTGCTTCATCACCTCCCTCACCTCGACGCCGATCGAGGGCAGCTTGGCTGCGAGAAGCTTCGCGGTACCGGTGCCGAACTCGGATTCTTCATGCACCAGCACGGCCGACTTGGCCGGATTGCCTGCCGCCTTGTTGATCTCGCCCAGGCCGAGGATGGCGTCGTCGACGCAGGCGTTGAAGCCGGGCTTGAGGCGGAACACGTTCTTCAGCCCGCGGTTGACGATGTTGTCGGAGGCACCCACGTCGATGACGAACGGCGTGTTGTACTTGGCCGCCGCCTGCGTCGCCGGCAGCGCGACCGCGCTGGAGAAGCAACCGATATAAGCCGACACGCCCGCCTCCTGCATCTGCTCGACCACGCTGACGCCGACCTCGGGCTTGGCCTGGTTGTCGCCGAGCAGCGCTTCGAATTTGGCCCCGCCCATCGACTTGATGCCGCCGGCGGCGTTGATCTCGTCGATCGCCATCATCGCGCCCATGCGGGATTGGCCGCCGCTGTAGGCGAGGAAGCCGGTGATCGGATGCACCAGACCGACCTTGATCGGCCGCGCCTGGGCACGCAGCAGCGTGGGCACGCCGAAGGCAACCGATGCGGCGGCGGTGGCGCCAATGAACTTGCGGCGGGTGAATCTGGATTTGCGGTTGACCATGAACTTCTCCCCTGTTGATCCGGTAAGGTCTTGCACGAGTCTATGCTACAGCCATTTCAGATGAAAGCCTCAAGTTTTGACGAACGCGGCGTTCTGCAATGTCGACATGCGGGAGCTGGCCCAGCCGATGGCTGTCCGGTAACACGTGCATGCAGCCGGCCTCAACCGAAGCATCGGACAGCGCCACCCAGGCCGTGACGTGCTCGGCCGGATCGAGGAAGAAATAAGTTGAATCCTGATGCCACAGGACGTAGGCCGGCGAGCGTCAAGACGGTCGTCGCCGTCGAGTAGCCCTGCGTTCGATAGGACTCGACTTGGCCGGGGGTCAGTTTCATGCGTTGCAAACGCTCAGGGAATCAGGACGAGCGCGCCGGTTGTCTTCCGGCTCTCGAGCAGGCGATGCGCTTGCGCGGCTTGCGCAAGCGGCAAGGTCCGCGGCGGGCGAGGGCGCAGCAGGCCGCGCCCGAGCGCGTCGAACAGGTCGTGCGCTGAAGCCTCGAGTTCATCAGTGGTCGCCGTGTAGTCGCCGAAGCGCACCCAGGTGAGCCACAGGCTGCCGCGGTCGCGCAGCAGGTTCACCGAAAACGGCGGCACCAGACCCGAGGAATTGCCGAAGCACACCAGGCGGCCGCGATTGCCGAGGCAGGCGACCGAGCCCTCCCAGGTGGCGAGCCCCACCGGGTCGTAGACCACAGGCACGCCGGCGCCGCCGGTCAGCTCGCGTACCCGCGCGGGCCAGTCGTCGCGGCCATGCACGAACACCGCCTCATAGCCATTTTCGAGAGCGGTCCCGACCTTGTCCGCCGAGCCCACGATGCCGATCACGCGGGCGCCGAGGGCGCGCAGCCACTGACCGGCGAGCGTGCCGACCCCTCCCGCAGCAGAATGGAAAACGACCCACGTCCCTGGCTCGACCCGAAACACGCTGCGGGTCAGCACGTGGACCGTCAGCCCCTTGAGGAATGTCGCCGCCACTACCTCGTCGGCGAGTCCCTCGGGAACCGGCACGCAGCGCGCCGCCGGAAAATTCCGCGCATCACAATAGGCACCGAGCGGGCGCGACGCGTAGGCAACGCGGTCCCCAGGGCGAAATCGCTCGGCTCCGGGACCGAGTGCCTCGACCACGCCGACCGCCTCCATGCCGAGCACGAGCGGCTTGGGAACATCGTGAAGGTCGCGGTAGTCGCCGCGACGCCCATGCACGTCGGTGAAGTTGACACCGATGGCGGCATGGCGGATGCGAATTTCGCCCGGGCCGGGCGCGACGTCCGGAATGGTGCGCGTCTCGAGCACTTCCGGGCCGCCGAAGCGGCTCAAAGCCATTACGCGGCTCACCTAATTCCTTTCGAAACGAGCCGTCCCGCACTCGCGCCGGCGATGCGTCCGAGGGTGGTCGCGGTGAGCAGCCCGCCCCCGGAGAAATAGCCCCAGTTGGACGGCCCCGAAAGGCCGCGTGCGGCGCCCCCTCCTGCGAACAGATTCGGCAGCGGCGCGCGGTCGGGGCGCAGCACGCGGGCAGAGGTGTCGACCACCAGTCCGCCCTGCGTGTGGAACAGCGCGCCGGTGACCTTGACGGCGCAGAACGGAGCCTGCAACGGCTGCGTGCCGCGAAAGCTGCGAGCCCAGCGATCTTCGCCTTTCCCTTCTCTTAGACGATTCACTTCGGTGTCGGTGCGCTCCAGAGCGTCCGCCGGGATCCCGAGCATCACGGCCAGCTCGCGCAGGCTCGCGGCCTTGCGAATGCCGCCGAGCGAGCGTATCGCCTCGTAGTCGGCGAAGCCGAGAATCGGTCGTTCGCGCGCCTCATCGAAGATGTCCCAGGCCACCCCGCCGGGCTGCGCGATCACCTCGACCGCCTGCTCGGAGTAGCCGCGCACTTCGTTCGAGAAACGCAGGCCGAGCGAATTGACCTGATAGCCGCCATTCATCAGCACGCCCCAGTTTAGAGGGTTGCCATAAGGAACCGCGACGGCGCCGTGGCCCTGATAGCTTCCCAGGTCCGCGACCGCCGCGCCCAGCTCGCGGCCCCATTTCACGGCGTCGCCCTTGTTGCCTACGTGCCCGGAGAATTCGGCGTCGGCGATCTCCGGGATTTCGCGGCGCAGCATCTCCTTGTCGCCCCCGAAGCCGCAGCAACCGAGCACCAGAGCTTCGCAGCCGATCGTCTCCCGGGTGCCGTCCGGACGCGCGAAGCGCACGGCGACTACGCGTCCGTCGCTTTGCGCATAGAGATCGGCTGCGGTAGCACTGGTCACGATGTCGATGCCCTGCCGCCCCGCGGCGGCAAGCAGCGCGCTCTCGAGCTCCTCGCCGGTGCGGTGCGGCGTGCCGTGCATGCGCAGCACCGAGTGCCCCGGGTAGAGGAAACCCTCGACCAGCTTGAACGCCACCCCGTGGCGGTCGGCGAGCCATTCGATCGTCGGGCCGGAGGCGGCGGCGACGGCGTCGACCATCGCCCGGTCGGTCTCGCCTTTCGCCTTGCGCCAAATGTCGCCGGCGAGCAACTCCGGCGTGTCCACGATGCCGAGCGCCTTCTGGAAACGCGTGCCCGCGGCGGGAATGAGGCCGGTCGAAAGCGCGGTGCTGCCGGTCGGCTTCGCGTCTCGCTCGAGCACCAGCACCTCCGCACCACTTTCCTTCGCTGCCAATGCGGCGGTCAGGCCGCAGGCCCCCGCCCCGATTACGACGACAGGGACGGAATATTCGAACTTCGCCTGTTCCGCCGGAAGAATCAAACCTGGACGCCTTCGATGCGGGGATTACAAGTTGCTGCAACCAGCAGGCGGACTTCCTGCTTTTCGATCAGCTCGCGGGCCTTCTTCAGATAAGCGGCAAACGCCGAGTCCTTGTAGAGCGCGGCCCTGCGCCGCTCCCGCTCGCCGGCGTCCCTGAATCCGAACATCATCACGATCTGGTTGACGTCCCCGATCTCGGTCCGGTAAAGGCCCATGAAATTGCCGAGGATGCGCTGTTGCGGCTCGAGCCCCTCGCTCTGGAACATTTCCAGGAAAGCGTTTACCGCGCCGATCTTCAACGTGTACTGGCGAAAATCCACGACCATGGCCGCCTCCGTCGAAAAGCGCATGATAGTCTACGCGGATCATGGAACTGTCCGACAAGTCCGCGCGCCGACTGTTCCAGGAGATCAAGGCCAGTCCGACGCGCAAGCGCTTCGGCTTCGGCTCGAGGCCGGCGCTGATCAACATCGACCTGCAGAAGGCCTACACCTGCGTCGGCGAATTCGTCACCGCCTACGAAACGGACCCGAAACAGCTCGACTACGTGAACCAGCTCGCGCGCCTGTTCCGCGAGAAGCGCTGCCCGGTGGTCTGGACCCACGTAGCCTACATGGACTCCGGGGAGGACTGCGGCGTATGGGGCACCCGCACCGATACCCCGGATTCTCTGCAGAACATCAAGGTCGGCTCGCGCCGCTCGGAGTTCGACGACCGGCTGGAGGTCGACCGCAAGCGCGACATCATCATCAACAAGCGCATGGCTTCGGCCTTCCAGGAGACCAACCTCGGTTCGCTGTTCAGCTTTCACAAGGTGGACACGGTGGTGGTCACCGGCGGCTCGACCTCGGGCTGCGTGCGCGCCACCGTGGTGGACAGCCTGTCGCGCAGCTACCGCACCATCGTCCCCGAGGAATGCGTGGCCGACAAGCACGAGAGCCCGCACTTCGCCAACCTCTACGACATGGCGCTGAAGTACGCCGATGTCGTGCCGGTGGCCGAAGTGCTCGAATTCATGAAGAAGTATTCGGTAAAGTGAAGCGGGATCCAGGGTTCTACGACTACCTGCCCTACTTGCGCCGTCCGAAGATCGAATGGCCAGGCGGCGCGCGGGTGGCCTTCTGGGTGGCGCCGAACATCGAGTTCTACGAGCTGGAACCGCCGAAGAACCCGTCGCGCCCGGCTTGGGCGCGGCCGGCGCCGGATGTTCTCAACTACTCGTACCGGGACTACGGCAACCGCGCCGGGTTCTGGCGCATGGCCGAGGCAATGGACCGCTGCGGCATGCGAGGCAGCGTGTCGCTCAACGTCGCGGTGTGCGAGCACCATCCCGAGGTGATCGCCGCCTGCGTCGAGCGCGGCTGGGAGCTCTACTCCCACGGCACCTACAACACCCGCTACCTGTTCAACTTGAGCGAGGAGCAGGAGCGCGCCGTGATCCAGGATTCGATCGACACCATCCGCAAGGCCTCCGGGCAGAAGCTCGATGGCTGGCTCGCGCCGGCGCTCACCTACACCGAGCGCACGCTGGACCTGGTAGCGGAGATGGGCCTTAGCTACGTCTGCGACCTCTTCCATGACGATCAGCCCGGTCCGGTCAAGGTGAAAAACGGCAAGCTCCTCAGCATTCCCTATTCGCTGGAAATGAACGACGTCATCGCCTACAACGTCAATCTCGTCTCGCCGCGTCACTACGGCGAGATCATCCGGCGGCAGTTCGACCGTCTCTACGCCGAGGGCGAGGAATCGGGAACGGTGATGTGTATCCCGCTGCATCCCTACCTGATCGGCCAGCCCTACCGCCTCAAGGCCTTCGAGGACGCGCTCGCCTACATCACCGGCCACGACAAGGTGTGGCTCGCCACCGGGCGCGAGATCGCCGGGCACTTCATCGACCACTATTACGATGCGTTCGCGATAGCCTCGCACCCCGTCCGTGATCTCTGACGACTACCTCAAGTACCCACGGCGGCGCTATGGCATGGACCACGACCGCTACGAGTGGTCGATGCTTGCGCGGCGCGAAAAGATTGCCTGGCCGAACGGCGCGCGCGTCGCGCTGTGGGTTGTTCCCGCGCTGGAGTGGTTCCCGCTCGACATGAAGGGCCAGCCCTTTAAGCCGCCGGGCGCCCTGCAGAACGCCTACCCGGACCTGCGCCACTACACGCTGCGCGACTACGGTAACCGCGTCGGCATCTTCCGCGTCATGAAAGCGCTCGATCGCCACGGCATCCGCGCCAGCGTCGCCATGAACGCCACCGTTGCCCTGCGCTATCCGGCGCTGCTAAAGGAAATCACTGCAAGGAACTGGGAGATCCTCGGCCATGGCCTTGACATGGATCATCTTCATTTTGAAGGGATGGCCGACGAAGAGGATTTGATCCAAAAATCCCTTCAAGCCCTGCCGAAAGTCAGAGGCTGGCTGTCTCCCGCGAAATCCGAATCCACCAGGACCCTGGAGCTTCTCGCCGCAGCCGGCATCGAGTACGTCTGCGACTGGGTCAACGATGACATGCCGTACCTGATGAAGAACACCCTCCACTCGATGCCCCATTCCACGGACATCGACGACTGGCAGATCCTGGTCAACAACCACCACGACGAGGACGAATTCCGCGACCAGCTGATCGACCAGTTTGACCTGCTGTACGACGAATCCGCGACGCAGGGCGGCCGGATCATGGCCATTTCATTGCATCCCTGGGTGATCGGCCAGCCCTACCGCATCGGCGCGCTGGAGAGCGCGCTGGCGCACATCATGCGCCATCCGGGCGTGTGGCCGGCGACCGGCGCCGAGATCCTCGACGCCTGGAAGGCCGGGGGCGCGGCCTAGCCCGGCGGCATCCGCCGGTGGTAGTCGGTCGCGTACTTACACAACTGTCGGCGACGACGCGCCATCCATCGTGATGTTCGCCCCGGTGAGGAAGCGGCCGCGCTCGGAGGCAGCGAACACCACCGCGTCGGCGATTTCCCCGGGCTCGGCCAGGCGGCCGAGCGGCAGCTTCGCGACCGCCTGCCTGAGTGCTTCCTCCTCGGAGATGCTGGCGCGCTTGGCTTCGGCCTTCAGGCCTTCCGCCACGCGGTCGGTCCTGGTGAGGCCGGGATTGAGGCCGACCACCCGGACGCCGCGGGCGGCATAGGCATTTGCCAGTCCCGCCGTTGCGAGCATGAGGGCGGCGTTCGCCGCGCCGCCTGCGAGGTGCGTCGGCGAAGGTACCTTGCCGCCGTTGCCGATGATGTTGATCACCGCGCCGCGGCCGCGCGCGGCCATGCGCTTGATCAGCGGGTCGATTACGTGAATGTAGGAGAAATACTTGGCCGCCATGCCGGCATGCCAGGCCGCGGCGTTCAGTTCGTCGGCATTGGTGCGCTTGGCGGCACCGGCGGAATTCACCAGCACGTCGATCGGCCCGAATTCGGCTTCCGCCAGCGCCACCATCGCGGCGGCCGCGGCCGCATCGGTCAGGTCCGCGGCGTAGGTCTGCACGTCGCCCAAGGCCTTGCGCGCCGCGTCGAGGTTTACCTGCGAGCGCGAAACGATGGCGACGCGCGCGCCCTCGGCGAGAAACGCTCGCGCGCAGGCGAGCCCGATGCCTTTGCTGCCGCCGGTAATAAGGACGTTCTTCCCCTTCAGGCCGAGTTCCATATCAGTCGACCTTCGCGCCCGATGCCTTGACGACCTGCGCCCATTTGTCGATCTCGGCTTTGATATAGGCGCGGAACTGCTCGGGGGTGCTGCCCACCGGCTCGGCAGCCTGGGCCGCGAACTTGCCGCGCACATCGGGCGTGGCGAGAATCCGCACCAGTTCGCGATTGAGCTTGGCGACGATCTCCGGCGCAGTTTTGGCGGGGGCCAGAAGGCCGTTCCACGAACTCACCTCGAAATCGGCAAGCCCGGCTTCCGCCATCGTCGGTACATTGGGAATCTGCGGCAGGCGCCGGTTCGCGGCCACCGCGATCGGCTTGAGCCTGCCGCTTTGCATTTGCGGGATCGCCGAGAGCGCGGTCTTGAACCCCATTGACACGGTTCCCGTCATCACGTCCGCCAGTGCCGGCGCGGCGCCCTTGTATGGCACATGGATTATGTCGATGCCGGCGCGCAGCTTGAGCAACTCGCCGGCGAGGTGGGGCGAACCGCCAGCACCCGATGAAGCGTAGCTCAGCGTGCCGGGTTTGGATTTGGCCAGCGCGATCAGTTCCTTCAGGTCGTTGGGCGCCAAAGAGGGCGCGACCACCAGCACGCTCGGCGCCGACATGAACTGCGTGACCGGCGCGAAATCGCGCAGCGTGTCGTAGGCCAGGTTCTTGTAGATCGACATGTTGGTGGCATTGGCGATGGTGCCCAGCAGCAGCGTGTAACCGTCGGGCGCCGCGCGTGCGACCTGCTCCGAGCCGATGTTCGAGCCGCCGCCGGGCTTGTTCTCGACCACCACCGGCTGGCCCCACGCTTCCTGCAGTTTCTGCGCCATCAGGCGCGCCACCACGTCGGTGGCGCCGCCCGGCACAAAGCCAACGACGATGCGGATCGGCCGCGAGGGATAGCCGGCGGCGGCGTCCTGAGCTGAGGCCGGTGCGGCCCACAAGGAAGCAAGCGAAACAATGAAAACGCGCCCAAGCAGATTGATATTCATAGCGAAACCTTTTCCTTTTTCGAGGTGACCAAGCCATTCAATTCCGAAAGAACAAAATCGAGGTCTTCGACGTCGGCGAACTTCATGTCCATGTCGAACAGGTTCGCGCGATGCGCCGACGAGCTGCGATCGCCGCAGGCCTGTTCGACCACGATCACGCGGAAATTGTGCGAGAACGCGTCCTCGACCGCGGCGCGTACGCCTGCGCTGGTCGATACGCCTGCCACCACCAGCGTATCGACGCCGTCGTAACGCAGGAATGATTCGATGGGCGTGCCAAAGAACACCCAAGGTTTTTTTCATCAGGACCACCCGGTCCTGCGGGCGCGGCGCTTCACTCCTTGGCCCAGTCTACAAACCCCCCGGCGATCGCACAAGGCCGGTCTGCCCAACAGAACGCCGATGTCGATGCCTGCGAGGGAATCCGATGCGCTATATTAGGCACTGATGCGAGTGTTGATCGCCTGTTTCATGCTGGTCATGGCGCCTGCCGCGCTGGCGCAGGGCGATTATCCGAACCGTCCGATCCGGCTCATTGTCACGGTTCCCCCGGGCGGCGCGGCCGACTTCATCGCCCGCCTGGTGGGAGCGAGGCTCGCCGAGCTGCTCGGGCAGCAGGTGCTGGTCGAGAACCGCGGCGGCGCCGGCGGCACGATCGCGACCGATGCAGTCGCCAAGGCGGCCCCGGACGGCTATACCCTGCTGCAGAACTCGATCACCACGCACGGCATCGGCCCGCACCTGTATTCCAAATTGCCCTACGACCCGGTCAGGGACTTCGCACCCGTGTCGATGCTCGCTTCTCTGCCGCTCATCATGACGGTCAACGCCGACCTACCCGTGAAGTCGGTGCAGGAGCTGGTTCTAGCGTCAACAACCAGCAGCTACAATTTCGCGTCCTCCGGCAACGGCGGCGCACCGCACATGGCGGGAGAACTCTTCAAGAGCATTACCGGCGCGAGCGTCACCCACGTTCCGTACAAAGGGAGCGGGCCGGCGGTAGCGGATCTCCTCGGCGGGCGGGTGCACATCATGTTTGACGCCGCGCCGTCGCTCATCGCGCACATCCGCAGCGGCAAGCTGCGCGTCCTGGCAGCGGCGAGCCCACAGCGCAACCGGCTGCTGCCCGAGGCCCCCACCTTCGCCGAGATCGGGCATCCGCGCGTGGCGGTAGCGCTTTGGTACGGGCTCCTGGCGCCCGCAGGCACGTTGCGCCCGGTGATCGAGAAATTGAACAGGGAAGTGGTAAAAACGCTGGAAGCCGCCGACGTGCGCGAACGGCTGCTCGGCCAGGGCGCCGATCCGGCCCCGAGTACGCCGGAAGCGTTCGCGTCGTTCATGCAGGAAGAGATGGCGAAATGGGCGCCGGTAGTGAAGCAGGCCGGAGTAAAGCTGGATTGACTGCGGCGGGATCGACGCAGGTCCTGGCACAGTTTCTCGCAGGTTCCCGTTGGAAGGACGTTCCGGCCGATATCCGGCAGGAGCCACCGCGGGCGATCCTCAACAGCATCGGTTGCATCCTGGCCGGTCGCGCGGAGCCCGAGGTCCAGCTTCTTCGCGAAGCCTTTCCTCAGGAAGACGCGCTGGTCGACGCCGCCGCCGCCACCGCACTCGACTACGACGACACGCACCTGCGCACGGTGATTCACGCGACCCCGCCGGTCGCCGGAGCGCTCTTCGCCTTGTCCAGGCAACAATCGATGACGGGCAAGGACCTACTGCATGCCTTCGCCCTCGGGATGGAGGTTTCCTGCCGGATCGGCAATGCGGTCACGCCCGGCCACTACGAGCGTGGCTGGCACATCACCAGCACCTGCGGCGTGTTCGGTGCCGCCGCAGCCGCGGGGAAGATTCTGCAACTGGACGCAGGTCAATTCAATTCCGCACTGGGTATCGCCGCGACCCAGGCCGCCGGCCTCGTCGAGGTGCTCGGCAGCGCGGCGCGGGTTCTCAACGCCGGCTTTGCGGCGCGCAACGGTCTCGCAGCAGCGCAACTCGCCGCCGCAGGTTTCAAGGGCCCGGAGCGGCCGATCGAAGGCCTGCGCGGGTTCGTCAACGTTTTCGGCGGTGGTAAGGATTTTTCCGCCATTACGGAAAATCTCGGTACTGACTGGGCCTTGACCGGCGTCAGCTACAAGCCCTATCCGTGCGGCGTGCTCCTGCACGCGCTCATCGACGGCTGCCTCGAGCTAAGGGACAGGATCCCCTCGGATGAAGGCCGGAAGTTCCGAATCAGCTTGCACCCGCTCGCCATCGAACGCACCGACCGGCCGGCGCCGCGCAATGCCGCCGAGGCCCGACTGAGCGCGCAGCATGCAGTCGCGGTGGCGCTGCTTTACGGCCGAGCGGGTGTCGCGCAGTTCAGCGACGCGGCGGCAGCCGACCCGGTGGTCGTCGCCTTCAGGCGGCGGGTCAGCGTGATCCCGGACCAGCAGCTCGACAAGATGGCAGCTTCGATCACGGACGGCAGGACCACTGTGCGCGTTCCCGCGCCGAAGCCGATGGACGACGCGAGGCTCGAAGCCAAGTTCCGAGAACTGGCCGGGCCGCGTGCGGACGAGCTGATCGCGCTGGTCCGGTCGCTGGAGCAGATGCCGGACGCCGCGGGGCTTACACGACTGTGGGCGACGACGCGCCGTCCATCGTGATGTTCGCCCCTTGAGCAGCACCCCCCCCGGTCGATCTAGGCCAGGGAAAGCCCCTGGTCGAATCGTGAGAGCGCATCGCCATCGCCGGGAATACATAAGAGGAATCGCCCACGTTTTCCCGGCCTTCAGGTCAACGTTTTTCCATTGCAAGCGCTCGGCTTCGTTGCGCCTATGGTGACCCTTAGCGTGCGCCCCCTGGCGCGCCCTTGCGCGATGCAGGCGTGATCCTGAGCACCCACGCGTGGGCCGAAGCCTCTTAGGTCATCATCCCAACAGAACACTTGGCCTTGCTCGGGCGCCGCAATACGTTTAACCTTGTCAGCGGTGAGCTTCATATAGGCTCATTCTCCAGAAAGTAAGCACATAGTAAGCAACAGGATTCGAAACGGTTGGGTACGCTTATGACGCATCCTAGGTGTTGTCTCCCTATAGGAACAAGGGTAACTAACAACCGTTCGTAAAAAATAAGCAGGCTTCGGGACCGTGGTTTTTTGATTCGTAATCAGTAGGTCGGTGGTTTCGAGTCCACTCGCCAGCACCATACCGAGCGCCTGCTTCCGCGGCTTGCGTCTTTCGACCGGCGGCAGACAAGTTGGGAGGGAAACGATGAAGTTGTTCGGGGCGGGCAAAACCGAGCATCCGATGTCCGATGCCAAGGACGCGCGGAAGATCCTCGACGCCATTCCCGCGGGCGATCCGTTCAAAGCGCTCGAAGATTTGAACCACTGGCTGGAATCGGTGCGCAGCTGGGAGGGCTTCAAGCCCGAGCATTGCCTGCTGCTTACGGAAATGGTGGACGATGCAGCGCAAGTTCACCTGCGCAAGCTTCAGCGCGATTACCTTTCCTCGCCGCGCCTCTCCAGCTATCAGGAAAACCGGCTGTGGACCGCGATTCGCGAGTCGTGCCGGCAGGTGGCAAAGTCCTTCGGGTCCTGCATCGACTTTTACGAGAGCGGCCAGAAGGGCTCGGAAGATCTGAAAAAGAGCATGCCGCTTCTTACGGTGCGAGCGTTGCGCGCCCTTTCCGCCCAGATGAAGTGGCAGTACATACGTTACGGCCCCCTAGACCATCCCCTGTGGGGCACGATCTTGAAAACCTACGCGCTTGCCGAAAGCCGCAAGTTCGCGCAGACCAAGGTGGCCGCCTATGCGGGAATACCGGGGGAGACTTCGCCGATGCAGGAGTTTCTCAAGCCGGTGATGCTGGGCGCCTCCTCTCCGGACAGCCTGCTGCCAGTCGAGATCGACTTGGTCGAACGCCTGATCGCGCATCTTGTCGGCTTGTTCAAGCTCAGCGTCGATGTCCAACCCGATATCGCCTACTGCATCGACTTGGCGAACATCGAGCCTCCCGTGCGTGTCGCCCACCTTCCGCATCGCGCGCCTACGCTCAGGTTCTTCGCCGCGGGCGGGGCGGTAAAGGAGCTCGAGAAGCTGATTCAGACGGTCAAATCGACCGGAACCTTACCCTCAAGCATCGCTGCGGGCAGCAACTACGAGCAGGAAGTCGTGCTCGACGTGCTCGATCACCTTGCGCTTAACTGGGCGCCCAAACCACCCGAGAGGAAAGCGCCGCGCCACAAGGTCAAGTCGAGGCTGGCGGCGACCTACGGCTTCGACGGCGTGCTGGCCGCGCTCGATCCTTCCGGTGAGGTTCGGTTCGACAAGAACAAGATCGAGAGCTGGGTCGTGGAGAATGTCAGCACCGGCGGCTTCGGGGCGAGCGTTCCGCAAATGAAGGGCGAGTGGCTGAAAATCGGCTGCTTGGTTGGCCTGCAGCCCGAGGGCGGCACGAACTGGATCGTTGGCATCGTTCGGCGTTTCCAACGCGAGTCCGCGCAAAACGGACTGGTCGGAGTTCAGACCCTGTCGCGGAGCGCGCTGCCCGTCAACGTGAGGCTGCAAAGCGGGCAGATGGGAACCAGCCAGGACGCGGAAACGGCGATCCTGCTCAATCCGGCCGACTCCGCCCCCGAGACGCAGGTGCTGCTGCGCGGCGAAGTTCTCCTCGCCGGCCAGAACCTGCTGCTCGAGCGAAACGGAAAGGCCTACCTGCTGATGCCTACGGGTGATATAGAGCGCGGCGATGACTACGAGCTTGTGCGCTGCCGGCAGATGATCCGCGACACGGGTTGAGCAGGGCTCCTCATTCCTGCGGCCCCAGGATTTTTTGCAGCCAGGCGCCGATATCGGCGAGTTCCTCGGGGCAGACCGAGTGCGGCATCGAATATTCTCGCCACTCCGGCGCGTAACCGAGCGACTGCAGCAGCTTGCGGGACTCTTGCGCACGCGCGAGCGGGATAACGGGGTCGAGGCTGCCGTGCGCCATGAAGATCGGCGCCTTGCGATTGGCGGCGCTCGCCTCGGCGTGCAGGTGTTCGGCGATCGGCACGTAGGTCGAAAGGGCCATGATTCCGGCGATGCGCTGGTGGTAGCGAAGCCCAGTCTGCAATGCGATCGCTCCGCCCTGCGAAAAACCCGCGAGCACGAGCCGCTCCGCCTTCGTGCCGCGCTCCTTCTCCCGACCGATCAGGGCTTCGATGAGGGCCTGCGACGCGCGCACTCCGCGTTCGTCCTCGCGCCGGATCGCGCCGTCCGCGATGTCGTACCACGCGCGCATTCGCATGCCGGCGTTGATGGTCACGGGTTGCACCGGCGCATGCGGAAAAACGAAGCGGATGGCGGTTTTCGGCAGGTCGAGCTCGGGGACGATAGGAGCAAAGTCGTTGCCGTCGGCGCCCAGTCCGTGCAGCCAGATGATGCTGGTCGCCGGATTCGCGCCGGTTTCAATTTCTATCGTTTCGAGCATTTGCGACATGACGTTTCGTGAGGTTGCGCACTTTACGAATTCCGATCAGGAAGCCGATTTGGGACGGAGGGCGGATTTGGGCCGGAACGCCTTGATCACCTCTTCGCGAGTTTCGATGTAAGGCCCGCCGATCAGGTCGATGCAGTAGGGGACGGCTGCAAATATTCCCGGGACGATCTGCTTTCCCTCCTTGTCCTTCAGGCCTTCGAGCGTCTCGCGGATCGATTTCGGCTGGCCGGGCAGGTTGATGATGAGGGCCTGCTTGCGGATGACGGCGACCTGTCGCGACAGGATCGCGGTAGGCACGAACTCGAGGCTGATCCTGCGCATCTGCTCGCCGAACCCGGGCATGGTCTTGTCGGCTACGGCGAGGGTGGCTTCCGGCGTCACGTCGCGCAGTGCCGGGCCGGTTCCGCCGGTCGTGAGCACCAGATGGCAGCCCACCCGGTCGGCGAGGTCCGCCAGCGTAGATTCGATCACGGGCTGCTCGTCAGGTATGAGCCGCGTCTCGATACGCCAGGGGCTCGCCAGCGCCCGCGAAAACCACTCCTGCAATGCCGGAATGCCTTCATCCTTGTAGACGCCGCTCGAGGCGCGGTCGCTGATCGACACTAAGCCAATCAACAGTTCTTCAGTTTTGCTCATCCATCACCTGTGTTTCGCCGATGAGTTCGCGCAAGGTCCGAAACAGCTCGCGGGTGCTGTGCGGCGGGCGGCCCGCGTTGCGCTCCTCGCGCGCGCGGCGAACGAGCGCGCGCAGGCGCCGGGTGTCGATGCCCGGATGGGTTTCGGCGAGGGAAGCGACGGCGCTATCGTCCTCGAGCAAGCTGTCGCGCCAGCGCTCGATCCGGTGAAGGCGCGCGGTCTCTTCGACAGAGACTCCGTCCCAGGTCTTGAGCTTCTCGCGGATCGGCTCCGGATCGACGTGGCGCATGAGGCGGCCGACGTATTGCAGCTGGCGCCGCCGCGCCTCGTGCCGGGTGATGTGCCGCGCCTGCTCGATGGCATCGTGCAAGGCCTCCGGCAGCGCGACCGAAGCGAGCTGCTCCGGGTTGAGCTCGATCAAGCGCTCGCCCAGTGCCTGCAGCTCGTGCATGGCGCGCTTGCGCTGGGTCTTGCTTGGCTTCTCCTCGTCCTGCACGTTTCGTCGGCACAATATGAACTGATATCATAACGTCTTTCCCGCAGCATTCCGCTTTCCCGCAACGTTCCATATGGCGCGAGCGCGCTTTTCCCACAGTATTGACACTCTGAAGGCGATCGCCTCGGACGCTTTGGCGCATGCCAGGCAAAAAGGCGCGAGCGCCTGCGAAGCCGAGGCCTCCGACGGCTACGGGCAGAACGTCACGGTTCGCAAAGGCGAGGTCGAAACCATCGAATACAACCGCGACAAGGGCCTGACCATCACCGTCTACGCAGGCAAGCAAAAGGGCTATGCGAGCACGGCCGATTTTGCTCCGCGCGCGATCCGCGACACGGTGGAGGCGGCCCTGACGATCGCGCGCTTTACCGCGGCGGACGAGTGCGCGGGGCTCGCCGATCCGGAGGAGCTCGCGACCGAACCAAAAGAGCTCGACCTCTTTCATCCCTGGGACCTACCCGTCGAACGGGCGATCGAGATCGCAAGGAGTTGCGAGGCGGCCGCGTTTCGCCTGGACAAGCGCATCACCAACTCCGAGGGAGCCAGCGTATCGTGCCAGCAGTGGCACTTCGCGCTCGGCAACAGCCACGGTTTCATGCAGGGTTATCCGACCTCGCGTCACTCTGTTTCCTGCGCCGTGATCGCGGCCGAAGACGGTCAAATGCAGCGCGATGACTGGTACGTGTCCCAGCGTTCCCACAAGGATCTGGCCCAACCCCAGGCGGTCGGCGACTACGCCGGCAGACGGGCGCTCGCGCGGCTCTCGAGCCGCAAGATCCCGACCGTCCAGGCGCCGGTGTTGTTCGAAGCGCCGACGGCAAGCGACCTGCTCGGAACCTTCGTTTCGGCGGTGAGCGGGGGTAACCTCTACCGCAAGGCTTCATTCCTGCTCGACAGCCTCGGGACGCAGGTGTTTTCGCCCTTGGTCAGCATCGTGGAGCGGCCGCACCTGCGGCGCGGCCAGGCCAGCTCCTGGTTTGACAACGAGGGCGTCGCCACCCGCGAGCGCGAGGTGGTGAAGGAGGGCGTGCTGCGCGGATATTTTCTCGGCAGCTATTCGGCGCGCAAGCTCGGAATGAAGACGACCGGCAGCGCGGGCGGCAGCCACAATCTGATCCTCGAGGGCGGCGGGCTCGATCTTCCCGGGCTCATCCGAACGATGGGGCGGGGCTTGCTTGTCACCGAGCTGATGGGCTTCGGAGTCAATCTGGTGACAGGGGACTACTCACGCGGAGCGGCGGGCTACTGGGTGGAGGGCGGTGAGATCCGGCACCCGGTCGAGGAGGTCACCATCGCGGGCAACCTGCGCGATATGTTTCGTTCGATCGTTGCGATCGGCAGCGACACGCTGACGCGCGGCTCCCGAAGCTGCGGATCGGTCCTCATCGAGGGGATGACTATCGCGGGCAACTGAAAGTTGCCTGCCCGTGATATGGGTCGCGGCCGCCACCTAACAGGCTGGGTGGAAGGCACTAACGTCCGCGCCTGACCTTGCTGATGATTTCTGCGCGCACATCGGTAATTTCACGAGCGCGCGACGCGCGGGCGCCATCGCAATGCTCGGTTCGCGGACAATGCGTGCTGCGCGGACAGATGATGCGCGCGGGAACCGATAACGCATCCTCGACCCAGGCGATGTTCAGCACTTTGGCCGCTCCCCTGATCGCCTCGGCCGCGGCTTTGGGAATTCTCGCTTCGCCGCGATGATGCAGGCATTCGTCGGTGATACTCGCGACGATATTGTCCGCATCGACACTGTGCGAACGCAGCGCCGGCGCGAGATCGATCCCTACCGACAGCACGTGGGGATTGCCCGCCATGTCGTCGGCACGCCTTGAGTGACAGCAGTACAGCAGCGATTGATCGCCGTCTCGTAACACGGAAATCTGCGAGCCGCGGTCGGCGCTGCGGCTCTCGTTGAGCATGCGAAAAACGGCCCACTGCGGGCAGGGGTCGGTGACTTGCGCCATGTTGCCCCAGGGCAGGGGAATGCCGTTGCCGCGATACACCGCGCGCAAGTATCCGGGCGGATAGGCGTCGAAAAAATGCCAATAGGGATACGGCGATACCTTGGTCATGCGCCGCATCACCACCGCCGGCGTGAGCTCGATTTTCTCCCCGGCTTCGACCCGATACGACTCGCGCGTCAGGAAGCGCCGGAACGGAACCTTGGGACACAGCAGCGCGCCGGCAAAGAAACTGCACTCGAAGTCGCGCCAGGCATGGAGCACGTCCTGCGCGTTCATGCCGGTGGCGAGTTCCGCGCCACCTTCCGGGCTGCCGCCCATTTCCCCGCCGGTGGCGTGCGCCGACTTGAGCCCGTCGCCTTCGTGCAGCACCTTGTGGCCCAAGTGCGAGGCGAGGTCGAATTTGAGACGCGCCGGGTCGGCTTGCAACTCGCGATTCAAATATACGGTGCGCGGTGACTCGAAAAACGAGCGCACCATGCTGCGCAGCTCGCGATCCTTGTCGCGCGCGAGCACCGGCTTGCGGTCGAACCAGCGCAGGGTCAGACCGTGGTGCTTGCACAGTCGCATCAGGTCGTCGGCGCCGAGCGGAAATTTGCGCTCGCCGACGCTTTCCGCCGATCGCTCGAGATCGGGAAAGTCATTGCGCGACATCTCCTGATGCGAACGAATCAGCAGATGGGCGAACTGCCGCCCGGTGGTGCCGGTCTGCGCCAGCAGCTCGGGGATCGCCGCCTGCAACAAGTCCTTCGAAAACAAGAAAGCAGGTTCCAGCGGCACGCCCGCTGCGCCGCCGGCGCGTTGCTTGATTGAAGGGGTTTCTATTTCCGGATTGCTGTCGAGAAACCAGCGCGGTTCGCGCTGGAACAAGGTTGACACCAGCCCGAGTACGTCTTCCGACGGAACCCGTTTGCCGCTCTCGATCATGCTCAGGTAGGAGACCGATGGCGCGATCTGGGAATCGAGTTGAATGCAGCGTGCCGACAGCTCTTCCAGCGTCAGGCCGTTGCGTTTGCGCAAGGCGCGCAGCTTGGTTCCGAGAAAGTGACTCTTGCGGGTGTGTTGGGTCATGACAGGGTCATAGGAGTGTGAAATTTACAATGTGAAATTTCCGCAGTCAAATTTGCCAATTGCTGAGCGTATCATGCCTCGCATGAATGCAAATGCACAGGCCATGCTGGCACCGGAACTGGCCCCGGAACTGGAACTCCACGGACCCCGGCTCGAGCGATCGGCAGAGGTGCTGACCCCGGCGGCATTGGAGCTGATTGTCACGCTGCATCGGAAATTCAACGGCCGGCGCCTCGAGCTGCTGGCCGCACGTGCGCAGCGTCAAAAGGGACTGGATGCAGGTGGATTGCCGGAATTCCTGCCGGCAACCGCGGCAATACGCGCCGACACGTGGCGCGTCGCGCCGGTACCCGCGGATCTTCTGGATCGTCGCGTGGAAATCACCGGACCGGTCGATCGCAAGATGATCATCAACGCGCTCAACGCGCCGGTGCAGGCTTTCATGGCCGACTTCGAGGATTCGTCCTCGCCGACCTGGGAAAACATGGTGAACGGGCAGATCAATCTGCGCGATGCCGTCAACCGTAACATCAGCTACCTCGATCCCGGCAACGGCAAGTCCTACCGGCTTGGTCCGCGCCTCGCCACCCTGATCGTGCGGCCGCGCGGCTGGCATCTGCCCGAGAAACATTTGCACATCGATGGCGAGCCGGTGTCGGCATCGCTGTTCGATTTCGGGATCTTTCTGGCGAACAACCATGAGTCTCTGGCGCGCGCCGGCACCGGTCCCTATTTCTACCTGCCGAAAATCGAGAGCCATCTCGAAGCCCGGCTGTGGAACGACGTGTTCATCGCCGCACAGGACGCATTGGGCATGAAACGCGGCACGATCAAGGCGACCGTGCTCATTGAAACGATACTGGCCGCGTTCGAAATGGACGAGATTCTGTTCGAATTGCGCGAGCATTCCGCGGGACTCAATTGCGGCCGCTGGGATTACATCTTCAGCTACATCAAGAAATTCCGGAACCGCCGCGACTGCGTGCTGCCCGATCGCGGGACGCTGACCATGGACAAGCCTTTTCTGAAGTCCTATGTCGATCTCCTGATCCAGACCTGTCATCGCCGCGGTGCGCACGCCATGGGCGGCATGGCGGCGCAGATTCCGATTCGCGACAATCCGCAAGCCAATGAAGCCGCGATGGCCAAGGTGCGCGCCGACAAGACGCGCGAAGCGCTGGCCGGTCATGATGGCACCTGGGTTGCCCATCCGGGGCTGGCGCCTATCGCGTTGGATGCCTTCAACGCCGTGATGTCCGGACCCAATCAGCTGCGGGTGATGCGCGGCGACGTTCAGGTCGGCGCGGCGGATCTGCTGCGCATCCCCGACGGCGCCATCACCGAGGCGGGATTGCGGCAGAACATTCGCGTTGCCCTGCAATACATCGAGGCCTGGCTGCGCGGTTCGGGCTGCGTGCCCCTGTATGACTTGATGGAAGACGCCGCTACCGCGGAGATTTGCCGCGCACAACTGTGGCAATGGATACGCCACGAAGCACGCATGGACAGCGGCGCGACCGTGACCGCGGAACGATTCGATCTGCTGCTCGGTTCCGAGCTTGAACGAGTGCAGCATGAAGTCGGCATTGCCAGATTCCAATCCGGCGCCTTTCCCGCTGCGGTGCGTTTGTTCAGTTCGATGGTCAAGAACGACAGCTTCGACGAATTCCTGACCTTGCCCGCCTACGATCTTTTGCCCTGATGACTCATTCCGTGCAGAGGCCCGATTCGTGAAATACAGCGTTCTGATTCTGGGAGCCTCATACGGGTCCTTGTTCGGCACCAAGCTGCTGATGGCCGGGCACCGGGTGTCGCTGGTCTGCACCCGGCCGACTGCGGATCTCATCAACCGCGAGGGAACCCGGGTGCGCTTTCCGGTCAAGGGCGGGGAGCCGCCCCTAGAGATCGCCTCCCAGGCGCTGCCCGGCGTCCTTTCCGCGTGTACGCCTGACGACGCGGACCCCGGCGCATTCGACCTCGTCGTGCTCGGCATGCAGGAAGCGCAGTACGGTGCGCAAGGCGTGCGTGAGCTGATGGCCCGCATCGCACGGGCGCGCAAGCCCTGCCTCGCGATCATGAACATGCCGCCCTTGCCCTACCTCAAGCGCATCCCCGGGCTTTCGACGAAGCCCCTGGAGCCTTGCTATGCGGACCCTGCGGTTTGGGAGGGCTTCGATCCCGCGCGGGTGACGCTTGCGAGTCCCGATCCCCAGGCGTTTCGTCCGGCGGGCGAGCCGAAGAACGTGCTGCAGGTGGGTCTGGCGACCAATTTCAAGGCGGCGCGCTTCGAGTCGGAGGAACCGACGGCGCTCCTGCGGAAGCTCGAGGCCGACATCGAGCAGGCCCGCTTCCCGTCGGGCTACGAGGAGATCGCGGTACCGGTGAAGCTCAAGGTGCATGACTCTATATACGTGCCGCTCGCCAAATGGCCAATGCTGATCGCCGGGAACTACCGCTGCATCCGGCCGAACGACATGATCCCCATCAGAGAGGCAGTGCACGGGAGCGTCGACAAGTCCCGGGAGATCTACGACTGGGTTTCGAAACTCTGTACCGCGTTGGGCGCCGAGCCTGACGACCTGGTTCCTTTCGAGAAGTACGCCAAGGCCGCCGAGAGCCTGGGCAAACCGTCTTCCGCGGCGCGCGCGCTTTTTGGCGGCGCCGAGCACATCGAGCGCGTTGACCGCCTGGTATGGCGGATTGCCCAGCAGCGGGGGCTGCAGTGCGACACCCTGCGCGAGATCGTCGCGCGTGTGGACGAGCGGCTGGCGAGAAACCGCTCGGCTGGCGAACGGCGGGTCGCGGTCCCGAGCGCCGTGACCCTGGCCGCGGAAGGAGCGGCCTTCGGGATCGCGTAGTCGCGATCGAGTGCGCGCGCGACCTAGTGGGCGGGCTGAAGCGCGAGGTAGAGAAGGATCGCAACGAGCAGAGCCGCTGCGACCCACCAAGCGGGATGGATCTTGCGGCGCGCAGCGGCGCCCGCCTCGGCGGGCGCCGCTGCGGGCCCGGCGAGTTTCTCGTTGAAGGCGGTGAAGAAATCGTCGGCCATTTTCCTCGCGACCCCGTCGATCAGCCGCGAGCCGACCTGGGCGAGCTTGCCGCCGACGCTCGCCTTGGCCGAATAGGTGAGTCGAGTGCCCGCGCCTTCTGTCTTGAGCGATACCTGCGCACCGCCTTTGCCGAAACCTGCCGCGCCGCCCGATCCCTCGAACGAGAGCGAATAGGAATTCGGCGGGTTGAGATCGGAGAGCAGCAGCTTGCCGTTGAATCTTGCCTTCACCGGACCGACTGCGGCAACCATCGCGACGCGATACTCCGTATCGGAAACCCTCTCGATTGATTCGCAGCCGGCGATGCAGGCCTTGAGCACCTCGGGGTCGTTCAGCCCACGCCAAACCTCGACCTGCGCTACTGGGATAAGTTGTTCGCCGGTCATTTCCATAAGAGATCGGTTCCTCTATGCGGTACAAAAACTCGTACGTTAAACGGGTGCGCGTTCAGCGGCGCGACAGCGTCCGCTGCTACGCGCGCAGTTATTCGGGCGCTCTGCGTCCCGAATAACGGTCTATTGTACTGCGGCGCCTCGGGTAAAATAAGCGCCTCGCCCGGTGCTGGGCGACCCGTTTCGAAAGCTCGCGTCACGACCGCATGCGATTCAATCCCAGAGTCACCGCACCTTTCGTCCTCGCGCTGCTCTGCGGGCTCGGGGCCGAAGGGACAAGCGCCCAAGCCTGGCCCGTAAAGCCGGTGCGTATCATCGTGCCGTTTGCGGCGGGCGGCACGGCCGACACGCTCGGGCGGCTCGTTGCGCCGAGGCTCTCGGAGAGCCTGAAGGAAAACTTCGTCATCGAAAACCGGCCTGGGGCAGGCGGTGTGATCGGCTCGGACTTCGTCGCGAAGGCCGCACCGGACGGCTACACGCTCCTTGTCTCGGGCGTCGCATCGCATTGCATCGCTCCCGCGCTTTCGAACAAGTTCCCGTTCGATCCGCTGCGCGACTTCACTCATATTGCGCTTTTCGGCGGCCCGCCCGGCGTACTCGTCGTCAATCCTTCGCTTCCGGTGCGCGACTTGAGGGAGTTCATCGCTTACGCGAAGGCGCAGGACGGGAAGCTCGCCTACGGCTCTCCGGGCAATGGGACTCAAGGGCACCTGATCGCCGAGCAGCTGAAGCAGGTCGTCGGCATCCAGATGACCCATGTGCCCTATAAGGGCGCTAGTCTCGCCGTGGCCGATCTGATCGCGGGGCACTTGCCGGTGACTTCGACGACGCTGACGACGGCCGCGACTCAGATCAAAGCCGGCAGGGCGCGCGCGCTCGCGGTGAGCTCGGTAAAGCGCGTTCCGGATTTTCCCGAGGTGCCGACTTTCGCCGAGCTCGGCTATCCGGAACTCTCCGCCTTGATCTGGTTCTCGCTCTCCGGCCCGGCGGGGATGCCGGCCGACATCGTCAACCGGCTCAACGCCGATGTGCGGCGCATCCTGCAGCTCGCCGATGTTCGCGAGCGGCTTCGCCCCGAGGGCATCGAGCCGGGCGATCTCGATCCGAAGCAATTCACCGCGTACATGACGGCGGAAGTGAAGCGCTGGGGCCCGGTCGTGCGCGCCTCCGGCGCAAAAGTCGATTGAGGCGCGTGAGAGGTATTGAGGAACAGGAAATATGCTGACTCAGGAACAGAACGAACAGTTGACCCGCACCGATCGCGGCACGCTCATGGGCGATCTCTTTCGGCGCTACTGGATTCCGGCGCTGCACGGCTGGGAGATCGCCGAGCCCGACTCCGCGCCAGTGCGCGTGCAGCTCCTGGGCGAAAAACTCGTCGCCTTTCGCGACAGCGAAGGGCGCATCGGCGTGATCGACGAGTTCTGTGCGCATCGCGGCGTGTCGCTGTGGTTCGGCAGGAACGAGGAATGCGGCCTTCGCTGCCCCTATCACGGCTGGAAGTACGACGTCACCGGGCAATGCGTGGACCTGCCCTCGGAGCCCGAGGAATCGGGCATGCGCAAGGGGATCAAGCTCAAGTCTTACCCGGTGATCGAGCGGGGCGACGTGGTGTGGGTTTACATGGGCCCGCCTGAGCTGAAGCCCGCGCCGCCCGAGCTCGAATGGGTGATGGTTGCGCCCGAGCGGCGCTTTGCCTCCAAGCGTCTTCAGGAGTCCAACTACCTGCAGGCGATCGAAGGCGGGATCGATTCGAGCCACGTGTCGTTCCTGCATTCGGGCGAGCTCGAGACCGATCCACTCTTCAAGGGCAGCCGCGCCAACCAGTACAACCTCGACGACCGCATGCCGGTCTTCGACGTGGTGGATTTCGAGGGGGGCCTGCTGATCGGCGCGCGGCGCAAAGCGGAACAAGGGCGCCACTACTGGAGAATCACTCCATGGATCATGCCCTGGTATACGATCATCGCGCCGCGCGCGGGGCATCCGATCGGGGCGCACGCCTGGGTGCCGATCGACGACGAGCGCTGCTGGGCCTGGAGCATCAACTACCACCCGAGCCGCGCGCTCAGCGCCCCAGAAGTGAAAGCGATGAAGGACGGCGCCGGAATCCACGTCAAGTACGAGCCCGGCACCTTCATTCCGCTCGCAAACAAGGCGAACGACTACCTCATCGACCGCGGCGCGCAAAAGCGCGGGCGCTCCTACAGCGGTGTGGCGGGCATCGCCATGCAGGACGCCTCGCTACAGGAGTCTATGGGTGCGATCCAGGACCGCACCCGGGAGCACCTGTGCATGACCGACAAGGGGATCGTCGGGACGCGCAGCCGCCTGCTTCGTGCCGCCAAGGCCAACCGTGAGGGCAAGCCCGTACCGGCTCTCGACCCGGCTTCGCAGCGCGTGCGCAGTTGCGCAATCGAATTACCGGTGGGACAACCCTTCAAGGATGGCGCAAAGCACGGCCTCTTTCCGGCGCTCGATACCGATCCGGTGACGGTGTAGATAGAGTTACTATTTCCCCTCCTTGGAAAAGGAGGGGTGGCGCGAAGCGCCGGGGTGGTTTGATCGGGCGCCTTCACCACCCCGCCCGCTTCGCGGGCACCCCTCCTCATTTGAGGAGGGGATATTCCGGGACCCCGATGCCTAGACTTCAGCTCTCGCTTGCCTGTTGGGACTACGACCGCACCCGCGCTCTCGCCGACGGCAGCGTGCGGCCCGAGGGCATCGACCTTATCTATCAAAACCTCTACGTCGAGGAGACCTTCTTCCGGATGCTGCGCAATCGCGAGTTCGACGCGGCGGAGATGTCGCTCTCGTCGTACTGCGTTTCGCTCATGAATGAGGATCCGGCGTTCATCGCCATCCCGGTGTTCCCGTCGCGCTTTTTTCGCCACTCGTGCATCTTTATCTCGTCAAAAAGCGGCATCCGCGAGCCGAAGGAGCTTGCCGGAAAGAGAATCGGCGTGCCGGAATACCAGATGACGGCGCCGGTATGGATCCGAGGCATTCTGCAGGACGAGTACGGCGTCGATCCCGCGAGCTGCGAGTACTTTACGGGCGGCGAGGAAGAGCCTGGCCGCGACGAAAAGCTCAAGCTCGACCTACCCACGAAATTCAGGGTGAATCCGATCGGGCCGAGGCAGACGCTCGCGCAGATGATCGCCGAGGGCGAGCTGGACGCCATGCATACGGCGCGCGCGCCTTCGACCTTCGCCGCGCGGCCGAACGAGGTGAAGCGCCTCTTCGAGAACTTCGTGGACATCGAAAAGGCCTACTACCGCAAGACGAAAATCTTCCCGATCATGCACACGGTAGTGATCCGCCGCGAACTGTACCGGGCGAACCGCTGGATCGCGCAGTCGCTCTACAAGGCTTTCGTCCAGGCGCAGCGCAGGACCTACGACCATCTGGCCACCACCATGGCGCTCACCACGATGCTGCCCTGGCAGGCCGCGCACGTCGAGGAAGCAAGGAGGGAACTCGGCAAGGACTGGTGGCCCTACGGCCTCGAACTCAACCGCCACGTGCTGGAGACGTTCCTGCGCTACCACAACGAGCAGGGACTCTCGAAGCGCAGACTGAAAGCCGAGGAGCTGTTCGCCCCGGAAACACTCGAGTCTTTCCGCGTCTGAGTCGCCGGGCAGGTTGTAGGGCGAAGCGGCGCGGTGCACAATGACGTGCCGCCGCGCTGGAGGCCGAGTCTGACAACAAGGAGGGGCGTTCGAAAGAGGAACATGCGAATCCTTCGTTTTCTTAAAGGGTCGACGATCTGCGCCTTTGCGGTGTTGGTCGGCTGTGCAGCGCACACCTCCAGCATCACCCAGGACGAAAAGCCGACCGGGCGGGAGGCGTATCTTTACGGACGCTTCTACATCGACGCGAAAGACGGAAAGCTCGCCCTGGACGGCCATCAAACCATGGGGTTTGTCATAAAGTGTGCGAGCGGAGACACGTATACTTTTCGCTCTTCCAACGATAATGCGCTTCAGGTCATCAAGATCGCGCCGTCGATGTGCTCGCTCACGGAGTATGTCCATACCAATGCGGATGGGAAGGTCAGATCCAGGAAAAGCGCACCGGAAAAGCTGATGCGCGACGCCCGGTTCGACGCGGGCAAGGCGTATTACCTCGGTGACTTCTATTCAGAAGCCGCGACGCCGGTTCAAGGCAAAGTCGTGTCGAGTGTCTGGAACATCAAGGCGGTGCGCAACGACTACAACAGCACCAGCGCCGTTCTGAAGGCCGCCTATCCGAATCTGGCCGCGCTTCCGACCGAAAACCGGATGATCGGAAGATAGCGTTGAAGTCCTGGAATGGCGTCTGCCAGGACAGAGCGTAAAATGTTGTCTCCAACCGATCCAGTCGCCGAAGGTGGAATTCATGATTCGCAAGATCGAAGCGGTTGTTGACGAGCAGGGCACGGTCCGGTTGAAGGAGCTTGTGCGCCTGGTCGCGCCGCGCCGGGCGGTGGTGACGATCTTCGATGAAGACAGTACGGTTGAGGTCGATGAATCCCCCTTGCTCAGCGAGCCGGCTCTGGCCCAGGACTGGAATCGCCCTGAAGAGGATGCCGCGTGGTCGCACCTTCAGCTGGCTCGGTAGTCCTCGTACCTTTCCCGTTTTCCGATCTTTCCCAGAGCAAGCTACGTCCCGCGGTCGTGTTGGCCGATGCAGGCCATGGCGACTGGATTCTTTGCCAACTCACCAGCAGTCCGTATTCCGACGCGAGGGCGGTCAGGCTGGCCAATTCCGAATTCAAGAAGGGCTCGCTCCGCGTGGTGAGCTACGCGCGGCCCGGCAAGCTGTTCACCGCCAACCGGGAACTGCTGGTTTCCGAGGTTGGCGTTCTCGGCGAAACAGCGTTCAACCGGGTACTCGATGCGGTAATCGGCGTTCTTCGGCCGGATAAGCAGCGGTGATTCTGGATTAGATAGACCATGGTTTCCTGCGCGGTTATTTCTCCGACTCGGTCCAGCGTTTCCTCTAGCGAACGGCAGTTTTTCCGATCCGTATCACATCCGCTCCGGCCGGGTCGGCATGGAGAGTCTCGACCAGTGCGGCGCGGCGCGCGAGCACCGCGCGCTGGTTGATGTAGCCCTTGTCGGTGATTTCGTTGGCGTCGATCGAGGGCGGCTCGGCCATGAGCAGGGCGCGCGCGGCGTAAGTCGAGCTTCCGCCTTCCGCCGCAAGCTGAGTCAATCCTTCCTTCGCGCGCGCTTTCACGCGCGGGTCGCGCAGCACCTCCGCGAGCGGCCCATCCGCAGGCAGGTCGGGGCACAGGCTGCGCGCGCCCTGCGGGCTCGCGAAAACGAGAAAACCGACCTCCGCGCGATCGTGCCCCGTGACAACGATGTCCTGCGCAAGGGGCGCGAGCGCGGCGATGCCTCTCACGCGCAGCGCGCCGACGTGCACCCACACCGCGGTGGAGAGCTTGAAGTCCTCGGCGATGCGCCCGTCGAACTCGATGCCCTTCGCGGGGTCGTTGGGATCGGCGAAGCGCCCGGCGTCGCCGATCCGGTAGTAGCCTTCCTCATCGAAGGCCTCGCGCGTCAAGTCCGGGCGCTTCCAGTAGCCCGGCGTGACGTTGGGTCCGCGCACGCGCAGCTCGAGCTTCCCGCCGTTCGGCAGCATCTTCAGTTCGATTCCCGCTTTGGGCAGGCCGATCACCCCGGCGCGGTCGATCTCGAAATGCACCGACGTTACCGAAGGCGCCGTCTCGGTCGAGCCCCACGCCGATACCATCGGCACGCGCCGCCCGAGCTCCTTCTCGCAGAGGCGCTCGAGCCGCTCCCAGAGGTTCTGCGGCAAGGCGGCTCCGGCGTAGAAGATGAGCTGGAGGTTGCGGAAGAAATTGCGGCGCAGCGCTTCGTCATTCTCGAGGAAGGGAAGCAGCATGTCGAATCCGCGCGGCACGTTGAAGTAGAGGTTCGGGGAAATTTCGCGCAGGTTCGCGACCGTTTTTTCCACCAGCCCCGGCGCGGGCTTGCCTTCGTCGATATAGAGCGTGCCGCCGTTCGCGAGCACCATGTTGAAATTATGGTTGGCCCCGAAAGTGTGGTTCCACGGCAGCCAGTCCACGAGCACGGGCGGCTCCTCGGCCAGGAACGGCCACACCTGCACGATCTGCTGCTGGTTCGCGCACAGCATGCGCTGGGTGTTGATCACGCCCTTGGGTTCGCCGGTCGAGCCGGAGGTGAACAGGAACTTCGCCACCGTGTCCGGGCTGACCGCGGCGAACGCGCGATCGACTTCGCCGCCCGCCGGCGTCGCGAGCAAGTCTCCGAAAAGCGTTGCGCGCATAGGGGCGGGCCCTGCGCCGTCCGCGACCAGTTCCGCGTCCGTGCCCAGCGCCGCGAGTGCCGGGGCGAATTTCGCGGCGTCCGCCGCATAGACGAGGCCCGGTGAAAGCAGCTTGAAGATCGCCTTCAGCTTCGCGTGGTCCTTCGACATCAGCGAATAGGCGGGAGAAATCGGCGCCACCGGCACGCCCACATGCATCGCGCCCAGGACGAGCAGCGCGTGGTTCACGCTGTTGTCGGAAAGGATAGCGACGGGGCACTCGGCAGAAAGCCCGCGCTTGAGCAGCGCCGCACCGATAGAACGTGCATGGCGCAGTGCTTCCGCGTAGGTGACGCGGCGCCAGCCGCCCGCGCTCCGCTCGGCGAGAAACACGCGCCCGGGCGCGGCGAGTGCCCACTTTTCGAGCCATTCTCCGGCGCAGCGCGCGCAAGGCAGCAGCCTTTGCGGGGAGCGCAGGATGAGCGAGCCGTCCGCGCGCCGCTCCACGTTGACCGCCGCGGGCGCGAACTTCAGAGGCGAGCGAGATAACATTGACCCGCAGATTGTAATGTTTTATAACAGTCGAAACCAAGGAGGAGCCATGCACAACCAGTCAGGCACGAGCCGCCGCAATTTCAACAAGACTCTTCTCGCCGCCGGAGCAGCGGCAACATTCGCGCCTTTCGGCATCCTGCGGGCACAGAGCGCGAAGCTCAAGGTCGGGGTGCTGCTGCCGCGCTCGGGCGTGCAGGGTTTCATCGGGCAATCGTGCCAGAAGGGCGCCGATCTCGCTCCCGAGGTAATCAAGGCGATGCTCGGCGTGGATATCGAGCTGATGAACGCCGACACCGAGAGCAACGTCGATACGGCGCGCACGCGGGCCGAGCGCCTGATCCAGGAGGGGGCGCACGTGCTGGTCGGCGCCTTCGATTCGGGGCAGTCGGTGGCGATTGCGCAGGTCGCAGAACAGCGCGGCGTGCCGCACATCGTCAACATCGCCGCCGCGCCGCAGATCACCGAGCAGGGCTACAAGTTCGTGTTCCGCAATTTCCAGACCG
Source organism: uncultured Enterobacteriaceae bacterium (assembly GCA_964430565.1). Classification (GTDB taxonomy): domain Bacteria; phylum Pseudomonadota; class Gammaproteobacteria; order Burkholderiales; family SG8-39; genus VBDM01. Next base: position 236,455 of record CAYSFD010000048.1, read on the forward strand.
CGCCCGACATTGTGAGGGAAGGCCTTGCGCTGATCGGCGAGCTGTTCCAGGCGACCAATACGGTGCCGCGCACCGCGGTGTTCATGCACGTCAACGACACCTTCGGCCAGGCGATGGCCAGGGGAATCGGCGCGGCCATGCCGAGGTTGACGCAGCTGCCCTTCAGGATCGTCGACACCATCTCCTACGACACGGCGGCGAAGGACCTCTCGGTCGAAGTGTCCAAGGCGAAGGCGTCGAAGGCCGATTTCGTTCTGCTCGTCTCGCGGCTGAACGATGCCATCCTTCTGCGCCGCGAGATGGTGAAGCAGCGCTGGAATCCGATGGGCGTCGTCAGCCCCGGTTCGCCGGGAATGTACGAGGAGCAGTTCTACAAGACATTGGGCAAGCTCTCCGAGTACTGCATCTCGAACGTGCCCTGGTACAACCCCAAGGCCGAGCTCACGAAGACTGTGGAAAAAGCTTTCCTCAAGCGCAACCCAAAGGATAATCTCGTTTTCCACGGTTTGAACGCGGGCTTCACCTTCGAGGCGATCCTCGTCGCCGCGGACTCGTTCAAGCGCGCGCGGAGCACCGATGCGAAGACGCTCACCGACGCCATACGCCAGACCAACATCACGAGCAAGATGATGCTCGGGGGGCCGATCAAATTCAACGCGAAAGGCCAGGTCGAAGGCATCGGTTCGGCGTGCGTGCAGAACCTCAAGCTCAGGCCGACGGTGGTGCTGCCGGTAGCGGCTGCGGAGACAAAGCCGGTGTTCCCGATGCCCGGCTATAAGCCGGCGTAGGTTCGACGCTCCAGCAGAGAGGGCCGGTCCAGCCGGCCCTTTTTCATGTCCTGGGACCTCGTCGCCAACGTCGTCGTCGCGGGTGTGCTCACCGGCCTGGTCTACGGCCTGATGGCGCTTGGCTTGTCCGTGATCTTCGGCGTCGTGCGGGTGGTCAACTTTGCGCACGGCGAGATGATGACCATCGCCATGTACTCGGCGGTGGTGATCTTCGCGGCGCTCAAGCTCGATCCTTTCATCGTGGTATTGCCGGTCGCCGGCGCCTTTTTCATCTTCGGCTACGTCCTGCAAACGGGCCTCATCAATCCGTTCATCACGCGCCCCGAGCACTCCCAGTTCATGCTGATGATCGCGGTGGCGATCATCATGATCAACGCGCTCCTGATGCTGTTCGGCCCCGAAGCGAGGAGCGTGCAGGTCGATTATCAACTCGAGTCCTTCGAGCTTGGCGGCGTGCTGCTCGACAAGGCACGCCTGTACGCCGCGAGCGCGGCGGTGGTCGCGGCGGCGCTGCTGTTCGCGTTTTTCCGCTTTACGCTCACTGGAAAATCAATCCGCGCCTGCGCCGACAACTATCTCGGCGCGAGGGTCGTCGGGCTGAACGTCAAGCGCCTCTACGGGCTTACTTTCGGCCTGGGGTCCGCGTGCGTCGCGGTAGCCGGCTGCGCGATGGTGCTGCTCGTGGATGTGAGCCCGTCTCTGGGACCCTACTACACGCTGCTCGCTTTCGTGATCGTGATCGTCGGCGGTCTGGGCTCGATGACGGGCGCACTGCTCGGCGGGGTGCTGATCGGAGTCTCCGAGGCGCTCGCGGGCCTTTTCATCGCGCCCTCGGCGAAGAGCATGTTCAGCTTCGGGCTGCTGATCCTCGTCCTGTTGCTGCGCCCGCAGGGGCTGCTCGGAAAGCGTTCATGATGCGCAGCCCGGTTGCGTTGCTCGCTGCGCTCGCCGCGCTGCTCGTCGTATTTCCGCTTTTCGCCGGCAGCTACGCGCTATCGGTGGCCACCCTCATTCTCTATTTCGCCTACACCGGCCAGGCCTGGAACGTGATGACGGGTTTTGCCGGTCAGCTCTCGCTCGGCCATTCGCTTTACGTTGGCGTCGGCGCCTACGCGGCGGGCGCGCTCTTTTACCACTATGGGATCGGGCCGTGGGCGGGCCTGTGGATCGCGATCCTGTTGTGCGTGCTGATGGGCATCATAATCGGCTTCCTCGCGTTCCGTTTCGGCATCTCGGGGGTGTACTTCGCGCTTCTCACCATCGCTTTCGCCGAGTTCGCCCGCATCGGCTTCGACCACCTCGACTGGCTCGGCGGCCCCGGTGGCATGTTCCTGAAAGTCGCGCAGCGCGACCAGATCGATTTGCTCAACTTCCGCGGCCCGCCGGTCATGTACTACTACGCCATGCTCGCGTTCGCCGGCGGCGCCTTGGCGCTGTGCGCCTGGCTGCTGCGCAGCCGCGCCGGCTACTACTGGCAGGCGATCCGCGAGGACGAGGAGGCCGCCCGTTCGCTCGGCATCGACGCCTTCCGCTGGAAGATGCTCGCGGTCGCGATCAGCTCGGGCATGACCGCGGTGTCGGGCGTGTTCTTCGCTTTTTACTATAACAATCTCTTTCCGGAGCAGATCTTCAGCATCAACCGCTCGATCGAACTCATCCTCGGCCCGGTGATCGGGGGTCTCGGGACGCTGTTCGGGCCGATCCTCGGCGCCGCCGTGCTGACGCTGCTCTCGGACGGCCTCACCGAACTGCTCGCCGCGCTCGGCTGGGAAGTCCCCGGGATCAAGCAGGTGTTCTACGGCGTGGTGCTGCTGCTGGTCATTATGTTCCTGCCGAACGGCATCTGGCCGGCGCTCGCGAAGAGGCTCGGCATCGAGGACGCGAAGAACCGCTGAAAATCAACATGGGCACGGCGCTACTTGAGCTTTCGGGCATCGACAAATCTTTCCGCGGTCTGCGGGCGGTCGCGAACGTCTCCTTTTCCGTCGAGCCGGGTCACATCGTCGCGCTGATCGGTCCCAACGGCGCAGGCAAGACCACCTGCTTCAACATGATCGCGGGCACGCTCGCGCCCGACGCCGGCGAGGTCCGCTTCGCCGGACAGCGCATCGACGGCTTGCGCGCAGACCGAATCTGCGCGGCGGGGATCGGGCGCACCTTCCAACTCGTGAAGCCGTTTGGCGGCCTCTCGGTGCTGGACAACGTAGTGGTCGGCGCGCTCAACCGAGAAGCGGACGTGGCTTCCGCCCGGCGGCGCGCGCTCGGCATCCTCGAGCGCCTGGGCCTCGCCGACAAGCGCCTTCAGAGCGCGGCCTCGCTCACGCTTCCCGACCGCAAGCGGCTCGAAGTGGCGAGGGCTCTCGCGACCGAGCCCAGACTCCTCTTGCTCGACGAGGTCATGGCGGGCTTGCGGCCGACCGAGACCGACCAGATGATCGGCTTCTTCAGGAAGCTGAACGAGGAGACGGGCCTCACCATCCTCCTCATCGAGCACGTCATGCGAGCCGTCATGGCTTTGTCGCGCGAAATCCACGTGCTCCATCACGGGGAGCTGATCGCGAGCGGCTCGCCCGAGGAGATCGCGCGACACCCGGCCGTCCTCGCCTCCTACCTCGGTGAGGAGGCGCTCTGATGCTGCAGGTGCAGGATCTCGATCTGTGCTACGGCGAGGCGCGTGCGCTCGACCGCGTGTCGCTCGAAGTGGAAGAGGGCGAGATCGCCGCCATCGTCGGCGCGAACGGCGCGGGGAAGTCGAGCCTCATCCGCTCGATCGCGGGGATCGAAAAGCCGAGCGCCGGGAAGATTCTTTTCCGCGGACGGGACATCACGGGTTGGGACAGCTTCGCGACCTGCGAGTTGGGCATCGGCCAGGTCGCCGAGGGCAGGCAGATCTTCCCGTCGCTGAGCGTCGAAGAAAACCTGGAGATGGGCGCTCAGCTGCCGCGGGCGCGCCGCAAGGCGAGACAGACGCTTGGCGAAGTGTGCGAGATGTTCCCCACGCTCGCCGAGCGGCGCAGGCAAACGGCCGGGACGCTCTCGGGCGGCGAGCAGCAGATGCTCGCGATCGGCCGCTGCCTCATGGGGCAGCCCGAGCTCATCATGTTCGACGAACCCTCGCTCGGCCTCGCGCCGCTCATGGTGCAGGAAGTGCTGAACACGATCCGCGCGCTCAACCGGCGCGGACTCACGATTCTGCTGGTGGAGCAGAACGTCGCCGTGTCGCTGAAGATCTCGCGGCGCGCCTACGTGCTGGAGAACGGCCGCATCGTCATGTCCGGTCCCGGCGAGGCGTTGTTGCACGACGACCGGGTGCGGCAGGCTTATCTGGGGCTGTGACCCGGCGCGGGACGGTGATTTTCATTTCTTCGCTCCCTGCCTTTCCGCCGCCGGGTTCGCCACTTCCTCGACAGCCACGAACACCCCGCCCTGATACATCTCGACCCGCGGGTCGCCCGGCTTCTCTCTTGCAAGAACTTCTTTTGAAAAAGACTCTGCATTGTCCTGCGGCCGGTAACCGAGGCGGGCCGCATTCGAGTTGTCGTACCAGCTGCGCGTGTTCCCGGACACGCCATAGACGATCTCGAAGCGTATCCCGGGGTGATCGATGCCGATCGACACCAGCTGCGCGAGGTCGCGCGGGCTCAGCCAGATCGAAAGGCGCCGCTTGTCGAGCGGCTGCGGATTGACGTTGCCGATGCGCATCAGGAACACTTCCATGCCGTACTTGTCGGCGTAGAGGCTGCCGAGCGCCTCGCCGAACACTTTCGAGACACCGTAGCGGCCGTCGGGCTTGGTGTACACGCGGTGATCGATGGTCTGGTCGCGCCGGTAAAAGCCGACGGCGTGGTTCGAGGTGGCGAACAGGATGCGCTTGACCTTGTTCTTGCGCGCCGCCTCGAAGATGTTGTAGCAGCCGACGATGTTGGCCTTGTGGATCGCTTCCCAGGGCCCTTCCACCGAGTAGCCGCCCAGATGCACGATGGCGTCGACGCCTCTGGTGATCCTCAGCGCATCGGCCATCCTGGAGATGTCCGCGCGCATGAAAGATTCGGATTTGCTCTTTTTCAGGGGGCGGCGATCGGAAAGACGCAGCTTGTACTTGCCCGCCAGTTCGCGCCGCAAGTAGCTTCCCACGTCCCCTGCCGCTCCGGTGATCAGTATCGTCTTCATGGTTTTCTTCTCCAATGTTCTGCGTTCACCGCGCCTTTCGGCGCCTTTCCCTTCGCGATCTCGGCGGCCTGCGCCGCGGTCTCGAGCGACTGGTGCTCGGTCGCCGGCAGCGTCAGCCCCGCGGCGTGCGGCGTGGCGATGACGTCTTCGCGCGCCGCCAGGCGCGGCGTGGGCATGTCGTCGGGGGCACGCCGCACGTCCATGGCGCAGCCCGCGATGCGCCCGGCGTCGAGCGCCGCTTCCAGCGCTCCCTCGTCGACCAGGTTGCCGCGCGATACGTTGATCAGATAGGCGCTGGGTTTCATCCTCGCAAGCGCGGCGGCGTCGATGAGGTTTTCGGTCTCGGCGGTCGCGACGGCAAGGGGCACGACGTAGTCCGAACCGGAAAGCAATTCGTCCAGAGAAACCTGTCCCCGGCGGGAAACGTGGGGATCGTTGACCAGTACCCGCATTCCAAGGGCTTCGCCGACCCGCACCACTTCCTTCCCGATCGCGCCGTAGCCGATCACGCCGAGGGTGCTGCCGCGCAGCTCCCTCCCCATGGCGGCCTTCGGCAGCCGGCCGGCGCGGTACTCGATCGCAGAGCGCGTGATGCCACGCGACAGATCCACCAGGAAGCCGAGCACCATCTCGCTCACCGCGGCGACGAAGCCGGCGCTTGCCTGCGTCACCAGCACTCCCGCCTTGCTCGCCGCCGCGAGATCAACGTTGCGGATATCGATGGCGCAGCGCAGGAAGGCCTTCAGCTTCGGCAGGCGTTCGAACAACGCCGCGGGTCCGGGCGATTGGCGATACGACACGATGAGATCGCAATCCGCCGCGGCAGCTATGAGGGCCTCGCCTTCCAGAGAAATCCGGTTTTCATTCATGACAACATCTCCGACGCTCTGCAAACCCTTGAGCGCCCGCTCGCCGTAATAGTTGGCGAGCGCCTCAGGTGAATGGGTCAGCAATATACGCATCGGAATCGCGTCGGGGCGCTCAGGCCGTTTTCTGCTGCTCGGCCGCGAGCTTGCGGTAGCGCCCCAAGGAGCGGGTCAGGTGGCGCCGCATCGCCTTACGCGCGGTTTTCGGATCGCCGCTCTCGATCGCCTCGTAGATTCTGCGGTGCTCATCCTGGATGAGCGCAAGGTAAGCGCGCCGCCCGCCCATGCGCTCGGGCAGCCCGCTGACCGTGCGCCGCGGGATCAGGTGGCGCCCGATGAACTGCAGGAACCTCGCGAACTCCGCGTTGCCGGTCGCATCGGCGATGGCGCGGTGGAAAGCAAGGTCCTCGTCCACCGCCGACTTGCCGCCGTCGGCGGCGCGCTCGATCCCCTGGAGCGCCGCGGCGACGGCGCGCACCTGGGCGCGCGAGGCGCGCTCCGCGGCGAGCCCGGCCGACTCGATTTCCACGCCGATGCGCAGCTCCATGATATGCAGAACGTCATCGAGGGACTGCAGGCTCTCGGGATCAATGCGGAAGGGCGCGCGCTGCGGCTCGGCCGAGACGAAGCCGCCGACACCCTGGCGCGTCACCACCAGGCCTTCGGCGCGCAGCGCCGCCACCGCCTCGCGCACCACGGTACGGCTGACCCGCGCGGCGCGCGCCAGCGCCTGTTCTGTGGGCAGGCGCGCCCCGGGCGCGAGCCGCCCGCTCCTGATCTGCTCGGCGAGCTGATCGAACAGGCCGCGCGAGAGCTTCCTGTCCGTGGAGAGGGGGCGGATACGCATGATCTTGACGACGGGGGCTCTTGACGACAGATACTCTTGACGATGGATACAGCAGTTGTATGATGACTGACAAATTTTATCAGAGGAGGATTCCGCATGACACCCCGTTATCGCATTCTCGGCGCCGCATTCGCGGCCGCTTGTTTCGCAGTCCTGCCCGTCACCGGCGTCGCGCAGCAGAAGATGGTGTGGAAGGCCTCCGACGTCCACCCGCTCGGTTACCCGACGGTCGAAGCGATCCAGCGCATGGGCAAGAAGCTGGAAGCGGCGACCAAGGGCCGCATCTCGATCCAGATGTACCCGTCGATGCAGCTCGGCGGCGAGAAGGAAATGATCGAGCAGGCGCAGGTCGGCGCGCTGCAGATCGCGCGCATCTCGGTGGGCGCGATGGGCCCGGTGGTGGACGACCTGAACGTGTTCAACATGCCCTTCATCTTCCGCGACGAAGGCCACATGCGCAGGGTGATCGACGGCCCGATCGGGCAGGAACTGCTCGAGCGGACCTCCAACGCCCCGACTTCGCGCCTGATCGTGCTCGGCTGGATGGACGCCGGCACGCGCAACGTCTACTCGAACAAGCCGGTCACCAAGCCCGCCGATCTCAAGGGCATGAAGATCCGCATGATGGGCAATCCGCTGTTCGTCGAGACCATGAACGCCATGGGTGGCAACGGGGTCGCAATGGGCTTCAACGAGCTGTATTCGGCGCTGCAGACCGGCGTGGTGGACGGCGCGGAGAACAACCCGCCGACGCTGCTGGCGCAGAACCACTATCAGGTAAGCAAGGTGTACAGCCTCACCGGCCACCTGATCATCCCGGAGATTTTCGTGTTTTCCAAGCGCAACTGGGAAACGCTGTCCAAGGCCGACCAGGACCTGGTGAAGAAACTCTCGCGCGAGGCGCAGATGGAGCAGCGCAAGCTCTGGGACGCGTACGTCGGCGAAGCCGAGACCAAGCTCAAGGCCGCCGGGGTCCAGTTCGTGGCGGCGGACAAGGCGGCCTTTTACAAGGCGACCCAGCCGATCCGCGATAAGTACGGCGCCAAGTACGCCACGCTCCTCAAGCAAATCCAGGATACGAAGTAGCCGCCATCCAGGAATACCCGGGCCGCGTCAGCGGCCCTTTTTTTGCCATGAAGAGACGGTACCAGCGGACGATGGAGTGGCTGTATGTCGGCTGCATGATCCTTTCGGGCGCCGCGCTGGTGGCGATTACGCTGATCATCCCGGCCGGCGTGTTTATGCGCTACGTCATGAACGACCCGCTCTCCTGGCCCGAGCCGGCGGCCGTGGTGATGATGGTGATGTTCTCCTTCCTCGGCGGCGCCGCAATCTACCGCGCCAACGTGCATATCGCGGTCGAAGCGCTGCTCAACGCGGTGGGCCCGAAACTGAAGAAGGCGATGCTCTGGGGCGTGGATGCCTGCATGGCGGCGACCGCTCTGTTCATGCTCGGCTACGGCGTGCTGCTGTGCCAGCTCACCTGGTACAACACGATGGCTGAATTTCCGGCATTGCACGTCGGCATCGTCTACATGCCGATCCCGATCGCGGGATTCCTGACGCTGCTGTTCCTCGTCGAGAAAGTCTGGGTGGGCCCGCCGCCGAAGACTTCGATCATGTACAGCGACCAGGCCACGGGGCTGGAATGAAAGGAGCAGGAGACTCGTCTCCCGCACCCTAAGGATGGACATCCTCGTCCTGCTCGGTGGCTTCACCCTGCTGTGCGCGCTGGGCGTGCCGGTCGCGTACGCGCTCGGCCTGGGGGCGATTTTTGCCGCGCTGTACGTCGACATTCCGCTGGAAGCGGTAATGCTGAAAGTTTCCGACGGCACCGACGACTTCGCGCTGCTCGCGATCCCGTTCTTCGTGCTTGCCGGCGCCATCATGGCCGAGGGCGGCATGGCTACGCGCCTCATCAATCTCGCCAAGGTGTTCGTCGGCTTCATCCGCGGCGGCATGGCGGTGGTCAATGTCCTTGCCAGCACGCTGTTCGGCTGCATCTCGGGCTCGTCGGTGGCCGATACTTCGGCGATCGGCTCGGTGATGATCCCGCAGATGATCAAGCAGGGTTACCCGCGCGTCTTCGCCACCAACGTCACCATCTGCGGCTCGGTGCAGGCACTCATGATCCCGCCCTCGCACAACGCCGTGATCTACTCGATCGCCGCCGGCGGCACGGTGTCGGTGGCGCACCTGTTCCTTGCCGGCGTGTTTCCGGGGCTGCTGTTCGGCATGTGCCTGATCGGCCTGGTGCTCTGGACCTCGCACAAGCGCCAGTTCCCCGTGTCCCAGCCGGTAGCGCTGAAGCAGGTTCCGAAAATCGTGCTGGACGCGGTCTGGGGGCTGGTCACGGTGTTCATCATCATGGGCGGCATCCTGTCGGGCGTATTCACCGCCACCGAATCGGCGGCGGTCGCCTGCGTCTACGCCTTCCTCGTGACCTTCCTCGTCTATCGCGACTACAAGTGGCGCGACCTTCCACACCTGGTGCACCGCGTGGTGAAGACGGTGGCGATGGTGATGATGCTGATCGGCTTCTCGGTGGGCTTCGGCTACATGATGGCCATCATGCAGATTCCGGCAAAAGTGACGATGTTCTTCCTCAGCATCTCGGAGAACAAGTACGTCTTCCTGCTGCTGGTGAATATCCTGCTGCTTCTGCTGGGCACCTTCATGGACCTCGCGCCGATGCTGCTCATCTGCACGCCGATCTTCATGCCGGTGATCCTCAAGCTCGGCATCGACCCGGTGCACTTCGGCATCGTCATGATCCTGAACCTGGGCATCGGACTGATCACGCCGCCCGTGGGACCGACGCTGTTCGTCGGCTGCGCGATCGGCAAGGTGACGATGGAGCAGGTGTCGAAGGAACTGTGGCCGTTCTACGGCGCGATGTGCTTGGCGCTCATGCTGGTGACTTACATCCCGGCGATTTCGCTCTGGCTGCCGGGCCTGGCAAGATGAAAAATGTGAGTGCGGTGTTGAACAGTCGATGTTCACCGGCAACCGACACTTCCGCCTCCCCCTATCCGATAGGGTTTTCCCAGCGCAGCCCTTTGAAGCGCGCGAAGTCCGTGTCGCACGAAACGAGGACCGCATCGTGGCCCAAGGCGAGCGCCGCGAGATGTGCATCGGTCGTGAGATTTCCCGCGGTCCCGGCCACGCCAAGGAGCGGCTTTAGCGTCTCCCAGTGATCGTCCTTCTCGCGCACGACCTGGACGTTGTCGCGGGAAAGCCAGGTATCGAGTTTTGCGGCTGCCGCATCGGATGTGAGAGGTCGCGGAAACACTCGGGGATTGGTGGCCAGTCGCAGAAAGCCGAGCAGCACGACCCACGCGAGGCCCAGGATTTCTTCGTCGTTCACGGCCGTTTCCCACCACGCTCGCACGACCCCGTGCTGCGCCGCGTCCGCGTTCACGGCGTAGAGCAGGACATTCAGATCGACGATCTTCACTTGCGCAGCGCAAGCTCGCGGACGATTTCCTCGTCTTCCAGAGTCGCTGCGAGCGCAAGCGCCTTGTCGAGCGCGACGCGAGGCGCCCCCATGAAATGGGCCCGCTCGCCGTAGATCGGTTGCTTGCGCCGGCGCGCACCGCCCACCTGCAGCCCTGCCTTCAGGGTGCGGTTGAGCAGACGCGTCAGGCTCACGTTTTCCTTGCGCGCCTGCGCCTTGAGCCGATCGAGGAGATCGTCATCTACCCGCACCGTGGTACGCATGAATGGCATCATAGCATCATTTATTGTGATGCTCAAGCATCTTCTGGGCGCGAAATCGCGTAATGAATCGGAAACACCCCGCAGTCTACTGCCAGGGCATGAGCGAAGCGTGGATCACGTCGGGCACGCCCTGGCCGCCGACCGAGCGGATGGCGAGGTCCACGTCCTTCAGCCCGAAGCGGTGGGTGGTCACCTTCTCGAGCGGAAAGCGCTTGGATGCGAGCTGCGCGAGGGCGAGCTCGCAGGCCTTGTAGCTGTGGCCGCGCGCGCTCTTGATGGTGATGAACTTCACCGTCACCCTTTCCAGCGGGAAATTCGGGAACTCCTTCATCTCGCCCTGCACCACGATCGTCCCGCCCTTGCGCTTCAGGGCTTCCACGCCGAGCAGGATCGGCAGGGTCCCGGCGCCTGCGGTGCAGTCGAGCGCGACGTCGACGCCTTTGCCCCCGGTGATCTCCTTGATGCGCGCGAGCGGATCTTCTTTCTGCACGTCGATGACGTAGTCGGCGCCAAGCTCCTTCGCGACTTTCATGCGCGCGGCGTCCTTGGAGGTGCCCGTGACGATGATGAGCGAGGCGCCCGCCTGCTTGCAGATCACGGTCTGCGAGAGCCCCTGCTGGCCCGGGCCCTGGATGAGCACGCTCGAGTCATAGCCGACGCCGCCGTCGAACAGCGACCATTCGACGCCGTTCGCCATCGGCGTCACGAGTCCCGCAAGCTCGGGCGTGACGCCCGCAGGGACCTTGTGGACCACGGCGTTCCACGGCAGGTAAACGTACTGGGCAAAACCGCCCCACAGATGCGGCGCCCTCTCGGCCGACGTGTAGCCGTAGCGAATGCCGTCGGGGTTGGAGCGCCAGTCGGTGTTCTCGCAGTGACGGTACTGGCCCAGGTGGCACCACTCGCATTTGCCGCACATGACGTAGTGCTCGACGAACACCAGGTCGCCTTCCTTGAAGCCTTTTCGCCGGGTGAACTCGCGGCCCGCGCGGGCGATCGTGCCGATGTTCTCGTGCCCCATGATCACCGGGGCGTTCGAAGGCGGCGTCTTGTACAACTTCACGTCGGTGCCGCAGATGCCGGCAACCTCCATCTTCATGAGCGCGCTGTCCTCGGGAATATCCGGCATGGGAAATTCGCGGATCTCGGTCCTGCTCGGGCCTATTCTTACGGCCGCCAATACTTTGTCCACCTGCGCTCCTCCAGTTAAGAACCGTCGCTTGGCATTTTCCTCCCCCGAGAGATCGCAGTCCACGTGCAAGCGCGGCGGTTTGGGCGTAGTCTTCTAGGGGATCACACCGCAGTCTATCGCTCCTCACGCTGAGCATGCCCGTTCCGCAGACCCTCGCCCAGAAAATCGTCGCCCGCGCCGCCGGGCGCACGGCGGTGAACCCGGGCGAGATCGTCACCTGCAAGGTCGACCTCGCCATGTTCCACGATTCGAGCGGCCCGCGGCGGCTGCAACCCATGCTCGAGCGCCTCGGCGCGAAGGTCTGGGACCCCGAGCGCATCGTCCTCGTCACCGATCACTTCCTGCCCGCCGACGACGAGGAAAGCCGCGCGATCCAGCGCGTGACGCGCGACTGGGTGCGCGCGGTCGGCGTGAAGAACTTCTACGACGGGATCGGCATCTGCCACGTGGTGCTGCCGGAAAAAGGCCACCTGAGGCCGGGGATGTTCGCCGTCGGCGGCGATAGCCATTCGCCCACCGGCGGCGCGTTCGGTGCCTACATGTTCGGCATCGGCGCGACCGAGATGCTCGGCGTCGTGGTCACGGGCGAAATCTGGCTGCGGGTTCCCGAAACGATCCTGCTGCACTGGCGCGGGCGCCTCGCGGACGGCGTGACGGCGAAAGACATGATGCTGTTTCTCGCCGGCAGGTTCGGCCTGGACGGCGCGCACTACCAGGCGGTCGAGTTCGACGGCGAAGCGATCGCGGCGCTGCCCATGCAGGAGCGCATGACGCTCGCCAACATGTGCGCCGAGATCGGGGCGCAGACCGGGCTCATCGCGCCGGACGATGTGACGCGCGCCTACCTTCGTTCCGCCGGCGTGCGGGAAATCGAAACCAACGGCTGGCATACCGACCCGCGGGCGCCGCTTCGCGAGCGCCACGATTTCGACGCCGCGTCGCTCGTGCCCCAGGTCGCCGCGCCGCACAGCCCGGCGAACGCGCGCCCCGCGTCCGACTTCGCCGGAACGCGCGTCGATGTCGCCTACATCGGCGCCTGCACCGGCGCGAAGCTCGAGGACCTGCGCATGGCGGCGCGGGTGCTGAAAGGAAGGAAAGCGGCGATCGAGCTGATCGTCGCGCCCGCTTCGCTCAAGGACCAGGAAACGGCGCGCGCCGAAGGCACCCTCGGCGTGCTCGAGGCCGCGGGTGCGAAGCTCTTCGCAACCGCCTGCGGCGCCTGCGCGGGCTACGGCTACCGCTTCGGGCCGAACCTCAACATCATTTCCAGCATCGCCCGCAACTTCAAGGGGCGGATGGGCGATCCGGCCTCGAACATCTATCTCGGCTCGCCTTACACCGTTGCGGCGGCGGCGGTGCGCGGGACGATCGGCGATCCGCGGGAACTGCTCGCGTAGCTCCGTAGGCTGCGCAAAACGGATAACAGAATCTAAAATCAATTCGCCGAAGCCACGGGACTTCTGCAGGGTGCTTCGTGCCCCCCGAATCGGTTGGTTGATCTTTATGTCAACGCAGCATATAATACGTTGATGAATACATCAACGTTCATTCGTCCGGCCGATCTTCTGGATCAGATGTCCGGGGCCGCAAAGGCACGCTTTCCGACCGATTCGAGCTGGGCCCGGGCCTGCGGCCTGCCCAAGGAAACGCTTTCCAGGCTGAAACGCAACCCCTCGTGCGATCTGCGTACTCTGGGAGCGCTCGCGCAGGCGGCGGGATGCACGTTGGTGGCCGTCCCCGCGACGGCACAGGACGGCGGGCACATGCCAAGATCGTTCGGCAGGGACCGTGAAGACGACCTGCTCGATCTCTGCGCGTCGGGGAACACGGACCCCAGCGCCTGGCGCGCGCACGGGCCCGACTTTTTCATGGGGGGGCTCGCCGTCTTGCTCGCAAGCGCCAGGGGATTCGAGCGGGAGAGGTATCTCAGGCTGGCCGAGGCGGTCCATCCCGGTGTTTCGGCCCCGGAAGTCTTCGCGCTGTGGTTGAAGCAAACGCCGCTGCGGCCGGCTCGTTTCCTTCCCATGGCGAGAAGGCGCAAGCCGCTCGCATGAAGCCGCGCACGAAGCCGACGGTCAAAGCTGGAGGGTACCTGAGCGCCTTCGCGGAGGTCTTGTCGCGAATCCAGGATGCGCTGAAAGGTTCGCAACCCGACGTATTCCCCATTCGCATGTACGTCGCCGGGGGCGCGGCGCTTCACTTCCACACTGGGGCGCGGGTCACAGAAGACGTCGATGCCGTCTTTTCCAAGCGTGTGCTGCTCAGCGACGACATCGAAGTGTCCTATCGCGACCCCGACGGCCGCGCGCGGATCCTCTACCTCGATCGCAACTACAACGACACTCTGGGCCTCCTTCATGAGGACGCATACGATGACTCGCAGCCCCTCAAGATCCCGGGCGTCGACAAGAAGCTCATCGACGTGAGAGTGCTCTCGCCGCTCGACTTGGCGGTGACGAAGCTCTCCCGCTTTGCAGATCAGGATCGGGAGGACATCGAGCTGCTCGCGAAGCGCGGTCTTATCGATTCGGCCTCGGTGCGCGAACGGGCGCAGGAGGCCCTGGGAGGCTATGTGGGCGAGGTGGGCTCGGTTCGGTCTTCGATCGACGTCGCCTGCCGCCTTATCGATACCGTGCGCCCGCAGAGGAAACGCTGAGCGCGCAGATCAGATTTCAAGATTGCGGCACGCCGGCGAGCCACCCTGGCTTCAGCGGCGAATTGATTCTACTATTGGTTAACTACAGGAGGACCTAAACGATGAAGACCAGAATCTGGCTGGCGATCGGCGCCGGCGCGCTGTTCTCGCTGTCCGCGGTGGCGCAGACGGCACCCGAAGTCACGCTGACCCGGATCGAATGCGGCACGGGCGCGAAGCCCACCAACGTCGCCGAGCGCTTCACCGACACCTTCGCCTACAAGGACCTGAACCTCACGTTCACGTTCAGCTGCTACCTGATCAGGCACGGCGACGAGTGCATGGTCTGGGACACCGGTTTCGCGCCGGGCTCGAACCCAAATGCGCCGAAGGTCGGCATCGTCGAGCGCCTTGCCGAGGTGAAGGTGAAGCCGGAGCAGGTGAAATACGTCGGCATCAGCCACTTCCACGCCGACCACACCGGCCAGCTCTCGCCGTTCGCGAGTGCGACGCTGCTCATCGGCAAGGGCGACTGGGACGGCATCACGGCAAACCCGCCGATGCAGGGCGCGAACGCGGCGGGCTTCAAGGACTGGATGGGGGCGAGTGCCCGCAAAGTCGAGATCCTGACGCTCGACAAGGACGTTTGGGGCGATGGCACGGTGATGGTGATCCGCACGCCTGGCCACACGCCTGGGCACACCAGCCTGCTCGTGCGCCTCAAGTCGGGAAAGAATTTCCTGCTGAGCGGCGACGCCGCGCACTTCCACGAGAACTACGAATCGAACGGCGTGCCGAGCTTCAATTACGACCGCGCGCAGACGGTCGCGTCGATCGAGCGGATGAAGAAGGTCGCCGCGAACCTCAACGCGACCGTGATCATCCAGCACGACATGCGCGACATCGGCAAGCTGCCGGCTTTTCCGGCTGCCGCGAAGTAGTCGCCATTTCCAGGAACGAGGGGCTGCAGCGATGCGGCCTCGTCGTTCTCGCAATTGGGTTGTCCACCAAGTCGGCGCCTGCGCGGGCTACGGCTATCGCTTCGGGCCGAACCTCAACATCATTTCCGGCATCGCGCGCAACTTCAAGGGGCGGATGGGCGATCCGGCCTCGAACGTCTATCTCGGCTCGCCCTATACCGTCGCCGCGGCGGCGGTGCGCGGGACGCTCGGCGATCCGCGGGAACTGCTGGCGTAGAGTTCTAGCGTGGTTGGGCTGCCCGTTATGGCTGCGGGACCCCTAGATCCTTGCGTTCATTGGCTTTCCGCGGGCTAACGCCGCGTTGACCGGGCGCCGAGGAGCGAAGGGAGACGAGGGTACCAGTCAGCCCGCTGGCGGTCCTGTCGAAAACATGTAATGCAGCATTGGTCTGCATCGGCTTGTCTTCTTCCGACCCTGAGCTGCCGCTCGTGCAGCCAAGAAACCTGGTGTTGCCTACTTCAGGCGTTTGTAGCCGCTGCAACGCCTTGTGAACCTAGTCTTGCTGCGGCAACGTGCCATCCTGCAAGGGTTCACGGTCTGTTCGATCAGAGACTTAGTCTCCCTTAACCATCTATCATCCCGCGCACCTTTGTACGGCAAAGCTAAGGCGGTGTTCCTACAAGCCTTTTTGAATGAGGGTTAAACTGGCTGCCGTGATAGATGGTTTTTCGGGAAGATCATTGAACGTAGAGCACAACAAATGTCCGGGCTCCATTTCAAATTCGAAGTCGGCCGCGCCTTCTTGGACTATCCAGGGCACCCGATCACTGTGCCTAAAGGGGAAGTTGATTACAAACAGCTGGAGTCTGATCTCTTGCATCAAGGGGAGTTCATCGTCATCTTTCCCAGAGGCGAGCGTTTGAC
Organism: uncultured Enterobacteriaceae bacterium; assembly: GCA_964430565.1. Classification (GTDB taxonomy): domain Bacteria; phylum Pseudomonadota; class Gammaproteobacteria; order Burkholderiales; family SG8-39; genus VBDM01. The sequence goes on from CAYSFD010000048.1 coordinate 252,518, forward strand.
CGCGAAGATGTATCACGGCGACGCCGGTTACGGGCCGTACTACCAACTGCAGTTTCGTGGTGAGAGCCGTGACGTACCGAGTTACATCGAGGCCGGAACGGAGTTGTTCATCGTGTTGGTCCGCATGCGTCGCAAGAACTATGCAATCCTCGAACAGGTTGTGCTCTAACTTGACGGTCGCGGCGGACGCGCCGCGAGGCGGCTCCGTTCAACGGCGATGGGCTGCTTGGCAAAGCGCGTGTGTCAGCACCCGTCACCCGGCGCGCCGCACACCTCCACGTTAGGCTGCCGTCAACATGTCAGCGTTCTGGGTCTACAAGTGCAATAACAAGAACCGGGAATATCAGCGCACGTGGGGCGATTGGGCGGAAGTGTTCGAAAGCACCGAGGCTCAATGGTGGGGCTCAACGAAAATAGTTCCTGATCTTGCACGAGCCAAGGTCGGCGACACGGTCATCGCATATCAAACTGACCGCAACGAACTCGTTGGCGTCGCGCGCGTTGTGACATGGAAGCCTCAGGGTAAGTACAAGAAGCTCGTTCTAAAACCAATCCACCGAATTGGCGTGCGCGTTCGACCGCTCAAGGAAGCGAATGCAAGGGTCGCGCGAATCCCGGCGCTCCAGCCTGGACAAATTCGCACGTTGTATCCGATCTCGCAAACGGATGCTCATACTTTGCTCCGGGCGGCGGGGCTCCGTTTAGCGCAGGCCGCAGATGCACCAGAAGAAAACGCTGAGCGCTCAGTTCAAGGTGCTGGCTTCGGGACTCCCGAACAGAATAAGCTCGTCGAGCGAGCGGCACTCAAACACGTAACTCGCTACTTTCGACACCAAGGCTGGTCGGTGGAAGACGTCTCCCCTGAAAACCGGGGTTACGATCTCCTCTGCAAGCGCTCCGGCGAGCTAAGTCACGTGGAAGTAAAGGGCGCGCGGGGCGAGGGCCAGCAATTCATTGTCACCGCCCGAGAGCTAAAGACTTGGACCAATGACAAATTCTTCGTACTGGCCTTTGTCGGTGGCGCGCTATCAGCCAAACCGTCGCTCTCGTTCTTCCCGCGTGCTGCGAGCAAAAAGGAGTTCAAATTTCAGCCGCTTTCTTTCATTGCAAGAAGGCAGCCTAACCCCCGCATGCAGACCGACGCGCGCAAGAGCGGCGCGCGCGGCTGACGCGGAACGTTAAGTGTTCGCAATATGGTCGCTCCCCGTACTCATCGGGACCTCTTCGGGAAGCCGATCCGACGCCGGCGTCCTCGGTACGAGTGGTCATTGCAGCACGCCGAAAAGGCTACGCTCCCTATTCGCGCAGAGCGTATTCGGTGGCTGGAGCGAGTAATTCCGAAGAACCGAGCATTCGGGATGCCCCTCGAAACCTATTACGTATTTGAAGAGGCCAAATCATCGTTCGTATTCGGTTGTTTCGTTGCATCTACTGTGCTCTCTGCAGCGTTCGTCGAGCACTGGTTGGGTGCACGGCTGTCGCAGAAGGGTTTCACTAAAGACGCAGAACGTGGTCTTGCCGCAATAATCGAGTGCTGCCGCACAAACAATCTGCTGAATCCGGGGCTGTTGACCAGAATCGATCGACTTCGACTGATTCGTAATCCGTTCGCTCACCTCAAATCGTTCGACCATCCACATGGTTTAGGGCAACGGGTGGGCCGTGAGCGGTCGCCTCCTGAGAAGATTCTTGAGGCTGACGCGAAGGAATCTTTGACCACCATGTATACGGTCGCAGTTCATGTGTTCACGAACACCTAACTCTAGGTCGAGCGGGTGGACTTTAAGCGTCGCGTCTCATCTGTCCGCGCTGCCCCCACCTTGTATTGCCTAAATATCGATTGAACAAAAGAATTGGAATGGCTCGCCCCCCTCACAACTTGAAGTACCAGACACGTCGCGGTTCGATGTTACAGGGCCAAGCCGAGGTGGTCCTTTCTGATCCTGCGCTTAATTATTATAGAGGCCGCATTCAGCTGATTTTTACGTCTCCACCCTTCCCACTCAACAGGAAGAAAAAGTACGGCAACTTGACCGGTGACGAGTACGTGCGGTGGCTGTGTGGATTCGGACAATTGTTCAAGGATTTTCTTACTCCAGACGGCTCTATAGTCATTGAGCTGGGTAACTCATGGGAACCGGGACATCCTGTGATGTCAACGCTGGCTCTAAAGGCATTGCTCGCCTTTCAGGAGGAGAACGGTCTCTTTTTATGTCAAGAGTTCATTTGCCACAATCCGGCTCGGCTACCGAGTCCCGCACAATGGGTGAATGTTGATCGAATTCGGCTTAAGGACAGTTATACGCGGCTTTGGTGGCTTTCCCCGATTGAGAGACCCAAGGCAAGTAATCGTCGTGTTCTAAAGGAGTACAGCCCTTCAATGAAGGAGCTACTGCGCTCTGGCAAGTACAACTCAGGAAAGCGTCCATCGGAACACAACATTGGGAAAACCTCATTTCTCAAGGATAACGAAGGGGCGATTCCGCCAAACGTGCTAACTATTCCGAATACGAGTTCTTTTGAGCCTTATCAGGTTCATTGTAAGAAAAACAACCTTGTGTTCCACCCTGCAAGGATGCCGGCGGAGTTGGCAGAGTTCTTCATACAGTTTTTGACCGAGCCGGGGGACATGGTTTTGGACCCGTTCGCGGGCAGCAACACGACCGGCGCGGCAGCCGAAAAGTTACAGCGTAAGTGGATTGCTATCGAAGCGGACAACAGCTATATCAGTGGATCAATCGGTCGATTTCCGAAGCTTCGTTGGTTAGCCTAGAGGAAATACTACGTCTACTACCAACACGAGCTGGAAGCTCCGCGTCGAGGCGCGGCGCTGGCAGTTAGTTGCCGCCGAAAAATGGAAGGATGGATTTAAGGGAGTAGTCAGCGTCGTTACGGGCGGCGGGAAAACTGTCTTTGCCCAAATGTGCATGATGCTTTTCAAAGAGATGTACCCCGATGGAAGATACCTCATAGTTGTTCCTACCACCGCGCTGCTGGACCAATGGTATGTAAGTCTACGGGAAGATCTCCTTGTTCCCGAGGAGAATATTGCCTGCTTTTCTGGAGAGGACAAACCGTCAAAGCCGCGAGAGGTGAATCTTATTGTTCTTAACACGGCGCGCTCGATTGCACCAAAAATTGCGGGACAGGGACCTACTTTTCTAATCGTTGACGAATGCCATCGAGCCGGGAGTCCGATAAATGCGCTTGCCTTAGGTGGGCAGCACAGCGCAACTTTGGGACTATCAGCTACCCCGCAACGGGAGTACGACGATGGTTTTCAGACTCGAGTAGCCGCAGTACTAGGGCCGATAATCTATGAGTACGACTACACGGAAGCTTACCAAGACGGAGTAATCACTCCCTTTGATCTAACCAATGTCCGTATTAAGTTACTTACGGATGAACAGAATAAATACGACAAACTCACTAAACGCCTTGCAATTGAAGCACGGAGGGCGGAGGGCAATCCAGAAGTCAAGGCTCGCATTATCCGTCTGTTGCAATTACGTGCCGCGGTGTCTGCGACTGCAACGATGCGGATTCCTATTGCCGCAAAGATCGCGGAAGCTAACCTCGGCAAACGTACGATTCTTTTCCACGAGCGAGTAGATGCGGCAAATAAATTGTTGCACGTTCTCTCAGAAAGAAAGCGAAGCGTGACAATCTATCACTCAGGTGTCGGCCCAACAGTTCGACGAGACAATCTTCGACTCTATCGACGCGGTGTATTTGACATTTTAATTTGCTGCCGCGCCTTGGACGAGGGCGTAAATGTTCCGGAAACTAGCGTCGCGATAGTGGCTAGTTCTACTGCAAGTTTTAGGCAACGCGTTCAACGATTGGGCCGTGTACTGCGCCCGGCGCCGGGAAAAACTACGGCGACTATTTTCACCCTATATGCCACAGACCAGGAGGAGCGCAGACTAGTCGATGAAGCGAAGCGATTGGAAGGCATTGGGGCAATAACTTGGAGCCGAGCACATTAACGGATGTCCAAAGTTCTGTTCGATGGAGAATGGTTTGAACAGATCTCTGTTTCAGCGCTCTACGAAACAGAATATGAGCAGGTGTTTTCGTCTAACGTCGAGCTCATCTATCCGTACTATTACTTGGTGCCTTTTAAGCTGACGGTGAGTGACGAGACTGATTCGGCCAAAGCCGATTTCGCGTTGATTCACAAACAGTGCCGAGATTGGTGGGTCGTGGAGGTCGAGCTTGGCAGTCATTCTCTCGAAGGTCATGTACTCCCGCAGGTTCGTACACTGTCACGAGCTGCGTACGGTCGACGTGAAGCCGAGTATTTATGCGGGAAACAGCCTCTGCTCGACAAAGATCGGGTTACGGCAATGATGAAAGGCCAGCAGCCGCGCGTTTTGGTGATGGTCAATACGCCTAAATCCGAATGGGTTGAACCGCTGAGACGATTCGACGCGTTGGTGGGGATATTTGAGATCTTCCGTTCGGAGAGAAACCGCTACGTTTTTCGGGTGAATGGTGAACATCCACCGCAGGTTGTAGATCTCGTATCAGACTGTTATTTTGATCGCTTGCTCCCTCGGTTCTTGGTGATTCAGTCACCCGGCATACTGAGTTGCAGACAAGGGCAGCGCCTAATGCTGCAGTACGATGATGGTGTTACGGAGTGGGAACGAATCGACATAGAAAATATGGTGTACTTGTCACCGATCGGCGCTAATCCGCTCAACGCAAAAGATAAGTATGAGCTGCTTAGATTGGAATCAGAAGTGGCCCCGCAAAACTGAACAGCGCTATAAGTGGAAACTCTTGGTATAAAGCCGGACCGAGATCGGTCTGGCGATAAGGAGTTTCTGATGAGAAAGAAGGCATCGGGGCGGCGCACCCGCCGCAGCCACAATCCGGC